>CAVPJG010000008.1:0-129892 GCA_963705205.1 uncultured Thermoleophilia bacterium
CTCCGGCTTCTGCGGGAACTGCGATTCCACGGCGTCAGCCAGGTCGAGTTCAAGCGCGATTTCCGCGCGACGGGCGCTTCCGGCTCATGGAGGTCAACGCGCGCCACTGGAAGTGGCGCGGGCTGGCCGCGCGCTGCGGCGTCAACCTCTCCTACGCCGCCTACCGCGACGCGATCGGCGACCCGTACATCGCCCGCCGTCAGCAGGATGGCGTCAAGTGGATCGTGGTCAACAAGGACGTGCCGCTGGCGCTCATGGAGATCGCCAGGCGCCAGCGAAGCGCGCGCGAGTACGCACGCTCACTGCGCGGCACGCGCATGGACGGCCTGCACGCGTTCGATGACCCGCTGCGGCTGTTCAACGCCAGCGCCGCGGTCAGGCAGGTGCTGACGCGCGCGCCGCGTTCGAGGGAGGACGTGTGAGCAGCCGCGAGTCGCGGCGCCGGCGGCCGCGCGGGGGAGCGCGCTGGTGACCCTGCCCGAGCTGCAGGTGTAGGTCGGCGCGCCCGAGGCGTTCGCGCCGCGCGCCGAGTGGGTGCTCAGCACGCTGCTCGCGCCGCTGGGCCGCGGTGCGACGTTCACTCGCGACCCAGCGCAGGCGAGCGGCGCCGCGCTGGCATACGCGGCCGCCCCGGTGGCCGGGTGCCGACGGTCCCCTGCGACGCCGGGGCGATGGAGCTGATCACCGCGGAGCGGCCGCTGCCGGCAGGCGCCTTCACCGGGCGAGGGAGTGGCGACGGCGCCGCCGTCGCCGCCTGGCCCGCCGGCCCCGAGGCCGGCTTCGCCGCCTGTTCGACCTCGTCGCCTCCGCGTTCGTCCTGTCGCCTGCTGGGACGAGCGCACCACCGGCGAGCGCGACGAGTACGGCCGCCTGCCGTTCGCCGCAGCATCTTCGCCGCCAATCCCGGACTGCGCATCGACGAGCCGGCTGTGGACCGCTACGCGGAGCTGCTGCGCGGCGCCCTGGCGCCGCGCCTCGCGGAGCTCGGTCTCGAGGCGCTCCCGGCAACAGGAGCGTCTGGGGAGCGCGCGGCCGCTGCGCGATCGCGCTCACCCACGACCTCGACAACCTGTGGCGCTGGACACGGCGCGGCTTCGCCGCCGCCGGTACCGCACCGCCCGCGCGGCCCGGCACCTCGATGGCCGCGCCGTCGCCCGCGAACTGGGCGACGGCGTCGACTGGCTGGTCCGCCACCTGCCGCGCCGCACCGACCCCTTCTGGACGTCCCGCAGATCCTCTCCGGCGAGGACGTACATGGCGTCTCCTCGACCTCTTCGTCATCGCCCGGCACACGCACAAGCAGGACGGCAACCAGCCTGGTGCGTCCACCAAGCAGATCCCCCGAGGCGCTGCGCCTGGTCACGGAGGCTGGACGCAGGTGAGCCTCCACGGCAACGACGCCGACCGCCTCGCGCTCGCCGAGGTCGTGCGCAACCAGGACAACCTGCCGGGCGCTGGGTCGCGCCGTCAGCGGCATCCGCTACCACTACCTCGGGGCCCTCTACCGCGAGACGCTGCCGATGCTGGAGCAGGCCGGGTCCACCTACGACGCCGCGCTGGCGTTCGCCGAACACGAGGGCTTTCGCTGCGGCTGCTCCTTCCCGTTCCGGCCGTACGCAGTGGCCGACGAGCGGCCCCTCGACCTCGTCGAGCTGCCGCTCGCGGTCATGGACGGCACCCTGCAGGAGCCGCACTACCGCGGGCTGGCGGCGGCCGACGCCGAGCACGCCGCCGCCTCCATGCTCGCCCGCGCCCTGCGCAGCGGTGGAGCGGTCAGCCTGCTGTGGCACAACAACCGCTTCGACAAGCGCGTCTCTCGGGGCTACGACGCCGTGTACTGGCGCCTGATCGACCAGGCGCTGGCGCGCGGCGCCTGGTGCACCAGCGCCGCCGACGTGGTGGCCCGCTGGAAGGAGGCGACGGCGTGACCCGCGTCCTCCACCTCAGCGTCGTCCACAAGCCGACGATCCGCGCATCTACGAGCGCGAGTGCCGGACGCTGGCCCAGGCCGGCTACGAAGTGATGTACATGGTCCCCGGGACGAGCCGGGCCGCGACGACGCCGGCGTCATCCTGGCGCCGCTGCCGGAGCGCGGCCGAGCACACGTCCTGAGCTCCGTGGAGATCACCCGGGCTCTGCGCCTGCTCAAGCCCGACGTGCTGCACGTGCACGACCCGGAGCTGCTCACGCTGTTCCCGGCGGTCAGGGCGTTCGTGCCACGGCTCGTCTACGACATGCACGAGTACGTGCCCGAGGCCGTCGCCGGCAAGCCCTACCTCCCGGCGAAGATCCGCCCGGCCGCCTCGCAGACCACGGCCGTCGCCCAGAGGAGCCTGGCGGCGCTGGGCTCGGGCGTCGTGGTCGTCACCGACGACCAGCTGGCCGCGCTGGGCAGCGCGCCGAAGCTCCGTCTCGTGCTGCCCAACTACCCGCGGACCTCCCGCTTCGAGGGCGCCGAGCCGATCGCCAGCTCGCCGCCGACCCGCGCCTCAAGCTCATCTACGTCGGCAGCCTCTCGCGCGCCCGCGGCTGCACGATGATGCTGGACGTCATGGAGCGGTCGCGCCGGACGAGGCCGTCCTGTACCTCGGCGGCACCTTCAACGACACGGCGCTGGAGCTGGAGGTCGGCGAGCGGCTGGCCCTGGGCCTCGCCGACCGCGTCAAGCTGCTCGGCCGCGTCCCGCCGCGAGAGCTGCCGCGCTACCTGGCGGCGGCCGATGTCGTCTGGGTGCCGTCGCAGCCCGACCGCCAGTACAGCCACCCGACCATCCCCACGAAACTGCTCGAGGGCATGACGATGGGGCTCGCCGCGCTGGTCAGCGACATGCCGGGGCGTGGCGAGCTCGTGCGCCTCGAGGAGTGCGGCTCGCCGTGGAGCCGGGCGCCAACGGCCACCTGCGGGGGCTTCGGCGCCTCCTCGATGAACCGCCGGGCGCTGCCGGAGATGGGCGCTCGCGGCCGCCGCGCGGTCGAGCGCCGCTACAGCTGGGAAGCCGTGCAGGACGACCTCATCGACTTCTACGGCTCGCTCTGCGCCGGCCTCCCCTGACGGCCGCCCGGCGCCGGACCCTCACCTGGGCTCGCCGAACAGGCACCTCTCCGCGTTCTTGGCGAAGAACAGCTCCCTGACCTGCGGCTTGACGGCGTCGGTCCACGCCTCCACCGCGGCGCCGAACTCCACCAGCGGGTAGTCGGTGCCGGACAGGCAGCGGTCCTTGAGGTAGGAGTTGACCGCCTGGATGGTCGCCTCGGGCAGGTACTTCGGCCAGAGGGCGCTGAACTCGAGGAAGATGTTCGGGTGCTTCTGCGCCACGGCGAGGGCGAGGACCCCGAAGCCGTTGCCGGCGTGCGAGATCACAGCTTGAGGCTCGGGAAGTTCATGGCGATCTCGTCCATGTACTGGGGGTCGCCGAGCCACATGCTCTGGAAGCGGTTGTAGTGCAGGCTGCCGTCGACGATCGCCACGAGGTTGTTGCTCTCGCAGTACGCGTAGATGGGGTAGAGCACGCTGGCGTTGGCCGGGATGCCCCAGATGAACGGGCTGACGTTGACCCCCAGGAAGCCGGCCTGACGGCACCGCTCCAGCTCCTCCAGATTGCGGCGCACGCCGTTCGAGGGATGGACGCCGGCGATGTAGTGAAAGGGGTCGTCGCCGCCGAGGCCGTCGCGGACCTCCATGATGTGGTCGTTGTCCGCGATGGACCCGCCGCACACGACGCCTCGCGACACGCCCTCACTCCGCGTCATGGCCACGAACTCCGCCATCTCGAGCGGCGTGAGTCTGGGCCGCATGTTGTAGAGCTCGATGTACTGGGAGAACTGTGGCGCCGGATCGTCGGGGTTCCAGGGACCGAGCATGTGCGGTGTCCGCAGGCGCACGCGGAAGTCGACGACGTCCATAGGGGATCCTTTCGTCTCTCGGGCGGCTAGTTCGATCGTGGCAGTCCTTCCAGGACGAGTGAGGTGATGTCCCAGTGCGCGTTGCCCGTGACCGCGGGTTCCCCCCGCAGCTCCTCCGGGATGTAGAGATAGAACTGGCGCGGGCCGGCCTCTTGAACAGCCCGCCCCGCGTGAACAGCGAGGAGTCGATGAAGCCGGCGCGGCTCAGCCGGCGCGGCAGGAGGGTGGAGCGCCGCAGCGCCAGGCACTTGACGCGAGACAACCGGAGCTCCCAGCCCCACCGGGTCAGCGCCGCGAAGAGCTGGTCGAACAGCTCGGCGCGGGCGCCGTCCACGAGGACGTCGACCACGTGCAGGTCGCCCTCCTGGACGAAGGCGATGGCATACCCCAGGAGCCCGCCGTCCCCGTGCATGGTCAGGTACCTGTGCTCGACGTGGGGGTCGTCGTTCACCCGCCACCGCAGGTAGCCGGCGCTGCGGTCGACGGTGACGCCGTACTGGCGGCGGTTCCGCTCCCAGAGGCCCGCGATCGCCTCCAGCGGAGCATCCGCTCGGTCGTGCACGGCCACCCGGTACCGGCTCGAGCGTTCGCGACGCACGTGGCTGTACGCCTGTAGAGCCCCGGCCAGCAGGGAGCCGAGCGCGGGGGCGAGCTTCTTCGCGCCCTTTGCCCTCAGGATCGAACCGATGTCCTCACGGAGCACGCCCGTCTTCAGCCAGAGTGTGTAGTTGGCCCAATCGTCGAACGCGACGTAGCCAAGCTTGCTGCGGACCCGTCCGACGGCACCGGCCGACACCGTGCCCGCCGTGGTGAAGAAGAAGCTGTACCGCTCCTTCTCCCGCTCGAAGCACTCGCGCTCGTGCGCGGAGTACAGGCCCGTGCCCCGGTGGTCGGGGTGGCTCATGCAGTTCTCCGTCTTGCCCGCGAGCACCGGACGGCCCCAAACGCTGAGCGGCGTGGGGATGAGGCTGTACTGGGCGACGAGCTGGTCACCTTCCTCGCGGTCGAGGTCGAAGACCAGGTTCATGCTCCCCTGGCCGGCCCACGTGTCGAGCCACTCCCAGGCGAACTCCTCGGGCGTCCGGTCTCTGCCCGTGAGGGACAGGTAGAGGCGGTTGATCTGAGCCTCATCGCCCGGCTGATAGGCACGACTGAGTGTACGCACTCGGGGAGACCTGCCTCGCCCGGACTGCTCGTCGAGCAGGCCGTCGCCACGGGCAGTATCCTCCAGCATCGCCTGAGCGCACAACCGGCCGGTCGTCATCCCCGAGCATGTAAGATGTGGCGCATGGACGGAGCTCACGATCGCGCCGACGCGCGCGCCGGCACGGTCGGGGGCCGGCTCCTCAAGGTCCTCGTCGTGTCGCACTTGTATCCGTGGCCCGAAGCCGAGCGCCACCTCTTCGTCCACCAGCAGGTCCTGGCGCTCAAGGAGCTCGGCGTCGAGTCGCGCGTGCTGTCCCCGACGCCGTGGGCGCCACGCGCCCTCTGGCGTAGCGAGCGCCAGCGGCGGCGCGGCCGCAAGCCGCGCCAAGCGGTCCGCGACGGCGTCGTCGCCGAGTACCCGCGTGTCCTGCAGCCGCCGCGGCACCTCCTCTTCGACCGCCTCGGCGACATCGCGTACCGCACCGTCCGCCGGCTGCCCTCGGTGCGGTCGGCCGGCTATGACCTCGTGCACGCGCACCAGGCGCTGCCGGACGGCGCGCTGGCGCAGCGCCTCGCCGCCGACCTCGGCGTGCCGGCGGTGATCACCGTGCACGGCGCCGACGTCTACCAGCACCTCCGTATGGGCGGCGCCGTGGAACGGCGCGTTCGGCAGGTTCTCGGCGGCGCCGACTCGGTGATGGCGAACTCCAGCGTCGTCGCCCGCCTGCTCGCTGATGTGGTGGCGCCGGAGAGGCTGACGGTCGTCCTCAACGGTACCACCGGCCTGGACGCTCAGGTCGAGCCGGCGTCCGACTACCTCCCCGGCGAACCGCTCGTGCTCACCGTGGGGCAGCTGATCGAACGGAAGGGCACGGCCGACCTCATCACCGCCATGGGCAAGCTGCGGCGCAACGGGCGGCGCGTCCACCTCGCGATCGTCGGCGAAGGACCGTTGCGGCACGCACTCCAGGAGCAGGCCGCGGCTGAGGGCGTGACCGACGACGTCCACTTCGTCGGCCGCATGGAGCACGCCAGGGTGCTCGCGATGATGGCGCGCGCGCAGCTCTTCGCCCTGCCGAGCTGGGACGAGGCCTTCGGGCTCGTCTACACGGAGGCCATGGCCCAGGGCACACCCGTGCTCGCCCTCCGGGGGGGAGGCCCCGAGGACTTCATCGACCCCGGCGTGAGCGGCGGCTGGCTGATCGCCGCGCGTGACCCCGACGCCATCGCGGGAGTCATCGCTCAGGTACTCGACGACCCGGACGGGGCGGCGGCGATCGGCGCGGCAGGTCGCGCCACCGCCCTCGGCCTCAGCTGGCGGCGCAACGCCCGCCTGACGCTCGACGTCTACGAACGCGTGCTCAAGGGCCGGTGAGGCGGTCCGGGACGATTTGGTAGACTTCTACGGTTCGCTCTGCGCGGGGCCGGCCTGACGCCGCCCGCGCCGGCCGCAAGGAGATCCCTTCGTGAGCATCGAACGCTTCGACAACGTGCTCGTCCTGGCGCCGCACACCGACGACGGTGAGTTCGGCTGCGGCGGCACCATGGCCCGCCTCATCGAGAACGGCGTCAAGGTCACCTACGCCGCCTTCAGCACCGCCGCAAAGAGCGTCCCCGAGGGGTTCCCCAAGGACGTGCTCAAGCACGAGGTCCGCGCCGCGACCGGCATCCTCGGCATCGCCGAGGCCGACCTCAAGGTGTACGACTTCGAGGTGCGCACCTTCCCGACCATGCGCCAGGACATCCTCGAGGAGATGATCGTCCTGCAGCGCGAGCTCGATCCGGATTGCGTGCTGCTGCCGGCGCTGATCGACCTGCACCAGGACCACAAGACCGTCGCCGAGGAGGGGCTGCGCGCCTTCAAGCGCACCACCGTGATGGCCTACGAGATCCCGTGGAACAACCTCAACTTCTCGCAGCAGGCCTACGTGCGGCTGGAGGAGCGCCACATCGAGAAGAAGGTCGCGGCGCTCTCCTGCTACGCCAGCCAGGGCCATCGCAACTACCTCAACGAGGACTACATCCGCAACGTGGGGCTCACCCGCGGCATCAACATCGGCTGCCAGTACGCCGAGGTGTTCGAGGTCTACCGCTGGATCCTCTAGCGCCCCACGCCGCCGCGACCAGTCCGGAGTCCGCATGACCCTGTCCCCGCTCAAGATCGTCCTCACCGCCGCCGGCTGCCCGGGCGCGAGCACGCTGATCGGGCAGCTCAAGGCGAACGGCGAGCGCGAGATCCACATCCACGGCGTCGACATGCGGCCGGACGCCGTCGGCAGGTTCATGTGCGACGGCTTCAGCCTCGTTCCGCCGGGCGCCTCCCCCGAGTACATCCCGGGGCTCGCCGCTGTCGTCGAGCGCGAGCGCCCGGACCTGCTCTTCGTCCAGTCCTCGCACGAGATCGAGACGGTGGCGCGCCACCGCGACGTGTTCGAGACGCTCGGGACGCGCGTGCTCGCCGACGGCGTGCGCGGCATCGAGATCGCCGGCGACAAGGCGGTCATGCACGCCGCCTGCAGCGAGATCCCGGTACCGCAGCCGGAGCTGCTCCGGCCGGCGAGCCTCGAGGAGTTCGTCGCCGGCGCCCGCGAGCTCGGCTACCCGGACGTGCCCGTCTGCTTCAAGCCACCGGTCGCCAAGGGCTCGCGCGGCTTCCGCATCCTCTCCGCGCACGTCGATCGCGTCCACGACCTTCTCTACGAGAAGCCGATCAACCGGTACATGACGCTCGACGACTTCGTCGACCTCTTCACCGGCTACGAGCCGTTCCCCGAGCTCATGCTGATGGAGTACGTCGACGCGCCCGAGATCACCGTCGACCTCTTCGCCGACAAGGGAGAGGTGGTCTTCCACCAGACGCGCACCCGCGAGGAGTTCCTCACCGGCCTCGCGATGGCGTTCAAGACCATCGACCGGCCGCAGCTCGTGGAGCTCACGCGCAGGGTGGTCCGCCACCTCGGGCTGGACTACTACCAGAGCGTGCAGTGGATCGGCGGCCGGCTGCTCGAGATCAATCCGCGCGTCAGCACCTTCGTGTACCAAGAGGACTTCATCATCCCGTACCTTGGGATCAAGTACGCGCTGGGCGAGCTCGGCGCGAACGACGTGGCGGAGATCCAGGCACGGGTGCGCACCAGCCGCAGGTCGGTGCGCTACTACGACCAGGTGTTCTGGGACGAGTAGTGCACATCCTCTTCCTGACGCACTACTTCACCCCCGAGAACAACGCCCCCGCCGCGCGCGTGCACGGGATGGCGCGGGAGTGGGCACGCAGCGGGCACCGCGTCACGGTGCTGACCTGCGCGCCCAACGTCCCCGCCGGGGTCGTGTACGAGGGCTACGAGAACAAGCTGTACCAGGAAGAGTGGATCGACGGCATCCGCACGGTACGCGTCTGGACCTGGCTCGCGGCCAACAGGGGCCGCGTGCGTCGTGGCCTCAACTACGTCTCGTACCTGGCCGCGGCGGGCGCGGCCGGGCCGCTGCTGCGGCCGCGCGCCGACGTCGTCATCGCCACCACCCCGCAGTTCTTCGCCGGCTGGGCCGGCTGGCCGGTCGCGCGCGCCCACGGCGCGCCGTTCGTGCTCGAGGTCCGCGACATCTGGCCCGACTCCATCGTCGCCGTCGGCGCCCTCGGAGAGGGTCGTATCACCCGGACGCTGGGCGGGCTTGAGCGCGCCCTCTACGACAGCGCTGATCACATCGTCGCCGTCGGCGACGGCTATCGCATGAACATGATCCGCAAAGGCGTCGGCCCCTCCCGCATCTCCGTGGTCACGAACGGCGTCGACACCGACCTGTTCGAGCCGCGCGAACCCGACCAGGAGCTCCGCGCGCGGCTGGGCTTCTCGCCCGGGACCTTCGTCGTCACCTTCGCCGGCACCATCGGCATGGCCAGCGGCCTCGAAGTGGCGCTCGGCGCGGCCCGCAGGCTCGAGGAGAAGGGCCGCGGCGACATCGCCTTCCTGCTCATCGGCGACGGCGCCGTGCGCGCCGGGCTGGAGGAGACTGCCCGCGCGCAGGATCTCGCGAACGTGGTCTTCACCGGCCTTGTGCCGCGCGCCGACCTGCCGGCCTACCTCGCCAGCAGCGACGCCTGCCTCGTGCACTTCCGCAAGGACGAGCTCTTCGGGACGATCCTGCCGAGCAAGTTCTTCGAGGACGCCGCCATGGAGCGGCCGATCCTGCTCGGGTTCGAGGGCGACGCCCGGGCGATGCTGCACGAGGCGGACTGCGGCATCGCCTTCGAGCCGTCCAAAGCCGAGGAGCTGGCGGCGGCGGCCGAACGCCTCGCCGCCGCGACGCCGCAGGAGCGGCGGCGGCTCGGCGAGAACGGCCGCCGCTACGTCCTCGAGCGCTTCGACCGCCGCAGGCTCGCGCACGACTACCTCGAGGTCCTCGAGCGCGTGCGCGCCGACTTCGGGCGCGGCCGCCGGTGAGCACCCGGACCGGCTGCGCCGCAGGGCCGCGCGGGCCCGCAGCGCAACCCGGCCCAGCCGTCTGCGGTACACTGGCGCGAAGCAGCCGCCGCCTCCGGAGGAGGAGCGCATGAGCACGGACGACAGCACCAGCATCGACGTCGGTTCCTGGTTCACCACGCTCGCCCGCAACTGGTGGGTGATCGTGGGGCTCGTCGTGCTCGGCATCATCGTCGGCGCGGTCGTCACCCTGGCACAACCCAAGGAGTACACGGCCACCGCCTCCGTGTTCATCGGGCAGACCACCGACGCCCAGGGCAACCCCATGGCAGGCCTCAGCTCCAACGCCAAGGCCGCCGTGCAGCTGCTCGCCAGTCAGGCCGTGCTCAATGAAGCCGCCGATCGCGCCGGCATGGACATCTCCGCGAGCCGGCTGCGCAGAGAGACCACCGTCGAGACGCCGTCATCGACCGTCAAGACCACCACCTCCGTCGTCAACATCGTCGTCATCACGGTCACCGACACCGATCCCGAGCGCGCGGCGGCCGCCGCCAATGCGCTCGCGGATGTACTTCTCGAGCGCATCGACAGCGGCGTCGGCGAGAAGATCGCGGTGCTGGAAGAGCAGTTGGCCGCGGACAAGAAGTCCTACGAGGAGTCCCTGGCCCGCAGCGCCGCGGCGCAGAAGTCGATCGCCGACATCGCCGCGGGCGGCGGTTCCGCGAGCGAGAAGGCCGCGGCGTCGGTGGCCTACGCGGCGATCGTCCAGGCCGCCGCCACGCAGCAGGAGTCGCTGACCAGGGCCATCCAGGACAGGGAGTTGCTCCTGCTCTCCGCGCAGAAGAACGAGCAGCCGCGGATGCTGCACGAGGCGGCGGTCCCCGACGAGCCGAGCGGGCCCAGCATGACGGTGAACGTCGCCGTCGGCGCGCTCGCCGGACTGGTGATCGGGGTCATCGTCGCCTTCGCGCGCCGCGGGCTCGCGGAGCGGCGCGCCGCCCGCGTCGCGGCCTGACCGCCCGCGCGTCTCAGGCCCCCCGCGTCCATGGGCGCCGCCCGCGCGGCCGAGCCCCGGCCGGGATGACGGCGGAGCAGTCCGTCAGCGGTCGTACACGTCCGGGCGTCGATGGCTGAGTGACGGCACCTGCCGGCGCACCGCGTCGAGCCGGGCGAGGTCCAGATCGGCGACGCAGAGGCCGACGCCGTCGGCGAGCCGCGCCAGCACCTCGCCCCACGGGTCGACGATCATGCTGCGGCCGAAGCAGTCGCGGCCCGGCAGATGCTCGCCCACCTGGTCCGGGGCGACGACGAAGCAGCCGTTCTCGATGGCCCGGGCGCGCAGCAGCACCTCCCAGTGCGCCGCTCCGGTGTACGCTGTGAACGCCGCCGGCACGCAGAGGATGCGCGCGCCGCGCAGAGCGAGAGAGCTGTACAGGCCTGGGAAGCGCAGGTCGTAGCAGATGGAGAGGCCGAGTCTCACCGGAGCGCCGTCGACGGTATCGATGTCGGCGGTGACCACTTCCCGACCGGGCACGACCTCCTCGGACTCCTGGTACTGGGCGGTCGCGGTAGTGACGTCGAAGAGGTGGATCTTGCGATACGCGGCGCGAAGGTCTCCGGTCGGGTCGAAGAGGGCGGACACGTTGGAGACGAGGCCGCCGGGCGCAGGCTCGTAGACGGACCCGGCGAGCAGCCAGATGCCGCGCCGGGCCGCCACCGCCGCGAGGGCGCGGTTGGACGGGCCGTCCGGCGCCTCCGCGGTGGCGACGATGCCCTCTCGGCGGCCCTTGAAGACCCACGTCTCCGGCAGGGCGACGAGGCGTGCGCCCCGGTCGGCTGCCGCCTCGACCAGATCGACGGCGTTGCGGACGTTGGCGGCGACGTCGTCGCGCGTGTTCATCTGCACGCAGGCGACGCGCAGCACGCGGGCGGCCGGCGCGGCAGCGTTCGCGGCGTCCGGCCGGGCGCTCACTCGCAGGCCCCGCCGGAGCAGGCGATGAGCGACAGCAGCTCGTAGGCGATGGTCGCCGCCATCGTCGCCGTCAGGTGGCTGCTGTCGAGCTCGGGGACGACCTCGACGACGTCTGCTCCGGCGAGGTCGAGGCCCCGGCAGCCGCGGATGAGAGCGAGCGCCTGCGCCGAGGTCGGTCCGCCGACCTCGGGTGTACCGACCGCCGGCGCAAAGCCCGGGTCGACGAAGTCGACGTCGACGGTGATGAACGCCTTGGCGTCGCCGACGCCGTCGACGGCCGCGACGACCACACCGGTGCCGAGCTGCGCGAGGTCGTCCCAGGGGACCACGGTGAAGCCGAGCTCCCGCGCCTGCTCGTACTCGTCGGGCGAGTCGAGCCCGCCGCGCATCCCGAGGAGGGCCGAGCGCGACGCGTCGATCACACCCTCCTCGAGGGCGCGACGGATCACCGTGCTGTGGATGTGCCGCTCGCCGGCGCCCTCGTCGAGGCAGTCCGTGTGCGCGCCGAAGTGCAGCAGGGCGACCGGCCCGTGCTTCGCGGCGGCGGCGCGGAGCTCGGCCAAGGTGACCGTGTGGTCGCCGCCGATGCCCAGCGGCACCGCGCCGGCGCGGTGCACCTGGCCCAGCGTCTCTTCCATGGCGGCCAGGCTGCGGTCGGTGAAGCCGCCGGCGACCGCCCGCACGTCGCCCGCGTCGACCACGGAGAGTCGCTCGAACACGGCCACGCGCTGTGCGGGATTGTACGCCGGGTGGATGGTCAGGGACGCCTCGCGCACCGCGCGGGGGCCGAAACGGGCGCCCGTGCGCACGGCGAGGCCCGTGTCGAACGGGAGCCCGACCACGGCCACGTCCACGCCGTCGAACTGCGTGACGTGGGGCAGGCGCAGGAACGTGGTGACGCCGGCGATCCGCGGCGTGCGTGCGCCGCCGTCGGGGCCGTATCCCTTCATCATCGCCTCCCGCGTCTCGAGTGCCGTCCCCGCAAGTCTACTGTCCGCCGCCGACCCGCGGCAGTGCTGCTCATCCTTTTCCCCACTTTGCCGATAGGACTCGTGCGCGGGCGAGCGAACACAGTGGCATGCCCGCAGACCGGCAGGAGGCAAGGTGCCGGACGAGAGGCTCCGCATACTGGTGATCGACGACGACGGCGACCTGACCGCTACGGTCGCCGCCGTCCTCACCGCCAACGGCTACGAGGTCCTCACCGCGACCACCGGTGAGCAAGGCCTGGAGCTCGCCTTCACCGGCAATCCGCACCTGATACTCCTCGACGTCACCATGCCGGGCATGGACGGCCACCAGGTCTGCCGCGAGCTCCAGTTCGGCTACACCAAGGACATCCCCGTGGTGTTCTTCACCGCCCGCACGGAGCTGGCGCACATGATGGAGGCCAATCGCTCCGGCGCGTCCGCCTACATCACCAAGCCCTTCCGCCCCGACCACCTGCTCGCCACCATCACCAACGTCCTTCGCGACTCCAGCGTCTACCACGACGACGTCACCGGACTGCCGACGCTGGCCAACGTCCAGCTCGAGGTCCAGCGGATGCTGTTCGACCACGGGCAGCTCGGGATCATCTACGTGAGCATCGGCGGGGTGCAGGCGCTGGAGCAGCTGCAGGGGTTCGAGGTGGTCGACCTGGTGTACAGGGTCGTCGGCCAGGGCCTGGAGAACGCCCGCGGCAGCCTGATCCGCGGCGACGACTTCGTCTCCATCTCCAGCCTGGGCGACGCCTTCCTCATCGTCCTCTCGCCCGCCCGGAAGAACGGCTTCATCAGCGAGGAGGACCTGCTCCTGGTCAAAGAGCGCCTGGAGAAGGACCTGCTGGACCGGCTGGAGAACGACCTCGAGAGCCGCCTGCTGACCAACGTCGACCTCTTCGTCGGCTGCTCGCGGCTCACGCAGTCGCCCAAGATCCGCTTCAAGCGCGCGCTGCTCGACGCCATCACGCGCGCGACCCAGTCGATCGAGGTCGAACGCGACGAGATCCGCTCCCGCCTCCGTGCGGAGTTCGACGCGATCGTCGCCGGGCAGCAGCTGAGCTGCGTGTTCCAGCCGATCGTCAGCCTCAAGGACTTCACGGCGATCGGCTTCGAACTACTGTCCCGCGGTCCTCTCGAGAGCGAGCTCCACAGGCCGGACGCGCTGTTCGAAGTCGCGCGCAACGAAGGCCGCGTCACGGAGCTCGACCGGCTGTGCCAGCGCACGGCCTCCAAGGCCGGCGAGGCCCTACCGCCGCACAGCCTGCGATTCGTGAACACGGAGCCGCTGACGTGGTTCCTGCACTCACAGAGCGACGGCTTCGTGCAGGAGTTCGTCGAAGCGACGCCTTCTTCGCACCGCGGCCTCACCGTCATCGAGATCACCGAGAACAGCGTGATCGACGACTTCGACCAGATGCGCGAGATCGTGCGCCAGCTGCGCGCGCACGGCTTCCGCGTCGCCATCGACGACGCCGGCGCCGGCTACGCCGGCCTCCAGACCATGGTCGAGATCGAGCCCGATTTCATCAAGCTCGACATCTCACTGATCCGGGGCGTCGAGTCCTCCATCGTCAAGCAGCGTCTGGTGCGCACGTTGCGCGACTTCTGTCGCGAGGCCGCGATCACGCTCATCGCCGAGGGCATCGAGACGGTCAAGCAGCTCGATGCCCTGCAGGAGCTCGGCGTCTCGCACGGGCAGGGCTTCCTTTTCGGCCTGCCCAGCGCGGACCAGCCCATGCGCGACGCCTATCCGCCGCTGGAAGCCGTGACCCCCAAGTGAGATGTTGGCGGGCGCCGGACCCGTGTGATAGCATGCCGCGCACCATGACGACCCACGACGCCAATCGCAGCACCTCCTGCGCCAATCGGCGTCGCTGGGCCTGGCGCGCCTAGCGCGCCTTTCTCGACACCCGCGCGGGCCCTGCCCGCACTTCCGACCACAACCAGCTGGTCGTCCCGTCCCCTCACAACGGAGCGCAGGATCAGTGCATCTTCATCCGCAGCCGCAACCCAAGATCGAGCGTCATTCGAGAGGAGGTAGGTCATGAGCGAGTACAAGAAGAAGTTCGTCCTTGACGAGGAGAGGATCCCCAAGGCCTGGTACAACATCGTGCCCGACCTGCCCGCCCCGCCGCCGCCGCCGCTCAATCCGGCGACGATGCAGCCGGCCGGTCCCGACGACCTCTCGCCGATCTTCCCCCCGAGCATCATCGCCCAGGAGGTCTCGGCCGAGCGCTACATCGAGATCCCCGAGGAGATTCACCAGATCTATCGCATCTGGAGGCCGACGCCGCTCATCCGCGCCACCGGTCTCGAGAAGGCGCTGGACACGCCGGCCAAGATCTTCTTCAAGCACGAAGGCGTCAGCCCGGCCGGCTCGCACAAGAGCAACACCGCCGTCGCGCAGGCGTACTACAACAAGCTCGACGGCACCACGCGCCTCGCCACCGAGACCGGCGCCGGCCAGTGGGGCAGCGCCCTCAGCATGGCCTGCCAGATGTTCGACCTCGAGTGCATGGTCTACATGGTCAAGGTCAGCTACCACCAGAAGCCCTACCGGCGCAGCATGATGCAGCTGTGGGGCGGCACCGTGATCCCCAGCCCAAGCGACCAGACCAACGCCGGACGAGCGGTCCTGGCCGAGGACCCGGAATCGCTGGGCAGCCTCGGCATCGCCATCAGCGAGGCCGTCGAGGACGCGGTGACGCACCCCGGCTCCAAGTACGCCCTCGGCAGTGTGACCAACCACGTGCTGCTGCACCAGACCATCATCGGTGAAGAGGCCATCCTGCAGGCGCAGGATGCCGACGCCTACCCGGACGTCGTCGTGGGCTGCGTCGGCGGCGGCTCCAGCTTCGGCGGCCTCGCCTTCCCCTTCTTGCGCGAGAACCTCGCCGGGAAGACGAACACGCGCCTGGTCGCCGTGGAGCCCACCGCCTGTCCGTCTCTCACCAAGGGCCAGTTCCGTTACGACTTCGGCGACGAGGCCCAGACCACGCCGCTGTTCAAGATGTACACCCTGGGCCACGACTACATGCCGCCCGGTATCCACGCCGGCGGACTGCGCTATCACGGCATGGCCCCGCTGCTCAGCCACGTGTACGACCTTGGGTTGCTCGAGGCCGTGTCGGTCGCGCAGACCAAGGTCTTCGAGGCCGCACAGCTCTTCGTGAAGACCGAGGCCATCGTCCCGGCGCCCGAGAGCGCGCACGCGATCCTGGCCGCGGTCAACGAGGCGCTGAAGGCCAAGGAAGAGGGCGTCAGCCGCAACATCCTCTTCAACCTCACCGGCCACGGCCTGCTCGACCTGGGCTCCTACGACAGGTATCTGAGCGGCGAGCTCGAGGACTACGACCATCCCGAAGAGGCGATCGCCGCGTCGATCGCGAAGCTCCCCAAGGTCGACTGACCTCGGGCGGAGCGTCGCCCCGCCCCTCCGCGGGGGTGGAGCGTCGCCGCCCACCCCCGCGCGAGGGGGCGAGGTCATCAGTCAAGGCTGGGCCCTTGATCTCTTCCGGGAGATCAAGGGCCCAGCATGCGTACGCCACGTCCCGAGCGGTGCTGAGACCCCTCGGGTGACGCGCCTTCGCCGACGGCGGCTCTCGCCCGTTGGCGGCTCTTCTCGGCGGCGCCGCGCCACGTTGAGCAGCGCACCCGCGGTCGCGAGCGACGGGGACCGCGTCAGAGCAGCGGCATGACCTGGGCGCGCAGTGTCTCGGGGAGCCGCGCCCAGCTCGCCACCACGACGTCCGCCAGGTGACCGAGCACGTGCGGCGGTTCCCCGACGGCGACCCTCACCGCGGCGGCCGCGAGCAGTGACTCGTCCGCCGTCCCGTCGCCGCATGCGACCGTCCGCTCCTCCGGCACGCCGAGCCGCGTGGCAACGAACCGCAGGGCGTCGCCCTTGTCCACGGCGGGCGCGGAGACCCCAACGAAGCCGGGCCGGATGGGCTCGACCCGAAGCCGGCCGGCCCACTCCGCACGCAGTGCGTCGAGCAGCCGCGCGACAGTGCCGGGCTCCCCGTGGAGGACGAGCCGACTGACCGCGTCCCCCGGGGCGTCACCCCCGGTGTCCGGCTCGAGCTCGCGCGGCTCGTCCACGTCCCAGACGGTCACGGCCACCCCCGCCGCCAGCGCCTGTGCCGCGATCTCACCCGCGTCGCGGGGCGGGAGAGGCAGGTGCCGCAGGACCCGACCCGACGCCTCAGCGACCAGAGCCCCGTGGTAGCAGGCGTAGATGAGAGCCTCCACGCCGAGTGCGCCGACGGCGCGTCGGGCGGCCCGCAGCGGGCGCCCGGTGCAGACGGCGAAGAGGACTCCCCCGGCGATCAGCTCGGCGATCGCCTCGCCTGCGCCCGGGACGGGCACGGCGTCGTGGTCGAGCAGGGTCCCGTCCAGGTCGCACGCGAGCAGGACGGGACCACGCGAAAGACTTGTCGGCGTCATAGCGTGCCTCAGACGCGTCCGGCGGCCGGCAGCAGCACGGTGAACCGGGCGCCGCCGCCCGGCCTCTCGTCGGCGGCGATCGAGCCGCCCTGTGCCTCGACCAACCCGCGGCAGATGGCGAGGCCGAGGCCGGCTCCCGACGTGCCGCGCGTCTCCTGTGCGCGGTAGAACCGGTCGAAGACGAACGGCAGATCGACCGCAGCCACGCCCGGACCGTCGTCGGTGACCGTGAGGCGCACGGACCGGCCGGCAGGCCCCGCCAGGGCGCCACCGGCCTGGTCGACCGGCAGGTCCACCGTATCCACGGCGAGGACCACGTGCCCTCCGGCCGGCGTGAACTTGAGCGCGTTGTCGAGCAGGTTCGCGACCACCTGCAGCAGCCGGTCGCGATCGCCCAGCACGACGCCCGGCTGCAGCTCCTCCGTGAGCTCGACGCCCTTGCTGAGGAACGCCGGGCGGAGGCGGTCGGAGGCGCCTGCCGCCAGGTCCGCCAGGTCCACGGGCTCGTGCTCCACGCTGAGGTCTTCGCTCTCGAGCTCGTTGAGGCTGCGCAGCGCACCGAGCAGCCGGCCGAGGCGCTCGACCTCCTCACCGATCACGCGCAGGTTCTCCGGCGTGGGAGGCAGGATCCCGTCCTCGAGCGCTTCCACCCGCGACTGGATGGTCGCCAGCGGGGTGCGCAGCTCGTGAGAGAGGTCGCTCGTCATGTCCCGGCGCCACTGCTCGTCGCGAGCGAGCCGGTCGGCCATGGAGTTGAAGGCCGAGGCCAGCGCCGCGACCTCGTCGTCGCCTCGCGGCGCGACGCGCACGCCCAGGTTGCCTGCCGAGACGTCTCCGGCGGCATCGGTGAGTTCCTCGAGCGGGCCGGTGATGCGCCGGCTCACGAGCAGGCTCACGAGCAGGGCGAGCGCGCCGGCGATGGCCGCGGCGATGATGAGGTTGCGCGTGAGGGCGCTCTGATAGGCGTCCTCAGCGGCGGCTCGAGCGCCCTTGGGCGCGTAGATCTCGGCGGTGCCCACCTGCTGGCCGGCGACGACGATGGGCGCGCTCCGCACGGTGAGGTCGGCGCTGTTCAGCGGCGTCCCCCGCGGCGACGCGGACGCCGCCCCACCGGCGCCACCCATCATCCCACCGCCGCCGCCCATCATGCCCTGGCCGCCCATCATGCCGCGTCCCGCGTGCCGGCCCTGGACGGTGAAGATGAGCCGCCCATCGGTGTCGTAGACCGCCACGTCCACATTGTTGAACAGCGCCACCTGGCTGAGGGCGTAGATGGCAGTGGCGTCCCAGCCGTCGGGCGCCTTGTAGGTGGATTGAAGCGAGGTGAGGACGGCGGCGTTCCGCTTGCCCTGCACCTGCTCGAGGTAGCTGTCGAAGCGCCGCGAGCCCGCGTACACGACGATCACCCCGACCACGACGATGGCGAGCACCGCGATCGCGAGGTGGGTCAGAGCGAGCCGGAAACGTAGGCCGCGCCGCTTCACCGCTGGTCCTCCGCGAAGGCGTAGCCGCGGCCGTAGACCGTGAGCACGAGCCGGGGGGCGCGGGCATCGTCGCCCAGCTTGCGCCGCAGGTTCTTGATATGGGCGTCGATGGTGCGCTCGTACGGTTCGAACTCCATGCCCTGCAGGCGCTCCACCAGTTCCGGCCGCGTGTACACGCGGCCGGGGAACCGGGCGAGCGCCTGCAGCAGGCGGAACTCGGACTCGGTGAGATCGACGAGCTCGCCGTCCAGGGTCACGCGCCGGCGGGGGCTGTCGACCAGCAACCGCCCGCCGGCCCGTTCGAGCACGTCGGCCTGCGGCTCGTCCTCGGCGCGGGCGCGGCGCAGCAGCGCCCGCACCCTGGCGGTCAGCTCGCGCGGGCTGAAGGGCTTCGTCACGTAGTCGTCGGCGCCGAGCTGCAGCCCCCGTACGAGGTCCTCCTCGGCGTCCTTGGCGGTCAGCATGATGATGGGCACGTCGGACTCGGCGCGCAGGCGCCGGCACACTTCCTCGCCGGTGATGCCGGGAAGCCCCAGGTCGAGGATCACGAGGTCGGGGCGGCGGCGAGCGGCGGCGGCGAGAGCCTCTTCTCCGCTCGCCGCCCGGTCCACGCTGTGGCCCTGCCCCTCGAGATAGCCTTGCACGACTTCGGCGATGCGGGCCTCGTCTTCGACGACGAGGATACGGGCGGGTCCGGGCATGAGGTCATCATACCCGCCGACCTCGGACCCGGCGCCCGGGCACCTCCCGGCCGGGCCCCGGCCTCGGCTCCGGGCCATCTGATAGGATGCCTGCCACGTCCGAGGAGGTCACCCTGCCCAACCTGAAGGTGTACCGAGTCGCCTGGGTGGTCACGGCCGTTCTCGTCGTCGTCGCCCTTTTTACGCTCGGCAGTCCCGACACTCCCAGGCTCAGCCAGGAGCCGCCGTCGTTCGACGGCGAAGCCGCGTATGCCGATCTCAAGACCATCGTCGAGGACTTCCCCCAGCGGGTCGCCGGCACCGACCCGGACGCGCGCATGGCCATCTGGGTCGAGGAGCAGTTCCGGGCCGCCGGGCTCGAGACGCACATCGACCCCTTCACCGCCACGGTCAACGGCGAAGACGTGGCGCTGCAGAACGTCTGGGGCGTCTCCAAAGGCCGCACGCGCGGCACCATCCTGGTCCTCGCCAACCGGGACGTCCCGCCGCTTGCTACGCAAGGCGCGGGGGACAACGCCTCGGGCGTCGCCGCACTGCTCGGCCTCGCCGACGCCTTCAGCGTGACCGCCCACGAGCACAGCCTCATCTTCCTGTGCACCACCGGCGACGCCTTCGGCGCGCTCGGCGCAAGCCAGTTCGTCGAGGCGCACCAGACGGACGACCTCCTCGCGGCACTCGCGCTGCGCGACGTCGCCAAGCGGGACAGCGACGGCATCAGCATGGATGGCTGGAGCTCGGTCGCCAGGACGGCGCCGCCGTGGTTGTGGCTGCTCACGGCCCCGGCGGCCAAGAGGGACTCCAACCTCGGGGTCGAGCTGCCGGGGGTGCCGGCGCAGGTGCTGCGACTGGCAGTCCCCACGGGCTCCGGCAGCCAGGGTCCGTTCGTGGCTGTCGGCGTGCCGGCGATCACGGTCTCCGCGGCAGGGCCGTCGGCGCCGGCGCTGAGCGACACGCTCAAGGAGGTGTCCGTGGAGACGCTGACAAAGGTCGGGACCAGCGCGCAGAACATGCTGATGGCCGTCGACGGCACCAGCGAGCCAGGCGCGCAGAGCGGCGGCACGATCTTCCTGACGCGCAAAGCGACGCTGCCGGGCGGCGCGCTCGCCGGCATCCTCGCCGCCCTGCTCCTGCCGCTCGTAGCGATCGCGGTGGACCTCTTCGCCCACTGCCGCCGCGGCCGCGTCCGCCTGCGACCGGCGTTCGTGCGCGCGGGCCTCCACCTCGCCCCGTGGCTGGTGCTGATCGCCATCGTCTACTTCGCCAACCTGGTGGGCCTGCTGCCGCACAGCCCCGACGCGGTGATCCCTCCGGATTCGCGTCTTGCGGACTCCCCGCGCTACCTGCGCGTCGTCGTGCTGGTCGCGCTCATGCTGCTGGCCTACTCCTACGCGGTCGCGGTCGAGCGGCGGCTCGAGCGACGCTTCGCCACCGACGCGCGCGCCACCATCTTCGTCTCCCACCTCCTGTTGGTGCTCATCGCCCTTCTGCTGCTGCTCGTGAACCCGTACACCGTGCTGCTGATCCTGCCGGCCGCCATTCTTTGGCCACTCGCCAGACCCGGCGGGTGGGCGCGATCGATCCTCCCCGTCTACCTCGGCTTGCTGATGGTGCCGGTGCCGCTCATCTACTACGCGCTCCAGCTCGATATCGGTTGGAAGGTCTGGTGGTACTTCTTCCTGCTGTTCGAGAACCGCACCATCCCGGCCGCCGCCGTCCTGCTTGCGGCGCTGTTCTTCTCGACCGCCGGAGTACTCGCGCACACGCTGCACGAGCGCGGGCTCGCGCCGGGTGCGCTTTCGTGGCCGGCGGTGGAGCGCCGCGGCACGGACCGGATGAGCGACGCGGAATGGGCCGCCGTCGCGGAGGTCATGACGAGTCGCACACGGCACGGCGGCCGCGCACGGCGGCGAAGCCGCGGGGCGCTGAAGCGCTGAGAGGGGCCAACGACGAGGCCGGGGGCTCCCCTGCGGGCGCCCCCCGGCCTCGTCACGCTCGGCTCAGTATTCTTCCTGAGAGAGGGACTCGTCGATGGCCGAGTCGGTCTCGGCGTCGAGCTCCGGCGTGTCGCTGCCCGGAACGGGCTTCTCGCCGCTGTCGCGCGAGAGCAGTGCGGCCTCGCCGCTCATCATGGCGTCGAACGCCTTGGCCTTGAGGCGGGCGCGGGTCTCCTCGATCCGGCGACGCATCTCGGCCTGATCGATGGAGACTCCCTCCCGGGCCGAGGCGGCCGGGGCCGCGGCGTCTTCGGCGACCAGCTCCGGCTCCTCGCGCGACGGGCGGCTCCTCGGCGACGGCTCCCGCACGGCTCCTCGGCGACGACCGGTTCCGGCTCAGCGGCGACGACGGGTTCCGGCTCAGCGGCGACGACGGGTTCCGGCTCCTCGGCGACGACGGGTTCCGGCTCAGCGGCGACGACGGGTTCCGGCTCAGCGGCAACCGGCTCCGCCGGGGTCGCCACGGCCAGCGGGGGCGGCACGGCGGGACCGGCGTAAGGCTCTGGCTCGGCGCCGGCCAGGGGAGCCTCGGCGACGACTTCATCCGCTGCGGCTTCCTCGGCGATGGCTTCTTCCGCGACCGCCTCGGCGAGGTCCGCCTCCTGCACGGCCTCCTCGGCGACGGCCTCTTCGACGGCGGCCTCCACGACCGCCTCTTCGGCGACGATCTCGATGAACGCCGCCTCCTCGACTGCGGCGGCGGCGACGAGCTCGGCCGCGTCCGCCTCAGCGACCGCCTGCTCCGCAACGGTGGTGGCGGCGTCGGCCTCCACGATCGCGGCCTCCGCAGCGAACTCCGCGGCGGCTGCGTCGGCGTCGTCGGCGAGCAGGGCCTCGGTCACAGCGTCCTCGGCCACCTGCTCGGCCGCCACCGCCTCGAAGACGGCTTCCTCGGCCACGACCTCGGCGACATCCGCCTCGGCGATCGCCTCCTCAGCGACGATCTCCGCAGCCGCGGCCTCCACGACGGCCTCCTCGGCCACGACCTCGGCGGCCACGGCTTCCACGACTGAGGCATCGGCGACAGCGGCAGCATCGTCGGCGCGCTCGGCCGCCTCGTCGGCGAACGGCTGCGCCAGCTCGCTCTCGAGCGTCGCGCGCGTCTCGTCGATGCGCGCGCGCAGGTCTTCACCGGCAGGCCCGCCGGGGCGCTCTTCCCAGTCCGGGAACGGCTTGGGGGGCGGAGCTTCCTCGGCGATGGCCTCTTCCGCGACGACCTCTTCGACCGCGACGAGGTCGGCCTCCTCGACGGCGGCCTCCTCGGTGACGGCCTCCTCGGTGACGGCCTCCACGACGGCGGCCTCCACCACGACGTCTTCCGCGACCGGCTCGGCCGGCGTCCAAGGCTCTTCGACGGGCGGCGCCTCCGCCACGGCGGTGGCCGCGCCGGCCCACTCAGCGACCGGCTCCGGCTGCGGGTACTCGTCGGGCGCGGCGCCCAGCAGCTTGCCGCTCGCGCCGCCGATCAGCTGCTCGCGCAGTGCACGCCCGCTCTTCGGGGCGACGAGCAGGGCGACGCCCGCCCCGATCGCGAGTCCGAGCAGGAACCTCATCACCTTCATCGCTGCCTCCTTGACCGCTGCCGTGCCAGCCGCACAGGCGCGCGAAGCCGGCGAAAGTGTACGTCGGAAGAAACGTGCCCAGGCTTTACAGTTTACAGCCCTGTATACGCTGGGTCCCGGTGCAGTCCTGCCGGAAGATCAGGCGAGCCGCTGCGCCGTGACGCTGCCGTCCTCTCCCGCCGTCAAGAGGACGACCCACCGCGGACCCCACTGCTCGCTCACCTTCATCGCCGCCTCGTTGAGCGCCGCGCTGACGTCCTTGCCCACAAAAGCCATGAGCGGCAGCATGGGACGGTGCTCGATCTGCACCCGCACGCCCTCCTCGTTCTGCTTGAGCAGGATGGGCTCCGCGCTCAGGTCGTGCAGCCGGGCGACGTTGGCCGGGGCCAGTTCCAGGGACGTCCTGGCGCCGGCGACCGAGCTCGGCGAAGTGTCGAGATCGCTCTTCATCCGGCGGGCAAGCACCCAGACGACGAGCAGGGCCACGAGCGCAACGACCAGGAAGATGAGGATCCCGACATACACACCGCTCACGACCCCTTCGCCTCCTCGTCACCGTCGCCTTCGCCGGAAGCGACCTGCCGCCGGATCTCCTCCCAGCGAGCGGCCAGCCGGCTCTCGACTCCCCGTATCGGCACGTAGTAGCGGCGGCCTGAGAGCCGGTCGGGCAGGTACTGCTGCCTGACCCAGCCGCCGCTGGCGTGCGGGTACTTGTACCCCGCCCCGTGGCCGAGTTCCTTCGCCCCGCGGTAGTTCGCGTCACGAAGGTGCGGCGGCGGCGGCTGGTTGCCCTGGCGACGCACGTCGTCGAGAGCCGCGTCCACCGCCGTGTAGGCGGCGTTGCTCTTGGGCGCCAGGGCCAGGTACGTCGCCGCCTGGCTCAGGTTGATGCGACACTCGGGCAAGCCCACGAACTCCACGGCGCGCGCGGCCGCAATCGCCACCTGCAGCGCCTGCGGGTCGGCGTTGCCGACGTCCTCACTGGCGAAGACGATCATGCGGCGCGCGATGAACTTGGGGTCCTCGCCGCCGGCGATCATGGAGGCGAGATAGTAGACCGTCGCGTCCGGGTCGCTGCCGCGCATGCTCTTGATGAACGCCGAGACGGTGTCGTAGTGCGCGTCCTCGCGGTCGTACATGACGGGGGACTTCTGCGCGGCGTCCTGCAGATCGTCGAGGGTGAGCGTGACGGGCGCTCCCGGCGACGCCGCGGAGCGGGAGCGCCAGGCCGTCTCCAGGGCGTTGAGCGCGACGCGCGCGTCACCTCGCGACATGCCGGCGAGGAAGGCGAGCGCGCCTTCGCCGAGCGTGACGCCTCTGCCGCCCAGGCCGCGCTCCTCGTCCTGCAGCGCGGCCATCACGACCTGCTCGACCAGCTCCGGCGTGAGCGGCTCGAAGCGGTAAAGCTGGCAACGGCTGAGGAGCGCCGAGTTGACCTCGAAGTAGGGGTTCTCGGTGGTCGCGCCGATGAGCGTGACGATCCCGTCCTCTATCGCCGGCAGGAGCGCGTCCTGCTGCGCCTTGTTGAAGCGGTGGATCTCATCGATGAAGAGCACGGTGCGCGCCGCGCTGAGGGCGCGCGCCTCTCGCGCGCCCTTGATGGCGGCGCGAACGTCCGCGGTGCCCGAGCTCACCGCCGAGAGCTGCACCAGCCGGGCGCCGGTCTCGGCGGCGATGAGCCGCGCCAGCGTGGTCTTGCCGCAGCCCGGCGGCCCGAAGAGGATCATGCTGAACAGCTGGCCGCCCTTGACGGCGGCGCGGAGCACCGTGCCGGGCCCGATGATGTGCTCCTGCCCGGCGAACTCCGCCAGCGCGCGCGGCCGCATGCGCGCCGCCAGCGGCGCCTCGGCCGCGACCTGCTCGTCGCTCATGGAGAAGAGGTCGTCCATCGGCCCAGTGTATCTGCTACTATCCGGGACGATGCGCAAGGTGCTCGTCCTGAACACCACCTACGAGCCACTCAACGTGTGCTCCGTGCGACGTGCGCTCGTCCTCCTGCTCAAAGGCAAGGCCGAAGTGCTCGAGCAATCGGGGTCGGCCCTGCACACCGAGCGCTGCGACTACGAGATCCCCCTCGTCATCCGTCTCACGACCTTCGTCCGCATCCCGCGCCGGATGACGTCCGCGCGCATCTCCCGCCGGGCGGTCTTCGCCCGCGACAAGCACCGCTGCCAGTACTGCGGCAGCGCGCGGCACCTCACCGTGGACCACGTGGTACCGCGTTCCAGGGGCGGCTCCGACACCTGGGACAACCTCGTCACGTCGTGCGCGCCCTGCAACCGCAAGAAGGCGGACCGGCCGCTGCACGTGGCGGGCCTGCGGCTCACGCGGCCGCCGCGACCGCCGGGGCCGGCGGCGTTCGTGCTGCTCCACGTGGACCACGTCCACGAGAGTTGGCGCCCCTACCTCAGCTACGCCTAGGGCTGCTCCTCGGGGTGCGAGAGGGGCGGCGGGGCCTCGCGCCCCGCCGCCCCCTCAGCCGCTCAGGCCTCCGTCTCTACGCGCCCCGCCCGTCTCCGCAGCAGCAGGACGACGAGAAGGATGATGACGACGGCCGCGACCACGATCGCCACGATGAGGCCCGTGCTGGATCCGCCGTCAGTCTCGGCCGCAGCGGCGCTCCCGGGGTGCACCGCGACGTAAGTGTCCGGCTGGGTGTTGTACCACCAGAGGCCCTTGTCCTCGCCGGCGCGCACCCAGCCGGTCCACCTGCCCTTGTTGGCGGCCTCGAGGTTGAGCGGGTAGACGAGCGGGATGTAGGGCGATTCGTCATAGATGATCTGCTGCATCTGGTGCACGAGTGCGATGCGCTCCTGCTGGTCGATCGTCGTCTGCTGCTCGAGGAACAACTTGTCGTACTCCTCATTCGACCACATGCAGTCGCTCCAGCTCTCGATCGAGCCGGTGGTCATGACCGAGAGGATGAAGTTGGGGTCGACGTCGCCGCCCCAGCCCCAGATGAACATGTCGAAGTCGGGGGCGTAGTCGTCGCCCTCGTAGTTGTACTGCCTGTCGCCGAGGGCGCCGTTGGTGATCACCTGGTAGTCGATGTCGAGGCCGATCTCCTTGAACCAGCCGGTGATGAGCTTGCCGCAGTTCTGGCTCTCGGGTGACTCGGTGCGTGCGTACAGGCGCAGCTTGATGGGCTCGCCCTTGTACTCTCGGATGCCGTCGCCGTTCGCGTCCGGATAGCCCGCCTCGTCGAGCGCCTGACGCGCCTTGTCGAGGTCGAAGGTGTAGGGGTTCTCGGGCGTCAGGTGGTAGTCGGCCTCGGCTGAGTAGAAGTCGGCGGTGCAAAGCGTGTCGGCTGGGGCGGCGTTGCCGTTGTAGCCGATGGAGACGATCTTGTCCTTGTCGATTGCCCACTGAAGGGCACTGCGGAAGGCCGGGTCCTGCAGGGCCGGGTGCCCCGTCGACTTCGGGTAGACCTTCTGGTCGGCGCAGTTGAAGCCGAGTTCGTCGACGCCAATCACGACGCCGCGAATGGACTCAAGGTCGGCCTCGTTGTCGAGCGCGTCGAACTGCGCCCCAGGGATGTTCCAGGCGCTCTGGATGGCGCCGGTCTTGAGGTCCTGTGCCATCGTGTCCTGGTTCTGATACATCTGGAAGATGACCTCGTCGACCTTGGGGGCGCCGCGCCAGTAGCTCTTGTTGGCTTCCATGCGCAAGAACTCGCCCCTCTTCCACTCGACGGTCTGGAAGGGCCCCGAGCCGACGATCGGCGGTGGGTTCTTGAACTTCTTCTCGACCTCCGAGGGCTTGACCTTGCTCCAGAGATGCTCGGGGAGGATCGGTATCCAGAGGCCGAGCATGTTGGCCTTCGCCTTCGAGCAGGTGAAGACGACGTGGGTATCGTCGATCGCCTCGACCTTGTCGATGAACTTGACGTAGTCGATGAACATGCCGAGCTCGTTGTCGATGATGTAGTTGAAGGTGAAGGCCACATCGGCCGCAGTGAGCGGCTCACCGTCCTGCCACATCGACTTGTCGGTGATCGTGAACGTCCAGACCTTGCCGTCGTCGGAGGTCTGCCAGTCGGTCGCCAGGCCGACGCCGGGAACGTTGGCGTAGTCCTCAGCGCGGAAGCCGACGAGCAGCTCGTAGTTGAGCGCCCAGACCTCGTAGCTCGACGACTCGAAGCCGATGAAGGGGTTGAGGTTGTCGCAGTCGGTGGTCCATCCCAGGCGCAGGATGGTCTTGCCGGCGGCCGGCGAGGCGCTCTCCTCGGAGGCCATCGCGCCGGCGATGCCCCAAAGCAGCCCCGCCGCCAGCAGGGCCACCACCAGCGCGGCGAGCAGCCGGCTCATGGATCGTGTGCGTGCGACAGCCACGTTCGCTCCTTCCGTTCCCCCCACGGTCAGACCGTGCCGATCTCTTCTACTAAAGCACGAACCCTGCGCACGGACCAGCCGGACGGATGCTATACTCCGCGCCGTGATCATCGACGACGCCAGAGAGCCGCGGCTGCAGCTGGGCGACGCGGAGCCGTTCCGCATCGACAGCGCCGAGGTCACGCGCGACATCGAGCGCTCCACACTGACCAGCATCGTCCTCAACGGCGACCCGTTCCGGCTGCCCGTGGGGGCCCGCGTCACCCTTTGGACGGGCCCCAACGTCGTATTCGTCGGCAAGGCGGTCGACGAGCACCACGTCCTCGACCTGCTCTCCACCGAGACAGACGACGAGCTCGCCGACGACGAGATCATCTGACTCGCCGGCGCGGGGGACACGCCCATGAAAGGCCTCATCCTGAGCGGCGGCGCGGGAACGCGTCTGCGGCCCATCACCCACACCGCCGCCAAACAGCTCGTGCCGGTGGCCAACAAACCGGTGCTCTTCTACGGCTTGGAGGCCATGAAGGCCGCGGGGATCGACGAGGTCGGCATCGTCGTCGGCGAAACGCACGCCGAGATCGAGGCCGCGGTCGGCGACGGCAGCCGGTTCGGGCTCGCGGTCACGTACCTGCCGCAGGAGGCGCCGCTGGGCCTCGCGCACGCGGTACTCATCAGCGAGGCGTTCCTCGGCGACGAGCCGTTCGTCATGTACCTCGGCGACAACCTGCTCAAGGAGGGCATCTCGCCGTTCGTGCGGACGTTCGAGCAGAACGACCCGGACGCGCTGATCCTCCTGCAGAAGGTCGCCGACCCGCAGAGCTACGGTATCGCCGAGCTGGACGGCGACGGCCGCGTCGCGCGGCTCGTGGAGAAGCCGGCCGAACCGCGCAGCGACCTCGCCCTGGTGGGCGTGTACCTCTTCACGCCGGCCGTCTTCGACAGCGTCAAGGCCATCACGCCCAGCGCCCGCGGCGAGCTCGAGATCACCGACGCCATCCAGCACATGGTCGAGCGCGGTCTACGCGTCGAGCCGCACGTGGTCACCGGCTGGTGGAAGGACACGGGCAAGCTCGAGGACATGCTCGAGGCCAACCGGCTGGTCCTCAGCACCATCGCGCGCGACGTCCACGGCGAGCTTCACGAGACGACCCTCGAGGGGCCGGTGCAGGTCGGCGAAGGCACCCGGCTCGAGCGCTGCACCGTGCGCGGCCCGGTGGTCATCGGCGCCGGGTGCCGGCTCACGGACACCTTCGTCGGCCCGTACACGTCCATCAGTGACGGCGTGGTCGTCGAGCACGCCGAGCTTGAGCACTCGATCGTCCTCGAGAACAGCCGCATCTCGCACCTGGGTACGCGCATGGCCGACAGCCTCATCGGCCGCGACTGCGTCATCGCTCGCAGCGACGCCCGCCCGGTCGCCTACCGCTTCCTGGTCGGCGACTGTTGCCAGATCGGCATCCTGTAGACACACCCCGGCGGTCACGGGGAGGAGGGATCCAATGATCGACGGCGTCATGGTCAAGCAGCTCAAGGTGATTCCCGACGAGCGCGGTCGCCTCATGGAGTGCCTGCGCTGCGACGACGACCTCTTCGTCCGCTTCGGCCAGTTCTACATGACGACCACGTTCCCCGGCGTCGTCAAGGGGTGGCACCTGCACGACTCCCAGTGGGACAACATCGTCTGCGTCAAGGGCATGATCAAGCTCGTGCTGTTCGATGGCCGCGGAGCCGCAGGCGACGCGGCCGCGCCCGGGCACGAGACCTCGCCGACGGCCGGCCAGATCGACGAGTTCTTCCTCGGCGAGCACCGGCCGCTGCTGGTGCGCGTCCCGCCCGGCCTCTGGCACGGCTGGAAGTGCGTCGGCACCGACGAAGCCTACATCGTCAACGCGCCGACCGAGGTCTACCGGTACGACGACCCCGACCAGCGAGAGCTGCCGCACGACAGTGACGCCATACCCTACGACTGGGGCGTCAAGCTGCGCTAGGCGCGGCCGGCGAAGCTGCATGCCGCGCTGGTTCGTCACAGGGGCCGGAGGCCAGCTGGCCACCGCCTTCTCGCGCGTCCTCGAGGGCGAGGTGTTCCTCAGCCACGAGGCCACGCTCGACATCCGCGACGCCGAGGCCGTGCGGACGGCCGTGCACGCGTTCGCCCCCGACGCCGTGCTGCACTGCGCCGCCTATACCGACGTGGACGGCGCCGAGGCCGACCCGGCGACGGCCGAGGCGGTCAACCTGCTCGGCACGCGCAACGTGGTACAGGCAGTGCGCGGCACGCACACGGCAGTGGTCTACTTCAGCACCGATTACGTGTTCGACGGCAAGAAGACGGCGCCGTACGTGGAGAGCGACCGCACCCGGCCGCTCAACGTGTACGGGCGCACCAAGCTCGCCGGTGAGCGGGAAGTGCTGAGCTGGGTGCACGGCATCGTCTTCCGCACCGCCTGGCTGTTCGGCGAGACCGGCCGCAACTTCGTGAAGACGATCCTCGCCGTGGCGCGGGAGCGCGCCGGGACCGGCGAGCCCCTCCGGGTCGTGGACGACCAGGTCGGCTCGCCCACGTACGTCGGCCACCTGGCAGCGGCCGTCGACGAGGCGCTGCAGCGGGGCATCAGCCCCGGCCTCTACCACCTCGCGGGGAGCGGGTACTGCTCGTGGTGCGAGCTGGCCGGCGAGATCGTCGACCTCGCCGGCCTCGACGTGGAGGTCGAGCCGATCACCACCCGTGAGGCGGGCCGGCCGGCGCGCCGGCCGGCCTTCTCGGCGCTCGACACCGAGCGCCCCATCCCCCGCCTCCCCCACTGGGCGGACGGCGTGGCCACGGCCGTCGACAATCTCATCCCGCTCGGATAGGAAGACCGGAGGAGGCACAACGTGAGGCTCGTGGTCACCGGCGGCGCCGGGTTCATCGGATCCAACTTCGTGCGCTACATGCTGGCCCGGCACGACGACGTCGAGATCGTGAACCTCGACAAGCTCACCTACGCCGGCAACCTCGAGAACCTGCGCGACGTCGAGGACGACCCGCGCTACAGGTTCGTACGCGGCGACATCTGCGACGCGGCCGTCGTCGGTGAGACGCTGCGCGGCGCCGACGCCGTCGTCAACTTCGCGGCGGAGACCCACGTCGATCGCTCCATCAGCGGCCCGCAGGACTTCATCCGCACGGACGTCCTCGGCACCCACACCCTCCTCGAGGCGGTGCGCCGGCTGGAGATCCCGCGTTACCTGCAGATCAGCACCGACGAGGTCTACGGCAGCACCGAGACGGGGGCGTTCACCGAGGAGTCTGACCTCGACCCGTCCAGCCCGTACTCCGCGAGTAAGGCGGGCGCCGACCTGCTCGTGCTCGCCTACCACCGCACCTTCGGCGCGCCGGTGCTCATCACGCGCAGCTCCAACAACTACGGCGCCCGGCAGTACCCCGAGAAGATCGTCCCGCTGTTCATCACCAACGCCATCGACGACCTGCCGCTGCCCGTGTACGGCGACGGGCTCAACGTCCGCGACTGGCTCTACGTAGAGGACAACTGCGCCGGCATCGACCTCGTGTTGCGCGAGGGCGTGCCGGGCCACGTCTACAACATCGGCGGCGGCAACGAAGTGCAGAACCTCACGATCACGCACCGCATCCTCGAGCTGCTGGGCAAGAGCCCGGAGCTGATCCGTTTCGTCGCCGACCGCCCCGGCCACGACCGGCGGTACGCCATCGACTGCTCGAAGCTCGGGACTCTGGGCTGGCGCCCGGAGGTGCAGTTCGAGGCCGGGCTCGCGCGCACGGTGGATTGGTACCGCGACAATCCAGGGTGGTGGCGGCCGATCAAGTCGGGGGAGTGGCGCGCCTACTACACCCGCCAGTACGGCGAGATCGCCTGAGCGGAAGCGTCGCGTGGCGGACACCGTGACGACCGGCATCCCGGAAGGGTACAGACTCGAGCGGCGCCCGCCGACCGCCCGGGAGCTGCGGGCGCTCAACGATGCGGTCGGCTGGACCGACCTCCCCGCGGACGACGACGCCGTGACGCGAGGCCTCACGGCCTCGCTCTTCGGCGTCGTCGTGCTCACCACCACCGGCGAGGCCGTGGGCTCGGCGCGCTTGGTCGGCGACGGCGGAGTGTACTTCTACGTACAGGACCTCATCGTCGCTCCGGCCCACCAGGGCCGGGGGCTCGGCGACCTCCTTCTGGACCAGGTCCTCACGCACCTGGAGCGCGCCGCGCCGGACGGCGCGTTCGTCGGCCTCATGGCCGCAGAGGGCAAGGCCGGCTTCTACGCGCGTCGCGGGTTCGCCGTCCGGCCGCTGGACGGCCCCGGCATGAGCCTGACGTGGCGGTCCGGCGCCGGAAGGTGAGACCGTGGCGTCGGATGGTCTTCGGCACAGGTCGGGAGCGGCGACACGTGCCGCAGTGAGGGATCCGGACCGTGACCAGCGCGGAGACCAGGCCGGCGCCGGGCCGGTCAGCGCAGGTTGTGCACGTGCGTCCCGCGCGGCGTGCGCGCGTACAACCACAACGCCTGGCTGTTGTACATGCGCGCACAGCCGTGGGAGAAGTCGCGAGGGGCAGGGCGACTGAGCAGCCACGGTTCGTTCGTGCCGTGGATGGCGATGCCGCCCGCGCGGCGATAGAACATGGCGCAGGAGCCGAGCGCGCCGCCGGCAGGCTTGCGCTTGCCGTACACGCGATAGTAGCCGAGCGGGGTGCGGTAACCCGGGCGCCCGAGCGCCACGTTGAAAGCCCGGATGAGGGCGCCGTGCTCGTAGTAGTACAGCCGGTACTCGTGGCGGACGATCACGATGTAGTGCGCGTACCGCATCGGCACTTTGTGGGCGTTCGGCCGGTTCACGGTGACGAGCTCCGAAGCGGCTGTCGCGCTCTCGTGCCCGACGTCGGCGTCCATGCGGGCGCGCAAGCGGAAGTAGCCGAAGGCGCCGGGCGTCCACGGAAGCGCGAAGCGCGAGTCGGCGTTCAGCGCAGCGGTGAGGAACGGCTGCCAGACGCCGTCGACCCGGCGGTCGATAGTCACGGTCCCGCCGGGATGCGCCGGCGCGACCGTGCCCCGCAGCACGACTGAGCCGCCCAGCCAGAGACCATCGGGGAATGCGGTCGTCAAGCGGGGGCGCACGCGCAGGCTCACGTCCACCTGCGCCGCCGGCTGGCCGGCAGGTTCGTACGCGACGCGGTACTCTGTAGAGACTGACGGCGCGACGGTGAAGCTGAATGCGCCGTCACCACCGGCCGTCGTGGACCCCGCGGGCGTCCAGTCCGCGGCGCCGGCCGGGAGCGCGAGCAGGGAGAGCGCGGCGCCGGGCACGGGGGCCGCACCGCTGATGGTCGCCGACCCTGGGTAGACGATGTACGGGCTGGAGATCGTCGCGGTGAGCGCCACCGGCTCCGCGGCGGCGGCCGGGCCTGCGAGGAGGAGCGCGAGAGCGCAGACGGCCAGCAGAACGGTCGCCAGCGCGGACAGGTGGGGGCGGACGGTCAGGGTCACGAGCGAGGCCGGGGCGTCAGGGCAGGGCCGGGGCGGGCGAGGCGGACGCCGGGGTGACGGAAGCCGTCGGGGACGGCACGGGGGCCTCGGACGAGCGTGCGGCGGACGCCTGCGAGGACGTGGGCGACGGCGACGGCGACGGGGTCGTCACCACGAGCTCCGCCGGCGTGAGCACGCGGCGGCCCCAGGCGAACGCCGCCTTCCAGTAGCTGGAGTTGTTGAGCGACGCCAGGGTCACGCCGTCGCTGGAGCCGGTGGAGTGGATGAACCAGCCGCGGCCGAGGTACAGGCCGGCGTGGTAGATGGATCCCACCGTCGAGCTCGGCCCGTTGCCGCCGAAGAAGATCAGGTCGCCGCACTTGAGCTGACTCCGGGTGATGCGCGGCTTGGCAGCTGCGGCCATGTCAGAGGCGCCGCGCTGGTTCAGGGTGATGCTCGTGTAGCCGAAGTGCATCCGCATCACGTAGAAGACATACCCGGAGCAGTCGAAGCCGCCGGACGCCTGGGCGCCGTACGGCGAGTCCTTGGCGGGGTACTCGCCGGCCCAGACGTACGGGTAGCCCACGTACTTGAGCGCGAACCTGACGACCTGCTTCTGGCGGTCGCTGAGCGACGGGAAGGTCACCACACTGAACCCGCCGAGGCCGTAGAGCTGCCACTCGCCCGCCACCTTGTACGCCCTGGAGAGCATGTAGGCCACCTCGGCCCGGTCGATCGGCTCGCCGGGGGTCGACTCGTGCGCATCCGCGCCGAGTGGGTGGTTGTAGCGCAGCATCAGCTGCCGTGAGGCGACGATGGCGGGGAGGTAGGAGGGCGCACCCGTCGTCCATCCTTCGTTCGGTTGCCAGCGCGAGGGCGCCAGAGTGCTGAGCAGCGACCAATCGTAGGACGAGTACCGCTCCCTCAGCCAGCGGACCATCACGGTCTCGGCGGCGGCGGCGCTCACCTTCTCCGTTGGGCGGAAGTTGCCGTCCTTGTCCACGCCCATGTAGCCGAGGTGAACGGCCATCTGGATCACGGAGGAGTAGCGGTAGCCCTTGGGGACGTCGGCGATGTCCACGGGCGTGATGCTCTCCCCGTAGTGGCCCGAGGCGAGGACGACGGAGCGCGCGAGGAGCTCCCGCGTGATCGCGCGCTCCGGCCGGAACAGGGTCTTGTAGTCGTCCAGCAGGCGATGGCCGGCCACGGTGCGGTTGGTCACCGACGAGATGGCGGCGTAGGCCCAATGGCTCTTCGGCACGTCGGTGTACGCCTTGGCCGAGGCAGGGGCGGCGAGGGCGAGCAGGGTAGCCGCCGAGAGCGCCGTGAGCGTCAGGATGTGGAGGAGGATGCTGCGTGAGCTCATGTCTCGTACCGCTATCGGCGTCAAGGCCGGCTGCTTGAGCGCAGCCTGAGCCTGCCTCGCGGGCCTGGCCACGGTTTCGCCGCCGGGCTCGCCTTTCCCTGTGCTGGTCGCCGAGGGTAGCACGCGACGGATGGTGACGCCCCCCATCGCGGTCGCCGACCGGCGTGGGCGTCACCACGAGCCCCACGCCTCAAGAAGAGGAGACCGCGGGTCGATGCCAGAAGCAGTCACGACCACTGCAGGCCCGTTTGCCCCGCCGGAGCGGGGAAGGGTATCCTCGAGCGAGGAGGCGCCGGTGCCTCACGAGCCCATGCACACTCCGCACCCCACATCCCCAGCTCATCCAGCGACGTGCGCGTCGCCGCGTGGCAGCGGGCGCCGGAGCAAGCTCGCGCTCACCGGCGCCCTCGCACTCCTCGTCCTTCTCGTCGTGGCCGGACCGGCGGCCGCCCTCACGAGCCAGTACGCCTTCACCATCACCGGCCACGGCTGGGGACACGGCATCGGCATGTCGCAGTGGGGCGCCTACGGCTACGCCAAGCACGGCTGGACCTACAGGGCCATCCTGCGCGCACTACTACACCGGCATCTCGTTCGCGAACGTCGAGGACTCGGTCGTCCGTGTGAACCTGCGTAGCGGGCTCGGCGCCGTCAAGCTCACCTGCCCCAACGAGTACACGGTCCGGGGGACCGGCGCCGAATGGACCATCCCTGCCGGCGCCACCGCGACCACGACCTGGACGAGCAGCGGCTACAAGGTCGTCGCCGGAGCCTTCAACAGGGTCTTCAGCGCCGCCCCGACCTTCACGCCGTCCAAGGGCGCGCTGCGCCTGATCACCAAGACGGACCTCGGCGATGACGGCGCCTACCGCGGCACGATCAAGGTCAGCCACGTGAGCGGCGGCCTCATGATGGTCAACTGGGTGAGGCTCGAGAGCTACCTGCGCGGCGTGGTCCCGCACGAGGTGTCGTGGACCTGGCCGCGGGAGGCGCTCCGGGCCCAGGCCTGTGCCGCCCGCGCCTACGCGCTGGGCAGCCTCCAGCCGGACAAGTCGTGGGACGTCTACTGCGACGTCCGCGACCAGGCCTACGCCGGTGCCGGCATCGAGCAACCCAGCACCAACGCCGCCGTGCGCGACACCGCGGGCGTCTGCCCGAGCTACGGCGGGAGGCCGATCCTGGCCACGTACTTCTCCAGCTCGGGCGGCCACACCGAGAGCATCGAGCTCGCGTGGCCGGGAGCATCGGCGATCCCCTACCTGAAGGGCGTTCCCGACCCCTACGACACGTACGCCACGCTGCACGAATGGGGTCCGCTGCGCCGCACGCCGTCCCAGATCGGCGGGCCGCTCGGTGCCGCCGGGTCCCTCCGCGCCGTCTACGCCGTGGACCGTGGCACGTCCCCACGCATCGTCAAGGCGGCGGTCATCGGCAGCGGCGGCACGACGTACGTCGACGGCAGCTCCCTGCGCATGAAGCTCGGGCTGAACAGCGCCTGGGCCGTCTTCACCAGCATGAGCGTCAGCCCCGCCGCCCGCGACAGGGCCGCCGTCGGCGCGGGCGCCAGCATCACGCTCAAGGGCCGCCTCTACCCGGCGATCGCGGACGGGGCCCGGGTCTTTCTGCACGCCTACTACGGCGGCTCCTGGCACAGACAGGGAGTCGTCACCCAGCGCGTCACCGAGAGCCTGCCCGGCGCGTACACGGCGCGCTACTCCGCGTACAGCATCAGCGTCGCCCCGGCCGCCACCACCAGGTACTACTTCTCGAGCGGCAAGGCCAAGTCGCCGGTCACGACCATCAAGGTCGAGTAGCTCCGTACGCGCGGCGGCCCGGGCATGGTAGGGGAAGCCCGGGCCGCCTGTGCCCTCCGCGCGCCGGAACAGGATCCGCGGCCGGGAGGGCGAGCTTGAGCGTCACACGGACTGGTCGGTCAGCACGCTCCGTCCTGGAAGCCGAGATCGCGCAGGCGCAGCAGCTCCTCGGCGGTACCCGGTGCGACCGGCGGCAGGTGGTGCCGCTGGATCTCGCCCTCGACCATGTAGAGCACGTCCTCGGCGATGTTGGTGGCGTGGTCCGCGAGCCTCTCGAGATAGCGGGCGACACTGAACAGCAGCACGATCGCATCGAGATGCTCGAGGTCGGCGCGGATCTCGCCTTTGAGCTCGTCGATCAGTTCCGCGTAGAGCTCATCCACCTCATCGTCGGCCACGAGAACCTGCCGCGCCATAACCGCATCCTGGCGGACGAGGGCGTCGAGCGCCTTCTCGAGGATGGTCCAGGTGCGATCGGCCATCACGGCGACGTGGTGAGGCACGGCCACCGGGTGCTCGTCGACGAGCTGGAGGGCGCGCTCGGCGATGTTGGCGGAGAGGTCGCCGATGCGTTCCAGCTCGCTGTTGATCTTGATGACGGCGGCGACGAAACGCAGGTCGCCGGCCACCGGCTGGTAGAGCGCGAGGATCTTGAGGCACTCCTCCTCAACGTCGACCTCACTCTGGTCGATCAGCACGTCTGTCTCGATCACGCGCCGCGCCTTGGCCTCGTCCCTCTGGTCGATCGCCTGGAAGGCGAGGCGGAGGTTCTCCTCCACGATCGCGCCGAGGGCCAGTACCTTGCGTTTGAGCTTGTCTACCTCACGTTGAAGGTGTGCCATCGTCCCCCCGCGCCTCGGCCGGTGCTTCGCTCGGCCGATGCACTGTCGGTGTCCGGATGCCCGCTGTCGCTTGTGTGTCGGCGCACGTCTGGGCCGCCGCGCGTGGAACCTACCTCCCAGGTATTAGCGGACGGTTAGCGTGGCGTCAAGCGGCGACGAGCCGGGCGCGAAGGAACGATGGGCGCGGCGGCCGGTCGTCGTGCGCCCGCCGGATTCACCGCGATGTCGTGCCCGGCTCACACCTTCCTAACATGCAGCGGGCAGGCTGTCGCCATGCTCACTCGCGGCATGAAGATCCGGCGTCAACTCCGCAGCGTCCGCGCCTCCGCGCTGTCGGAGGAGGAGCGCCGGCAGGAGCTTCGCGAGGCCGAGGCGAGAGGCGCGCACGACGAAGGTGATGCGCCAGCCGAGCCTGCAGCGTCCCCCCGCGCCGCGGGCCAGGACAGCACGCCGAGGCCACCCGAAGCAGGGGCCGAGCGGGCCGGTGTCGACGAAGCCGACTGACGCCGGCCCGCCCGCGGCCACTCCTGCTCTCCCGGCGCTTACCGTCCGGCTCACCTGCGAGGTCTGCGACGAGGACCTGCTCGTCGCACCACCCCAGACAGCGGTGCGCTACGGAGCCATCGATTGTCCCGCCTGTGGCACCAGCTACCTCATCCTCTTGGAGCCACGCGGCAGACGGGGCCCGCGGCCGGCCACGAGCGCTGCCTGAGGGCGCACGGCCCCTCGGGATGCCGGGATTCCCAGATCCGCGCGGCCGGCCTACGCCGTCAGTACTCCCTCTGCCCCCGTCCCGAGGCCGGGCGCCACGATCGCCGCGCCGGCCTCCGCGGCCGGCCAGGCGTGGCCGATCCTGCGGCGGAATACTGTGCCCCGGCCGTCCCCAACGTCGCCATCCCGCCTCGCCGGCCGGCCGCCGATGACAGCGTCGGCCGGCAGGGGAGTGAAGCCCACGGCGAGGAGGAAGGCGACCGACGGGCCCGACGGCGACGAGACGGAGCGGGCCCAGCCGCGCCCGTGCATGCGGGCGGTCGCGAAGAAGCGCTCGCAGAGTCGCCGTCCGAAGCCCAGGCGCCGGAACGCCGGATGGACCCCGATCATGTGTACGCAGGCCTCGTCCGGGTGCTCCTGGGAGAGGAAGCCAAGGAGGAAGCCGACGAGCTCACCGTCGCTCGCCTCGAGCACGAAGCTGGTCGGCGTGAGGTGAGAGAAGAAGACGTGCGGCAGGTAGAGACTGGTCGCCGGCCCACCCCACCACTCGTCGATGACCGCGAGCACACGGTCGCAGTCCGACGGGCGCACATGACGCAGTTGCATCGTCAGGACGCCCTGCGCGAGGGCCTGGGCTCCGTCCGCTCCAGGTACCAACCGGGACGGATGGAGAAGAGCATGCGGCAGCGCTCCGAACAGAAGAGGTACCGGTCGCCCTGCACCTCGACGCTCAGCGGCGACTGCTCCTCGGCCAGCTCCCGGCCGCATACCGGGTCGCAGACAAGCCGCCTCGGGGGCTCGCTCATCGACTTCACCTCCGTATCGTGCTCGGCTGATGGGTCGTCGCTCCAGAGCGACTACGTCCGATGCTGGAGCGTCCTTGTTCAGGCGGCGTGAGCTTCACGTCAGCCCATCGCTGAGTGGCCGCCTCGTGAACGCGCCGGGCCGTGCGCTGCGGTCACGCCGTCGGCCCGAACGGCGAGCGGGTGACGAGGCTTCACACTCCGCAAACAAGGGTCGCGTAACCTGCAGCCTTGTCTCCCTCAATGGAGGTGTACATGGGTGCGAATCGGTCGGCGACGCCGAGGCAGACGGTTCGCCCTGGCGTGGTGTTCGGCTCGTCGGGGTAATGCCAAGCCCATGGAGCATACGATACGGCACACCTTCACCCAGCAGCTCGAGGAGCTAGAGCTGCGCACCTTGGGTGGCTTCGACGACGTGAGTGAACAGCTCGTGCGCGCCATGGACGCCGTGAGGCGATGCGACGCGTCCCTTGCCGCCCTCGTCGTGACGTCCGACCGACAAATCAACCACCGCTACCTCGACATCCACCAGGGGGCCATCACGCTGCTGGCGAGTCAGGCCCCCGTGGCCGGGGACCTTCGCCTGGTCGCCGCCCTGCTCCACATCGTCTGGTGCCTGGAGCGGATGGGGGACCAGTGCGTGAACGTCGCCAAGCTGGTGCCACTCTCCGGCTACGAGTCGCCGCGTGACGAGGAGATGCTGGCCGCGATACAAGACATGGGGCGGCTCGTGGGCCTGCAGATCGCCCAGGCGAGGGAGACGTTCGCCTCGCGCGACATCGAGCGCGCCGAGGACCTCGCCCTCCAGGATACCGGGGTCGACCGCCTCAACCGCCGGGTCTTCCGGCGCGCGGTCGACATCGGAGACGATGTCGAGCTTCGCGAGTGGGCGATGTTCATGGTGCTCATCGCTCGCGCGCTCGAGCGCATCGGCGACAACACGGTCGACGTGGCCGAGCAGACCGTGTTCCTCGTCACGGGAGAGCTGCGCGAACTGGTCGATGTCCGGCAGTCCCGCGTCTAGGCAGGGGTCTTCATCGGTCGACATCGTGGCTGGGGTGCTACGCCTGGGACCAGAAGCCGGAGCCGTGCGGACGGCTCCCGGTGTGGTCGTGACCGCCCCGGACAGGCGAGGGGGCTTGCCTCAGCCGAACCGCCCGGTCACGTAGGCCTCGGTGCGGGAGTCGCTCGGGTTGGTGAACACCTTGGGCGTCATGTCGAACTCGACGAGGATGCCGATCCGATGGTCCTTCTCGTCCTGCCCTTCTGCCACCGTGAAGAACCCGGTACGGTCGCTGACGCGAGCTGCCTGCTGCATGTTGTGCGTGACGATGACGATGGTGTACTCGGACACCAGCTCGTCCATGAGCTCTTCGATCCTGAGGGTGGAGACCGGATCCAGCGCGGAGCACGGCTCGTCCATGAGGATCACGTCGGGCTCGACCGCGATGCAGCGGGCGATGCACAGGCGCTGCTGCTGGCCGCCGGAGAGCGCCATCGCAGAAGACTTGAGGCTGTTCTTCACCTCGTCCCAGAGCGCAGCGCGTCGGAGTGACCGCTCCACCAGCTCGTCCAGGTTGCCCTTGAACCCGCCGACGCGTGGACCGAAGGCGATGTTGTCGTAGATCGACTTGGGGAACGGGTTCGGCTTCTGGAAGACCATGCCGATGCGCCGGCGGACCTCCACCGGCTCGACCTTGGGACCATACAGGTCGAGCCCGTGGTAGAGGACGCCCCCGTGGACCTTGGCGCCTGGGATCAGATCGTTGGTGCGGTTGAAGCAGCGCAAGACGGTGGTCTTGCCGCATCCCGACGGGCCGATGAGCGCCGTGATCTCGTTCTTGCGGATGGACATGTTGACGCCCCGGACGGCGTAGGTGCCGCCGTAGGTCACCGCCAGATCCTTCAGCTCGAAGACGGTCTCTGCCTTGGATTCGTCCCTGGCCTCGCGACGCCGCTGCCGGGTGATCTCGGCCAGCTTCGCGCTCTCCTGCAGGACGGGGTCTGCGTCGCTCTCGGGGAGGACCGCGGCCTCAGGAAGCACCCCCGGGGTCAGATCTGGCTCTTCCGTCACGATTGCACCTCTGTTCTCACTCCTGGACGTCTCTTTCATGTCCGGAGAGCTTTCACGTCAATCATCCTCACTCCGATCACCATGTCTGCTGGTAGCGGTTGCGGAGCCAGATGGCCACGGCGTTCATCAACAGGGTGATGCACAGGAGCACGATGATGGCGGCCGCGGCGGCGACGTGGAACTCCACATTGGGCCTTGAGACCCAGTTGAAGATCTGGATGGGGAGCGCGGTGAACGAGCTGTTCAGCCCCGTCGGGTTGAAGGTGATGAACTGCAGCGCCCCGAGCAGCAGCAGGGGCGCCGCCTCACCGATCGCGCGTGACACGGCGAGGATCGAGCCCGTGGCGATGCCCGGGATGGCCGCCGGCAGCACCTGCCTGCTGACCCCCTGCCAGCGCGTCGCGCCGAGCGCCAGCGCGCCGTCCAGGATAGAGCTCGGCACCGCACGCAGGGCCTCGCGCGAGGCGATGATGACCACCGGCAGGACCAGGAACGACAGGGTCAGGCCCGCGGTGAGCACGACCGGACCCAGGTTGAAGAAGCCTCGCGCCAGAAAGGCCAGGCCCAGGATGCCGTACACGATGGACGGCACGGCCGCGAGGTTCTGGATGATGACGTCGATGAACCGGTTGAACCACGCCTCGGTGTCAGCGAACTGCTCCATGTAGACGGCCGCCCCCACGCCGATGGGGATGGCGACGACGAGCACGATGCCCACCATCCAGAACGTCCCGAAGATCGCCGACTGGATGCCGGCCTTCTCCGGGAAGCTCGAGGGGAAGTTCGTGATGAGGCTCCAGTTGAGCTTGGGCCAGCCCTCGACGAGGCTCTGCACGATGAGCGCGACGAGAACGGCCAGGCCGACCAGCACGCTCCCCGTGACGGCGCCTCGGAACGCCCCGTCCCTGGTGCGGTGCCACCACCCACGCTGGCTGGTCAGCGAGACCAGCGGGGCCGTGGATGCGTCGTCCTGCGTCGTCAGAGTACTCAATCGTAGACCTCGCGGTACTTCCTCACCAGACGGATGCTGATGATGTTCATGATCAGGGTCATGACGAACAGGCTGATACCGACGGCGAAGATCGTCTTGTAGCCGATGCTGCCGGTCGCCTGGTCACCGAGCCCCGCGGCCCCGATGAAGGCCGTCATCGTCTGCATGGCCTCAACAGGGTTGAACGTGAGATTGGGCATGCCGCCGGCGGCGATGAGCACGATCATCGTCTCGCCGACCGCCCGGCTGATGCCGAGGACGAAGGCGGCGATGATCCCCGAGAGACCCGCCGGCACGACGACGCGTGTGGAGATCTCATACTTCGTGGCGCCGAGGGCGGCCGCGCCCTCGCGAAGGGATCGCGGCACGGCGTACATGGCGTCCTCGGAGATGGAGGCGACGGTGGGAAGGATCATGATGCCCATCACCAGACCTGCCGAGAGGGCGTTGAACACCCCCGGCGGGGTCCCGAACAGCCAGTTGTCCCGAAGCAGCGGCGTGATGAACGTCAGGGCGAAGAACCCGTAGACCACGGTGGGAATACCGGCGAGAATCTCGAGGATGGGCTTGACGAAGCTCCTCGTCCTCCGCGCCGCGTACTCGCTCAGGTAGATCGCCGCCAGGAGGCCGAGCGGCAGGCAGATGAGCGCGGCGATGACCGTGACGACGAGGGTGCCCCCGAGAAGCGGCAGGACGCCGAACTTCGAGTTCTTGAAGAGCGGCGCCCATTCCGTCCCCGTGAAGAACTCGACCGGGCTGACCTGCCCGAAGAACTCGAGGCTCGGGATCAGCAGCGCGAGCACGATACCCAGCGTGAGGACGATCGAGAGCGCCGCACACAGGAACATGCTGCCGATGATGATCTTCTCGCGGTAACGGCGGCGGCCCGCCTCCAGGCCCTCGAGGGGACTGGAGGCGGGCTCTACTGTTGGGGCTGCGACCGCCATCTCTTCCTTACTGGGCCGCGCCGACGACTCCGTCGAGCACGGACTGAGCGGCCGCGGTCTGCTCAGCGGTGATCGGCACGAACAGGGCCTGCTCGGCGATGCTCTGCGCGTTGTCCAGATAGAACTGCATGAACGCCGCCATCTCCGGCCGCTGCAGCGCCTCGACCGACGGGTAGATGAAGAGCGGCCTGCTGAGCGGCGTGTACTCGCCGGACTGCACGGTCTCGAGAGACGGGGTCACGGGGCCGCTGCCGCCGTCGACCGCCACGACCTTCAGCTGGCTGGCGTTCTGCTCGTAGTAGGAGAGGCCGAAGTAGGCCATGCCGCCCTTGGAGCCGGCCACGCCCTGCACCGCGACGTTGTCGTCCTCGGTGGCCTGGTAGTCGGTCCGGCTGACGCCCTCCTCACCGTTGATCGCATCGGTGAAGTAGTCGAAGGTGCCGGAGTCCGTACCGGGGCCGAAGAGCTCCAGTGGGACGTCGGGGAAGCTCGGGTCGACCTGGTTCCAGTTGTTGATCTTGCTGCCGTCGTTCCAGATCATCTTCAGCTGCTCGACCGTGAGGCTGTCAGCCCAGTCGTTCTCGGGGTTGATGACGACCGCGATACCGTCGTTCGCCACCTGCATCTCGACCCACTCGACTCCGTTGTCGGTGCAGATCTGCTCCTCATCCGACTCGATCTGACGCGAAGCGTCGTTGGCGTCGGTCTCCCCGGCGCAGAACTTCTCGAACCCGCCGCCCGTGCCGGAGATGCCGACGGTCACACGCACGTCCGGGTTCTCCTCCTGGAAGAACTCCGCCGCGGCCTCGGTGAGCGGGCCGACCGTACTCGAGCCGTCGATGCGGATGTCGCCCGAGAGGGCTACCGTTCCGGGACTGCTGCTGTCCGAGGTGGACTCCTCGTCGCCCCCGCAAGCTACGCCGACAAGCGCGATCGCCATCACTGCCGCGACGATCGCAAACCACCGTATGTGCCTCATTGTTCCTCCTGTGCCTCTGTGTACTAGCGGTCCTTGGGTGGTCTCTCGAGACCCGCGCCGAGCGCTGGAACTCAAGTCGCCTCCCAGGCCGTCGCCCCGCAAGGCACGGCCCATACTCCCCAGTTCGTGTTAGCGACTCGTTAGTGGACGATGTGGTTGCCGCGAGGCCCAGGAATGCGGACTGCTGGGCCACCTCTGGCAGACCACGACGAGCTGGGTCTTCCGGGGGCGAGTCTGGACACTCATCGTTCGCGGTTGATGAGGAACACGTCATCGTCGCGTAAGCGCGCCTGAGCCGCCGAGAGCCGTCGGGCCAGGCGTGCTGACCAGGCGACGGCGGCGGCGACAGCCCCGTTGAATTCGACGTGCCCCTCGCGGTGCACGCTCGTCATCGAAGACAGGCCGGGGAAGCCGGCATTCAGCGAGACGGCATGGGGAGGCCGTGTGCCACCAGGCCCGGTACTGGACCGAGGACACCTTGGATTCCAAGACGCCAGGACCCGGTCGAGGCCCTCCTGCGAGGATCCTCCGTGCTCGCTGACGCTGCCGGGCAGGGCCGGCTCGTACTCCGGTGCGATCTGCCGCCTGAAGACCACGCGGTGCCCGCCGGCGCCGGCGTAATCGAACCACACCGGCAAGCCGTCGACGATGACGTCGCCGTGGAGCGGCGCGAAGCCCAGGCTGCGATGGAAGGCGATCGACAGCTGGTTGGACGGCGCCGTGATGCTGCGCACGCAGCAGCGGCCGTGCATCTGCGCGGCGACGAAGAAGCGTTCGTAGAGCCGCCGCCCCAGGCCGAGCCGCCGGGAGCCGGGGTGGATGCCGATGAAGTGGACATAGGCTTCCTCGGGATGGGTCTGGGAGAGGAAACCCAGCAGGAAGCCGACGAGCTCGGCGTCGTTCTCGAGCACGAAGCTCGTCGGCGCGAAGTGCGTGAAGAAGACGTGGGAGAGTCGGGCGCCCATCGGACGGCCGCCCCACCAGGAGTCGATGACGGCGAGCACGGGGTCGTAGTCGGCTGAGTGCACGTGGCGCAGCCGCATGGTCACGACGCCTTCCGCCGGGCCGGGTCGTCCGTCGGCTCAACGAACCACGCGGGGCGGATCGAGAACAACCTGCGGCACCGCTCCGAGCAGAACAGGTAGCTCCGACCCTTGAGCTCGGTGGTCAGCAGAGCCTGACCGGCGGTCAGCTGACGGCCGCACACGGGATCGCGCTGGGGCCGGCAGGAATGTTCGTTCATGACGCTCATCTCCGCTCCAGTCTCGTAGAACCGACGTCACCGCAGAGGCGACCTCGGTTCAAGATGGCGCAGGCATGTTCAGGGTCGGTGTGCTCCCGGTCAGCGGACGCTGACCACGACAAGCACCGTCCGCCTTGGCCCAGGAGTCGCGCCGTTCACTCCAGGATGTGGGCTTTGATGAGGTTCGTCTTGCCCGACTTGTTCGTCTGCAGGCCGGCCGTGATCACGACGACCTGACCACGCTCACCGAAGCCCCCGGCAATGACGAGGTCGTTGGCCTCACGTACCACATCCTCGAAGTTGCCGCGCTGCGTCCCGAGCAGCGGGCAGACGCCGCGGCAGAGGACGAGCTGGTTGACGACACGCTGATCGGGACTGACGGCGACGATCGGCTCCGACGGCAGGTTGCGCGCCACCGCACGGGCAGTCGCTCCGGTGAACGTCGCGCTCACGATGGCCGCGGCTCCGACGCGCTGCGCGACCTCGCAGGCCCCGCAGCTGATGGCGTTCGAGATGCCGGTGCGGCAGGCGGCCCATGGCTGGGGCGCGCGACCCTCACGCTCGATGTCGGCCTCCACCACGAGCGCGATCTCGGCCATCGTGCGCACCGCCTCGACGGGGTAGCCGCCGATCGCCGTCTCGCCGGAGAGCATGACCGCGCTGGTCGCGTCGTAGATGGCGTTGGCGACGTCGCTCGCCTCGGCGCGCGTTGAGCGCGGAGCGGCGGTCATCGACTGCAGCATCTGCGTGGCCGTGATCACCGGCTTGCCGACGACGTTGGCGGCGTGGATGATGCGCTTCTGCCAGATCGGCACGAGAGACGGGTCGATCTCGACGCCGAGGTCGCCGCGCGCGACCATCACCGCGTCGGCCGCGTCGATGATCTCCTCGTGGGCCGCCAGCGCCTCCTTCTTCTCGATCTTGGCGATCACGAGCTGGTCACCGCCGGCGGCGGCGATCGACTCCTTGAGCTCGCGCACGTCGGCGGCGGTACGGACGAAGGAGAGCGCCACGTAGTCGACGTCCCGGCGCAGCCCCCAGGCGAGGAGCTCGCGATCCGCGGCAGTGAGGGCACTGATCGGCAGAGTAGTGTCCGGCAGGTTGACGCCCTTGTGCGCCTCGACGACGCCGTCGTTCAGCACTTCGAGCGCAACGGTGGGAAGCTTGACGGCGCTCACCCGCAGGGCGACGGCGCCATCGTCCACGAGGACCAGCTCGCCGGGTCTGAAGTGCGGCAGCAGCTCGGGGAAGTTGACCCGCAGCTGAGCATCCTGAGCGGTGCCCAGCTCGACGATCTCGCCCTTGGTCACTCTGAGGGGAGCCGCCAGGTCGGTAAGACGGAGCTTCGGGCCGGGAAGATCCACGAGCACCGCCAGCGGCGAACCGTGCTGCGCCGCGGCTGCGCGGACTGCGGCGATGCTCTGCTCGTGCTCATCCGTTGTCCCGTGCGAGAGGTTGATGCGCGCCACGTCCATCCCGGCCTCGATGAGGCGCGCGAGCACCGGTGCGTCGCGTGACGCCGGCCCAAGAGTGGCGATGATCTTCGTGCGGCGACGCTGCGCAGTCACCTGCCGTCCCTCGTCAACGGGGGCGAAGGATGATGGACCGGCCGTGGAAGGCCGGAGCCTGCCTCAGGCAGCCGCCTGTGGCTCGGCTGCATGGTCTGTCACTTCCCGCCGAAGCACCTCCCTGCCGCCGCAGCGAGGGCACTGCGTCGTCGCGGCGGGATCGTTGTAGCCGTTGTCGCGAAGGGCGAACTCGAAGTCGCACCGCGCGCAGGTGACCAGCAACCCGCTCATCACTATCTCCTTCCTGCCTGGACATGGGGCGACCGTACCCGGCGTCTCTTTGGAGGCCGTGCGCGCACGATGAGGCGAGCGTTAGCCGGTACCAAGGACCCCCGGCAAGACGGCCCGGAACGTGGCGGCCGACCCAGTGCATCGTCGGCATCACCGCAGCAGGTTCTCTTTGTTCAGCCCGCTCTCTTGCCCATCCGCGACTCGGCTGCGGACTAGGCGTGGGGCAGCCCCGCGGCGCGACTCGTCCGGGCGCAGGAGCGCACCGCCGCGAAGTCGACGGCGACCAGGTCGCTCCCGCAGAACGGGCACGCGACCTCCGGGTCATCCGGCAGCCCGTCGTGCTCAGCGACGTCGAAGTCGTCGCCGCAGTTCCAGCAGATGTAGATCACGACTGCTTTGCTTTGCGTCAGGTCCATGGCCCCTCCTCGCGTGCGGTTGCGCACGTTTGTAGCCCCCGATTGTGAGAAGGACGTGATGAGGATGTGAGGAGTCGTTGGTCCGCCTCGACTCAGGGCGCCGCGGCACCGGGCGCGGACTAGTCTGTCCTATCCCCGAGTAGTACCGACACTCGGAGCTTCCTTGCCTCAGTGAGATGGGGCGACGCATCCTTTCCTGCAAGGACTGTCCAGGTTCTCGCGGAAGGAGCGTCGCCCCATGACCAATGATGATGTCTTGTACGCCTACCGTCTACGTGTGCTCGCCAGCGCAAGAGAGCTCGGCAGCGTCGCCGCGGCCTGCCGCCTGTACGGCATCCACCGCTCGACCTTCTACCGCTGGAAGGCGCAGGCGGAGCGCTTCGGCCTCGAGATCCTGCGGCCCCGCGAGCGCCGCCGCCCGCAGATGCCGAACGCCATTCCCGTGCTCGTCGAGCAGCGCATCGTCGCCTTCGCCCTCGGGCACCCCGGCTACGGGCCGGCGCACATCGCAAGCGAGCTCGCCAGGCCCAAGTGGGGCGGCTTCAAGGTCTCGGCGAACGGCGTCTGGCGCGTGCTCCGCCGCCACGGGATCGGCACGCGCACCCTCAGGCTCGGCCTGCTTGCCGGCTACGCCGCGCCGCCCGAGCCCGCAAGGGAGCCCGAGCCCGAACGCCACATCGCGGCGGACCACCCCGGCGAGCTCGTGCAGGTGGACTGCTTCTGCATCGGCCGCCTGTCGGGCACGAGCGGCGTCGTCTGGCAGTACACGGCGATCGATGGCGCCAGCGCCTTCACCTGGGCCGAGCTGCACGTCTCGCCGCGCAACCCGGAGGCGCGCTACTGCAGCGCTCTCGCACGGCGCGTGGCCAAGGAGCTCTCCGCGGCCGGCTGGGAGCTTGAGCGCGTCACGACCGACGGTGGCAATGAGTTCCGCAGCGCAACCTTCAGCGCCGCTCTCGCACGTCTCGGCGTGGTCCACACCCGGATCAGCCCCGGCCGGCCGCAGTCGAACGGCTTCGTCGAGCGCGTGCAGCGCACCATCCCGAGGAGTGCTGGAAGCCGGCCTTCGCGCGCTACCTGGTGCCCAAGTACGTGGGCCTGCGGCGCGAACTGGACCGCTACCTGCTGCACTACAACTTCGACCGCACGCACAACGGGCGCCTGACCAAAGGCAGGATCCCCGCCGAGGTCCTCGGTGCCGCTAAGATGTATCGCTAGCAGGCCGGATGTGTCGCTACATCTTGGGGGCTGTACAGGCTAGTCCTCGGGCTCAGCCTCGAGGGAGGTGGATGCGGAAGGTGCTGCCGCGTCCGATCAGGCTGTCGACCGAGACGCGGCCGCCGTGGATCTGCGCGACGTGCTTGACGATCGCGAGACCGAGGCCTGTGCCGCCGAGGTCGCGGCTGCGAGCCTTGTCGACGCGGTAGAAGCGCTCGAACAGCCTCGGCAGGTGCTCGCGCGCGACCCCCTGGCCCTCGTCGGTGACGCTCACGACAACCTCATCGCCTCTCTCCTCGAGCGTGACGACGACGGTGCTGCCCTCAGCGCTGTACTTCACCGCGTTGTCGATGAGATTGACCACGGCCTGCTCGAGCAGGGGCGGGCTGACGCGCGCAAAGAGGCGTCCGGGGCAGTCTTCCCGCAGCTCGATGCTCTTTGCCTCCGCCTTTGGGCCGCAGACCTCGAGCGCCACGGCCACCACATCGCAGAGGTCGGCCTCCTCGAGCTGCAGGAGCGGACTGTCTCCCGACTGCTCCAGCGTCGAGAGCGCCAGCAGGTCCTCGATGATCGAGTTCAGCCGGTCGGCCTGCCCTGAGATGATGCGCACGAAGCGGTGCGCCGCCTCCGGGTCGTCCAGGGCGCCGTCCTCGAGGGTCTCAGCGAAGCCCTTGATGGAGGTGACCGGCGTCTTGAGCTCGTGGGACACGTTGGCGACGAAGTCGCGCCGCACCGCCTCGAGCCTCTTGAGGCGCGTCACATCGTTGAGCACGACGACGGCGCCCACGTCGTCTCCGTCGTCGTCCCCGTGCAGCAAGGTACCGTTGGCCTGGAGGTTGCGCTCCTCTGCACCGACGCGTATCACGATGTCGGCCTCCACGGGACGATGACCGTCCAGCGTCTGCGCCACCACGTGCTGGAGGTCCGGGTTGCGGACGACCTCCTGGATGGCCCTGCCCTCGGCCGACACGGGATCGGTGTCCAGGAGGCGCGCGGCGGCCGCGTTCACGGCGATCACCCGCTCGTCGATGTCCACGGCGAGCACGCCCTCGACCATGCTGGCGAGCACCGCCTCGCGCTCGTTGCGCTCGTGGGTGAGCCGGCGCAGCTTGTCGTCCAGCTCCGCGGCCATCTGGTTGATGCTCTCGGCGACCGACGCGAACTCCTCGACACGCGGCACGATCAGCTTGTGCGTGAAGTCCCCCGCCGCAAGGCGTTCGGCGCCGACCTTGATGGCGCGCATCTGCCCGCTGATGCGCCGGGACACGTACAAGCCGATGATCGCGGCGATCACCGCGACCAGGATCGCACTCACGGCGATGCTCCCGTAGAGGGAGGCGAGCGCGTTGTTCACACGCGTGAGCGGGACGGCCGTACGCACGACGGTCGTGAGACGGTCGTCCTCGGTGACGGGCACGGCGACGTACATCATCTCCTGCGACAGCGTCCTGCTGTATCGGATAGCGCGGCCCGGCCGTCCCTCGAGGGCCGCACGGACCTCGGGACGGGTGGCATGGCTCTCCATCTCCAGGGGATCGGTGTCCGAGTCGGCCAGGACTTGGCCTCTGCCGGATCCCGGACGGTCCACGGCGATGAGCGTGATGCGCGTTCCCGACGACTCGCCCAGTCGCTGCACGAGCGCCTCGAGCTCCTCGGGCGTGTCGGCCTCAATGGCGGGGAGGATCTGCTCGCGCACGAGCGCCGCCCGCGCCTGCAGCTCCCGCTCGGTGTGGTCCACGTAGAAGTCGCGCACCGAGCGCACCGCGTAGAAGCCGACCGCGGCGGTGCACAGCACGACGATGACGAGGTAGGTGGCGTAGATACGCCAGAAGAGCCGCGGCCTACCCACAGCTCACCGGCCTTCGAAGCCGGCCGAACGAGGGGGGCGCCGCAGGTACGCCCCTCACTGGTCCTGCAGGCGATACCCCACGCCGCGGACGGTCTCGATGTACGCGCCGCAGCTGCCGAGCTTGCGGCGCAGCGAGACGATGTGGACGTCGACCGAGCGGTCGGTCACGAAGCGGTCGTTGACGAATGAGTCGTCCCCTTGGGCGGCATCGACGATCTGCTGCCTAGTGAACACCCAGCCGGGACGCTTTGCCAGATACAGGAGGATACGGAACTCCGTGGCGGTGAGCTCTACCGGCTTTCCGCCGACCAGGACCTGATGCCTGCCGGGGTGGATGGTGAGCTCCTTGATGTGGACGGTCGCCTCGTCGTCCGCGGTCTCGTCGCCGCGGCGTAGCACGGCCCGGATACGGGCCGTGAGCACCCGCGGGCTGAACGGCTTGGTGACGTAGTCGGACGCCCCGAGTTCGAGGCCGGCTACGACGTCTGCCTCGCTGCCCTTGGCCGTGAGCATCACGATAGGGATGGCGCGGGTCTTCGCGTCCGACTTGAGACGACGGCAGACCTCGAGCCCGTCGACCCCCGGCAGCATGAGGTCGAGCACGATGAGGTCCGGCGTCTTGGCACGCGTTGCCGCCAAGGCGTCCTCGCCGCTGGCCACCACCGTCACGCGGTAGCCTTCCTTGTCCAGGTTGTACTTGACGAGCTCGAGGATGTCCCGCTCGTCGTCGACGACGAGCACGTTCTCTCTGGCCATCGTCACATCCGTGTCGTGGGTGAGGTCGGGCAAGAGACTATCCGCCCGCTGTTAGGTCTCCGTTAGCATACAGGCCGGTGGCCGGGCTTCCTGTCGTCGCCCGGCGAAAGGAGATCGCGCACATGCGGAACACGGCAGACGTCGTCGTCGTGGGGGGTGGCCCGATCGGAGTGTGCTGCGCACTCGAGCTCGCCCGGACCGGGGCCCGCACCCTGCTGCTCGAGCGAGAGACCCTCGTCTGCCCGTCGGCGAGCGGCGCGTACGCCAACTGCGGATTGCTGGTGCCCAGCGACGCGACGCCCCTGGCCGCACCCGGTGTGCTCGGCCAGGGGCTGAAGTGGATGCTCGACAGCTCCAGCCCCTTCTACATCGCGCCACGGCCGAGCCCGGCGCTGGCGCGCTGGCTCTGGTTGTTCCGGGCCGCCTGCTCGCGCGAGCGGGTGCAGGCGGCGGCACCGGTGCTGCGCGCGCTGCACGTGGCGAGCGCGCGCCTGCACGACGAGCTCGCCGTCGGGGGCGGCGAGGAGTGGCTCTTCCACCACGACGGCGAACTGCAGGTGTTCGAGACCGCGACCGGCTTGGCAGCCGCGCGCGCGGACGTCGAGACGGCGCGCGCCTTGGGAGCGCGCATCGACGAGGTCACCGCCGCTGAGGCGCGCCGGATGTTCCCCAGCCTCCGCTGCGAGCTCGCCGGGGCGTTCTTCTTCCCCGAGGACGGGCACCTCGACCCCATGCGCTTCACGAGAGCCTTGGCCCGGCTCGCCGAGGATGCCGGCGCCACCGTGAAGACCGGGGCGGAAGTCCTCGCGCTCGAACCGGTGCACGCGGGCGTGCGTGCCCTCACCACGCGCGGCGCGTTCGAGGCCGCCCAGGTGGTGCTGGCGGCCGGCGCCTGGACGCCGCAGCTCACCCGGGGGCTCGGCCTGCGGCTCCCGATCGAGCCGGCCAAGGGCTACAGCGTGGACGTGGAGAGGCCGGCGGATTTCCCCGACCTGCCGCTGTATCTTGGCGACGCCCACGTCGTCCTGACACCGCTGGGCGACACGCTGCGCCTGGGCAGCACGCTGGAGCTGTCCGGGTGGGACATGCGCGTGCGTCCCAAACGGGTGGCGCACCTGAGGGAAGGCGGCCGGCGGGCCATCGGCCTGCCGGCCGGCGGGCCCGTACGCCAGCTCTGGCGCGGCCCGCGTCCGGTGACCCCTGACGGCCTGCCGATGATCGGCCGCGTGCCGGGCCGGGACCGGGTGATCCTCGCCGCGGGACACTGCATGCTCGGGCTCTCGCTCGGGCCGGTCACCGGACGCCTGGTCGCCGAGCTCGCCGGGGGCGCGGCGCCGTCCATCGACCTGGCGCCGGTCGCCGTGCAGCGCTTCAGCTGACGGGGCGGCCTCGGGGCAGGATCGCCGGTCAGGCCACTGCCTGCCCGCCGGCGACCTCCAGCACGCTGTCCGGAGCGCACACACGACAGGAGCAGTCCGGGAGATGCATCCAGCCGTAGGCCGGCGAACGCCATGGGGTCACCAGCGAGTACGCGTCTCCTCTGTGGCCGCGGCGCCGGAACAAGGAGCCGTCGAAGTAGAAGACGACACCCCGGTCATCCATCGTCCAGGCCGGCTCGCCGTCGGTCAGCACCTGGAACCGGCTGAAGTACGCGCGCTCTCGCCTGTGCACGGCCACCTCCCTGCTCGCCTGCCGAGATGGTGCCCATGCCGCGTTAGGAACCGATGTGCCGCTTCCGCGAATCTGATGAAGGTGCGCGTCGGCGGTGAGCGAGCGGTGTGAATGCACGGCGGCCCGGACGAAGGCGGCGTGTGAGGGCGCCGTCAGCGCCCGTCGTCACGCATGATCGCGTCGTAGGCCGCGCGCCAGTCGGAGAGGTCGGCGAAGAGGTGGTCCGGCTCGTGCGCGGCCAGCTCGTCCGCGCTGTGCCGGCCGGTGGCGACGGCGACGGCGGTGACCCCGAGTGCGGCGCCGCACTCCACATCGGCCGGCGCATCGCCGATGACGACGACGTCCTTGCCGGCGTAGCGGCGGCCCGTCATGGCCTCGGCGCGGGCCACGGCGACGGCCGGCAGCTCGCCGCGCAGCGCCGAGTCGGACCCGTAGGCGCCGACCTTGAAGAGCGAGGACAGGCCCGTCGGCTCGAGCTTGAGACGGGCCCCCTCCACGACGTTCCCGGTGAGCAGGCCGACCAGGGCGCGACGGTCGGCCGCGAGCGCCGTGACCAGCTCGCGGACGCCCGGCAGGGTCTCGACCTCGCCGTCGTCGATCTCTTCGCGCAGCAACTCGACGTAGCGGGCGATGCACGCCTCGACCAGCCCGTCGACCGGGGCGCGCCCATCCGGCCGGCGAGAACCCCACAGCGTCGCCAGGTCGCTGATGATGGCGGGGTCAGTGCGCCCGTGGAACGAGTAGTCCCCGAGCTCGCCCTCGACCCCGTAGACATCCTTGATGGCGCGCAGGATCGCTCGCCCGCCGGCGCCGTGGGCGTCGATGAGCGTGCAGTCGATGTCGAACAGGACGAGGCGGTCGGGCATGGCCCCGAGTATACCGGGCGGGCGGGCGGCGCTGCCGCCGCCGGCCCGCCGGCTCAGTCACCCGACGGCGGGTTCCCCCCGTGGCAGGGGCAGCCGGGCTTCTGCCCGAACCCGCCCTGATGGCACGCGTCGCACGGCAGCGGCTCCTCGCCGGCCGGAACGTGCGGCCCCTCCTGCGGGTGCGTGAACTTGGACGGGTTCCAGTTCTGGATGGTGTGGCAGCCGACGCAGTCCAGCAGCCCGTTGTGCTCATCGCCGTGGCAGTCGACACAGCCGTCCGGCTTCGCCGCGACGCCCTTGGTGTGGCAGACCTCGCAGCTGATCTGCCCGTGCTTGCCGGTCAGCGGACCGCCGGGGTGCGGGCCGCCACCCTTGCCGCCCGTCCAGCTGGTGATGCCGTGGCAATCGACGCACGGGCCACGGTCGGTATGCGGCGCCTGGTGGCAGTAGCTGCAGTCCTTCGTGCCGTCGGCGTGGCAGACGAAGCACGACGGCATGGAGTTCGCCGGCGGCGCGGTGACCCCGGGCGCGCCGGCGTGCACCAGAGAGGCGTGGCACTCGATGCACTGTTGTCGTGTGTGCCCGTCACTGCCGTGCTGGAAGACGACCGTCGCGGGGGCCCCGAGCTTCAGCGTCTTGCCGGTCTGCGCGCCGGTGTGGCAGCCGGAGCGCATACAGGCGGAGTCCGGGATGTGGCGCGTCACCTTGATCGGCGCCTTCAGCTGGCCGGTGAAATGGACCCAGACTTCGCGCGACGCGTAGGCCTTGGTCTCGACGAAGTTCACGTAGCCGGGCGGGATGTGGCACTGCACGCAATCGGTAGTCCGGTGCGCCGACTTCTCCCACGTGTCGCGGTACGGCCACATCTCGTGGCAGTCCGTTCCGCAGAACTTGTTGCTCTCCGTGAACCTGGCCGCGAGCGCCGAGCCGCCGACGAAGAGCAGGACGAGTACGCCCGCGACGATCGCGAGACGCTTCCACGAACGGGACCACCAGGATCGATGGGCGGACGACTTCGACGCAGCCACGGCGTACTCCCTTCAGCGCCGCCACACACCCTGCGAGCAGCATACGCTCAAGGCCGTGGCGTGTCCCGTGCACGTTCACACGCCGAAGCCGGGGCCCGCGAGGCGCCGCGGGTCAGCTGCCGGGAGCGCCCTTGAGCAGGAGCAGTGGCACGTCGCTGTTGTGCCGCACGTGATCGGCCACGCTGCCCAGCACCATGCGCTTCGCCCACCCGTGCCCGTGCGTGGCCATGGCGATCAGGTCCGGATGGAGTTCTTCGGCCTGCTCCACGATGACCCGCTGCGGCTCGCCGGAGAGCAGCCGGGTCTGGACGGTGAGGCCGCGGCTGCGAAGCTGCCCCGCGGCCCGCGCGAGGCCGCTCTCGGCGTCCTCGACCTCGCACGCGCGCTGGTCCCGCGTGTGGTAGTGCGCGACGCGCAGGAGGACCACCTCGGCGTCGCACATCGCCGCCAGCGCGCCGACGTGCTCGAGCACCGGCCCGTCGGTCTCGGTGCCCTCGATGGGGACGAGGATGCGCTGGTACATGCCCACTGCCTAGCCTCCGAAGAAGAGCTGGTAGAGCAGAAACGCGTTGAGGCCGATGATGACCGCCGCCAGCACGAAACCGACGGCGAGCTGCATCGCGTTCATACGATACCCGCCCATGACGCGTTTGCTCCGCGAGAGCCAGAGCAGCGGGATGATGGTGAACGGGAGCTGGATGCTCAGCAGGACCTGACTCACGATCAGCGCCTTGTACGAGTCCACGCCCAAGGCGATGACGAACATGGCAGGCAGTGAGGTGGCCACAAGGCCGATCCTGTACGCCCGGGTCCGCGGGTCCTCGGGCTTGCCGAGGTAGCCGGTGACGACGTTCGCCTCGGCCAGCGATGACGTGATCGACGAGGCGATGCCGGCGACCAGCAGCGCGAGGCCGAAGAGGAACCTGGAGAGCGGCCCCACCAGCGGTTCCAGCGTCTCCGACGCCTGTTCGATGCTGGTGACGGTGACCCCGGCCGAGAAGAAGACCGCCGCCGCGACGATGATCATCGCCGAGTTGACGAGCCAGCCCATGCCCATGGCCAGGCTGGTGTCGATGAGCTCGAAGTTCATGAGCCGGCGGCGGCGCTCCGGAGCGAGGTCCCAGTCGCGCGACTGGATGACGTTGGAGTGCACGTAGATGTTGTGCGGCATGACGATCGCGCCGAGCATGCCGAGCGCCACGAGGATGCTGGCCCCGTCCACGGACGGGATGACCCAGCGTGGCGCCGCCGCGGCCCAGTCCGGGCTCACGAGGACCAGCTCGATGACGTAACAGCCGGCGATGATGGCGAGGAAGACGACGATCATCCGCTCCAGCCGGTGGTACTGCTGCCCGAGGATCGCGATGAAGACGATGCCCACGGTGAGCGGAGCACCGAGCCACAGCGGCAGGCCGAAGAGGAGGTAGAAACCGAGCGCGGCGCCGAGGTACTCCGCCAGATCCGTCGCCATGCACGCGAGGACGATGGTCACACCGGCAATCCACACGACCGGCTTGGGCAGCTTGGTGCGGATGTTGGCCGCCAACGAGTGGCCGGTGACGATGCCGAGCTTGGCGGAGAGGTGCTGCAGGAAGATGAGCATCAGGGTGCTCAGCGACACCACCCACAGCAGCGTGTAGCCGAACTCCGAGCCACCGGCGATGTTCGTCGCCCAGTTGCCCGGGTCGATGAAGCCGATGGTGACGATGAACCCAGGGCCGAGATAGCGCAGCAGCTCGCGCGAGAAGAGGTCGCGGACAAAGTCCGCGGCCCCTCTCGGGATCGAATCGTCCTCGAGGTCGGCCGGCGGCTCGAGTGCCAGGCCGACCGCGACCGCCTCGGGGGCGGGATCAGGCTGCGCCCGGCCCGCCTCTTCCGCGGCTCCCCCCGCGCGGGTGTCGTCGCGCCCGGTCATGACGACACTCTACCTCGCCCAGAGGCGGGCCCAGCAAGATGCCCGTCACGGAACGGCCCGGAGCCGGCCTAGCGGGAACGGGCCGCGACGCGGTGGCGGCTGTCGCCTCAGGCCGGCGTCGTCCCGTCGCTCTCCCGCTCGTGGAAGGGCCACTGGCCGGTCATGAAGCTCAGGAAGGCTTCGAGCAGCAAGACGACGCCGATGGTCAAGAAGATCCCGAGCCAGGACGACGTCACCAGCGCCAGGACGATCAGACCCACGACGAGGACGCCCCAGCGGACGCCGGTCACGTGGTTGACGATCCACGAGGTGACGGGGGAGTCCGGGATGTGGATCTCGGCCTCCCGCCCGGCGACTCGCTTGCCCGCCGCGACCACGCCGGCGCGCACCTCCCGCCGGCCGAGCAGCCACACGAGAAGCGCCGCCACGACGCCGATCACGCAGATCCAGATGGTCATGGTGGTCAGCGGCTCGAGGGAGGCGTTCACGACGTCCTTGACGATGTGCTGGCCCTCGCCTTCCACGAGCTTGTCGGTGAGGTACAGCGACGCCCTTTCGATGAGAATGCGCGTGAGGAAGATAGCGATCGCGGCGCCGATGCCGAGGGCGATCGCAGTGCGCCCGCGCCGCCGCGACAGCCAGATCGTGAGCGCGATGAGGGCGGCTGTGAGCAGCGGCAGGATCCAGACCAACCGATCGAACCACTCGACCGCCGTCTGGGCCGGGCCGAGAGCATCTGACTGGAGCAGCGTGATCTGGCCGAAGTCGGACGGCAGCGGCTTGCCGGACCAGTTCGCCACTTCCTGGATGGCCGCCTGAGGGTCGGTGCCGGGCTCGATGACCGGCGGGCTGAACCGGTCGGAGAGCCCGCCGGGCAGCCGCTCATCCGCCCAGAGCAGCACCTGGCTGATGAGCGGCAGGACGTTCAGGGTCACATTGTCGCCTTCGGTGTAGACGTTGGTGGTCTCCCCTCGCAGCAACGCGACCACCTGCTCGTGCCCGACTTCGTTGACCCTGAGCCACAGGTCGTAGGCCTTGTCGGAACTGAGCACCTTGTTGGCGCCCTTGGTGATGAAGTCCTCGACCGCGAGGGTGACCGGACCGGCGAAGAACTGTGCCCGGTCCGGCAGCGCGTCGGTGACCCGCTGCTGCAGGTCGGTCGCTTCGACCACCTGGCTGCCGACGTACTCGCTGAGATTCTGGATCGCCTCGGGGTCCTTGCCGATGGGGCCGACCAGATTCATGTAGCCGTCGGTGTTCAGGACCGTGTAGTGGGTCCAGAGCGTGACTCCCGTGACGACCACGAGGAGACAGCACAGGAAGACGAGCACGCCGATGAGCAGGCGGCGAAGTCGACTGGGCCGGCGAGTCCGCACGGCCCCCTCCGGACCTGCTCCGCCCTCGCCGGCGTCGGCCGCTGCCTGAGTCGCGTCCTCTCTCTCGTCCGCCATGACCGCCGTGGATTCCTCGTCCGTGGCCTCACTCTGGGCCTCGGCTGCGGAAACGGCCGCCGGCTCCGCCTCGGCAGGAGCGGTCGCCTGGGTCACTTCCGTGACCTCCCCCGGCTCCGAAGCGCCGGCCTCACCGTTCTTGTGATCATTGTCGGCCACGGCCGGCCCTCCTCGCTTGCTCGCTCGTTACCGTCCGGTCACACATTCCCCGCGGCGCCGCGAAGGCCTACGCGGCAGCTAAAGCCTGTTGAAGGTCGGCGATCAGGTCCTGCGCATCCTCGATGCCGACTGAGTAGCGCACGAGGCCCTCCGGGATGCCCAGCGCCGCGCGCTCCTCCGCCGTGCACTCGACGTGGCTCGTCGTCGCAGGCACGCCGGCGAGCGTCTCCACCGCGCCAAGGTTGGCGGCGAGGTGCGCGAGTCGCAGGCGCGGCAGCACGCGCTTGACGGCATCGAAGCCACCACGGAGCGAGAAGCTCATCATGCCGCCGTAGCCGCGCATCTGCCGCGCCGCCACGTCGTGGTGGAGGTGACTCGCCAGGCCGGGGTAATTGACGGCCTCGATGGCCGGCTGCTTCTGCAGCCAGTGCGCGATGGTCAGGGCGTTCTCGTTCTGCTGGCGCACGCGCAGCGCCAGCGTCTTGAGGCTGCGCACCAGCAGGTAGGCGGCCATGGGGTCGAGTGAGGCGCCGGTGATCTCGCGATAGTGGTAGACCTTCTTGATGAGCTCGGCGGGCCCGCAGAGCACGCCGCCGAGCGCGTCGGCGTGGCCGCCGAGGAACTTGGTGGCGCTGTGCAGCACGAGGTCGGCGCCCAGGGCCAGGGGGTTCTGGTTGATCGGCGTCGCGAACGTGTTGTCGGCGACGACGATGGCGCCCGCCTCGTGCGCAGCCTTCGAGAGGCGGGCGATGTCCATGACCTTGAGGGTCGGGTTGGTCGGAGACTCCAGGTAGACGAGGCGGCACCCCTTGGCGATGGCCGCCTCGATCTGCTCGAAGTCGGAGGTGTCGCACAGCTCGACCTCCACGCCGATGCGCGGCAGGAAGTCGACGAACATCTGATTGGTGCCGCCATACGTGTCCTTGACGGAGACGACGCGCTCTGCCGGCGAGAGCAGCGCGAAGAGCGTGTTGCTGACGGCGGCCATCCCGGTGGAGAAGCTGGTGGCAGCCTCTGCCCCCTCGAGCAGGCGGACCTTCTCCTCGAACGCCGCCACCGTCGGGTTGGTGTTGCGCGTGTAGATGTGGCCCTCGCGCCGCCCGAGGGCGGCATCGACCCACGTGTCCACGTCCTCGTACCCGAATGCGGCGCTGTACACGATCGGCACCTGCGTGCCGCGGTGCGCCCGCGCCGCGTCCTCGCCCGCCCGCACCGCCAGAGTGTCGGGCGAGAGCTCCCCTGCCTTGATGTCCCGCCGCCGCACCTCGTCGCTCATGAGACCTCCCGCTGCACACACCGACTCCGCCGCGCGGCTCCGCGGCGCCTCGGTTCCTCGTGCCATTCTAGGCCTTGCGGGCGCCGCTATGGCAAACAGGCACCACGCCGCCGGATGACCCTCTCGTCGGCCAGGTGTCCGGCACGAGTCCCACGCGTACGGAGTCGTGTGGAGACTAGCGAAGATGGCGAGCACTTGGACCTCGGGAAACTACGAGTCTCGCCCCCAAGAGACTGCGAGGTCGCGGGCCCGCATCAGGGAGGCGGCGGCGCGCCGGTCGGGTACAGTGAGTCACGACGTGCGTGCTCCGACTGCGGAGGTGGACATGGCGCCCTGGAAGCTGCCCCCCAGTGCCAAGGTCTTCGAGGCGTTCACCGCGGTCGCCGACGGCCGGGTCCGGCTCACCGGACCCGGCTCCGCGACCGTCACCTCCTCTGGCGGCGACAGGACCTACGACGTCGAGTGGTCGGACGACGGCAGGACGGTCACCGCCAACGACAACGCCTCGTACTGGCAGGGCTACACGGGCTATCCCATCGTGGCGGTGCTGCTGGCGCTCGGCAGACTGCACGCCGACGAGACAGCTGTCGGCGCGTTGGCCGGCGTCCCCTGGCACAGCCTCAACAGACAGTACAGGCGCGACTACGACGCGGCGGTCGCGCACGTGCTCGACGAGCTGAGGGCGCACGGCGGCGACCCTTCACTGGTGGAGCGCGAGGTCGTCGCCGTGCTCGACCAGCTCGCGGCCCTCGGCCTGCAGCGCGGCGGGCGCAGCCGCCGGCCGCCCGCCGCCAAGAGCTGATCCGGCGGGCGGGCGCGGGCGCCCCACGGCACCATCCGGTCAGCTCGCCTGACCGTCCTGGTGCACACCGATGCGGTTGCCCTCGCTGTCCCTGAAGAAGCCGATGGTGCCGACCATCTCCCCCATGAACGTGGCCGGCATGAGGATCTCGCCGCCGGCGTCGGCGGCGCGCTGGAGCATGCCCTGGGCATCGCCGTCACACTCCAGATAGATGACGCAGCCGTCCTCGCTCGGCTTCGCCTGTTCGCCGACGAAGAGGTCGAACGCCACCGGCATCTCCGGCTCGTTCGCCTCGCCGGCGGGGGCGTCCTCCTCGGGGCCGGGCAGGGCGACACCCTCCATGCCTTCCATCTTGATGAACGGGCGCTGCAGGACCGCGCCGTAGAAGGCCATGGCCCGGTCGAGGTCCGTGGCCGGGATGTCGGCCCAGACGATGAGATTCTTCATGGTCGTGTTCCTCCGCTGCTCCGCGGTTGCCTGGCGTGTGGGACTGATTCCCGCCGGGGACCGGGGTCAATGCGTTTGACGTTGTTTTCCTACATGGCTATCCTATTGCTGTTGATTAGGCATCCCTAAATCAATCCCTGTCGGAACCCCAAAGGACGGCGAATGACCCTGCTCGACGCGCGGCCCGGCCGGCCGGTACGCATCCTCAAGATCGCCGACGACCAGGCGCGCGCCCAGTGCGTGCGATTCGGGATCGGTGAAGGAACGGTCATCGACTCCGCGGAGACCCTCCCCTTGGGACCGGTGCTCGTGCGCCACTGCCGGCAGGAGATCTGCCTGGGGCGCAAGCTGGCCGGTCGAGTCCTCATCGAGGACGCGGTGAGCGCGTGAGCGCAGCGACCGCGGCGGCGCCCTGCTGCCCGTCGCCCACCGTTGACGCACCCGCCGACGCGCGCAGGATCGTCCTGGTCGGGAACCCCAACGTCGGCAAGTCGCTCTTCTTCAACGCCTTCACCGGGCTCTACGTGGACGTCTCCAACTACCCGGGCACGACCGTCGCCGTCTCCAGCGGGCGCATGGGCCACGACGTCGTACTGGACACGCCCGGCATCTACGGCGTGTCCTCGTTCAACGACGAGGAGACGGTGGCGCGCGACATCGTCATGGAGGCGGACGTCGTCCTCAACGTTGTCGACGCGGTGCATCTGGAGCGCGACCTCTTCCTCACCCAGCAGATCATCGACATGGGCATCCCCATGGTCGTCGCGCTCAACATGGCGGACGAGGCCAGAGCCAAAGGCGTGGAGATAGACGTCGAGGAGCTCTCCAGCCGGCTCGACGTCCCCGTGGTCCCCACCGTCGCCGTGCGCCGCGAGGGCTTCGACCAGGTGCGCGCGGCGCTGGCGGACGCGCGCCCCGGGCGCTCCGACCCGCAACTGCAGGAGCGCCTCGCCGCGCTGCTCGACCGCGCGGGCACGCGGCCGGAGGCGCTGCTCGTGCTCGAGGCCGACCGGTACGTCTCCGAGCGGACTGGCGTCAGCGTCGAGGGACAGCGCGACGCGATCTACCAGGACCGGCGGCGGCGAGTGGACGCCGTGGTCGCCGCCGCCGTTCACCGGCCCGCGGGCAGATCCGATCTCGGCGCCCGCCTCGGCCGCGCCCTGGTGCGCCCGCTCGTCGGCATCCCGGTGCTGGCGCTCACGCTCTTCGCCATGTACGAGGTCATCGGCGTGTTCGTGGCCGGCACCGTGGTCGGCTTCACCGAGGGCACCGTGATGCAGGGCTACGTGGAGCCGTTCCTGCGCGGCGCGATCGAGCGGGTGACGGGATCGTCCGGCGTCGCCTACAGCATCCTCGCCGGGGAGTTCGGCGTGGTGACGATGACGGTGACCTACATCCTCGGGCTGCTCCTCCCGCTCGTGGTCGCCTTCTATCTGCTGATGTCGACCCTCGAGGACTCCGGCTACCTGCCGCGCATCGCCGCGCTCTCCGACCGCCTGATGTCGGGCATCGGCCTCAACGGGCGCGCCATCATCCCCATGATCCTGGGCTTCGGGTGCATCACCATGGCGACGATGACCACCCGCATCCTGGGCAGCGAGCGCGAACGGCGGATCGCGACGGCCCTCATGGCCTTCGCGATCCCCTGCTCGGCCCAGCTCGGAGTGGTCGTGGCCCTGCTCGCCGCCGCCGGCGGCGGCATGATCGCCGTCGCCTACGGCGTGATCATGGTGCTCGTCTTCGGGCTCATCGGCCTGGCCCTCGACCGCGTCCTGCCCGGCAAGTCGACGGAACTGCTGATCGACCTGCCGCCACTGCGCCTGCCGCGCCCGCGCAACGTGCTCACCAAGACGTACCACAAGACGTGGATGTTCCTGAAGGAGGTGAGCCTGTACTTCGTCGCCGGCGCGCTGCTGCTCAGCCTGCTGGAGGTGACGGGCGCGCTCCAGGCCCTGCAGGGCCTCCTCGCGCCCCTCACCGTCGGCTGGCTCGGCCTTCCTTCGGCCGCGTCGAACGCGTTCGTGATGGGCTTCGTGCGGCGCGACTTCGGCGCCGCCGGCCTCTTCGACCTCGGCCTCGGCGGCACCCAGATCCTCGTCGCGCTGGTGACGATCACGCTGTTCGTGCCCTGCATCGCCTCGGTGCTCATCATCATGAAGGAGCGCGGCAAGGCCTTCACCGCCGCGGTCTGGTTCGGCAGCGTGGGGCTTGCCTTCTTCGTCGGCGGCGTCGTCGCCAAGCTCGCGGGCGTGCTGTGACGATGCGCGGACCCGTGACGATGCGCGTCACCCAGGCCCCCCCACGCACGTGCGGCCTCCTCACCTGCCCCGAGTGCGGCCTCGAGCTCGACACCCTCGTGCTTCGCTGCCCGCGCTGCCTCGCCACGATCCCGCTGGGCTGCAGCGGCAACTGCAAGGAGTGCGGCAAGGCCGAGGGCTGACTGGGTCGAAGGCCGACTGTAAGAAGTCGCCTCCTCATGGGTTGAGACAGGTGAAGGGCAGCCAGCCCGGTACCAGAGGAGGACCCATGAAGATCGTCAAGACGATCGTGGCCACAGCGGTGATCGTGTTCGCGCTCACCACCGTGGCGATGGCCGGCGTGCAGCGGCTAGGGCACGAAGGGAAGGCCGCGACGGGAGCGGCGCAGGCGCAGCCGGCCGCGGCCGGAGCCGTTGCTCAGCATGCCGGCCCCGTGACCCTTTCGGCACGGCAGTTCGCGGCACTGCTCCACGCCGTCGCTCACGACGGCGACAGGGACCGCGCGGAGAAGAAGGTGCACAAGCGCTCCTCGACGCGCACCCACACGCAGGCCAAGGCGCGCACCCACATCACGACGCACGCCGCCCAGCACGCGCCGGACGGAACGAGCTCGGGCGGCGGCGACTCCACCCGCCACACCGAGACGAAGGCGCGGACCCACACCACGACGCAGGCCCAGGCCCACGGCAGCACGCATGACGGCGGGACCCACGTCGGAGAGAGCCACGAAGGAGAGAGCCACCACGACGGCGGCCACGACTGATCACGGGTGACGGGCGCACAGGTGACGAGTAGGCTGGGTGAGACGAAAGCAAGGTGATGTCGTTGTCCTCCCCCACCGATCTCGAACTCGTCCGCGGCCTGCACGCGCGTGACCCGAAGGCGCTCGCGCGCGTGTACGGCGACTTCAACGCGGCGGTGTACAACCTGTGCGCCCGCATCCTCGGAGACCGCGAGGAGGCCATGGACGTGACCCAGGACGTGTTTCTCAAGGCGTTCAGCAAGCCTCCGGCGGCGACCGAGGACGTGCGCCTGCGGGCGTGGCTGTTCAGAGTCGCCACCAATGCCTGCTTCAACCTGGTGCGCGCGCGGCGGCAGTCTGAGCCGATCGTGGAGGAGGCGCTGTCGGCGACAGGTGATCCCTACGATCAGGCACGTACGGCGGCGCTCATCGAGACCAGCCTCTCGGGTCTGAACGAGCGTTACCGCGCCGTGCTCGTCCTCAAGGATGTGCACGGGCTGGACGGCCGCGAGCTCGCCGAGGTGCTCGAGGTCTCGCGCCCCGCGGCCGACGTGCTCGTCCACCGCGCGCGCGCCTCGTTCCGGCGCGTCTTCGCCGGCCTCGCCGGTGACGACGCGGTGGCGCCGGCGAGCCTCGCTCTTGCGCTCCCCATGCTGCCCGTGCCTGCCGCTCTGCAGGCGCTGCCGCTGCCCGTCCTGCACCCGCCCGCGCCCTCTCCGGGAGCTGTCCCCGCGACCCCTACGGGACCCGTCCTGGCCGCGACCGGCGCGGGGACGGCCGTGGCGTCCGGTGCGGGCCCGGCTGCCGGTCTCCTCACCAAGATCGGCGCGGCCCTCGGGACCAAGGCGGCTGTGGTCGCCGCGGGCGCGGCCGTGGTGGCCGGCGGCGGGGTCGCCACCGTCAAGCTGGCGGGCGCGGACAGGGCAGTGCCGCCGGCCCACGCCGGCGCCTCACCGGGCGTGGTGCACCACGGTTCGGCCGGCGGTGCCGGCGGCGGGCACGTGCGGGACGAGGCCTGGGCCAGGCACCGGCACGGCATCGCCGCCGGCCTCGCCGCGCACCACGCCACCGAGACCGCGCGCCACGGCGGCGGCGCCCATGAGCCCGGCGACGGCGAGAGGGATCACCCAGGCGACGCCGCGGCGACGCACAACGCCGTCACGCACGACTCCACGACCGCGCCGGAGGCGTCGTCCGCCACCACCTCGACCACTGACGGCACGCACGATGACGGAGGATCCGACGACGACGGGCACTGACGCGCCCGTGCCGACGGCGCCCGGTTGACCCCGCCACGCCCCGGCGGGTACGCTCGCGGCCCGTAGGGGAGTAGCCGGCTCGCCCAGAAGAGCGAGTGGCGCGGTCGTCATCACGGGTCGCGAGACCCCGGCCACGCTGGCAAGCGGCAAGACCTTCGGCACAGGCGTGCCGGAGGTCTTTTCGCTTGCCGGCCCGAGAGGACGAGTGGAGGACGCGGAGTGACCACTATGGCGAGCGAGCCGCTGCACTGGGCGGTCTTCTTCACCATCGTCGCCGTCGCCCTGGCGATCGACCTCGGGTTCGTGGGCCGCAAGGGCGACGTGGTGCGCACCCGCACCGCCTACGCCTGGAGCGCCGTCTGGATCTCGCTGGGCCTCGGCTTCTCCGGCCTCGTGTACCTGTGGTACGGGGGCGAGGCGGCGCAGCAGTACCTCGCCGGCTACCTCATCGAAGAGTCGCTCAGCATCGACAACCTCTTCGTCTTCCTGCTCGTCTTCGGCTCACTCGGCATCGCCCTCCAGTATCAGCGCAAGGTGCTGTTCTGGGGCATCCTCGGGGCGATGATCATGCGCGGCGTCTTCATCGTTGCAGGGGTGAGCCTCATCAACCGCTTCGAGTGGATCGTCTACATCTTCGGCGCGGTGCTCGTGTACACCGCCTACCGGCTGGTGCGCTCGAGCGGTGTCCAGGTGGATCCTGAGAAGAACCCGCTGGTGCGCTTCGCGCGGCGCCTCTTCCCCGTGGCGGCGGACTACAAGGGGCGGCGCTTCGTCATCCGCCGCAGCGGCAAGGTGTTCATCACGCCACTGGTGATCGCCCTGGTCGCCATCGAGTCGGCCGACCTCGTGTTCGCCATCGACTCGGTCCCGGCCGTCCTCGCGGTCTCCAACATCACGTTCGTGGTCTTCACCAGCAACATCGCCGCGATCCTCGGGCTGCGCTCGCTCTACTTCGCCCTCGCCGGCAGCCTGCAGCGCTTCGAGTACCTCAGCTGGGGGCTCGCCGTCGTGCTGGGATTCGTCGGCGTCAAGATGCTGATCAGCCACTGGCTCCATATCGACGTCCTCATCTCGCTCGGCGTGATCGTGGTCGCCGTGGGGACGTCGGTGATCGTCTCACTGGTCCTCACGCGAGGCGCGGAGCCGGACGCCGACGTGCTCGAAGCGGCCGGCCGTGGCGACCTCGTCAAGACGAGCGACGAAGCGCCTGAAGACGAGGACGGGCGGGCGCGGTCGGACGCGGATGCGCCGGCGGACGAGGACACATCGGCGGACGGGGACGCGTTCGCGAACAGGTGAGGCGGGCGGCAGCGCCCGGCCCGGCCAGACCAGCCGCCAACGGATGCGGTTTACAGATGGGCGGCGCGGGGGGTAACATATGAACATCTGTTCATATGTTCAGAGGAGAGGCGATGGCCGACCGCCGACTGGATGCGCCGGTGATCTGCGGCAAGGACGACGAGGACCTGCTCGACCACTGCGACGTGCACGTCGTCGACCCGGAGCGGGTCACCGCGGTGCGCGAACGGCTCGTCTCGCCCCCGGTCGCCGAGCAGATGGCCAACGTCTTCAAGGTGCTCGCCGACCAGAGCCGTTGCCGGCTCATGGCCGCGATCATCGAAGCCGGCGAGCTCTGCGTCTGCGACCTCGCCGCCACCGTGGCCATGAGCGAGAGCAACGTCAGCCACCACCTCCGCGTCTTGCGCGCGAACGGCCTCGTCCGCGCGCGCCGCGCCGGCAAGATGGTCTTCTACTCGCCGGACGACGCGCACATCCGCCTGCTGCTCGACATCACGCGCGAGCACGTGGAGCACGGCCCCGAGGACCTCTCCGGCGAGACGACCGGCATCAGGGCGGCTGCACCCGGCGACTGCGCTGGGACAGTGACGCGATGACCGCGCGCACCATCGAACTCTCGCTGCTGCTGCCGCGAGCGGCGGAGTGCGGCGGCTGCGTGGACGAGGTCGGCCAGCGAGCTGCTGCGGCTCGACGGCATCCACGCCGTCGAGCCGGACGTCTCTCGCGGCCTCCTGCGCCTCACCTACGACGAGGCGGCCGTGACCGGCGACGACGTCGAGACCTTCGCCCGCCGCGCCGGGGCGCAGGCCCACTGCGCGGACCACTGCCCGCTCGCCGTGCACGATCACGGCCCCCTCGACCTCTCGCGCCCGCTCGCCGCTGAGACGCACGGCGACCGCCGCATCCTCCACGTCACCGGCATGGACTGCGCCGACTGCGCGGTGAAGCTGCAGGGCGCGCTGCGCCGGGAGCGCGGCGTGCGCAGCGCGGACGTCAACTTCGGCGCGGCCACCCTGGCCATCGCCATCGACCCCTCGGAGACGGCCCTGCCGGACGTCTTCCGCGCCGTCCGCCGGCTCGGGTACGACACGGTGGAGCGGCGCTCCGCGGACGAGAGCCCGAAGGCGCGCCGAGACGCGGCTGCTCCGGCGGGGCGCGGCTTCTGGCTCTCGGAGCCGCGCGCCATCGCCACCCTCGTGTCCGGCGCGCTCACCGTCGCCGGCTTCGTCGCGACGGCGGCCGCGCCGGAGGCGGCGCCGTGGCTCTTCGGCGCCGCCATGCTCAGCGGCGGCGTGTACGTCGCCCGCGCCGCCGTGTTCAGCCTGCGCGGCCGGCAGGTCGACATGAACGTCCTGATGACGCTGGCCATGGTCGGCGCCGCGGCCATCGGCGAGTGGTCCGAGGCGGCGCTCGTCGCCTTCCTCTTCAGCCTCGGTACGGTGCTGCAGGTGGCCACGCTGGAGCGCACACGGCGAGCCATCAGCGGCCTCATGAAGCTCGCGCCGCCGACCGCCGCCGTCCTTCGGTCGCCGGCGCCGGGCGCCGCCGCGCAGGAGGCGACGGTCGCTGTCGCGGACATCGTCATCGGCGACGTCGTCCTGATCCGCCCCGGCGAGCGCGCCGCCGTCGACGGCGTCGTCATCGAGGGCGCGGCCGCCGCGGACCAGGCGCCGGTGACCGGCGAGTCGGCCGCCGTCGCCAAAGGGCCAGGCGACCAGGTCTTCGCGGGCTCGATCATCGAAGGCGGGACGCTGCGCGTGCGCGCCACGGCTGCAGCCTCCGACACGACCATCGCCAAGATCGTCCACATGGTGGAGGAGGCACAGGCGCAGCGGGCGCCGGCGGAGAGCATCGTCGACCGCTTCGCCAGCAGGTACACGCCGGTCGTCGTGGCGTTGGCGGCGGCGGTCGCCTTCGTGCCGCCGCTCTTCGGCGCGTCGTTCGACACGTGGTTCTATCGCGGCCTCGCGCTGCTCATCATCAGCTGCCCCTGTGCGCTCGTCATCTCCACCCCGGTCAGCATCCTGGCGGCGCTCGCGCGCGCGACGAAGAACGGCGTGCTGATCAAGGGGGGCGCGTACCTGGAGCAGATGGCGGGCCTCAAGGCCGTGGCGTTCGACAAGACCGGGACGCTCACGCTCGGGCGTCCGCAGGTGACGGATGTGGTGCCGCTCAACGGCACGTCGCCGGCGCGGCTGCTGACACTGGCCGCGGCGCTGGAGCGCTACAGCGAGCACCCGCTGGCGCGGGCGATCACGGAGCGGGCCGCGCAGGATGGATCCACCCAGGTGGTCGCCGCGGCGGCACCTCCGCCGGAGGTCACCGTGGCTGCATGCTCCTGCTCCGATCCCGGCTGCTGCCCGGCAGGCGCGGATCCGGCCACGGTCGCGGACGGCCATGCTGCACACGACCACACGCCGCACGACGACGGGACGCACGAGCACACCCATCGGGGACCGGACGTGGAGCGGTTCCGCGCGATCCCCGGACGGGGGGTGCGCGCCGAGCTGGACGGCCGGCTGCACTTCGCCGGCCGGCCGGACCTGCTCGGCGCGCACGCCACCGACCCGGCGCTGACGGCCACGGTCTCGCGACTCGAGCGTGAGGGCAAGACCGCGGTCGTCGTCGGCGACGAGGACGGCCCTCTCGGCGTCGTCGCCGTCACCGACCCGTTGCGGCCGGGCGCCCGCGAGGCCATCGCCGCGCTCCGCGACCTGGGCGTGGCCGAGATCGCGATGCTCACCGGCGACAACCCGGAGACGGCTCGCGCTGTGGCCGCGGAGGCCGGCGTGACGGACGTGCACGCCGGACTGCTGCCGGCGCAGAAGGTCGACGCTGTCGTGGAGCTCCGCGACCGCGCCGGCGCGGTCGCGATGATCGGCGACGGCGTCAACGACGCGCCGGCGCTGGCGGCGGCGTCCCTCGGCGTCGCCATGGGCGCCGCCGGCACCGACGCCGCCCTGGAGACCGCCGACATCGCCCTGATGGGCGACGACCTCTCGGCGGTCCCGGAGACCATCCGCCTGGCGCGACGCACCACCCGCGTCATCTGGCAGAACATCGTCTTCTCCATCGTCGTGAAGGCGGTCTTCCTGGTCCTCGCCCCGCTGGGCCTGGTCAGCCTGTGGCTCGCCGTCTTCGCCGACATGGGCACGTCGCTGCTGGTCACGGCCAACGGCTTGCGCCTCTACCGCCGCTGACGGGGCAGACACTCTGCCGGCCGGGGGCTAGAATCACCGGCAGGGGCCGACCGCCCGGAGTGCGGCTCGAGGAGGCGCGATGACCACCATCATCTACACCAAACCCGGCTGCCCGTACTGCGCCGCGGCCAAGCAGGACCTCGATGCCCGGGGCATCACCTACGACGAGATCGACGTCTACACCACGCCGGGCGCCCGCGATCAGCTGGCCGAGCTCACCGGCGGCATGAACGTCGTGCCGGTCGTCATCGAGGAGGACGGCGAGGTGCGCATCGCCGCCGGAGGCGGCTGAGGCATCTGACGGGCGCGCGTGACGCGCCCTTCGCCGCCTACTTCTTGACCGGCAGGCCGGCCTTCTTCCAGGCCATCAGGCCGCCGTGCACGTTGGTCACCCTGGTGAAGCCCATCTCGGCCAACTTCCTCGCCTGCCGCGGACTGCGGTGCCCGCTCAGGCAGATGACCAGGACGTCGTCGTCGCGTCCCAGCCCCGTCTGGTCCTTGCTGATGAGCTGGGGAGGGACGCTGACCGCGCCCTTGGGGTGACCGGAGTGCGCGAACTCACGCGCGGAGCGCACGTCTATGAGCCTGGCGCCACGCTTGGAGCGCGCGAACGCCTGCTTGACGTCGATCGTCGGCACCGCCACGGGAGCCGCGACGCCCTCGGGCTTCTTCCTGAACGGCCACATCCGCGGTCGGCGATCAGACCGTGGCGCCGTCGTGCTGGGGCTCCTCCACGACGGCGTCGTAGAGGACCTCGAACGGCCCGCTGGTGAGGATCGACTGCAGCGTGCCGTAGACGAGCTGCACCTGCTGGCCCTGGTAGAAGTCGTCGTGTGCCTGCAGCGTGTCCCACTCCGTCTCGAAGACGAAGTGGACGTCGCCGAGGGTCGCCTCGCGGCCCTCATCGCGCAGCGCGCTGCCGAGAGGCGACATGCCGAACGAGCGCAGGACCCTATGGTTGGTGTGTCCCGCCGACCCCTGGAGGAGTCCGGCGAGCTCCTGAAGCGCGCGCTCGGCACGGTGCTCGGTGCCGTGGCGGACGCTGAACATGGTCTGACCGATCAACATCGCACTCACTCCCTGTCGGGGACTTGCATAGCTTGTGTACCCGTCTGGGCGGCGATGGAACGAGGCAGGTCAGCGCACCACCTGGCGAAAGGCCGCGAGCAGGGCCGGGGCGGTGAGCGCGGCGGCGCCGTCGCCGGTCCAGACGATCTTGCCGGCGCGGTCGATGATGAATGCCATGGGGCGCGCCGTACCGTCCTTGCGCAGCGCGCCGTACTGCCGGGCGACGCTGCCGTCGTCGGGCAGCAGCGGGAACGCCAGGCCGGGGACGCCGGCGGCGAGGGTCTTGCACTCGTCACGGCCGGCGTCGCAGATGCCGACGATCTGGCCGCGGAGACCCCACAGCGTATCCGCGGCCTTGCTCAGCTGCTCGAGCAGCCCGGAGGCGCCGGGTGACCGCGTCGGGATGAACACCAGCACCGGGAACCAGTCGCCGCGGTACTGGTTGAGCTTGATCTCGCTGCCGTCGACGGCGCTGAGAGTGAACGTCGGCGCTTCACGGCCGACACCGAAGTCGTACCCCACGTGAGGAACCTCCTGACGGTGCCGCGGGCGGCGCCCGCGCGGGTCAAGTCGCGAGTGTATCAAAGGACGGCGCGAGGCCCCTCGCGACGGAGCCTCGCGCCGTCCCGACCGCGCGCCGTCCGTCCGGCGGCCGGTGGAGCCCGGGCGCCGGGCAGGGTGATCGCAGCCTCGCGGAGCCGCCGGGCGCGGCGGCGAGGGGCGGACTCGCGGACATCGCCGGCGCCGTCTCCGGGAACGGCGGCGTGGCGGCGTCGTTCGCCCGCAGCCTCTTGCCGCGGTGCGACGTGGCGTCTGCGGCTGCCGAGCTCCTTCCTGGTCTCGCTCGCCTGAACGGCGGCGGCGGCGCGGTCCGGGCGCCGGGCGGAGGCGACCCGACGCGCGGGCCGTCGGCGGCGGCGCCGTCACGACGAGCAGGATGACCGGTGCGGCGAGGGCGAAGACGACGGTCACTCCGCGCACCTCACGCACCTCCTCTGCTCGACGACGGGATCTTCGCCGTTACTCTGCTCCCCGTTCCTTGGCCCCGGCTGAGGGCGGTCTGAGCCCGACTGTGAGTCCGTGGGCGGCGCTCAGGTTGCTCTCAGGCGGACCTCAGGCCACACTCAGAGGGTCCGGCTAGTCTGATGCGCGCGGTCCCGTGCGCTCTTCGCCGGTCCCGCCACCCGAGCGCACGACGAGAGAGGATCACGAATGAGACGCGTCACCACCGTCCTGATCGCCGCCCTGGCGCTGCTCGGCGTCACTGCCGCCGGCCTGACCGTCGCGGCGTGCGGCGGCGAAGCGTCCCGAGCGACGCCGTCGCGACCATCGGCGACGTCACCGTGACCAAGGCCGACTTCCAGGGCCTGCTGACCCAGGCCCAGGTGCAGATGAAGGCGCAGGGCATGAACGTGCCCAAGGAGGGCAGCGCCGCCTACGACCACTACGTCGCCCAGATCGTCAAGTACCTGGTGCAGGAACAGGTCGTCGAGCAGAGCGCCGAGGAGCTCGGCGTGTCGGTCACCGACAAAGAGGTCGGTCGAGCAGGTCGCGGAGCTCGTGCAGGCCTACGGCGGCGAGCAGAAGGTCGTGGACCTCCTCAAGGAGCAGGGCATGACCATGGAGCTGCTCAAGCGCTCCATCCGCAGCCAGACCCTGTCGGACAGGGCGGCCGAGATCGTCACCAAGGAGGCGTCCGTGAGCGACGCCGAGATCCAGGCGTACTGGGAGGCCCACAAGGCCGAGCTCGCGCAAGCAGAAGAAGACGGCGACGCTGGCCAAGGCCAGGACCACCATCGAGCAGACCCTGCTCTCCGCCAAGAAGCTGCAGCTCTGGAACGCGTGGGTCGCGGAGCGCTCCGAGGCGCTGGGGGTCGAGTACGCGGCCGGGTACGACCCGGCGCTGCTGACGCCGTCGGCGTCTGCCTCGCCGGCGGGCTGAAACGCCGCGCCGCCAGGCGTGAGGCGGGCGGCGACTGAGGCGACCTGCGCGGACGGGGCCGGCCCGCCATGGCGGCGGGCCGGCCCCGTCCGCGTCCCGCGGATCCGCGCGCCAGCCTCAGAAGGTCCTGTAGAGCTCCTTACCCGCGGCGCAGTAGGGGCACTTGTCGGGCACGTCACCGATCACGGTGTGGCCGCAGACGAGGCAGACGCTCACCGGCTGGTCGGCGATGTCCTTGCCCGCGAGCACCTGCTCCCGGGCGTCGGTGTACTGACCCTTGTGGTCCACCTCGGACTTGAGCGCGTAGTTGATGCTGCGCACGGCCTGGTTGTTGCCCTGCAGCTTGGCGATCCCGTGATAGGCGGGGTACATCTCGTCGACCTCGAAGCTCTCACCGCCGAACGCGGCCGCCAGGTTGTCCGCCGTGCTCCCGATGCCGCCCATCACGCGCAGGTGGTTGCGCGCGTGGCGCGTCTCGGCGAAGGAGATGGCGCGGAACAGCTTGGCGACGTTCGGATAGCCATCTTCATCGGCCTGGTCGGCCCAGACGAGATACTTCTCGGCCGCCTGGCTCTCGCCGGCAAAGGCGGCCGCAAGGCTCTCCTTCGTCATCGCGTTGAGCTCTTCGGGCTTCGGCAGGCGCTTCTCCATGGCTTCGTCCATCAGAACTCCTTGAAGAACTCGCCGGTGGTGCCGCACTGCGTGCAGTACGCGGGGGCCTTGTCGCCGACCACCGTATGCCCGCAGATCGGACAGACGAACACGGGCGTCGTGTCGAGGTCCTTCTCGCCCTCGACACCCTTGAGCGTGCTGTCGTAGATGCCCTGATGGTCGATCTCGGCCTTCAGCGCATAGCGGATCGAGACCTGGGCGCTTTCGTTCTCCTGCAGCTTGGCCACCGCGTCGTACGCCGGGTACATCTCGTCGATCTCGAAGGTCTCGCCACCCCAAGCCGCCTTGAGGTTCTCGGTGGTGGTGCCGATGCCGCCGAGCACGCTGAGGTGGTTGCGCGCGTGCGTACTCTCCGCGTAGGCCACGGCGCGGAACAGGCGCGCGACGTTCGGGTAGCCCTCGGCGTCGGCGACGTCGGCGAACGCGAGGTACTTCTGCGAGGCCTGGCTCTCACCGGCCAGCGCGGCGGCGATGTTGGCCGCCGTCATGTCACCCTTGGCCTCCGGGGCGGGCGGGGTGTTCTTGTAGGGTTCGGCCATCGTGTCGTGCTCCTCCTTGTCGGCGTAGGGCGCTGCCCGGCGAGAGCCGCGCGCCCGATTCCATGGGTCGGTGGGGCGGACCCTTATGCTACCAGCGCCGTCGGCGGTCGCCGTTTAGTGGCGCGGGAAGGCTCGGACCGGCAGGGCGCGATCGCGTGGCGGCCGCGCGCCCGCTCTCGCGGGGCGCGGCGGCCGGGCTGCCGGAAGGCAGGTCGAAGACTGTGGGCGCCGGAGCGTGATGCACTGTGCGTGGCTAGCCGCTCAAGCGGCGGCCGCGTGAGGCTCCAGGGCGGGGACGAGCCGGTGCAGCACCGTGTGGATGCGGCTTGGGCTCGCGCGGTCGAACAACGCGTAGTAGACATCCGGGCGCGACTGGCTGCGCGTGAACTGAGAGAGATCGACGACGAGGCCGGCGGCTCGGGCCACACCGGCCTGCTCGCCGTCGATGGCGAGGAGCGCGGCCGTCGCCGGCACGCTCGCGTCGCTGCAGAGTTCGGCGATATCCTGCGGAGAGCTCCAGAGCGAGAAGGCGAGCGGTATGCCTCCGGCCTCGCTGAGCACGAGCCGCACGCCAAGCTCTACCTCGCCGGTGAAGTCGAAGTGACGGCGGTCGGCTCCACGCGCGGCCGCGACCGCCTTCTGCACGCGACGGTACTTCTCTCCGAACGCGGCTGAGGTGGGACGTGCCATGGGGGCCCTCCTGGTGCACTCCCCGTGAGCCTTCCCGAGCCCTTGGGGACATTGCTCTCTTCCGCGCAGCATCTTCCCAGTCGAAGTTACCGATAAACACCGCGCAGAAAGTGCAAACGTGCCGCTCCGAGCACTCCGGAGATCGGCCGGCGCCGCGGCCAATGGATCAGCCGGCACCGAAGCCGCCGCCCCCGCCGCCGCCCCCGCCGCCGCCGGAGAATCCGCCGCCGCCGCCGGAGCCGGACGAGGACGAGGACGTCGCCACCGACACCGCCTGGCTGAAGCTCTGGTGCATCTCATTGAACGCCGATAGCCCGCCCCCTTCGCCCGGCATCCCCCACCAGAGGATGTACGGCGTGCGGAAGGCCGGATCGCTCACCACCTCGGGCACCTTGACCGTCATCGCCTTGGCGACCTGGTCGGCGATGCCGAACACCACGGCGTAGATGAGGAACTGCTCCCAGAGCACCACGGCGTCCGGTGGCTTCTCCTGAAGCCGGCCGAAGTCCTTGAGGTACCGCTCGAGGGCGGCGTACTGCGCGTGCAGCTCCGCGGCCTCCTGCGAGCGGCGCTTGACCGCCCTCGCCACCCAGATCAGGACGATGCCCAAAGGGATGCCGGCGAAGAACCACCAGAACCCGCTGAAGACGGCCGCCGCGCCCGCGGCCACGATGGCCACAAAGGCGAAGGCCGACGCGATGAAGGCCATACGGTCGGCGTGCGGGTCGAGGTAGCCGCGCTTCTCGCCCTCCTCCTGCACCGTGGTCTTCCAGGCCCGGAAACCCTCGGCGAACGTCGTGCGCCGCGTCTTGGCGAGGTCCTTGAGCTCGCTGAGCACCAGCTCGTCGCCGCCGGCGATCTCGTGGAAGAGGAAGGTGCAGAGCTGCCGCTCGTGCTCGAGCAGCGCCGCTGGGCGCTCGTCGTGCAACGTCAGCTTGTACGTGGACGTCTCGTCGGGGCCGAAGAGCTTGTCCTCGTGCACCGTGACGCGTTCCAGGTCGATCACCTTGCGGTTCACAAGGTCGAGCAGGGTCGCGGTGACGTCCTCGCTGCCCACGCTGCCCATGCGCCAGATGAAGGCGGCGAGGGCGGGCGGGAGCTGCGGCTGCGGAAAGTCGCGCAGGTACTGGGCGTTGAACCGCGTCTTGGGCTCGCGCCCGTGCCGGAAGTACAGGACCATGACGAGGCCGAGCGCGACCAGGGGCACGCCTACCCCAAGGACGCCCCAAAGCCCTACCTTGAGGCGCGCCCACGTACGCGTGCGGTTGGCCTCATCGGCGAGCCGCTGCTCCTCGGCGAGGATCGCGTCGAGCCTCGGGGCGCTGCCCTCGGGCGCGGCGCCGAGGGACGCTGCCGGGAACAGGATGCGGCCCTCGACGAAGGTGTTGGCCGGGAGCGGATCGACCTGCATGACCACGCTGGCGTCCGGCTGGATGGTGACGTTGCCCCACAGCGGGCCGTGCGCCCAGGCGCGCACCTGGTCGCTGGTCACCCCCTGCGGCAGGTGGACGGTGACGCTGACGTCCCGCGACTCCACGGCCACGTCCTCGCCGATGAACTGCCAGTAGAGCTCCGCGGTATCGCTCCAGCGCCTGGCCGCCCCCCGGGCCACGTACTCCACCGTGAACGCGGCGGCCGTGTCCGTGACGTCGAAGTTGAGCTGGACCGTCACGACCCCGCCGAGGTCCCGGACGCCGTACGCGCCGGTCTCCCCCGTCCACACGCCCACGGTCGGGAACTGCGAGAGCTCGTAAGGGACCGTGGTCCCTGGATCTCCCCGCGAGGGCCCCGCGGCACCGAGCACCTCGATGCCCTCGGAGCCTTCGGTGGAGAGGTCCCAGTACACGAAGTGGTAGTTGCCGGAGAAGTCCAGCGTGCGCGTGTCGGTGATGCGCACGTCGCCGTTGGGCTTGACGGTCGCGTCGACCGACACGCTGGTGATGGAGAAGTCTTTGGCCGCCGCGGGGCGGGCCGTCAGGCCGGCCGCTCCGGCTGCCACCAGCAGCAGCACGCCGAGCGCCGGCAGGACCCGGCGGACGCGGGCGGCGAACCGTGAGCGCTTCCCCATCCCATGACCCTCGTCCATGACGGCGACTCTACCATCCGTCGTCGCCGGGAGGTCGGGCCGATCGCCCCCGCAACGACGTGGCCGCTGGTGACGCCCTCATGGGCGACGCAGGCCCAGCCGCTCCAGCTCCGCGTCGGCCAGTGCGCGGCACGCGCCGCGGCGGATGTCGCCCCACGGGTCCGGTGTGATGGCGCGGAGCTGGTCCCAGGGCAGCGCGTCGACGGCCCGGCGAGCCAGGTACTGCTCGAACGCCGGGTCGTTCGCGGCCCCCGGCAGCGCCGCCGCGATCGCGCCGGCGTGCCGCCTCCAGCGGATCCGCGCCGGGAGGTAGAGCAGAAGCACGAGCGCCGCCGGCAGGATGCCGACGCCCAGGCCGGCGACTACCGCCGTGCGCTCGATGCCGCTGCGGCTCTCCTGCCCGCTCGCCTCGACCTCGGCGCCCATGGTCTCGATGCGGTCGGCGAAGTCCCCGATGCGTCCGCCCACCAGCGGCAGGCCGCCGACGACCCCGAGCGCCTCGCCCGTGGACCTGACAGCCGCACCGATCTTGACCACGTCCGTGCTCAGCTGCGCCTGCGCGCTGATGTCGCTCCAGATGACCACGCCGAGAAGGGCCCACACCACGACCCACAGGGCGACGCCCGCGTCGAGCCACCGCACGGAGCGGGCGCTGAGGAGCTGCGATTCGACGCGCATGATCCCTCCTGGTCGACCCGCCTACTCTACCCCGTGGGCGGCGAGAGCCGGCTGCTCTCACCGGCGTCGCGACAGCGCTGCGGTATGCTCGCCGCGACCCGGAGGTGACCGTGGCGACCGAGCCCCTCAGATGACGACTCCCAGGGAAGCGGGCTTTCGCATGCCGCCGGAGTGGGCGCCCCACGCCGGCTGCTGGATGGCGTGGCCGTGCCGGCCGGAGAACTGGGACGACATCGAGGCGGCCCGTGCGACCTATGTGGAGGTCGCACGCGTGATCGGCCGGTTCGAGCCGGTCACGATGACCGCCAACCCCCATGACGCCGGGGCGGCGCGGCGCGCGCTCAGCGGCGTCAGTGGCACGGACGTCGTCGTAGTGCCCAGTGACGACTCGTGGGCCCGCGACACCGCGCCGACCTTCGTCACCGACGGCCGCGGCGCGCTCGGTGGCGTGGACTGGCGCTTCAACGCGTACGGCGGGATCTACGAAGACTACGGCCGCACCCAAGGGATGGCACGGCGCATCCTCGACCTGGTAGGGGCGCGGCGCTTCGTCGCGCCCCTCGTCCTCGAGGGCGGCGCGGTGCACGTCGACGGCGAAGGCACGGTGCTGACGACGACTGAGGTCGTGCTGGATCCCCGCCGCAACCCCGGGCTCGAGGCCGGCGAGGCCGAGCGGCTCCTCTGCGAGTACCTCGGCGCCGAGAAGGTGCTGTGGCTCACCGCGGCTCTCGACCACGACAACACCGGCGGCCACGTGGACAACCTCGCCTGCTTCGCCGCGCCCGGCGTCGTCGTGGCGCTCGGCTGCGCCGACCGCGACGACCCGCAGCACGCGGCGGTACAGGAGAACCTCGCGCGACTGCGCACGGCGACCGACGCCCGCGGCCGCCCGCTCGAGGTGGTGGAGCTGCCGATGCCCGCGCGGCCGGAGTCCGGCGTTCGACGGCTCTCGCCCAGCTACGTGAACTTCTACCTCGCCAACGGCGGCGTCGTCATCCCCGCCTTGGGCGACCCTGCGGACGTCGCGGCGCGCGACGTCCTGACCCGGCTCTTCCCCCGGCGCCTGGTGGTCCCGGTCCCGACGCTCGAACTGGCCAAGGCCGGCGGCAACGTCCACTGCATCACACAGCAGCAGCCCGTCGCCTGACGAGGTCTGGGCCTTCGGCAGCGGTCCCGAGGTCAGCCCGCCGGCCAGGTCCAGACGGCGCGGTAGTACTCGCCGAGCAGAAAGGCCTTGCCCTCGCTCGCCAGCGTCTCCGTGAGACCGGCGGCGACGAACAACTCGCGCGCCTGCGCCGCCGGCATCCCGTGTCTCTTGCCGGTGGGCTCGCGCAGGAACAGGCGGCCACTTGGGCGCAGCAGCCGCGCGAGCTCGGCGACGATCGTCGGCCCGTCCCACGGAGGGACGTCGTGCAGCACCCAGTGGACGAGCACGACGTCGAAGCTCCCGGCAGCCAAGCCCATCGCGCGCAGATCGCCGAGGAGGTACTCGACATCCGGGTACGCACGCAGCACCCTGCGGAGCACCGCCTGCCAGCGCGAGGAGACGTCCATGCAGGTGAGGCGCCCGCCGCCCGCTTCGAGCAGCCTCGCGAGGTGCCGGGCGGCGGCCCCGCTCCCACTCCCGTAATCGAGCACGCGCTCATCGCCGCGCAGGCCCATCTGCCGCACGTAGCGGCGATACAGCGGGCTCAAGAGAAGGTTGGTGAAGAACCGGGCCGACTGCGCCTCGGCGCGGCCCGGCTCGGACACACTCGGCGCCGCGCCGGCGGCGCCCCTCACCTCACGTCGTCCCAGGGCGTCTGCCGGCCCCCTTGACGGCGCGCACCGCCCAGCCGACCGCGGTGCCGCCGCAGATGACGATCGGCACCCCACATGACCCACGTCGGGGCGTTCAGCCAGTTGCACACGGCAACCACGATCGCCACTCAGACGACGAGGCCGACGATGTCCAGGATGATCGCCTTCTTCATCACTCTCCCGCCCCGCTCGGACCACTCCTCTGCCTTCCAGCAGCGTACCCCAGGAGCGCGCGAGCGCATAGACTTGGCGCATGCTGATCGCGTTCCTGGGAGACAGCCTGACAGAGGGGTGGCCGGGCGCCGCCTACTTCCCGCTGCTCGACCGCCGCCTGTCGCAGCACGGGCTGCTCAACCGGGGGCGGGCGGGCGACACTGTCGCGGACCTTCTCACCCGGATGAGGCACCAAGGGCTCGAGCCCGTCGACTGCGCCTTCATCTGGGTAGGGGCCAACGATGCCGTCATGGCGTCGTGGGACTCATCAGAGCCCGGCAGTGGCTGGAGCTGGCCCGAACGCCTCATGCGCCTCGCCGGCGACTACGAGGAACTGCTGGAGTGGACGGAGGCGCGGGCGCCGCGCATCGTCGTGGTGCGCCCGCTCGTCCTCGAATCGGAAGGCTCCATCTGGGAAGAGCGCGCGGCCGAGGTCGCCGAGGCGATCGCGCGTATCGCGACCGCACGCGGCTCCTGCCGCGTCGTCGACCTGCGGCCGGCGTTCGCGGCCGCCGCCGAGCAGGACGATGGCCCCTACACCACCGACGGCGTGCACTTCACGGACGCCGGCGCGGGGGTCGTGGCCGACGTGTTCACCGCCGTCATCGTCGAGCTCGAGGCCGAAGGTGCGCCATCGGGCGCGACGGACGACGGACCGCACGTCCAGGCCGGCGATGCCGGTGAAGAGACCTGATGAAACGCCTGCACAAGGTCGCTGTGGCCGCCGTCGCCCTCGAGGCGCTGGGCGCAGCCTACTCCTTCGCGCTGCTGCCGCGCCTGCGGCGCTGGGGCGCGACCGGCGACGAGGTGTCGCGTCCCCTGCCCGGCGACGAGCTGGTCGCGGCGCCGCTGTACACGACCACCCACGCCATCACGGTCCGCGCCACGGCGGAGGAGGTCTGGCCCTGGCTCGTGCAGATCGGCCAGAACCGCGGCGGCTTCTACACCTACGACGCGCTCGAGAACCTGGCCGGGCTCAAGGTGCGGAGCGCCGACCGCGTCCATCGCGAGTGGCAGGACCTCCGTCCCGGCGAGGACTACCTGACGCTCGACCCCGACGAGACCATGAAGATGACCATCGCCGTTCTCGAGCCGCCGCGGGCGTTCGTCGTGCGCAGCGGCGCCCCGGGAGAGCCGCCGCAGGGCGCCGGCAGCCTGTTCCGCGGCGAGATGGCCTGGACCTGGGGCTTCTATCTGGAGCCGGCCGGCCGGGCAGCGAGCAGGCTCATCATCCGCTCGCGCGCCTCCTGGCGCCGCACCTGGCCGGCGGCGTTCGCGCAGGCGTTCGGTCTCGAGCCGGCGCACTTCATCATGGAAGAGGGCATGCTCCGCGGCATCCGCGACCGCGCGGAGCGCGCCGCCGCGGGCGCCTGAGGGCGAGGGACCGATGTCGGACTTCATCTGGGAGGGGCATCGTCTGCACTACCGCGAGGCGGGCGTCAACGGCGCGCCGCTCCTCATCGTCCTCCCCGGCAGCACCGCCTCCTCGTCGAGTCACGCCGGCGAGCTCGCGTACTTCGGCCGCACCCATCGCGTCGCCGCCCTCGACTACCTCGGTACGGGAGCGTCCGAGCGCCTCTCGCCGTGGCCGCTCGACTGGTGGGAGAACGGCGCCAGGCAGGCGACCGCGCTCGCCGCGCGACTCGGCGCCGCGCGCTTTGCCCTCCTCGGGTGCGGCGGCGGCGGCACGGCTGCGCTGCTGACCGCCGCGGACCACCCGGACCGGGTGACCGCCGTCGTCGCCGACAGCTGCCCGGAGAAGCTCACGCCGGAGGAGCTGCGCCGCATCGTCGCCGGACGCACGGGGGTGCCGCCGGTGCAGCAGGAGCCCATCGGCGACGCCGGCGCCGGCGTCAGCGAGCAGCCGTTCCCCGGCTCGATCGTGGAGATGCTCTGGAGGGAGGGGCCGAGGCTGCTGCGCAAGCTCGTGACCCCGTCCGAGCGCGCCTTCTGGAAGCTCGCCCACGGCGACGACTGGGCGGAGGTCGTCTCCGCCGACGCCGCCCTGCTCATCGAGCTGGCCGACAACGGCGGCTGGGACCCGCTCGCTGGCCGCCTCGGCGACGTCCGCTGCCCGGTGTTGCTCACCTCGAGCCTGGGCGACGAGGAGCTTCCCACCGTCGTCGCCCAGCACCAGCACCTGGCCATGGAGCTGCCGGACTGTCGCCTCTGGGTGACACCGCGCGGCGGTCACCCCGCGATGTGGACCGACAAGCGCGGCTTCCGCCGTGAGGCCGCGCGCTTTCTGGCCGGCTTCTAGCAGCGCCTCCCGCGCAGCTCGCGTCGGCGCGCACGCGGCTCGCGCACGCCCGGCTTTCGCGCCCCCGCCGCCGCGTTGTACACTCGGCCTCCCTCCCCGTGCGCCGGGGAGGACCGTCCGTACGGGCGGCGGCGCGCTCCCCTGACCCGCGCGGCGCCGCAGTGGAGGCTCGGGCCGCGATGGGAGCGGCCCACGTGGCAGCAGTGGAGCAAGCGAACGGAGGCGGCATGACCGGTCCTGCAGGCGCAGAGACGGCGACGATCCAGGCCACCATCGACGGCCGCGAGGTCACGGTGCCGGCCGGCACCACCATCCTCGCCGCCGCCCGCGACCTGGGCATCGACATCCCGACCCTGTGTCACCACGAGACGCTGAGCCCGGCGGCGTCCTGCCGGCTCTGCGTGGTCGAGGTGGAGGGCCGGCCCAACCTTCTGCCGGCGTGCGCCACCGAGCTCACCGACGGAATGGTGCTCCAGACCGAATCCCCGGACGTGGTCGAGGCACGCAAGCTGATCCTCGACCTCCTGCTCTCCGACCACCCCCTGGGCTGCATCACCTGCGAGCAGTCGGGCTCCTGCACGCTGCAGGACCACTGCTACCGCTACGGTATCGAACACAGCACGTTCGAGGGTGACAAGCGCGAGCTCCCCATCGAGAGCGACAACCCGATGATCGAGCGCGACATGAACAAGTGCATCCTCTGCGGCAAGTGTGTGCAGGTCTGCAACGAGGTGCAGGTCACCGGGGCGATCGACTTCACCGAGCGCGGCTTCGAGTCACAGATCGCCGCCTCGTTCGACAAGCCGCTGGACATCGAGTTCTGCCGCTTCTGCGGCCAGTGCGTCGACATCTGCCCCGTCGGAGCGATCTCCAACAAGCAGCTCAAGGGCGTGCGCACCTGGGAGCGCGAGAAGGTGCGTACCACCTGCCCCTTCTGCGGCGTCGGCTGCAATTTCGATCTCAACGTCGCCGGGGGAAAGGTCATGGGTGTCACCGCCGCCTACGACGCGCCGGCCAACCAGGGTTCGCTGTGCGTCAAGGGCCGCTTCCACACCGACCTGATCTCCAGCCCGGACCGCATCACCACGCCGCTGATCAAGAAAGACGGCGTGTGGGAGAACGCGACCTGGGACGAGGCCCTCGAGCTGGTCGCCAGGCGGCTGCTCGAGATCCGCGGCGAGCACGGCAGCCTCTCCGTCGGCGTGCTCAGCTCGGCGCGCTGCACCAACGAGGAGAACTACCTGCTGCAGCGCCTCACGCGGGCGGGCCTCAACACCAACAGTATCGATCACTGCGCCCGTACCTGACACGCTCCCACGGTCGCCGGTCTGGCGACCACGCTGGGTTCAGGCGCGATGACCAACTCGATCGGCGAGATCGTCGGCAACGACGTGCTGTTCATCATCGGGTCCAACGCCACCGAGGCGCACCCGATCATCGGCAACAAGATGAAGCAGGCGCACCTGCGCGGCGCCAAGCTCATCGTCGTCGACCCGCGCCGCACCGAGCTCGCCGAGCACGCTCACCTCTGGCTGCGGCTCAGGCCGGGCACGGACAACGCGCTCGTCAACGGCCTGCTGCACACGATCATCTCGAACGGCTGGCACGCCAAGGAGTACATCGACGAGCGCACCGAGGGCTTCGACGATCTCTGGGAGACCGTCAAGGACTACCCCGCGGAGCGCGCCGCCGAGATCACCGGCGTGCCGGCCGAGACCATCGTCGCGGCGGCGGAGCTCTACGCCACGACGCCCAAGGCCGGCATCTTCTACACCCTCGGCATCACCGAGCACACGGTCGGCACCGCCAACGTCATGAACCTCGCCAACCTCGGCATGGTCACGGGCCATATCGGCTTCCCCAATGCCGGCGTGAACCCCATGCGCGGGCAGAACAACGTGCAGGGCTCCTGCGACATGGGCGCGTTGCCCAACTCCTTCCCCGGGTACCCGAGCGTGGGCGACGAGGCCGCCAAGGCCAGGTTCGCCGAGGCATACGGCGTGCCGATGCCGGACCAGATGGGCCTGCGCATCCCGGAGATGCTGGAGCTCGCGGTGGCGGGCACGCTCAAGGCGATGTTCATCATGGGCGAGGATCCGGCGCTCACGGACGCCGATGCCAACCACGTGCGCAAGGCGCTGGGCAACCTCGAGTTCCTCGTCGCGCAGAACATCTTCATGACGGAGACGGCCAAGTACGCCGACGTGTTCCTCCCCGCGGCGCTCTACGCGGAGAAGGACGGCACCTTCACCAACACCGAGCGCCGCGTGCAGCGCGTGCGCAAGGCCGTGGAGCCGCCGGGCGACACGCGCCCCGACTGGGAGATCATCCAGGACCTCGGCAGGCGCATGGGCATCGACTGGCACTACGACTCGCCCGAGGACGTGTTCGAGGAGATCCGCACGCTGGTGCCGCAGTACGCGGGCATGACGTACGAGCGGCTCGGCACGCAGGGCCTGCAGTGGCCGTGCCCGACCGAGGATCACCCGGGCACCCCGTTCCTGCACGAGGGCACATTCACACGCGGCAGGGGGCTACTGCAGGGCATCCCGTTCCAGGCGCCCGCCGAGCTCACGGACGACGAGTACCCGATGCTCCTCACCACCGGGCGCATGCTCTACCACTACAACATCATGACGCGGCTCTCGCAGAACCTGGAGTGGCTGCGGCCCTACGAGCTCGCCGAGGTGAACCCGGTCGACGCCGCACGGCTGGGCGTCGTCGAGGACGAGCTGGTGCGCGTGAGCTCGCGCCGCGGCTCGATCACCACGCGGGTGACGCTCACGGAGCGCGTGCCCCCCGGGACGATGTTCATGACGTTCCACTTCAAGGAGTCCCCGGTCAACGAGCTCACCAACGCCGCCGGCGACCCGGTGACCATGACGGCGGAGTTCAAGGTGTGCGCCGTGAGGATGGAGAAGGAGCCCGCCGCGGCCGAGTCACACGGAGCCGCGGCGCGGTGAGAGGATCGGCGCCGCGACGCGGCGCCATACGGGTCAACCGAGAGGCCGGAGCGCGCCGCGCGTCGGCCTCTCGCACGTACGTCGCGCCAGCATCAGGCTCTCAGCCCGGGTGGCGCAGCCTGCCGTAGCCGTGGACGATCGCCGCCAGCGCGATGGGGACGGTGAGGACGGCGCTCGTCAGCGTCGCCGCCGAGGCGAGGTCGCTCTCGAGCGCGTGCAGGCCGAACGCGGCCATGGAGAGCACGCCGCTGGCGACGAGGGTCCAGCTCATCCAGTGCAGCGCGCCGGGCCGGCGCAACAGCGGCCACGCGATGATGATCGCCCCAAGGCCCCAGATGGCGTACGCCAGCAGGTCGAACGTGTACGGCCCGCCGTGCACGTTGTTGAAGTACCACGGCGCGGCCGCGGCGAGGTCACGCCGCAGCAGCCAGTCGAAGACGGTGTACTGCGACGCGTACGCGGCCGCCGAGAGCGGCGCATACGCCGCCACCAGCGCGATGCCGGCCCAGCCGCAGAGCCGCGCCTCCGTGATCCCCTCTCCCTCCGCCGGTGCGGCGACGCCGAGCGCGGCCACGGCCATGAAGGGGACCATGGCGGCCGGGAGCAGCGAGGCGAAGAAGAAGCCCCAGCGGTAGACGGTGTCGTCGCGCGCGAGGTCCGCCACCTGCGCGACGACGGTGTCGCCCTGCGGCGCTCCGAGCGCGGTCACCACGGTCATCACGAGGACGAGGATGAGGTACGCCGCGGCGGTGGCGATGAGACAGCGCCCCAGGGCTCGTCCGGAGGTCGCGGCGTCTGGCGAGGCGGTCGTCATCGGAGCTCCTTTCGAGTCCGGCTGCGAGCCGGCGAAGCGTCGCCGGCCGGGGTTCCATGGGACGCTACCACGGGCGAGGTAGGCGGGCGTGGCGGGCGCCGAGGCCGCAGTGCGCGTCGCCGCCCGCCGCCCCGCCGACCGGCGTACCCCCCGCGGGTGACCGCCTCTCCGACGGGGTAGCCGCCGGCTCCCCCCGCGGTGGCCCTCGCGGCCCTCCCATATCCCTCCGAAACGCTCATGCAATCACCACCGTCGGGCGATTCGCGGCTCACGGCATCGCCGTAGCCTCTCTCCCAGGCAAGTCACCCAGGAGGAGAGATCATGCGGACCACGACCATCCCCGAGCGCGAACGACAGGATGCGCGCGAGACCCTCGAGCGGCTCGAGCGCGAGTTCACCGGCGAGTCGCTGTTCACCGCGCGCGGCCCCGGCCGCGCCGTCGTGACGGCGCGCGGCGTCACGCGCGTCTACGGCAAGGGCGACGCCGCCGTGCACGCCCTCGCCGGCGTCGACATCGACATCACCGAAGGCCGCCTTACGGCCATCATGGGCCCGTCCGGCTCCGGCAAGAGCACGCTCATGCACATCCTCGCAGGCCTGGACCAGCCCACCGGCGGCCGGGTCAGCATCGACGGCGTCGAGATCACCGGGCTCAAGGAGAAGAAGCTCACCCAGCTGCGCCGCGACAAGATCGGCTTCATCTTCCAGAGCTTCAACCTGCTCGCCACGCTGACCGCCGACGAGAACATCGTCCTGCCGCTCTCGCTCGCACGGCGCCGGGCGGACGAGACCTGGCGGCGCACCGTGATCGAGGCCGTCGGCCTGCAGGACCGCCTGACGCACCGGCCGGCCGAGCTCTCGGGCGGCCAGCAGCAGCGCGTCGCCGTCGCCCGGGCGCTCATCACCCGGCCGGCCGTGCTGTTCGCCGACGAGCCCACAGGCAACCTCGACTCCCGCACCGGCGGCGAGGTGCTCGACCTGCTGCGCCGCAGCGTCGACGAGTTCGGCCAGACCGTGATCATGGTCACGCACGACGCCAACGCGGCCAGCATCGCCGACCGCGTCGTCTTCCTCAAGGACGGCCGTATCGAACTGGACGAGGACCGCATGACCCGCGACGCCATCTACGACACCATCAAGAACCTCGAGGTGACACGATGACCCGCCTCGCCTTCCGCAGCCTGGCCAGCCGGCCGCTCCGCACCGTCCTCACGCTGCTCGCGATCCTGCTCGGCGTGGCGATGATCACCGGCACGTACGTGCTGACCGACCAGATCGACAACGGGTTCGCCAACATCTTCGAGACCTCGTTCAAGGGCACGGCCGTGCAGGTCGAGCCGAAGACCTCGTTCACCAGTCTTGAGGGCGGTGCGATCCAGACGCTGAGTGACGATCTCGTCGCGCAGGTGCTCGCAGTCCCCGGAGTGGACAAGGCCACCGGCGTCTACGAGACCGTCGGCGCCGCGATCGTCGACGGCAAGCCGGTCGAGACCGGCGGCGCCCCGACGCTGCTGACGACCAGCACGGGTGAGCCCTTCAACCAGGCGACCCTCGTCGCCGGCGGTGACATCCAGGGGCGCAACGAGGTCGCGATCATCAAGAGCTTCGCCGACAAGGCCGGCCTCAAGCCCGGCGACACCTTCACCGTCGCCGGCCCGGCCGGCCTAGAAGAGGTCAAGGTCGCCGGCGTGTTCGAGTGGGGCGAGTCCGGCTCCCTCGGCGGCACCATCGTCGTCGCCGGCCGCCTGCAGGACGTGCAGCGCTGGGGCGGCGAGCCCGGCAGGATCAGTGGCATCTCCGTCTCCGCCGACCCGGGCGTGACGCCCAAGGAGCTCGCCGCGGACGTCAGGGCAGCCATGCCGGCCGGCGTCAGCGTCAAGACCGGCGAGCAGGCCGCCGCCGACGCGACCGCGGAGACGGCCGACGCGATCGGCTCGTTCCTCACTCCGGTGCTCCTGGCGTTCGCCGGCGTCTCCGTCTTCGTCGGCGCGTTCATCATCTTCAACGCCTTCAGCATCACCGTCGCCCAGCGGCGCCGCGAGTTCGCCATGCTGCGCGCCCTCGGCGCCAGCCGCCGCCAGGTGCTCGCGTCGGTGGTCGCCGAGGCGCTCACGCTCGGCGTGCTGGCCTCGGCCATCGGCATCGCCGCCGGCCTCGGCGTCGCCAAGGGCATCAACGTGCTCTTCAAGGCCGTCGGCGCCGACATCCCCACAGCGGGCATCGCGCTCGAGCCGCGAACCATCCTCATCGCCGTGCTCGTCGGCGTGGGCGTCACGCTCCTCTCGGCGCTCGCCCCGGCCCTGCGCGCCACGCGCGTGCCGCCGGTGGCGGCCCTGCAGGAGGGCGCAGCCCTGCCGCCGACGCGCTTCACCAGGTTCAGCACGGCGATCGCCCTGGCCTTCACGGCCCTCGGCGCCGGCTCCCTGGCCTACGGCATCTTCGCCGGTGGCGCCGCCAACGGCCGCCTGCTGTTCATGGGTCTCGGCGCCCTGCTGCTCTTCGTCGCCATCGCCATGCTGGCCAAGTTCGTCGTCCGCCCGGCGAGCCGCATCATCGGCTGGCCGATGGAGAGGCTCGCGCCCACCAGCGGCCGTCTGGCCCGCGACAACGCCGGCCGCAACCCGAGCCGCACGGCCGCGACCGCGGCGGCGCTCATGATCGGCCTCGCCATGGTCGTCTTCGTGGCCGTGTTCGCCCAGGCGATGAAGGGCTCGTTCAGCGGCGCGATCAGCGAGTCCACGCGCGCCGACCTGGTCGCCCAGGACCGCAGCGCCTACCTCACCGTGCCCCAGAAGACGGTGCGCGCGCTCGAGGACGTCCCCGGCGTGGAAGCGGCCGCCGGAGTGGCCTGGGCGCCGCTCAAGGTCAAGGGCGGCGGCATCATCACCGCCAACGCCGTCGATCCCACCGTGTGGACCGAGGTCTGGGGTCCGGACTGGCGGCGCGGCGGCAGCGACGAGCTGTACACCAAGCTCGACGCGACCCACGCCATCCTCGAGGACGGCTCGCCGATCGCGGCCAAGGTCGAGGCGGGCGACACGATCTCCGTCACCAGCCAGAGCGGTGAGAAGGCCAAGCTCACAGTCCTCGGGTTCTACCGCGACCAGATGGCCTACACCGGCATGATGGTCAGCCTCGACACGCTCAAGAAGCTCGACGTCCCGACCGCGGCCGGCATGACGCTGGTGCGCACGGACGGGAGCGGCGGCGTGCAGGCGGCGGTGCAGAAGGCCCTCGCCGAGTACCCGACGCAGAAGGTCGAGACCAAGGCGGAGTACCTCGACTCCGTCAACAAGATGGTCGACCAGATCCTCATGATGTTCTACGGCCTCCTCGCGATGAGCGTGATCATCTCGATCTTCGGCATCGTCAATACTCTCGTGCTGAGCGTGCACGAGCGGACGCGGGAGATCGGCATGCTGCGCGCCATCGGCGCCACCCGGCGGCAGCTCGGTCAGATGGTCCGCTACGAAAGCGTGATCACCGCCGTGATCGGCGGCGTGCTCGGCACGCTGGTCGGCATCGCCATGGGCTACGTGATCGTCACGCAGCTCGGCGGCGACGGGCTTGTCTTCAGCCTGCCGTGGACGCAGCTGGGCGTGTTCCTGGTGCTCGCCGTGGTGGTCGGCGTGATCGCGGCGGTGCTCCCGGCGCGCCGAGCCGCCAACACACGGATCCTCGAGGCCATCCAGTACGAGTAGGCCTCGTGCAGGACGGCGAGGCGGCCCTGTCCCCTTGGAGGGCCGGCCCGCCCGTCAGAGGGCCGGGGCGGCATGGCCGCCCCGGCCCTTCTCATGCATCCGCGAAATCCCGCAGGTCGACATCGCCGCCGGGCTCCACCTCGATCTCCCCGGCGGCCACCCCGTAGATGACGTCGGCGACGCGCTCCGGCGACATGCCCCGCATGTCGTTCATGCGCGTCGCCGTCACGGTGGGATGCACGCTCACGATCAACTTGTCCGGGTGCTCGAGCGCCAGCGCCTTGACGAACCCGCGCAGACCCCACTTGCTCGCGCAGTAGGGTGGCGGCGTGCGCGACTGGTGCAGCGTCGCGGTGCTGCCGACGGTGATCACCGCGTCACCCAGGAGCGGAAGGGCGCACCAGGTGAGCCTCATCACGCCGAGCAGGTTGACGACGATCTGCTCGTCGATCTCCCCGAAGCCCTGCTCCACGAACGGCTTCCAGCTGATCACTCCAGCGTTGTTGACGAGGACGTCGAGGCCGCCGAACCGCTCGACCACGGCCTCGAGCACATCGCACCCGCTGCCCTCGTCGCTGAGCTGCAGCGAGACGGCGAAGGCGTCCGGTGCGCCGAGGCCGAGGCAGCGCTTCGCGGCCTCCTCGGCCTCGGCGCGATGCTCGAAGTAGGTGAGCGCCACGCGACACCCCGCCGCGGCGAAGCGCAGCGCGGTCTCGCGGCCGATGCCGCTGCTCGCGCCCGTGACGAGGACGCTCTTGCCAGTCAGGTCGATGCCCACGACCCCATGCTACCCGGCGCAGGGGGCGGCGGCCCGCCCGTGGCCGCGCCGGCGCCGCCTCCGCTGGCTACGGTTTCCACGCGGCGGGTACCATGCGCCCATGAACGTCCTCGTCGTGGGAGCCACTGGCCGCACCGGACGGCTGCTGACGCGGGGCGCACTCCAGCGCGGTCACGCCGTGACCGCGTTCGTCCGCGCCCCGGAGAAGCTCGGCGGCCTCGACGGCCGCGTCCGCGTCGTCGCTGGGGACGTCCTCGACGGCGGCGTGGTCAGCGACGCCGTCGACGGCCAGGACGCCGTCCTCGTCGCGCTCAGCGCCGCGCACCGCAGGAGAGCGCCGGCGGTCAACGCGCTCGGCACCCTCAACGTGATCCGCTCGATGCAGCGCTACGGCGTGCGCCGCCTCATCGTCCTCTCCGCCAGCGGCACCCAGATCGGTCGTGACCCCAACCTGCCGTGGATCTTCGACCGCGTCATCAAGCCGGCGCTGCTGGGTCCCGCCTACGATGACCTGCGGCGCATGGAGACCAGCGTGCGCCAGAGCGAGCTCGACTGGACGATCGTGCGCGTCTCGGGCACGCTCACCGACGGCACGCCCACGGGCAGGTACCGCGCCGAGCCCGGCTATTCGCTCCCCGGCGGCAGGCGCCTCGCACGGGCCGACGTGGCCGAGTACATGCTCGACCAGCTCACGCTGAAGGACGACATCGGGCACGCCGTCGCGGTGGCGTACTGAGAGCCGCTCAGGAACGCCCGAGCTCGTAGCGCAACGCGCCCTCCAGCGCCGGGAACGCGAAGCGGAAGCCGCGGTCCTCGAGGCGCTCGGGGAAGGCGCGCTGGCTGGCGAGAAGCATCTCCTCTCCCATGCCGGCCGTGCCGCGGCGCAGGACGAACGCGGGCGCCACAAGTTTGGCCGGCCGCCGCAGCACCCGGCCCAGCGTGCGAGTGACTTCGCGGTTGGTGAGTGGTTCGGGAGCCGTGAAGTTGACCACGCCTTCCAGCTCCTCGTCGTGGAGCGCCCACTCGAACGCGGCCAGCAGATCGTCGAGAGCCACCCACGACCAGTACTGGTCGCCGTCACCCAGCCGTGCGCCGAGGCCGGTCCTGAACGCCGGAAGCATGGCGGCCAGGGCGCCCCCCGCGGCGCTCATGACGATCCCCTGCCGGGCGGTCACCAGGCGCACGCCGGCGTCCCGCGCGGGGATCGCCGCCTCCTCCCAGACCCTGCAGACGTCGGCAAGGAACCCCTGACCCCTGGGTGTCTGCTCCGTGATCGACTCTCCGTCGCGGGATCCGTAGGCGCCGATCCCCGACGGGCTGATGAAGACCGACGGAGGTGAGTCCATGCGCGCGATCGCCTCGGCGAGCGTCCGCGTGGTCTGCACGCGGCTGTCGACGATGGCCTTCTTGCGGTCCGGGGTCCAGACGCCGCTGAGCGAGACGGCCGCGAGGTTGACGACGGCGTCGACGCCTTCGAGGGCGCCGTGGTAGAGCGCCCCGGACGCGGGGTCCCAGGGGATCTCATCCGGCCCCGCATCCTTGTTGCGCACGAGCCGGACGACGCGATGGCCGGCGGTCGTCAGGTAGTCCGCGAGGTGCGACCCGATGAGGCCACTCGCGCCGGCGATCGCGACCGTGAGACGCGGGCGGTCGGCCCACTCCGCATGTCGGCTGAGGTCCAGCCGCGTGCGCTCGTGGCGGAAGCGGAAGAGGCGCGCGAGTGTCTTGCCGGCCGGGCCTTCACCGACGGAGTCGGTGAGCCCGCCGGCCGGCAGGCTGAACTCGATGTGATCGAGCAGCTCGCCATGCTCGTCGTCGATCGGCACGAACCGGTGCACGTGCTCCCACGAGGCGAACGGCCCCTCCAGCTGCCGGTCCACGAACTGCCGGCCCGGTATCGCTCTGCCCATCTCCGCGACCCAGCGGCGCTTGACGGGTCCGAATAGCCAGACGTCGAAGGCGACGCGCCCCGCGGTCACGTCTCCGGCCTCCTCGATCACCCGCATCTTCTGCCACGGTGGAGCCAAACGCCGGAACGCCCCCGGCCTCGCGTGATAGGCGAAGAGCTCGTCGGCGGTGGCAGGCATGACGCTGCGCCACTCGAAGATCGGCATCGGACCCTCCTTGCTCGGTGAGGCCCTCTTACCCGGGTCGTGGCAAGGTTAGCCGGAGGCCGCGAGGGGAATCCCGGCCACACTGCAAGTGTTCCATGACGGGGGAGGGTCTCGTGCCGTACCAAGACGGAGCCGACCGGAGCATCACGGCCGAAGCGATGCGCCGCGACTTCGGTCAGCTGCGCGCCGTCGACGGCGTGGATCTCGAGGTGCCCGGCGGACAGATCTTCGGCTTCCTCGGACCCAACGGCGCCGGCAAGTCCACGCTCGTGAAGATCCTGACGACCATTCTGAACCCGACGAGCGGGCGTGCGACGGTGGGCGGCTTCGACGTCCAGAGGCAGGGCGGTAAGGTGCGCGAGGCGATCGGCGTGGCCCTCCAGGACGTGGGCCTCGATCCGTTGATGACGTCGCGCGAACTGCTCATGCTGCAGAGCGAGCTGTTCGGGACCCCGCGCGACGAGGCGCGCAGGATCGCCAAGCGGCTGCTCCAGACCGTCGGCCTCGACGACGTGGACCCGAAGAAGCGGGCAGGCGCGTACTCCGGAGGCATGAAGCGCCGGCTCGACCTCGCGCTGGCGCTCGTCCACGACCCGCGCATCCTCTTTCTGGACGAGCCGACCACGGGCCTCGATCCGGCCAGCCGCGCCGCCATCTGGGAGGAGGTGCGGCGCCTCAACGACGAGCTGGGCATGACGATCTTCCTCACCACGCAGTACCTCGAGGAGGCCGACCGCCTCGCGGATCAGGTCGCCATCATCAACAGGGGCAAGATCGTCGCGCAGGGCACCCCCGAGGAGCTGAAGCGCCAGGTCGGGGATGAGGTCGTCGAGCTGCAGTTCGACTCCTCCGGCGATGCCGAGCGCGCACACGACGCGCTGGCGCCGGTGGCGCCCAACCGCCAGCGCTCCAATCGACAGCTGCGGCTCTACTTCGGACGCGCCGCCGAGAACGTGCCCGAGCTGGTGAGAGCCCTCGACGGCGCCGACATCCGGCTGCAGGGGCTGACGATCGAGCAACCGAGCCTCGACGACGTCTTCTTGCGCGTCACCGGCGAGGCGCTGGAACACGAGATCGACGAGGGCGCCGACGACATCGCGGCCGGCACGGAGGTGCGGTCATGAACGACACGCTGCTCCTCATCGGCCGCTCGCTGCGCAACACCCTGCGCGAGCCGGCGACGGTCCTCCCCAACATCGCCATCAGCGTCTTCTTCCTCTTCGTCTACGACGCCGGCCTCTCATCGGTCGCAGAGCTGCCCGGGTTCCAGGGCACGTATCTGGGCTTCATCCTCCCGGTCGCCATCGTCTCAGCGGCGGTCGGCGGAGCCGGGCTCGCCGGACAGACGCTGATCAAGGACATCGACAACGGCTACTTCACCAAGCTGCTCCTGACGCCCACGCGGAGACTCTCGGTGATCTGGGGACCGATGATCGCCAGCGCGATCGTGCTCACGGCCCAAGTCGTGCTCGTGATGGTCATCGCCCTGTTCATGGGGCTGAAGGTGGCGACGGGGCCGGCGGGGTTCGCCCTCGTGGTCGTGCTCGCCTTCCTCTGGGGCATGGCGTTCGCCGGGTACGCCGCCTTCATGGCGCTCAAGACCAAGAACGCGGCGGCGGCCCAGGCGGCGACCTTCGCCTTCTTCCCGCTCATCTTCTTGAGCTACACGTTCGTCCCCGAGGAGTACGTCACGACCACCTGGCTCAGAGTGGCGGCGACGATCAACCCGACGACCTACGTCTTCGACTCCATGCGCTCGCTGCTCAACACCGGCTGGGACGCCACCTCGCTCCTGGTGGGATTCGGCGTCACCTTCGGGTTCGCGACGCTCACGGGGATCATGGCGCTCTGGGCGGCACGCGGCGCGACCAAGATGTCGTAGGCTTGAGGGTTGTCCCCGTCGCATCCCAGCCCTGCGCGAAGGCACAGGTGTGCTGCGCCAGGGCGACTTCCGCAGAGAGCGTGTCGGCCAGAGCGTGTCTGCGTTCGGCGAGGGCGTCACGGCGGCGGTACTCAGCTTCGTCGTACTCGACCCGGCCGGCTCGGGCACCGGCCTCAGCATCGTGCTCGCCTGTCAGAGCATCCCAGGGACTGACCGCTCAGGTCGAGGACCGCTGCTTCCGCCCTCGGCGCCCGCTGGAATAGAGAAGGACATCGAGGACGATCCCGGCGGCGAAGACCACAGTCCCCCACCCCTGCAGCCCGCCGAACGAGTTCTCGGCGATCGCGTAGGCGATGGTCGTGCAGGGCACGAAGATCCACCCGATGAATCCCCAGATGAACGGCAGACCGATGCGGCTGAGGTAGTCGGTGAACAGCCACATCCCCAGCAGGATGATGCGCGGCGAGGCCGCGAGCACACCGACGATCAGGCAACAGCCCATGGACATCTCCCCCCGCCCGACCGCGCCCGCGGGCGCGGTCATCGTCTCTTCAGCGACAACTCACCTAACGCTAACACCCGGCGCGGAGACTGTGCCTGCCATGATGACTCCACACATCAGGATCAGACGGCACCTGCGTTCCGTCAGAGTCTCGGTTCTGACCGCCGAGGAGCGCCGCGACGAGCTCCGGGCGGCCGAGCACTTGGCGCACCAGGACGACCGGCCCACGCCAGGGACCGGCAGGGCGCGCGACGCCACCCCCAGCTCGCGCGGCATCCCGTAAGCGCCGCGGCGGGCCTCTCTGTCGTCCCCCGGCCTTGAGGCCCGCCGCGGCACGCTCGTAGCCTGGACCAGCCGCCGGGGCGGCAGGAGGCCCCAGCTGCACTGCCGGCATCCGGTGCGCACCCCAGAAGGGACTCGGTGCGCACCCCATTTGCCGTCCCCGTTCCCACAGAGGGCCCTCCGGCAGGGAATACTGGAGGTGCGCACTACCGGCGTCTTCGGCGCTGCCGGTGAGGGGAGGCTGGACCATGTACGAGGTATCGTGCCGCGAGCTGGGTGTCGCGGACTGCGAGTTCGACGTCATGGCCCACTCCCTCGAGCGCCTGGAGCGCGCCGTCCTGGCCCACGCGCGCTACTCGCATCCGGACGCTTGCGCGGCGCTGGACGCGCATCCCGACTCACCCGAGCGCCGTGCCCTCAGGGCGCGGATCCTCGCCGCAGCGCACGAGGTCGCCGTCGTCTGAGCGCCGCGGGCCGCGTCTTCATCACCTGCTCACACACGTTTCACGACGCCTTCTCGCCCGTGGCGTACAAGGTCTGCACGGCACACGAGGATGAGGAGATGAGATGAACGTGCGCGTGGAGCTCGCATGCACGGTGTGCACCGAGGAGTTCGTAGTGCCCAAGGCCGTGTACGAGGCCCACTCCGGCGTGATGCTGTGCCCGTGTTGCGGCAGCACCGACCTGCTGCTGCTCGGCGAGGTGCAGTGGACGGGGCAACGGTCGCTCGCCCTCTGAGCCAGGACGCATGAGGGAGCCCGTCTACGGACGAAGCGCCGGACTGGACGCGGGAGTGTGTGTGCCGCTGCGCGGCGGACGCGCCGGCGTAGCACCCGGCGCTTCCGCGTCAGGATCAGAGGCTGATGGGGCGGGACCGGAGGGCTCCGCCGCCCCGTCGCCAGCCGTCCCCTCGTCCAGGCTCACGTGCGGCAGCCACTGCAGCCACCTCGGCAGGTACCAGTTCCAGCGCCCGAGCAGCGCCATCGTCGACGGGACCACCACGATGCGCACCAAGGTCGCGTCGATCGCCACAGCCACGGCCAGCCCGAACCCGATCTGCTGGAACATCACCATCTCGCCCGCGGCGAGCCCCGCGAACACGGCGATCATGATGAGCGCCGCTCCCGTAATGATCCCCGCGGTGGACTGGAGACCGAAGGCGACTGCCTCCCGCGTGTCCCCCCGCTGGTCGTAGCGCTCGCGGATCCGGCTCAGCAGGAACACCTGGTAGTCCATGGACAGGCCGAACAGGATGCAGAAGAGGAGCAACGGCACCCAGGACTCGACCACGCCGGTCTCCTGGAACCCGAAGAGGCCGGCGCCCACGCCCTTCTGGAACACCAGCGTCAGCAGGCCGTAGGCGGCCCCGACGCTGAGCAGGTTCATGAAGACCGCCTTGATCGCGATCACCAGCGAGCGGAACGCGACGAGCAGCAGGACGCAGCTCAACAGCAGCACGACGGCGATGACGATGGGCGTGTACAGGTCGATGAGGTCGATCACGTCGGCGAACTGGGCAGGGCCACCGCCGACGAGGACGCGCACGGGGGCCCCGGCAGTCGCGGCGGGGATGAGGTCACTGCGCAGCTCACGCACCGCCTGGGCCGCCGCGGCACTGGTGCCGTCGACGTCGACGGCGAGGCTGAGCACGCCGAGCTTGCCGTCGTCGCTGCGCTCGAAGCCGGTGACGGAGAAGCGGCCGTCGGCCTGGGTCGCTGTGCGCAGCTTCTCCAGCGCCGCGGCCACACGCGGGTCCTGCAGGTCGCCGTCGACGGCCACCAGGATCGGCGACGTGAGCCCCGCGGAGAATTCCGAGGCGAGGATCTCGTAGCCGCGCCGCGTGCCGAGATCCTCGGGCAGGCCGGTGATGCCTGACTCGCCGCGCTGCATGTCCAAGCCGGGGGCGGCGAGGAGCAGGAGGATGCCGGCGCCCGTCGCAAGGCTGACGACGGGACGCCGCATGATGGCGGCCGCGGTCCGCGCCCAGAACCCGCCGCCGGACATTGCCGCGGACGAGCCCGGGTGCGCGGCCGGTGATCCGACCGCGCCGGCCGCAGGCACGCGCCGACCCAGCCGACCGAGCGGCAGCCGCAGCGCGTTCACGCGGTGGCCCAGCAGGCCGAGCACGGCGGGCAGCAACGTCAGCGCCGCGGCGACCGCCGCGGCGACGACCAGGATCGCTCCGGCGCCGAGGCTGGTGAAGATGGTGAACGGCACGACGAGCATGCCGCACAGTGCGATGACCACGGTCATGCCGCTGAAGAGGACGGCGCGGCTGGCCGTGGCCGCGGACCGCCCGACGGCGTCGGGTACCGCGCGGCCCGCCTCCAGCTCCTCACGGAAGCGGGACAGGATGAACAGCGTGTAGTCGATGCCCACGGCCAGGCCCATCATCATCACGATGTTGAGCGCGAACACCGACACCATGAATCCCTCCCCCAGAAGCGCCGTGAGCGCCGCACCTACGATGATCGCCACCACGCCGAGCGCCAGCGGCACGAGAGCCGCGACCACGGAGGCGAACACGACCACGAGGATGACGAGCGCGATGGGGATGCCGATCGCCTCGCCGCGTCGCAGGTCACTCTCGGCGACCTCAGAGGCGTCACGCTCCCACGCCCCGGTGCCCGTCAGGACCACCGTGAAGCCGTTCCGTCCGTCCGCGCCGCTCACGATGTCGTAGAGGCGGCTCACATGCTCGTCCACCTCGCCGGACGGCACGGCCATCGTGACCGGCAGGATGGTCGTGCGACGGTCCACGGCGACGAGGGCCGCCGCCTGGCCGGCCGCCTGCTGGGCGGCCGCCTCCGCGGCCTTAACGGCCGCGGCGCCAGCGTCCGGTGCGGCCTGCGCGGCGCGGGCCTCGGCCGCCGCGGTGTCCGCCGTCGCCTGCGCGTCGTACCAGGTCGCGACCGCGCGCACGTCCCGTGGCGCCAGCGCGCGGATCGCGGCCGCCAGCTCGCGCACGCGCGCCGCATAGGCCGGGTCGTCCACGGTGAGAGTGGTCGAGCGGATCACGACGATCTCGATATCGGCGTCGGATCCGGGGATCCGATCCGCGAGCAGCTCTTCCGCCTGCTTTGATTCGGGATGTCCGATGAAGTCGTCGGCGGCCTGCAGCGAGTCGCCGAAAGCGACCAGCAGGCCGCCCGCGGCCACCACGATCACGAGCCAGGCGGCGATCGTCAGCCACGGCCGGCGCGCGCTGAATCGCGCGAGTCTCTCTGTCAGGGGGATGCGTCTCATCTTGGTCTCCCAGGGATGGCGGGGCCATGCTGCCCCGTCCGCCAGCTGCCTAGCAGCTCGTCCAGTCGGTCTTCAGGCCGTTCACGAACGCGCGCAGCACGTCGCGGGCGCGTGCCCGGAACAGTTCGTCGTGGTGCTGATGCGTGCGCTCGACGGCCACCAGACCGTGGACGAGCGCCCAAGCCCCGTGCCACATGAGCATCGCATCCTCCTCCTCGTGCCCGCTCCGTGCGTGCAGGACGCCCTGGGCGATCCCCTCGTTGAGAACGTCCTGGACGAGGGTGAACAGCGGCACGGTCGTCAGCAGCTCGACGCTGCCGTTCTGCGTCTCGCGCGAGAGGCCGGAGAGGCTCTCGAAGAGCAGGTCGAGTTCGGCCGGATGCTCGCGCGCGAACTGGATGTAGGCGAGCCCGATCTCGATGAGCCGCTCGTCCACAGGCAGCGTGTCGGGCACCGCGAGGAGGTGCGTCGACAGATGGCCGAGGTCCTGGGCGGCGAGCGCCAGCAGGACCTCGTCCTTGCCGTTGGGGAAGTAGCGGTAGAGCGCCGGGGCCGTCAGGTCCACACGGCCGGCGAGCTCCCGCACCGTCAGCCGGCGTGCGCCCTTCTCCGCGACCAGGTCGCGAGCGGCGCCGAGGATCTCATCCCTGGTCTCTTGATGGCGCTTGTCCTGACGAGCAGTCGGCGACACGGTGACGCCTCCGTGAACATCATTCCCTTGTGTGAACGTTGTTCACTCTAAGGCCGTTGCAGGGCTCCGTCAAGCCCTGCCGTGTTGCATGCGCCGTTTCAGGCCGCGCGCCGGTACCTCTGGCGCCCGCCGACGCGCGTCGCGAAGCGCTCGATCTCCTCCGCAGCCTTCCTCGGCGCCTCAAAGAGCGGGAAGTGAGAGCGGACCGGCAGCTCCGCCGCGTGGTACCAGTGGTGCTCCGCCGCGTAGGCCCGCTGACGCTCAAACGAGAACGAGTCTTCCGCCGCCGGCACCAGGTGCAGGACCGGCGGGGGGTGATCGAGCCCGGCGAGCGCCCTCAGCGGGCTCCCGAAGCGCGCGTAGGAGCTCTGGATCTCGCGCGCCGCCCGGTCCCACATCGCATCCGAGACGGCGCCCATATCGGCAAGCAGGGCCGCGAGCGCAGGATCCGGGACGCCTGCCTGCCACTGCTGCAGAAGACCTGCGATGGCGTCGTCCTTGTCCGCGTCCGAGCGCACGTCCTCAAGGGTCGTCAGGAGCGCCGCCGGCGCCTCGCTCACGACCCAGTCCACCACCACGATGCCCGGCACGGTAGAGCCGAGGCGGCGACGCAGGTCGATGCCGATCCAGCCGGCATGGCCCAGCGACACAGGGATGACTGACTGCGCGCCACTGTCGGCGATCACGGCAAGGGCGTCGTGCATGAGATCCTCTTCCCCGAAGTCGCCCGCCGGTGCGCCGGAGGCGCCATGACCACGCCAGTCGACCACGAGAATGCGGCGCCGCGCGCTGAGCAGATCGCGCACGCGCCCGAAGGCAGCTCGCGTGGCGCACCAGCCGGGCAGGAGGAGCAGAGCCGGGTCGCCGAGTCCCTCGTCGTCGTAGTCGATGCTCACGTCGTTCGATCTCACCCGAGGCATGACCGCCTCCACGGATAGCTGAAGCACTGGAGAGCAGGTTCCCGGCTGGCGGCCGGCCAGTCCGTTGCCGTCTTGTCACGGCTGATGCACGGCGCTTGCGAGTCCAGCAAGGGGGATGGGCCGCGGCGAGCGCCTTGCGCTCGCCGCGGCCCATAGGGGCCAACGGCATCCCGGGCGCCAGGAGGAAGGCGCTGCCGGGCTGGCGAGTCACGGCTCGGTGGGGGCGCACCGTACAGCAGCCGGACCCTTACGACGGTCGGGGGGGCAACCGTCTCAGCCGTTCGTGGCTTGTGCACACTTTGACAAGTGAATATGAAGCCTGTGTTCAGACGAGGTTGAGCGAGGTTAGGACGGCGGCTCGCCGCCCGGCTCCTGCCCGTACCTGCGGAGGAAGTCGTCGTAGGCGTCGTCGACGAGTCCTTGGTCGGGTCCGGGTACGGCCTGCGGCGGCGCCTGCTCGCGGCCGCCGCCTTCGCCGCCCTCCGCGGCCGTCAGCCCTTCTTCGTCCGCCGTCGATCGGTCGTTCGCCACCGGCTCGATGGCGGCCGGCTCGTGTGCCGTCGCCGCGACCTCCTCGTCACCCACTTCGTCGTCGAAGTCGGTGCCCGGATGCTCGCGCTCGAAGCTCAGCTGTTCGAGCGCCGCCCGCGCCCACTCGCCGCCCACCGGGTCGTCGCGCGTGGCCGTGAGGTCCGGCTCCGCCACGCCGCCGAGCGCGACCAGCGCGTCCACGGCGGCATCCTTGATCTGGTCGTCGCCGGGGCCGCGCAGCACGTCACACAGGCCCGTCGACACCGTTTGGGGATCCATCGAGTCGAGCGTCTCCGCGGCACGCTCCGGCGCGGGACCGTCCGGATCGTAGACTTCGCCGAGCACCGCCTCGAGCAGCAGTCCCACGACGCCCGGACCGCGGGACGCAAGCGCCGCCTGAGCCTCGTCAACCAGCGGATATGTCTCGACCGTCAGCGGCAGGTCGAGGATGGCGAGCAGCGCCTCGCTCGGCGCCGCGTCGCGGAACTCGGACAGGTACTCCGCGATCGAGTCGCAGGCGTAGTCCTGATCCTCGCGGGTGCGTGCCTCGCCGTAGGCGTCGGCGAGCTGTCGAGCGAGACCGATGAGCGCTTCGTCGTCGTTGCGGTAGCTGCCCATGGCCGCATGGTACGCGCCGCCGGGCCTGCAGGAAACACCCCGCCGGCGGCGTCACTCGCCGTCGGTGAACAGATCCTCGTACTGGCCGTAGCCCTCGGCCAAGAGGTCCTCCTTCGGCACGAACCGCAGGGCGGCGGAGTTCATGCAGTACCGCTGCCCCGTCGGCTTGGGCCCGTCGGGGAACACGTGGCCGAGGTGCGAGTCGCTCACGGCGCTGCGCACCTCCGTGCGCGCGCTGAACAGCTTGCGATCCTCTCTCGTCGAGACCGCGTCCTCGCGAAGCGGCCTGGTGAAGCTCGGCCAGCCGGTGCCCGAGTCGTACTTGTCCCGGCTGCTGAAGAGCGGGTCACCGCTCACGACGTCAACGTAGATGCCCTCACGGTGTTCGTCCCAGTACTCATTGGCGAAGGGCGCCTCGGTGCCCTCGCGCTGCGTGACGTCATACTGCAGCGGGGTCAGCTTCGCGCGGAGCTCCGCATCCTTCTGCTTCTTGTCGTTCAAGAGGGGCCTCCTCCGGGATCACCTGCGGTTCTGTGGGCGCTTCTTCATCCACTCCTCGTGGCTGGGCACGTCCTCGCCGACCACATAGAGGAAGTAGTAGGCGCCCGTGTCACCGAGAAAGCGGAACTCGCCGCGCAGCGCGGCGACGGTGGCGTCGAAGTCGCTGTGGGAGCGCAGCCAGCCGGCGAAGCCGCCGGGCTGCGCCTCCAAATCGAGCATGGCCTGGGCGTTGCTTATGGTCGCCTCGATCTTGCGCCGGTTGCGGATGATGCGCGTGTCGCCGGCCAGGCGCTCGACGTCGTCGTCCGCGAATGCCGCCACGGCGACCGGGTCAAATCCGGCGAAGGCCTCGCGGAAGCCTTCCCACTTGGCTTCCACGACTCGCCAGCTCATGCCGCTCTGGAAGACGGCGCGGCTGATGACGTCGAGGTAGTCGGCCAAGCCGGCCGGCTCTATCTGCGTGGGCGCCTGCATGGTCGGACTCCCTCGTCGCGGTCGTCGGTGGCGGGCGGCGGCACGAGGGCCCGCCCTGCGCCATGTATTCCCGGCAGGGCGGGCAGTCCACGCGTCGGCACCAGGCGACCGGTGGAGGGTCGGTGGCGGGACAGGGGCGGAAGCTGGGCGAAGCGAAGGAGAGCGGCTCAGTGCCGCGCGGTGGCGTCGCCGCCCACAGGTTCGAGCTCGGCGTCGATGAAGGCCTCGACGACCGAGCGCACGTCGGGCCGGTCCTCACCGGCGAGCACGCGCATGCCCGCCTGGATGCAGTGCAGCAGGGCATTCCGCCCGATGCCGGCGACGATGACGATGTCCACGAGGTTCTCGCCGAGCGTGAGGATCGGCGTGAGGCCGTGGTCGCCGTGGTGCTTCTGGTTCGTCGCGACGCGCACGTTGACGACCACGTCGTCGCTCAGGTCGACGATCGTGAAGCAGGGACTGCGGCCAAAGTGCCCGGAGCGCGGGGCGTCGAGCCCGCCGGGCAAGTCCGACGGGATCGCGAGCCGGAGGATGTGCTGATCGTTGTGGTTCATCGCCTCGTGTGGTTCGTGACCGCAGAGACGCAAGCCTACACCCGCCCGATGGGCGCGCGCAGGTGCCTTTCTCGGCTCGGGGGGCTATCCTGAAATCGAGGCACTGCCCGTCCACGACGCAAGAGGTCCGCCAATGCCGCTCGGCGGCTACTGCTCCGTCTGTCAACGCTGGGTCTGGCTCACGCCCTACGGCGAGTGCCAGAACGGCCATCCGGCCCTCGCCGTCAAGGACGTCCAGCAACTCAAACCGCTGTCCGAGCCGGACGTGCTCGTCGGCGAGGTCGTCGACGAGAGCAAGCCGCGCGCCCGCTTCCGCTGGTGGTGGCGGCACTCGGCGTGGATCCTCTGGATGTTCACGCTCGGGTTCATGAACTGGCTCGGCTTCGTGTACGTGGGCGTGCGCGCGCGTCACACGCCGTGGACGCTCTTCGGGTTCGCCTACCTCGTTCCCTTGCTGCTGACGATCACGGCCGTCGCCACGGCGCTACCGGTGTGGCCCTTCTTCCTGCTGCAGCTGCTCGTCTCGGTGCTGACGGTGGTGCACGCGCTGTCCATACGTCCGTACTACCGGGCGATCATGTTCGGCGACGCGTCGCCGAAGTCGCTGCCGGCCGCACCGCAGCCGCCCGTCCTTGCGGCCGGCTCGCGGCCGGCGCTTCCCAAGAACATCGACGAGCGCGCCGCCGACGTGCTGCAGCCGGCGCGCCGCCAAGTGGACAAGATCCTCAGCACAGCGAGCTCCATCGGCAAGCCCGCCGTGCGCGACGAGGTGGTCGGCCTCTGCACGACCGCCGACCAGATCATCGCGGAGCTGGCGTCCCAGCCGCGCAAGCTCGATGCGGCCCGTGGGTTCCTTACCTACTACCTGGACGCCGCGCAGCGCATCGTCGAGGGCTACGTGAACCTCGCCCGGCGCGGCGGCACGGCGCCGGAGATCGGCCAGACGCTGGCGCGTGCCGAGGCCTCCCTGAAGGTCGTGCAGGAGGCCTTCGACCGCCAGCTGGCGAACGTCCTCGAGGACCGCGCCATGGACCTCGACAGTGAGATCGAGCTGCTGGAGCGCACCGTCCGCAGCGAGACCATGTACACCCAGACGAGCGGGGAGCTGCAATGAGCAGTCTGCCTGCGGTGGCCCGCTCGTGTACGCCGGAAGAGGAGGCGTCATGAGCGACGACATCCAGAAGCAGGACGAGCCAACGAGCTGGGGAACCGGCTCGGATGTCGAAGACCAGGCGGCGCCCGCGTCCGGCGTGCCGGCCGTGCCCGACGCGGCCGGCACGGCCCCTGCGCCCGTCGCCGGCGATCAGCCGGCCGCGGGCCCACTCTCGCCGGCCGACCTCCAGCGGGTCGCCGAGATCAGCAAGCAGGTCGACGTCGGGGACACGCAGGCCGTGCTGTCCTACGGCCTCCCGGCCCAGAGCCGGATCGCCAACTTCGCCGACTCCCTGCTCGGCGACGTGCGCAACAAGGACGCCGGCACCGGCGGTGAGGCCCTGCAGGACCTGCTCAAGAAGGTGCGGGAGATCGACGTCGACGCCCTGAGCGCCGGCTCCGGTAAGGCCAAGATCCCGATCCTCGGACGCTTCGCCAACACCTTCGAGCGGTTCTCGGCGCGCTACCAGAAGGTGGCGACGAGCATCGAGAAGATCATCGACGCCCTCGAGCGCTCGCGCATGGGGCTGCTCAAGGACATGACCGTGCTCGACAAGATGTACGAGCTCAACCTCGACTACCTCAAACAGCTGGACGTCTACATCGCCGCCGGCGAACAGGCGCTGCAGGAGCTGCACGCCGCCAAGATCCCGGCGCTCGAGGCCGAGGCCACGGCCAGCAACGACGTCATGGCCGCGCAGCGGCTGGCAGACCTGCAGCAGGCGGCGACCAGGTTCGAGCGCCGCATCCACGACCTCAAGCTCACGCGCATGATCGCCATCCAGACGGCTCCGCAGATCCGCCTCATCCAGAGCAACGACCAGAACCTCGTGGAGAAGATCCAGAGCTCGATCCTCACGACGATCCCGCTGTGGAAGAACCAGATCGTCATCGCCATCAGCCTGTACCGCCAGCAGAAGGCAGTGGAGCTGCAGAAGCAGGTGACGGACACCACCAACGAGCTGCTGGCCAAGAACGCCGAGCTCCTCCGCGACGGCTCGGCGAAGGTGGCGCGCGAGGTGGAGCGCGGCGTGGTCGACGTCGAGACGCTGCAGAAGGTCAACGCCGACCTGATCGCCACGCTCGAAGAGACGATCAGCATCCAGGAGGAGGGGCGCGCCAAGCGTATCGAGGCTGAGGGCGAGATCGGACGCCTCCAGGTGGAGCTCCGGGCGAAGCTGATCGAGCTCCGTTCCCAGGCGCCCCAGATCGGCACCGGCCCCGGCGAGCCGAAGCGGCTGACCGACTACTGAGCCGCCGCGGCAACGGCGTCCGGCTACCAGCCGGAAGTCCCCGGCGCTCCCTTGAAGGGCCCGTCTATCTCGGAGGTGATCCAGCCGCCGTAGAAGTCACCCTCCTGCGGCTGCACACGCTCGTCGTCGACCCAGGCGGCGTCGACCCGGCCCGGATAGAAGGCGATGTGGTCGCGGATCGCCGCGAACCGTGACGCCGGCTCCGGGTAGCACCAGGCGGCCTCGCTGACCTCCCGGCCGCCGACGACGAGGTCGTAGTAGCTCGCCTCGCCCTTGAACTCGCACCAGGTGTGCCGCCGGCTGGGGCGCAGGAACTCACTGCGTACATCCTCCGGCGGGATGTAGTACACGGGCGGATGGCTCGTCTCGAGCACTCGGAGCGCGTGCGTGGTCTCGGCGATCACTTCGCCGGCGAACTCGACGCGCACCAGCTTGTGGCTCGGCTCCACACGCGGGGGCCGGGGGTAGTCCCAGACCGATTCCATCAGATCGTCTCCTCCTCAACTCGGTCGCAAGACGACGTCGCGCAGCAAGATCATGGTCAGCCGGCGGGCGGAGAGATGACGTCACCGATACGGTCGAGGTAGCGGCCGATCACGGCTCTCTCGTCGGCCGGGAGCTCCTCCGCGATCGCCACGACCTGATTGGCCATACCATGCACCTGCGTGAAGATCCGGTCGCGCCCGCTCTTCGTGAGAGCCACCATGATGCGGCGGCGGTCGGTGGCGTGGGGCTCGCGGACGACGTAGTCGCGCTCCGCGAGCCGGTCCAGCATCGCCGTCATCGCGCCGGTCGTCATGTGCAGCCGGTGAGTGAGCTCGGTCGGACCGAGCGGACCGTCGACCGAGAGATACGCCAGCGCCAGCAGCTCTCCCGCGGACATGCCCAGGCGCTCGCTCATCTCGAGGTGCATCTGAGCCATCATGAGGTCGAGGTGGCGCACCGCCATGGCGACGTCCCTGGCCGAGTACTCGCGCAATGTCTCGCTCATCGGTACTCCTCTGCACAACAGTGACTTCACGGTTGAGATACTTTACTGTGGGTAAATGAACTGCGTCAAGGATTCTATTCCCCGGTACCATGCCGGCGGAGTCAAGGAAGGGTGCATTCCAATGAAGGATTCAGCGATAGCCATACGGCGCCCCGCAAGCCTCGGGCTTCTCGGGCTCGCCATCGTGCTTGCTCTCAGCCTCTTCGTCCTCGTCGCGGCTCCGCAGGCCCAAGGAGCCACTCTGCGTCTGGACGGAATGCGCACCACGCTCTTCACGGACACCGGGACCACGGAAACGCTGTGGGACGCGGGCATCATCCCGCTCCCGGTCGCGCCGAGCACCGTCTCCGCGGCCCCCGCGGCCGCGCGCTACACGTTCCCCATCACCACAGGGAGGGTCGACGCCAAGACCACCGCCGGCTTCATCAAGCACTCCGGAGGTCTCCTTCTCGCCCGCTTCGACGCAGGGGCCTGGACGGCGCTGAACCTGACCAGGTTCACCATCAACATCACGGGTTCCCCGAACCTCACCGCCATCGTGAACGGTGGCCCGCGCCTCAAGATCGCGACCCTCGAGCTCGGTGAGGCCGAGATCAAGACGTTCACCAAGAACGGACGCGTCTATCGCACCGTCAAGAACGTCGGAGTGACCCTCAACGCGACCGCGATGGGCGCCATCAACTCCACCTTCGGCACCACGCTCCCCGACAGCGTCCCGCTGGGCACCGCCAACGTGTGGGCCCGCGTCGCGCGCTGACCACTGACGTAGCTCGTACACCACGCACACGCAGAGAAGGGCGGGAGGCCGTAGGGCCCCCGCCCTTCTTCGTGCTCAAGATCGGGCAGACCATCGGCCGGAGCCCTCGCGCCGTCAGTCCTCGCTCGCCTCCGCCCGCAGTGCATCCAGGTCCAGCGGATCGACGACCATCGCATAGCTGCCGTCCGGGTTGACCGGCCACTCGTCGCGGGGCCGGTCCCAGTACAGCTCGATACCGTTGCCGTCGGGGTCGTGGAGATAGATGGCCTCGCTCACTGCGTGATCGGACGCTCCCTCGATCGGATACCGGCGCTTGATCAGAGCGCGGAGGGCGCGCGCCAGCGCCGCCCGCGTCGGGTAGCGGATGGCCACGTGGTACAGGCCGGTCGTCCCGCGCGGCGGCGGCGAGCCGCCGCGCGACTCCCAGGTGTTCAGGCCGATGTGGTGGTGGTAGCCGCCGGCAGAGACGAACGCCGCTTGGTCGCCCAGCCGGCCGGTGAGCTCGAACCCGAGCACGCCCTGGTAGAACGCAAGCGCTCGGTCGAGGTCCGAGACCTTGAGATGGACGTGGCCGATATCGGTCCCGGCGTCGAGCGCCGGGGGGTCGAGCTTCAGGGATCGGGATGGGGTCGCCATGATCGTCTCCAGATGGTCTAGGTCAGTCTGGGAGCCGGCGCCCGCTCAGGCGCCGGCCTCTTCCGCCGCGAGCCGGCGAAGCGACGCCGTCAGGTGGTCGAGCTCCCGCAGAGAGAGACGGCCGGCGAGCTGCTGCGCCACGCCGGCCGCGAGAGCCGGAGCGGCGGCCTCGGCCAACCTCCGGCCCTGGTTGGTAAGGCCGGCGTAGACTACGCGGCGGTCCTTGGGGCACGGCGCCCGAACGACCAGGCCGCGCTCCGCGAGCCGGTCGACGAGCCGTGTGACGCCGCTCTTGCTCAGCCGTAGTGGCCCGCTGACGTCCACCATGCGCAGGCGCTGCTCAGGCGCCTGGCTGAGGAGAAGGAGCAGGTCGGCCTCCTCCGGCAGGAGCCCAAGCTCGCTGTCCAGCACTCCCGCGAGTCTCGCCCGCATCGTCAACTGTGCTTCGGTGAGCTCGTCCCACAAGTCGAGTGCCGCGCGCTGTCTGGCCGTCAGTGTGGCGGGCTTCGTTGTCGTCTGTCTGCTTGCCATGCCTGCCTTCTACCCATGTTTCACATGAAATAGTCTCGGACACAACTGTTGCACATGCAATTACTTCTGGAGGCTACCGTGAACATCGCGATCATCGGAGCTGGGAACGTGGGCAGGGCGCTCACCGGATCGGCCATCAAGGCAGGCAACAACGTCATCGTAAGCTCGAGAGGCGGCGACTCGGCGCGAGCACTCGCCCGGGCGACCGGCGCACGAGCGGCCGCGTCCGACCGCGAAGCCGTCGAGGCGGCCGACGTGATCGTCCTGGCGATCCCGTACGGCGCCGTGGACGAAGTGCTGGGCGATACGGGCGCGGCGCTCGCAGGCAAGGTCCTCGTCGACGCGACCAACCCGGTCAAGGCCGACTTCTCGGGACTCGCCACGAACGGCATCTCGGGCGCCGAGGGGATCCAGAGCAAGGCGCCGGGGGCGCGCGTCGTGAAGGCGTTCAACACCGCGTTCGCCGCGCGGCAGGCCGACCCCAAGGTCGCCGGCGGCCTGCGCGTGGACGGCTACGTGGCCGGCGACGACGAGGACGCCAAGGCGACGGTGCTGGAGCTCGTCGGGGCAATCGGCTTCAATCCGGTCGACGTGGGCGGTCTTGCGATGGCTCGCCACCTCGAGGGCATGGCCTGGCTCAGCATCTCACTGCAGATGAAGAACGGCTGGAGCTGGCAGGCCGGTTGGAAGCTCGTGGGGCCCGAGGGCGACGCGAGCTGATCCCCGCGGGCAAGGCGACGCCCGCCGCGCCGGCGGGCGGACGTGAGACGGAGGCGGGGCGGCCGATGGCCGCCCCGCCTCCGTCCTTTCGCGCCGGCCTGCCCCGGCTCGACGCTTCGTTCTATGCCGTGGCGCCCTCACAGGTACCCAGCGCTTCGTCGCAGGACGGCCGGCCGTCCCTGTGCACGGCCGAGCTCAGACGCACGCGACCGGGGGTCCAGGTCGTGACGATGGCGACGACGAAGCCGAGGATCGTCACGATCCCGGCGATCATCAGCCCGGTGGAGAACCCGTCGGCCAGCGCCTGGTAGAGCACCGAAAGGGGGACACCGCCGGCACCAGTCGCACCTGCGGCGGCGCCCGCGCCGCTCGCCATCTGCGTCTGCACGCTGTCCGCGACCGCCGTCCAGGCGATCGTGCCGATGGCCGCCAGACCGATGGCCCCTCCGATCTGCTGACCCACGTTGAGCACACCGGATGCCGCGCCCTGCTCGTCGTTACGCACGTGCGAGACGACCATCAGCGTGAGCGGCACGAACATGAGCCCGAGCCCCGCGCTAACGACGAGCATCGGCGGGAGGAGGTTGGGCCAGTAGCTGCCGTCCACCTGCAGTCGCGACAGCCACATGAAGCCGATCCCGGCGAGCAGCGGCCCGGCGAGCAGCAGCGGCCGCACCCCGATGCGCGTCAGAAGCACGCGCGCCACGAGCATGCTGACGATGATGATCGTCAGCGGGAACGGCACCCACGCGAGGCCCGCCCTGATGGGGCTGTAACCCCACACCGTCTGCGTGAAGATGGTCAGGAAGAAGAACACCGCGAACATCGCCGTGCCGAGCAACAGCATCATGACGTAGGCGCCAGAGCGCCGGCGGGACTTGAGCAGGTGCAGCGGCAACTCCGCGTGCTTGCTGCGCATCTCGATGAACACGAAGCTCACGAGCAGCACGGCGGAGGCAGCAAGGGCCCCGACGACGTTTGCGTCGCCCCAGTGCGAGGCGCCGTCCTGACCGGCCGCGGCCTCCGTCAGCCCGTAGACGAGCAACGCCAGACCGGCCGTGCTCGTGATGACGCCGGGGATGTCGAGGCGGCCGCGCTGCCGGCCGGACGTGGTCAGCGCGTAGGGCGAGAGCGCCATGACCAGCACGCCGATCGGGACGTTCACGAAGAACACCCAGCGCCACGAGACGTACGTGGTCAGGATGCCGCCGAGCAGCAGGCCGATGGCGCCTCCGGCGCCGCTCATTCCCGCGTACACGCCGAGCGCCCTGTTGCGTGGTTGTCCCGGCGGGAACGTCGTCGCGATCAGAGCGAGCGCCGTCGGAGCCGCCAGCGCGGCGCCGGCGCCCTGCAACGCGCGCGCCGAGAGCAGAAACGCCTCGCTGTCCGCAAAGCCGCCGAGCAGCGAGCCGATCGAGAAGACGGCCACCCCGGTCATGAAGATCCGGCGGCGGCCGTAGAGATCGCCGAGCCGGCCGCCCAGGAGCAGCAGGCTGCCGAAGGCCAGCGAGTAGGCGGTGACGATCCACTCGAGGCCGCTGCCGGTGAAGCCCAGAGCGCGCTGCATCTGCGGCAGAGCGACGTTCACGATGGTCGCGTCGAGGATGATCATCAGCTGGGCGGTGGCGATGACGAAGAGCGCGATACCCAAGTGACGAGGGACGTGCGCCCCGTCCTCTGACGGACCCGGGGCGGCGAGTGTGTCATCAGGCATGTCGGTCAACTCCTTGGGAGGAGGAAGGAAACGGAGGTATTTGGTCCTGCTTCCCGGGTCGGCAGCGACGAAACACCCCCGCCGACCGGGAGCCAAGAGGGGCGGCGGCGACGCCCGGACGGCCCGCGGCGGGCAGCCGGGAAGCCTCGGTCAGGCCGGCTGGGGCAGGCGGCGGGCCGCCAGGTGCTGCTGCACCAGCCGCACCGCCACGGCGCCCTCGCCGACGGCGGACGCTACTCGCTTGACCGAATCCGCGCGCACGTCGCCGGCGGCGAACACGCCGGGGAGGCTGGTCTCGAGCGCAAGCGGCAGTCGCTCGAGCGGCCAGGGCTCAGGCAGCCCGGCGCCGAGGATGTCCGGACCGGTGAGCACGAAGCCGTTATCGTCGCGCGCTATCTCGGACGGCAGCCACTCGGTATGCGGGTCGGCGCCGATCATGACGAAGAGGGCGTCGGCCGGCACGACCTCCCGCTCCCTGGTGTCGATCTGCTCCAGCGTGAGCTGCCGCAGCCGCGTGTCGCCGTCGCCGTTGACGATCAGGGTCCGCGGGCGCAGGGAGATCCGGTCCACGTTGCTGAGGAAGGACACGAGGTAGCGCGACATCGTGTCCGAGAGTCCGTCACCGCGCATGACGAGCGTGACGTGACGAGCGTACTTGGCGAGGTGGATGGCCGCCTGGCCGGCGGAGTTGCCGCCGCCGACGATGTACACGTCCATGTCGACCAGCGACCTTGCCTCGGCCGAGACCGAGCCGTAGAACACCCCCGAGCCGCGGAACGAATCCACGCGAGGTACGGGCAGGCGCCGGTAGGTGACGCCCATGGCGAGGATGACGGCGCCGGCACGGAGCGACGCGCCGTCCGCGAGCTCGACGAGGTGCACGTCGCCGTCGGCACGCAGCGAGACGGCCTCGTTGGAGAAGAGGAACTCGGCCCCGAACTGCCACGCCTGCTCGTAGGCGCGGAAGGTCAGCTCGTCGCCGGAGATGCCGGCGGGGAAGCCGAGGTAGTTGTGGATCATCGTGCTCTGGCCGGCTTGTCCACCGAGCGCCTCGCGCTCGAGTACCACCGTACTGAGGCCCTCTGAAGAGCCGTACACGGCGGCGGCGAGGCCGGCCGGCCCAGCGCCGACGACGAGCAGGTCGCACTCGTCGGCTGACGGTCGGCTGCGCACCCCGAGCGACTCGGCGACTTCGCGGTTGCTCGGGTCAATGAGAACGCGGCCGCCGAAGACTACGGCCACCGGCAGCTTCGGCGTCACGTTCAGGCCGGCGTCCCGCAGGATCTCCCGGCCCTCCTCGGAGTCGGCGTCGTAGAAGCCGTAGGCGACGCCGTTGCGCCCGAGCAGGTCGCGCAGCTCGTGCGAACGCGGCGCCCAGCGCTCCCCGACGATGCGCACGGCCTCGTACACCGGCCGCTGCAGGCGGGCCCACTCGTAGAGGAAGCCCGCCACCTCGCTGTGGAAGCGCTCATCCGTCGCCGTGTGCCACGGCTTGGTGATGAAGAACTCGATCTGGCCGACGGCGCACCCCGTCAGGATCGCCTGCGGCGCACTGCGGTCGCCCCACGAGACGAGCATGACCCGCTTCGCGACGGGATCGATCACGCGCGCCTCACCGAGGAAGTCGGGGCCGGACATCTCCGGCATCACCTGGTCGGCCAGGATCAGGGCGACTGGCTGACCCTCGATCTTGAGGCGGCGGAGCTCGTCGAGTGCCGCCGAAGCCGACTGCCGGGCGAGCACCCGGTAATCCCTGCCGTACCGCTTGCGCAGCTCCTGCTCGGTGATCGTCAGGCTCGTCATGTCGTCGTCCACGACGAGGATGACCGGCTGTACGCTCATCGTCTCCTCCCGGCCTGCCTGCCCATATGGTCTGGTTGCCCCGCTGTCACCATCTCATGCCTGCCGGCGTCACAGACCCGACCTCCGGGCGTCAGCTCGCGGCGGCCATCGACTCGCGCACCTCGAAGGTGAACATCATCCCGCCCTCGAGGTGCTCGGCGATGTGGCAATGCACCATCCAGGAGCCGGGGTTGCTGCACTCCAACAGGATGTCCACCGTCTTTCCGGTGGGGACGAGCACAGTGTCCTTCCACATGATGCTGGGAGCCGGCCCGCCGTCCCAGCGAAGCTCGTAGAACCGTTGCCCATGGAAGTGCACGGGGTGGTGCATCGGGTGGTCGGAGTCGGGGTCGTTGATGATGCGGATCTTGACGCGGTCGCCCTGCTCGAAGACCCAGTGGATGGCATGGTTGTCCGCGCCCAGGGCCTCGTCGTGGATGCGCCACACCATACTCTCGGGAGAAGAGGAGGCGTTGTGCTCGGGCATGTCGTCCTCCCACTCGATGAGCGGCCGGGCGGCGGGGGCAGAGCCAGCGTGATCCATGCCGGCGTGATCCAAGCCGGCGTGATCCATCGCCATCCCGGGCATGTCGCCCTGCAGGACGAGGACCTTGTCGGGCTCGCGCTCGAGCTCTTCGGTCCAGCGAGCCCGTTCCCCCGCGAACTCCGGGTTGTGGCGGAGCCGTCCAGACTCCTCCGAGAGATCGGGCCGGGCCTCCTCCGCCTCCACAGCGAAGGCCGCCAGCCGGTACGTCTTGCCCTCGCTCACGTGCTCGAGCGCGTACTCCCCCTGGTCGGGGAAGAAGGCATCGACCACCCAGCGCTCCGACGGCGCAATGATCAGGCGCTCGACCATCCGCTCCTCCTCGATGCGCCCGAGGTCCGAGCCGACGAGCTTGAGCCGTGCGCCCGGGATGCCCAGACGGAACACGCGCGTGTTGGCGGTGTTGGTGAGGTAGAGCCGCACGACCTCTCCGCGCCGCGCGACGAACCGCGGTGAGGTCTCCCCGTTGACCAGCATCACGTTGCCGAACCGGCCCATAGCCGTGTGCGACGACCCCTGCACGCTGAAGGGCGCGACGGCGCCGTCCTCCATCAGGATGTCGTCCACGATGAGTGGGAGGTCCCGGTGAGCCGCGGGCCAGTAGTCAGGCTCCCGCGGCTCCACGATGATGTTGCCGTACAGACCCATCTCCTGGGTGTAGTCCTCGCGCATGTGCGGGTGGTACCAGTACACGCCGGGATCGGGGAAGCGCAGCCGGTAGGTGAAGTCCTGACCCGGCCGTACCGGGTCCTCATGCCGCCGTGGCGCCCGCCGCGGGGCACGCCGTCGTAGAGGTAGTCGTGCCGCAGGCCGTGCCAGTGCACGGTGGTGTCGAGATCCAGCTCGTTCACGAACCGGCAGACGACCTCTGAGCCCTGCTGCACCCGCAGTGTCGGGCCCGGCACCGAGCCGTTGTAGGCGAGCAGGCGGACAACGGCCTCGTCGATGCGCTTGCGCACGGGCGAGGCCCTCAGCTCGAACGAGCCGCCGGGCGCGACCGGCAAGGTCTCTGCCGGGTGCGCTTCTTCCAGCCCGCTGACGCTCTGCGAGAAGTGTCTTGGTGTCATGGGAATACCCTCCTGGCGCTCATGGAAGGTCTCTTCCCGGCAACTCGCCGCCAATGACACGTCGACCGTCGCCGTCCACCTGCGGCGGACCAGCCGGGCCTCAGCCCTTCGCCGGCGCCTCCGCCAGATCGTGCGCCATGCGGCGGTAGCGGGCGGTCTGAGCCGCGGCGCCGGGCGAGGAGGCCAGCCGCTCGAAGTCCTCGGCCAGGATCTCCTGCTCCTGGACGCTGAGCAGCTCGTCGGTCAGCGCGAACAGGACGGTGTCCTCCTTGCCGATGTGCAGGGGCAGGAGGAAGGCGTAGAGCCGCAGGTTCTCGACGATGACGGCACGCGCAGCGGCGGCGCGCCCGCCGTCCGGCGCGCTCGCGTCCGTGAGCGCGCGGTCGATCGCGCGGATGCATTCGCGCGCGGCTTCGTGCTCGCTGAGCAGCACGCTGATCGTCCCGCCGGCGGCCGCGCTCCGCTCCTCGAGCAGCGGGAAGAGCAGGCTCTCCTCCTTGGTGTGGTGGTCGCCGTCGGTGAAGTTCCGCGTGAATTCGACCATCTTGGCGACTCGCACCGTGTCGACCTGGCCGTACCGTTCGATGCGGGAGGCCTCAGCCTCCATGGCGCCGACGACCAGCAGCACGTACTCGTGCTCATCGGCGAGCTGTCGAGTCGGACTCTCGGGCATGGGGTCTCCTTCCGGTGTCTCTACCGCCTTGCCCGCGATGCCGCGACGCCTAACGCCGGCACCAGTGACGCCGAACGCCGGCGGCCTGTCGCCGTCCGCCTATGCGGCGGCCCGCAGCATCGCCGCGAGACTCTGCTCCACATCCAGCTCCGTCGTGGACCAGCCGGAGACGCTGATGCGCATGGCCGTCCTCCCCTGCCAGACCGTGATGCCCGCCCAGCAAGTGCCGTCCTGCTGGATGGCGGCGACGACGCGGCGGGTCTTGTCCTCGTCTCCGAACGACACCAGCACCTGGTTCAGCACGACGTCGTTGAGGATCTCGTGGCCGGCGGCCGCCAGCCCTTGGGCGAAGCTCGCCGCGTGCCGGCAATCCCGCTCGACCAGGTCGGCCAGTCCCGAGCGCCCGAGCGCGCGCAGCACCGCCCAGGCCTCGACGCCGCGGGCGCGGCGCGACAGCTCCGGCGAGTGCGCCGCGGGCTCGCGCATCATGCTGTCCGGCAGATACGCGGCGGTGAGACCCATGGCCGCGCGAAGAGGCTCGGGGTCGCGCACGAACGCCAGCCCGCTGTCGTAGGGGACGTTGAGCCACTTGTGCGCGTCCGTGGCCCACGAGTCGGCTGTTCCCACGCCGCGCACCAGGTGCGCGCGGGCGGGCGCCACCGCCGCCCAAAGCCCGAAGGCGCCGTCGACGTGTACCCAGGCTCCGGCTTCGTGTGCCTGGGCGGCGATCTCCTCGACCGGGTCGAAGGCGCCGGTGTTCACGTTACCCGCCTGCGTACAGACGATCGTGGGGCCCGAGATCGGCGGCAGCCTGCCCGCGCGCATGCGTCCCTGGCCGTCGACCTCGACGCGGCGCACCTGCTCTCTGCCGAGGCCCAGGAGCCCGACCCCCTTGAGCAGCGACGGGTGCACCTCGTCGCCGACGATCACGGTGACAGGAGGGGCGCCGCTGAGACCCTTTGCGTCCACGTCCCAGCCGACGTGGGCGAGGACGGCGTGGCGTGCCGCGGCCAGCGCCGTCATGTTGGCCATGGTGGCACCGGTGACGAAGCCCGCGACGGTGGTGGTGGGCAGGCCGAAGAGCTCGATCAGCCACCGCTGCGCCACTTGCTCGAGCGCGGCCGCCGCCGGCGACGCTGTGGAGGCGCCCGCGTTCTGGTCCCATGCCGCCGCGAGCCAGCTGGCGGCCACGGCGACCGGGTGCGAACCGCCGATGACGAAGCCGAAGAACCTGGGGCCGGCCGACGCCATGGTCGCCGGCGAGCCGGCCTCGTCGAGCAGGGCGATGACCCGCTCGGGGTCGTCGGGGTGCTCCGGCAGGGCCTCGTCGAAGCGCTCAAGTCCGGCGATCGCGTCCGGCTGCGGCGCGACGCTTCGGTCAGGCAGATGGCGCAGGTAGCGGATCGCCCGAACGGCGGTGTGGTTCAGCAGGTCTTCCATGTGTGGCCCCCGGCGTAGTGAGGTGAGACTGATGCGCAGTCTCCTCCCGATTCCCCGGGGCGAAGCCGCGAAACGCTCCGGGAACGTCGAGGCCGCCCGGGCCATCCATGGGGACCCGGGCGGCCTCGGCCGGCGGAGCTCAGATCGGCGTCAGGCCGCCGTGTCCGGACTGCACGCCAGTTGGCCGGCGGGCGCGCCTTCGTGCTCGCCGCGCTCGAGCAGCGAGACGGAGTCGGGGACCACGTCGTCGCGCGGCGGGATCGCCACCGCGGCGACGCCGGCGAGCGCCACGGCGATCGCGCCGACCCAGACCGCGGCAGTCATGCCATCCACGAACGCCTGCGGGCTCACATAGCCGCCCACAGCGCTGAACACGCCTGCCAGCACCGCAACGCCGAGCACGCCGCCGACCTCACGGATGGTGTTGTTGACGCCGCTCGCCTTGCCCTCCTCCCTGCGCCGCACAGTGCTCAGCACCAGGTTGGCGACCGGAGCGAAGTACAGGCTCATGCCGACCCCGGCCATCACGAACGCGGGGACGAGCTGCCCGTAGGCGACGGTGGGGCTGGTGACGATGGCCATCCACGCCAGCCCCGCGGCCATCAGCGCCATGCCGGCCACGAGCAGCGGGCGGGCGCCGACGCGGTCGCTGAACATACCGGCGATGGGCGCCACGAAAATCGGCATGGCCGTCCACGGCAGGGTGCGGATGCCCGCCTCGAGCGGCGAGTAGCCCTGCACCACCTGGAAGAACTGCGCCAGCAGGAAGATCGAGCCGAACATCCCGAAGCTCATCAGCAGCGAGGTGACATTGGCCGCGGAGAACGCGCGGTTGCGGAAGAAGCGCAGCGGGACCATGGGCTCCGGTGTGCGCCGTTCCCAGAGGACGAACGCTCCCAGCAGGACGATGCCGGCGATGATGGGTCCGGCCACGGTCGGGCTGGTCCAGCCGTGCTCGTTGCCGCGCACCAGACCCCAGACGATACCGAGCAGGCCGGCGCTGGCGAGGCCCAGGCCGGGCAGGTCGAGCGAGCGGTTGGGGCCCTTGGACTCCGTCAGTCGGGTCAGCGCGATCGGCAGCAGCACCAGGCCGATGGGGACGTTGATCCAGAAGATCCACTGCCAGGAGAGACCCTCGACGATGGCCCCGCCGACGACCGGGCCGAGCGCGACGGCCAGGCCGCTGACGCCGCCCCAGATACCGAGCGCCATGCCGCGGCGGGCCGGAGGCACGGCGCCGGAGAGGATCGTCAGGGTCAGCGGCGTGACGATCGCGGCGCCGACGCCCTGCAGAGCACGGGCGGCGACCAGCGCGTCGATGCTCGGCGCGAGAGCCGCCGCCGCGGAGCCGGCCGTGAAGACGGCAAGGCCCACCAGGAACATCCGCTTGCGCCCGAACCGGTCGCCGAGCGCGGCGCCGGTGAGAAGCAGGACGGCGAAGGTCAGCGTGTACGCGTTCACCGTCCATTCGAGCCCCGAGAGCGAGGCGCCCAGGTCGGCCTTGATCACCGGCAGCGCGGTAGTCACGACCAGGTTGTCCAGCGACACCATGAACACGGCGACGCTGGTGACCACGAAGGTCCAGAAAGTCATTGCTCGTGCACTCATCTCTCTCATCTCCCTTGCGGTCCGGGAGCCTCCGCCCCGCCGGCCCATCTTTGCGACTTAGCGCTTACTTAGTTTTCGCGACCTGAAGAAGGGCGGGTCCGGCCAGGAGCCGGCCACCCGCCCCGTCGTCTACTTGCCTTGCGCCCTCACACCCGTGCGCTCCGTCTTGCCGACCGCGTCGATGGCCAGAGCCACGATCTCCGTGCCGTCCACCGGGCACATGATGCGCGCCCAGTCCGCGTCGACCTTGGTGAGGTCCATGACCGCGACCACGTTCATCAGCATGCCGTAGGCGAGCCACTCACGGATCGCCGCCTCCGGCGCGCCTGAAGCCGACTGCACGAAGCTGACCAGACGCAGCATCTCATCGCGCACGACGTCGCTGATCTCCTCGTCGCCGCACGCCGCGTAGGCCTGCATCTGCATCTGCAGGAGGCTGCGGTCGTCGAGCAGCTTCCCGTAGGCGACGCCCATGGTCATCAGGATGTCGGCCTGGCTCGCGTCTTCGCCGGCCTCGGCAGCCGCGGTGCGGAACACTGCGACGGTGCGCTCGAACGTCCGGTGCACCGTCGCGATGAAGAGCTCCTTCTTGGTGCCGAAGAGCTGGAAGAGATACGGCTGCGACACGCCGACCCGCTTCGCGATCGCGTCGACGGGCGTGCCGTGGAGGCCGCCAATAGCGAATTCGCGCGTGGCGGCCTCGATGATCTCCCGCCGGCGGTCTTCCTTGGTGCTGCGCGTCGTTGCGTTCATGATGTCCTTGTTCCCCTTACTTAGTAGTCACTAAACATCATGCGTCGACGCATTTCAAGTCCTGTCCCCGGTCCGATGCGGTCGCGCGAGCGCTGCTCGCAGCGTACGCGAGTGGCGCGCCGTGCGATGGGCGCCCACTCTACGCGGACAACCGCGCGGGGCCGTTCTCCGTGTGGACGAGGCCGAGCAGACTGGGAAGGTCCCGCGTCCACGCGCGGATGGCCTCCCAGTCGCGGTCATCGTGCTCGGGCTCGCCGTGCAACGGGCTCGCGGGGAGCGCTGCGAGCATCTTGTCCTTGAAGCCGAGCCGCGCCGGGTCGTAGGCGCCGACGAACACCCCCGTGGCCGCCGGAATCGGGGCCACCACCTTGGCGAGCGCGGTGAGGAGTTGCTCGCGGGAGCCGTCCAGGCCGTCGGCGGCCTTGATCGGACCGAGCGCGAAGACCGCGAACGGCAGCTCACCGAGAGCCTCCCGGTTCTTCTCGAGCAGAGCGCGCACGTCCTTGTGCAGCGCGCCCATGTAGAGCGGCGTGCCGAGCACAATGCCGGCGTAGCCGTCGAGCGAGCGCACCTCGCGCGCCGGCCTCACCTCCGCCTCGAAGCCCTCCGCCTCCAGCGTGGAGGCAGCCGTTTCCGCGACCTCCCGCGTGGAGCCGTAGCGCGTTCCGTATGCGACCAGGATCCTCGTCATCATCCTCACCCCATCACCTCTTCTTCGTCTTCTTCACGGTCTTTCCCGCACCCGGCTGGGCGTCGCCCGTGATCAACCGACGTATCGCTTCGACGGTCGCCTCTTCTGGCCGGTTTGCCGGGTCGTCGTGGATCCGCCGCACCGCCTCCATGCCGATCGCCTGCACGAACCGGCTCGTCAGCTCGACGTCGGCCACCTCGAATTCACCCGCCGCGACCCCCCGCTCCAGCAGGTCGCGGATCATGGGGCCGTACACCCGGTCGTTGACCTGCGTCTGGATCTCCGGCGGATCGACGAACTCGACGCCGGGGTTGAGCGCGAATCCGGCGCGCGCGTCGGCGAGGGCGATGCGCACGATCTGCAGCGCGCAGCCGAGCTCAGTCGTCTCGGTGAGCAGCGACTCCACCCGCCGGCGCTGCTCCAGCGCGCCGAGCTCGAGCGCGTGCTGGAGCAGCGCCTCCTTGCTGGGGAAGTACTCGTAGATGGTCTTCTTTGACACGCGCAGAGCCTTGGCGACGTCGTCGACAGCAGTGCGCCGGAAGCCGTAGCGGAGAGCCAGGCCCATGAAGGTCAGCGCGATCTCGTCCTTGGTCGCCGGCATGCAGATGCTCTCCCGTGTACGCGTAAACGGTATTCGTTTCTGCGTACATCATGGACCGGCGCAGAGCGTGCGTCAAACGTCCCCTGCGTTCAGCCGTCGCCAGGGTACCGGGCGACTTCCTCGGCCAGCAGTCGCCGGATCTCCTCGAAGAACCGGTCCCGGGCGCGCTGCGTCTGCATCGCCTCTCCCGCGGTAAGGACCACTTGGTCCTTGAAGCGGTGCGCCGCCGGCTCCACCTGGAGAGTGAACGAGTTCGGCCACTGGTCCCAGAACCAGTCCGCGGACCCGAACTGCACGTACGCGGGCTCGATCTCGGGCACCCGTGAGAGCCTCTCCAGCAAGGCCCGGCCGCGGTCGCCGGCGTCGACGCAGAAGGCCAGGAAGGCGATGCGATAGCGAACGGCTCCCTCGTGACCTTCCGGGATCGGCGCCAGGCTGTGCTCGTCCTGTGCTGTCGCGGTGAGGAAGTGGCCATAGCAGCACTGCAGCGTGAAGCAGTGGGGCAGCGTGCGGAAGGCCAGGACGATGTCGACGATGGGCGGGTCGACGGCACTGAGATCGAGAGCCTCCAGCGCCGCCTGCCGCTCGGCAGCGTAGCTCCTGTCGGGCACGAGCGCTCTGGGTTCGGTGAACGTCTCCATCGTCTCGTCAGATTACCCCACCGGGCGAACCCGTGTCGTTGGCGCGCACGGCGACCGCCTGCGGGGCGTCCCGCGCGATAGACTTCCCCTGACCGCGACGCCGACGGGCGGCGTCCGTTGCGGAAGGAAGGCGACATGTCAGACAACGGTGGCGCTGGAGCAGCCGGGGCCGGAGCGGTGTACGGGCTCGGGTTCATCGGCGCGCTCGTCTACTACATCGGCGGTGCGAACTCGTTCTGGGATGGCGTCTGGGGCGTGCTCCAGGCGATGGTCTGGCCGGCGTTCTTCGTCTACGGCGTGATGGACAAGCTGAACGTCCCCTGACGCGCGCTCCGCTCGAATGAGGTCGCGCTCGCAGCGCGTGCTGGTCGCATGAGCACGCCTCCCACGCCCTGCCTCCGAGCCGCTGGCTGCTCGACGGCCGCGAGTGGGACGAGTGCCCGCCGACGGTTATGCCCCCCGGTGAGCGGTCGTCGGAGCAGGACGCGCTCTTCTGACTCCGCCAAGCTCGTCGGGCTTGAGTGCGGGTCGCTTCCGGCCGATGAGGGAGCGATGTCTCCACCCGCGGACAAGCTGAGCCTGCTCTTGCGCCACGTCGCGCTGCCCGCGGTCGCGCCGCCGGCGCTCGTGGCGCTGTACTTCACGCCGCTCACCGCGGTCGGCTGCGCCGAGCGCGGGCTGCTGGCGCTCGCGGTCACTGCCGCCGCCACGGTCGTCGCGTTCGGGTGCATCGTGATAGCGTTCCGGGCTCGAGCACAAGGAAACGACCGGTCGAGCTGGTGGATGCTCTCCACCGCCATCCTCGCGCTGTCGCTGGCCCTTCTGCTCGGGCCGCTCGGGTAGCCCTAGCGCGCCGCCGCGGCCTGCCTGCGCGCCTCCAGCAGCGCCTTCAGGCGCGCCAGATCCTTCTTGTTGGCGCGCCGCATCGAGGCGGTCATGAACGGCGAGGCCAGGGATGAGAAGCCGGCCGGCGTGCCACGGTTGCGCAGGGTCATCCTCGTGTGGCTCTCCGCCGTCGCCTCCCACAGGTAGCTCGTCTCCATGGGGAAGGGGCCCTCGGCGGTGCGCATCACGAGGCGCTCGCCGGGCACGTACTCCGCGACCTCATAGGTGTAGGCGAGGCGCCGGCCCAGGAACTGCGCCACGAAGGCGATCTGCGAGCCCACGGCGAGCGGCGGCGGCGTCTTCCACTCCACCGACTCGATGTTCGCGTACCACTCGGGCGCGTTGTCAGGGTCGGCAACGTACTCCGCCACCACGTCGCTGGGGCGACGGATCAGCGTCTCTGTCGTCACGTCCACGGCCATCTCGGGCCTCCTTGGTCTCCCGGTCGAGCCTCAGAGCGCGGCGAGATACCGCCGCCAGAACGCCTTCCAGCGGGCGCCGTCGTCGCGCGTCGGGAGCTTGCTGCTGGTGACGGCGAGGAGCGCCGCCGAGCCGCCGACCTGGGCCGATCCGCCCGGCTTGTCTGAGATCGTCACCGTCACCCTGGTGCCGTCGGCCAGCGCGACCCGCCAGTACCGCCACTTCTCGGTCCTGGAGATACCGGGCTCACCCGCGAACGGGACGCCGTCGAAGCCCGGCGCCGCGCCTTCTTCAGTCAGGCCCGCGACCCAACGATCCAGCGCCGCGTCCATGTCTCCCGGCAGGGTCCTGGTCACGGTCGCCTCGTAGTCGCCGGCCTGCGTCTGACCGGTCTCGCGGCGACCGATGTGCTTCTCGTACTCCACCGTCAAGTTCTGGCTCCACCAGCCGGACACGCCGTGCTCGTCCTGGAGCAGCCGGGCGATGTCTTTGTGCGGCAGGTCGCGAGCATCGCGCCCGTCGAGAATGGCGAACCAGTCGCCCAAGGCCTTGCCGGTCGCGTTCATGATCGGACTGTCGTCCATGGTCCCTCCCTGCCCCGTCCGCGAGAAGTCTACGCGCCGCGGCGGCGGGGTAGTGACCGGACAGGACCATCAACGCCGAGGAGTCACCACGACGACCACACGACCCGCCGCTTGTCTGGGAACCACGCCGGCGGCCGGCCGGCTGAGGCGAGGCGTGTATCTCGCGCTGGGCGTCGGACTCACAGCCCTCGCGCTCGTCGAGGTCATCCGCTTCGGCGGCGGTACCTGGTTCGCGCTCGCCTTTCTTCTCCTGCCCGACGTCGCGCTCGCTTACGGCGCCTCTCGCGACCTAGAGCCCGGTCAACTGCACCCCCGGGCCGTGCGCTTCTACAACACGGTGCACAGCTACTGGATGCCCGTCGCGCTGATGATCGTGGGTCTCTGGCTGCCGCCGCTCGTCTTCACGTCCGGTCTCGCCTGGGCCGCGCACATCTCGTGGGACAGGGGGTTCGGGTTCGGGTCCCGCACGCGCGAGGGATACCAGTGCGTCCCCGTCTGTCGCTGAGCCGAGATCCGCCTCCCGTCGGCGGGCGTCAAGCCGCCAGCGAGACGATGTAGACGGCGTAGCCCGCGACGAGCGCGCCGCCCTCCCATCGATTAAGCACCGAGCCGTGCGCCATGAGCGGCAGCACGAGCACGGCGCTCGCGAGAAACACGGCGACGTCCAGGGGCCGCAGCCCACTCGTCGCCAGGGGCTGTACCAGCGCCGCCGCGCCGAGCACGGCCAGGATGTTGATGACGTTCGAGCCGATGGCGTTGCCGAACGCCACGTCCGCTTGGCCGCGACGCGCGGCCGACACCGAGGTCGCGAGCTCCGGAAGGCTCGTCCCGACGGCGATGACGGTGAGCCCCACCACGACCTCGCTCACACCCAGCGCCGACGCCAGCTCCACGGCGCCGCGCAGGAGCACGCTGGCGCCGAGGAGCAGTGCACCCAGTCCCACGATGACGAGCAGTGCTTCTGCCCACAGCGAGCGCTCGCGCTCGAGGGCTGCGTCGAACTCCGCCGCCACGGCCGGAACGTCGCCGCGGCGGGCGCCGAAGTAGGCGAAGGCGACGTAGAACACCGCACCTGCGAGCAGGACGGCGCCGTCGAGCCTGCCGAGGCCGCCGTCCCACATCAGGGCGGCGACCAGGAAGGTCACGCCGATCATCACCGGGACCTCCCGACGAATCAGCCGCGCCTGCACGGCCAGGGGCCGTACCAGCGCGGCAAGCCCCAGCACCAGCGCGATGTTGCTGATGTTCGAGCCGAGCACGTTGCCGAGCGCGAGGCCACCGTTGCCGCTCGCCGCCGCCTGCACGCTCAGCACGAACTCGGGGCTCCCGGTGCCGAGAGCGACGATGGTGAGGCCGACCACGAGGGGCGCCACGCCGAAGCGCAGCGCCACAGCGCCGGCGCCGCGGACGAGGCCCTCGGCGCCGACCGCGAGCAGCAGGAGGCCGGCGATGACCAGCACCACGTTGAGGAGCATCGGCGGAGCCCCTACTTCATCAGCGCCAGACTCACTGCCATCACCAGCATCCCCGCGACCAGCCCGTACAGGCTGTCGTGTCCCTTGCCGTAGGCCCGGCTGGTGGGGAGCAGCTCGTCCAGGCTGATGTACACCATGATGCCGGCCACACCGGCGAACAGGATGCCCATGAGCTCCTGGGGGACGTCGGCGCCCGTGCCGCCGAGCAGGAGGATGAGGACGAGGTACGCGATCGCGGCACCCACCGGCTCCGAGAGTCCGCTGAGCAGAGAGTACGTGAACGCCTTCTTGCGGTCGCCGGTGGCGTAGAAGATCGGCACCGATACGCTGATGCCCTCGGGGATGTTGTGCAGCGCGATGGCGATGGCGATGGCGATGCCGAGTCCGGGGTCCTCCAGCGCCGCGAGGAACGTCGCGAGGCCCTCCGGGAAGTTGTGGATGCCGATCGCGAGCGCGGTGAACAGCCCCATGCGCATCAGCTTGTGGTGCGCCGATGTGTGGTCGTGGACCCCGAGGCCCCGACCCGCGGCCCCGGGCATCACGCAACCGTCGGGCAGCGGCGCCGACGGGTCGTGAAGAGGCGCGGTCTCGGCCTCCGAGTGGGTCTCGTGCGGGTTCTCGCCCGCCGGTATGAGCGTGTCGATCACGAAGATGATCGCCATGCCGCCGAAGAAGGCAAGGGTGTTGACCCAGTACCCGGTCACGTCGCCATAGCGCTCCGTCAGCGCGGAGGCTCCCTTGAAGAAGATCTCCACGAACGACACGTAGAGCATGACGCCGGCAGAGAATCCCGTCGCCACCGAGAGGAACCGGTAGTTGGTGCGCTTGGCGGTGAAGGCGATGGCGCTGCCGATGCCGGTCGCCATGCCGGCCACCAGGGTGAGGCCAAGGGCGAACCAGACGCCGCTCATCCCTTCTCAGCTCCCTGATCCCGCACGTTCGCCTCCGTTCCGGCTCATCGCCGCCGAGCATATCGCGAGACAGCGCGGGAACCAGAGAGAAGACCCGGATGTCCACCCCGCAGCGAGGGCGAGGCAGGCAGGATCGTCAAGCCGACGCGGAGAGGAACGCCAGCACGTCGCGCGCGAACCTCCTGCCGTGCGCCGGGTGCCCCATTCCCGGGTAGAGCACGAGGCGCGCGCGGGGAATGCCGGCTGCGGTCTCTCGGAACAGCGCCTCGCTGTAGAACGGGTCCTCGGCGCCGGCGATGACCAGGGCCGGCGCCGTGATCTCCCGCAGCCGGTCGCGGAAGTCGTGCACGTCCTCGGCCTCGATGGTCGCGATCAGGTCGGCCGGGTCCGCAGGGCGGCTGGACCAGGACATCAGTCGCGACACCGGCCACACGATCAGCGGCCGGGCGCGCGCGGGTATGCCGCGTCGCGGCACGACCGCGTCCACCAGCAGTTCGCTCGCTTCCGTCCAGCGGCGCGCGCCGGCCAGCTCTGCCACCCGTAGCTGCAGCTGCCTCGCCGATGGGCTCAGGGTGTACGCGCTGGAGTGGATGACGAGGCGGCGGACGACGTCAGGGTGGTCCGCCGCAAGGTGCTGGACGATGGAGCCGCCGGTGGAGACGCCGATGACGTCCACCGGCCCGCCGAACTCCTCACGAATGGTAGCCGCGCAGTCGGCGGCCATGTCCCGCAGGGTGTAGCCGTGCGGCATCCCCGGCCGGCGCAGCACGACGAAGACCGTGTAGCGGTCGCCGAGGAACGCGTAGGGGCCCAGGGCGAAGCGGGGCTGCGGCTTGTTCTCGAAGAGCAGTCCCTGCACGACGACGAGCGGAAGGGGGCCGCGGCCGAGCCGGTTGAACGGCAGGCCGCTCTGAAAGCAGCCGGACGCCGGCGGACGTCTGCTCACCTGTCCCCCTTCAGTGCGGCCGTGGTCGGTCCCGCCACGGCCGCGATTCAGCCGGCCCGCGTGTCCGCGCCGCCGGCTGCCAGTCCGGCCAGGGCCAGCACCGTCCGCCAGTTCCTGGTGGTGGCGGCCGTACCGAGCTTGCGCTCGAACCAGGCGTTGTTCAGCTTGGTGCGCCCGTACCCGTGCGGCAGCCTGAGATAGACGACGGGCGCGGCCAGCGGCGGCGCGCCCACGAAGACCGCCTCCTCGCCCGGCTCGCCAGGGAGCTCGAGCTTGCTGAAAGCGGCCTTGTACACGGCGCAGTAGGCCGCCTCGGTCACCTCCCCGAAATCGGCCTCGCCGTGCGGGCCGAAGAGGAACGTCGCATGCAGGACCTGTTCGCCGGCGGCGTCCGGGAACGGGTTGGCCGCCACCACGTCGGCCAGCGATTCACCCGGCAGCACCAGCACCCCGACGCGAGGCCCCACATCGCGCTCGATGCGCCCCTCGATGGCGGTCGCGAGCGCCGACACCGGCCCTGCGTCCCGGGCGTCGAACACCGCGTTGCCGCTCTGCAGGTAGGTGCGCACGTCCGTCAGTCCAAGTCCCTCGAGCAGCGCGCGCAGATCGGCCATCGGCAGCTTGGTGCCGCCGACGTTGACCGCTCGGAGCAGTGCGACATACGTGCCCATCGCCTCCTACTTACCCGAAGGGCCGAGAACACGGGCGGCGCGGACGCTTGACAGCCCGTCGTTATCTTTCTATACTTCGACAAGTATCGAAGTAAGGAGGCGTCACTTGGCGGACATGGCGAAGGTGTTCAAGGCTCTCAGCGACCCCACGCGCCTCGCCATCTTCGAGTTGGTGCGGGATTGCCACAGCGACGGCTGCAGCGACTCCCAGGTGTCGGACAGCCTGTCCGAGATCGCAGAGCGCTTCGGACTCTCGCTCTCGACGGTCTCGCACCATGTCAAGGAACTGCGGAGCTCGGGCCTCATCACCTGCGAGAAGCGCGGCCAGCGGCTGCACTGCTGGGTCGACCCCGAGATCCTTCGGCAGATGGAGACGTTCGCGAAGGGGCCGGCCAGGTGACCGTCGCCGGCTCGGGCCATCCCTTTTTTTCGACTCGTACTTCGATACTCATCGAAGCATCGAAGCAAGCGCACACTCAACGACAAGGAGTAGAAGATGAAGGCGGGATCTGTGTGGTTCGGAGCAGTGCTGGTGGCGGTGGGCCTCTGCGGCTTCCTGGACGCGGCCGGTGTGGTGGACTCCTCGCAGACCATCGGGCAGTGGTGGCCGCTGGCGATCGTGGGCTGGCCGCTGGTGGAGATGGCCGCGGCGAGGCGGGTCACCCTCGGCGGCGCGATCTGCGCAGCCGTCGGCCTCACGCTGCTTGCCGACGCGCAGGCGTGGGCGAGCGACATGGTCGTGTGGTCGAGCCTGGCCGCGTTCGTCGGAGTGGCGATCCTGGTGGCCGCAATCTCCAAGCGCGAGCACCGCAACGGCGAGGCGCCGGTGAACGGCGGCACGCCCGTCAACGGGGCGGCGTCATGAGGGCCGGCAACGACGCGACGCTGAGCGGCCGTTCGCAGGCGACGGCCACGGCAGTCGGCTCCTCGAGCCGCTTGCCCGCCCTCGGCCGGCGCGGAGGCGGCTGGGTCGCCATCCAGGGAATCCTCCTGGCGGCGGCGATCGTAGCGGGCCTGGCCGGCGCGGCCTGGCCGGCTGCAGCAGGCCCCTGGCTCCTGGCCGCCGGCGCCGTCGTCGTGCTGGCCGGCGTCGCTCTGCTGATCGCCGGCGGCGCCGGTCTCGGGCCGCAGCTCACGCCCTTCCCGCGACCGGTGGACGGCGGCGAGCTGCGCCGGGACGGCGTCTACGGGCTCGTGCGTCACCCGATGTACGGCGGCGCACTTCTGGCGATGCTGGGATGGGCGCTGCTCTCCTCGCCATGGGCGCTTGTCCCGCTCGGCGCCGCGGCGCTGTTCCTCGACGCCAAGAGGCGCCGGGAGGAGGCGTGGCTGGTCAAGAGCCTCGCAGGCTACGAGGACTACCGGCGGCAGGTGCGGCGGCGCTTCATCCCGTTCGTCTGGTAGCCGCCGCCCAGAGGCCGATGCCGGCGCCGAACGCCGCGTGCCCGAGAAGCATCGTGCCCACGAGGCGCCGCGCGTCGCCGCTCTGCCGTCCGCAGCAGCCGTACCCCATGGACGGGTACATCAGAAGGAGCGGCAGAACGGCGGTCCCGATCCCGTAGGCGGTGGCCCCGCCGACGCCAGGTCGCAGACCGCCTCGGCGCACCGCCGTGAGATACACCTCGGTGAGCACCACGCCCGTCAGGTAGTGCGCGGCGAGCCCCAGCCACAGCTCGCCGCGCACCGGCGTCTCCGCGGACATGTCGTCGGAGCGCCAGCGTCCCCGGCAGAGCCCGGCAGCCCAGCGGCCGATCGCCTCCGGGCTGTTCTTCTCCGACGCGAAGGCGCTGGGCGCGAGCTTGGCAGCGGCTACCATCGCCACGTCCATCGTGACGGTGGCAGCGACCCCGACGGCCGCGCCGCGGAGCAGGTCCCCTTGAGATCCTGATGCACGCATCGCGCCCGTATTCTACGCACTGCCCAACGACGCCTCCGGCTCGACTGAACGATGGCGCCGTCGACGCCGTCTAAGGCGGATGACAGGGTCAACGCCAGAGGAGACGGGGCATGGAGGGACAAGCCATAGGGGTCGCGGGGGCAGACCCCGGCGAACTGACGGCGCCGTGGGCATGGTTGCGGAGCCGGCTTGGACGGCTGTGGACGCTGCTGGTGGGGCAGATCGTGGACGACGACATCCTTGGCACTGGCGAGCCGGCTGCGGGACCGGTCGTCGCTCCGCCGAGCCGCGAGATCGACGGCGCCGTCCTGCGCCGCGCGCAGCGCGGCGACCACGGCGCCTTCCACGAGATCGTCGACCACTACGAAGGGCGGCTGCGCGTGCTCGCGTACCACCTGCTCCGCGACGCCGACCTGATGAACGACGCCCTGCAGGACACCTTCGTGAAGGCCTGGGGCGGCCTGCCCGAGTTCCGCGGCGAGGCCGCGCTGGGCACCTGGCTGCACCAGGTCTGCTACCGCATCTGCCTCGACTACCTGCGCCGGCAGAAGGTGCGTCCGGCCGGCGAGCAGCTTGCCGACGACCTCGCCGACCCGGCGGACGACGTCGGCAGCCTCGCCCTGCGGAATCAGGTGAGCGCCGCACTCGGCCGGCTCCCGGTCGAGCAGCGTGCCGTCCTGCTCCTGGTCGACCGCGAGGGCTACGACTACGGAACGGTCGCCAAGGCGCTCGAGATCCCTGTCGGGACCGTGGCCTCGCGCCTCTCGGCGGCCCGTGCGGCCATGCGCCGAGCCCTCCGGCCCGAGAACCCGGGTGACGAGGTGCAGTCATGACCGCGCCCCACGATGAGCGGCGTGACCCGGTGCTCTCCGCGCTCCTGCAGGCGAACGTGGACGCGCCGCCGCTGAGGCCGGGCTTCCACGACGAGCTCGAGGCCCGGCTCCAGAGCGCCACCGCGGCCGGGACCGCGCTCACCACCGTCCCGGCGCGCCGCCGGCGCGTCAAGCCCCTCCGCCTGCTCGCCGCCGCGTCCGTCGCCGCGGCGGCGGCGATCTTCGCGTTCGCCGTGCTCCCGGCGCTGCGCGGCAGCGACACCGCCACCGCCGGCGACGTCCTCGCAGCCATGACCGCCGCCTCCGGCGGCGCCCAGACCGTGCGTCTGCACATGGTCTCGACCATCGCCGTCACCGAGACAGGGCCTGATGCGACGGAGGACCGCTCCACCGACGAGACCGATCTCACCCTGAGCATCGCCGGCGACAGCCTCTCCCTGGTGAAGACCACCACGACCTGGACCGGTGATGACGGCGTCCCGCGCCCGACGAGCTTCTCCCGCACGACCGGCTACGATGCCAAGCTCCACGAGGCGCGCGAGTTCCTGACCGGCGAGGCTCTGCGGAAGGGCATGACCGTCCGCAGGCCGGCATGGCAGTCGGACTCGACCGCCCTCGATGGCGATGCCGAGAGGTACCCGAGTCTCACAGCGAACCTGCGCGCGGCAGTCGCCGCGGCGGATCCGTCGCTGCCGGTGGATGAAACGACCTACCTCGGCCGACCGGCCTGGCATGGCGTCTTCAGCGTGCGGCAGCAATGGGGAATGGACGGCGAGATACAGATGGCGTTCCGCTGGGACGCCACCGTCGACCAGGCGACCGGCCTGCTGGTCGCCGCCTCCTGCCGTGTCGAGGCAGACGGCAAGCCCCTCCCGTGGGAGCAGGAGCTCCACGTCACCAGCCTCGAGGTCGACCCGGCCTTGGATCTGGGATGGCAGCGGCCGGAGGCCCCCGACCGCAAGACCGTGCTCGTCGATGACGGCACGCGCTTCGGCACGCCGGAGGAGATTGCGCAGCTTTCGTGGCCGACCCTGCCTCTCATCCCGCAGTGGGCGCCGGCGGGCTACCGGCTCACCGATGTCGCCAGCGCCGGCGCAAGCACCGGTCCCATGTCCGTCGCGCGGCCGAGCCGCGGCGTCGTGGTCAAGCGCGTGAAGGGGACGCCGGGCAGCACGAGAGTGCTCGTACGGTTTCGCGGCGGATTCGGCTCCTTCGTCGTCGAGATCAGCCCCAAGACCCTCGGCCAGACGGTCGACGGCGAGCCGGACGTCGTCCTGGGCGCGGGCTACCTCGAGGGCCAACCCGCGGTGTTCGCCGACGACGCAAGTGACGGCACGCAGATCGGCATCTCGACGCCGACGCTGATCACCTACAGCGACCGCTCCAAGGTCGTCATCACCGGCGACCTGACACCGGACGAGCTGGTCAAGGTTGCCGAGTCGATGAAGGCCTACGGCGACGAGGACAGGCCATTGATGCCCGGCTTCGGGCAATAGCAGGGGGCGCGGCGACAGGTCGTTTGCTGAGGCGGGACGGGGCGGGAGGCACCTGGTACGGGAGAGCCTCCCGCCCCGCGACTCCGGCAAACCCATCGAAGGCGTCAGCGCGCACCCCACGTCCAATAGGATGGAGTGGACGGGGAGGCGCGGATGCGTGAGCAGAGCGCGGCTGATACGGAGATCTCGTCAGCCATCCTTGCCGCCGCGCGCGCCGGTGACCCGGACGCCTTCACCGCGCTCGTTGAACGATACGACGGACGCCTCCGCGTCCTTGCCTTCCACCTGCTGGGCGATCCGCACCTGACCGACGACGCTCTGCAGGATGTCTACATGAAGGCCTTCCGCGCACTTCCGGACTTCGCCGGCAGGTCGGCGCTCAGCACGTGGCTGACCCGGATCACCTACACCACCTGCGTGGACCACCTGCGCCGGCGCGGGCGGCTCGTGCCGGTGCCCGACCTCGAGCCTGAACGGGCGCTGCCGGAGGAGCCCGACCCGACCGAGGACATGTCGGACCGTCGCCACGTCCGCGACCTGCTGCGGTTGTTGCCGCCCGAGCAACGAGCGGTCGTCGTACTGGTCGGCGTGCAGGGGCTCGACTACCGGCAGGCGGCGGAGATACTCGGCGTCCCGAGCGGCACCGTCGCTTCACGGCTTTCGACCGCTCGTACTGTTCTGAGAAGCGCGCTTCGCGGCGGGCGCGAACACCCGGCCGCCGACAACATCGAGGAGGTCACGTCATGACCGACGAACGCCGGGCGCCCGACGACCCGCGCGCCGACCGGGAGCTCTGGGACTTCGTCGCCGCGATTCCCGTGCCGGCGGCAGCCGATGACTTCCTGCCGCGACTGCGCGAGGATCTGGAGCGCGAAGCGGGTCAGATGGTCTCCCCCACGCCCGCTCACTCTCGACGCCGACCGCGCCGGCTGCTCGTCGGCGTGGCGGTAATTGCAGCAGCCGCCGTGGCATTCGTCCTGGTGGTGCTGCCCGCCATGCGCGGCACGCCGACGGCCACGGCCGCCGACATGCTGGCGTCCATGAAT
>CAVPJG010000009.1:0-166379 GCA_963705205.1 uncultured Thermoleophilia bacterium
TATCGGAAGTCACTTGAGTGCCGGCAACCACTCTTGTTCCGTACCAGACCCCGTCGTCGTAAGGGATCCAGAGGACAAGATTCGCTCCCGTCGCCGCTTCCTTCAGTTGCAGTGACTGGACAAGCTCTTCGATTCGCCCTTCTTGCACGTAAGCGTAGACGCGTTGATAGCGGACGAAGGGCGCATAGCGCGCTGCAGCCGAGAATGCGGCCAAAGCGTGACGGATGCCCAGTCTCAGACACACAGCAGTCAGGTTCTCTTCCGTCTTTCCCGGTGTCTCCGGAATATAGTGTGGGTGTGTCTCGTTTTTCCGGTGACTGTAGCTGCTTACCCACTCAGCAAGCAGTCCCATGGGTTGCTGAGCAGGATGCCTTCTGCCTCTTGCCGGAGCCACTCTCTGTCTGCCAGCAAGCTCTTGACTTTGTGCGCCTGCCCCAGACTGACTTCCGCCTCATCTGCAAGCGTCTGAAGCTTCCAGGGCCGGCGTGGATCGTTGAGCAGGACACGCAAGATACGAGACGCCTTCGGTGAGTAGAGGCTGCGCAGATCCCGTTTTGTTGCGAATGGATTGGGTTTCCCGGTTCGTTCGATATGAACGGTCCCAAAGGCGAGGCGGCAATTGCCCGTGAGGTCGACATAGCCCACCCCTGCTTCCTGGCATATCGAGGCTGCTGCCGGAGAGACCCACGGTGCGATCAAGATCCCTGATGACCTGGGGCAGGGCGTGCTGCGACCTGAGGAGTTGATTCACGGCATCGCGGTGAAGCGTGGTTCCCCGTCGTTCTTAACCTCTACCAACAGCGTGACTTCCTGATCAAGCACTCGAAGTTGTACCTGCCAGTCCCAATGAACGCCGGCAGACTCCGCTTCGCGAACTCTCCTCAACCGACTCAACAAATGAGACATCCTTGAGAACGTCCCGCAGCGCCTCAATCGCTTTGATTTCCAGATCATCCCCTTTCATTGTTATGGCTCCTTTCACCGCACGGTGAAAAATACCATATCACTGAAAGCGAGATATGTCAATTTCACTCTATGCCATGTTTCCACCATTCGGTGAAAGAGCCTGACAACGAATTCATTGCCCTTCATGACCCAAGGGCGTCGGTCCAGAGCCACTCCCGCAGGCCTGCCGTCACCCGTTGCCAACGAACGGCCAACGGCTTCCGCAATGAGGCGGTGGAGAGCGGGGGGGACCTATGCGCCTCGCCTGGCCAACCATTGACCGGCCGTCGCACCGGAACCAAAGCCCAGGACGAAGAAGGCGATCTTGGCCGCCCACGAGACGTCTGCCCAGAACGCGAGTTGGAAGGCAACCGCAAGAACAAAGAACAGGATCGACAGACCCATCAGAAGGTTGTTTGACTTCATCGTAGGATCTCCCCTGTGAGACTGCGGCCAGGCCAGATGTCTGACCGGGCAGCCCAACGTTTTGGCTCAGCGCCGGGCGGATGGGCGAGACTTGCTGGATGCGGAACTGCGATTTTCGGGCGCCTACCCTCTGGTGGGCGCAGCCCCGCCCGTCCGCTGGAGCCGGTGTCAGGCAGCCTGACCCAACGGATTCAAGCTGGCCGGCGACGGTTGCGCATGAACATGGCAACCGAGCCGGCCGCGCCGACGATGAAGGCCGCAGGGCAGACGTCATGGCGATGATTATGCTAACGGCACCGACGACGGGGCTTTGCAGCAGATCCTGAAGCGCACCCGCGGTTGCCGGATCCTGGACGGCAGTATCGAGAACTATGTTCAGAATGATGTAGAGAACGAAACCGAGCACCGACGCCAGAAGGAGGAGCACGAACTTCTTTGCGGTGCGCCAGGGGTGGACGAATGCAAGGACAAAGGCAGTCGCCGCAAGAAAGGCCAACAGGACACCGGGCGGATTGTCGTCGATACCCACCACGACAGCGGCAATCGCCAGCAAGCCGCAGACCGCTCAGGAGGACAAGAACTTTGATCCTTTTGCGCGGGGTTGAAAAAGCAGCGATCATGATGGCCGCCCTTCCTTGATAGTGGATCTTATCCATGGCTTGTTAACGTTTTGGAAAAAAAAAAAAAAAAAAAAAAAAAAAAAAAAAAAAAAAAAAAAAAAAATAGGTCGTCGCAGACCCCGCTCACGCTACCCATCGCCGATGTGGCCGTGGAGGCTCAGCGCGGTGTTCGCGACGAACAACACAAGGAAGACCGCCCAAGCCACGCGGTTGATATCCCAAGAGGAACCCACCAAAGGCACATCCGGGCCCAGAAATAGAGTGCAAGGTAGGGTGCGAACACACGCCATACGTATCGGCCAACGCCATTCGCGTCGGCCGCCAAAGATCCACGACCGCTCCGAAGAGCGCCCACGCTGCCATCAGCAGCGGACCCACGTAGAGCCTCCAGGACTGCCCGCCGAGCAACAGCCATGCGCCGACCGGCAGGCCGAGCCCCCGCAAAGGCATAGGCAAGCCAACCGAAGCGTTGCGCGCGAAGGGGCGACCAGCGCCGTGCCGGCGAAGAAGCAGACGAGGATCGCCTGGGACGCGATTCCGAACGCCGTGCAGACCGCGACTGGAAGTCCACTTGCAGTCATGTGTCTCCCCTCGGTCCATCTCCGGGTTGGCTGCTCTTTGCCCCGCGCTGGCTCCGGCCCGGGCTGTCTCACCGAATGGGCCTGAACCGTGCCGCCACCCAAGCCGTCAGGCCCAGCCACAGCCGGCCGCGCCAGGCGATCTGTGAGGCATGTCGGGTCAAGCCAACACACGATACCGCCTTTGCACCGGGTCTCTTTGCACACGCTGCGCCACAGCGAAAGTAAGCCGCTGAGTCGGTCACCGTCATTATATACCCCCTCGGCGTGTTTCTTAAACGAACGAGTTTATGTTTTTTGACCGCCAAACTTTGTGCGCGGGTCAGAGGGAGGAATCCAAGACTCATTTTGTGAACATGGCGGGGTCTTGCCGAGAACATCGAGCACCGTTCAGGGCCTGAACGCACGCCTCAACCGGCTGAATCTGTGCAAACCTCTTGTGCCCGCCGGTGACTTGACACTTGCGCCTTGCGTTGCGGCGCAGCCGCTGTGCAAGGTGTCACCTGTGGGCACGAGGGCAAGTCCTACCGTTCGCCCGATTTGGCAGCGGCTTGGGCTTGCGCGTGCTTGCGGTGCGAATTCATCGGCCGCCACTATGGGTTCCAACTGCTGAAATCAACGTCGCCGCATTTGCAGCCAAGCGGTCCCTGAAAGCCGTCTTCCGGCGCCTCTCACAGTCAACTTCCGCTAAGAACCTCTAATCGAAACCTTAGATGCTGCAAACAGGCCGCACAGGGCGTTTGTTTTCGCTAATGGGTTCTGCGTTGCTCGTCGGCTGCAGCCGTCTGCCAGGCGGCTGGCCGGCCCTCCCATGCCTGAAGCGGTCAGTTCACCGTTCACCATGATGCGATAGGCGGCTGATTCCGTCTGTCATGATGTCCACAGCCAAGGCGAGCGCAATTCCTACCGCATTCGCCGCGAAGTCAACTGGATCGTATACGTTCGTCATGAGACCGAAGCCATTCAAGGCCTCGAAGAGTTCGACCACCGCCAGCGCGAGACCCGCAGTCAGCAGCTTCCTGAATCTAGGGGGTAAAGGCAGAAGCGTGACCACGTAGTACACCGCGAACGAGGCGACGATGTTGCCACCGTAGCTGTGGACAGCCTCCTGGCAGGCCCCCGAGTAGTGTCCCTTGAGCACGAGCCCGGCTGTGCCGAGCAGAACAAAGAAGACGGAGCGAATTCTTGGCGCGCATCGTGAGACTCCAATGCCCGGAACAGCGGGGCAGGCTCTCTCGTCCAGGCTGATGGCATCGTTGGTGCGGTCATACAGCACGGTCGTGCGCGGCGACTCGTGGTTGGGCGATCCGCAGAGTGCGGCGATCTGCTGCGCATGATGAATCGCATCACCATTCTGCAGAGGGGGGTAGGAATTGCGGTAGCCCGGTGCATTTGACAGCACGGTAAGTCGTGATATAATCGTATTGTAAATCGTATGTTTACCCCGTCTTTCCAATGAACGAGGTAAGATATGGCTGTCGTAACCGCCAACGATCTGAAGACGAAGGGCATCTCCGACATCGAGCGTATCCTCCAAGACGCGGCAGGAGGTTGTAATCAGTGTCAGGGGCAAGCCCCGCTATGTCGTGATGGATCTCGACCACTACGACTTTCTGCGCGTAAGTGTGAGCTTGCGGCCGTCGGGGCGCAGACGCGGTGAAGATGTGGCGACTGGCCGCTATCGGCGAGAGGGCGCCGATGCGCATATGGCGGGCGCATTAAGGGCGAGTTGACTGATGCCCTTTAGCCTGATCTTCACCGAGAGCTACGAGAAGATCGAGAAACGTTTTCTCAAACGCCACCCGGATTTGCTCGAGCGTTACCACAAAACTCTGGCGATCCTGGAACAGGATCCGTTACATCCTTCCTTGCGGTTACACGCGTCGGACAGGAATGTCTCGCTGGGCTGGGACGCCGTCTCCATCAATCTCCAATATCGTGTCACCGTGGAGTTGGAGTTGCGCGAGCAGGAGATCATCCTGGTGAGCGTGGGCAGCCACGGCGAGGTGTATTAGCGTGTAGTTTTGCAAGTGCTCTTTGCGCTGCGGTCAAGCTTCAATACTGATTACTGAATGCCCCACGCCTTGCGCGCTGGTGGGGCTTGACACGATCTTCCCAAAGTAGGCAGCATCGGTAGGGGCATAGGCGAGAAAGAAACCGCTGTCCTCACGGCCGCGAACAACCACCGTCCGCATGGCTCGTCCAACAACGATAGCCGTGAGGACTCCGGCTCACTGAACCGGCTCATGGTTCGGGTCCGTGCGGTCGGATCTCCCACGGGTCGCTAATTGTACTCTGCCTGAGCCTTTCCGTCTGGTCAGAGCCGAGTAAGAAGACATAAGAATCGACTTCAATCCGGCGAAGTCGTCGGGTATCTGGGCGATGGGATCAACGACGCCTCGGCCATCCATGCGGCGGATGTCGGCATATCGGTGGCTTCGGCCGTCGACGTGGCCCGTGAAGCCGCCCAGATCGTGTTGCTGCAGCAGGACCTCGGCGTGCTCGTGCGCGGCGTACGCGAGGGCCGGTACACATTCTCCAACACGCTGAAGTACGTGTTCTACGTCATTGCCGCGAATTTCGGCTATATGTTCAGCCTGGCCGTGGCGTCGTTGTTCATGCCGTTCGAACCGTTGCTCGCGTCGCAGATCCTGCTCGTCAATCTGATCGCCGATTTCCCGGCGATGTGCCTGGCTACCGACAGCGTGGATCCCGAACAGATTCAACGGCCGCGGCGGTGGGACGTGCGTTTCATTGTGCGGTTCATGATGTCTTTCGGCTTTGCCAGTTCGATGTTCGATTTCATGACCTTCGGCGCGATGTTCTACATCTTCCGTGAACTGCGCACAGCGGGGAGTGCCGAAGCATTCGAGCAGTTGTTCCACACCGGCTGGTTTGTGGAGTCGACGCTTACGGGGCTGATGATCTTGGCCGTGGTGCGGACGAGGCGGCCGTTCTTCCTCAGCCGCCCCGGACGGCTGTTCCTGTTCGCCGAGATATCGATGGCCCTCTTAACCGTGCTGCTGCCTTTCTCCCCCTTCGCGGCCGCCCTGGGCTTCGTCAGTCCGCCGGTAGTCCTGTTAGCCATCGTGCTGGCCATCACGCTGCTCTATGGCGTGGGCATGGAGGTCGTCAAACGCTTGTTCTATCGCTACCTCGCGTCGTGATTGAGCCCGTGGGGCCGACCAGTGCGGCCACGATGTTCCTCAACTTCGACATCACGCCGCGGCGAGGTTGTCGCGGAAAGCGGTCCAGAATCTCTGGTCGCGTTTCCAGAAGACAATAGTCCGGCTCTGTTATCGACGCGTGTCACGGCGGATCTGAAGTGCCTGTCGCGAAATCCGACGCTGAGCTGACGGATCGACACAGCGTGAAGCCGTCTTGGCCGCGCTCACCGAGGCACGATGACGCAAGTTCAATCGTGTCGTCATCATTTCAGCGTGAGTGATTGTGCGCTGCGGACCATTAACTTGATTGCCGACGCGTCAAACACACCGTCATCCGCGTGGTATCCGCCGAAGGTGACGCTCTGGCAATAGTAGCGATGTTCGCCGAGGTTTTTGGTCACGATGAACACGCAGGCCGTCTTTTCCGGTTGAGGGAGTTTCTTGACGACTTCGTAGGCCCGCGTGTCCGCCGTTTTGGCGAGGACCGATTTGATCGTATCGAGGGAGGCATTCGCATAGACCCGCTCGAAATTGTCCAGGCGCTATCGTTGTCCGTCCATTGCACCTCGAAATCGAAATTCTCTCCGCAGCGCAGGCGAGACTTGCCGATGCTGTCGGTCACCTCGGTACCCTCCGGAGCCTGCACGGTGAGTTCGTCGGCGAATGGCTTCACCGTGAATGCGACCAGTCGCACGTCCGCGCTTTCATCAGTTGCCGCTGCGCTCTGAGGGTTTTGCGGTCGTCCCTTTTGCCTTCAGGGTCCGGGCACAGCGGATCATCAGCTCGACGTCTTTGGCGGAGAGCTTCTCCTTCTGGTTCATTTCGTCGAAGCTGGAGTCCGAGCAGGTGTACTTCTTGTCGCCGACGGTCACGACCACCATGTAGACCGAAACTTCGGTCTTGAAGGCCTTCATGTTGACCTTGTACGCCAGCGCCTCCTTCTCTTCCAGAAGGACCTTTTCCAGGGTGATCGCGTCCGGTGTGTTCGTGAACTGTTCCTTGAAGTCCGGCAGATCGTTGTCCGAGTGGGGCTGAATCGACATCGTGAAGCGCTTTCCCGAGCGGACCGTGGGAAAAGCACCTTCCACGTCGACCTTGGCCCCCACGGGCGCCTGCATGGTCAGTTCGTCGTCGATGATCTTGATGTCGAGCGGAGCCAGTTTCTGTTCCTTCCCTTGGTCGCCCGTCGCTTTTCCGCTGGGTTGCTTATTGCCGGACTTTCCGCGTTGTTTCCTCCACGCTTCCACAAATGTCCTGTCCTGGTCGCTCAGCTTTTCCAGCAGCACGGTGATTTCGTCGCGGTTCGCCTTCCTGAGCCGAACCTCAGTGTCCGTGGCGTCGAGCAATTCCGCTTCGGTCTTGAATTTGCCGTCCTTGCTGGTCCAAATGTCGCAAGGCACATTGACGGACACACCGACAACGCGAGGGTCGCCGCCAATGCCAAGCACAGCGACAAGTTGCGACCGTTCATTGCAGAACTCCTCTGTGACCAGCCTCGGGGGAGATTTCCCCCTGTGTGATTTGATTCTATGGACGGCTCAACCTGAGGCCAAGGTGCTCTGATTAGTGCCACCATGTGGCGCAGCCGGTGATCCGCAAACTTCAAGGCACCGCGCACCTGACTCCGCCCATTCTGGTCCATTCCTGAGTATGTTGGTCGTGGCGGCTCGGCCGGTTGTCGTTTCACATCGTTTCATTCCCGGAGCACATTCACCGCCGGAGTCTATCCGGTCCTGCCGGGCTACCCAATATTGCCCTCCCCGATGCCTCTTTGGGGGTGGTTCGCTGTGGAAAGGGTTTACACGGTGATGATTGTCGACGAGCACGCACTATAAACCCGCATACGGCCTGAACAGGTCGACTTCGAAACCATGCCTGGAGGAAGAAACCTGATGCCCAATACCGTGCATTTTCATCGTGTCTTGCGTACGTCACCCGAGAAGGTCTATCGGGCGTTTCTCGACGCCGACGCGATGGCCAAATGGCTGCCGCCCAACGGTTTCACCGGCCGAGTACACCAATTGGACGCCCGTCAGGGTGGCACGTACAAGATGTCATTTACGAACTTCACAACTGGCAAGAGCCATTCCTTTGGAGGCAGCTATCTGGAATTGGTGCCGCACGAGCGGATCTGCTATTCCGACAAGTTCGACGACGCGAACTTGCCAGGGGAGATGCGTACAACGATAACACTCCGGCCGGTGTCGGTCGGGACTGAGTTGCACATTGTCCAAGAGGGTATTCCGGACGTGATCCCGCCGGAGGCCTGCTACCTGGGCTGGCAAGAGTCGCTCACACTCTTGGCGAAACTCGTGGAGGCCGAGATTCCGGACTAGGTCCGGTCAGCTGACAAAGTGCCATGCCCCTCCGCGCCTCGCGCGTTCCCTGCGCGTAGACGGGTACCGGGTCTTTTGTCAAAGGGTCGAAACATGTTCGGCTTGATCATCCACAGCGCGTGAAGACTCCTGTTCGCTTGCTGGCTCGTGCCGATCGCTGGATAATGTTGTGATGACCAGCAAGCGATTCTTGGATCCACGTGGCGTCTGGCTCCCAGGCTTTGCGAGCCTGTGTATTCTGTGCTCCTCGGTCAACGCAGTGGCGTCGGACGCCGAAGGGCCGGCCATCACGGGCATTGCGGCCCAATCCGACCAGCTCGTGTTCGACCTCGGCGGTTCGGCGGCCACGGTACGGATCGTGGAGCTGCGCCCCTACCGGGTTGACGCGTCGGACGGCACTGGAACTGCGGCGTGGGAAGGGCGAACGCCGGACCATTTGGTGACGATCCCGCGTCTGGTCGACGGGCGCGATCGGTTGTACAGCAAGTTCCAGCTTGTCGACTCCGCCACTGGCGAAACGCTCGGATCGGTGCGCTGGGTCACCGATCTGGACACCCTGCCGGCATGGCGCGGTGCGAAGCCCTGGCCGAAGAGCAAGAAGGGCATCTCCTGCCCGGTGGACATCGAGGATCTCAAGGTACTTGGTGTCCGGTATGCGGACGACGGATTCGTGCTGGCGTCTCTCTTCGATTGGTCGCCCGGGCCGTGGAAGGAGACCTGGGAAGTCGATGGGCAGACCATCGGCATCAACCTCGACTGCGTGCACGACCTTGATCGGCGGTTGAAGCGCATGAGCGAGTTGGGGATCAACGTGACTCTGATTCCGATCAACGGCGTGCCGACCGCGCCTGCGCCGGCTAACCCGCTCATCCACCCACGCACCGACTTGGCTCACGCGCCATACCACATCGGAGCGTTCAATCTGACCGACGAGCGCGGGTACCGGTATTACCGAGCTGCCTTCGAGTATCTGGCGCATCGTTACTCCGACCCGTCGGGAGCATATGGGTGGGTCAGCGGGTACGTCATCGGCAACGAATTGCAGTCGCACTGGGCGTGGCACAACATGGGTCGAGCGACACCGGCCGAGGTCACGCGCGAGTATGCCGATCAGCTCCGAATAGCATGGCTGGCGATACGGCGATACCACAGCGACGTGCGTGTTTACGCTTCGATGGATCACACCTGGGCCACGCACCTCGATCCGGATCCGTTGAAATCGATGCGCGGTGACCAGTTCCTCGAGCAGTTGAATGAGATCGTCACGACCGAGGGCAACTTCCCCTGGCACGTCGCCTTCCATCCCTACCCGGAGAACTTGTTCGAGCCGCGGTTCTGGAACGACCGGACCGCGGAACTGGGCTTTGACAGTCCCCGCATTACCTTCAAGAACCTGGAGGTCCTGCCGGCCTTTCTGGCGCAGGAGCGGTTTCATTACCAAGGCCAACCGCGGCGCATCATCCTCTCGGAGCAGGGGTTTCACTGCACGGACGAGCCGGACGGTGAAGCGGTGCAGGCTGCGGCATTCGCGCTCGCCCATTACAAAGTCAGCCAAATGCCGACAATCGACGCCTTCCTCCTGCACCGACATGTCGATCACCGCGATCAGGACGGACTGCGGTTGGGCCTGTGGACTCGCAAGCTCGACGATCCCGATCCCAACGCACCAGACCGCAGACGGCAAGTCTGGGATGTCTTCCGCCGGGCGGACACCGACGAGTGGGAGGATGCGTTCGCTTTTGCGAAGCCCATCGTCGGTCTCACGGACTGGAAGGAGGCCATGCCGCAGGCCGGTCCGATCCCGAGTGTCTCGGGCCGATTCGCTGTGCCGATCGACCCGGCTTCCGTCGTCTTCAGTCTGTCCGACAACATGGCAACGGCCGGTGTCACGAACTGCCTGACCTGGCGACGGACTGGGCCAAGGACCCTGACGGTCGGCTCTGTCCCACGCTCTTCCAACATCCCGTGGCGCCGGACAAAGCACCGGGAGAAGCCGTCTACCGCGTCGAATTGCCGCGGCCGCAGGCCCAGGAAAAACTCGTCCTTCGCTTCGGTACCGCCGTCACCGGGCCATCCGACGACGGTGTCAGGATGTCGGTGGTGGTCAACGACAAAGAGTTATGGTCGGCGATCCAGCTGCCGAAGGAACCGCCGCGCGAAGGGGTGGTGGACCTTTCCGCGTTTGCCGGCCAGCCCATCCAGCTCGCACTGCGTGTGGATGCGCGAGGCAACAATGCAGGCGACTGGTCGCACTGGTTGCGACCGGTGATCGTGACAGATGGCTTCCGTAACGAGTGACTGCCCCGCTGTGGCACCAGCACTCTCACCGGGAGAAATCTAAGGCGGTGCTGCAAAACAATAACGTGCCGCATTGGATGTAGGACGGATTGCCAATCCGTCCTTCTTTTGCCGGACGGATTGGCAATCCGTCCTACGGCGATTCGGTCACTTGATTCTTGACAGATCCTGAGGCGAAAGAGACGGGTCCTTGCACCTTCCCGGCCTTGACGTGTTTGCCACTCATGCGCGTCGGCGACACCGGCCATGTTCCGCTATCGCTTCACGGGCGGACGCTTGCCGCCCGCTAACGGGATCGCAAAGCACCGTTCGTCGGCGCGGCCGGCTTGATAGTCCTCGGCCGAGCGATGGTCGGCGTCGGTGAAATCGCGGCTGTGACGCGGCGTACCGTGGATGCTGGTTTCCGACTTTGCCAGGTCCTCGGGCAACTGCTTGACGGTCACCTCAATCCGGTCAGGAAACACTTCGTAGAGGGCAATATCGGACGGGTACGAAGCCGTGCCGGCAATGGAGATGTGGCAGATCTCTCGTTGGTGCTTGACACCGGTGAGGTGCAGGTGGCCCGAGAGGACCGCAATCACGGTGTCACGGTGTTCCTCGACCAGATTCAGTGTGCCTGGATCACGATCGCAGTAGCTGGAGAATCCAAAGCTCGTGGCCAGGGTGGGTTCGTCGCGCAACGGGATGAGGGGAATATGGCAGAGGATAATCTTCGGCTGGTCGCGTCCCGCCGAGAGTGCGTCGCGCAACCACTCGTTGCGTTGCCTGGCCGCCTCGGCACTCGGTGGCACCGCTGTTGTTGAGGGCGACAAACAGGATGCCCCCATGGGTGAATGTATACTCACTGCGGTTCTCCCCGAAAGCCTCGCGATAGGGCTGCAGATGCGTTGCTGAGCGTTCCTGTTGCACGACTTCGTGGTTGCCGACGACCGGGTAAAACGGGCATCGAAGCGGTTGCAGAAGTCGTTGCAGGGCTGTGAAATCCGGTTCCAGCCGATCGAGTCCTTCGCCGTGAATCAGGTCTCCCACGCCAACCGCAAAATCAACAGCGCGGTAACAGACCGCTGTTGATCGCCTCCACCACCCAGCGCGCTTTTTCGTTGGCGTGCTTGTAGGTCTGCTGCTCGAGCGATACGGCAGCAGGCTCGGTAGCCTGAACGTGAAGGTCATTCATCTGCACGAAACGGAACACGGGCTCTTCCGGGGGAGGGACATAACCGGCCGCCATGACCGGCGCCGATCGTCCGCGCTTCCGGTCCTGAGGCTGTTCGCTGCCCGGCGTGTGCGCGTTGCCCGGAGTCTGCTCGCTGCCCAGTTGCCGGACTTCTGCCGGCTGTGTGCTGCTCAAGATCTTCTGGACTTCCACGGCGATCAGGGTCGCGAGCATGGCGTTCCCGTACACCGAAGGATGGACGCCGTCGGGGGCCAGGTGCGTGCCTTGCGATTCGTGGAAAGCAGCCTTCAGCGGCGCTGTATCGATCAAGTACACGCCACGGTCGCCTGCTTGATTACGGGCCGCGACGGCCGCTGCGATCTCACTCGCATGCCAACCTAGCGGAGGTACGATGCAGAAGCACAGGGACCGGGGGCACGCCTTTCGCACGGCAGCCAGCCAAAGTGTGTACGCATCCGTAATGTCAAGCTGCTCACGATTGCCGGCAGTCGTGCGAAAGTCGTTCGTGCCCATGGCACAGAAGACATAGTCGGGCTCGGGCAGCAGGCGTCCGTCCGTCAGCCGAGAAGTCGTCGCATCGTAGTGGTCCCAGGTCTGCGGCAACGGCGGGATTTCGATGGGCCGGACCATGCCCTGACCGCCGGTGCCCAGTTGACCGTACTCGCAACCTAACGCCGCGCACACCAGCGGAAACCACGTGGCACGTGCGTTGTTCATCAACAGGTTCGAATAGTACGGGCACAGTCCTTCGTTGCAGACGCCTTCGGTGATCGAGTCCCCGAAACCGATGGCGAGCTTTTTGCGGGGCGGATAGTCGAGCAGCGAACCGCCCGGTTCCAACTCGATTCCCGCGATCCGCACATGGACGGTGGAAGCCTGCCAGCGGCGGGGCCCAGGCCCGCGGCGCGAAAGTGCACTTCCAGCCGATGGGGCGTGTTTGGATCGAGTCCCTCCGCCAGGGTCAGTGGGTAGACCTCGCCCGACTTCGTGAGCGACACGGACTGGAACGGTCCGTCGTCCACAGAGTAGTCGACCACCGGCAGCGCTCCCGCAGGACAGCCGTCGTTGGCTGTGCCGTCGATGAGCAGGCGGATCGAGGCGGTACCCTGGCAGGCCGTCTTGAGATATGCGCCGGGCATGGTGGCCTCGGCACGCGCCGTCGCCCCGACTCCGCTGCGTTTCCAGACGTAAGGCGCAGACCCATTTCCGGGGCATCCACGGCAAAGCGAGGCGCCGAGTCCTGTGCAAGCGGGACAGGAGGAGTCGCCGCCCAGATGTTTCGACCGTGCTCGTCGAGCCACCATGCGCCGCAACTCAACAAGGCCACACAAAACCCGACGACTCTCAAGAGCCACAGCCGTCGACCGTGCATGAAAATCTCCTTACTTCAGTACATCCCAACCGTCGCGATAAACGTCATCTCCATTTCCGATCTGGCACAGCGGTAACTCCTTCTGTAAGCTCGGATACATTGGCTTGTCTCTCACTCCGCGTTGCATATCGGACGGTACGCAGCGCGTTGTCTACTCGCCGACCAGCAAGTGCGCCCGCAAAGGTGCAATCGTCCCAGGCCAGTGCGGACTACTCGTCGGTCCGTGGTTCGGGTGCATCGATCTCGGTGCCAGGCAGGAGTGCCACGCTTCCCAGAGACATGTTGTCTGGCTGACCGTCGCTCTTCCAGCAGATCACGATATCACCGATTCCGCCCTCACCGGCGTAGTCGCTGGAAAGGTGGAAGTGCTGTTCTTGATCTCTCTTCAAGTCCAGCAGCCTATGGATCAAGGTATTTATTTCGGCCTCCGAGAGTCCGAGTTCCAAGCCGTACCAGCCATTTTTCCAATCCTCAAGTCGGGCATGCATCGCGGGTCTCCCTGGGCCGGATTCGCTCATCAAGAGCGGTGTGCAAAGAGACGGTCGTATTCCGAGTGTGACGCTACGGCAGCTATGCGCGAGCCGATTCCTCAATCCGGATCCAGACGCCAGCGGACCAGGCCCACGTCGCGCGGAGTCTGGCTGTCCGTTTGCGTTGGGTTGGCTGCGGTACCCCGTACCAAATGCCGTCAGGAGGTAGCCGTCCGGGAGCAGGACCGTGGAAGTGGCCTGGCTGCTGGGCCACCACTCATTTACGCCGGTGCGATTGCCGGACCATTTCGCGAGGACGAAACGATGCGGCAGATCCCAGCTGGCCCCATGGTCACGACTGAGAACGGCCTCGATCCCGAACTGCGGAAGACCCTCCGCATCCCGCGGATAGCCCAGACGGACAACATAGGTCATCAGAATGTTGGCGTTGGGTAGCAGCAGAAGGCAAGGGTGGTGTCGGCCGTAATCGTAGAGGCGATCGACTTGTGACCAGGTCTTGCCATCGTCCTTCGAGAGAGAGATGCCCAGACCTTCATAGTGGTCGATGTTGCCCAGGTACTGCCGTGCCATGTCGGTGCGACACGCCGCGACAAGATCGCCGTTCTTCGCTCGCAACAGGGCGACCTCCGAGACGCCACGCCATTGCGGCACGCGGGTATCCTCAGTCCAAGTGCGTCCGTCACGGGTGCCAAACCTGATGAAGGCCTGCTCGTAACCCGTGGGGGACCCATGCCCGCCGCCCTCCCAGTTGTAGCCAGTATCGATCAGACGCTTCACCTCGCCGGTCGTCGGGTCCCGATCAACGAGGATTGGGTCCCACGACGTACCACGACTGCCCATTGGACGCCGGCGCGATCGGCAAGGGGCCCTCCCAGGTGTTGCCGTAGTCCTCGGTGAACCACCGTCCACCAGCGACTAACATCAGCCGCCCTGCACCCAAATACGTCAACGCCGTCCCTAGACCTGCCGAGGCGTTCACCGTCGGGTCAGGTGAAATCGGCTGCGGCTTGCCCCACGTCGCACCATGATCTTCGCTGAACAGGATCATGGGTTGGTGCGGGTAGTCGCAACTCACCAGCATGCAGATCCGGTCCTTCTCCGGCATGTAAGCAATGAAGGGAACGGCCACTACTCGATTCCACGTCTTCGTGACGATCTGCGATTGGGCAGGCAGCTCCGCAGCGACCGACTGGCCATCCATCTGCAGGACCTTGTCGCCTCCCAATCGGCACTGCATATGGAGGTCATCATTATGCCTCCGAGCAGTGTCATGCTTACCGTCTTGTATATGTGCTGTGGATATCTTTTCACCATCTAAGTCTCCACCGAAAACGGTCATCGCAGTCAAAGAGCAACGACCAGAGCCCATATTGGCGGCGCAGGTGCGCCGCCGCATTTACGGTCACTCCGCTGTGGCCAGGGTTAATTTGACCCGCGCACCCAGGGCGGCGTCAACGCCCGTGCGGCCCTTGCCGCGGGCTTCGCCTGGGGCGTGCATGGACGAACGCATTGAGCAGTTCGGCCCCCTCACCCCCAGCCCCTCTCCCCCAGCAAGCTGAGGGAGAGGGGAGCCCGAGCGATACTTGTGCGGCGGTTGCATCTGCCGATGCGGTTGCGTGTGTGTGTCAGCTCGAAGCGGTGAATCGTATCCCCATCCCATCGAAGTGAGACACTCACCTTTCTGGCGCGGCGCTGGCGGTGCCAGCTTGCGGGCTGGCGATGCTTGTGCCGCAGCAGCATGGGTGACAGAGGTATGTCATACGCTGTGGGGCACCCGCTGGCAGGTCCGGCAGAAGGGGCTACACTCAGCGGCAAACAGGGCCGTTAGGTCCTGCGGGGCGACGCGGTAAATGCGGCAGGCAACGAGGCTGCGATTACCGCCGCGGCTGGATCGAATCGCTGCTGGTCTGTCTGGCTGGCGTGTTTGCGCTGGTCGTTGGTGAGTGTCGGTCGTTGGTGAGTGTCTGAGTTCGTGATAGTCCTTCACTCCGTCTCCCCTCTCCCCCAAACTCGTTGGGGGGAGAGGGGTCGGGGGTGAGGGGGAATGCGCCCGGCGAGAGTGAGGGGCATCATGAACGGGCGTTCGCGCTCGAGAAGACCATTTCCGCGAACCCCGGATGCAAGCGCGTTCACTGGTCCAATGTGTTTGTGTGGTCGTCGTATTCGCAACGAGCGGCGTCCACGCTAAGATCAAAGGTGCATGCGGTCAACATTCATAACGGGTCATGTCGTCAACAACGTTGGACTACCTGTCGCGGCGGGAGGAATCCTTCATGCGTGTGCCAACCAGGCCATTACCAAGGGCGACCAAGGGGGATTTCGCATGACACTGTCTGTCTTGCCGACACTGGCATTACTCGTACAGCTTGCCGCGCCGGAAGGGTTTTCACAGCCGCAGGCGACCCTCCGGCTCTTCAACCCGACGGCTTGGCAAGGGCCGACCGCAGTCGAAGTGCCGGTGGGGCGCATTGCCGCTCCGGGGGTCATCGACTGGAGTAGAACGCAGCTGATCAGCAACGGACAAGTTCTGCCGTTCGCACTTCGCGAAGGACGAGCCCATTGGAAGGCGGAGTTGCAGTCGCCCGGGGCCCAGCCCCGCGCCGAGGACCTGCTGGTGTTCACGTGCGACGTGCCGCCCGGAAAATGGGTGCAGGTGGATGTCATTCCCGGAGCGTCCGAAGCGATGCCGGTCGTGCAGCGTGACGACGGTCGAATGACGATCGAGTATCCTGGTGGTCGCGCGGTGATCGACGAGCGGACCGGTTCCCTGTTGTCCTGGGAAGCTTGTGGGACGTCGCTGCTTTCGGCGCCCTTTACGGTAACGCCGTGCCGCTTAGCGGAGGATGGTTACCAACTCGACGGACCCTTTGGGTGCGGTTACATCACGGCGTCGGTTGGCATGCGGAAGATCGGCCCCGTGGCGCAGCAGGCCCGCTGTGCGTTGGTGTCGTCCAAGGCTGCATTGACCGAAGTAAGCTTCGTGCTCGAACCTGCCGGAGGACCGGCTCTGGCGCTCACCTACCGGCTGCACGCATCGGGTTTGCTCGAGATCGTGGTCGATGAGCGGCCGTGGAAAGGACGCTCGCCGTGGTTGAATCATGCCGTCGAATACGCCTTGCCGCTGGTCGGTGCGGAGCAGCATTTTCCCTACCTCGAAAACCGGTGGGCCTTCTATGGCTTCCGCGAGTACACCGCGTCCGTGAAGAGCATCGCGTGTGCACATACGGGAGAAAAGGCGGGCGTGCTCGAATTGGGCGGCGAGTCGGTCAACGGACGACAGTTCGTGCGGCGGCTATATCCGGTGGCGGCGGACGCGCAGGCGAGGATTGCCGATCTGGTCGAACTGGCGGACGAAGGGCTCGTTGTCGAACTGTTGCCGGCGCGCACCGCCAAGATTGAGCGACCGGTGCGGATGGTGGACGACGCCCAGGCCGAAGCGGTCGTCGGCGAACTCGTCGCGGCCCTGCAGAACGCCGGCGTGGAGTGTTCGACCGACGGAGCGGCCGAGTGTATGACGATACGACTCGCTTTGGTGCCGGATGCCGTGCGCTTGGGCATCTCCGGCGATGGCTATGTGATGGCTGCCGCCGACACAGGTTTCACGTTGCAGGCCGGCACGCGACTGGGACTCTACGGGGCCGTCCGCGCCGTAGCCGGTCACCTGAAGCGATACGGACGTGAGGGCGGGTTGCCGTTGACGGCGCGGAATCCCGTGGTGGATCTGCGCGGCGGCGGGTTCGGTGGCGGTGACTTCGAAGTGGACTTTCCTTACGCCGACGACGCGGAGTGGTGTCGTGTCTTCGACGGGTTGCTGGACTCGGGCATGAACGTGTTCGCGTGCATGGGCATGTGGGGCAACTGGAAGATGCCGGTCGGCTACAAGTACATGCCGGAGTTGCGGACCGATGAACCGGCTGCTTACGACGAATCGTCGGGAGCGAAGTTCGCCGAGTTGGATTACCATCGCGAACATGGTCTGAAGCTGGCCAAGTATCTGCAGGACCGCGGTGGACAAGTCTGGCTCTGGATCCCCATCGGCTGCGTGCCCACAACCTATGCCCAGCGGTTTCCCGAAGCCATGGCGCCCGGCAGCGACAAGATTCCCTGCTTTACGCATCCCGAGTACCGGCGCTATATCGATGCTTTCTTCCGCGAGCTGATCGAAACCTATCCGCTGGACGGCCTGTTCCTGGTGCGCGACGACAATGGCGGCATCTGTACCTGTGATCGTTGCAAGGAATTCGTGGCGCAGTTGCGCACGAAGAGCCCTGTGTGGGAGCAGTACCTGGTCATCTACGACTGGCTGCGCACCCACGAGTTCCAGGGCGAGGTGGCGGTGTACCCGTATTTCGACACCTACGAACCGAAGCTCGACCCGTTCCTGCCGGAGGACCTCCGCATCGTCGGCCATGGGAGCGGTGCGGCGACGTTGTCGCGCGATTACGAGTTCATTGGTCCCATGGGTGATGCGTGGATCGACAACCTCTACGCCAACTTCCGCGTGGCGCCGTCGCCACGCATGAAACGACTCATGGCCGACCGCGGCAGTTTCTGGATTGGCGGTGCCTATGTCGGCTGCGAACTGCCGTGGGAGTCGATCGGCTTCTTTGGCTGGGAACCTACGGCCACGCCGAACTCGTTCCGCCATCAATGGGCGGCGCGGGAGTTCGGCGCAGCCGCTGCCGAACCGTTTCTCGCGATGAACGACCCCTACGAGGAACTGTGGGACATCATCGCCCTGCACATGCCGCCAGGGGACTGGATGAAGCTGACGCCCGCGGCGCGGGCCGCGGTTGTGCAGGAAGGTGTGGACGGGGTCGGACGATTCCGGGCCGGGCTGAGTGAATTAAGCAAGGCAGTGGATGCGGACCAGCAGCAACGCTGGTTGGGCCACGTCGGTCTGTACGCGCCTTTTTTCGAGTATCATCTGCACCGACTCGATCTCTTTGCCCAGGTATATGACCAGGTCTTCGCACAACGCGACGCGCTGCATCGCCCCGAGGGGCTGCCGCAAGACGTCCGTGATTCGGTGCTCGGAAAATACGCCGAAATGTACGATTGGGCGGCGAAGTACGACGCGGCGATGCAGCAGCGCCCCGGATGGCATGTTGACACGCTGCCGCTGGATGACGAAGCCGTACCATGAGTGGATGGCAGGCTACGATCAGTGGCTCGATGGGCAGCTCGAGATCAAGCAGTTCGTCGGTACTCTGAGTGTCGAGACGGATACATTGCGGCCTGGGGAGCCGTTCACCTTGCGCGTGAAGCTGCACAACCAGGGCGTTTGCCCCTGGGTCGCCGGCGCAGGGCAGCGAATCGAAGTGACGGGCGACGTGGCAAAGCTGGGCTTGCCGGCCGTCTGGCATCAGGTGATGAGGTTGATGATGAAGTCGGCGATCTTGGAGAAGCCGAAGTCGAGGACGCTCGTGTAGGCGGCGGCGATGGCGACGGCGACGAGCACGACGAGGGTGGACTGCGCGAGGTCCTTGCGCGTGGGCCAGGTGACCTTGCCCATCTCCACGCGCACGTCGCGCAGGAACTTCATGAGGCCCTTCTTCTCGGCCGGGCGTGCCGCCTTGGCCTTCTGCTGGGGCCTCTGCTGCGAGCGACCGCGCGCGGCCTTGGTGTCGGCGCGCTTCGCCACGGCCTTCTTGTTCTGCGCGGGCTTGCCGGCAGGAGTGCTCTTGCCGGCCCCACCCTTCTTGTTGTTCGCAGTCTTCGCCACTCAACCGCTCCGATGATCATTGGCAGGGCTGGAGGGACTCGAACCCCCGACCCCCGGTTTTGGAGACCGGTGCTCTACCAATTGAGCTACAGCCCTACGAGAAACGAAGGGACGCTGCTAGCGCGTCTCCTTGTGGACGGTGTGGGTCCCGCACCAGCGGCAGTACTTCTTGAGCTCGATGCGGTCCGGGTCGTTCTTCTTGTTCTTGTTGGTGTGATAGTTGCGACGCTTGCATTCCTGGCAAGCGAGCGTGACGAGTTGACGCACGTCGTCTTCCTTTCAAGCAGAAGCACGTAAGGATACCAAGCGCTCAACGGGAGGGTCAACGCGCGGCCCTCCGGCCCCCGCACGCGGCTGCAAGGCCCGCGACGGCCACGGCGGCGGAGTATAGCAGGCCGGGCGGAGCCGGGCAAAACGGCGTCACCGCCGGGCGTCGTCGTGAGCATCGTGCCAGTCGCGCAGCTCAGGGCCGTCGATGCGAGACACCCGGTGCACGAGCGCCCGCGCGCGCAGCACCGGCGGCAGCGCCTCCTCGAGCACCGCCTCCCGGCCGGGCCCGTCCAGCCACGCCCAGGCGCGGTGGTCACCGACATGGCAGCCCCACCAGAACATGTGCGCGTACTGCGGCCCTCGGCCGATGATCTCGTCCATGACCCAGCCACACTCACCGGGATCGTGAGGGACCTCGACCAGATAACGGGTACGCGTACGCTGGGGACCAGTCAGGAATCCCATTCCTACGTGCTTCCCGATAGGGTGGAAGCGAAACGGGAGGAGACGCGATCGACGGACTCTCACAGCCTGAGCAGGACGCGCGCCGGGCGCAGGCGGGCGCGCAGACGCCGGCCGGCCCCCTCGGCGACCGGCGCGTGCCGCCGCCGGAGGTGCCCGGGCGCGAGGCCGCTGCCGACGAACCACCGGCCGCGGACCAGCCGGAGGCGCCGGCGAGCGGGGCACCGACCCGGTCGTGGCCGGAGGCGCCGGCCGCACGACCGGACCCGGCACGCACGTGGCCGGCCGCTCCGCCCGCGCCGGGCGACGCCGCCGGCCGGGCGTGGCGGCCCGCCGCCGAGCCCGGCCCTGCTCCGTCGGGTGTCGCGCCTTCTCCCGACGTCGCACCCTCTCCCGGCGGCGGACCGCCGCTCCGCGCCGCCGCTCCCGGCCAGCCGCTCTACCTGCCGCAGGCGTCGTGGCGCTGGCCGCAGGCGCTCGCCGGCCTCGCTATCGGCGCCGCCCCGGAGGCGCTGCTCTCGCTGGCTGCGCTGCTCGGAGGCGCCGGCTCGAGCGCGAGCGGCGCGGTGAGCGCCGGCAGCGCGGCGCTGCTCGCCGTGAGCGCCCTCGTGCTCTACGGCTGGCAGGGCCTCTCGGCGTGGCTCTTCTCGCTCCGGACCGCCGGTCGCGCCCTGGCGCTCTGGGGCTTCCGGCGCCCCAACCGCGCGATCCTCTGGACGGTCCCCGTGGGCCTGGTCGCGGTCTACGCCGTGAGTCTCGCGCACGACCTCGTCGTGCATCCGGAGCAGCAACCGATCGTGAACGAGTTCCCGCGCAGCGGCGCCGGTGCGGCGTTGTTCGTCCTCGTCGCCGTTGTCATGGCCCCCCTGTTCGAGGAGATCGTCTTCCGCGGATTCCTCTTCCGCGGCTTCGCGAATTCCTGGGGCTGGGTGTGGGGCGCCCTCGCCTCGGCGGCGGTCTTCGGGCTGGCGCATCTGCAGCTCGACGTCTTCGTGCCGCTGGCGACGCTGGGGTTCTTCCTCGCGTGGGCCTACAAGCGCACGGGGTCGCTGTGGTCCTGCATCGTGATGCACGGGATCTTCAACGCGATCGCGGTGCTCGCCTGGGCGCTGACCGGTTGAGGGCCGTCGGCGGTCGCCGTGAAGGGAGGCGACCGGGGACGGCCGCGTCGGCAAGTCAGCCGAGGAGCGTGGGCTTGCGCAGCTCGCGGCAGTGGCACTCGTCGCCGGGGGGAAGGGCCGCGAGCGCGTCCAGCAGGATGCGGCCCATGAGACCGGCGTCCTCGCGGAAGATCTGCGCAAGCACCTCGTGTTCCCACTCGCGCACGACGCCCTCCGCGTAGTTCACGATGAGGTAGATGCCCGCGTAGCAGGCGCCGATGTCGCGGGCCAGCCAGACCTCCGGGCAGAAGCTCTGGCCCACGACGTCACCGAGCGTCTGGAGAAAGCGGACCTCGGCCGGCGACTCGAAGCGCGGACCCTCGGTCACCACATACGTGCCGCGCGTGAACAGCCGGCGCTCCGGCGCCTGACGCCGCGCGGCGCCGGCCAGCGCCTCGCGTCCTCTCGCACAAACAGGGTCGCGCATGATGAGAAGATGACCGCCGGCGACGACGCCGTAGCGGTCGCGGTCCGTCGTCATGTCGACGAAGTCGTCCACCACGACGAGGTCGCCGGGGTCCAGCAGGTGATTGAGGCTGCCAACGCCGGCGTCCGAGAGGATCCGCTTGACGCCGGCGCGGTGCAGCACGCTGAAGACCTGGCGGGAGGCGCGGCCGCGCGAGACGCCCTTGCGCCAGCCGTGCATCCTGACGTGCAGCGCCCGCTGCTCACCGAGCTCGAAGAGCGTGAACGGCGGGCTCTCGCCCCACGGAGTCTCGAAGACGAGACCTTCGTCCAACACGCGCGCCTCAGGGTGGAGGTCGCCGGGGAACCCGGCGGCGTGGGAGCCGGACCCGCCGATGATCGCACGCGTCGCGGCGGGCACGTCGGAGGCGGCGCGGAGCGGTGCACCCTCGGCGCCCAGCTCGACAGTCAATGAGCGGTGCTGCTCCGCCGCCCCGCTCGAAGGCCCACCTTCGTCGGCCTTTCTGCGGCGGCCGTTCACAGGTCGCTCAACTCCGGCGTCACGCGCACCACGACGAGCTGCACGTGATCGCCGTTGTCCGAGGTGTACTGGCTGAGCGCCTGGTCGAGCGACGCGGGAAAGCCGCGCGTGACGCCCAGGGTGGTCGTGCCTCGCTGCACCACGTCGCCGATCTGCACCCTGGGCTCGGCGATGTGCGTGACGATGAGCAGCAGTGATGGATCCGCGGCCAGCCGGATGTCGATCTCGACGTCGGTGTACCGGCCCAGGATGCTGTACTTCTTGATCGCCGTGACCTTGCCGTCCACCGGCGAGACGACCTGCGACCCGGGGACCGCGCCCACGTCGAGGCCGGCCGTGGACGGCGACGCCTCTCCGCCGTCGCCGTCCATGAGGTAGTACTGCAGCTCGCCGTCCCCGGCGAAGATGCCGGCTATCTTCTGGCCGAGGTCGCCCCCGCCGAGCCGCTTGCCGACGGGAGAGAAGGCGACGGCGTCGCCGTTGTCCACTGGGTGGAACGCCACTGCGGTGGTGACCGCCTGGGCGACCGGGAGCAGCACGTCGACGTCTTCGACCCGGGCGACGACCAGCGCCTCGTCGGGCGGCGCGGTGCGCCCGAACGTGGGCTGGGCGGCGCCCGCGGGCACGCGCGCCGGCGTCTGGCCGGGGATGGCGTACGCGACCCACACGGCGACGGTGATGAGGGTCACGAGGACGACCAGCGCGACCACACGCCGACGGCGAATCTGGTGGCGGCGGCGAGCCTGATGTCGCCGCCGCCGATTGGCCGGGCTTGTGTGCATTTCGCTCCTGAAGCTACAACGCGCCCGGCACCGCCGCAAGCCGCCGCCGTGTGCCGGCCGGTGTCGTCAGTCCAGGCGATGCTTCTTTCCGCCGATGACTCAACTCACGCGGGACTCCACCGATACCAGAGTCGAACAGGGGCCGCGGGCAACGGCCCAGATCCGGTCCTGACGGCCTGGCTGGGCTCGGGGGTGAGCCATGAAGATGCACAAAGGCATGATCATCGTCCTCATCGCGATGGTGTGCACTCTGCTGCTTGCGGCGCCCGCGCTCGCCGCGACTCCCCTCTGCAGCTACGAGAAGCAGGTCGCGGCGCTGGTCAACAAGCAGCGCGCCAAGTTCGGCCTCCCGCAGCTCCGTGTCCACAACAGGCTGGTCGAGGCCGCGCGCATCCACTCGGCAGACATGGGCCAGCGGCAGTACTTCCAGCACGACTCGCCGTCCGGCGAGACGTGGTCGTCACGCATCGTGCGCTGCGGCTACACGCGCAGGGGCTACCGCTACTGGAAGGCCGGCGAGAACATCTACTACGGCAGCGGCCTGTACTCGAGCCCGCTCGCCGTCGTCAGGGCGTGGATGAAGTCCCCGGCACACCGGGCGGTCATCCTCACCAAGGTCTACCGCGACATGGGTGTGGGCGCGGTCAAGACCCCGGACGGCTTCGGCGGCATCGACGGCACCGTGTGGTTCTTCACGCTCGACCTGGGACGGCGGATCGCGCAGTAGCCGCCGGGGGCAGACCGGGCGAGTCGAGCGGAGGGGCGCGCAAGCGCCCCTCCTCGCGTGGAGTACCATGGCGGCGTGGATCACGACGCCGGCATGACCCCCAAAGCCGCCCGGGCGCTGCAGGCGTTCTTCACGGGCGGCGGGCACGACCAGGTCGTCGCCGTGACGCACGAGGCGGCGCGGCGCGGCCGCGCCGCCGACCTCCCCGCGGACCTGCCGGCCGCGCTGCGCGAAGCGCTGCTCGCGGCCGGCGTCAGCTCGCTCCACGGTCACCAGGCCGCCGCCCGGGGCTTCCTGGCCGCCGGCGAGAACGTGGTCGTGAGCACCGGGACGGCGAGCGGCAAGAGCCTCTGCTACCAGCTCGCCGTGCTCGAGACCTTCGCCGCCGACCCCCAGGCGCGCGCCCTCTTCCTCTTCCCTACCAAGGCGCTCGCCCAGGACCAGGCGCGCAAGCTCGTCCGGTTCCGTGTCCCCGGCGTGGTGCCGGCCATCTACGACGGGGACACGCCGCAGGACCAGCGGCCGCTGCTGCGCCGCGCGGCGACCATCCTGCTCAGCAACCCCGACATGCTGCACGTCGGCATCCTGCCCGGGCACGAGCGCTGGGCCGAGTACCTGCACCAGCTGCGGTACGTGGTCCTGGACGAGGCGCACGTCTATCGCGGCGTCTTCGGCAGCCACGTCGCCCAAGTCGTACGCCGTCTCCGGCGCCTCTGCCGCCAGTACGGTTCGGACCCGAGCTTCGTGCTCACCTCGGCGACGATCGGCAACCCGAAGGCGTTCGCCGAGCGCCTCGTCGGGGCGCCGTTCGCCGTGGTCGACGAGGACCAGGCGCCGCGCCCCGAGCGTACGGTCGTACTCTGGAACCCGCCGCTGGAGGACCCCGCCTCCGGCGTGCGGCGCAGCGCGCTCGCGGAGGCGAGCTACGTCACCGCCGAGTGCGTGCTCGCCGGAGCGCGCGTGATCGCCTTCGCGCCGACGCGCAAGGCGGCGGAGCTGGTGTACGGGCACGTCCGCCGCCGCCTCGAGGACCGGCGCGGCGGCGGCGGCGCGGAGCGCGTGCAGCCCTATCGCGCCGGCTACACCCCGGAGCAACGGCGCGACATCGAGAGGCGCCTCTTCTCGCACGAGCTCGACGCCGTGGTGGCGACGCAGGCGCTCGAGCTCGGGATCGACGTGGGCAGCCTCGACGTCGCCCTGGTCACCGGCTTCCCTGGCACGATCACGAGCCTGCGTCAGCGCTGGGGACGAGCCGGCCGATCCGGGCACGGCTACGCCGTGCTGGTGGCCGGCCAGGATGCGCTCGATCAGTACTTCATGCGCGAGCCCGACCGCCTGCTGGGGCGCGGCGTAGAGGAAGCGATCATCGACCTTCACAACCCGCACATCAGCGGCCCGCATCTGGAGGCGGCGGCGTACGAGCGTCCCCTCACTGCCGCCGACGAGACCTACTTCGGCGAGACCGGCCTGCTGCAGGCCGAGCGGCTGGCGCAGGCCGGCCGCCTGCGGCGGCGCAAGGACGGGCTCGTCTGGTCCAAGCCGTACTCGCCCGCCTCCGCCATAGGCCTGCGGACCGCGAGCAACGAGCAGTTCGCCATCGTCGAGGGGCGGCAAGGCGAGGTCATCGGCACCGTCGAGCGCGAACGCGTCTTCCGCTTCTGCCACCCCGGCGCCGTCTACCTCCACCTCGGACGCAGCTACCTCGTGCAGCACCTCGATTTGGAGACGCGGACCGTCCTGGTGGACGACTTCGACGGCAGCTACTACACGCAGGCCAAGACGGACAAGAACGTGCTGATCGCCGGGCAGGCGGACGCGCGCGAGCTGCCCGGCGCCGTCCTCTTCGCCGGCGACCTCGAAGTCACCGAGCAGGTGATCGCCTACCAGCGGCGCGACATGACCGACGGGCACATCCTCGACACGGTGACGCTTGACCTGCCCGAGCAGACGTTCACGACGCAGGCGTTCTGGCTCGTCGTGCCTCAGGCGGTGATCGACCGGGCGCTGGCGCGGCTCGGCGAGAGCGACGACCTCGCGGCGCCGGGTTCGCTGCACGCCGCCGAGCACGCGCTCATCGCCCTGCTGCCGCTGTATGCGATGTGCGACCGCTGGGACATCGGCGGCCTCAGCACCCCGTGGCACTGGCAGACCGATACGCCGAGCATCTTCGTCTACGACGGCTATCCCGGCGGCATCGGCCTGTCGCGCCGCGGCTACGACGCGTTCGAGAGCCTCGCCGCCGCCGCTCGGGCGCTCGTCGCCGAGTGCCCGTGCGAGAGCGGCTGCCCGAGCTGCGTACAGAGCCCCAAGTGCGGCAACCTCAACGAGCCGCTGAGCAAGGCCGGCGCCGTCTCGCTGCTGGGCGCCGTGCTCGAGTCCATCCGTGTGCGATAGTCTCGGTCCCTACCCGCCCGGAGGACGCATGCGCGACGACATCACCATCGAGCCGCTCGACCCCGCCGAGATCGAGCTCGTGGCCCCGCTCTGGAAGCAGCTCATGGACCACGTGGCCTCCCTGCCCGACGGCCTCGTCCCGGTGCGCCCCTCCGACGAGTCCTGGGAGCTGGAGCGCGCGGAGATGCAGCGCGAGCTCGCGGGCGAAGCGTTCGTGCTGGTCGCCCGCAAGGACGGAGCGGTCGCCGGCTACGCGTTCGTGTGCATCGAGGGCGCCGATCCCGTCTGGTACACCGGCGACAAGCACGCCGTGCTGGCGACGCTGTGCGTCGACGCGGCCGAGCGGGGCGACGGGATCGGCGGGGCGCTCCTGGATGCGGTCGACGCCGAGCTGGAGCGGCGCGGCATCGAGGACGTCGAGATCGGCGTCGACACGGGCAACGAGGCCGCCGCCTGCCTCTACGAGCGCCGCGGGTACCGCGCCGACTTCCGCATCTTCTACGGTTCCCCGGCAGGCAGACCCTGGGCGTGCCTGCGCCGAGAGGCCGAGGACAGAGCAGCCGGGCGCGGCCGCTTCGCGCCGCCCGGCCCGGAGCGGGAGCGCGCGTGAACGCACCGGCCGCAGTGACCGTCGAACGCGTCGACCCGGCGGGTCTGGACGAGGTGCGGCCGCTGTGGGAGGCGCTGCTCGTCCGGCACGCCGAGGTGTGGAGTGTCCTGCCACAGCGGCCGGCCGGCGAGACGTGGGAGCGTCGCCGGCGGCAGTACGAGGGCTGGCTCGCCGGCGAGGGCTCGTTCGGCCTGCTGGCCCGCCGCGACGGGCAAGCCGTCGGGTACATCCTCGTCGGCGTCGGCGAGGGCGACGAGACGTATGCGACCGGCGAGCGCCTGGCGGAGATCCATACGCTTGTGGTGGCCGCCGGCGAGCGCGACGCCGGCGTCGGTGGCCTGCTGTTCGACGCCGCCATGGAGGAGCTCGGGCGGCTTGGGGTCGACGACCTGCTCGTCGGCCACATGGACGGCAACGAGGCGGCGCGGCGGTTCTACGAGCGCCGCGGCTTCACGCCCTTCGTCCACCTGCTCTACGCCAGACGTCCTGGAGCCGAGACCACCGGCTGAGCAGGAGCCCTACTCAGCGCGGGTCCTCCCACGTCCTGCCGCCGTCCGCCCTTTGGGCCCCGGCGGCGGACCTGCGATAGATTGCGGGACAACGCGGACCGGGAGTGCAGGATGAACGAGACCAGGTACGTGAGCGTCATCGGCGCGAGCCGCGCGAGCGCCGAGCTGGCCGCGAAGGCCGAGGAGCTCGGCGGGCTCCTCGCGGCACGCGGCCTCGTCGTTGTCTGCGGCGGCCGGGAGGGCGTGATGGAGGCCGTGGCGCGCGGTGTGAAGCGAGCGGGCGGCGTCTCGATCGGCATCCTCCCGGAGGCCGACCGTCAGCGCGCCGCCCCTGACCTCACGTACACCGTGTGCAGCGCCATGGGCTACGCGCGCAACCTGAGCGTCGTCGCGAGCGGCGACGTCGTCATCGCGCTCGGCGGCGCTTGGGGCACGCTCAGCGAGATCGCGCTGGCACGCAACGTCGGCAAGCCGGTGATCCTGCTGGACACGTGGACCATCGCGCCGCCCGGGGACGGAAAGCTCGACGGGGTGCGGCGAGCGGCCACGCCCGCCGAGGCCGTCGAGCTCGCCCTCACCTTGGAGGCGTGACCGGCGGCCGCGACTGCGACCTGAGCCGAGGCGGCTCGCCCTTCCCCAGCACCTTGGCCTCTCCCACGAGCTGCAGCGCGCGCAGGCCCAGGTACAGCTCCATGAGGTCGTCGATGTCGGTGAGATCGACGCCGAGCAGGGTCTCGATGCGCCGCATACGCTTCTGCAGGGTGTTGCGATGGATGAACAGCGCCTCGGCGGTGGGCTGGATGGCGAAGTGGTTGTCCAGCAGCGTGCGCAGCGTGTCCAGCAGGTGGGTGTGCCGTCTGGCGTCGTACTCGAGCAGCGGAGCGATGCTGCGCCTCGCGATGTCGGCGAGCGCTCCCCCACTCTGACCCTGCAGCAGCCGGAACCGGCCGCTCATCTCCTCGAAGAGCACGAGGCTCTGCGCGTCGATGCCCCGCTGCGCGGCGCCCAGGGCATCGATGGCCTCCTGCAGCGCCTGGGGACCGGCGCCGGGACCACGGTGAGAGCCGGACAGGCCGACGGCGATCTGCAGCCGGTACGGCTCGCCCGCGGCGAACATCCTGATGCCGCGCGCAAGGTCGCGCGCGCCGCCGTCGCCGACTGACGGGTAGCCGTCCGGCAGCAGCACGGCAAGCGACGTGTCCTTGGGCCTGCTGAGAAGCGCGATGAGGCGGTCCCCGCAGAACGTGTCCACCGCCTCCACCAGCGAGTCCTCGAGCTCGTCCGCGCCGCGCCCCCTGCGCGGCGCGTCCCCGAAGTCGCAGAGGGCCACGCGCCACGGCCTGTGCAGGTCCACCCCGTGCTCGGCCACCAGCGCCGTCAGCTCGTCCGGCGCGCCGGACCCGGTGAGCAGGTCGCGCAGCAGACGGCGGCGCAAGCGCCGCGTAGCGACGATCTCGTCGCGGCGCTTGAGCAGGTCCAGCGTGATGAGCCGCTGCAGGAAGGAGAGCGCCATGTCCACAAACTCGGAGCTGGAGGTCTGTGACGCCGCCGCCACGATCAGCCTCTCCAGCTTGCCGTAGAGCAGGACGTCGCGGCAGAAGAACCGCGAGTCGCCCACCTCGACGATGCCCAGGGCGCTCGCGTCGGTGAGCTCGGCCCAGTGCTCCCACACCTCGCGCGCGCGACGGTACGGATCGATCTCGCCCATGCTCGTGACCAGCGTGCCCGTCCCGTCGAGCAGCAGCATCGGCATGCCGATCAGCAGCGACACCTTGGCGAGCAGCTCGTCCACGCCCGCCTCCGCGATGAGCAGGTCGAGCAGGTCGTTCTGCATGGCCACGGTGCGTCGCAGGCGGTGCATGTCGGCGGACGCGAGTGCGTGGTAGACGTAGGAGAGGACGGTGCGCGTGAGCGCGCCGGCCGGCAGCAGGAGGATCGGCAGCCTGAGCTCCCGCGCCCGGGCGACCATCTGCTCGGGGATCTCGTCGACGAAGTGTCCCAGCGCGACCACGAGGGCGGCGGTGTCGATGCTCGCGAGGCGGTCGAGCTGGTAGAGGCCGACGCTCACGTGCTGGTACCAGGTGCGGCCGCTGACGATGAGCACGCTCTCGCTCGTCAGGTACTGCACCGGGTCGTCGGCGTCCGAGAAGTGGATGCCCTTGATGGCCCGGCCGAGCCCCACCCCGCCGGTAGCCGCCGTGAGGCCGAGGCCGGAGTGCTCCAGGAGCTCGCGCACGGTGAGGTCGCCGGCGTCGTCGATGGTGTGCAAATGACTACCTCCGCACAGAAGAGTGTGCGTCCGGGTGCCATCATCACGCTGTGGACCTCGCTACAGTATCACTGCGAGCAACGACACCTGAACTCCGGCGCGCGGTGCCGGCGGCGCAAAGAGGAGAGACCATGCGACAGGACTGGCTCATCGAGAACGACCTCAGCCTCACCTTCGACAACAGCGGCAGGCTCTGGAAGTTCCGCCCCACCCACAGCCGTCACGGCGCCCAGCCGGTCGACGCGCGCCTGACCGGCGCCGCGATCGCCATCACCGTCACCGTCCCGGGCCTCGAGTCCGGCGACGTGGACCTGCACGCCACGGACAGCGTGCTCCAGATCCGCGGCCGCGCCGACCGCACCATCGACCTGGCCTGCGACGTCGCCTTGCCGCGCAAGGTCGATCTGGACGTGCTCGAGACCGCCTACGCCGACGGCGTCCTCGAGATCCGCGTCCCGCTCGTGGCCCCCAAGGCCGAGAGCGCCATCGAGTCCATCGCGGTGGCCGTCTGACGACGACCACCTAGATACAAAGCCGTCCCCCCGGCGGAACAGAACGCGGGGGGCCGGGAGCCTCCCCTGCACACCTGGCTCCCGGCCCCCCGCTTCCACGTACGGAGACGTCTCTGGCCTTCCCGGCGATCGTCCACCCACTGGCCCCCTTCACCGGGCCATCGGGTCTCGCATCCCTGCTAGAGTATCCGTCCCTGACGAGGCGAGACTCGGGGGCGCACGTGCCGCATGAAAGAGCAAGACCCGTGGCGATCGAGGCGAAGCACCTCCGGCCCCGCCTCGACCACGTCAGCCTGCGTCCTGAGGCACGGCAGGCGCTCGCCGCCGCCTTCGAGCGCCGCCTCACGGTGGTCTGTGCCCCGGCGGGCTACGGCAAGACAACGACGACGGCCGCCGTGCTGGACCTCTCCGGATGTCCGGCCGCGTGGTACAAGCTGGACATCCTCGACCATGACCCACTTGCCTTTCTCGCGGCGATGACCCGGGCCGTGCAGCGCCTTTTGCCGGGGTTCGGCGCCGCGCTCCTGCGCGAGCTCGATTCCGGCCCGGTCCCCGACATCCCTCCCCAAGCGCTCGCCGCACAGTTCTGCGCAGAGGCCGACCGTCTGGTGTCGAGCCGGATCTATCTGATCCTGGACGACTACCACGAGACCATGGACGCGCCGGCGATGAACGACGTACTCGGTTACCTGCTGGACAACTGCCCGGAGACGATCCGCTTCATCGTCCTCACTCGTTACGAACCCACCTTCCGGCTCGAGAAGCTTCGCCTGGCCGGCGAGGTGGCCCGGGTCCCGCGCGACCTCTTCCCCTTCGACGCCGGCCAGGTCGCCGAGGTGCTGCGGCAACGGTCCGGAAAGCGGCACGATCCCGAACACGTGCGGCGCCTGCATGCCCTCACCGAGGGATGGCCGGCGAGCGTGGTGCTCGCCGGCATGGCGCTCGCCTGGTTCGACGCAGCGTCGCTCGAGGAGGCGCTCGGCGATCCGCGCCTTCGGATGGACGTCTTCTCGTACCTGGCGGAGCAGGTGTTCCAGCGCCAGTCGGCCCAGATCCAGCGCTTCCTCCTGCGCACCTGCTGCCTCGAGCACGTCAACGGTGAGCTCGCCGAGCGCCTGACGGGGACGAGCCACGCCTCGCGCCACCTGCACTTCCTCGCGAAGAACCAGGTGTTCACATTCGACACCGGCCGCGGCGGCACGTATCGCTATCACAATCTCCTTCGCGACTTCCTGCGACAGCGGTTCGTCCAGGACGAGGGCGAGGGCGCATTCAGAGCGCTGCAGCGTGAGACCGCCGTCGTGCTGGAGGCCTGCGGCGATCGTCCCGGAGCCGTCGAGCTCCTGCTCGGGGCCAACGAGGCCGAGCTGGCGCTCGGAGTGATCGCCCGCGGCGGCGAAGCCGAACTGGAACGCCGCCCCTCCGAGCAACTGCGTCACTGGGTTGGCACGCTGTCGCCGGCGGCAGACGCTGGACAGCCGTGGGCGCTGGTCGTCACCGCAGTCCTAGACGCACGCGAGGGCCGGTTCTCGGCAGCGCTGGCTGGTCTGCAATCAGCGGCAGACATCCTGCAGAATGGGACTGAAAAGGACCTCTATCAGGTGCTGTCGATCACAGAGTGGACTCAGTTCTGGTCGGGTGACTCGGCTGCAAGCATGGCAACCTGCTACCGCGCTCTCGAGCTCGCATCATCCGATGCTGATCGCCTCCACTCCCTCTTGAGCCTGCTGTCTGCGGCTGTGGACATGCGTCGCTGGGGCACTGTGGAAACCGCATCCGCGACAGCCGAGGAGCTGCTAAGGACTGCAGGACCTGAGGAGGCCGCCCGAGCGCAGGCCCTTCGCGCCCATGCCGCCTTCTACCGAGGCGACATCTTTGCCGCGCACGGACTCATACGAGACGGCTACAACCAAGAGGGGACAATCGCTCAGCGCGCTGCATCGCTGAATACACATGGCATGATTGACATGGCACTCGGTGACTACGATTCGGCGCTGCGTCATCTCCATGAAGCGGCTACCGCAGCAGACGGTTTCGGCGACACCCTCACCTCCCACATCGAAGACAACATGGCATTTCTGCAGGCGTCCATGGGAGGGACCCGGAGGCGGCGCTGCAGCGGCTGAAGCGACTTCGTGAGCATTCGGATGCCCTCGATCCGACCATGCTCTGTTCTTGCCTGATGCATCAAGGGACCGTCTTGCGCAGGGCGAAGGATCACGAAGGCGCGCTAGGTCCGACGCAGTCCGCGACGGAGACCGTTGGCGCGGATCGTGACCCCTACCTCGCCTACAATGCAAGAGCCAATCTCGCCTTGGCGAGGGGCATTCTTGAAGGCGGCCAGCGCGCAGCCCTCCTGGAGTTGTCGGCGCGTGCGTCGGCCGCCGGTGTGCGATTCGTGGAGTTCAAGAGCCTCCTATTCGGGGCGATTCTCGCGGACGCCGAGGACGACTCCGCAGCCGCCGTAGGTCTGCTGGAGGAGTGCTTGCCAGGACAGCTCCGCTTTGGCCACATCAACCTGATCGCGCAGGAGCTCGGTCGTCGGCCAGAGCTGGCCACCTTGATCCTGCGCCGGCACCGCAGCAACGGCCTTGGACCGGCGCTCGTGGAGGCCCTCAGTCACTACTGGCGCTTCCCCGAGACGGCAGAGGCATTGCGCCAGCTCTGCCCATCACAGGTGGGAACGTGGATCGACCACGTCAGCGCCGGCAGAGGGGGAAGCGGACCGGGCGGGAATGACCGTTCACGCGCCGCGTGGCCGGCATCACCAAGCCACTCATCCGCCGGCTCCTCGGCACTGAGCGAGCTCACCCCCAGGGAGCGAGAAGTACTCGAGTTGATGGCGGCGGACCGCGCCAACGACGAGATCGCCGCCGATCTCTTCATCGCGATCCCGACCGTGAAGACACACGTCAACCACATCCTTCGCAAGCTCGACCAGACCACACGCGTGGGTGCAGTCCTCGAATACCAACGTCTCATTGGTCTGGTCGTCGACAGTCGCGAGGAGCACTCCCATCGCCGTCTCCACCCGCCGAAGTGACTCGAAATCAACCCTGGGTATGATTCCCCCCGGACTCGGCACGACTAGCCTCTTCGCACCGTGCCCCCGCAAGCGAAAGGGAGTCCAATGGAGTCATCAGTCTCCGTCACCTATGTCGAGTCCGCCGCCATGAGCCAGCGCAAGAAGACCGTCATCGACATCCTCAGGGACAGCAACGACTTCGTCTCGGGAGAGGCCATCAGCGACGTGCTCGGGATCTCGCGCAACGCCGTGCACAAGCACGTCAAGTCGCTGCGCAAGCGCGGCTACCGCATCCTCGGCGTGTCGCGGCGCGGCTACCGCCTGGAGGACGAGCCTGTACGCCTCTCGATGGGTCACGTCACGCACCGGACCGAGAACACGATGTTCGGACACTCCTTCCGCTACCACGACGAGATCGAGTCCACGAACCTCGAGGCCAAAGCGCTCGCCCTGAAAGGTGCGCCTGAGGGCACGGTCGTCGTGGCCGAGGCACAGACGGCCGGCCGCGGCCGCCTAGGCCGGCGCTGGACCTCGCCGGCCGGCAAGGGGCTGCTCTTCTCGGTGATCCTGCGCCCGACGCTGCCGATGAGTGAGGCGCACCTTCTCACGATAGTGGCGGCGACCGCGGCGGCCGAAGCCGTCGAGAAGCACGTCCCGGCCCGGGTAGCGATCAAGTGGCCGAACGACCTCTTCATCGCGGACCGCAAGGCCGGAGGCATCCTGATGGAGGTCTCGGGCGAGCGGGACGAGGTGGACTGGGTGGTGCTCGGCATCGGACTCAACGTGAACACCGAGTTCAGCGAGCTGCCGGTGGCCCTGCGGCGCACCGCCACCTCACTCAAGATCGCCGGCGGCGAGATGGTCGACCGCAGCGATGTCCTCGCCACCCTCCTCCTGAGCCTCGAGGCGCACTACCATGCCGCCCTCCGTTCCGGGTTCGAGAAGGCGCTCACGGCCTTTCGCGAACGCGACTACCTCCTGGCACGCACCATCAGCGTCGAGACCCGCCAGGGACCGGTGATCGGGGCCGCGGCGGGCATCGACGACCGCGGAGCGCTGCTCGTGGAACTGCCGCACCGTCGCGTGCGCAGCTTCCACTCGGGTGACGTCACGCTGCAGCCCTGACGCGGCGCCGGCCTCCCGGGCCGTTTGACGACCGCCCGGGAGGCCGGTACATTGTCACCTCTTCGGTGCTCAGAGAGGTTGATGATTGACCCGACTCACCACCCGCGAGCTCGCGACGGCCGCGCTCTTCACGGCGATCCTCGCAGCCTCGGCATTCGTCGCGATCCCGGTCGGCTCCGTCCCCTTCACGCTCCAGGTCTACGTCGTGCTGCTCGCGGGCATGGTGCTCGGGCCTCGGCTGGGCGTGCTCAGCGTACTGGCCTACCTCGTCCTCGGGCTGGTGGCGCCGGTCTACGCCGGAGGTGCGTCGGGTCTTGGAGCCCTGTTCGGCCCCACGGGGGGGTATCTCTTCGGCTTCCTCGGCGCCGCGCTCGTCTCCGGCCTCATCGCCGGCACGGGCGAGCGGCGTCTGCGTCGACTCCTGATCGCGGGGCTCGGTGGTCTCGTGCCGATCTACGTGCTGGGTCCGGTTTGGCTCGCGTTGCAGCTGGATCTGACCACGGGCGCCGCGGTGCTGACGGGCGTCGTACCGTTCGTGTGGCTGGACGTGCTGAAAGCGGTGGCGGCAGGGCTCACTGCCAGGGCGCTCGTCAGCCTGCCGCTGGGTCTTCCTGTCGCGACACGGAGAGACCACTGACGTCGGCGAGCGCATGGCCGCGCAGCCGGAGGTTGATGCGGCCGCGCTCGTACTCGCCCATGAAGTCCGTGGAGCTGCCGTCACGATAGGCGAGGTCCTTGTCCCTCAGGACCTTGGCAAGCACTTCGACGTAGGTCGCATCGAGCGTCGTCCCCGACATGAGCCGGAGCTCCTTGAGCGCCTCGAACGAGCTGCGCGCGCCACGATACGGCCGGTCGGAGGTCATTGCGTGGTAGCTGTCCGCCACGGCCAGGACCTTGCTCAACTCGGGGATCGCATCGCCGTGGATCCCGTTCGGATACCCACTGCCGTCCAGGCGTTCGTGATGGAATCGGACGATGTCCGCCACCTCCTGGTACGCGGCGAGGTGGGAGAGCACCTCAGCGCCCTTCTCGGGATGCTGACGGATGTACTCCCACTCCCCCTCGTCGAGGGTGGCGGCCTTGCGCAGAACCGCATCCGGTACGCCGACCTTGCCGAGGTCGTGAAGAAGACCCGCCAGGTGAAGGGCCTCGGCCTCCTCCTCCGGGAGATCCAGGGCGTTCGCCATGTCGCGACAGTACATGGCGACGGCCGCCGAATGCTGTGCCGTGTACTCGTCCTTGCTGTCGAGCAGCACGACCATGGCGGCAGCCAAGCCGATGTTCATCTCGAGGTATTGATCGCTCAGCTCGGTCTGCCGGGCGACGTGCTCGCGCTCGCGCACCAGGAGCTTGAACATGTACTGGCTCGCGAACAGCGGCACGAAGAGCAGCGTGACCGCGATGATGCCGGCGGCCGCGTACAACGCGGCGATGGCCAATCCGAGGAGCAGCAGGACGCCGAGGGAACGAAGGAAGGGTGGCATCTCCTGCCGCCAGAATGCGCGGAACGCGCGACGGTACTTCACGCGCATACCGAGACTGAGCAGTGCCAGGTTGGTGGCCTCCCAAGTCACCGCCGCCACACCACCTGCAAGCAGTAGGCCGACGGTCAGCTTGTCGAGCTCCACGCTGAGAGGCGAGAGCAGAGCGTCGAAGGCCAACGACGCAAGAAAGGCGGAGATTACGTAGTTGGAGGCATTGTAGACAGCCACGAAACGGGAACTCTCGCGCCAAGCACCCCAGAGGCCAACAAGTAGAGCCACTCCTATCGCTGGCAGTCGACCCGTGAACATAATCGCGAGAAGGATCGGGAGGTTGCCCGCGCTGAGAGTCACGCGATCCGAGACCTCGACAGACATCTCGTCGGCAATGATGGCCAGAATGGCAAAGACAAGTGCGTCGCGGATGATCGCGGATGAAACGGGAACGGGTCCGGGAAAGACGGCAGCGTACACCACAGCAAGCCCGGCACAGAGTGCCAAGCCCACGGTGAGAACGCGGTAGTCACGCTCAGCTAACGACACGGTACCTTCTCGGGGTCTGCAGTGCCCCGTCTATCGGCACCGACGAAACGGAGCTTGAGGGCTCAGTGCATCTTGCTACTGCCGCCACTCGTCACGATTGCGAAAAGAAGGGAGGCGAGCGTCTTCTCGATCTTCTTGCTCATGATGTTACCTCAGTCGATCGATCGCCCGTGTCAGTGCATCTTCCCAGCGAAGCTGATGTGCATCTTCCCAGCGAAGCTGATGTGCATCTTCCCAGCCTGAGCTTTCACGTTGTCCTCCCGAGGGCTAAGGGTTCCGCAACCACATGCCGATGACTTGTGGTTGACGACTAGGTGCGCTGACTCTATGGAGGCCAGTCTGGCCTCGCATACCCCGCCTGCTAGGACAAAACGGGCAATATCCCCCCGTAGAGTTGCCAAAGTGGACAACACATTGAGGAAGGGTCGCGGCGACCGCAGGCGCACCGCGACATCGTCAACGTGTTGATGTACGCTTTGGGAACGCGGCCGCTCGCACACGGCCGCGTTCGCACACGTCCGGAGCCTCGCACAGGACACGACGTGCTTCAGGGGGAAGACCGATAGAAGCCAACGCCGTCGCCGCAGAGACTCAGTTCAGACCGCTCTACCGCAACGCCAGCTTCATGCTGCTGTGGGCGGGACAGTTCGTCTCCCAGATCGGCGACCGGCTGGCAGCGCTCGCCTTCCCGTGGTTCGTGTACCAGAGCACGGGCTCTGCCCTCAGCACCGGCGCCGTCTTCGCCGTGTACACCCTCCCGTACAGTTCTCTTCGGCGTGTTCGCCGGCGTGGCCGCCGACCGGTTCGACAAGCGCCGGCTCATGATCGCGGCGGACCTGGTGCGGGCCTTCCTGGTGCTCGCGGTCCCATTCGTCGCCGCCCGGTCCCTGCCGGCCGTGTTCGTGCTGAGCTTCGCGATCGCCTCGGCCGGCGTCTTCTTCGACCCCGCCAAGCTGGCTATGCTGCCGGAGATCGTCCAGCCGGGCCGGCTGCTCCGCGCCAATTCGCTGCTGTCGACCGGCGAGAACCTGACCGAGATCCTCGGCTGGGCGTTCGCCGGCCTGCTGCTCGCGTCGGTCAGCACATCTGTCGCGTTCGGGCTCGACGCCATCACCTTCGCGGTGTCGGCTGCGGCGCTCGGGCTCATGCGCTACAAGCCGTCGGTGGGCGCGGCGGCGGAGCGGACCGCGCGCGCGTTGTGGGGGGAGCTCAAGGAAGGCTTCCGCTTCCTGAGCCGCGACCGCGGCCTCCGCGCCAACACCGTGATGATCATCGTCTGCGTCGCGGGACTCGGCGCCGCCTACCCCCTCACCTTCCTGTTCGCGGTCCAGGTGCTGGAGGGCGGGGCGGGAGCGTTCGGCGCCCTCGAGGCGGCAGTGGGCGCCGGGTACCTCGCCGGCTCCCTGGCGCTCGTGGCCCTGGCGACGCGCGTGCACAAGGGCAGGGTCATGATCGCGGGGCTCGCCCTCATGGGCGCCTGCCTCGCCCTGGTGCCCACCACCGACTCGGTGTGGATGGCGGCCGTTCCGTTGGCCGTCTTCGGCCTTGCCAACGCTGTCGTCCTGATCGCCGTCGACACTTACCTGCAGGAGGTCGTGCCGCACGGCATGCGCGGCCGGGTGCTGGGGACGCGGTTCACCATCACTCAGGGCGTGTACGCCCTCTCGGTGCTCGTCGGCGGCGCGCTGGCCGTCGTCGTCGACGTGCGCGTGCTGTTCATCGTCGCCGGCGCCATCGTCGCGATCTCCGCGCTCGTCGGCCTCCTCACCCGCGAGGTCCGCGACTCGTAGCGGTCCGGCTGCGCCGGCACATGACCCGGTGATAGCCTTGCGGCGGATCCCGCAGCCCGACGAGCCGGGGTGGGCCGGCCGTCAAACCACTGCGGGAACACAGCTCATCCATGACCTCCCCGAATGACACGCAGACGACCGGCGGCGCCGGCGCGCCGCGCACGAGCTGGATGCAGCTCGGCGTGGTCAGCGCTGCCGAGTTCGTGGTATGGACTGGGTTCGGGGCGATCATGCCCTACCTGCCGATCTTCCTGAAGGACGAGGCGCACAGCTCCCTGTTCATGATCGGGCTGATCGCCGCCGCGTTCTACCTGGGCACGCTCCTGTTCTCGTCCCCGTTCGGCTGGCTCAGCGACACGATCGGGCGCAAGCCGGTGATGCTGTTCGGCGTCGTGCTCTACGCCCTGGCGATGTTCCTCTTCACGCGGACGTCCGACCCGTGGTGGTTCGTCCTCTTCCGCTTGCTCGAGGGCATCGGGACCGCCGCGGTAGCGCCGGCCGCCATGGCCTTCGTCGCCGACATCACCACCGAGCGGAACCGCAGCAAGGCCTACGGCATCCTCACCTCGGCGCAGTTCGGCGGTCTCATCGCGGGGCCGGCGCTGGCTCCACCGCTCTACCACTACTTCGGCGGCGGCCGCGACGGTTTCTACGCGATCTTCTACTTCGGCGCGATCCTCACGGCGCTCACCGCCGTCGCCATCCTCGCCTTCATCCGCGAGCCGACGCACGTGACCGCGCGGCGGGAGGCAAGGCGCGGCCGCAAGGCCGAGCGCCCGCCGTACCGCGCCATTCTCTCCCCGGCGATCATCGCCTTTCTCGTCGTCGGCTTCACGAGCCACCTCTCCATGGGGGCCTTCGAGGTCGTCTGGAGCATCTGGCTCGACCACCTGGGCGCCTCGATGACGTACATCTCGCTCACCTGGATCGCCTTCAGCGTGCCGATGCTGCTCGCGTTCGCGGGGGGCATGCTCGCCGACCGCTACAGCCGGTTCGCGCTCATGTTCGCCGGGTACGCCATCTCGGGCGTCGCCTGGATCCTCTACGGGACGACGACGAACCTCGCCCTCTTCCTCGCCGTCAACGTGGTCGAGGGGCTCGCGATCGCGTTCTCGTACCCGGCCAAGCAGGCCTTCCTCGTCCAGGTGAGCCCGCAGAAGTGGCTGGGCACGGTCACGGGGCTCGAGACGACGTCGATGCAGCTGGCCGGCATGATAGGCACCTTCGTCGCGCCGGTGGTCTACGGCTGGATCTCCGGGTATGTGATGGCGGTCGGGGGCGTCCTCAGCCTCGCCGGGCTCGCCGCCGCCGCCCCGGTGCTGCGCCGGGAGTGGCGACGCGTCAGCGCCGCGGGGCCGGCGCCGCCCGGCGACGAACTTGCGGCACGCGACGGAGCGCAGCCGGCGGCGGCTGCGCAGCCGCCCTCCGGCATCGAGTGAGGCCGGGCCGAGGCTGCCGGGGGGCCTTCAGTAGCGCCGCACCTCCCCGTACAGCGTGTCCCGCTGGACGGGGGAGCGGCCGGCGGCGCGAATGAGCCGCACCATCTCGCCGACGTCGCACTGGTTGCGCACGCCGGCGGCGGCGACCACGTTCTCTTCGATCATCGTCGAGCCCATGTCGTTGGCGCCGAACGCCAGCGCGACCTGCCCGATGCGCAGGCCCTGCGTGACCCAGGACGCCTGGACGTTGGGCACGTTGTCGAGGTAGATGCGCGTCACCGCGAGCATCAGGAGGTAGTCGATGCCGGTGGCCGGCGTATGGCCGGCCTGCAGCTCCGTGTTGCCGGCCTGGAAGGTCCAGGGGATGAATGCGGTGAAGCCGCCGGTCTCGTCCTGCAGGTCGCGGATGCGGCGCAGGTGCTCGATCCGCTCCGCCAGAGTGTCGAGCGAGCCGAACATCATGGTCGCCGTGGTCTTCATGCCGAGGCCGTGGGCGACGCGCATCACGTTCAGCCACGTGTCGGTGGGGATCTTGTGCGGGCTGATTGCGCTGCGCACGCGGTCGACGAGGACCTCGGCCCCGCCGCCGGGCAGACTGTCGAGGCCTGCGGTGTGCAGCCTCGCCAGCGTCTCCTCCACCGTCAGTCCACTGAGCTGCGAGATGTGGACGATCTCGGGCGGCGAGAGCGAGTGGATGTGGACCGGGTACCGGGCCTTGATGCCGCTGAAGACCCTCTCGAACCAGCAGATGTCGAGCTCCGGGTGCAGCCCTCCCTGCATCATGATCGCCGTGCCGCCGAGCTCGAGTGTCTCCTCGACCTTGCGGTGGATGTCCGCCTCGGCCAGGAGATAGCCCTCGCCACTCCCCGGCTTCTTGTAGAAGGCGCAGAAGCGGCAGCCCGAGATGCAGTAGTCGGTGTAGTTGATGTTGCGGTCGACGATGAAGGTGACCTCATCGCCGGGGTGCAGGCGGCGACGGACGGCGTCGGCGCGGGCGCCGGCGCCCAGCAGGTCGCCGCTCTCGAGCAGCGCGAGCGCCTCGGCGTCTGTCATCCGCCCCGGCGTCTGCGCGCTCACGAGGCCTCCCGGTCGAGCCGCTTGATCATGACGACGAAGTCGAAGCCGACGCCGGCGGCGTCGTGATGCACGGGCAGGCCGCCGACGGTCTCGTCGCCGGGCTCCAGCTCGAAGCCGACGCCGCGGTGGAAGGCGATCGAGTCCGTGTTCCACGTGCCCGTCTCGGCGTAGAGACGCGTGCAGCCCCGGGCGCGCGCTGCGGCCGTGAACCGCCGGTACATCTCCTTGCCGAGCCCGAGTCCGCGACGGTCGGGCCGGACGCCGGCGAAGTGGACGTAGCCCGTGCCGGGCATGCGCTGGGAGACGAAGCCGACGAGGAAGCCGACCAGGCTTCCATCCTCCTCGGCGATGACGCAGGTGTCGCCGAGGTGCTCGAACAGCTGCGGGCACACCGCGTGCACCATGTGGCGGCCGGGCCACCAGTCGTCGATGGCCTTCGCGACCGCGGCCGCGTCCTTGGGCTCGGCGACGCGCCAGGCGATGGTGTTCACGCGCCGGCCTCCGGCTCTAGCATGAGCTGGAAGTGCACGAGGTGGTCGCCGTACGGGCCGTGGTCCGTCGTGACAGGCACGCCGTCGATCTCGTCGTCACCGGGCAGGACGGAGAAGCCGATGGCCGTGTGGAAGGCGACGGACCCGGTATTGACCGGCGCCGTGACCGCGCGCACCGCAGTGCGTCCGTCGGCGCGCGCAAGGGCCATGAAGCGCCGGTACAGGTCGCCGGCCAGTCCGACGCGTCGCCACTCGGGGGCGACGCCGGCGAAGTGCACGTAGGCCTCGTCGGGGTGGTCGGCACAGAAGAAGCCGACAAGGAAGGCGACGAGCCTGTCCTCGTGCTCCACCAGCAGCGAAGTGCCGCGGAAGTGCTCGAAGAAGATCCGCGGCAGCATCGCTCGCAGGTCGCGGCCGTCCCACCACGCGGGCATGACGGCCATGACGCGCTCCCAGTCCTCGGGGATGGGGCGGCGGAAGATGAGGCTGCTGCAGCTCATCGGCCGCCCTTCAGCACACGCCCGTCATGCACGCCTCGAGGTCGGGCACGCGCCCGAGCTCGCCGACGGCCGCGGCGCGACGGTAGAACTCCTGCAAGCCGGCGCGGTACTCGGGCGTGAAGCCGAACTTGAGCTTGTCGAAGTAGTCCATGAGGTACGCCTGGCTGAAGTCGTAGGTCTGCGCCGCCGCGGCGGCGGTGATGGAGGGAGCCGCCGCGCACGCGTCGCGCGACGCGAGCAGCGCGTCGCCGACGGCGGCGACCGCCTCCGGGCGCGCGTCGACGAAGTCGCGCCGCGCGGCACACACCGCGTACACCATCGGCAGCCCGGTGACGCTCTTCCACTCCGCGCCGAGGTCGAAGTGGTGCGGGTAGGCCTCGACACGCAGCAGATGCAGCGCCTCGTCGCCGATCAGCAGCAGCGCGTCGAAGTCCTTGAGGACCTCCGAGAGCGGCCCGTGCCGCGGCGCGAACTCGGGCTCGATGCCCCACTCCCGGCAGAGTACCTTCAGCAGACAGATGGAGGTCGCGCTCTTCTCCGTCAGCGCGACCCGGCGGATCTGCGCAAGCGGCGTGCGCGCGAAGAGCTGGATGGAGTCGACGGCGCCGTACGAGCTGATGGAGACCTGTGGCAGCAGGACCTGCGCATCGGCGTTGCGGGCGAAAGCGATCGAGGACGACACGGTGACGTCGATCGCCCCCTCCTCCAGCATGTCGTTGAGCGCCGCGGGGTAGCCCTCGACGATCGCGGCGCCGACGCCCCTGGCGGCGAGCTCCCGCTCGAAGTGGTGATAGAGCGGGAAGCAGTTGACGAACTCGATGCGCCCGACGCGCACGGGAGCGTCGGCCGGAGCATCCGCCGCGGTCGGCTCAGGCGCCATCGTACCGCCGCACGACGTTGTAGAGCGTGTCGCGCTCCACCGGGACGCGGCCGGCCGCCTTGATCACGTGCACCAGCTCGGCCTTGCTGAGTTCCTGGCCCGTGTCGACCCCCGCCGCGTGGCTGATCTTCTCCTCCACCACCGTGCCGTCGAGGTCGTTGACGCCGAACGCCAGCGAGACCTGCGCCAGCTTGAGGCCCACGTTGATCCAGAACGCCTTGACGTGGCGGAAGTTGTCGAGCACGAGGCGGCCGACGGCGAGCATCCTGAGGTCGTCGAAGCCGGTGGGGCCGGGCAGCTCGCTGAGCCCGGTGTTGGCCGGCTGGAAGCTCAGAGGGATGAAGGCGTTGAAGCCGCCGGTGTCGTCCTGGAGCTCGCGGAGGCGGACCATGTGGTCCGCGAGCTCCGCCGGCTCTTCGACGTGCCCGTACAGCATGGTCGCGTTGGACTTCATCCCGACCTCGTGGGCGGCACGGTGCACGTCCAGCCAGGTCTGGCCGCTGATCTTGCGTTCGCAGATCATGTCGCGCACGCGGCCGCTGAAGACCTCGGCGCCACCTCCGGGCAGCGACCCGAGGCCGGCGTCCTTGAGCTCCCGCAGCACCTCGCTCACCGACTGGTGGCTGATGCGCGCGAAGTGCGCGATCTCGCTGGCGGTGAACGCCTGGATATGGACGTCCGGCGCCAGCCCGCGCAGCGCGCGCATCATGTCGAGGTAGTAGCTGAACGGCAGGTCGGGGTGCTCGCCGCCGACGATGTGGATCTCGCTGATGCCGCCCACCGCCAGCGTCTCGCGCGCCTTCTCGACGACCTCGTCGACGGACAGCGTGTAGGCTTCCGCGTCGCCCTCGTCGTGGCTGAAGGCACAGAAGAGGCAGCGGTTGCGGCACACGTTGGTGTGGTTGATGTGGCGGTTGGAGATGAAGTAGACCTCGTCGCCGGCGGTGCGCGCGCGGGTGAAGTCGGCCATGGCGCCCAGCGCCAGGATATCGCCGGACGCGAGCAGCTGGGTCGCGTCGTCGCCGCTGAGGCGGTCGGCGGCCTCGACCTTGCGCCAGATGTGGTCGAGGCCGGAGCGCGCGGTGAGCGCGGAGATCTCGGTCGGGTTCAAGAGGTGGGCTCCGGGGGTCGTCAGCTGTAGCGGTCGACCACCTGCGCGGCCACCTGGGCGAGCAAGCCGCGCTCTACGGTGCCGGGGCAGGCGGAGAGGACCACGCGTGCGTCATCAATGTACCGCAAAGCGTCGTCGCGGGCACGCTGGAGCGCGCCCGTCTCGGCGACGGCGCCCAGGACGAGCTCCACGTCGGTGTCGGAGGGGTCCGGCCGGCGAAGGATCTCCGCCAGCTCCGGCCGGACCTCCAGGGCGTAGATGAGCGGCAATGTGATGGTGCCGTCCCGCACGTCGGCGCCGGGCCGTTTGCCGGTCGCGGCCTCGTCGCCGCTGCAATCGAGGATGTCGTCGAACACCTGGAAGGCGAGGCCGATGAGGCGGCCGTACTCACCGACGGCGCCGACCGCTTCCTTCGCCCCCGAGAGCAGGGCGCCGAGGGAACACGCCGCCGAGAAGAGGTCCGCGGTCTTGCGTTCACAGCGGCGCACGTAGGCCTCGACGCCCACGCCCACGTCGTGCGCCTCGGCCCGCTGCAGGACCTCGCCCTCGCTCAACCCTACGGCGGTGGCGCTCAGGAGGTCGACCGCGGAGGGATCGCCCGCGCCGACGAGCTCCGAGAAGGCGCGGGCCAGCAGGTAGTTCCCGGCGGACACGGCGGTGGCGGACCCGAACTGGTGCGCCACGGTCGGCCGGCCACGGCGCAACTCCGCGCGGTCGAGCACGTCGTCGTGGACGAGTGTGGCCATGTGGAGCAGTTCGACCGCGGCCGCCGCGCGGAGCACCGGCTCGTCCGCCGCTGCGCTGATGCGGGCGCAGAGCAGCGTGAGCAGAGGTCGCACGCGCTTGCCGCCCGCGGCGAGGGTCGCGCGGCAGGCCTCCCCGAGCTCGCCGGGATACTCCGAGGCCACCGCGGTGAGGCGCTCCTCGACCAGCTCGAGGCCGCGCGCGATCCGCCGCTTCTGGGTGGCCGACGACCAACTCAGCGAGGGTTTCGGGCTCAGCGGGGCACCTCACCGACGTGGATCGCCACCGCGCCGAAGCCGAGGCGGCGGTACCTGACGCCGGTGAGACCCGCGCCGGCCATGATGGCGGCGAGCTCGTCGGCGCGCGGAAACGCGGCCACGGACGCGGGCAGATACGCGTATGCGGAGGGGTCGCCGGTGACGAGGCGTCCCAGCGCGGGCACGACGCGGCCGAGCCACACGTCGTGGAAGCGCTTGCCCGGCCCCTCCGGCGCCTGCGTCGACTCCAGGCAGACCACTCTGCCCCCGGGGCGGGTGACGCGCGCCATCTCGCGGAAGGCGCGGGGCACGTCGGGGACGTTGCGCACGCCCCAGCCGACGGTGACGGCAGCGAAGCGGCCGTCCGCGAACGGAAGGTCGAGAAGGTCTCCAGGGATGAACGCGCGCGGCACCGGAAGGCCGCGGCGCTCGCGCGCGGAGGCCTTCTCTCGCGCGCGATCGAGCATCTCCGGGGTGAAGTCCAAGCCCGTCACGGCGCACCCCGGGCATGCGTCCGTGAGGCTGAACGCGAGGTCACCGGTTCCGCAGCAGGCGTCGAGCGCCTCATCCGCCGGGGCGAGGCGGGCCTGGGAGGCCGCCATGCGGCGCCACCTCGCGTCCAGCCCCACCGTCATGATGCGGTTCATGAGGTCGTAGCGCGCGGCGATACCGCCGAACATCGCTTCGATGCGCGAGGGGTCGCGGTCGATGGGGAGATCGCCGGCCCCGCAGCCGGACCGGCCGGGCGCCATCAGCCGCGGCCCCCATCCCACGGCGGGAACAGGTCCTGCTCGAAGCCGAGCGCGCTCATCACTTTGCCGGCGACATGGTCGACGGCGTCCTGCAGCGAGCGCGGACGCGAGTAGAAGCCGGGCATGGCGGGCAGCACGACGGCGCCCGCCTCGGCGAGCTCGAGCAGCCGACGCAGGTGGATCTGCGTGAGCGGCGTCTCCCGAGGGACCACGACGAGCGGCCGCCGCTCCTTGAGGGCGACGTCGGCCGCCCGGTGCATGAGGGTGCGTCCAGTCCCGAGAGCGATGCTGGCCGTCGTGGACATCGAGCACGGGCAGATGACGACCGCGTCGGGGGCGCTGCTGCCGCTCGCCGGCAGCGCCCCGAGGTCGTCCGGCGCGAACACCTCTGCCGCCGCGCCGGCGCGTTCGAGGAACGCCGCCGTGACCGCCGCGCGACCGGCGGCCCCCAGCTCGAGCTCGTGCGCGAGCACGAGGATGCCGCTGTCGGAAACGCTGAGCTGCAGCCGGCAGCCAGCGGCCGCCAGGGCCCGTACCGAGGCGCTCGGCGTAGGGAGCTCCGCTCGCGCCGCTCACGCCGACGAACACGCTCTGTGGTGGATACACAGTCATGCCTGACGCTCCCCAGACGGGGTCATCGCCACCGGTTCAGTTGATGGAACCGGCGTGGCATCCGCCACCGTAGCAGCCCTGCGGACCGGTGCCGCCGTTGCCGTGGCACTTCATGCACACGCTGCCCGAGTTGTACGTGTGGTTCGGGTGATCGCCGATGAAGGCGCTGCTGTGCGGCAGCTCGACCCCGTGGCAGCCCACGCAGAACGAGCTGCTGTGGCACCTGGAGCACAGCGACGGGTTGCCGCGCGCGACGCTCGAGTGCTGCGACATCCAACCGGACGGGTGCGGCATCTGCAGGCCGTGGCACTTGACGCAGCTGTTCGTGCCGTGGCACTTGACGCACTTCTGCCGGTTCTTGGCGCTCGCCTGCGAGTAGCCACCGTGAGCGGAGAGCCAACCACCCGGGTGCGGCATGGCGAGGCCGTGGCAGTCGATGCAGAACGTTGGGTCGTCGTCGAGGTGGCAGCCCGCGCAGATGCTCTTACCACGGTCGACTACGATGGGCCCGTGGCTCTTCATCCAGCCGGCCGGATGCGGCATCTGCAAGCCGTTGTGGCAGTCGGAGCAGACGGCTTCGGCGACCTTGCCGTTGTGGCAGCCCTCGCAGTCGGCCGGGGTGACCTTGCCCTCGATGGGGACATTGATCTCTTCCGGCGGCGCGCCGCCCACGTGGCAGATGTTGCAGTCGTCGGGGAGACGAACGCCGTCGTGGCAACGTGCGCAGATCGGCATCTTGTTCTGCGACACGCGCGCGATCGCCAGCTGGGTGCCCGGATGGCTGATGTTGGCGTGGCAGGTGATGCACTGGTAGCCGGCCTCACGTAGTCCCGTGTGATTGACGCGGATGTTGTTGTAGACCTGGTCACGCTCGATCTGCGACTTGGGGTGGCACTGCACACAGCTGGCGGTTCCCACCGCGGTCGTGAGTGGCCGCTCGTAGGTGTTCGAGACGTAGAGGATGACGTTCGTCAGACCCTGCAGGTTGCGGATGAAGTAGTTGAACACTCCCGGCTTGGTGTGGCACTGCTGGCAGCCCACGCCGGCGCGGTAGTGGGCCGACTGCTTGTAGGTCTCGACCTCAGGCTTGATGAGGTGACAGCGCTCGCACGTGCTGATGCGGTTGACGGCTGAGAACGCGATGATGGCCACGACGAAGACCACGCCGAGCGCGGCCAAGACGCCGACGAGCCACGGCAAGGGGATCTTGCCCTCGAGGAGGACCTGGCTCTTGGGTGGCTTCTTCTTCCCGGACACTGCTCACTCACTCCCCGGCACGGGCGTCACCGTGGGCGTCGCCCGCGGAGGCGGCGTGTACTCGAGACCCTCGAACAGGCTGTGTGCGCGCGGGTCCCCCGTCGCATGCTGCTCGTGACAGGCCTGACAGTTGTCGAGGACGTGGCAGTTGAAACAAGTGGGCGTGCCGTAGCGCTCTGCCTGCCCGGGATGGCTGGCGATGAAGTCCTCAGAGTGAGGCATGGGGACCTGGTGGCACGTGTTGCAGTACTCCGTGGTGTTGTGACACTGCGCACACGACTTGCGTCCCTTGACCACGACCGTCCTGCCGTGCTGGTACAGCCACGGCTCAGGGTGAGGCATGAGGATATCGCTGTGGCACTTGCGGCAATCGTCCCTCTGCAGGTGACAGGCGCTGCAGGTGGACAGGACGCCGATGGCGCCGTGGCGGGCGTCCCAGTCGGGCTGCTTGTGCGACACGGGGCTGGCGCCGTAGGTGCGCTCGGCGTGGCACTGGTCGCAACGTGAGGTGGCGACGGTCCCGTCAGGCGCCGTGTACTCGTTGTTGTGGCAGATCAGGCACTGCTCCATGACAGGGTACGTGCGCGATCCGGGCGGAATGGCGAGTCCGTGCGCGGTGGTGGAGTGGCAGCGCTGGCACAGAAAGCCCGCCTCGATGAGGTGCTCGTGGTCGACGATGATCCCGCCGCTGCTGACCTTCCTGAACAGGTTCTCGTTGGTGTGGCAGCGGCGGCACGACTGATTGAGCACGAAGCCGAGGATGGGCTGCTCGTAGTCGCCCGTGATCTGCGCGATGGGCTGCTGCAGCGCCTCGAGCTTGGACGTGAGGAAGAAGAACGGGCCCGGCTTGGTGTGGCACTGCTCGCAGTTCACGCCGTCATGGGCCGACTGTCGCCACTCGTCGACGTAGGGGACGTGGCTCTTGCACGAAGAGCAGAACCGCGGCGACGACGTCGCCGCCAGCGTGACCCCGATGAAGACCACGAGGACGGTGAGGGCGATGGCTGCGACGGTGACGCCGCGTTTGGTGAGGCGGAAGTCCAAGTGCGGCTATCAGAGATTGACGGCGCTTGGCCTCGTGGAATGAACGGCGCGACGGTGACACAGGGTGCACGCGAACCCGTCGTCGTGCCGCTTGGCGATGCTGTGGCAGCCGGTGCACCGCGACTTGGGCGGCGTGCGCTGCGCGGCATGGTACCTGCCGGTGTGGCACGTCCGGCAGCTCTTCACCGCCTTGCTGACGGCGCTGGCGTGCAGCTTCTTGGTGTGGCAGCCGCTGCACACGAACTTCCTCGTGATCGACGAAGAGTGCTGGACCGAACGGCCGGAGCTGCCCTTGTGGCAGGCGGCGCACTTGCTCGTCGCCACCTTCTTGCCGGCGTGCTTCATGGCGTGACAGGAGCCGCACTTCTTGTAGCCGGGGCTTGATGCCTGGAAGAGGTGGAACGCCTCAGCGTCGCTGTGACAGCTCGTACAGGACACCTTGCCGGCGTGCTCCTGCGGCGATGCATGGCAGGCGCCGCAATCGTTGAAGCCGGTGGCCTGACCGCTGTGATGCGGGCTCGAGCCCGGGTCGAAGACACTCACGCTGGTCGGGTGGCAGGAGAGGCACTCGGATGTGGAGCCGAGATGAGGATCGGCGCCGTGCGTGCTCGGGGTGATGTACGCCTTCTGCACGGAGTTCCACAGGTGGCACTCCTGGCTGCAGGCCGAGCTCGGTGCGGAGAGCGTGGAGGTGTCCTGGCCGGGCGCGTGACACGACCAGCAGGTCATGTCGGGATAGCTCGCGAAGCCTGGGTGACAGCCGGTGCAGCTCGCATCGGTCGGCGAGCCCTGGCTGTGGCACGATTGGCACCCTACGGCGCCGTCGTGCTGCCACTGCGTGAAGGCCGAAGCTGGAGAAGCGGTGAGCGCGAGCGCCAGGCTCACGGCGGAGAGCATGGCCACAGCGACTGCGGCCAGAGCCGCCCAGCGGCGCAGAGACGTCACCCCGACTCCTTTCCCCGGAAGGGAGCGCGCCTCCACGACGCGACCCGGTCACACTCCCCGTTTGGCTCTCACCCCGAAGGGATGCGACACGTCATCGCGGCTCGTGCGATGAAGTGCCTGCTCGCATGAGTGTACCAGTCCTTGTGAAGCTGTTCACCCTCAAAACGAGATGATCCAGTTGTACGTGACCCACACGACGAAGATGCAGAACACCGCCCACAGGAAGAGCGCCGCTCCGGTGATGATCCACCAGGCCACGTTCTGGATCTTCATGTGCCGCTCGCTGACGGGCGCCACAAGCACCTCGTCGAGCTTGCCCTGGGTGACGAGGCGCTCGTACTCGGCCGGCCGCTCGTGAGCGTACTCCTCCAGTGGCAGCCCGCCGGCGTACATGGCCTTGTCCATCGGAAAGGACTCCGGCCGCAGGTGAGCGTGGAAGAAGTGCCAGAAGACGACCACGAAGCCCATCGCGAGCAGCGCCCCGCCGGAGTGGTTGACGAGCGCGAAGTTGATGACGATGCCGGGCAGGTAGCGCGCCGCGACCTCCGGGTACCAGAGGATCGCGCCGGTGACGCACATGATGGTGACGCCGCCCGACGCCGCCCAGAACTCGCCCTTCTCGTAGTACGCGTACCGATCGAGCTGCAGCTTGGGACGAGGGCTGCGACCGATGAACCAGCTGACCATGGCCCTGAGGTCCCGGTAGTCCTGCCGGTTCGGCACCATGCTGCCCGGGCCCCAGAAGCGGCCCCGGGTCTGGATGAGGATCTTGAGGAAGAAGGCCAGCATGGCGATGACGCACGCGACCATGATCAGCGCCGAGAAGCGGTGGATCATGCCGGCGTTGTCCACGCCGCCGATGAAGCCCATCCACGTCTGCGCCCAGGCCTTGTCGCTGTACTTGAGCGGCATGCCGGTCAGCACGAGCGCGGAGAAGCTGATCATGATGAAGAAGTGCACCCAGCGCTGGAACGCGGTGAAGCGGCGGAAATGGGTGCGGGCGCCCGCGACCGCGTGGACGGCCTTCGGCGCGGCCGGCGCCGGTGCGAGGGCGGCGCCCTCATCGCGGATGCCGCTGTCGATGCTAGCCACGGCGGTACAGTCCCTCCTTCAGGCCCCTGTAGAAATACATGAAGCAGTGCAGCCCGCCGAGCGTGAACAGCACGCCGATGAGAACGGCGTGGTTCATCTCCATCAGCCAGACCCAGAGGGACGAGCTCGGCGTGCTGCGGTCGACGTGGACCAGGAAGCTCGAGAACCGGGAGTTGGCGTTCTCGTGGCACTTGCCGCAGGTCGCGACCACATTCTGGGACGACACGGTGCTCTCCGGGTCCGACTCCGGCAGTATCCTGTGGTACCCATGGCAGTCGATGCACACGGCGCGCGAGCTGTCGCCGAGGAGTACCGACTTGCCGTGGTAAGTGTCCAGGTACGTTACTTCCTTCTCGCCGTGGCAGCGCCCGCAGACGTCGGGGATCGACTCCCGGAACGCTGTGGAGGCGGGGTCGACGATGCCGTGCGAGCCGTGGCAGTCGCCGCAAGCGGGAGCGTCCTCCGAACCCTCGCCCATGACGAGGTTCCCGTGGAACGACTGGTCGTACATCTTGAACTCGGAGGCGTGGCAGTCGCTGCAGGCCGTGAGCTTGGCCTGCTCATACCAGCCCTCCGTCTCCTCGGCGGTGTGGTCGCGAGCCTCGAAGCCCGCGTGACAGGCCGTGCAGTCCATCCGCGAATGGATCGAGCCGTGCCACTCGTCCTCGCTGACCGTCAGGCTCTTCTCCACCCCGTTGACGTCGACGGTCCCCAGGTCCGGCTTGGCGTGACACTCGAGGCAGCGGTCGGTCTTGCCGGTGGGGATGGTGAACGTGACCGCGGAGACCGGAACTGCGGCGGCCAGCAGAAGGCAGGCCGCCGCCAGCGGCACGAGCACAGCGCGCCGGGCACTCACGACGCGCTGACCTCCACGCTCACGCCCTCCGTGGCGTGGCAGTCGACGCACATCTGCGTCGGGTGACAGACGAGGCACGACCGCATCCCCTTCGCCGCGACCGGCGCGTGGGCGGTCGCCCAGTCGGCCGGGTGGTCCACGGTGTGGCACTGGTTGCAGAGCTGCTCCTCGGTGTGGCAACCGAGACAGCGAGCGCGGTCCTCCTTGGCCTCCTTGCCGTGCGCGTAGGGCCAGTTGCCCGAGTAGTGGCCGGGCGTGGGCTTCTGGTGACAGCCGTCGCAGAAGTCCGCCTTGTTGTGGTGGCAGCGGAGGCAGTCCCGCTCGTTGGCGAGAGCCAGGCTGCCGTGCTCCGTCATGAAGTCGGAGGCATGCGACTTGCCCGGGACGGGCGGGGTGTAGTGGCAGAAGTCGCAGCGGTCGGGATCGGTGGTCTGCTCATGACACATGGTGCAAGGGGCCATGCTGACTTCGCTGCTCTCTCCGGGCGCCGCGTGGGCGGTGTGGTCGTGGCAGTCGATGCACTCCAGGTTGTTCTGGTTGATGTGACGGGCGTGCGGCATGCGGATCTCGCCGGGGATCCCCATGAGGCCCTCGAGCGGGTGGCACTTGATGCAGTTCTCGCTGGCCGGCCGCGGCTGGGTGTCCTCGGACGGCTTCATGTTCAGGTAGGTGAGCCAGATGTTGCGCGCCTCGGTGGTGCGCCACTTGATGGCGGCCATGGTGCCGGGAGGGATGTGGCAGTCGGAGCACGGCACCGCGGAATGCGCGCCGCGCTGCCAGCTGACGTACGCCTGCTTCATCGAGTGGCAGCTGCCGCAGTACGACGAGGACGAGGTGGCGACCACTGGTACGAGGAGCAGCACGGCGACCACGCAGGCGACCAGGACGATGGCCGGCCACGACGAACCAGCGTGAGCGTCGTCGTGGCTCCTCGGTCTGCTGCGGCTCCTGGACGTCGCCGTCACTCACCTGTGCGTCCCCCTCAGACTGTGATGTGATGGTGACCGGAGCGTCCACGTGACCGCTGGAGCGGGGAGTTTCGACGCCCGGCGCGCAGCATTGTACCACACGGGGTATCCGGGAATCGTCCCGGCACCGGCCACGATTCTCCTGCTCAACCCGGCCATAGCGTAGCCAGCACGACGACGGCGCCGTACAGGAGACCGACCGCGCCGTTGACCGTCATGAAGCCCATGCCCACGCGTTCAAGCCCGCGTCGGGCGATGTCGACGTGTGGCCAGGCCAGGAGGACCGCGACGGCGGCCAGCCCCAGCCAGTACACCGGCCCAAGGCCGGACAGCAGGCCCACCGCGACCAACAGCGCCACGGTGACGGCGTGCGACAGCGCCGCGACGATCAGGGCCCCGCGCGCGCCGATCGCCACAGGCACGGAATGCAGCCCGTTCCGGCGGTCGAAGTCCAGGTCGAAGATGGCGTAGACGACGTCGAAGCCGCCGACCCACAGACCCACGGCGAAGAACAGCAGCCACGGCACCGCGCCCAGGTCGCCGCTCACGGCCAGCCAGGCGGCGGCGGGAGCCAGCCCGAGCGTGAGGCCGAGGGCGTAGTGGCAGAACCAGGTGAAGCGCTTGGCGTACGGGTAGAGGACGAAGGCCGCGAGCGGGATCGGCCACAGGTAGCGGCACGGCTCGGACAGCTGGAAGGCGGACAGCACGAGCAGCGCCACGGACACGACCGTGAAGAGCCCCACCTCCCGCCGCCCGAGCCGCCCCGCGGGCAGCTCGCGCGCGGCCGTTCGCGGGTTGCGTGCGTCCAGCTCGGCGTCGATGAGGCGATTGAGCGCCATGGCCGCGCTGCGCGCCCCGACCATGGCGAGGGTGATCCAGAGGAGTTGCTCCCAGGTGGGCGCGCCGTCCGCTGCAAGGAACGCGCCCGCGTACGCAAAGGGGAGCGCGTAGACGCTGTGCTCGATCTTGACGAGCCGGGCGAAAAGGGCGGGCTTGGAGGTGGAGCCGCTACCGGGCACGCCGGCAGAGTCCCGTCAGCCCGCGGCTGGCACCGGGGCGTCGCCCGCGGAGTCGGTCTCGTCGTCGCCGCCGGGCTCGCCCGGCGCGACCGGCGGCGGCTCGTGCCCGAACTTCTCCAGCACGTAGGTCAGGAGGGCGACGATGACCGCGACCAGGCCGATGACGAACAACACCGAGTAGACGATGATGCTGGCTGGCGAGGCGATGCCCAGGAACGCGCTGATGGTCCAGGCGATGATGGCCACGCCCCAATTGGCCAGGGAGAGCCGCAGCAGGAAGCGGCGCACCCGCCGGTCGTGCTCGATGGGGTCAAGGGGAGGCTTCTTCGGGCTCTCGGGCACCTTCTCGGGATCCTCGGGCTTGTTCGCGCTCTCGGGGGCCGTGGTGGGATCCTCGGGGACGTGCTGCGGTGTGGGCTGCTCAGCCATGGCTCAGTCGAACACCGACCAGATGATGAACGCCGTCATGAGCAGGGCCGCGAAACCCATGACGAGGGTGATGATCCACCAGAGGCCGTCGGAGAACAGGGTCTTCCAGGTGACCTTGTGCTCTACCAGGACGTCGTCGAGCGTGCCCTCGCGCACGCGCCGGGCGTACTCGAGCGGGCGGTCCTGGCGGTAGTGATCGATGGGCAGCGTGCCCGTGAAGATGACCTTGTCGATGGGGAAGGACTCCGGCCGCAGGTGAGCGCTGAAGAAGTGCACGAAGATGAAGATAACACCCATCGCGAGCAGAGCCTCGTTGGAGTGGATGACCAGCGCGATGTTGAGCCAGATGCCGGGCAGGTACTCCGTGGTCTTGAGCGGGAACCACATCATGAACCCGGTGAGGCCGATGATGACCGTGCCGATGGTCAGGGAGGCGTAGTCGAACTTCTCCCAGTAGGTGTAGCGGTCGAACTGCGGCTTGTGACCCTTGCCGAAGAACCAGGAGAACATGCCGACCAGATCCTGCAGGTCCTTCTTGCCGAACATCATGGAACCCGGGCCGCGGAGGTTCTTGCCGCGGGCGCGGACGACCATGGCGATCATGAAGACCACCTCGGCGGTCCAGTAGACGACCGTGACGATCGCGGCCAGGCGGTGGTAGATGCCGGCGGCCGTCACCCCGCCGAACAGGTCCATGAACCACTGCGCCCAGGCGGTGTCCTTGTACTTGAGCGGCATGCCCGTGAACACCAGCACGGTGAAGCTGACGATGACCAGGAAGTGCATCCAGCGGTGGAACACGTTGAAGCGCCGGTACTCGATGCGCGTGTCGCCCCTGCGGTCGCGGTGCCGCGGACGTGAGTACAGGCCTTCTTTGGCGCCGCGGTAGACATACAGGGTGGTGTGGACGGCCGAGAAGGTGAACACCACGGTGATGAGCAACACGTAGGCGATCCAGAAGAACCAGATCTGCCAGGACGAGGTCGGATCCTGCGGATTGACGTGCGAGCGGAAGTCGGCGAAGTTGGCGTTGGCGCCCGGATGGCACTCGGCGCAGGTCTGGACCACGTTCTCGCTGGACACTTTGCTCTCAGGCACGGAGGCCGGCAGGATGCGGTGGCTTCCGTGGCAGTCGCTGCACACGGCAGTCTCGCCGGAGCCGAGCAGGTACGCCTTGCCGTGGTAGCTGTCGAGGTACGTCCTTCCCTCGTCCTCGTGGCACTGGGTGCACAGCTCCATCTGCTGGCTGCGGAACTCGTCGGTCCCCGGCGGGAGGATGTTGTGCGCGTCGTGGCAGTCGGCACAGAGCGGCGCCTTGTCCGCGTCCTTCGTGTACACCAGATTGCCGTGGAACGACCCCTGGTACATCCGGGTCACGTCGCCGTGACAGTCGCCGCAGGCATTGAACTTGGCCGTCCTCAGCCACCCTTGCGTGACGCTCTCGGGATGCATGCCCGGGTTGAAGCCGAGGTGACAGCTCACGCAGGCCAGCTTGCCGTGGCGCGAGTTGGACTGGATGGCGCGGTCGACGTAGATGCTCTTCTTCTCGCCGGCGACGTCGATGTACGCGGGCACCTGCTCGCCGTCCACGGTGATGGTGCCGTTGACCGGCCTCTGGCCGTGACACTCGAAGCACTCCTCGTTGTCGCTCGGGCTGAGCGGTGCGCCGGTGTCCCCGGTAGGACCGGACGCCGCAGCCACGCCGGCGAACAGCGCGAGCCCGGCGATCAGGAGGATGCAGGCGAACGCCGGCGCCCAGTGCCGTCGACGGACGCGGAGCGGTGCCTCTCCGGCGTCCCGCTCGACAGCCAATGAGCGGTGCCGCTCTGCCGCCCCGCTCGAAGGCCCGACTTCGACGGCCTTTCTACGGCGGCTCCTCACGGTGTCACCCCGTTCCGTTCGTGGCACGCCTCACACATGCTCTGGGGGTGACACACGAGGCAGGCGTTCTCTCCCTTGGCGGCGATGCCGCCGTGGACCTGGAGCCAGCCGCTGGGGTGGTTCACCTGATGACACTGCGCACAGTAGGCCTCGTCGTGGCAGGCCTCGCAGTTCGCGGGGTCTGCCTCAGCGTCCTCGCCATGGGTGTAGCGCCACCGGCCCGAGTAGTGGGTCGACGGCGGGAACCCGTGGCACGTGTCGCAGAACGCCTCCTTGTCGTGGTGGCAGCGGAGACAGTCCTCCTCATTGACCAGCGCCTGCGCGCCATGTTCCGTCATGAAGTCCGGCGCGTGTTCCGAAGGCGGCGGCGCCGGATGGCAGAAGTCGCACTCGTCGGGTGCGCCCTGCTCGTTGTGACACATGGAGCACGTGGCCATGCTGACGCCCTCGGACTGGCCGGGCAGCTTGTGGGAGACGGTGTCGTGGCAGTCGACGCACAGAAGGTTGCGCAGCTTGAGGTGTTCCTCGTGGTTCATGCGCACGCCGTCGGTCTCGTCGGGGATGCCGCTGAGCGGGTGGCACTCGAGGCAGTTGGCGTTGGTGGGGACGTGCTCCTTCTCGGCGGTGGTCGGCATACCGAGGTAGTCGGCCCAGACGTTCCTGGCCTCGGCGAGGCGCCACCGGGTCGCGGGGATCACGCCGGGAGGGATGTGGCACCTGGTGCAGTCGATGCCGCTGTGGGCGGAGGCGGCCAGCGTCTTCTCCGCCGGCTTCATCGCCTTGCAGGACGTGCAGTATGACTGGTCGTCCATCGCGGCCACGGGGAACACGAGGATGCCGATGACGATCGCCGCGAGCGCGATGACGACGATCCAGGTGAACCACACCCGGCGATACCAGGGACGGGTCGCAGGACGGTGGCGAAGTTCTCGTTCGGGCAAGAAGAGTGACTCCCCGTGGGCTCCATCTCATCCCGGGCGGCCTACCCCTCGTTGAGGCCGCCCGAGCTGGCGGGGATTGTACCATCCTGCACTTATGGCTGCCACACGGGTCAAAACCCCGGAGCCGATACCCCCCGGGGGTCAGGAGAAGGGCAGGCCGAACTCCTTCCAGCGCTCGTCGACGCGACGGGTGACGGCCAGGGTCCATGGCGAGCTCGTCCGGCCACTCGCGACCGTGGCCCTCGTCGGGCCAGGTCTTGGTGGCGTCGATGCCCATCTTGGCGCCGTACCGGGCGAAGGGGCTCGAGTGGTCGAGCACGTCGAGGGGTCCCCGCACGATGACCGTGTCCCGCTCGGGATCGACGTTGTTGAACACCCGCCAGGTGACCTCGCTGTAGTCGTGGACGTCCACGTGCTCGTCCACCACGACGACGAACTTGGTGAACATCATCTGCCCCATCCCCCACACGGCGTTCATGATCTTGCGCGCGTGCCCCGGGTACTCCTTGCGGATGCTGAGGATGGCGCAGTCGTGGAAGACGCCCTCGATCGGCAGGTCCATGTCGACGATCTCGGGCTGCACGAGCTGGAGCAGCGGCAAGAACAGCCGCTCGGTCGCCTTGCCGAGGTAGGCGTCCTCCATCGGCGGCTTGCCGACGATCGTGGCCGGGTAGATCGGGTCGCGGCGGTGGCTCATGGCCGTGAGGTGGAGCACCGGGTACTGGTCCGCCAGGGAGTAGTAGCCGGTGTGGTCGCCGAACGGCCCCTCGAGCCGTGTCTCGCCCTTCTCCACGTAGCCCTCGAGGACGATCTCGGCGTCGGCCGGCACCTGGAGGTCGACGGTCGAGCAGGGCGCCATGTCGACTGGCTCACCGCGGAGAAAGCCGGCGAACATGAACTCGCTGATGCCCGGCGGGAGCGGCGCCGTGGCGGCGTAGGTGACCGCCGGGTCGGTGCCAAGGGCGACCGCGACCTCCATGCGATCGCCCGCCTCGCGGAAGTTGGCCGCGCCGTCGTGGTGGATGTGGATATGCATGCCGGTGGTCTGGCCGTCGAACACCTGCAGGCGGTACATGCCGGCGTTCTGGCGGCCCTGCCGGTCCTTGGTCACGACGATCGGCAACGTGATGAAGGGCCCGCCGTCGCCGGGCCATGTGGTGAGCACCGGCAGTCGGCCGAGGTCCGGCGGGTCGACGACGACCTCGCGCCACAGGGGCTTCTTGCCGTAGCGCGGGCCGTAGGAGGCGAGCTCCTTGAGCTGGCCGAGCGCCTTGACCTTGCCGACGAGGCCGCTCGGCACCTGCAGCTCGAGCAGGCCGCCGATGCGCCCGGCGATGTCGTCCAGCGGCGCGCCCAAGGCCAGCTCGAGACGGCGGTACGAGCCGAGCTGGTTCATCAGGACCGGCACCGCGGGCTGCCCTGCCGGTCGCTTCGGCTGCTCGAACAGGACGGCCGGACCGTGCGCCTTGCTGGCGCGGTCGGCGATCTCCGCCATCTCCAGATACGGGTCGACCTCAGGGCGCACGCGGGCCAACTCGCCCTCGCGGTCCAGCAGGCTGATGAAGGCACGCAGGTCCACGGTCACCTCCCGGTGACGACTTCGAGCTCACGCAGCAGCGGAGCGGGATCCGGCAGAGAGAGACGGGCAACGGCGCCGGCCACCGCCGCGGTCACGTCCGGCCGGCGCTCCCGGTGGAAGCCGGCTTCGACCTCGTCGAACAACGCCGCGACCGACGCCGGGCCGGCCCCGGCGTGCTGCGCCGCGAGCCCGGCCGTCGTGTACGCCCAGAGGGCGTCATCGCCGGCGAACGGCGCGGCGGCCGCGCGGAGGTACGAGCAGGCGGCCATGAGTCGGGCGAGAAGGCCGACGGCGTCGGCGTCCCCGCGCGCGGCGACGCCGCGCAGGCCGCGCGCGTAGAAGCAGTCACCGGCCAGCAAACGGGTCTCGAGATCGCCGGCGGCGAGCGACAGGGCGCGGCTCTCGCGGTAGTGCAGCAGGTACCCCTCGTAGATGAGCTCGATGTCGACCGCGAACGCCACGTCCCCCGCGGGGTCGAGCTCCGCGTAGAGCGCGCCCCACCGGGGTCTGGGCACGGCGGCCGACGCCGGGCCGAAGGCCTTCCCGGTCGCCGCCAGCGCCGCGGCGACACCCCCGGCGAGGTCCATCCTCAGGACGTCCCCCGGAGGGCCTTCGACTGCGGTGGCCGCTCAGTAGCTCTTCCGGGCATCAGTGTCGAGTGTACCTGCGGCGCACCCGACGTTGATCCACCTGCGGCGATCAATCCTGTTCCTTGTCGAGATAGAACGACAGGGACATCAGCTCGCTGGAGAGGTCGACCTGGCGGACCAGCACGCCCTCGGGAGCGTGGACCTTGACCGGCGCGAAGTTGAGGATGGCCTTGACGCCCGATGACCCGAGCCGCTGCACCGTGCTCTCGGCCTCGCCGGCGGGCACGGTCACCATCGCGATGTCGACCCGTTCCTTGCGGCAGAACTCGTCCAGCTCGTGGATGCTGCGCACGCGGTCGCCCTCGTCTGACCCGAAACGGGCGCCGATCACCGTCGCCGAACTGTCGAACATGCCGACGAGGCGGAACCCCTGCTCGCCGAAACCGCGGTAGCGCGCCAGCGCGGTGCCCAGGAGGCCGGCGCCGACGATGACCACGTTCCAGGTGTGGTCGAGGCCGAGGCAGCGGGTGATCTCGTCGACCAGCACCGGCACCTCGTAGCCCACGCCGCGCGTACCGAACTCGCCGAAGTACGAGAAGTCCTTGCGGATCTGCGCGGCGTTCAGGTCGATCATCTCTGCGAGGTCCTTGGAGGAGACCCTGTCGACGCCTCGCGCCCGGAGCTCGCGCAGCTTGCGCAGGTACAGCGCGAGCCGCGGGACGGTGACGCTGGGAACGTCGTTCTTGTCGATGCCGCGCACCTCAGGCCCCCGCCCCTGCGAACCAGTCGCTCGCCGCGCCGGCCGCCTTCTCGAGATCCGCGTCGGTGAGCGCCAGGGAGATCATCGCCGCCTCGAACTGAGACGGTGCAAGGTACACGCCGTGCTCGAGCATGTGCCGCCAGTACGCCGCGTAGGCGCCCGTGTCGGCCGCCTTGGCGTCGGCGAAGCTGTGCACAGGACCCTCGCAAAAGAACATCGTGAGCATGGGTCCGACCCGGTTGATGGTGACGGCGCGGCTCGCGGCGCCGGCGGCCGCGCGCAGCGCCTCCTCCACGCGCGCGCCGCTGGCTTCGAGGCGCTCGTACGTCCCGGGCTCGGCGAGCACGCGCAGCGTCGCGGCGCCGGCAGCCATGGCGAGCGGATTGCCCGAGAGCGTCCCGGCCTGGTAGGTCGAGCCCAGCGGGGCCACCGTCTCCATGATGTCGCGACGACCGCCGAAGGCGCCGACCGGAAGGCCGCCGCCGATGATCTTGCCGAGCGTCGTGAGGTCGGGCAGGACGCCGTAGCGCTGCTGGGCGCCGCCCCAGGCGACGCGGAAGCCGGTGATGACCTCGTCGAAGATGAGCACGGCGCCGTACCTTGTGCACAGGTCGCGGCAGGCCTCGAGGAAGCCCGGCTGCGGCGGCACCACGCCCATGTTGCCGGCCACCGGCTCGACGATGAGGGCGGCGATGGAGTCGCCCTCGGCCGCGAACAGCTCAGTGAGCGTCTGCACGTCGTTGTACTCGACGAGCAGGGTGTCGGCGGTCGTCGCGCTCGTGACGCCTGGGCTGTCGGGCAGCGCGAGCGTGAGGACGCCGCTGCCGGCCGCGGCCAGGAAGCCGTCGGAATGGCCGTGGTAGCAGCCGACGAACTTGACGATCTTCTCGCGGCCGGTGTACCCGCGGGCGACGCGCACGGCGCTCATCGTCGCCTCGGTGCCCGAGTTGACCATGCGAACGAGCTCCACCGACGGCACGGCCTCTGTGACCAGGCGCGCCAGCTCGACCTCCAGCTCGGTGGGCGCGCCGTAGCTCGTGCCGCGGTCCACCTGCTCCTTGAGACGGCCGACGACCTCGGGATGCCCCCAGCCGAGGATCATCGGGCCCCAGGACGAGACGAAGTCGACGAACTCGTTGCCGTCGGCGTCCCAGATGTGGGAGCGATCGGCGCGGGCGATGAACAAGGGGTGCGGCATGCCGACGCCCTTCATTGCGCGCACAGGCGAGTTGACCCCGCCGGGGATGTACTGGAGCGCCTCCTGGAAGAGGCGCGCGGACGTCTCGGTGTTCACCCGGTCCTCCCTGCGAGTGAGAAAGCTTGTGCGAAGCTGGCACTATACTACGCGCGCCGGCACGCATGTGCGTCGACTTGACCCACCCGGGGGAAGCAGGCATGACGATCACGATCCGACAGGCGGGGCCCGGAGACGAGGCCGCCATCGTGCGGCTCACGCAGGAGATGGCGGCCGGCGAGGACGACGTCTCCCCCGTCGACGAGCACTACGCGAGTCACTTCCTCGCGTCGCCGGTCGCCGGCGTGCTTCTGGCCGAGGACGACGGCGAGGCGGTCGCGCTGCTCAGCTACGCGCTCGTGCCCGGGCTCTACCACGCCGCCGACTCCGGCCTCATCGAACTGCTGATCGTCACCGGAAGGCGCCGCGGCGAAGGCATCGGGCACCGGCTCGTCGACACGGCACTGCGCCTGTTCCGTGAGGGCGACTGCGCCGAGGCGTCCGTCAGCACCGGCGAGGAGAACGCGAGCGCGCAGAAGGTCTACCGCGACGCGGGGCTCACCGAGTCGTCGCTGCTGCTCGAGACGCACTTCGACCCCAGCGAGCCTGGGTAGTGAACGCGCCGCAGGTGAGCCTCCGGCCGCTGGCAGCCGGGGACGGACCCTTCCTGCACGAGATGCTGCGGGAGGCGGACCGGTGGCGCCTGCCGATCGACGCTCCGCGGCCGCCGCTGGCCGAGATCCTCGCCGACCCGCACGTGCGACTCTACGTGGAGGGGTGGGGGCGCCCCGGCGACGACGGCGTCGTCGCCGAAGTGGCCGGTGTCCCGGCCGGAGCCTGCTGGCTGCGGCTCTTCGGCCACGAGTCGCACGGCTGGGGGTTCGTCGCCCCCGACGTACCCGAGCTCAGTATCGCCGTGGCCCCGCGATGGCGCCGCCGGGGGATAGGCCGGCGCCTTCTCGCCGCCGCCGTCGCCCGCGCGAGACGACGCGGTCATCCCGCGATCAGCCTGAGCGTCATGCCTGAGAACCCGGCCCGTGAGCTGTACCTGCAGACCGGGTTCCGGCGGGTCGCTGTCGTCGACGGCTCGTGGACGATGACGCTGCGACTCCCGCGGGACTCCGTCGGCTGAGCGCCACCGGTTTGCGGGACGCTCCCTCGAGACTCAAGGAGCGGGTGAGAGTAGAGCTCAGATCCCGGCGGCCGGGATGCACCAGCCCTTGGGCACGTAGGCGCAGTAGGGCTCCTCGGCCATGTAGTCGCCGGTGGCCTCGTAGGCCCGCGCGCGACAGCCGCCGCAGACCCTCTTGAACTCGCAGGCGCCGCACTTGCCCTTGAGCCCTTCGAAGTCCCGCAGCTCGTTGAAGAGCGGCGAGTCGCGCCAGACCTCAGGGAAAGTCTGCCTGCGGACGTCGCCGGCGACCTTGTCGAAGTAGCCGCAGCCCTGCACCTCGCCGATGTGGCTGATGAAGCAGAAGCCGATGCCGGCGAGGCAGCCGCGGCTGAGGGTGTTCATGCCGCCGTGGCTGTGCGGGTGCACCTCGAGCTTGCGGCCCTGCGCCTTGGCGCGCTGGCGCATGACGCGCCAGTAGTGCGGCACGTCCGTGGGCTTCATGAACAGGTCGCTCTCCTGTTGCGCGTCGTACATCCACTCCAGCGCGCGCTCGTACTCGTCCGGCGGGAGCTCCTGCTGCTCCAGCTCCTTGCCGCGCCCCGTGGGAACCAGCATGAACGGGTGGAACGAGACGGCGCCCAGGTCGGTGGCGAGCTTGAGCAGGTCGGGCAGATAGTGCGCGTTGAGCTTGGTGATGGTGCTGTTGACCTGCACCTCGACACCCGCGTCCAGACAGTTGCGGATGCCGCGCACGGCGCCGTCGAACGCGCCGGGGACGCCGCGGAACTCGTCGTGCTCCGCGGCGTTCGGGAAGTCGATGGAGACACTGACGCGCGCGATGCCGACGTCGTGCATGCGCCGCGCCACCTCGGGTGTGACCAGCGTGCCGTTGGGCGACATGACCGTGCGCAGGCCCTTGGCGATGGCGTGCTCCGCGATGTCGAAGATGTCGGCGCGCATGAGCGGGTCGCCGCCGGTGAGGATGAGGATCGGACTGGCGAACGAGGCGATCTGGTCGACGAGGGTGAACGCCTCCTCGGTGCTGAGCTCGCCCTCGTAGGGGCCGTGGACCGCCGACGCCCGGCAGTGCACACACGCCAGATTGCAGCTGCGCGTGACCTCCCAGGCGATGACGCGCGGCGGCGCGGGGCCGAAGGCACCCTCGGCTTCGCCGGGCCGCGCGGTCATACCATGGGGGTTTTCAGCGTGAGGATGGTGCAAACCGTGTCCAGTGTGCCAGAGACGGGCGGGCGGCGCAACGCGCAGATGGGTGCGCCGCCCGACCCTCTCCTGCAGCCGCCCCGAGGGGCGGATTGCCACCTTACAGCGGCGGGCGTCCGATAGCCAGTGACCGGCGCGCCCTCGCCCCGCTGCCCGGCGGTCCGCCCGAGGCGGCTACCCGAGCCAGGTCGCGATGTCCTTGGCGTGGTAGGTGATGATGAGGTCGGCACCGGCGCGCTTGATGCCGGTGATGGCCTCGAGCACGGCGCGCTGCTCGTCGAGCCAGCCGTTGGCCGCCGCCGCCTTGATCATCGCGTACTCGCCGCTGACGTTGTAGGCGGCGAGCGGGAACTTGGTCTCCTGCTTGACCGCGTGGATGACGTCGAGGAAGGGGATCGCCGGCTTCACCATGATCATGTCGGCGCCCTCCTCGATGTCGAGCAGGGACTCGCGCACGGCCTCCTCGAGGTTGGCCGGGTCCATCTGGTAGGTCTTGCGGTCGCCGAACGCAGGGGCGGATTCGGCGGCTTCGCGGAACGGGCCGTAGAACGCCGAGGCGAACTTGCTCGAGTACGACATGAGGATGGTGTCGGTGAGGCCGTCATCGTCGAGCGCGTTGCGGATGGCGGCGACGCGGCCGTCCATCATGTCGCTGGGGGCGACGATGTCGGCGCCGCTCTCGGCATGCGTGACGGCCATCTTGGCGAGCAGTTCCAGGGTCACGTCGTTGAGTACCTCGCCCTCCTGCACCACGCCGCAGTGGCCGTGGTCGGTGTACTCGCAGAGGCACACGTCGGTGATGATCACGAGGTCAGGGAACTCGTCCTTGATGGCGCGGACGGCCATCTGCACGATGCCCTCGGAGTCGTAGGCGCCGGTGGCGGCGGGGTCCTTGTGGGCGGGGATGCCGAAGAGCAGGATCGCCTTGATGCCGAGCTTGACCACCTCGCGCACCTCAGGAAGCACGTTGCCGATGGACAGCTGGTAGCAGCCGGGCATCGAGGAGATGGGGTTCTTGACGTTCTCGCCGGCGATGACGAACAACGGGTAGACGAGGTCGTCGAGCTGGAGCTTCGTCTCGCGCACCAGGTCCCGGATAGCGGGGGTGCGGCGCAGGCGTCTCATGCGGTAGCTGGGGTAGTACATGCGGTGGCGTCCTTTCTTCGCGCGGGCCCGGGCGCGGCCCGCCTAGGCGGTCAATCTTCGCGCCGTGACGCGAGGATGACAAGCGAGGGCGGCGTTGGAGCGCGGCGCCGGCCGGACGCGGCGGCGCATCAGGCGCCGCGCCGCGCGGCGGCCAGGTCCAGCGCCGCCCTGACGACGCCGGCGACCGACTCCCGGTCGCGCAGCTGGCAGGCCAGCACCGGCGTCCCGGTGTCGAGACCGAGCGCCTTGGCGATCTGCTTCGGGCTGAGCTCGTCGTCGGCCATCGAGACGTAGGTGGCCACCACGTAGGGCACGTCGCCGAGCGTCCTGATGAACTGCAGGTCGGCGCGCGTGGAGCGCAGGCTGTCGGCGTCGTTGGCGTTGGCGAGCACCACCCAGGCGGAGCTCTCGCCGGCGAGCCGTCGCCAGCCCTGCTCCGGGCAGGTGGAGGCGGCGGTGAAGACGAGGACGTCCTCGGCAGGGCCGGCGCCGTCGTCCTCCCCCCCGCCGTGGCCGTTGCCGTGAGCCGGCAGCTGCCCGGCCACCACCGGGATCTCGACCTCCTTCTCGTCGATCAGCTCCACGCGGAGCTGCTTGACGGTGTTGGAGTCCGTGAGGGTGCTGATGAACACCTCGTTGTAGATGTCGATGGGCCCGCGCACGGCGACGCTCGTGCCCTTGCCGATGCTCTCGATGACCGGCTCGCTCACGCTGATGAGCCCGCTCGAGAACAGGCTGTACATCACCTTGGCGCCGTGGAATCGGTCCAGTCCGCACTCGTGGAGGATCGTGTTGATGTCGGCGCGCCCGTCGATGTGGACGATCACGCGCCACTCCTCCGCGGTGAGCGTCACGCTGCCCTCGTCGTCGACGTGTTCGCCGCAGGCGAGGTGGGGCACGCGCTCAAGCGACCCCAGTTGCTGGAAGATCAACTCCCACTCGTCGATACGGCGGCAGCCCTCCATGATGACGTTCTCGACGCTCATCTCGACGAGGATGTCCTCCTCCGGAGGGCTCTCCTCGGCGCCGAACTCGAACTCGCCGTCGGTCCAGCTGAAGAAGGTGAAGGCGGTGTCCTGGATCTGCTCCCGCACCGCCTGCTCGAGCGTCGGCCTGTCGATGCGCCCCTGCTCCAGGAGGATGTATCCGAGGCGGGAGCCGTCGGAGGACTTCTTCTGGTCGGCGAGCGCCTGCTTGAGCTGGGCCTTGCTGATGGCGCCGGACTTGACGAGCCGCTCGCCGAGCGGGAGCAGCTGCGGCGAGGAGTAGGCGTACGAGATCGTCCCGTTGCGGAAGAAGATCCTGCCCCACTCGCCGTCGCGGCGGATGCTGAGCGAACCGCTCTTGGCGCTCATCTTCACGAGCTGGAAGATGTTGGGGAGACTGAACTCCTGCAGGTTGCCCTGGAGCAGCACCGCTCTCCTTTCCTCGTCCCCGCCTCATGGGGAGAGCCCCGCCCGCCACGCGGCCCCGTGAACTACATCGGCGACGCCGCTGCCGACTTGAGGTCCGCTAGCGCCTGCCGGCGGCGGGGGCGGGAGCGGCCGCGTCGGGGCGGCGGCCGGCGGCAGAGCCGCGCCGCCCACCTCCACCGCCTCGCCCAGGGCGTCGCCGGCCGCCGGTCCGTCCGGCAGGCAGACCGGCGCCTCGCACGAGCCCTCCTCGACCACGCCGCGATGGCGCAGCGCCAGCGCGGCGCCGGTGGCCGTGGCCAGCGCGGCGACGCCGCCGACGGCGATCGCCCAGCGGACGCCGAAGCCGCGCACGAGAGGCCGGTGATCGGGCCGCCGATCGGCGTACTTCCAAGGAAGACGATCGACCACAGGGCCATGACCCGGCCGCGCATCGCATCCGCCGCGTTGAGCTGCAGCATGGCGTTGGTCGTGCTGATGAAGAACACGCCGGCGCCGCCCATGAGGACGAGGAGCCCAGGCCCACGTAGTAGCCGGGAGTGAAGGCAAGCGCAGATGGTGACGACGCCGAAGGCGAAGGCGGCGCCCACGAGCAGGCGGCGTGAGGGGCGCGCCCCTGCTGGCCATGAGCAGCGCGCCGGCAGAGCGCGCCGACGCCCATGGCGGCGGACAGGACGCCGTAGGATCCGCCGCCGCGCCCGAACACGGACTTGGTGAGCAGCGGCAGCACCACGGAGTAGTTGTAGGCGAGGATGCTGATGATGAGCAGCATGAGCAGCGGCACGCGCAGAGCCGGCGTGCGCCAGGCGTACTTGAGCCCCGCACGCACCTGACCGGGCTCGCGCGCCAGCGGCTTGCCGCGCCGCAGGTCGCCGACCCGCATGATGGCCAGCGCGCCGATCACCGCCAGGAACGACGCGGCGTTGATGAAGAAGCACGGCGCCACGCCGGCGCTCGCGATGAGGACGGCGCCGACGGCGGGGCCGATGATGCGGGAGGAGTTGATGACCACCGAGTTCAGCCCGACGGCGTTGGCCACGTCGTCTGGGCCGACCATCTCGTACAGGAAGCTCTGCTGCGACGCGATGCCGAGCGCCATCGCGGTGCCGGTGAGGCCGGCGAGCACCCAGATCATCCACACCTCCACCACTCCTGTGGCGGCGAGGACGCCGAGCACCAGCGCCAGCGTCGCGGCCGCCGCCTGCGTGCCCATGAGCAGCTTGCGCTTGTCCACCCGGTCGGCCAGCGAGCCGCCCCACGCTCCGAACACCAGCACCGGCCCGAACTGCAGGCCGACCGTGATCCCCAGGTCGACGGCGCTGCCGGTGAGACTGAGCACGAGCCAGTTCTGCGCCACCGACTGCATCCAGGTGCCGCTCATCGAGATCACCTGGCTGAAGAAGAACAGCCGGTAGTTGTACACGCGAAGCGAGCGGAAGGTGCGCTGCAGCGGGCCGGCCCGCGCCGGCGTGGGGGAGGTCGCGGTCATCACCCGAGTCTACCGCCGCACCGAGTGGGTGTCCTCCGCGGGGACGGGCTTGCCTGCCCCGGTGCGGCGCTCGTTGCCGTGCGCCTCAGGCGCGCCGGGGCCGGCCGGCCGGCCGGCGCGCGCCGCCTTCAGGCCTTCTTCAGGTAGACCTGGCCGGCGCGGACGACGACCTTCACTTGCGCGCCCGACGCGGCCACAGCTTTGCGCAGACCGACGTTCATGGAGTTGGCCTTACGGCCCGGCATCTCCACGAGCGCCGACGAAACGCCGGAGGAGACGAAGTCGGCGACGATCTCGGCGTACAGCCCGGCGCCCCTCCCGGCCGGCGGCGGTACGTCGGCAGGCACGAGTCGATAGGCCTTCGCGGTGCGGGACATGGGCGGCACCTCCATCTGGCGCTTGGGTCGCGGTTCACGCGCGACGTGCATCGGAAGTCTACGCCACCGACTCCTCGGGCACACCAGACTCCTGCAGGCGACTTCCACATCCGGAGGACACCGTGGACGTCAAGAACGAGGCGCTCCTCCCGCTGTTCGCGGAGGTCAAGCGGTTGCTCACGCCGTATGAGACACGGCTGACGGCGCGTAGGGACGAGCCCGGGTACTACGACCTGTGGTCGGAGAAGGAGATCGTCGTCGACGGCCGGCGGCGCAATGATGTCTTCTTCGCGGGCGTGATCGTCCAGAAGAGCTTCGTCGGCTTCTACTTCATGCCGCTGTACGCCGACGACGACCTCTCCCGCATGTTCGGCCCTGAGCTGCTGGGGACGCTCAAGGGCAAGTCGTGCTTCCACCTCAAACGCATGACGCCTGAGATCAGGGCACAGATCGAGGCCGCGCTCGTGGCGGGCTGGCGCCTCTACGAGGAGCGCGGCTGGGTGTGAGCCCGGCCGTCCGCGCCGGACGGACCTCCGCCAGCGCCTTGACGGCGGCGCGCGCGCGACGAACGATGGTCGCGAGGCCAATGACGCCGCCGGCGTGCCGGCGGCCGCAGCTGGAGGGGTGCGATGAAGAAACTGATCAACCGGCCCGGGGACGTCGTCCGTGAGGAGCTCGCCGGCATGGCGCTTGCGCACGCAGGCCGTTTCGTCGTCCACACCAGCCCGCACTGGATCGCGCGCGCCGACGCGCCCGTAGCGGGCAAGGTGGCGATCGTCTCCGGCGGCGGGTCCGGTCACGAGCCGCTGCACGGGGGGTTCGTCGGCCCGGGCATGCTCGACGCCGCCTGCCCGGGCGAGGTCTTCACCTCGCCGACCCCCGACCAGGTGCTGGCGGCCACGCAGGCCGTCGACGGTGGCGCCGGCGTGCTGCACATCGTCAAGAACTACACCGGCGACGTCATGAACTTCGACATGGCCGCCGACCTTGCCCGCGACGAGGGGCTCGTGGTCGAGCAGGTCGTGATCGCCGACGACGTGGCCGTCGAGGACAGCCTCTACACCGCCGGCCGCCGCGGCGTGGGCGCGACGGTGCTGGCCGAGAAGATCTGCGGCGCCGCGGCCGAGGAGGGCCGGCCGCTCGCGGAGGTGGCCGGCCTCTGCCGCACGGTGAACGAGCTCAGCCGCAGCATGGGCGTGGCGCTCACCTCGTGCACCACGCCCATGGCCGGCAAGCCCACGTTCGACCTCGATGCGTTCCACATGGAGGTGGGCGTGGGCATCCACGGGGAGCCGGGGCGCAAGCAGGCGCCGGCGGCCTCGGCCCACGCCATCGTCGCCGAGCTGGCCGCCGCGGTGGTGGACGACCTCCCGTTCATGAGCGGCGACCACGTGCTGGCGTTCGTCAACGGCATGGGCGGCACGCCGCTCATGGAGCTCTACATCGTCTACGCCGAGCTCCACGACTTCCTCAGGGACCGCGGCATCGTCATCGCGCGCAACCTGATCGGCTCCTACGCCACGTCCCTCGACATGGCCGGCTGCTCGATCACCCTCCTGCGGCTGGACGACGAGCTGACGCGACTGTGGGATGCCCCCGTCGACACTCCCGGCCTGCGGTGGGACGCGTGAACGCGGCGCGCGAGGCGGTCACGACCGCCGGCGCGGTCGCGTGGCTGCGGGCGTTCGCCGACGAGGTGGCGGCGCGGCGCGATGAGCTCACGGAACTCGACGCGGCCATCGGCGACGCGGACCACGGCGTCAACATGGACCGCGGGATGCAGGCGGTCGTCGCGAAGCTGCCGGTCTTGGGAGCGGCATCGAACGAGGCGGGCGCCGGCGCGGCCCCAGCCCTCGGCGCGCTGTTCAAGACCGCCGGGATGACCCTCGTCTCGACCGTCGGGGGCGCCGCGGGACCGCTCTACGGGACGCTGTTCCTGGAGATGGGCAAGGCCGCCTCTGACAGGACCGCCCTCTCGGCGGCCGAGTGGTCCGGCGTCGTGAGCGCGGGGGTCGCCGGCGTGCGGATGCGCGGCAAGGCCGAGGCGGGAGACAAGACGATGGTGGACGCGCTGCTTCCGGCCGCGGATGCCCTGAAGGCCGCCGCCGGCTCCGGCGCACCGCTCGGCGACGCGCTGCGAGCCGCCGCCGACGCCGCCCGCGGCGGCATGAAGGCGACCGTACCGCTCGTGGCGCGCAAGGGGCGCGCCAGCTACCTGGGTGAGCGCAGCGCCGGGCATCAGGACCCGGGCGCGACGTCGTCGTGGCTGTTGCTGCGAGACGGCGGCCGAGACGCTCGCCGGCGAGGGCGACGCGGGGTAGCCATGGTCGGCATCGTCATCGTCAGCCACAGCGCAAGGCTCGCGGACGGCGTCCTGGAGCTGACCGCGCAGACGGCCGGTCCCGGCGTGCGGATCGCCGCCGCCGGAGGGCTGGACGAGCCGGAGGGAGCGCTCGGCACGGACGCGGGGCACGTGCTGCGGGCGATCGAGGAGGTGTGGTCGGAGGACGGCGTGCTGGTCCTGATGGACCTGGGCAGCGCCGTCCTCTCCGCCGAGCTGGCCGCCGACCTGCTGGACGAAGGGCGGCGCGACAAGCTCCTGCTCACGGACGCGCCGCTCGTGGAGGGCGCCGTGGCCGCGGCCGTCGCCGCCGGGCTCGGCGACCCGCTGGACGCCGTGGCCGCCGCGGCCCGCGCCGGCCTCGCGGGCAAGGCGGCGCACCTGGCGCCCGGCGCGGATCGAGCCGGTGCTGAGGCGGGCAGGGCCGAGTCCGCGGGCGCAGGCGCGGCGCCGAGCACAGCCGCGCCGAGCGCGCGGGTGACGGTCCTCAACGCACTAGGGCTCCACGCACGGCCGGCGGCGCTGCTGGTGCGCACCGCGGCCGGCTTCGACGCCGTGGTCACCGTCGCGGACGCGACCAACGGCCGCGGGCCGGTCGGGGCGCGCAGCCTCAACGGCGTCGCGACCCTGGGCGCGCGCATGGGCGACGAGCTCGTCGTCACCGCCGACGGGCCGCAGGCGGCGGAGGCGCTGGCCGCGATCCGCCGCCTCGCCGACGCGGGGTTCTTAGAACTCGGGGATGCAGCCGAGGCAGCGCCCGCGGCGGCGCCCGCAGGCGCGGGAGGCGCGACCGCACGGGGCATCCTTCGCGCCGAGCCGCCGGCGGCCGGTGCCGTCCTCACCGGCGTCCCGGTGTCGCCGGGCGCGGCCGCCGGGCCCGCGCGCCGGCTGCGCCGGCGCAACGCGGCGGCGCCGGGCCGAGCCGCCGCAGACCCGGCGGCGGAATGGAGCGCCCTGGAGCGGGCGCTCGAGGCCACGGCGGCGGACGTGCGGAGGGCAGGCGCGTCGTTGGGCGCCCGCGCCTCGGCGGCAGACGCGGCGATCTTCGACGCCCACCTGCTGTTCCTGGAGGACGACGCGCTGCTACTCCCCACCCGCGCGGGCGTCTTCGACCGCCACGAGACGGCGGCGCGCGCGTGGGCCGACGCCGTCTCCGCGGCGGCGGAGGCCTGGGACGGGCTGGAGGACCCATACCAGCGTGCCCGGGCGGCGGACCTGCGCGACGTGGGAGAGCAGGTGCTCGCCCACCTCGCAGGACCCGGCAAGACCACTGCCACAGTGGAGGCCGGCGACGTCGTCGTGGCGCCCGACCTGGCGCCGGCGGACGTCGCCGCGCTGGCATCCTCGGCGGTCGCGGGCATCGCCCTCGCCCGCGGCGGACCAGCGTCGCACGCGGCGATCCTCGCCCGCGCCCTCGGCCTTCCGGCCGTCGCCGGCGTAGGGGAGGCGCTCCTCGCCGTCCCCGACGTCACGCCGCTCCTCGTGGACGGCGACGCCGGCACGGTGACCGTGGCGCCGCCGTCCGGGGCCGTCGCCGCGGTGGCACGGCGACGAGACCTGCAGGCGCGCGCGACCGCCGAGGCGCGCGCCGCGGCCACAGGCCCCGCCGTCACGCGGGACGGCGTCACCGTGCGCGTGGAGGCGAACATCGCGGGGCCGCAGGACGTGCCGGCGGCGGTGGCCGCCGGCGCCGACGGAGTCGGCCTGCTGCGCACCGAGTACCTGTTCCTGGACGCCGCGGCCATGCCCGGAGAGGACGAGCAGGCCGCCGCGTACTCGGCCGTGGCCGAGGCCCTCGGCGGCCGCCCCCTCACGGTGCGCACCCTGGACGCGGGGGCAGACAAACCGCTCGCGTCCCTGGCCCTCGCGCCGGAGGCCAACCCCTTCCTCGGCGTGCGTGGGCTGCGCCTGAGCCTGGCGCAGCCCGGGCTACTGCGCATCCAGCTGCGCGCCGTGCTGCGCGCCGCCGCGGGGCACGACGTGCGCGTGATGTTCCCGATGGTCGCGACGGTCGACGAGCTGCGGCGGGCCCGGGAGGTCCTGGACGAGGCCCGGGCCTCCCTGCGCCACGAGGGCATCGCGACGCCGGCGGAGCTCGAGGTCGGGGTGATGCTCGAGGTCCCTTCCGCCGCGCTCATCGCGGAGAAGCTGGCCCCCCTGGTCGCGTTCTTCTCCGTGGGCACGAACGACCTGACGCAGTACACGCTCGCGGCGGAGCGCGGGAACGCCGCGGTCGCGGCGCTCTCGGACCCTCTGCACCCGGCGGTGCTGCGGCTCATCCGCCTCACGGCGGACGCGGCCGCGGCCGAGGGGCGCCGCTTGGCGGTCTGCGGCGAGGTCGCCGGCGACCGGCTCGCCGTCCCCCTCCTCATCGGGCTCGGCGCGACGGAGCTCTCCATGAACGCCATGGCCATCCCCGGGGCGAAGCAGGCGGTGCGCGCGACGGACGCGGCGCGGGCGGCGGGTCTCGCCGAGGAGGCGCTGGCCGCGGAGTCGGCGGCGGCCGTGCGGCGGCTGTTGGCCGCCGCGGCCCCTTCCGCGTAGCCTCCCGAGGGGGTACCCTCCACCCCATCACCGAGCGACCGGGGAGTGCCTGACATGACGAGCGGATCCGACGACGCGGTGCGCATCCTGGCGATGGTCGGCAGCCTGCGCCGCGGCTCGTACAACCGGTTGCTGTACGAGGCGGCGGTCGAGCTGGCGCCGCCGGGGATGACGTTCACCGAGGCCGTGCTCCGCTCCCTCCCGCTCTACGACGACGACGTGCGCCTGGAGCAGGACTATCCCGAGCCGGCGCGGCGCCTGAGGGCGGACATCGCCGCGGCGGACGGTCTCCTGATCGTCTCTCCGGAGTACAACCACACGGTCCCGGGAGTGTTGCAGAACGCCATCGACTGGGCGTCGCGCCCTCCGGACCAGCCGTTCAAGGGCAAGCCGGTGGCGATCATGGGCGCTTCGACGGGGCGGCTGGGGACGGTCAGGATGCAGCACACCCTGCGGACCTCGCTCGATTCCCTCGAGGCGCACGCGCTGCTCAAGCCCGAGGTGATGATCAGCTCCGCGCGGGAGGCGTTCGCCGAGACAGGGCTGGCCGACGCGAAGGCGCGTCAGATGGTGGCGGCGCAGATGGCGGCGCTCGAGGGCTGGATACGGCGCCTCTCTCCGGTGCCGCGGCCGGCGCCGGACGATGCCGGCGCGCGCTGACCTGCCGCGTCAGGCGCCGCGCGCGAAGGCGGCGCGGTAGATGCGCTCGTAGTCCGCGACGCCCAGCTCGCGCGGGTTCCCCACGGTCTGCGGGTCCTCGAAGGCGATCCGCGCCAGCAGCGGGATCTCGTCCTCGGAGAAGCCGAGCTCCGCGAGCGTCGGGATACCGACCGCGTCGGTCAGCCGGTCAAGCTCGCGGACGCCGGCCAGCGCCGCCTCCCGCGGGTCGAGGCCGGCGATGTCCGCCCCGAGCCCGCGCGCGAGGCGCGCGTACCGCTCGGGGCTCGCCGGGACGTTGTACTCGCACACCGGCGCCAGCAGCCGCGCCGTGAGGGCGCCGTGCGGACAATCGTGGACGCCGCCCGCAGACTGGCTCATGGCGTGGGCGGCGCCGGCGCTCTCGGTGCCGTAGGCCATGCCGCCCAGGGTCGCGGCGTGCGCCATCCCTGTGCGCGCCGCGAGGTCGGAGCCGTCGGCGACCGCGCGCTCGAGCCACGCGGCGACCAGCTCGACGGCCTCGAGGGCCACGGCGTCGTTGAAGAACTGGTGGTAGTCGCACGTGTAGCACTCGACCGCGTGCGCCAGCGCGTCCATGCCGGTCGCCGCGGTGACCGCCGGCGGCAGCCCGAGCATGAGCTCGGGGTCGATGACGGCGGCGTGCGCCGCGATGAGGGCCGTGCCGCCTACGTTGAACTTGACCTTGCGGCCCGGGTCGGTGATCACCGCCCAGAGCGTCACCTCGCTGCCCGTCCCCGCCGTGGTGGGCACGGTGATGAGCGGCGGGATGCGGCAGGCTATGGGGTCGTGCCCCCACTCGTACTGCGCGATCGAGCCGCCGTGCACGGCCACGATCCCGACCGCCTTGGCGACGTCCATCGGAGAGCCGCCGCCGACGGCGACCAGGCCGTCGCAACCCTCCGCCGCGTACAGGTCCGCGGCGGCGTCGGCGAGGTCGATGTCGGGGTTGGGCCGCACCTCGGTGAAGACGACCGGGTCCGGCAGCAGGTCGATGACGCGAGCGGCCAGACCGGCGGCCACGACGCCCTCGTCCGTGACAAGGAGTGGTCGCTGCATGCCGAGCTCAGCGACCACCTCCGAGAGGGTGGCGACGGCCCCGGGGCCGTGCACCAGCCGCGTCGGCGTCTCGATGGTGCGCACAGGATCGACGTCCACGCTCATGCTGCGGCCCTCCCGCCCTTCGGTCTCCGGTCTCTGGTGCGTGTGGACCCATCCTAGCGTCGCGGCATCGGCGGGCGCGCAAGTCTCACTCTCTGGTCAAGGGTAAGGGTCAACGGCCGGCGTGCCCCTGTAGCGAGGCGGGGTCTCTCGCCGCCCCGCGCTTGCCCGAGGGCGTCCTTGGTGGCAGGGTTGCCGCGGTGCGTGCGCACCTTCCCGGACAGACCGACGCTGGAGTGAACGATGGCGATCCTGCTCGACTCAGCCTCTCTCGACGACGCGGCCGCAGCCGCCAGGCTCGGCTTCGTCCGCGGCATCACCACCAACCCCGCGCTCATGGCGCGAGAGACGAAGGAGCCGCTCGCGCACCTCGCCCGGCTGCTCGAGGCGTTCCCGGAGGGCCCCATCTGCTATCAGCCCACCCGGAGCGGCTACGCGGAGATGGCGGAGCAGGCGCGAGCCGCGGCGGCCCTCGCGCCCGACCGCGTGGTCGCGAAGCTGCCGGCCACCCTCGAGGCGATCACCCTGGCGGCGGAGCTGCGTCAGGAGGGCATCGACAGCGCCCTCACCGCCGTCTACTCGCCGGCGCAGGCGCTGCTCGCGCACGAGGCCGGCTGCATGTGGATCATCCCGTACGTGGACCGCGCCGCCCGGCACTCGGCGGGCGCGGTCGTCGTGGAACAGGCGGCGATCCTCGAGCAGCTCGACAGCCCCACGCGTATCCTGGCCGCCAGCCTCAAGACGGCGCCGCAGGTCGTGGAGAGCATCCTCGACGGCGCCCACGACATCACGGCGCCGCTGGACGTGCTGCGCGCGCTGCCCGCGCACCCGCTCACGGAATCGGCGGTGCGCGAGTTCGCGGCGCACTGGGAGTAGGCTGGCACGGCTGGGTCCGGCCGGTCGTCCGGCCGGGCTCAGCCGCCGGCGAGCCTCCTCGCCGCCTCCCGCTCCACGCTGAGGCCGAGCTCGTTGGAGTCGCCGTGGCGCAGCGCCTGCGTGGGGCACACGCGCACGCAGGCGGGCTCCAGGCCCGCGGCCACCCGGTCCACGCAGAGGTCGCACTTCTGCATCCTGCCGTCGACGCCGAAGCGCGGCACGCCGTACGGGCAGGCGATGGCGCAGCCGTGGCAGCCGATGCAGAGGCCGGCGTCGACGCGGACGACCGGCGGCTCCCCGCCGCGCCGCAGCGCCGTGGTCGGGCAGGCCAGCACGCACGGCGCGTCCTCGCAGTGCATGCAGGCGAGCGAGACGTAGCGCAGGCTCGCCTCGGGGTACTCCCCGCTTTCCACGGTGAACACGGTGCGCCAGGCCACGGCGCCGTCCGCGGTGTCGAGGTCGTTCTGGTCCATGCAAGCCACAGCGCAGGCGTAACAGCCGGTGCAGCGCTCGATGTCCAGATAGAAGGCGTCGCGGAGCGGTGCACCTACGGCGCCCCCCTCGATGCCTCCACTACGTCGGGTATTCACGACGTCACCGCCTCAGCCCGCACCTTCTCGATCCTGCAGGGCGCCGACCGGTAGGCCGGAAAGCCCGAGATCGGGTCGAGTTCGTCCGGGTCCAACAGGAGGTTCACGTCGGCCTCGGGGTGACCGTGGTACATGTGCACGACACCGGGCCGGGCCAGTTCCGTGAGGTTGGCGAGCACGCGGATCGAGCCGGACGGCGTGCTCAGCTCGACCCGGTCGTCCTGGGCGATGCCGAGCGCCCGCGCGTCGGCCGGGTTCAGGTCCGCCGCCGGGCGCGGGCGCAGGCCGCGCGTCCACGAGAGTCTGTAGGTGCGCGAGTGGATGAACATCGGCAGGCGCGACCCGGAGTTGAGGACGAACGGATAGTCGCCCGTCTCCGGCCCGGCCTCGGCGCCCCAGCGCGGCGGGCGCCAGGTGGGCAGCGCGTCGGCGCCTATCCGCGGTCCGAGCCGCTCGAGCACCGACGAGACGAACTCCATCTTGCCCGACGGCGTCGGGAAGCCACGCTCCAGATACTGCCGGTCGGGTGCCGGGAGCGGGTCACGGACGGGCATGCCGCCGGGGTGCTTGGCCAGCTCGGCCACGGTCATGCCGCTCGGCTGGAAGACCCAGTCGACAGCCGCCGCGAAGGTGGCCGCCGGGTCGGCTCCGCCGTCCGGCGCCGGGTTGAGCAGCGGGTCGTCCAGCCCGAGCGCTCGCGCCAGGGCGAAGACGATGTCGGTGTCCGAGCGGGCCTCACCGAGCGGAGCGATCGCCGGCTCGGTGAGCGCCACGTACTTCTCCGGGTAGCAGCGCACCTCGCTGCGCTCCACCGAGCTGCAGGCGGGCAGCACGATGTCGGCGTGGCGCGAGGCGTCGGTGGCGAAGAGGTCAACGGCGCAGATGAAGTCCAGCTCCCGGACGGCCTCGAGGAAACGGTCCGGTCCGGGGAACATGCGGTGGTTGAGACCGAACGCGACCAGCGCGCGCAGCGGGTACGGGTCACCGGAGCGGATCTGCCGCGGCAGGTCCATGGCCTGAGCCTGGTCGACCAGCTCCGCCCAGACGGGGAAGCGGCCGGCGCCGACTCGCGGCGGGAGCTCGTCCCACTTCCGCGGCAGCTCGAACTCGTGCTGCCGCGTGACGAACCCGGCCCCGCCGACCTCCAGCCAGCTGAACGGCGCCGGCTTGTTGCCGCCGCTCACGTCGAAGTTGCCGGTGAGGCCGATGAGCGCGTAGACGGCGCGCGCGTTCTGCACGCCGTTGGCGTGGTGGACGACCGGGGCCGCGCTGTAGACGAGCGCGGCCGGCAGCGTCGTCGCGTAGAGCCTCGCGGCCGCGCGGATCTTCTCCGCCGGCACGCCGGTGATGCCCGCGACGCGCTCCGGGTCGAACTCCCGCACGTAGGCGCGGTACTCCGCGAAGCCCTTGGTGTGCGCGGCCACGAACCCGGCGTCGTGCAGGCCCTCCTCGAGGATCACGTGCGCCACGCCGAGCGCGAGCGCGCCGTCGGTGCCCGGGCGCAGTTGCAGGTGGATGTCCGCCCTGGCCGCCAGCTGGGTGCGCCGCGGGTCGACGACCACCAGCTTGATCCCGCGATCGAGCGCGTCCATGAGATGACCGGCGGCCGGGGTGTTGGCGTGAAACGGGTTGGAGCTCCAGACGAGCGCGGCGCGCGTGTTGCGCATGTCCGGACTGGCCATCTGGCCGTACAACAGGCGGAACGCCATCATCGTGGCCGTGAAGCAGGCGCTGGACTCGGTGCAGAAGTTGGGCGACCCGTACTGCAGGGCGAGGCGCTGGACGAAGGGGCGCATCTGCTTGGGATAGCCGACGTAGAAGACGGCCGACTCGGGCCCGTTCTCGGCCTTGACGCGCTCGAGGTTGGCGGCGACCTCCTCGAGCGCCGCGTCCCACGAGACTGCCTCGAACTCGCCGGATCCTCGCGGCCCGGTGCGCCGGAGCGGCGTGAGGAGCCGGTCCTCGTGATAGACGTACTGCCGGGTCGCGGCGCCCTTCGCGCACAGCGAGCCGCGGTTGTGCGGGTTCTCGCGCGAGCCCTCGACTTTGACGATGCGACCGTCGCGCACGGAGAGGTCGAGACCGCACTGGGTCGTGGGGTCGCAGATGGCGCAGACCGACTTGCACACCTCGATCCCCGTGTCCGGCCCGGGGAGCTTGGCCCTCAGCCTGCGTTCCGTGTCGTCCACGTGTTCCTCTCCCTCACCGCGGCGAGCGGGCCGGCGCGGCGCACGTCCCCGAGCAGGTTGAATCTTACCAGCAGAAGGCGCGAGGACCCGGGCACCGCGCCGGCGGACCGCCTCGCGGCGGGAGGCGCCACCCGCCGCGTCCTGCTACCGTGGACCGCGATGAAGGCTGCACGGACACCCCGGGCCAGGCTGCTCGTCGTCCTGACGAGCCTGGCCCTCGCGCTCTTCCTCCTCACGCCCGGCGTCGCGGCGGCGGGCCTCAAAGACCGCATCGCGGCAACACTCGCCCGGTACGGGATGGCCGGCCCGGGCACCTCGGTCGCCGTCTTCGACCTCACCGCGAAGCGCTCCCTCTACCAGCTGCGGCCGGACGTGCTGCGCCTGCCGGCCTCCAACGAGAAGCTCGTCACGTCGTCGGCGGCGCTCGCCGCCTGGACCGCCGGCTTCCGCTTCAGCACCCAGCTCTTCATCGACGCCCCCGGGCCCGACGAGGAGGGCGTCGTGCACGGCGACGTCTATCTGCGCGGCCTCGGGGATCCCACCTTCTCCACCGCGTCCTTCCAGCAGCGGCACTACGGCATGGAGACCGGCGACGTCCACGACCTGGTCACCGGCCTCAAGGATCTCGGCGTGACGCGCGTCACCGGGCGCGTGATCGCCGACGAGGGCTACTTCGACAGCGCGCGACGGGCAGCCGACTGGCGGCCGAGCGTCCTCGCCTACTGCGGGCCGCTCTCGGCTCTGACGCTCAACGAGGGCTTCGCCGGCGATGGCGGCTACGTGGCCGATCCGGCGCTCGCCGCCGCGACCACGCTCACCAAGCGCCTCCGTGCCGCCGGCGTGCGCGTCGCGCACGCGCCCGCCCGCGGGGTCGCGCCCGTCACCGCGACGCTCGCTTGCACGGAGCGCTCGGCGCCGCTGGGACGCGTGCTCGCGGCGATGAACAAACCGAGCGACAACTTCCTCGCCGAGGAGCTGCTCAAGGGACTCGGCGCCGGGTTCGGCGCCGGCGGTACCACGGTGGCCGGCGCGGGCGTCGCCGAGCAGTTCCTGGAGTCCATCGGCGTGACGGAAGGCTTCCGCATCCGCGACGGGTCCGGGCTCAGCTACCAGGACAAGCTCACGGCGCGCGTCGTTCTCAGGATCCTCGGCGCCATGGCCAGACGCCCTGACTTCACCGTCTTCCGTCGCTCTCTGGCGATCGCCGGGGTGGACGGCACGCTCAAGGACCGGATGCGCGGCACCGCCGCCGCCGGCAACGTCCGCGCCAAGACGGGGACGCTCAACGCCGCGAGCAGCCTCTCCGGCTACGTGACCACGGCCAACGGCCACACCCTCAGCTTCGCGATCCTCATGAACGGCAGCCCCGTGCCGGTCGCGCGGGCGCACGCCGCGCAGGACGCCGTCGCCGTGCTGCTCGCGCGCGCGACCCCCTGACGGGCCGCCTCCACACACGAGGAGTTATCCGGGCGGCCTCGCTGGGCACCCTGTGTCCATGGCACGTCCACTCTGGAAGGGCGCTATCAGCTTCGGCCTGGTCACCATCCCGGTGTCGGTCTTCACCGCGACGCGGCGCGACGAGTTGCGCTTCCGGCAGCTCGACCGGCGCGACAACACGCCCATCCGCGAGAAGCGCGTGAACGAGGAGACCGGCGAAGAGGTGCCGTGGGAGGACGTCGTCAAGGGGTTCGAGTACGACGAGGGCGCCTTCGTGATCCTCGACCAGGACGACTTCAGCAAGGCCAACGTCAAGGCCAGCGAGACGATCGACATCGTGCAGGCGGTCCCCAGCGACGCGATCCCCCCGCAGTACTTCGACCGGCCGCTGTACGTGGTGCCGGCCAAGACGGGCATCAAGGCCTACCACATCCTGCGCGAGACCCTGCGCCGCACCGGCAGGGTCGCCGTCGCGACCATCGTGATGCGCGGCCGCCAGCACCTGGCCGCGCTCCTCGCCGACGAGCAGGTCATCACTCTCGAGTTGCTGCGCTTCTCCCATGAGATCAAGGCGGTGAGCGAGCTCGAAGCCGGTGACGCGCTCGAGGCGCCCGACGTGACGGAGAAGGAGATCCAGCTGGCCGAGCAGCTCGTCGCGGCGCTGGACGAGCCGTGGGAGCCGGAGCAGTTCCGCGACGAGTACCGTGACGACCTGCTCGCCCTGATCGAGCAGAAGGCCAAGACCGGCAAGACGCCGGTCAAGCGCGGCGGCGGCCGGCAGCGGGGCGCCGAGGTCGTCGACATGATGGAGCTCCTCAAGAAGAGTGTAGGTGAGGCCAAGGGGCGCAAGGGCGAGCGCCGCCGCAAGGTGGGCTGAGCTAGATGGCCGAGCTGCGCACGTACCGGCGCAAGCGCGACTTCACGAAGACCGACGAGCCGGAGGGCGGGAGCAAGCGGACACCGGAGGCCGTCGAGGAGCGCGTCTCCGGCGGCCTGTTCTGCATCCAGAAGCACGCCGCGACGCGCCTGCACCACGACCTTCGGCTGGAACTCGACGGCGTCCTCGTGAGCTGGGCCGTCCCCAAGGGGCCGAGTCTCGATCCCCGGAACAAGCGCCTTGCCGTGCACGTCGAGGACCACCCCGTCGAGTACGGCGACTTCGAAGGAACGATCCCCACGGGTGAGTACGGCGGCGGCACGGTGATGCTCTGGGACACGGGCACCTGGGAGCCGATGGGCGACCCGCACAGGGGTCTCGAGAAGGGCGAGCTCAAGTTCCGCCTCTCCGGCGAACGCCTGCGCGGCGGCTGGGTGCTGGTGCACACACGCGGCGCCGGGGGCGAGGAGGAGAACCAGTGGCTCCTCATCAAGGAGCGCGACGACGAGGCGCGGCCGGGCGAGCCCGACCCGTGGGGCGTAGACGACCGCAGCGTGGCGACCGGCCGCACCATGGAGGAGATCGCCGCCGGCAAGGCGCCGAGCAGACGCCGCGTCCGGACGAGGGGCGGCGGCGCGAAGCGCGCGGGCGACGCGCCGGATGCCGGAGCGGACCGCGACGGCGGTGCGAGGGCCGCCGGCGCCCGTGTTCCCCCCTCTGTCCCCCTCAGCCTCGCGACACTGGTCGAAAAGCCGCCGGAGGGCGAGGGCTGGCTGCACGAGATCAAGTACGACGGCTACCGCATCGCCGCCCGCGTGGACCGGACCGGCGTGCGCCTGTTCTCGCGCAACCAGCTGGACTGGACGGCGCGGTTCTCCGAGGTCGCCGAGGCCCTCGAGGCGCTCGCCACGGACGGCGCCTGGCTGGACGGCGAGGTCGTGGTCCTCGACGCGCGCGGCGTCAGCGACTTCGGCCGCCTGCAGCGGTTCGTCAAGGAAGGGCAGCCGGGGGACCTCACCTACATCGCCTTCGACCTGCTGTTCGAGGGCGGCGAGGACCTGCGCCCACTGCCGCTGGTGCAGCGCAAGCGCAGGCTGGAGCATCTGCTCCGGCGCAGCGGCCACGCCGTGCACGGCGTGGTGCGCTACGGCGACCACATCGAGGGTCTCGGTGGCGACGTCTTCGCCGAGGCCTGCCTGCAGGGGCTCGAGGGCGTGGTCTCCAAGCGCGCCGGCGACACGTACGCCGGCCGGCGCACACGCTCATGGGTCAAGAGCAAGTGCGGCCGCCGCCAGGAGTTCGTCGTCGGCGGCTTCACGGACCCCTCCGGCACGCGCCGCGGCTTCGGCGCCCTCCTGCTGGGCGCGTACGACGGGGAGGGCGCGCTCCGCTACGCCGGGCGCGCCGGGAGCGGGTTCGACGACGCCACCCTCACCCGCCTGCACGCGCGCCTGAGGAAGCTCGAGCGCCGCACCCCTCCCTTCGCCGACCCGCCCAGGGGCGCGGAGGCACGCGGCGTGCACTGGACGACGCCGAGGCTCGTGGCCGAGGTGGCGTTCACGGAGTGGACGGGTGATGGCCAGCTGCGCCACCCGGTCTTCAAGGGCCTGCGCGAGGACAAGGCGCCGCAGGATGTGGTGCGCGAGGTGCAGTCAGAGGACGGCGCGGCCGCCCTGACTGAGGACCGGACGAAGACGGCGCCGCACGGCGGCGGCGCCTCCGCGCGGCGCGCCTCCTCCGGCGCGGACAAGCCGGTGGCCCTCCGCATCAGGATCAGCCACCCCGACCGCGTCGTCTTTCCCGACCCCGGCCTCACCAAGCTGGACGTCGCCCGCTACTACGAGGCGGTCGCCGACCTCATCGTCCCGTACCTGGAGCGGCGGCCCCTCACCGTCATCCGCTGTCCCGGCGGGATCGCCGCCGAGTGCTTCTTCCAGAAGAACGTGACGCCGTCGGTCCCACGCTCCGTGGCCAAGGTGAGGGTGCGCGGCGCCGACGAGAAGACGGTCGTCTACCCGGTGGTGGACACGCCCGAGGCGCTTCTGGCCATGGTCCAGAACGGCTCCGTGGAGTTCCACGTGTGGGGCTCGCGCGTGGGCGCGATCGAGGCGCCGGACATCCTCGTGTTCGACCTGGACCCCGCGCCGGACGTGCCGTGGAGCAGCGTGCGCGAGGCGGCGCGCACGCTGCGCGACGAGCTCGAGGACCGCGGCCTCGAGAGCTTCCTGCGGACCTCCGGCGGCAAGGGCCTGCACGTGGTAGTGCCCTTCACGCCGCGCCGGCACTGGCCGTTCGTGGGTGCGTTCGCGCGCGAGGTGGTCGAGGCGCTGGTCGCGCGCGAGCCCGCCAGGTACACGGCGACGATGTCCAAGGCCAAGCGCGGCGGCAAGGTGTTCGTCGACCACTTCCGCAACGGGCGCGGCGCCACCTCCGTGACCTGCTACTCGCTGCGGGCGCGGCCGGGCGCCCCCGTGGCCATGCCCATCAGCTGGGACGAGCTGGGCAGGACGCGCGGGGGCGCCGACTGGACGGCCGAGCGGGTGCTGCGTCGCCTGCGCGGCCGCGACGACCCCTGGGCGGACTTCGCGGCCGCCGGCCGGCGACAGGCGCTGGAGGGGCGATGACCGCCGCCACTGTCGCCGCCGCCATCACCACTCACGAGGAGTGATCCCGATGCTCACGCACAGCCACGCCTTCTCCGGGTTCTCGGTCGACGACATCGCGAGCGCCCGCAGCTTCTACGCCGACACCCTCGGCCTCGAGGTCAGTGAGGCGAACGGTATGCTGACCCTGCACCTCGCCGGCGGCGGCAGGGTCCTCATCTACCCCAAGGAAGAGCACGAGCCGGCGACGTTCACGGTGCTGAACCTGCCGGTGGAGGACATCGACGACGCCGTCGACGCGCTGGCCGCGCGCGGCGTCGTCTTCGAGCGCTACGAAGGGATGCCGCACGACGAGAAGGGCATCGCGCGGCCGCCGAGCCCCGAGTACGGACCGCCGATCGCGTGGTTCAAGGACCCCGCCGGCAACATCCTCTCGGTGCTGCAGACCGAGGCGGGCGAGGCCGCCGGGGGCGGAGCGGCCGGCGGCGGCGAGGTGCACCTGCAGCTCTCCGTGTATCCGCTGCGTCAGCCGCACCTGAGGCCCGCCATCGAGGCGGCGCTGCGCGCCGCGGCCGGCGAGGGCGTCGACGTCGCCGTCGGCCGCCTCAGCACCCTTGTGCGCGGAGACGAGCCGGCCGTGTTCGCCGCCCTGCGGGCGGCGTTCCGCGCGGCCGGCTCGTCCGGCTCCACGGTCGTGGTCGCGACGCTCACCGGCGGCGCACCATCAGACGAGACGGTCGCCGGCATCCAGAGCTTCGCCACAGGCGAAGGCTGACACCTCCACCGACACCCGGCGGTCGTGGTACGATTTACAGCGTCGAGTGACCCTTCGGGGAGGCAGCGGGAGTCGATGAGCGACAGCGGCACGCCAGCACCCATCAGGGTGGTCATCGTGGACGATCACGAACTGGTCCGCGGCGGGCTCGCGACCATCCTCGGCCTGCACGACGACATCGTCCTCGCCGGAGAAGCCGATTCGGGGGCGGCGGCCGTCCGGCTCTGCGCGGAGGCGCAGCCCGACGTGGTCCTCATGGACCTCGTCCTGCCGGGAGGCATGGACGGGGCGGAGGCGACGGAGCAGATCCTCCGCACCTGCCCGGGCACCAAGATCCTGGCGCTCACGAGCTTCTCGGACCCCGACCTCATCCAGCGCGTGCTGCGCGCGGGGGCGCTCGGCTGCCTGCTCAAGAACGTGAGCGGCCGCGAGCTCGCCGAGGCGATACGCCGGGCGCACGCCGGGACGAGCACGCTGGCGCCTGAGGCCGCGGATGCCCTCGTCCACGCCATCTCCTCCCCGGTCGAAGCGCGCGCCGGCCTCACGCGGCGCGAGCGCGACGTGCTCAAGCTCATGGTCGAGGGGCTGACCAACGCCGAGATCGCCGAGCGCTTGGTCGTCAGCCTTTCCACCGTCAAGACGCACGTGAGCAGCATCATCGCCAAACTGGGCGCGTCGACGCGCACCGAGGCGGCCGCCATCGCCGTCCGCGAACACCTCGACTGAGGCCCTCGGCGCCGGAGCGACGGCGTCTCCATCCATAGTGCCGCTCGTGACGTCATCCACGGCGTCACCGGCGGGGCCGGTCGCCGCTGCATCATGGAGAATGCCGACCACTTCGAGCACGTGTCTCGGCGCACAGCCTCCGCGCATCGGTCACCTGACCCAAGGGAAGACCCTCCCATCAGCCCCTCCAAGTGTGCCCGCCTGCCCGATGCGCCGCACCGCGTCGCTGCATAAGCTGAGCTGGCTTTCATACCTGCGCGGGGCATCGCTCACCGGTGCCGCCGCGAGCATCGCCGCTGGAGGGTGTGCGTCATGACCACACGGATCACCGGGACGCTCAACCTATGGGGACCCGCCTCAGAGGCGAGACGGGTCCGCTCGTACCAGGGAGGCCGCGTCTGCGCGTACGCCGCGTGCGGGACGATCCTCTCGATCTACAACCCGTCGAAGTACTGCACCGTGCACGCCGCGCTCGGGGCCAACGGCCGGCGACGGGGGCTGCCCCAGCCGATCCGCGACGTGGCCTGCGAGCACTGCGGAACGGTGTTCGCGACCGGCAACCAGACGCGCAAGTACTGCAGCGACCGGTGCCGGATGGCGGCCTTCGCCCGGCGCAAGCGCGCGGCGCTGCGCGCCGCGGACTCGCCGGCGAAGGTCCAGGCTCTCCCGACGGCCGCGGCTGCCGACGGGCGCGAACCCGTCGGGAGCGCCGCGTGAAACACGGGCGGGGCGCCTCGGCGCCCCGCCCGTCAGTAGATCTTCACGTAGCGGAACGGGCTGACGGCGGCGGTGTGGTCCACGTCGCCGGCGAAGCTCGTCGCCCAGCGATACGTGCCCTCGTACCTCGGCCGCCAGGACCACGTAGAAGCGGTGCCGCCTCCCTCGTCCGCGAACGGCTCTGGTGCGCAGGTCCAGCGTCCCGGTGAATCCTCTATCGCGTGCCGGCGAAGATGATGGCGGCCGCCCAGATCAGCATCGGAAGGACGACGGTGACGAAGATGCCGAGGACGATCGCGACGATGCACGCGTGGAAGAGGCGCAGAGAGCCGGCGCGCTCCTCACCGTCGCCGGAGGCGGCTCCCGGCGGCGCCTGCATCTGCGCTTCCCCTGCCCGCATGACCGTCCCCCACGCCCCGCCGGCTGAGCCCGCCGGCGGCCGTCCCCATGATGCCACGCATCGCTCCGGGGCACCATGGCGGCGCCGCCTCTGACGCCTCCGGGGTGAGCCGGTCAGCGAACGCCGGCGGCGCCGGTCACGCCGGGCACTTGGCGCAGATGGAGCGGAACTGCATGGTGCTGAGGTAGCGGTCGCCGCGGTCGGGGAGCAGCACCACGATCGTGCCAGAGTCGATCTCCGCGGCGATCTCGAGGGCCACGGCCACCGCCGCGCCGCTCGAGGAGCCGACGAACAGCCCCTCCGCACGGGCCAGCATCTTCGTCGCGGCGAACGCCTCGTCGTCGTTCACAAGGCGGCGCTCGTCCAGCTCACCGGCGGCGAAGATGCCGGGCACCATGGACTCCGTCATGTTCTTGAGGCCCTGGATGGCGTGGCCCACGACGGGCTCCACGCCGACGATGCGTACCCCGCGCTTGACCGACTTGAGGTACCGGCTGGTGCCCATCAGGGTGCCGGTCGTGCCCATGCCGGCGACGAAGTAGTCGACCTCGCCGGCGGTCTGCTCCCAGATCTCCGGCCCGGTGCCCTCCACGTGGGCGAGGATGTTGTCCGGGTTCTCGTACTGGTTGGGCATGTAGTACCGCTCGGGCTCATCCTCCAGAAGCCGGTGCGCCTCGTGGATGGCGCCGTCGATGCCTTCCTTCGCGGGCGTCAGCGAGACCCCGGCGCCGAGTCCCTGCAGGATCATGCTGCGCTCGGCGCTCACGCACTCGGGCATGCACAGGTGCACGGGGTACCCCTTCGCGGCCCCTATCATGGCGATGGCTATGCCCGTGTTGCCCGAGGTCGGCTCGAGGATGGCCTTGCCCGGCGTGAGGTCACCGCGAGCTTCGGCCTTGGCGATCATGCTGAGCGCCGGGCGGTCCTTGACCGAGCCTCCCGGGTTGCAGCCCTCCAGTTTGCAGAGGACGCGCACGCCCGGCTTGGCCTCCGCGTTCATGAGTTCGACGAGGGGCGTGCCCCCGATGGCCTGCAGCAGGTTCATGGCTCGGGTCCTCCGGTCTGGTCGGGATGCGCTTGATGGTCCTCGCGCGACTCTGGCTCCCGGCGCGCCGCCTTCTTCGCCGCCGCGTCCGGCACGATGTGCGTGCCGGCCCTGCCGGCCAGCGCCGGGCCGACCTCGGTGAGTGAGGCGATCACGGATTCGCCGCCGGCGTCGACGAAGCGCAGGCAGGCCTCGACCTTGGGGCCCATGGAGCCGGCCTTGAAGTGGCCCGCGGCGGCGTAGGCGCGCATCTGGCTCGCGGTGACGCGGGAGAGCGCCGCCTGCGCGGGGGTGCCGTAGTCGACGTAGGCCTGGGGCACGTCGGTGAGGATGAGCAGGGCGTCGGCGCCGAGCTCACGCGCGAGCAGCGCCGCGGCGAGGTCCTTGTCGATCACCGCGTCGATGCCCGAGAGGGCGCCGCGGGAGCGGACCACGGGCACGCCGCCGCCGCCGCTGCAGACGACGAGGCAGCCGGCCTCGGAGAGGTCGCGCACCGCCTCGAGCTCGACGATCTCGCGGGGCTCGGGGCTGGGCACGACGCGGCGCCAGCCGCGGCCGGCGTCCTCGCGCATGGCCGTGCCCTCCTCGAGCATCATCTTCCTGGCCACTCCCTCGGAGTAGAAGGGGCCGACCGGCTTGGAGGGGGCGGCGAAGGCCTCGTCCCTGGGGTCGACGGCCACCTGGGTGACGAGCGTCACCACCGGCACCTCGAGCCTTCTCTTGCGCAGGTGGTTGGCCAGGGTCTGGGCGGCCATGTAGCCGATCTGCCCCTGGCTCATCGCGCCGCAGACGTCCATCGGCATCGGCGCCACCGTCTTTGCGGCGAGCGCGTTCTGGATGAGCAGGTTGCCGACCTGGGGGCCGTTGCCGTGGGTGAGCACCACGCGCCAGCCCTCCTCGACGAGGGCGGCGATGCGGCGCATGGCGCCGTCGATGTTGAAGAGCTGCTCCTCGAAGGTGCCGACCTGGCCGGGCTGGAGGATGGCGTTGCCGCCGAGGGCGACGACGACGGTGCGAGAACCGGACATCAGACCCTCAGCCCCTGCGCGTGGCCAGGACGTCACGGGCGCGGACTCCCAGGTAGGCCTCGACCCGGCCGCCGGTGGTGCCGAGGTCGACGCCCAGGATCTCCTCGATCCGCGCCAGTCTCTTGCGCAGGGTGTTCCTGTGCACGTAGAGCGCGGCGGCGGCGTCCGCCGTCGATCCGCCGCAAGCCAGGTACACCTCGAGCGTCCTGAGGAGGGCGCTGTGACCGCGGCGGTCGGCCTCGAGCAGCCGGCCGACCACCGCATCCTCGAGCTCCTGCAGCTGGTCGTCGCGCAGGATGTCGAGGATCCTGTAGCGCTGCCCCAGGTCGTCGAAAGCGACGACCTGGGCGGCTCCGCCGCCGGCCAGGTCCGCGTGACGCAGCGCGAGACGAGCCTGCCCGGCGGCGCGGGGGACCAGGTCGAGCCCCGACAGAGCCGAAGAGACGCCGACGTCGATGCGATCGGTGCGCAGGCGAGTGCCGGCGTTCTCGGCGAGGTCGGTCACGAACCGCAGAACGGCGCTCTGGGTCTCGTGATCGGCGAGCGGAGCGAGCACCAGCACCTGCCCGTGGGTCTGACGTGACAGGAAGGGCTCGTCGAGCTCCTCGAGCAGCCGGTCGATGGTGCTCAGCAATGCGTCCGCCATGGCATCAGCGACAGAAGGGTGGTCTCTCCGGCTGCCCCCGGGAGCACCGACGGAGAAGGCCATCATCCGCCACTGCTCGGTCGGCTCGATGCCGTGGTAGTTCATCCGCGCTCCCAGCTCCGAGGCGGCGCCTCGCCGATGCATGAGCATGTTCAGCAAGCCGGCCCTCGTGCGCCGGCGCATCAGCGACGCGCTGCGTCCGGTCATCGCCTCGACCTCGAGCAGGCGCTGGGCGAACGTCAGGGCCTCATCAGCGAACTCGGAGATCAAGCTGCTCTCGGGATACGCGGCCATCAGGACCTGCTCGACGACGCCGTCGGCGCGCACCTCGCGGAATGCGACGTGCCGACCCTGCACGTCGAGCACGGAGCGGGGCGTGCCGTTCGCGACGACCGCCCTGTAGGCGTTCCAGGCGTCGCGCACGAAGGGGTCCGCGCCGCGCTCCGTCGCCTCGGTGGAGCTTCCGACCAGCCGCCCCGACGCGGCGAACAGGAGCATCGAAGCGCCCAGCAGTTCCCCGACACGTCGCACGAGTCCGCTCGGATCCTGCTCGGCCAGCAGCACCTCCAGCAGCTGCTTCTGCAGCGCCACGCTCCGGCGCAACCGGTGCATGTCGCGAGAGGACAAGGCATTGAACACGTAGCTGGTGATCTCGCGGAACGGAGTCCCCTCCGGCACGCGCAGCAGCGGCAGCTGCTCGCGGTCGGCGGCCGTGGCCATCTCCGCCGGGATGGCGCGGACATAGGGCATGATGGCCACACCGATGCCCACCATGCCGCTCTGCTTCAGCAGCTCGACGAGTCTCGCCGCCGAGGACGGATCAGCCTCGAAGCGCGGGCCGGTGGTGAGCAGGAGGCTCCCCTCGACCATCCACGGCGTGGGGTCCTCGATGTCGCCGATGTAGACGGCCTCGATCGCCCGGTCGATCCCCGCGCGGCCGGCGATCACCTCGAGGCCGAGCCCCCCCGCGGAGACGAGCTCGCGGAGCGTCAGAGCCTCGACTGATGAGCGTTCAACCACCGATCACCTTCCTCGGGTGAGCACCTGCACCTGCCATGATAGCCGCCCCCGGCACGCGACACCGGGCGCCGCCGCGCCCGGCAGCGCCGGGCGCTCAGCCTGTTGCCGGCTCCAGGGCCACCGCCCTGACCGGGGCGCCGTCGCAGCCGACCAGGTCGAGAGGAAGCAGGAGGAGGAGCGGATCGACGCCGGGCGTGAGTGCGGCCGTCCCCGCGAGGTTCTCCGCGATGAATCCGCCCGCGTCGGCGAACGCGTCGTGGATCGGGAAGGCGTCGCCGCCGGTGCGATCGGCGTTCAGCGTGTCGATGGCGATGGTGAGGACGCCGGCGTCCAACAGGGCGCGGCCGACGTCCGCCGCCAGGAAGGGGTGCTCGAAGAACCGCTCTGACCCGGCGTTCTCGTACCAGCCGGTGGCGAACAGGACGATGCGCCCCGGGCCCAACCGGTCGCGGTGCGGCGCGAGATCGGCGAGCGTGATCTCCTCGAACGGCCGCTTGCCCGGCACCCGCACCACGACGCCGGGCCCCACCGTCAACGCCAGCGGCATGCGATCCACGGTCGCGCCGTGGTCACGGAAGTGGAACGGCGCGTCGATGTGCGTGCCCGTCTGCGTCCCGATGTGGACGTGGCTCAGGTTGTAGCCGTCCGCGGCGACCGTGGTCGCCGTGAAGATCTTCGGCACCGGGTCGCCCGGGTAGATAGGGACGCTCTCGGTGAGCGGCTGCGAGAGGTCGACGAGGCGGGCGGAGGCCGCGCCGCGCCCGCCTCGTCACCGCTCATCCAGCCGGGAAGCCGGACGTTCACAGGGTGGTGAGCACGAGCACGGCCTTCTCCGTGTGCATGCGGTTCTCGCCCTGGTCCCAGAAGACGCAGTACTCGCTCTCGATGACCTCGTCCACCATGTCCTCGCCGCGGGTGCCGGGAAGGCAGTGCATGTAGATCACGTCCGGCTTGGCCATCTCGATCACGCGCATGTTGACCTGGTACGGCGCGAAGTCGATGACCCGCTGCTCGGGGTTGGTGGTCGCCATCGAGTGCCAGGTGTTGCCGTAGATCACGTCGGCGTCGCCCGCGACCTCCTCGAGGTCGCTGGTGTAGACGATCCTCGACCCGCTCAGCGCCGCCCACTTCTCGGCGATCGCGACCTGCTGCGGGTTGGGCTGGTAGCTGTCGTTGGGCTGCGCCGCGTAGAAGTCCATGCCCATCATCGCGCTGCCCATCATGAGCGAGTGGCAGACGTTCCAGATGTCACCGAGGTACCCGACCTTGAGGCCCTTGTAGGCGCCCTTCTTCTCCTTGATCGTCATCAGGTCGCAGAGGCCCTGGCACGGGTGCGTGTCATTGGTCAGGGCGTTGATCACCGGGGTGCGCATGTACTGGGCGAACTCCTCGACCACCTCCTGGCCGAAGGTACGGATGAAGAGGCCGTCGCAGTAGCGGTCGATGATGCGCGCCGTGTCCCGGATGGGCTCGCCGCGGCTGGTCTGCATCTGGTCGGGACTCATGTAGAAGGTCTGCGCCCCGAGCTGGGCGGCGCCGGCCTGGAAGCTCACGCGAGTACGCGTGCTGAGCTTCTCGAAGATCATCGCGAAGGTCTTGCCCACGAGCGGCTGGAAGAGCTCGCCCACGGCGTGCCGCCGCTTGAGGTCGATCGCCGTGTCGACGAGGTAGCCGATCTCCTCCGGGGTGAAGTCGGCGAGCTTGAGGAAGTCCTTGCCCCTGAAGTGGTGCTGCATCCGTCGTCCTTTCTCAGCCCGATGTGAGCTGCACGTTCTTCACGACGTCCCCCGCGATGGTGACGATGGCGCCGCGGAGGACGCCTTCGCCGTACTCGCTCCCAGGGTTCACCGCCACAGTGCGGCCGATGTTGGTCTGGCCGCGCGACTCGTGGATGTGACCGTGCAGGCTGAGCAGGGGCTGGTACTTCTCGATAGCGGCCCGCACCGCCGCGCTCCCGGCGCCGTACATCACGGGCGTGCCGCCGGAGGTGACGACCTTGGGCGGGTCCGTGGTCCAGTCGAGCTTGGCCGCCGTGTCGAGCGTGCTGTCCTGCGGCGGCGCGTGGAAGTTGAAGATCGCGCGTGAGAAGTCGTCGACGCCGGCGACGATACGCTCGATGTGACGCGCGAGCTCGTCGTCAGGCACCTCGCGCGGCGTGTCCCACGGCGTCGGGTTGCTGAGGCCGAGGCTCAGCATGATGTGCTCGTCGTCGTCGATGACGATCTTCTTGTCCTCGCAGTCGACCACGCCGGCGCCCTCGTGCGCGATCAGCGGCTCCAGGATGTCCGGAGAGTCATCGTTCCCGCCGGTGATGTAGCAGCGGATGCCGGTGCCGGCGAGCCGCTCTTCGGCGAAGTCGATCCACTGGCGCATCCGTTCTGTCGCCAGCCGGTGATAGAGGGCGTCGACCCGCGAAGCGTCGGCGGCCAGCGCCCTGTACTCGTCGCTGGTCACGACCGCCGTATAGGAGCCGAGCTTGGCGGCCCGCTTCTCGAACTCGGCGACCTCGTCTGCTCCATCCAGCTCATGCGTGATCGACTGGATGGTGGCCCGGTACTTGCCGCCGCCCAGGTCGAGGATGGGCACGACCATCTTGCCGGCGATGTCGCCGCCGAGCACGAGCACATCGACCTCGTAGAACTTGCCGGCGTTGACGAACTTGCGGAACGTCGACTGCGAGCCGTGCACGTCGGTGACGAAGAACAGCTTCGTCGTCTTGTCCTTGGCTTTCTTGCCGAACAGGGGCATCAGGCCGTCACTCCTCCGGGACCTGCTTGAAGCTGAGGTCCACGTTCACGCCGCGGCCCCTCTGGATGAACTTGGCGACGTAGTACACGACCAGGCCGCTGAGGAACACGATGACGTTGAACCAGATCATCTCCGGGTTGCCGTTCAGGCCCGCGCTCGGGTCACGCAGGAACACCCACGCCATGAAACCCTGCGCGATCACGCTCAGGATACCGATGATCGTGATCACGGGGATGCCGAGGATGCGCTGGTTCACGGCTGAGGTCTCGAACACGTCCTTGAGCCGGTATGGGAGCACGGCCGCCGCGATGGAGATCACGATGAAGCTCAGGATGAAGCCGAAGATACCGACGAGCGTCGAGAACAGGTCGGTGAACACGTAGATGCCGAGTGCGACGATGCTGGCGATGCCCATCGTGAGCAGCGAGTTGACCGGCGTGCTGAAGCGCGGGTTCACCTTCTTGAACCAGGCCGGCAGCAGGCCGTCCAGGGAGTAGGCGAAGATGTTGCGCGAGCCGTTCAGGATCTGTCCCGGCAGCCACGCGTAGCTCCAGAAGATGAAGCCGAACAGGATGATGAAGGCGATCCAGATGTTGTTGGCGACGTAGGCGGCCAGCTCGGTGAACACCGGCGTCGACTCGAGACCGAGGCCCGTCGGGTCGGCCCATCCGAGCTTGGCGAGGAAGTCGTAGCCGACGGCCTCCAGGATGACCCAGCAGCTGATCAGCACGCCGAAGCCGACGATGAACAGCGTCGCCGGCATGCTCCAGAGCTGCAGCTTGCGCGCGTTCTTGACCTCGCTGCCGATGTAGGCGGACGAGCTCATGAAGCTGAGATTGAGGTAGATCCAGGTCATCACCATGAGCGTCCAGAAGAGCGAGGTCGGCGCCAGGCCGGTGTAGCCCGCTTCCTTCGCGGAGGCGGTCACATAGGCAGACGGGACGGCCTTGCCGGAGACCTCGCGCAAGTGCTCGTTGAACGCTTGGATCGTGTCGGCCGGGACCTTGCCGATGAACACGACGACCGTGATGATCGTGCTCGCGACGGCGAACAGGATCAGGATGTTCTGCAGCTTGAAGTACGTTCTCGTGCCGACCGAGAAGATCACGATCAGCCCGATGATGAGGCAGGTGCCGAGCACGAAGGTCCCGATCTTCGTGGTGAACCAATTGCCGATCTCGGTGAGCGTCTCGTTGCCGGTGTAGATGCCCATGGTGCGGAACAGCGGGGCCAGGCCGTACCGGGCGAGGAACGCGCTCGGCACGCCGCCGTAGAAGAACCACCACATGGTCATGTTCCAGTTGCTCATCATGCCCAGCGCCGGGCCGAGCACGCGGCTCACGTAGACGTAGTCGCCGCCCGAGCGGGGCATCGCCGAGGCCAGGTAGCCGTACACGAGCGCCAGCGGTATCAGGCAGATGACGCAGATGACCGCCGCCCACGGCAGGCTGGCGCCCGGATAGAAGGCGGGGCCGAAGAGGAACAGGAACAACAGCAGCAGGCCGATGCTGGTGAAGTTGATGTTGTAGGCGAGGATGTCCCACGTCCCCGCCGTGCGGATCAGGCCGCTGGCCTTGCGCACGAAGACTTGCGGCTGCGTCTTGTCGTCTGGCGTCGCCACTCGATCACCCCCTGATGAAGGCGGCCGCGCGTGCGGCCGCAGGCCGCTTCTCGCGGCTCCCCGTTCCGTTGCTCTGACTGTGACTGGCGGTCCGAGTCGATGCAGAGGCGCTCCTTGCTGACGTCATGACAGGGGTCCCTGGGCCGGTCCGGCGAACGCGAATGCCCGGATCGGCGAACCGTCGGCGCCTTCGATGCGCAGCGGCACGAAGGCACAGGTGTACGGCCTGCCGGGCTCCAGAGCCTCGAGCCCGGTCAGGTTCTCGACGATGAGCACGTCGGCGCCGAGGAGGGTGGCGTGGGCGTGCGTCGTGCCACCCTCGGTAGCGTCGACGTTGAGCGCGTCGGTGCCGACGAGGCCGGCGCCGCGCTCGACGAGCCCCCCAGCGGCCGCGGCGGAGAGGTAGGGGTGCCGCACGGCGGCGGGCTCGCCCCAGAACCGGTCCCAGCCCGTGTGCAGGAGCACGGCGTGGCCGCTGAGGTCTGCCGGGAGGGCACAGGAGAGCGTCGACCACTCGATGACCGCGCCCTCCCCCGCGTCCACGCGCACGACGAAGGACGGGAGGACGAAGCGCTCGAGCGGGTAGGCGTCGATCGTCGTCCCTCCCGGCACGAAGTGCGTCGCCGCGTCGATGTGGGTGCCGCTGTGCGTCCCGAAGCCGAGGCGCGTCACCTGCCACGGAGCGAGCGCCCCGGCCGGCTCGAAGACGACCTCCGGATCCTGCGGAAAGACGGGCATGCCCGTTCGCAGCGGGTGACTCAGGTCTATGAGCTGCCGCTCACGCATCGCGGAGCAACGGGAACGTCATGCAGTGAGGCCCACCGCCACCCTTGAGGATCTGAGTGAGCTCGGGTGTGACCACCTCGAGCCCCAGGGCCTCGAGCCGCTGGTTGACGGCGGCGTTTCCGGCGAACGTGAGGACGCGCCCCTGCCCGAGGCACTGGATGTTGCAGTGGTGGAGGAAGACGCCTTCGCTCGGGACCTCGATGAGCTCATAACGGCGCTTGCGCAGCATGCGCAGGAAGAACTCCGGCATCTGCTCCGTGGCGCAGACGGCAACGCCCGGCGCCACGATGTTGAACGCCATGTCGAGGTGCAGGTTCCTGGACGGCAGTTGCACCCCGACGACCGTGTAGCCCAGCGGCTCGAGGATCCGTGCTGCGGCACGCACGCCCTCCCAGTCGCTGCGGGCGACGACGCCGTGGGCGATCGTCGCCTCGTCGAGGAACCAGAAGTCGCCGCCCTCGAAGAAGCCGCGATCGACCCGGCCGATGATCGGGACGCCCAGCTCGCGCAGCTTGCGCTCGTAGAGCACCTCCTCCCCCTGGCGCACCGGCTCGCGGAAGCTGCCGATGAGCGCCCCCTCGGCGAGGCACGCGCCGAAGTCGCGCGCGTACACCATGTACGGCAAGCCGGGGTCCGGCTCCATCAGCACGACGTCGACACCGGCGTCGCGGTACGCCTGGGCGAAGCTCTCGTGCTCGCGCCGCACCGCATCGAGGTCGGCATGCTCGCCGTCGGCCAGGACCTTGCGAGTGATCTCGTTGATGGGCCGGAAGTCGAAGAAGGCGGGCGGGCAGAGCAGCACCTTGCGAAGCTTCCCTGTCGAGCTGGGGACGAACGTGGAGTCTCCCATCGCGTGCCGCTCCTCTCTTGCGCCCACCGGCGACCGTCCCTGCCGCAGGGCGCGGTCGCCGCGAGACTACGCGGGGTGACTCGCGGAAGGAAGTGTACGAACGCACCTCAACCAGGCTGTAGACGGTGCATATGCCCCCGTCGCGAGGGCCCTGTACGCACTCATGCCACGAGCACGATCTTGCCGACCTTGCCGCCGGCCGAGAAGCGCTCGTAGGCGGCAGAGGCGTCGGCCAGCCTGAAGGCGGCGGCCACGGGTACGTGCAGCCGTCCCTCGGCGAGCGCCGGCACGACCCGGTCGCCGAGCTGCTGGATCAGGACGGCCTTCTCCCCGCTCGGCCTGGCGCGCAGGGTGGAGGCCCGGATGCCGGCCCGGCTCCGCATGAGCGCCTTGAGGTCGATCTCGACGATCGAGCCGCTGCCGATGCCGATGACGACGACGCGCGCGCCGGTCCCCAGCGCGCCGAGCACGGACGGGAGAGAGGCGGCGCCGACGAGCTCGAGCACGACGTCGTAGGGACCGCAGGCCGCGACCTCGGAAGGATCGACGACCTGCGTCGCCCCGAGTGCCGCGACCGCCTCGCGCTGGGCGACGTCGCGTACGGAGGCCACGACGCGCGCGCCGGCGAGCGCCGCAAGCTGGACGCCGGAGGACCCGACCCCGCCGGCCGCGCCGGTGACCAGCACGCGGTCGCCGAGCGCGAGGCCGGCCTGCCGGAAGAGCGCGTCGTACGCCGTGGCGCAGGCCTCCATGAACCCGCCGGCCTCCTCCCAGGACAGGCCGGCGGGGACCGGCAGCGCGTGGGCCTCGTCCACCAGCGCGAGCTCGGCCTGGCCGCCGCCGCCCACGAGCGCCATGACCCGGTCGCCGGAGGCGAACCGGGTGACGCGCCGTCCCGCGACGACCACCTCCCCGGCCATCTCGAGGCCCGGGATGTCCTGCGGCCACCCGGGCGGCGCCGGGTACGCGCCCGCGCGCTGGCTGATGTCGGCCCCGTTGACGCCGGCGCCGCGCACGGCCACCAGGACCTCGTGGTCCCCGGGTTCCGGGTCGGGACGCTCCTGCCAGACCAACTGTCCTTGTTCGATCACGACGGCGTACATGCCGGCCTCCTGGTTCGTCCGCCGGCTCTTACCCGCCGTGCCGCTTCTCACATCACGCGGCGCTCCGGGACGCCACCGTCAGCACGCTCTCTCACGCGACCGCCGGCGCCGGGATCGGCCGCCCCGGATCGCGCCGGACGCTCAACCGGCGGTCGAAGGAGCGGACGGTGGGGAGCAGGGCACACGCGTCTTCCCGGGGAACGTGGGCGATGACCTCGACGGGAGGCGCCTCCGAAGCGGAGCACACGAGGCCGTCGAGCTCACCTCAACCGCGCGGGCCGCCGCGACCGCCGCGGGCGCGCTTGGCCGCGTACATGCGGCGGTCGGCCTCCTGCAGCAGCGTGTCCACGCCTTCGGCGGTCGCGCTGTGCGTGCCCGTGCTGGCGGAGAGGTATGGCGGCGCCGTCGGCGGCCGCGTTGCGCGCCGCGATGGCGGCCTCCACCTTGCGCTCCACCGCGGCGGCGCCGGCGGCGCCGGTGGCCGGCATGAGGACCACGAACTCGTCGCCGCCGTAGCGCGCGACGACGTCCATCTCCCGGCAGCTGTCGCGCAGGAGGTGAGCCAGCTCGACCAGCAGGACGTCACCGGCGTGGTGGCCATGCGTGTCGTTGACGTCCTTCATCCCGTCTACGTCGACGAACAGGATGCTCACATCCCCGCCGTTGCGGCGCACGCCCTTCACCGTACGCTCCATGGCGAGCTCGAGGTACCCGCGGTTGAAGACGTCGGTGAGGCCGTCGCGGACGGCCATGTGCTCCTTCTCGCGCATGAGGCGGCGGTTGTCGAGTGCGATCGCGGCGTGGATCGCAAGCGTGCGCAACACGGCGCGCTCCTCGTCGCCGCACGGGCGCGGATCCGCGAAGAGAAGCGCCAGCACGCCGTACGCGGCGCGGTGGCTCTGGAGCGGGGCCGCCATCACCGCGCGCCACAGCCCGTCGGGCGACGAAGCCTGCGCGACCGACTCCCCGTCGCCTGTGTCCGGCTCCCCCAGCTCGGCGACGACGATCTCCCCGGAGACGAGCGCGCGTCCGAAGACCGAGGTCTCGAGCGGGACGATGAAGCTGTCACGAGCGCGGTCGTCGATCCCGAGGGCCTCCCGCGCGACGAGCACGTCGCCCCGAGGGACGAGCAGCACCGCCGCGCCGGCGCCGGTCAGACGCGCGGCCTCGCCGAGGATCGTCGTCTCGAGCGCCCCGGAGTCGAGGCTCGAGTTGATGGTCTCCGCCGCTTGGAGCAGCAGGCGGCTCCGCGCGATCGCGTCGGCGCCGGCGACGCCCGGTCCGGGCCGGTCCGTCATCGGGCAGCCCTCAGCCGCCTTTCGTGGGCTTCGCGGGCTTCCCGGGCTTCTTGGCCTCACTGGGCTTCTTGACCTCACTGGGCTTCTTCGCCTCTCGGGGCCTCTTGTCCGCCTTCTTGGTACTCTTCGCCGCCGTCGCCTTCCGCGTCGCCCTGGTGGCCGACACGCGCGACGCGGAGGCGCGACTCGGCGACGCAGTGATGCGGTCGGGCTTGGCGCGGGCGTGCCCGGCCTTGGCGGCCGTGGAACGACCGCGGTCGTTCTCGGCCTTCCCGGAGCGCCCACCTGCCTTGTCGTTGCCGGAGTGCCCCGTCTCGGCCCTGGCCTCCATCGGGGTGCCGGCCACGGTCTGGGGATCGCCGGACGCGACATCCTGTGGCGCGGCGTCCGGGCCGCCATCGACCGGGGCGGCAGGCGCGGCGGCGTCGGGTGCCGGCGCCACGGCCGGCGCGGCCGCCTGCGGCTGAGATCCCGCCGCGACAAAGGACGCTCTCGTGACGGCGGGCGGCGACGGTCGCGCGGCCTCCCGGTCGACCCGGCGAGGCCCGGGCTGCGCTCCATCCGGCGTCCCGATGACCAGCCGCACGGCGGGCCCGACGCTCTGGAAGAGGATGGAAGGACTCACGCCCTGCCCGTTGATCGCCACCCCGGCGGCGAGCGCGAGGCAGGCGACCGCCACCACGTAGGCGACGGTCCTGCTCCGCAGGAGGTGCGCCGCCGGGCGCAGCGCGGCGAGAAGGCCGGCGCGCGGAGACGGGACGGGAGCTGCCGCGATGGCGCCGCCGAAGACCGGCGGCGCCGCAAGGGCCTCCGGCAGCGACGCGGGCTCGAGCACCGCGGCCAGGCCGACCGGCGCCGCGCCCCACCTGCGCATCGCCCGCCGGCACGGCCGACAGTAAGCGGCGTGCAGGCGCAGGCGCTGCAGCTGGTCGCCGGCGAGGCCTAGACCGACGGCGCCGGCCACGGCCTGCTCGGCCTGCCTGCAGCCACGGCCTTCGAGACGCGCCGAACCGGCGTCGAACGCCGCGCGGAACTCCTCGCGGGCGCGGAACAGCAGTGCTCCCGCGGATTCCTCGGTGATCGCGAAGACGGCAGCGATGCCGGCGGCGCCCAAGCCGTGCACATCGTGCAGCAGCAGCGCCGCGCGACGGCGCAGGTCGAGAGACTCCAGCGCCGCCTCGAAGCGCCGGTTCGTCTCGCTCGCCGGCCGGCGCGGGACGCTGCCCGCATCGGCGCGCACGACGCAGGCGTCGAGCGCGCAGCGGTAGGTCAGGGCCTGCAGGTCGGCGGCGCCCTCGTCGAGGACGGCGCGGCGGAAGACGACCGCGAACGTCTCCGTGGTCGCGGCCAGCGCCGCCGCATCGTCGTCGAGCAGGCGGCGGGTGAAGCCGTACACGGGCGAGCGGAACAGCTCGAAGTAGCGGACGAAGGCGTCACGCTCTCCGCGGCGGAGTTCCCGCAGCAGCGCGTCCGGGTGCGACGTGCCGCCGGGGCCACCAGCCGGGGGCTGTCTGGTGGATACCGTGGATCTCATCATGTGCCTTCCCTATCGGCACCTTCGCGGGGCGCTGAAGCGCCCGGCGTTGCCCCTGCCGACCACGCCCACCGGATGACTCAGATTCCCGGCGAATCCTCCGCCGGAGTCATCACGGGCTCGGCGTTGCGAAGCGCCGCCGCGGCCTGCCGGCTCTTGCCGGCCAGGTCGACGAGCGTCAGATCCTGCGCGGCGAGCGCGGCGAGCCCGGCCACGATGCCCACCAGGAGCTGCAGGGCCTGCAGGCCGAGGGCGTAGGCGAGCGCCGGGCCGGCGGCCACGCCGTAGGTGGCGAGCGCAGCGACCGCCGCCACCTGGAAGGTGCCGACGTTGCCCGGGGTCGCCGGGATGAGGCCGATGAGATTGGTGAGCACGATGACCAGGGCGGCTCCGCGCAGCCCGGCCGCCTCGAGGTGGAACGCCCAGAGCATCGCTACCGCCGCGGCGAGCTGGAAGAGCCAGGCGAGCACCTGCGTGCCCGTCACCCCGAGCACCGCCAGCGGCCGGCGCATGATGCGCTGGCTCTCGACGAGCTCCGGCAGCCAGCGGCCCATGCGCCGCACCCGCGGACCGCCGCGGGCGCACTCGCGGGCGACCCAGTCGCGCCGGCGCGCGAAGACGATGCCGGCGACGAACGGGACGGTGATCAGGCCGGCGCACACCAGCAGCACGTTGACCGCCCACGCCGGCACGTCCAGCGTCCCCAGGAACGCCAGCGACAGCGCGAGGAAGGTGGCGATCGCGAACATGCGCTCAGTGAGGGTGACTCCGAGGATGGTGGGGAACGCCGCCTGCGCCCCGCGACGGCGCAGGAGCACGAACAGCACGTAGGGCGAGAGCACGGTGCCCACCTTGATGGGGATCAGCGAGTTGGCCAGCAGACCGATGCTCGTGGCCGAGAACGCGTCGCGGAGGCGGGCGCGGCCCGCGTCGAGAGCGTTGACGATGACCTGGAGGGCGAGGCTGCGCAGCGCCAGCGAGGCCAGCATGAGCACGAGCGCCAGGGCGGCCCAGTGCCAGTCGGCCCCGGCGAAGGAGCGCGCCATCAGCGCCAGGTCGTCGCGCCCGAGCACGGCGGCGGCGAAGACCACGACGACCGCCCCGCCGATCCACCAGCGGCGGCCGGAGGACAGCGCGGTCCGGCCGAAGGACCGGGCGAGCCTCACGGCGGCCCGGCTGCGCGGCATCTGGTCATCCATCGTCCAGCGAGTATGCGCCGCGCATTTGTGGGCCACAACCCACGAATCAGGCCGTACTCGCCCCGGTGTAGGGTGGCCGCATACCCTACCTGGTCGCCTTGATCATCAGCGTGGCCCTGAACGGCGCCTGGCTGTGGGCGGTGGCTCGCTGGGCCGGGACCGTCGTCCCCGCCGCCGACCTGCTCCTGATGGGCGCCGCCGCGTGCCGTCTGCGCCGCGGACCTCGCGCGCCGTCAGGCCGCGCTGCGGCCCGACCACTTGTCTAGCGCCGGTCGCGCCTGCGGCTGCGCAGGAAGAGGGCCACGACGAGCGCCGTGGCGGCCGCCGGCACGGCCACGACCGCCTTGCGACGCGCCCGGGCGCGCGCGCTGCTTGCCGGCGTCCACCGCCTCGTCCAGGTCGCCGCGCAGTGCGGCGAACGAGCGCTCCAGCCCGGCACGCTCCCGCTCCATGTCGGCGCGGATCTCGGCGACCGGTCGCGTCGGCGCCTTGGCGGCTTCGGCCCCGGCGCCCTCGCTGGAGGCGTTCACATCGACGGTCGGCGTGTCGCTCATGAGTCCTCAGCTCCCGGATCGGATGGCGGCGTCGCGTCCGGCGGCGTCGCGTCCGGCACTGCGTCCGGCGCCGCCGGGGACACCGGCGCCTGCCCGGCGTCCGTCTGCTCGGCAGGCCGCGGACGCATTCTCGCGCGCACGCCGGCGGCGGTCCCGCGGGCGTTCGCCTTCATCAGGTCGGCCGTGGCCTTGGCTTCGGCGATGGCCACCGTGGGCTGGGGGTCACCGATCTTGCGCAGCTGGTGGCGGCCCACCAGGACCAGAGTGGCGACCAGTGCGAACAAAGCCACGGTCACGATGAGCATGGCGGCCCAGAGCGGCAGGACGAGGTCCAGCAGGACGGCGATCGTCGCGAGGGCGAACGCGATCGCGTAGAGCGCGAGGAGACCCGCGGCCGCGAACAGCCCGATGGCGGCGCCGAACTTGCGACCCTTGGCCTTGAGCTCGCTGGTCAGAAGTTCCAGATTGAGCTGGACGAGGCGCTGGCCCCGCGTGCGGATGTCGGTGACGGACGCGGTCAGGCGTTCCCGCAGTGTCATGCTCCACCTCTCGGTCGGTGCGAGCCTACCCGCAGGTCCGCCGGGCACAAACCGTCGGGGCGTCCATACACTCCCGCCTCAGGTGGACGCTGCTTCCCACCGGGCGGAGATTGCGGCTAGTATGGTGCGAGCCACTCCACGATTGCCGGTCGCTCCGGGTGGCGGTCAGGGAACGGACGCGCGGGCGGCTCGACGTTCGCGGGGGGAGGATCACACCGTGCCTCGATGGTTCAGCATCGCAGCCATCTTCATCGTCACCGCGTTCGTGCTGCACGCCTTCCTCGTGATCGTCTCGCTGGCCGCCGGCGTGGTCTCCGGCCAGGGCCTCCTCACAATGGCGGGACCCGTCACCTTCATCGTCGAGTTCGGCCTGGCCGCGGTGATCACGTACCTCATCATCAAGCCCCGGGCATCGACCCCTCCCGTGCTCAGCGACGAGGAGATCGTCAAGCGCGACGCCGACCTCGAGGCCGACGCCCGGCGTCGCGTCCGGGCGATCGAGCAGCACTACCACGACGAACAGCGCCTCGAGCGGCTCAAGGCTGAGGTGGTCAAGTGGCGTGAGGCGCGCGACCTGAGGGCCTATGCCACCGCGGCGCTGGCGGACCTCGGCGACGACGACGTCCCCACGAGTGAGGGTGGATCGCTGCGCGCCGAACTGCAGTGGGCGCTCGACTACGCCGACAGCATCGACCCGCTGCGCGCCCGGGACTGACCCAGTCCTGAGGGCCGCCAGGCCCGGTCAGAGTTGGGCGGAGTCTCCGTGGAGGATGTGACGCAGGCTCTCGCGGCGGTCCTTCAGCGAGTCGAGGTGCTCCCGATCCGCTTCGTGCCCATCCTCGAGCAGCCCGAGCGCCGCCGCGCTGTCGACCACGTCGAGCGCCTCCGCCGGTATCCCCTCCCGCTCCAGGACGCCGCTGAGGCGGTCGAAGCCGCAGAGGAGGTCCCGGCGCAGGTCCTCGGCGCCCAGGGGATCCTCCGTCGCCTCCAGGCAGGCGAAGATCGCCGCACGATACAGGTCGGCGGCCCCGGCGGCGTCCGTCGCTTCGCGCGCGGAGGCGTCCCGCAGAAGGCCCGAGACCTCGGCCGTGCGGCGAGTAAGGGCGTCCTGAGCGGCGCCCTCGGCGCCGGCGGGCTCAGCCCCAGGAGCCGTCGCCGTCGGCTCGACCGCGGCAGCCGTCGCCGCCGGCTCGACCGGCGTCCCACACACCTGGCAGAAGGTCGCGGTGTCGCCGATCGACAGTCCGCACTGCACACACGCGCGCACGGCCTTTCTCCTTCGTCGCGTGCCTCGTCCACACCGCAGTATCGGCAGAATCCGGGGAAGCCGTAGGGTTCGGGATTCGCCCCGCCTCCGGCGCGCTATCTGCGCGGACGTCCGGGCGTCAGGAGTTCGGCCACCTGGAAGGCGACGTCGAGTGACTGCTTCGCGTTGAGCCTCGGGTCGCAGAGGGTCGAGTAGTGCACGCCGAGGTCTCCCTCGGACACCGGCTCCACGCCCCCGACGCACTCCGTGACGTCATCTCCGGTGAACTCGAGGTGCACGCCGCCCGGCCAGACGCCCTCGGCGCGGCAGACGCGGAAGAAACCGCGGAGCTCCCGCATGATGTCGTCGAAGCGGCGGGTCTTGACCCCTTCGGGCGTCATCAGGCCGTTCCCGTGCATCGGGTCGCAGGCCCAGATCACGGGATACCCCGCCTCACGGACCGCACGGATGAGCGGCGGCAGAAGGTCCTCCACGCGGTCGGCGCCAAGACGGACGATGAGCGTCAGCCTGCCCGGGTCCCGTTCGGGGTCGAGCCGCTCGCAGAGCGCCACGACCTGATCGCCGGTGACGGCCGTCCCGAGCTTGCACGCCAGCGGGTTCTCGACCCCCGAGAAGAACTCGATGTGCGCGCCGGCGAGATCGCGCGTGCGCTCGCCGATCCACAGCAGATGGGCCGAGCAGTCGTACCAGTCGCCGCTCAGGCTGTCGCGCCGCGTGAGCGCCTCCTCATAGGGGAGGATCAGGCCCTCGTGGCTGGTGAAGAGGTCGACCTCGTGGAGCTGGTGCTCACGCTCGAGGTCGATGCCGCAGGCGGTCATGAACCGCAGGGCGTCGTCGATGCCGCGCGCGATCCCTTCGTAGCGGCGCCCCTCGGACGAGTGCGCCACGAACTCGAGGTTCCACAGGTGGACCTGCCTCAGGTCGGCGAAGCCGCCCTTGGTGAAGGCGCGCAGGAGGTTGAGCCGCGCGGCCGACTGATGATAGGCCTGCAGCAGCCGCGCGGGATCGGCGACGCGCGCCCCGGCCTCGGGGGCGTCGTCGTTGACGATGTGCCCGCGGAACGACGGCAGGTCCAAACCGCCGACGCGCTCGGTCGGGCTGGAGCGCGGCTTGGCGAACTGCCCCGCCACGCGGCCGAGCTTCACGACCGGCAGCGCCGCCCCGTAGGTGAGCACCGTCGCCATCTGCAGCATGATCTTGAGATTGTCGCGGATGCGCGGCGCCGAGAGGTCGCGGAACGACTCGGCGCAGTCGCCGACGTGGAGAAGGAAGGCGTCGCCCGCGGCGACCCCGGCCAGGGCCCTGCGCAGCTGCCGGGACTCGCCGGCGAACACCAGGGGAGGCAGCGCCCTGAGCTCCGCGACGGCCGCATCGAGCGCGTCCGGGTCGGGCCACTCGGGCTGCTGCTCCGACGGCCGGGCACGCCAGGAGTCCGGGCTCCAACGCTCGCTTGTCCCCACGATGCACATCCTCCTCGGTCGGCGTCCGCTCCCTAGGATATCGCGGGGGCGAACGCGTGGTGTCCCGGCTGTCTCGGCCCAGGCGACCTTGCTTCCGGCTAGCCTGTGGGGCACCATGAGGTGAAGCGGTCCGGGCGCCCGCTCGTCGACCGCGGTCAACGGGGGACTGGTCAGGGGGAGATGCCGATGCACGCCATCAGGCGAAAGACCCGGTGGATCGGACTCATGTGCGCGCTCGCGGCTGTCGGGCTGGCCGCGCTCCTGGGAGCCGGAGTCGCGCGCGGCGATGACGGTACCCAAGCGCCCGCGGCCGAGGAGAAGGTCGTCCTCAAGATCGGCTGGATGGGCGACATCGACAACCTCAACCCGCTCATCGGCTGGACCAACAACGTCTACGAGATCTACGCCCAGGAGTACCTGCTCATGGTGGGCCGCGACTGGCAGACGTACAAGCCCGACGACTCGGGGATCGCCAAGAGCTGGGAGGTCAGCGACGACGGGCTCGTCTGGACCTTCACCATCAACGAGGGCATGACGTGGCACGACGGCGAGCCCATCACGGCCGAGGACGCCGCCTTCACCTACAACTTCATCATCGAGAACGAGATCGCCGCATACGTCAGCTTCGTCGCCGGGATCGACCGCGTGGAGGCCGTCGACGACCTCACGTACAAGGTCATCTGCACGACGCCCGTAGCCAACATGACCATGCTCTGGATCCCCTGCCTCCCTGAACACATCTGGGGCAAGATGACCGCCAAGGAGGCGAGCCAGACCTTCCAGAACCCGCCGCCCTGCATCGGCAGCGGGCCCTACCAGGTCGTGGAGTGGAAGAAGGAGCGCTACCTCCGCCTGGAGGCCTACGACGACTTCTACCGCGGCAAGCCGACGGTGGACGAGGTCCTGTTCGTCGTCTACCAGAACGGCGACACGATGGTCCAGGACCTCAAGGCCGGCACGATCGACGCCGCCTACCTCTTCCCGCCGGCGCAGTACGAGCCGCTTCAGGCGACCGAGGGCATCGAGGCCATCGAGTTCAGCTGGTTCAACTGGGACTACGTCGGGTTCAACTGCTACGAAGGCGAGTCGAAGGGCAACCCCGTCCTGCGAGACAAGGACTTCCGCGCCGCCCTGGAGTACGCGGTCGACCGCGACAAGATGGTCGAGCTTGCCTACGGCGGGCATGCCTGGCCCGGCTACACGTTCATGCCGCCGGAGAACTGGAGCGATCCCGACTACGCCTGGGCGCCCTCGGAGGAGGAGGCCCGCGACCACGACCCCGAGCAGGCCAAGGCCGTACTCGATCAGGCGGGATACAAGGACACGGACGGCGACGGGGTCAGGGAGTACAAGGGCAAGCCGATCGAGATCCGCCTGTGGGCCCCCGCCGAGTCGCCGGAGTCACAGCGCGCCGGCAAGCTCATCGCCGGCTGGTGGGAGGATGTCGGCGTAGACGTCGCCTTGAGCGTGCAGGACGAGGGCGTCTTCTTCGACAACATCTGGGCCTACGAGGGCGACACCTTCGTCCCCGACTTCGACGCGTATCTGTGGAGCTGGGACGGCTACGCCGATCCCGGCCAGTCGCTCACCTGTTTCACGACCGCCCAGATCGAGGGCTGGAACGAGTACGCGTGGTCGAACGAGGAGTACGACCGGCTCGACGGACTGCAGGCCACGGAGATGGACCCGGACCAGCGCGCCGAGTACATCAGGCAGATGCAGGCCGTGATGTACGAGGACTGCCCGGGTTTCACCACGGTCTTCCCGCTCAAGCTCGAGGCGTACCGGACGGACAAGTGGGAAGGCTGGGAGCGCTGCAACAACGGGAACGGAGGGACGTTCCTCGCCGCGTCGATGCCGTGGCCGTACTCCCGGCTCACGCCGAAGGTCGCCGAGACGACGAGTTCCAACACGGGCACGTGGGTCGCGATCATCGTGGCGGTCGTCGTCGTCTTGCTGATCATGCTCTTCCTGATCCTGAGGAGCCGCCGAAGCGGCCCGTCTATGGAGGAGTGACCAGCAGCCTCTGCAGTCCGTCCAGAATGAGGTCGAGCCCGAACTCGAGATCGGCGCTGTCGTCGTAGCCGGAGTCCATCGCGTGCTCGACGACGAGCTCCCTGAGGTACGGGTATTCGTCGGCGGGGATCGCGGCCAGAAAGGCCTCCGCCATCTCCTCGGGCTCGGCCCCGCTCCCGGCCGACATGTGGGACCGCTGCCGTCCGAAGCCGTAGATGTAGCTGTCGAGGACCGAGTACGCGCGCGCCGCCAGCTCGACGGAGAATCCGGCGCGCCGCAGCGTCCCGATCACCCACTCGAAGTAGCGCAGTCTCTCGACACCTGAGCTCTCGCGCGAATCGATCAGGGCGCTCGCCCAGGGGTGACGGGAGAAGACCGCCTGGGCCGAGATCGCCCTCCGGCGCATGGCCTCCCTCCAGTCGACCGTGCCTGAAGGCAGGTCGATCTCGCCCACGACGAGGTCGACCATGCCGTCCAGGACGTCGTCCTTGTTGGCCACGTGGTTGTAGAGCGACATCGCCTCGACGCCCAGCCTCAGCCCGAGCTCGCGCATCGTGAGCGCCTCGATGCCGGCCTCGTCCGCGAGCGCGATGGCGGCGCGCAGGACTCGCTCCCTACTCAGAGGGGCTCGCGGCTCGGGACTCGGCGTGCGCCGTGCCGGCATCAACTTCTCCTGCGATCGCTTGACATACTTACGTTGTAAGTCGCATACTTACGCCGTAAGTATACCGCGTGAATGCCGAGGCGAACAGTGCCGCGTGCCTCGACGGAGAGGAGCGAGAGATGAAAGCGTTGGCCGAGCGAAATCTCCGGCAGAAGAAGGTGGGGGGCTTCGCCGCGCTCTACCTGGCCCTGGCCTACCTGGTGGCGATGCCCTACTTCCTCGCGTTCGTGAAGTACCCAAGCGTCGTGGATCCCGCCGAGAAGGTCGCCCTGCTGGTGAGCAACCACGACAGCATGCGGGCCGTGTATCTGGTCACGTACATCGTGTTCGGCCTCGTCCTGGCCGTTCTGGCGCTGGCGCTCTACACGCGCTTGAAGGACGGCGCTGCGGTCCTGGCCCAGGCGGCGACCGCGGCGGGGCTCATCTGGGCCTTCATGCTCGTCGCGAGCGGGCTGGTCTTCAACGCCGGCGTCGCGGCGGTGGTCGACCTCCACGCCACGGACCCGGCCCAGGCCGTGTCGGTGTGGCAGGCGATCGAACCCGTGGCTCAAGGCCTCGGCGGCTCCGGCGGTGAGCTGCTCGGCGGCCTGTGGGTCTTGCTCGTGAGCGTGGCGGCCCTGCGCACCGGCGGGCTCCCCAAGACGCTGAACTGGCTCGGGGTGGCGATCGGCGTCGCTGGCGTCCTCTCGGTCGTCCCCGTCCTCGGGGACCTGGCCTACGGCTTCGGGCTGCTGCAGATCGTGTGGTTCGCGTGGCTGGGGATCGTCATGCTGCCGTGGGCGGCGAGCGCATCACGCGCGTGGAAGCCAGCGCCGCCTTCCGATCGGGCCGGAAGCCGGGCCGACCCGGCGTGAGGGACCGGACGAGCATCGCACTCCGCCACACCCCTGGCACACGGGCGCCGACCACGTCGTGAACGCAGCCGCGACGCCTTCGGCCGGAGGCCGCGGCGGGCTGATGCTCAGCCCGCCAAAGCTGACCTTGACGACTTCTCCGGCCCGCCAGACGAGGGTCACGCGGCGCCGGTCGCCGGCCTCCCCTCGAGCACCGGGAACGCCGCCAGCACCATGTCGACCAGGCGATCGGCAGGTCGCGTGAGCGCGTCCGTGGCCGGGATGCCGAGCTCGAGCTCGTAGAGGATGATCGCCGCGCTGACCTCGGCGTCGGTCATGTCCTCGTGGTTGATGGTCAGGCCGATGACCGGCGTGCCGGCGAACGCGCGAAGCAGAGCTATCTCACTCGCCGGCGTCGGCGTCGGCACGTCCGGGAAGTCCCCCAGCATCCGGCGTGCGGGCGCGTGCTGCAGGATCACCGCGTCTGGCCGGGCGCCCCTGAGGATGAACGTGGACGAGAGGTACGCGGGATGGCTGAGCGCACCCTGCCCCTCGATGATGATGACGTCCGGATGCTCGGCCTCGAAGGCTTCCACTACGGTGGCCTCCACCTCGCCCGAGCAGTACTGACAAGGGATCGCGTCCAGCGCGATCCCGTAGCGCGCGCCCTGAATGAGCCCGGTCTGGCCGGTGCCGACCATGACGGCCTTGATCCCGCGCTGGTTGAGCGCGCGCGTCAGGATGACCGTGGTCGTGCGCTTGCCGATCGCGCCGTCGGTGCCGAGCACGGCGACGCGCGGGCACGTCACGGTGTCGATATCGCCGGTGAACATGCGCAGGTCCTTCTTCGCTCGCGGGCGACGGACATCGTTGATCAGGACGCCGTACTTCGCCGCGGCCGCCGTGAACTCCAGGTCGTCGTTCAGGAACTCGTGCAGGCCGTTGACGATGTGCATGCCGCGGCGCATGGCGTCGAGCACGACGCCGCGCTGAAGCGGGGAGAGCAGGCCGCTGAGTGGCGCCACACCGAGGATGAAGAAGTCGGGGACGCGGCCCGCGAGGGCGATGGCGTCCGCAAGGTCGGCGCAGACCGGGATCCCGTTGGGGACGTCGTCGAGATACGCGCCGGAATCGAGTCCCGTCCTGGTGCTGTCGATCACCGAGAGGATCTCGTACTTCCCGGAGTGCCGCACCAGGCCGTTGGCGGTCTTGCCGTCCGGGGTGCCGAAGAACGCCTCGGAGTACACGACTGCGGTCTTGCCCCTCATGAAGAACCTCCCGGCTCTGGTCGTCTGCCGCCGTCGAAGCGCGGCGTGTGCTTGAGGAGCCCGGAGACGTCGAGACCCTGATGGAACGTGCCGACGTCCCAACGCTCGAACAGGCGCCCGCGCCCGGTGACCTCCGCGTGCTCGCCGCTGACCCGCAGCCACGAGCCCTCGTACAGCGCCAGTACGGCGCAGTCGTTCTCCTCAAGGAACTCCGCGATGCGCTCGTCCCGCGTCTCGCCCATGAACGTCGAGGTCGGGTCGGCGTCGATGTAGTGCAGGTTGATCTGGAAGGGCACCAGCCCAAGTGCGGCGAAGCTCGGCGGGCGGCAGATCGGCATGTCGTTGGTGGTGCGGATCGTCGGGCAGGCGACGTTCGTCCCGGCGGAGGCGCCGACGTAGCGGGCCGCGCCCTCGCGCACCCGGACCCCGAGCTCGTCGATCACGCCGAGGCGGTAGAGGGAGTCGAGCAGCCGGAACGTGTTGCCGCCGCCCATCATCACGACCTCGGCCTCGAGGATCGCCCGGTCCGGGGCGCCCGCGCGATGGGCGGAGACGGCCTCGATGCCGAAGGATCCGAGCGCCGCGATGGCCCTGTCCGCGTAGTCGTCCCAATCCGCGAGCGCGTAGGGGACGAACGTCACCACGCTGCCGGCCGAGACGCCGGCGAAGGCCCCGGCGGCATGCGAGAACATCGTGCCGCCGTAGTTGGTGGAGTTCGAGAGCAGGAGCAGTTCCATGTCCGCCGATCTGGTCGGCCGGCCCCTGAGGCGATCACGAGAGCAAGCTGTTGCCGAGTCCGCGGATGGCTACGGTGCCCCGCGGCTGGGAGGGTCGTCCATGTCGGGGCGCACCATCGCGCCCGCGCGCAGGGTAGCGCCTAGAGCGCGGTCACCTGCGTCGCCTCGGCCTTGCCCTTCTGGCCCGTGGCTTCCGTGAAGGACACGGCCTGACCCTCAGCGAGGTTCTTCACGTCGCCCTGGATCTCGGAGATGTGGACGAACAGGTCGTCGTCGCCCTCACGCTCGATGAAGCCGTAACCCTTGTCTGCGTTGAACCACTTGACCTTGCCTTCTGCCATTTCAATCTCATCCTCTCGCCCCACCGGGGCACGCACACAAAAAGCGACTTGACCTTCACCGTCAGAGTGCGGTGCGTCAAGTCGCAATCCCACGAGCCGGAGTGGCTCGCCTCCTAAAAATATAGCACGTTTCGGCGCCGAGTGCGGGGCCGACCGTTGACAGAGCGCTTAGACGAGGATCTACGGAGCGAGCACGACCCGGCCCATGACACGCAGGTAGTGGGCCCAGTAGCCCTGCAAGTCGCCGTAGTGGTCGGCGAGGCGCTGCACTTCGTCGGCCGGCAGCGGCTGGCCGCGGCCGTAGACTTCGCCCGCGATGCGCATGAGCGAGCGGTCGCCGTAGGGGGTTCGCTCCATGCGCCCCAGGCTGCGGATCATGATGAGCGCCGCCGACCAGGCGCCCACGCCGGGGATGGCGCGGAGCCAGCGCGACACCTCGTCGTACGAGCCGTCGCGAAGGAAGGCCTCGTCGACCTCGCTGAAGGCGACGGCGGCACCGTGGATGTACTCGGCGCGCCGCCTGTTGCGCAGCAGCAGCGTGAGGTCCTCGACGCTCGCCCGAACGACCGCCTTGGCGCCCGGGAACGGCCAGAACTCCCTGCCGTCGAGCTCGACGCCCGCCGAGAACTCCTGGATCATGGTGCGCTTCATGTGCTGCGCGACACCCAGCAGGTTGCGCTGCGAGAGGATGGTCCAGCAGGCGTTCTCGAACGGCGTGAGGAACTTGACCTGGTGGTAGCCGTAGAGCTCTCGCTTGACGGCCACGAAGGGTGGATCGGAGTCGATCAGCTCGTAGAAGCGACTGAGGTCGTCGTACGCACTGAGGTAGATCTCGATGCGCCGCGCCAGCGCCGCGACGTCGGTCTCGCTCAGGGAGTCGTCCGTGTGCAGCTCGTAGTGCAACTCCGGCTCCTCCACCGTGCCGGTGGACGAGAGCTTGAAGGCGACCGGCGTCTGGCTGGCCCATGCCGCGCGCGTCAGCGACTTCTCCGAGACCACCTGCTCGCCGTGCATGGGTGGGAAGGTCACGATGAAGTCGAGCGCCTGGTCGAAGTCAAAGGGTGCGACCGGTCGTAGCGTGCCTTCCCGCCGCAGTCGCGCCACTGCTTCACCTCCGTGTCTCGGTGCCTGGGACGTACCCGGCGCCGGTCCGCCGCTAACGCCTGCAGGACCGCCCACGGGGCGCCGCGAGCAGGCCTCGTGTCGGCATGAGGCCAGCGGGGCCGGCGGCGGCCCCGCCTTGCTCAGCAGACTCGGGATGAAGCGCGGAGAGCCCGCCGGCGGCGTCGGGGCCCGCGGCTGCCCGCCGCCGCCCTCAGCCTGGGCAGAGGGTCCGGACCTTGGCCAGGAGCACTTCGGGGACGACCGGCTTCTCGACGAACTCCTGCACGGGGAGCCACGCGTCGTCCAGGTCCTTGTTGGAGAACTTGCCGACGTAGATCCCCGACTCGTTGACGGCGGTGAGCATGAGGCGCGGCAAGGCCGTGGTGCGCTCGTCGGCCTGAAGGGCACGCGCCATCTTGAACCCGGCGGCCGTGTCCTCCGGGAGCATCACGTCGAGGATGACCAGGTCGGCGCCGAACTCCACCACGTTGTCGACGACGTCCTTGTCGTCGTTCTGGTACCCGACCACGTAGCCGTTGCTCTCGAGGACCAGGGAGACCGTCTCCACGATACTCGGCTCATCGTCGATGACGTAGACTCGCTTCACGACTTACCTCCAATTGCGTGTCGGGACAGGGCATGGCGGGACAGGGAAACATCGTCGTCGCAGTGATGGGCGCGGGAGCCCAGGGCCTCGCGACAATCACGGCGCTGCTCGAGGCGCCGGACGTCGAGGTCCGCTACGTGGTCGACCCGGACCCCAGAGCCCCCGGCATCGCGCTGGCGCGCGAGCACGGGATCCGCTGCGAGACCCACGCCGGCGCCGTGACCGCCGACGCCGAGGTCGACCTCATCCTCGAGACCGGCGGGGATCGGAGCATCCGTGCGGACCTCGAGCCGGGCGCGCGCCCCGACGGCCGTCTGCTGGGCACGGCGGGCACACGCCTCGTGGCGGGCCTCGTCGCCAGGATCGCCGCCGTCGAGGAGAGCGCGCGGGCCGAGAAGGCCCGCTACCTCAGGCAGGCCTCTCACCAGGTCAAGTCGCCGCTCACCGCGATCCAGAGCTCCGTCAACGTGATCCTCGGCGGCTACACGGGGGAGATCCCCGAGCGCACGCGAGAGACCGTACAGAAGATCCACGCGCGCTGTGAGGCGGCCCTCGTCGCGCTGGCCAAGCGGCGGCTGCTCGCCGACCTGCGCTGCGTCGACCGCGACGCGCTCGGCTCCGAGACCGCCTCCGTGAGCGAAGCGCTCCAGGAGGCGGTCGCCCGCCACGCCGGCGCCGCCGCCGTGCGCGGCATCGAGCTCCGGGTGCCGCCCGGCATCGAGCCCGACCGCGTGCGCTGCGTGCCCGAGCACCTCGTGGCGCTCTTCTCGGAGCTGGTTGAGAACGCGGTCGTCTACTCGAGAGACGGCGGCGGCGTGGAGGTGCACGCCGAGGTACGGCCGGACGGCCGGCTGGCGGTCGCCTTCCGCGACCACGGCATCGGCGTCCCCGAGCGCTGCCTCCCGAAGATCTTCGACGAGGACTACCGGGCCGATGTCGCGGTCAAGCAGTTCCCGGACGGCGCCGGTCTCGGCCTCGCCATCGCCCGCGAGATCGCCGGCATCGACCGGCTCGACCTCGACGTGCGCAGCGAGGAAGGCAGCGGCAGCGTCTTCACGGCGATCCTGCCGGTCGCGTAGACGCGGCTGAGGGCGAGCGGCGTTCACAGCCCCGCCAGCCGTTCGATCGCCGCCGCGGCGTACTCCGGCACCCGCTCGGCGACACATGCAGACAATTCGATGCCGCTCTCCATCCCCAGGGGCTCGATGCCCATGATGACGACGGGAGGGATGGGATAGCCGGCCGCGCGGGCCATCTCCAGCACCTTCAGCACGTCGCCCTCGTGAGTCGACAGGCCGCTCAGCTCCTTCCGTGTCTCCACTTCGTCGGGCGAGAAGAAGAGGTAGTCGCCGGGCGTGAGACCCAGTCGCGCCGCGTCGACCACCAGGACCGCCTCCGTCCCGGCGCTCAGGTACGCCACCAGGCTGAGCGCGTCGGTGGAGAGGTCGACGGCCTCGAACCCGCGGTCGAGGCCGTTGACCGTGACATGCTCCACCACGCGCGGGCCGACGGCGTCGTCGCCCGCCATGTAGCTGCCTACACCGACGAGATAGCGCACCTGGCTCAGCGCACGAACTTGACGTCCACGTAGTGCGTCGAGCACGAGATGCAGGGATCGTACGACCTGACCAGCATCTCCAGGGCCAGCTCCATCTCCTTCTCGCTCTTGTCCTGCGCGACGAGCTCCGGCACGAGCTTCTCGAAGTCGTACTGGATGTTGTTGTGGTTCTGGTTGGTCGGGATGATGCAGTTGCCGCTCACGCACGTGCCCGTGTCGTCGTACGCGTACTCGTGGAAGAGGATGCCGCGCGGCACCTCGGTGGCGCCGGCGCCCGAACCGTACCGGGTGGGCTCCACGAGGGGCTCGAGCTCGACGCCGGTCGCGATGAGCTCGTCGAGCAGGGCGAGCGACTCGTACACGTCGGAGACGATCTCGACCGCCTGGGCCACCGTGTTCATGTACGGGTTGGTGCAGATCGGCTGCATGCCGAGCGACTCGGCGACCTTCTTGGCCTCGGGATGCAGCCTGTCGTAGTTGTTGTTGAAGCGCGCCAGGGCGCCCGCCGCGTAGGAGTCCAGCTTGTTCCTCGTGTACTTGGCGGTCGACTGGGGCACGACGAACTCGTTGGTCACCTGCTTGTAGTCGGCGACCGGGTAGCGCTGCGTGGTGCCGTCCGGCAGCAGCGACTGGATGTCGCCGTCGTAGAGACCGTAGTCCTCGTCGTTGGACAGCGCGACGTACTCCGTGGGCCGGTCGAACACCGGCACGACGGGCGCGAGCGCGGCGACCGTCGCGACCGCCGCCTCCAGGTCGGGCACGGCGGCGAGCAGCTGCTCGCGCAGCCCTTTGAGCTCCTTGACGGTCGGCACCGCGGCCATGCCGCCGGGCACGACGCTCATCGGGTGCGTGGTGCGTCCGCCGATGAGCGAGCCCCACTCGTGGGCCAGCCGCTTGAGGCGCAGCGCCCGTGCGACCACGTCGGCGTGCGTCTCCACGAGCGGGAAGACGGACGGCGCGCCCAGCAGGTCGGGAGCCACGAGGATGTTGATGTGCAGCACGTGCGAGTCGAAGTTCTCCGCGTGCTTGAGCAGCTCGCGGAGCTTCCAGCTCTGGCTGCTGACCTCGATGCCCAGGGCGTCCTCGGTCGCCTTGACCGAGGCGAGCGTGTGGCCCACGGAGCAGATGCCGCAGATGCGGCTGGTGATGCGGGCGACCTCCGAGTAGTGGCGCCCGCGCACCATGGACTCGAAGAAGCGCGGGGCCTCGGGCACCTGCCATTCGCACTTCTCGACCACGCCGTCGGTCACGTTGACGACGATGTTGCCGTGACCCTCGACGCGGGTCAGATGGTCGACGCGGATACGAGCGGACGTGCTCATGACGTGGCCTCCAGGTCATTCGCTGTGAACATGAGCGCCTTCTCGACCGCCCGCTTCTGCGAGAACCCGGCACGCTGCACCAGCACCCGCTCGAGGGCGGGGACGTTGGGATGATCGACGAACCCGCGGCAAGCCTCGCAGGGGACCCCGTAGGCGGGGCACGGCGCCCCGCACCCGGCACGGGCCACCATGCCCATGCAGTGGTCTGCCCTCGGCGAAGCGGCAGACCGACTCCCGGCGCTTGCACTCCACGCAGACCGGATAGTTGGGGATGACCGGCTCCTTGCCGTGCAGGAGGTGGAAGACGATCTGCAGCACTTCGTACTTGTTGACGGGGCAGCCGTAGGCCGAGTAGTCCACCTTGATGGCCGCGGAGATCGGCAGCGCGTCCTGGGAGTCCAGGTGCGGCTGGCCGGCGTCGTCGCCGTACACGTACTGCCTGTAGTCGTCCTGATGGTTCTTCAGGGCGTTGATGCCGCCGCTGGCCGCGCACTGGCCGTAGGCGATGACCACGGCGGCGCGCTCGCGGATGCTCTCGAGCCGCGCGCGGTCGGCCTCGCGCGAGAAGCTCCCCTCGACGAGCGCGACGTCGATGGGTTCTGTGGTCTTCTCCGACATCGCCTCGCGGAACTCGACGACGTCGACGTGTTTGATGAGCTCGAGGAACGCCGCATCACCGTAGTTGGTGAACTCGATCTGGCACCCCTCGCAGCACGTGAAATCGAAGAACGCGACCTTGGGCTTGCCCATCAGAACGCCTCCTCAAGACCCTGGACGTCCGCGAACGAGAAGACGGGGCCGTCGACACAGACGTACTTGTCGTTGATCTGGCAGTGACCGCACTTCCCCACGCCGCACTTCATGCGTCGCTCGAGGTCGACGAAGACGTTGTCCCGGGAGACGCCGATCTGGTCGAGCTCGCGGATCACGAACCGGTAGAAGATCGGCGGCCCGCAGATGACCGCTCGCGTCTCGGGCTTGAGCTCGACCTTGGAGAACAGCGTCGTGATGACGCCGACGTTGCCGGTCCAGCCCTCGTCGTCCCTGTCCACGGTCTCGTGGAACTCGACATCGTGGGTCGTGCGCCATTTCTCGAGGTCGTCCGTGAACAGCTGCAGCTTGGGCTCGCGGGCGCCGTAGAAGAGGATGAAGCGCTTGAACTCGCCGCGCCTGTCCAGGATGTACTGGATCAGGCTGCGGGTGGGGCACAGCCCGATGCCCCCGGCCACGACCAGCACGTCCTGCCCGCGCAGCTTGGTGAGGTCGAAGCCGCGGCCCAGCGGGCCGCGCACGAACAAGGAGTCGCCCTTCTCCAGCCGGCAGACGGCGCCGGACACGCGTCCGACCGAGCGCACCACGAGGTCGAACGTGTGCTTGCGCGTCGGGGAGCTGGCGAAGCCGAGGGGGATCTCGCCGTAGCCGAACAGCGAGAGCTCGACGATCTGGCCGGGCTCGTACTCCATGGGCAGCCCGTCGGCCATCTGCAGCGTGAAGTGCGTCTCGGTGGGCGTCGCCTGCGCCGCGCGCACGACGGTTGCCTCCCGAGGCAGGAAGATGTTCTCGACCTCTGTCCAGTGACACTGGTGATCCATCTCTGCGCTCCTCACGAGGCCATGATCTGATCGATGATGCGCACCGGGTCGGCGATGTCGGCGGTGCAGCCGGCGGAGCAGCGGCCACAGCCGACGCACGCCGGCCCGCCGAGCTTGTCGTTCAAGTACGTCGCCTTGCGCATCATGCGGTGACGGAAGCGGGCGCCCCGCTCATCCCGGAAGTTCTCGCACGCGCCCTCGCCGAGCGAGCACTTGGCGAAGTCCTCGGTGAGGCAACCATCCCAGAAGCGCGTACGCTGCCCCGACGTCTGATCGACGTTCCAGGTGTCCTGAACGTCGAAGCAGTAGCAGGTCGGACAGACCGTGTTGCAGGTGCCGCAGGAGAAGCAGTCGGCAGCCATGGCCGCCCACATCTCGTCGTTGCCGAAGGCGGCACGCACCTTGGCGGCGATCTCGTCCGTGGCGTACGCCAGGCGCTCGGGGCACTGCTCGAGGGCGGCGGCGTTCACGTCGGCCGCCTCGGTGATCTGTGCCTCAGAGGCCGGCTGGAACACGCCGTGCTGCAGCAGCGCTTCGCCGCGCTCGGTCAGCGTCTCGAACACGTAGCCGTAGCCGATGGCCGTCATGAACGCGTCATGGCCCTGGGGCTCGACGTCGGCGCCGACGGAGGCGAAGAACGCTCGGCTCGACACCGTCTGGATGTTGGAGGCGACGATCGTGGTGGTCTGGCGGTGCGCCATGTAGTTGACGTCGAAGTTGCGCTCCGAGAAGAGCAGGTCGGTCTGGTCGATCGCCTTGACGTCGTAGAAGTGCACGCCGAGCAGGATCTTCTCCACCGGCTCCAGCGCCGCCGTGAACCCCGCCTCGTCGAAGCGCAGCAGGTCCTGCGCGGGCGGGAAGAAGAGCTTCTTGGGCGGCAGGATGGTGACATCGTAGTCGAGCCGCAGTTCCTCGGGCGTCTCCAGGCGCTCGAAGATGAAGCCTGAGCGTTTGGCCACCGGCCCGTAGACCGGCCCAGCCTCGATCAGGGCGGTCACGAACGCGGGGAAGTCGTCACTCCTGATGAACGAGACAGTCATCGGACCTCTCTCTGTTGGATGGGCACCTCTCTCCCTTCGGACGAGCGACCGGACGCGGCGAACGGGACCATCGCCACGAGAACATCGAGTACACCACAGGCTACTCAAATGCGGATGCCTTCACAATGCCGAAACGACCCCCGTCCGCGCTCGCCCGATGCCGGCACCGGCCCAGGCCATGACCCTGGTCGCCGCCGCGTGCTCGCGATCCTCCCGGCGCCTTGGTGCTCTCGCTGGGCCTGTGGGTTCCGGTGGCCCCCAGTGCCACCCGAGACAAGACACAGAATTGGTGCCCCGGCTGGAATCGAACCAGCGACACCAGGTTCAGGAAACACGCGACAGGCGTGGCGGGCGGTAGCGCCCGGTACGCGAAAGTGCTGCAAAGTCCAAGATTCCGCTCAGCCCCGATGCTGGTCTGTGCCCGGGCGTGCCCGCCTGTGTCCAGGCGTCCCGTCGGCAGGATGTCGACATGCGGAGGAGCCGTGCACGCCCTGCGTGACCGGCAGAGGGGCAAATGGTCTAGCCACGGACTCGCATCCTGCAAACGACCTCTCCTGTCGAACCTAGCCCCTGGGCATGACGAAGGGGGCGGGAGTCTGCCGACTCCCGCCCCCGCCGTTCCCCTCTCCTCTCCGCCTCCTCAGGGCTACTTGTGTCGAGGCCAGTGGGGCGTCTTGCGCGTGTCCGTCGGCGCCTCCACAGGCGCCGCGGGGTGCGTTCCACCGGCCAGGATGGCCCGGATGAACGGCGACCTGTTCCTCGGCACATCCGCCTTCACCGCTGACGCCCCCCCTGCGGTCGTCACCGCGCTCACCGACGCGGTCTGAGACTGCGTCTCCCAGGGCTGGTCGACCAGAACCAGAACGACCACCGCGAGGGCGGCAGCGACCAGGAGGACGGCGATCGTTCGCCACGGCAGACGGCTGTGTGCGTGTGGCTTGTGTGCGATCGTGACGCTCATGGCTCCTCCGATCTCCGTGTGTTCATGACCGGAGCGTGGACCTCACGGGGACGACGCGCATCGTCCGAAACGGACTATTCGTGGTCGAAGGTGAGAGAAGGAGACCAAGCCGCGTGAGCTGCGTCAGCGCCTCAGAAGGCCGAGCTCACGCGCCCGCTCGACGGCCTCCTCGCGGCTGCTCGCCTCGAGCTTGCGGTAGATCGCACGCAGGTGGGCTTTGACGGTGGGCTGCGAGAGGAAGAGGCGGTCGGCGAGGCTGGCCGACGGTCAGGTGCGTCGGCAGCAGCTCCAGAACGCGTCGCTCGGCGGGCGTCAATGGCTCCGCCATCACCCGACGCTCCAGCGCGTCCTTCAACTGCTTCGCCCGGCGGCCGAACATCCCCGCATCGGGCCACTCGGCGAGCACCTTCAGGGCGCGGTCGCACCAACCACGTGCCAGCACCACCTCGCCCTGCTCGAGGGCGATCTCGCCCAGCAGGACGTAGGACATCAGGAGGTCGCAAGGAGGGTTCCCCTGCATGTCCTTCATGAAGTCGTCGATCGTCCGCGCGAAGGCGAGCGTCTCGGGATCGCCCTGATGAGACAGGAGACGCAGGTGGGCGAGGAGGATCGGCAGGAAGATGTGGTGCGGCCTCTCGTCCAGGCCCATGCGCGGACAGAGCCGCTCTGCCTCTGCTACGAGTTCCCCGGCCTCGTCCCAGCGGCCGGCGTCGGCGGCGATGAGCGCAAGCTGTGCGGGGATGTCGGCGTTCCATACGGGCGCCAGAGCCGTCCCGGCGAAGGTCGTCCCGCGCGCCAACTCGCGCCACAGCCGCTCGGCCGGTTCCGGCGACCCCGAGAGGTAGTGACACATGGCGACTCCGTCCTTGGCCATGTCGCGATAGTCGCCCGGCTTGGTCTCGAGGCGCAGGGCCTCCTCGGCCGCGCGGCGCATCTGTCCCAGCCCCTGCGCAGTGGAGTTGGCGGTCAGGATCAGCCAGGACGAGCGCAGGCAGGCCGCTCTCGACGATGAGGGACCGTCCTCGAACTTCAGCTCCGCCATGAGTCCCGCCCAGCGACGCTCCTCCTCGCGCGTCTCGGGCACGCTCGCGTAGACCCAGCCGGCGGAGATGGCGAGGGCGGGGTACGCGAGCAACTGCTCCTCCGTGTACAACGCGACAAGACGGCGCGCACTCTCGGCGAGACTGAAGTCCAGCAGCGTATCGACGGAGGCTTCGGTGAGACCCACGGTCGCCGCGACGTCGCCGGCGGCGAGGTAGTGACGGATCGCCGGCTCGGGCTCGTCGTGCGCCTCGAACCAAGCGGCCGCCAGGCGGTGCAGCTCCTCGAGGCGGTCGGGCCCGAGGCGCTCGAGGCGGCTGCGGAGCAGGTCGGCGAAGAGATGGTGGTAGCGGAAGCGCTCGTCGCGTTCGTCGAGCGCGCTGACGAAGAGGTTCTCGCGCGCGAGGCGGGCGAGGACGGCGCCGGCGTCGGCACGGTCTGCCACGGCCGCGCAGAGCGGCGCCGTCAGCTCGTCGAGGATCGACGTCTCGAGCAGGAACTCCTGAAGGTCACCGGGCTGGCGCTCGAGCACCTCGTCGAGCAGATAGCCGGCGATGGCGCGCTGGTCGCCACGCACCTCGGGCAGCCATTCATCGGGCGACCGGCCGTGCGCCGTCAGCGACGCCAGGTAGAGGCCGGTCGCCCACCCTTCCGTGGCGTCGAGCAACGCGGCGACCGTGTCGGGGCCAGCCGCGCTCTCGGAGTCGCCCTCTCCGGCCGCGTGCAGTCGTAGCAGCGCCAGAGCCTCGTCGCGGTTGAAGGCGAGGTCCGCGAAGCGTAGCTCCAGAAGCTCGCCGCTCGCCCTCAGCCTCGCGAGCGGCAGCGATGGGTCGCTTCGCGATGCAACGACGAGTGTCGCACCTTCGGGCAGGTTCTCAAGCACGAGCTCCACGTGCGCCCACGCCTCCTGGTTCTGCACCAGCTGAGCGTCGTCCAGCACGAGCACGAACGGCCCAGCCCCGGCCACCGCGGCCCCCAGTCCAGGCAGGACACGCTCGACGAGCGGCGGACTGCGCAACTGCAGCAACTCGAAGATCTCCGGATCGACGCCGAGCGCCTGATCAAGGGCCACCGCCAGGCAGCGCAGCAGCACGAGGGGATCGTTGTCGCTGACGTCGAGCCGCAGCCAGATCGCCGGCCGGCGCTCAGCCCGCAGCCACTGCGTCAGCGTCACCGTCTTGCCCGAGCCGGCCGGGGCCGACACCAGCACCAGCGGCTCGGTCGACTTCAGCAGCGTCGCGACCAGCGCCTCGCGCGCGACAAGCTCGACGTGCGGTCGCGGCGGGCGCAGCTTCGAGGGGAGGCATCGGAACCCGAGGGCCGCCCCGTGGGCGCGGCGCGCCCGCGACGGCGTGCGAGGACGCCGCATCGGCTCTGCCCCAGCTGCCTCTTCACCAGCCTGCGTGACCATCGCCCCCAGTGGTCGCGGCCGTGCCCGTCAACACTAGCGAGAGCGCCGGACGATGAACAGGCGGTTCCGTTACCGGCTACAGCCTCGCTGAGGCAGGCACCGGCCGCCAGCCTGCCCGGCCCCTTCGTCGAACCTCTCCGCCGCACCCAGTGCCCATGGGACTCCACGTGCTGCGGACCTGTCCCTTGCCGTGCTCCCGACAGACAGGGGTCTCGTCGGCAGAATGTCGGCAGAGCCGATCCGCCTGCACGACCTGCGCCACGCGCATGCAACGCATCCCCCCAGGCGGGCATCCACCCCAAGTTCGTCAGCGAGCGCCTCGAGCACGCCACCGTCTCAGTCATGCTCGACACTTGCTCGCACGCCATTCCGGCGATGCAGGAGGAGGCGGCGGCCCTGATCGTGGGGCTGGTGCTGAGTCAGGACTGAGCGGTCTGGCGGAGCAGGTCTTCCGCCTCCGCCTGGGCCGGCTCGGCCCCGAGCCCCGCGAAGATGTCGAGAGCCGCGTTCAACGGGGCGACCGCCTCGTCAGGCCTGTCGAGGGCCACTAGGCAGCGGCCCTGGCCTAGGAACGCGTGGGCCTCTTCATACGGCAGACCGAGGGCCCTGCAACGACCGGCAGCGTCTGCGAAACACACGCAAGCTGAGGCGGAGTCACCGCGGCTCTCAGCCAGCAGACCCTCGCCCTGCCTCCTCACGCAATCGTGCATTGGCGCCTTCAGCTCAATGAGGCTGATGAGACCCTCAATACATGGCGCCGCCGCCAGAAGACGGGCTGTCCTCAAGGCGTGGGGGAACATGTCCATGGTGCCGAATGCGAGCGCAGGTGTGAGCACTTCAAGGAGCTCATCCAGGTAGCGTCGAGCGAGGACCGGGTCGCTCTTCACGACGATGGTGCTGGAGGTGATGAGGGCGGCGACGGCGTACTCAGACTCACCCGACTCCCTCGCCCGCGCCAATGCCCAGTCAGCGAGTTGGAGTGCGGTCTCCACATCTCCTCTGAAGGCATGCAGGAGGGCCAGCCACGTCCTGACGTAGACGAGGGTGCTGACATCGTGGGCAGCTTCAACTCGGTCTATCGTGGCGCCGGAATCAGCCAACGCCTCGTCCCAGCGGCCCGCCTGGCACTTCCCGACGATGCCGTTGCTGAGGAGACGGACCTCCAGCCGTTCAAGCCCGCGCGCGGAGAACGCTTCGACCGCGGCCAGGTGGGCGGGCAGCGACGCTACAGGGCCACGCAAGGCCATGAGTGCAACCGCGTAGTCCATGAGAGGCAGCGGGTACAGCCCCTGCGCCTTGGAGGCCTTGGCCGCCTCGTGCATATCGTCCAACCCGCCGAGGTCTCCCAGATGGCACCGCACCCAGCCACGCGCCATCAATGCGTATTGGCAGTAGCTGCAGCCTTGGGGATCACCACCGTGAATGCTCAGTCCGAGCTCCTCCGCCGTGTCCGCGGCAGCCGACGCCAGCTCGAACGCTCGGGCCGGCGATCCCAGGTCAGCCTCGAAGAGAGAACAGCTGGCGAAAACGAACAGCTTCTCGAGAGATGCTGGCTCTGCGAAGAGCGACGTTGTGGCACGCTGAGCACGTTGAAAGCCGCCTGGCAGGCCCATGTCAAACTCGCTGGCGCCCAGCAGGTACTCCGCCTCGGCTGCGCAGGCGGTATCGCCGCTGCCCCGAAGGAGCGGGATCGCCTCAGCCAATGCGGGCAAGACCTCGTCGTATCGGCCGCGGTCTGCCACGGCTGAAGCCCACTTCACCAGAACCCTTCCGCGCCTCGCGTCATCGGCCTCCAGCAGCTCGAGGGTCCTCGACAAATAGCGAACAGCACTATCGGTATGAAGAGACATAGCACGCACACCGGCCTGCTCAAGATTGCGGACGAGCGGCTCGAGAAGCTCGGTTTGCAGGACTTGGTCGCCTATGGCTTTGGCCAAATCGAGTGCCGCCGAGTAGTGATGGACCAGAAGCTCAAACGGCTCGCTGCTGGCAGAAGACATCTGGGTCTCGAGCCAGTCTGCGAAGGCCGCGTGCTTTTTCGCCCGGACAGACCGGGGGAGCTGCTGGTAGGCGACGTCTCGCGCCAGCGCGTGAACGAAAGCGTACTCGGTGAGGCCCTCGATCGATGACTCACGGACCCGCCTGATGAGATGGCGCTCCAACAAGTCGGTGAGTACCTCCTCGACCTCGCCTCGAGCCAGACCAGACATCACCGCGACCGGACCGTCCCAGAACACTGAGCCCACTACTGCAGCGTCGGCAAGGAGCCGCTTCCGCTGGGGTGACAGAGCATCCAAGCGGGCGGCGATGACCGCCTGGACCGAGTCGGGCAGGAGTTCGCCCCCTGCATCAGCTAGGAGTCGTGCCGACTGTTCCGCGAAGAACGGATTGCCTTCGCAGCGCGCCGCGAGCCGACCGGTGGTACCGGCCTCTTCCGCGTGGTCGCCGAGGACGGCATCAATCAGTCCTGCGGTCTCCGACTGCGACAGGGGTCCGACGTTGATGCGGCTCACAGGACAGGCAGCGGCGAAGGCGGTCTCCCTCTCGAAGAGCTCAGGCCGAGCCGTGCCGACGAGGAGCAGCGGCACCGAGGCGAGATGCGCGACGAGATGCTCGACGAACGCCAGCAGCGCGGGGTCAGCCCAGTGCAGGTCCTCGATGACGAGCACCATGGGTTGGTCCGCGGCCAGCGACTCGAGGAAGCGTGTCCAGGCCGTGAAGTTCTCCTCGCGGGAAGCTTCGGGCGCGTTCAACCCGACCAGGGCGCTCAAGCGGTGCTTGAACCATTGGCGCTCCGGATCGCCGTTCAGCACGCGCTCGAGCTTGGCCTCGACGTCGGTCGATGTGTCGTTGTCCAGTATGCCGGCATGGCCCTTCACGATCTCGGCGAGCGCGGCGTAGGTGAGCTCCTCGCCGAATGGAGGGCAGTAGCCCTGGCGCCAGGTGGTCATGTCGGGGCGGGCATCGACTCGCGCGAACAACTCACGCACTAGGCGACTCTTGCCGATGCCGGGCTCGCCCACAATGAGCGCGAACTGTGGGAGCGCCTGGGTGATCGTCTTCTCGAAGATGGCAGTCAGGTAGGTCAGCTCCATCTCGCGACCCACGAGCGGACTGAGGTCGGCGACGACCTCGAGGCCGCGGCGCGCAAGAACGCCTCTCGCCACCCAGGCCTCCACCGGCTCTTCCTTGCCCTTGGCTTGGACTGCGGGCAGCTCCTCGTACACGATCGCCCGCTCGCTGAGTTCGTGCGTGAGCGCGCCGACGGCAACGCCTCCGGGTGGCGCAGCGGCTTCCAGGCGCGCGGCGACGTTGACGGTATCGCCCGTCAGGAAACCGCGGCCGGAGGACGGTTCGACGTCAAGACGCACCAGGGCTTCGCCGGTGTTGATGCCGATGCGGGCGTGAAGCGGAGTGCCGTCGGGGCGGGTCATGCCCTCGAGCGCCTCGAGGAGGCGCAGACCGGCCCGCACCGCCCGTTCCGGGTCGTCCTCGTGCGCGGCGGGGACGCCGAAGACGCCGACCACGGCGTCGCCGATGAACTTCTCGACGGTGCCCCCGTGGGACTCGATCACCTTGGTCGCCTTCGCGAAGTAGTCGCGCAGGAGGGCGTCGACGTCCTCGGGGTCGGCGGCCTCGCTCATGGCGGTGAAGGACACGAGGTCGCAGATGAGGGTGGTGACTACCTTGCGCTCCCCGGCGACGGCAACGGGCGCAGCGAGCCGGCCCCCACATTCATCGCAGAACCTCGCTCCCGAGCGGTTGTCTGCGCCGCACGAGGGACAGGTGAGGGCGTCGCTCATTCCGAGCCGGTCCGCGTGAGCCACTCCTCCGCCTCGGCAAGCGCCGGCTTCGCCCCGAGGCGCTCGAAGATCTCGCACGCTGCGGTGAGGGGCGCTGCTGCCTTCGATGCTCTGCCGAACGCCACCAGGCAGCGCCCCTGCCCGAGCAGCGCCTGAGCCTCTTCGTAGGGCACACCGAAGTCGTGCCAGACTGAGGCGGCAGCTGCAAAGGTGGTCGCCGCGTTCTCATGTTGACCGCGAGCCTCATCCAGGAGTGCAGACGTGGTCGTGAGTGCGTGCTCGTGAACCGGCATGGCAAGTTCCACGCCGTCGACAAGGCGGAGTACGAGCTCGACGCTGCCCGCCTTGAGAGCGATCCGGCAGGCTGCGGGAAGGCGCCACGCTCGCTCGAAAGCCATCGAGCCGGGGACCGTGCGGAACCTCTCGATCAGCTTCAGGGCCTCGTCAGACCTGCCGACTGCAAGCCGACTGAGCGCCACGGCGACATCACAACAAGCGTCGATCTCGGGTTCGACGCCCCGCTCGACCTCCTCAAACCAAGGCGCCAGCGCCTGGACCCGGTCTTGCGACCCTCGCTCCGTATGGATGAACAGTTGGTTCGCCCTGACCGCCATCAGGTCGAGGAGGTCACCCGCGTCCTCGAGAGCGGGTGCAAGGCCATCGGCCTCCGCTAGCGCTTCGTCCCACCGCCCGGCCCATACGAGGTCTTCGACGATGGCGCGGCCCAACCAGAGTACGAACTGCAGTATGCCGCGCCGCGCCGAGAACTCGCGGCCCTCGCGGTGGACGCGCAGGCCCTCCCCCGGTCCGGCGAAGGCGGCGTGCGCTTCACCCATATTGCAGTAGACCATCGCCGACTCCCGGCCGAGACCCTGCTCCCTGGCGGCATCGAGCGCGACGGCGAAGTCCTCGACGCCTCCGTGATCGCCCTGCTCGCAGCGTGCCCAGCCCCGGAACCCGAGCGCCTTCGCGGGCAGGGGCAGACCCAGCTGCTTTGCATGCGCTACTGCCCTCTCGGCGGCGCCCAAGGCTTCGTCGCCCCGCTCCATGCACAGCAGCCACCCGACCCACGCCGCCTCCACACGGACCGTCTCTGGCGACGGTTCGATTCCCTCCACCAGGAGATGCGCTTGCTCGGCCAGCCGGTGCGCCTCCTCATCGTTGAGGCTGCCCATCGCGAACGCCCGCTTCTCCAGAGCCACCGCCATGCCGGGCTCGTCTCCGGCCCGCCGGAATCCTTCCACCGCGCGCTCGTAGGCCACATCGGCCTCGCGAAGACGCCCCAGCGACTCCAGCGCCCCCGCCCAGCGAAGCGTCACGCCGGGCGTCTGAGGATCCGCCTCGTCCAGCAGCGAGAGCGCCCGGGCGTAGCGCTGCTCCGCGCGCACGACATCGGTGCCGATCGCCTGGTCGCCGGACAGGACGAACGCGCGGATCGCTCGCTCGGCGAGTCGCCGCACCACGTCCTCATCGCGCACCTCCTTGGCCAAATCGAGCGCCGCCGCACAGTGATGCGCCCGGTCTTCCACCCGCTCCGGAGCCCGATCTTCAAACCAGCCGGCGGCGGCGGCGTGCTTCCGCGCCCGCGCCGCCTTCGGCAATTGCCCGTAGACGACGTCGTGGGCGAGCGCATGCCAGAAGGCATATTCCTCGTCGCCGAGCAGCGAGGACGGGCGCGATCTGCTGATGAACTCGCGCACCGACAACTCGTCGAGTCCGGCATCGACCTCGGCGTGCCGCCACCCGTTCACCGAGGGCAGCGACCCGGCCCAGAATGTAGGGCCGACCACCGCGGCATCCGCCAGCAAGGCCTTGCGCTCTCGAGCCAGCAAGTCGAGCCGCGCCGCGATCAGCGCGTGCAGCGAGTCCGGCATCGGAATGCGCGCGGCCTCCTTCAGGCGGAGTCCATCGGTGCCGGTGACGACCAGCTCACGCTCCAGCAGCAGCCGCACGAGTTCCTCTGCGTAGAGCGGATTCCCCTCCGCGCGTGCGAGGATCGGCTCGCGCACTTCGTCGGTCAGCGTCTCTGAGTGGAACAGCAGTGAGACCAGCCGGGCCACGTCCAGGTCGGCGAGACGCTGGAGCGTGACGCGCTCGAACCCCGCCGCGACGAGTTCGCAACGCTCCTCGAGAAGCTCGGAGCGCGCCGTCCCGATGACCAGGAGCGGTACGTCGCGAACGGTCGAGACGAGTTGCGACATGAACTCGAGCAAGGCGTCATCGGCCCAATGCAGGTCCTCGAGCGCGAGGATGAGCGGACGGCGACGTGCCGCGAGCTCCAGGAAGCGTGCCCAGGCGAGGTGGTTCTCTGCCATCGACGCAGCGGATGCCCCAAGCCCGAGCAGGGCGTGCAGGCGCTGTCGCAGCCACTCGCCATCGTCGTCGCCGCCGATGATCGCCTCCAGGTTGCGGTCCACGACATCCGCCGCGTCAGTCTCCCTGATGCCACCGCAACCCCTCACCAGCTGTGCCAGCGGCTGGAAGGCGACAACGTCACCATAGGCCGGACATCGCGCCTCACACCAGACGACTTCCTGCGGCCGCGCGTCCGCGTGCGCGAGCAGCCCTCGCACCAGGCGGGTCTTGCCGATCCCGGGCTCGCCGACGACGAGGGCGAATCGCGGGGTCGACTGCGTGAGTGCGGCCTCCAGCAGGGCCGTAAGACGGTTCAGCTCCAGGTCCCGCCCCACCATGGGCACCGGGTGCTGTTGAGCCACATCGACCTGTAGACGCAGCAGCTCGCCCTTCGCCAGCCAGGCCAGTACCGGCTCCGACTTGCCCTTCGCCGACACCGCCGGCAGATCCTCGTAGTCGATGACGTGCTGCGTCAGCCGGCGCGTCAGCTGTCCGACGACGACCCCTCCCGGGGGCGCCGCGGCCTGCAGGCGCGCGGCGGTGTTGACGGCATCGCCGGTGAGGAAGGTCTCCCCGGAGCCCGGGTCGATGTCGGTGTGCAGATAGGTCTCGCCGGTGTTGATGCCGGCTCGGACCGCCAAGCGGACATCCCCGGGCCACTCCAAAGTGGGCACCTCGGCGGCGATGGCGAGCGCCGTCAGCACCGCGCGCTCCGCGTCGTCGTCGTGCGCACGGGGAAAGCCGAAGACGGCCACCACGGCGTCGCCGATGAACTTCTCTACAACGCCCCCATGCTTTTCGACGATCGCCCGCGCGCAGCCCGCGTAGGTCCTCAACATCATGTCCACGTTCTCGTGGTCGTGGCCCTCTGAAAGGGCGGTGAAGCCCACGAGGTCGCAGAAGAGCGTCGTGACGACCTTGCGCTCCTCGCTCAGTGGGCCGGCCACAGGTGGTCGGGGCCCGGCGACCAGGCGAGTGCCGCACTTCGGGCAGAAGCTGAAGTCGTCGGCGGCCTCGTAGCCGCAACCAGGACAGGCAATCATCTCCGTTGCCCCGCGTCGTGCACGATTCCTGGCGCCTTTGGCCGCATGCGGCCGACCCCCTCGGTGCTGCTTGGGTCCACCCTACAGCTGAGCCCCGGTCTCCAGAAGGGCAATGTGGCTCGAGGGTGGGGTTCTTGTTGAGGCGTGTCTGCCCATGCCCAAGGGTGCCGCCGCATCTCGGCAGCATCACGTCGGCAATCTTCGCATCGTGGACAAGTTCGCTGACGAACCGCGCAGCACGAAACGGCCCTGTGCAGCATGAAAGGTGGTGCCCCCGTCTGGAATCGAACCAGCGACACCAGGTTTGGCAAACGTCCGGCAAGCGTGCCGGGTGATGCTCAGCCAGACGCGATCGTGCCGCACGGTGCAAGGTTTCCGCACGGACGCCGTGACCGATGATGGTCAGCCGTGTTGGATGGTGACGATGCGTCTCGTCGGCATCCCGTCGGCGTTGGGCCTGTGCTACAAAGCGGCAGGTGGGCGGCTCGGCAGGCTGACGGGGCTGTCGCCTTGTGGGGCAACAGACGACACTGCGCCTGGACCGAAGGGAGGGAGCAAGCATGAAGACCACCGCGGTCAGGATCGAGCGCCTGAGACGGTCGGCGTGAGCGACACCGACAGCGGCAGCCGATCGTGGTGGGACGGGCGGTTGTTCGGTCGGTGGCTGCTGGTGAACGGCGTCGCGTTTCTCGTCATCCCTGTGGTGGGCGTGCTGCTTGAACACGTGGCGTCAAGGGCGACCGAGAGCCTCGTCCACGACCATCGTGCCCTTGCCGTGGTCATCACTGCGCTCGTCGGGGCTGGCGCCTACGGAGTCATTCTTGGACGGTGGCAGTGGCGCCTGCTCCGTCGCCGGGTGCCGGGCCTTTCGCGCCGCCGCTGGATGCTGGCGACGCTGGTGCCTGCGTTCGCCGTCTGGCTGCTGGTCATCGCGCCGGAAGCCGTGGATGCGCTCGCCAGGGGCGGCGACACGCTCAGCGTCTTCGGGAACGGGTTCGTTCAGGCACTCGTCCTGGGACCCCTGATCGGACTGTCGCAGGCGACCGCGTTACGCGCCCACACCACGCGCTGGGCATGGTGGCTCGCCGCGAACATCGTGACGTATCTGAGTGGCTCCGCCCTGTACGAACTCGGCCGCTGGCTGCAAGACACACTGTCCCTGCCTGGGTGGGCGCCGCCGTACTTCCCTGTGGTGGCCATCGCGATCCACGGAGCCTGGATGCTCTGGGTGACCGCCCCGGCAGTCATCCGAGAGGCCCGCTCCAAACTTCCACGAGAAGGCGGCGACGAAGCAGACAGGAGCTGAAGGCGCAGGGAGCCCCGTCCACGTACTCCCGGTCCACCGCGTGGCCGTTGTCGCGGCCTCCCCCACCGGCCGGTTGCCGATGACCAGCGTGACGCCGTCCCAGCATGCGAGAGCGAGCGCCTTGCACGAAGAGAGAGTGGTGCCCCCGGCTGGAATCGAACCAGCGACACCAGGTTTAGGAAACCTGTGCTCTATCCACTGAGCTACGAGGGCATTGTGCCGATTTGCAGGGGTTTTTCCTCTGCGACAGCCGGACCAGAATACCAGAGTTGCGAAAATGTTGCTAAATCTGCAGGAAATCTGCGGCGATGATTTGCGACCAGCCGCTCTGAGGCAGCCGCTCTGCTCCTCCGATCGCGGGGTGCTAGGGTGTCGTCAGACGGGGGCAGGCGAGTGCCAAGGCCGACGACGGGAGGGGCAGGATGGGTCACCGACACAACTGGTGGGTGCTTGGTTTGGCGGCCGTCACCGTCATTCTGATCGCTGCCACCCTGATCGCCTGCGGCACCGACGATCCCTACAGCGGCACGTGGACCGGCGACACGGGAGGCGGCCCGTTCACCGTCAAGATCCAGAAGGCCAACGAGGGCTGGTGGAAGATCGACATTGCCCCCGAGGGCATACAGACCTATGGGGCAGAGATCGACGGCGGCCTCCAGACGATGAACGGCGGAGTGACCTACAAGAGGTCCGGCGACAACCTCGAGGAGACAGCCGCCGCCCACCCAGGGGCCGAGCCCACGATCCTGACCCGACAGTAGGGCTGGCGGGGGCAGTCCCTCCCGCTGAGCGACCGGAGGGCTACAGCCGCCGACTGGCAAGTTCGACGACGTTGTCGAGGACCGGCTCGGCGTCCTCGAGCGCCTTCTCCTCTGCCCTCTCCAGCGCCGCCCGCGTCACCTCGTCGAGCCCGGCCACCGCCTTCGCCCGCGCGGCCGTCGTCAGGCGCACGTAGTGTCGCAGCGTGGTCGCCGGGTCGGAGTGGCCGAGCCACTCCTGCGCCTGCTTGACGCCGTAGGTCTCGTAGACCCAGGTGCCGAAGGAGTCGCGCAGGCCGTGGATGGGAAGGTGCGGGTCGATCTTCTGCCGCGCCACCCAGTTCCACCACTGGCTCTTCAGGGTCGAGGGCGCCATCTGCGTGCCGTCCTTCTTCGGCACCACGCGCCCAGCCTCGTTCCAGGCCGGGCCCTGAGCCAGGCGGTACTCCTTCTGCGAAGCGAGCCAGACGCGCAGCTCGTCGCAGGCGGCGGCGGGCAGCGGCACGGTCCGCGCATTGCCGTTCTTGGGCGGGTACTCGAGGAGCGTGCCGTCGTCGTCCTCCTCGACCGTGCGGGAGACGGTGACAAAGCCTCTCTCCAGATCGAGGTCGCTCCAGAGCAGGCCCGCGACCTCCCCGACCCGCAGGCCGGAGAAGCCGGCGAGCACGCCGGCGGCGTGGACCTGCAGGCCCCTAGCCTTGATCACGGTGCTCGCGATCTCCCCCATGCTCCACACCGGGCGCGTCTTGGGGCGCAGCGCGGGCGGGTTCTTGACGCGCAGCGCCGGGTTCACGAGCAGCAGTTCCTCCTCGAGCGCCCAGTTGTAGGCGGTCTTGAGCATCGCGTGGTGGTGGGCGACCGTCGTCTCGGCCAGCGGCTTCCTCTTCTTGCTCCCGCGCAGCTTCGCGGCGTAATAGGTCGAGAGCTGAGCGCGCGTGAGCTTCCCGGCGAGCACCTGGCCGAGGGCCGGGTCGACGTGGATCCGGCGGATGCGGCGGTAGGAGTTGTAGCTCGCGACCCGCATCTCGCCGCGGGTCGCCTCGAGCCAGCGGTCGAGGAGCTCCGCGAGCTTCAGCCTGTCGGGGTCGATGGTGCGGTGCGACTCGAGTTCCGAAATCCACGTCTCTAGCAGGCGCTCGGCGGCCTTCTTGCCCGGCGCCTCGACCACCTTGGTGGTCTTCGGATAACGCTGCCTCTGCCTGCCCTTGGCGTCCAGCACCGGCTGCCCGTCCCTGTCAAAGGCAGGCTCGGACGGGAGGTTCACCCACAGCTGGAAACGGCCCCGGACGGGCACGCCGTTCTTCTTCACGGGATAGACGAAGCCGGTGAGGCGGTAGGGGTCCATGCCGGCACACTATCGCGCTGGGCGGCGGGAATCTGCGCCTCGGGAGCCTCGTGGATTGCGGGCCAGGCAACGCGCTCGAACCCGTGCACCTGATCGTCTGGTGCCGACAGCTCACTCAGGCGGCGAGAAGATCAGCCAGCGCCCATCCGCCTGCCGCTCGAGGAAAGCGAACGCGGCGTAGCCCCGGCTGCCCGGAATCTCGGCCGCTTCGTCGCTCACGTAGCGGTAGCCGACCCAGCCGCAGGCGACATCGTCGAGCTGGGTGCCCAGCAGCTTCATCCCAACGACCCGCCACCTGCGCCGGTTCGGCGGCGAGCCTGCGGCGAAGTCCGCTACGATCTGGGCGTCGTTCATCGACTGGATGTCGGAGTCCGGCGTGTAGGTGGCCTTGAGGGCGGCCGCATCGCAGGCGTTCATGGCCGTACACCACGCCCGCAGGGGCTTGAGGCTGCCGGCCGGCAGCTCGCCCGGATGCTTCGCGCGTCGTACCTCCGCGCGTGCCGCCTCCACCACTGCCGGCGGCGCGCCACCGGCCTCCAGAAACACGGGCAGGTCCGGGTCGTACGACGTCGAGGTGTCGCCGGAAGCCAGCCACTTGCCACCGGCGGTCCGCACGAGCTCCACGAGGTGGAAGGCCGCAGTGCTGTCGACGTTGCGCCCGTCTCCGGGGTCGGGCGCCGTGAAGGCGAGCACGCGCGCAGTGCCCGCCGCCTCATCGACCGACGTGCGCCGCACGATGACCTTGACGCTCGCCGAGGCGTATCCCTCCGGCGGCACGCCGATCTCCCGGCCGCGGCGCGATGAACGAGTGCCGGCGGCCCACCAGAGCACGGAGTCGGCGAGTCCTGTGCCGGGCGCGCAGATCCCACGCAGCGCCTGCGCAGTCGTGCCGGCGACGAGAGCCTGCGTGCGCGCCTCGAGATAGGCGGTCGCAGCGTTCGCGGCCTGTCTCGGGGCCGGTAGCGTCGGCGCAACGCTGGAGCCGCCTTCCCGGGCGCATGCCGTGGCGAGAAGCAGCATCAGCGCCAATGCGGCAACGAGCAGGCGGGTCACTGCGTGCACGGGGCTCCCCATCGTCCCCGCGCTCAATCCGTGTAGCCGGCGGGCAGCGGCCTGTCGACGTCACCGTAGACCTTGAGTGAGTTGGCAACATCAACGAGTTCCTGCCGCGTCAGGTCGCCGGTGATCACGATGCGCCACCGGTCGTTGTACGTCAGCAGCGTCGGACCCTGGCTGTCCTGCCGCGAGAACGAATCGCCTTCGGTCTGGTACACGAATGCGTCCGCGGTGAGCCACGTCCGCGCTGCCACCCCTTTGAGGAAACCGCCTGTCAGGACGGCGTCCCGCCAGCCGGGGCCGGTCGCAGTCACGTCGGCGATCGATCGCACCCCGGAGCGAGGTGAGACCGTCACGGTGAAGGTCTCGAAGCCGCGGCGGAAGAGAACCCGGACCGATTGGTCGCAGCGGCGCAGGGCCAGGCGTTTTGAGATTCCTACGCCAGGCGTGGATCCGTGCGGTCGACGCACGAGGACGTTGCTGAAGTGCCAGCTGTTGTCGTTCTCGTGCGCCGGCCTGGGGTCGCCCTGGACGGAGGTCGCGACGTCCGTGCGTCTGTAGCCGGCAGGCACCCACTCGGGGATCAGCGGCAGCGTCGGCCAGGAGCGGACCGCGACCGACTCCGGACTGCCGAAGCGCGTGCCGTCGTCGTGGAAGTAGTTCCAGCGCAGCCGGGGCGTCGTCTTCTTCAGCAGTGGCACCACCTGCCAATCGGCAGGCAGGCTCGGGTCGGAGTCCAAGCTCGTGACGCGCAGGCAGTAGATGAGCTCGTCGCCTCTCGCGCGAGGATTGACCCCGTCGGACGCGAGGAGGAGGCCGGTGGCCCTGTCGACCACGACGATCTCCGTGAGAGCCTCATCCAGGACCAGCCTCGCCTGCCACGCCGGCCGGCCGAGATAGCTGGTCTCGGTGACGGGCATCGTCGGGTCTGCCTCGGCCAGCAGAGCGCGGACGGAATTGGCCGAGCTCTGGTACTCCAGGTAGGAGACCGGGATAGCCGGCACGTCCGTGGACCAGGCCGGCCGCAGGACGATCAAGCCGTCGGAGGAGCTCGCCGAGGCAACGCGCAGCTCGTGGCGGCCCTGGTCGTAGCCATAGGCGCCGCTGGTCCGGTTTGTCCCTGGCAGCGCGCGCACTTCGGTGGCACGCAAGTCACCGTTGGAGCTGAGGGTCAGGTCCGTGGTCGTCTTCCACTTGAGCTGGGGAGTCTGCGGATCGATCGCACCCGTCGCGGGCGAATCGTGCGGTGACGCGACGATGCCGCTGACGATGTGCAGACGCACCACCTGCACGCCGCCGCCGGCAGCATTCATCGAGGCGAGCATGTCGGCCGCCGTCGCAGTGTCCGTGCCGCGGAGCGCGGGCAGGACGGCGAAGGCGAAGACCGCCGCAGCTGCCATCACGGCCGCCGCGACCATGCCGATTCGAAGAACGCGCGCCCGACGCAAGGACGGCGTCGACGACGGGCGCGCGTCATCGATCTCGTCGAGCTGCGCCGCGAGCCGCTCCGCAAAGCCGTCCAAGTGCCCGGGGTCGGACATCGCCCGGCGCAGCGCGGAGTTGAAGGTGAGGTCGTGCTCGGTCATCGGGTACCTCCCTTGATGCCGGCGGCGAGTAGGACGTTCTTCAGCGCGGCGCGCGCACTGGCAACGCGGGAGCCTACGGTCCCGGGCGGCACATCGAGGACGCGGGCTGCGTCGCCGTAGCTCATGTCCTCGCAGTGGATGAGGAAGAGCACGGCGCGCTGGTTCGGCGTGAGCATGGCGAGAGCCGAGCGCAGCGCATCGCGAGAGGCGACGAGGCTGGCAGGATCGACGTCGTCGGCGCTCTCGGTCTCACAGAGGACCTCGAGTGAGTCGATCGGCACCGAGCGTCGCCGCAACTGGTCGAGACAGCAGCGGTATGTGATGCGGTACAGCCAGCTGCTCAGCGCGGAGTCCCCGCGAAAGCCGGGCAAAGCGCGGTAGGCCTTGATGTAGGCCTCTTGGAGAGCGTCATCGGCGTCGCTCAGATCGCGTAGCATCTGCCCGGCCAAGATGCGCAGCCGGGGGTCGTAGTGGGCGATGATGCAATCGAACGACCTGCGGTCGCCGAGCCTCGCCGCTGCGAGCATGGAAGCCGGGACCTCGGTACCCCAGCCAGTGGTCGACGCGGCGGAGCCGGCCCTCACGTGCAGAGGCTCAGCACCGTCCGCAGACCTTGGGGCGGCGGGCGCGTGGCCCGCGGCAAGCTGCTCGAGCTGATCAGTCAATTTCCCTCTTCTGACGATCACCCACAGCGCCTCCGCATATCCGGACGTGCCCACCGGCCCCTTCTGGCGTTAGACGCGCGCGGATGCCCGATCTATTCGGTCGCGTCACCCTAGGGTCGCGGCGAGCCGGCCGCGGCCAGCACGCCACCCGCGATCGGTCATATCACGAAGGGGCCTCACGTGGTCGCCTCGACCCGTAGGGTAGGGGGGGTCGAAGCGACAGTCCGGCGAGCGTCCACCCTGCCTGCCCCCCAACGCGCGAAAGCCCGAAAATGGAGTCTTCAGATAAGCTCCGACCAGTCACGGAACGGAACGGCCTGTTGTCACAGAAAATGCGCCGGCGCGAGGCATCGCGAGAGACAGGTGCTGTCGGCTGCAAACGGGCTGAGGAGCCTGGTCTGAGCTAGAAGAGGCAGCTGAGGGGTGTGCGCCACGAGGCACATCCGCACTTCATGCCGTGTGGCCGCGCTGGTAGTCTTGTGTCTCAGTGCTCGGTCGGACGGCTCGACACACAACATCGCGAACGAGGGAGAGTAATGGCCAGGGCGGATCTGCTTCTCGGATCTGGTCAAAGGCGGAGCCCGTGGAGACCAGGAGCTCTTTCGGAAGGCACTCGCCGCCCTGATTACGGAAGAACGCGCCAAGCACCATGAAATCCTCGCCGACCGCCTGACTGCGTACTTGGCGAGCATCAGTGCGTCCCCGGCACCCTCCTCCCCACCTCGCCGCAACGGACTCAACCCAGCTCCGCTTTATGAGCGCCATGCGGAACGGCGGCTTCAGGACCTGATTCTCCCGGGCGAGGTCAGCCGCGCCGCTCATGAGTTGATTGAGGAACAGAGCCGCGCCGAGCTGCTGCGGGCGTACAACCTGGAGCCGAGACATCGGTAGTGCTGATTGGCCCGCCGGGTAACGGAAAGACCACGCTGGCCGAGGCGCTGGCAACTGCGAGCTTGCGTGGTGCCGTGTATGGTCGTGCGCTACGAGAGCGGTCATAGCCAGCTACCTCGGCGAGACAGCAGTTCAGGCTCGCTCGGCTCTTTGACGAGGTCGAGAACCCGGCAGCTGCGTGTGTTCTTCGACGAGTTGGACGGGGTTGGGACCGAGGCGGGACATCCAGAGATCGAGGAGATCAACGCGTCGTCAGTACGCTCCTCCTGCAGATCGACAAATTGCCGAGCACCGTGGTCGGTTGTGGAAGCCAGTGAATCACCGCGAGCAGCTACGATCTTGACGTACAGCAGCCGCTTCGCAGCTCCGACTAGGGCTCCCCAACCCGACCCAAGCGGCCGCGAGGAGTGGTTCCGTCGTTTTGAGGAGCAAATCGGGATGCGACTTGGCTACGCTCCATCACTCTGGCCAAGCGACTGAGGGGGCTGAAGTTCTCGAGAACTGGAGCAGTTCAGTCTCGATGCCCTCAGGCAGCACGTGCTTCGTCTGCCGGAGGACGACATGAGGTCAATCGTCAAGGAGCGCCTTGAACAGTGGGAAGGCCGCGCAGGCGTTCCCGCGCTCCGGGAGCCTAGTTGATGATGGCCGGTATCCGGCGCGCCCCCTGCTGATTCTCCCGGAGCCCGGGCAGCATGGAAAGAGCAGCAGTCTCGCCGTCGGAGCACCTCGGCACATCGCTCCAATCGGAAGCGTCAGGCCGAGCGCCTGGCCACTCAGTTTGCGCGGCTCGACGACGCGTTCACAGCACGCCGAGCAAGGCTCACCGCTACTGCCTCGGGTCTTGTTCCCGAGGAGGTCATCGTCTTAGAGACGGCCGCCCACGTGGATGCCTACTTCGGAGCGGTCAAGCGGATCCGCGGCATGGAGTGGCTCGGAGAGTACGAGCTGGAGGACATCCCCCCGGACGTCGACTTCTTCGCCATAGACAGCCGGGGGAGCGCCGCCCCGACAAGACACTGCGTGGGCGCCTGTTCATGGTGTTCTCGGATCACGCCGCGATGCAGCAGATGCTTTCCCTTCGGACCCGCTGGGAGAGTGGGGAGAAGCTGCCTTGGGGAAGTGGCGCCTGGCGTGACTTGTTCGACCAACTTCTCCGGGTCCGTACCTGGGGGTGTCGAAGACCGGCTACTCGAGACGGGCGTGCTTCGCGACTGGGAGGAGCGGGCAGAGCAGGGTGAGGAGACCGTCCCCGGCGGAGAAGCCTCATCTATCCATTCACGAATCGGGCGCCGTCCAGGTGACCCTGAATAGGGGCACGAGAGTGGGCCCCGTCCAGATCACACCCTTGAGACAGGCGCCTCGAGGGCACCTAGCCACTGTGCGGGTCGACGGGATCGCAGGGACTCCGCGCGCACGATGGGCCGATGCAGGTCGGAGGGGAAAAGACGGACCGACTGCCGGTCACCGTGCCGGCCTCGTCCCAAGTTGCAGGCTCGTCCTGCGCCGTGCGGCCACGACGGAGAGCAGGCTCCCAACGGCTCGGCGCCGCGTCATCCTAGATCATCCTGGAACGACGACGACGAGTCGCCCGCGATAGCGTGTCACGGCCCTCTGCCCTCCTTGCCTCTGAACGGACTTGTGGGAAGACATGCTACCCATCGGCGGCCGGCCTGAAGCCGACAGCGGCGCGGGAGGGAGCCCCGTACGTCGCGCGCGCCCGCCGACGAGCCGTGGTGGACCTGATACTCGAGCGGTCGTTCGTCTCTTCCAAGGCATGGGCGACGAAGCGCCGGCAGCACCCCACGTCGCAATCATCAACCTCTCCATCGGAATCAGGGACAGACCGTTTGAGAGCTGAGTGACCGGCTCGCCCGCCCCGATTGATCGGCGGCGTAGCTTGCCGCGAGCGGCATCATGCGATGACGGCGCCTGACCCGATTGACTTCGACACAGCTCATCCGGGTCCAGCTGGGGCCTCAGTACCCTCCTGAGGAATCGGGGTGCTCGACAGAAGAGGTGAAACCATTTGCTTTGAAGCGCGATGCAGTCCAGTACGTAGCCCAGGTACTCCTTCGTGCCAAGAGCCATCCTGCGAGTAGAACTAGGGATGGGCAGACGGAAAAGCAGAACTCCTCGCGCCGGGTGGACGGGTAGCCATCCGTGACCGCCTGGGGTGTGTTGACCCTGGTGAGATTGATTTGTACGCAGGTGGCCTCCAGCCGGGCCAGCAGGTCGCATGCCCCGGTCCACGTGAGGGTGCGCTGGATCAGACGCGCTTCACATCTGGGAAGACCATCGCGTTGAAGTACTTGCCACCCGCCGCCGCGCTGCTCTGTAGGTCGCGACAGAGCGGGACGGAGCGACGGGCGGCGTCCTCAAGGCCCTGTGCCGGCACCAGAGACTCCAAGTGGGCGAGCGCCGCATGACGGATGGGCCGCAGGGCCTACGAGTGCGTCTAGGGCCTAAACGGGGGACAGCGTGGACGGGTGCTGTCATGCACCCCCCACCGAGTCACGGCAATCGGCTGCGGAGTCCTCAGAGCTGAGGAAGGTCAGTTTCACGAAGTGCCGTTGCCGCCGTCAGCCGGTCGGGGCAGCGGCTCCTGCCTGTGCTCCGGCTGGACGCCGGCAATCGATGGATCAGCGCGGTTGCCCAGCTCTATTCCACCCCGATCCCGAGCGCCCACGTGATGAGCGCGGCGCGTACACACCCCTGAATCTCAAGCGTACACAGGGGGACTGGCAGGCGACCCAGAGAGGAACCCTGCAACACGAGGTCTTCGACGGGGAAGCGGCTGCCGCGACGTCGACGGGAGAAGCGTTAGCACTCCTTTCCTGTTGTCGAGCCGAGACTCGAGAGAGCAGATGTGGACGCATTCGGTGGTGAGGTTGTGGCGCCATGAACGAATCAGGGCGGGTGGTGCAGGCAGCGCGCGGACGAGTCGAGCAGGGCAACGCTTAGCCGGGTCGTAGGCGCGCAGATCAGGCGCCACGCCGGAAAGGGGCAGCGGTCATGGCATTCGGCAGCAAGGGTCGCATCGAGGAGCTCGAGGCCGAGAACGCCAGCCTCAAGCAGTGGGTCGAGTACCTGAAGGGCGCCGAGCCGATCCAGCTGGCGGAGCAGGTCCAGCAGTACCGCTCCCAGCTCGCCGGCGTGCAGCAGGAGGTGCTCCAGGCGCGCGCGCAGCTCGCCGGCACCCAGAACGAGCTCGCCGCGGCGCGCGCCCAGATCGTCGTCACCGAGGAGCAGGCGCTGCTCCAGGAGGTCGGCATCTACGAGTACCGCCACCCCCTCGACGACGCCGTCGCCTACAAGGCCCAGCTCGCCGCAGACGAAGGACACGCTGAAGACCATGGTCCGCAACGACCAGGCGGTGCGAGGCGAGCACCAACTGGAAGGTGAACAACTCCGCCCAGCAGGGCGCCAAGATGATCCGCGACTTCTCGAAGCTGATGCTGCGCGCCTACAACGCCGAGGCCGACAACCTCGTGCGCACGTTGCGCCCGCACAACCTCGCCTCGGCGATCGCGCGCCTGACCAAGACGCGCGAGACGATCGCCCGGCTCGGCGCCACCATGGACATCCGCGTCACCGACGTCTATCACCAGTGGCGCGTCTACGAGCTCGAGCTGACCGCCGACTACCTGACCAAGGTCGAGGAGGAGAAGCAGCAGCTGCGCGAGGAGCGCGAGCGCCAGCGCGAGGAGGAGAAGGCGCGGCGCGAGTTCGAGGCCGAGAAGGCGCGCCTCGCCAAGGAGCAGACCCACTACGAGACCGCGCTCGAGAAGCTAGGGCCAAGGGCGACGAGGCCGGCGCCGCCGAGATGGCCGCCAAGCTCGAGGAGATCGCCGCGGCGATCAAGGGCGTCGAGGAGCGCGAGGCCAACATCCGCGCCGGCTACGTCTACGTGATCTCCAACTTCGGCAGCTTCGGCGAGCACGTGGTCAAGATCGGCCTCACCCGGCGGCTCGAGCCCATGGACCGCGTGCGCGAGCTCGGCGACGCCAGCGTGCCCTTCAATTTCGACGTGCACGCGCTCATCTTCAGCCACGACGCGGTCGGCCTCGAGTCCGGCCTGCACCAGGCGTTCGTCGACCGGCGCGTGAACCTGGTCAACCAGCGCCGCGAGTTCTTCTTCGCGACGCCGGCGGAGGTGCGCGAGGCGCTGGAGATCATCGGCGGCCAGCAGCTGCTCGAGTTCCACGAGGTGCCGGAGGCGAGCGACTGGCGCGCGTCCGGGGGTTCGCAGCGACTGGAGGAGCTGCTCGGCCAGAGGACAGCCGCGACCGCTGCCCCGGAGGGCGCCGCTCCCGCCGTGGCGCCGGCCCCCGTCCCGCCACCTACCACCGGCGCCCCGACGCCTCCACAGCCCAGCGGCCTGTGAGCGGCAACGACCCCGAGCCTGAGCTCGTAGCCGGACGACGCGAGACCGGAGGGGTCAGGCGAACCCGCGTAGCCTCACTTGGCGCTGCACTTCGCGCTTCGGCCGACGCGACGCCGACAACTGCCCGACGCCCCGGGCGCTGACGGTTGCGCATCGGGAACGCCGACGACGCATGCCCCGGTGCTCTCCCAGACCATGTCCTTGAGCTCGAGGAGCTCTCTGCGCAGCGCCTCGTCATGGTTGACCCTGTGCCCCCTGCCCATGCGTTCGACAGCGTCCTTCACGGCGGGGAACTGGGCCTTGTAGTCCGAGCTGCCCTCTTTGCCGAAGTAGCGGAAGTCACGGCTTGCGAGGATTACGGCTCGGCTGTAGTCGGGACCGTCCCCGAGGTCATGGACCAGATGCTCGGGGCCGTGACAGCGGCCCGCACGCCAGCGGAAGCCCTCTCCCGCCGGCTCGTAGACGCAGTCCATCCGATCCGCGAACTCTGCGCTGCCGTAGTAGTCGCGCCCGAAGATCTCATCGACTCGCGCGATGTAGATGAGGTGGTTGTCGGTCGCGCGACTGGGGAAGCTCATGTGGTTGGCGGCGAAGCCGAAGATGAGGTCTCCGACCTGGGCCGTCGTGCGGATCATCGGCTTGCAGATGGCGAGCGTCAGGAGACCGTCCTGGACGCAGGGTGCCTGGCCGACGTCGGTGGTGAGCTTGTAGAGGTAGATGCGCGGCACGGCGGCGTCAGTTGTTGGCCTGCATGAGGACAGGCCGCTGGCTCTCGAGCCAGCCCATGAAGCGGTGCGGATCGAGGAACCGCGGCAGCCTGGCGCTGCGCTGCAGGTAGCCGTCCTTCACGGACAGGCCGCCCCACTCCTCGAGCAGGTCCCGCCTCACCCGGTAGGCGCGGTCGCGGTACTCGCCGATCGGAAGGCACCGCTGCAGTCTGCCCGAGCTGCCGACGCGGCCGCGCACGACGATGTCCGACGGCGCCAGGCGCGAGACGGCGGCAGTGGGCGTTGCTGTCCCACTGCTCGCGCGGGACGTCGGCGGCCGCGACGATCTCCTCGACGACGAGGAGACCGACCAGCGCGTACACGAGGCGCGAGGCGCCGCGCACGTCGGCGAGCCCGGCGTAGAACAGGATCGTGTCGCCTCGCCCGAGAATGGCGCGGATCTGGTTGGCCTTCTCTCCCCTGTCGCCGTAGGTGAGGTGCTCGAAGTCGGGGTCCAGGTGCATGCCTCGTCCCTGCAGGTGGGCGGGCAGGTCGCGGCCGAAGCCGTCCAGCGCCGGCTCGATCGAGCGGTAGGGCTTCTCGAGGCCGGCGCGCACCTCCCGTGCCTCCGGGATCGGGACGTAGGCGAACCTCCCCGAGCGACTGTCCACGAGGCCGTTCCACGAACCACCGGCGGCGCTCTGGTCCGCGCCGACTCGAACGAGAAGAGCGTTCACGCTGCGACCTCCATGATCCTTGGCCCGGCTAGCCTAGCTGAAGGCTGAGGACGAGAGTCAGGTCTCCATGGTCAGGTCTCCATGTGCGATAGGACACCCTCCGCCTCAGTCCCGCCGGCCCGGTCCCGCGCCCGCTTGAGCTGCTGCCGCGCCGTCCACAGCTCCCGCTGCGCCTCGAGCTCCTCGATCGCCTCGCGGTGGGCCTCCGCGAGCTCGCGCAGGTGGCAGACCCGGCAGAGGCCGGTGGCGGCGACCCGGATCGGCCGCGCGACGCAGAGCGGGCAGAGCTCGGCGTCGGCGTCGAGCTTCATGCGGGCGGCCAGCACCTCGGGGTCGACGCGGCCGCCGGCGAGGTCGACGCGCAGAGCCCGCCGCAGCGAGACGCCCCGCGGCTGCCCGAGCACCGAGCCGCGCCGGCTCCCCGGCCGGCGCAGGGAGATGCGGAAGCGGCTGGCGGCGCGCTTCACCGCCGCCGGCGAGCGGCCCATGCGGCGCGCCAGCTCGCTCGCCCCGAGGCTCGCGTGCTCGCGCAGGTAGCGGATGTCGGTCGTGGTCCACATTGGTGACGGCCCAAGGAGACAGCATCTGTCACCCGCAGCCCGAATCGGCGTAGGCCAGGACCCACGCGGCCGACGTCCCTGATCGCGCCTGGTGCTAGGAACCTCGGACCTCTGCGGTGGCGCGTAGGAGACATTTGTCTCACGGATTTCCGACGGCCCGGAAGCGCCTTTCGAGCCTGAGACGGGCCTCGCGGCGGCCCCACGCGGCGCAGCTTCCGTCCGCAGGGCCGAAGTTGCGTGCGCGCGAGGGCCTACGCTTCTCCGAGCACGCGGCGACACGCCGCAGCAGCCCGAGCGAAGGGAGCGCGAGGAGATGAGCAAGCACAGCACGCGGCGGACGCCGACGGACCCACGACGGGACGGCGGCGAGGCCGTCGTCCCGATGGCCGAGCGCCTGCTCCTCAGCGAGCCCGAGGTGGCGGCGCTCTGCGGCGTCTCGCGGCACACCGTGCGCCGCTGGAAGGCCGCCGGCCTGCTGCGGACCGTGGAGCTCCCCTTCGGCATGCGCCGCAACCTCTACCGGCGCACGGACGTCGAGGCGTTCCTGGCGCGGGCGCGGGACCGGGCTTGACGCAGGCGGCCGATCACTGCGCTCACCGCGGCGCGATGAGCGACCTGCCGAGCAAGGACTGGGAGAGAGCGCTTCTCGCAGGTCCGCAACGACTGGCTGCTCGCCTGCGCGCGGCTCGGGCTCTCGGGCACCGAGTGGTCGGTGCTGCAGTACGTCGTCTGCCGCACCACCGGCGACTGGGACGCGCGACGCGGCCGATTCGGCCGCCCGTGGGCGCGCATCAGCAGCCGCGAGATCGGTGAGCACATCGGCGTCGACGCGGCCAACGTGCGGCGCGCCCTCGAGAGCCTGATCGAGCGCAGGTGCCTGCGCCGCGTGCGGCCCGCCGTCCGGCAGGCGTCCGGCGGCGATCGGGCCCGAGCCGCTGCTCACCGCCGTGAGCCAGGGCGATGCCGACATCGCGGAGCCCCCGGCCGCGAACCTCGCCGACGCGCTGGCCGGCCTCTCCCCCGAGCTCCGCCGCCACGCCGAGCCGTTCTGCGGCAAGGGCGCGACTTCCGAGGCGCAGCCGTGTCGATAGGGAACACGGCTACGCCTCGCAGGAAGAGCGTCCGTCCGTAGCCGTGTAGCGGGCGCCACGGCAAGGCTCCGTAGCCGTGGCGCAGGGCACACGGCTACGGCCTCCTCTAATACTTCTTCTAAGAAGGCGCCGGCCTGACGCCTGACGGCGCCGGCGCCAAACAGGATCAATGATGCGAGCGAGCGATCACCAGGCCGCCTGTGGACAGTCGCGGCGGCTCGGTGCGCCTGGAAGACAGCCAAGCAAGTCGGGGCACGAAATCCCGCACGAGACTTGCGAAGCGCGGGCTCGTCACGCCCGAGCTCGCTCGGACAATCTCGCGAGGACATCTCTGCCTGCCGATAGACGAAGAGTCATGAATGACGAACGTGCAACGAAGACAGACGGCGGCGCGTCGCGCTGGCCGCAGCCTAGCTACTCTGTCGCGTGCGCGATCTGGCTCGCCGCCGGGCGCCCACGGAGAGCCGCGGCTCCAGGTGGCCGTCGACGACGCCCTGAAGAACGCCTCGGCGGCGCTGGTCGCCAAGGACGCCGCGGCCTGGTCGAAGGCGCCTGCCCACCGAAGACGTCCGTGCCCGTGCGGCGTCGGAGCGCGTCTTCGTCGGCTCTGACGCGCTTCCCGCTCACCAAGGTGTGGGCAAAGGCGACGCCTGAGGGCGATGCGCCGGGACGCTATCGGGTGCGCTTCTACGGCCGGGTCGCCGGCGCCGACACCGCGCCCGTGCTCTGCGAGCGCCTGCTGCAGTTCGGCCGGCGCGGGGGCCGGCTCACGCTGGTCGCCGACCGCACGGAGGAGCGGCTCCGCGCCGCCTACTACCTGGCCTTCCAGGATCCGGTGGTGCGCTCGCGCTCCCATCTCGTCGTCGTCGCTGAGCGCAGCTGGGAGTGGCTCATCCCGAGACCCTCGCCTGCAACGAGCAGACACTGCGGGTGGCGCGCCGGTTTGGGCTCGACTCGGCGTCGCCGCAGCTGCGGCACAAGACGATCGTGTACGTGTCCGCCTCGCGCCGGCAGGCGTGGGACGCCTCGGCATCGCGGCCCCACGGCGGGCATGTCGCCGGCGCCGTCGACGGGCAGATCTTCATCATCGGGAAGTGGCCCGAGTACTGGAAGCACTACACGGCGAGCACGGTGCGGCACGAGCTCGCCCACCTCTACACCGACGGCTTCGGCGACGGCAAGCACCTCGTCAGCGTCCTCAGCGAAGGCCCAGCAGTGGCCGCCGAGGGCAATCGAGACTTCGCTGCGCTGCGGACAGAGGTGGCGCGCGGCAACCACACTCTGCCCTTGATCAAGGGGCTCATGAAGGGGGACGTCTGGCACGGCCTGAGCGAGCGCCAGGTCGACATGGCCTACCTCGAGGGCCGGCGCGCTGTTCCTCTACCTCGAGAAGCACTGGGGTTGGGAGGGTGCCAAGGCGTTCGCCGACGCCGTGACCGCGTCGGACCTGACGGTGGCCGGCATCGAACGGGCGACGCGCCGCAGCCTGGGCGTCAGCTGGGGCCAGTTGTACGCGGGATGGAAGAGGTTCGTGAGGACGCTGCGATGAGCGATTGGGACCGTCCACTATCCGCAAAGATACGGCGCTTTGAGCACAACGGAGATCCGGAGGTGCTCATCGGCTGCACCCAGTTGCTTCCGCACCGCGTTCGGCATCCACCCCAAGCGACCTCAGACTCTTGCGCGCAGACGAGGTGTAGGCTTTCAGCGCACACACGACCGGCGGGGTCATCGCCGATAGTGGGGGCAGTCACGATGAGGGCAACCGAAGGCATGCGGCGGATCCTCGGCATCCATGATTGAAAGGCGGGCGGGACCGATGGCATTCGATCAGGAGCTCGACATCCTCCTCCGGGCGCGTTTCACGCTGCTGGTGCTGGTGACTCCCGAGGAGGAGCGCGCGCTGGCGGCCATCAAGACCGTGTGCGAGCGCAGCAAGCGCCAGTGCCTGGCCTGGGACGTGGCCGAAAGTTCCAGCTGCTCGCCGGCGCCGCAGCGCGCCCCTGCCGCGGACCCATCACGCGCTGGAGCAGGTGGACAAGGCCGAGGGCGACGGCCTTTACTGTTCAAGGATTTTCACGACTGTGGAGCAACCCCCAGGTCAAGCGCAAGCTGCGCAACGTGGCCCAGCGGCTGAAGTTCACCAGCAAGTCCATCCTCGTCACCCCCTCGTGCGCAAGCTGCCCGAGAGCTGAAGGACGAGGCCGTCGTGGTCGAGTTCCCGCCGCCCGACGCCGCCGAGCTGGAGGCAGTGCTCGACCGCTTCACCCAGACGCCGGCGTCAAGGTGAACCTCACCGCTTGGGCGGGAGAAGCTCGTGCAGGCGGCCCTGGGCCTGACTGCCGAGCCAGGCCAGCGCGTCTTCGCCAAGGCCATCGTCGCGCGACGGCGTACTGGATGACCGCGACATCGACCTGGTGACCGAGGAGAAGAAGCAGATCATCCGCGAGAGCGAGGCGCTGGAGTTCTATGCCGTGACCGAGACCCCCGAGGACGTCGGCGGCCTGGAGGTGCTCAAGGACTGGCTGCGCCTGCGCGAGCGGGCTTTCACCCAGGAGGCGCGCGACTACGGCCTGCCCGCGCCCAAAGGCATCGCGCTGATCGGCATTCCCGGCACCGGCAAGAGCCTCACCGCCAAGATGATCGGCGGCCTGTGGCGGCTGCCGCTGCTGCGGCTGGACGTCGGCGCGCTTTCGGCAGCCTGGTCGGCGAGTCGGAGGAGCGCGCGCGCCGCGCGCTGCGCCTGGCCGAGACGGTCGCGCCCTGCATGCTCTGGATCGACGAGATGGAGAAGGCCTGGCCCACGGCGGCCTGGACAGCGGCACCAGCACGCGCGTCTTCGGCACCATCCTCACCTGGATGCAGGAGAAGACCGCGCCCGTGCTTCGTGGTGGCCACGGCCAACGACATCGCCAGCCTGCCGCCGGAGCTGCTGCGCAAGGGCCGCTTCGACGAGATCTTCTTCCTCGACCTGCCCACCCTGGAGGAGCGCAAGGAGATCTTCGCCGTCCACCTGCGCAAGCGCAAGCGCCTGCCGCCGGACTTCGACTCGGGCGGCTCGGCGCGAGCGATCGCAGGGCTACGTCGGCGCCGAGATCGAGCAGGCGATCATCGACGCGATGTACGTGGGCTTCAATGACGCGGCCGCGAGTTCACCACCGCCGATATCCCGCGGCCCTCAAGCGCCAGGTGCCCCTGTCGGTCTCGCAGCGGGAGACGATCGGGCCCTGCGCGACTGGCTGCGCGAGGGCCGGGCGCAATCGGCCTCCTTCGAGGAGATCGCGCGAGGCGCGAGGAACAGTTCGTGCCGCTGCAGATCGCTCCGACCGGAATGAGCTGAGGCGGCGAAGCTGGTTCGTTCGGCATCAAGCGGGGAGATGGGGGCCGGGATGGACTCGAAGCGTCTGGGGAACTCCGGCGGCAGCTTGCGGACATGACGCTGTTCGGCGGAGCGCGCCGGGCGGTGCGTGAACTGGCTGCGGAAGGCTCGGCGCGGCAATCCGCATGCTCGCCGACTTCGCCTGCAGGGAGGGTGCTGAGGGCGCTCGGGCAGCGGCGTGCGTGGCCTTCCGCTCGCTGTCCGAGGGTCCGCAGCGGACGCTCTATGCCAGCGGTGGGCGGCCTCGCGGCACCCCACTCTCGAAGCGCTGCTCGTCGAGGGGGGCCTCGTCGCACGCCAGCCGGCCGAACTCCGTGTGCTCTCGGCTCTCAAGGCCAACCGCCTCGAACTCGTAGACTCGCGCAACGCGCGCATCGCCGTCGCGCTCCTGTTGGCGGCGGCGGACGCCGATGCGGAGATCGCCCACCGGGCGACGGACGCGCTCGGGATGACGTCCGCTGAGGCTCAGGAGGCACTTTGCCGCCGGGTAGTGATCAAGAGCGGCAACGAGCGACTCTGGCGATCGCGCGCGAGGCCAGGTATCTGCCGAGGACCCGTTGCAGCGCGCCGCTATCCTCGCGCTCACCGGCCAGTGGGAGGCCTGCGAGACGTGCGACTTCGGCGGTGCTCGCGCTGCGCGCCGCCTACGAGGCCGCTCACCGGCGATTGCGTCGCCGCATTGCCGAATGCCGCCCGGGCGGCCGGGCTGGACAGAGTGGGTACGGACGCGCCGTCGGCGGCAGCCGGAAGCGGCGGCCTCACGGCGATGGCGCCAGACGAGTGGAAGGCGGTGCTGGGCAGCTGCTCGCCGCAAGCCGGAACACGCCGCAGGCGTGGCGCCTCGCTCGGGAAGCGCCGCCCGCCACTGGTCGCGAGCTGCTGCGGACTCATCGCTGACGCGTCGCCCTGCCGGGGTGACGACCGCGAGGACTACGCCCGGCGGCGTGGCCTCGCCGAGCGGTGCGGCAGAGGACGTCCTTCGGTCCGCCGCGCACAGATGCGTTGCGACGCTGCGGGGACACGAGCAAGGAGGTCACTCTCCCTCGCCGTCACCCCCGACGGGAGCCTGCTCGCGAGCGGGAGCGGCGGCCGATACATCAGTCTGTGGCGACTGCCCGGCGGTGAGTACTCAGCGACGCTGCCCGGACACAGGGGCGGGGTCACTCCCTCGCCGCCACCCCGAGCGGAAACACTGCTCGTGAGCGCGAGCCAGGACAAGATGATCCGCCTCTGGCGACTGCCCGAGCGGCGAGCCCATGTCGCGAGGCTTCACGGGACACAGGGACATGGGTCACTCTCTCGCCGTCACCCCCGACGGGCGCCTGCTCGCAAGCGGAAGCCGAGACAAGACCGTCCGCCTGTGAGACTCGCCTGAGGGCGAGCCGCGTTGCGACGCTGCGTGGACACGGAGAGGGGGTCTACTCGTCGGCAGTCACCTCGGACGGAGCCCTGCTCGCGAGCAGAGCCAGCGACAGAGACCATCCGTCGTGGCGCCTCCCAGGCGGCGAGCCCGCGGGACGTTGCGCGGGCACAAGGATCCCGGTCTCCTCCCTCGCCGTCACCCCCGATGGGGCGCCTGCTGGCGAGCTCAGGCGGCGACCAGACCATCCGCCTCTGGCACCTCCCGAGCGGCGCGTCCGTGAGACCTAGCGGGGCACGAGAGGCGAGGTCGGCTCCCTCGTCGTCACTCCCGATGGGAGCCTGCTCGCGAGTGCGGGCTAGCGATAACACCGTCCGCCTGTGGCACGTATCCAACGGCGCGTCCGTGGCCACGCTGCGCGGACACGCAGACTGGGTCGAGTCTCTCGCCGTTACTCCGGACGGGGCCTGCTCGCGAGCGGGGCCAGGGACCGGACCATCCGTCTCTGGCGCTCCGAGATCCGCGCTCACCGCCGCACCCTCGCGGCCCTCGTCGCGCCGAGCACCGCCACCTCTAGTGCAGCTGCACCCCCGACCGCGGTGCCCCAGCGCGCCTGGCTCGACTTCATCCTCGCGCTCGTCGAACGTCACCGCCGTTTCGACATCGAGGTCGAGGTCTCGCGACACGTCGAGGCCGGCGAGTTCGACATCGAGATCGGGAGCTGAGGTTGGCCGCGGACCCGACGACTCACGCGAGCCTCCAAAGCAGCTCGCTGATACGACCCCGCTGCTTGGCGAACGCCGCCGCCGCCGCGCTGCGGAGCGGCTGGCGGAGCTCGCCCGCAACAGGCGTCGCCGGAGGCCATCGCGGCCCTCGCCCAGGCAGTCGCGAGCGGCGCCGACAACTGTGCAGACCCTATCCTAAGCAACCCCCCCTCCCCCTCCCCTGGGCATCCAGCCCCTCCCTCCCCTTCCCCCCCCATCATCTCTCCCCCCCGCGGCTGTGAGCGAGCTCTCCCCGCCCGCTCCGCACTCCCTCCCCGAAGGCCCGGCCCGGGACGCCCTCTGCCCGCCCGCCATCGAGGCATGTGTGCAGAATTGCCGTCGAGATGACGCTCTACTCAATCGCCAATCAGGCCGGCTACACCCCTTCGGAGCCGTCCTGCGCGCCGCGCTGCTCGCGCTCACGGGTCGCTGGGAGGAGCTCGACGCCTTCGACCTCGATGACCTCCATCTGCGCGAGCGCCTACGAAACCGGCCCCAGAGTCCGCCGCCGCCTCGCCGCTGCCGCTCGCGCAGCCGGGCGCGCCGACTGGGTGCAGGTCGCCGTCGGCGGCCGGCAGCGCCTCGCCTCGCCGGATGACCCCCGAGTGGCAGGACGTGCTGACGCTGCTCGCCGGTCCCGATCGCGCCAAGGAAGCATGGCGCCTCGCCGCAGGAGGCGCCGCCCTTGGGGGCGCGCGCTGCTGCTCGGGATAGCCGCCACCGCCCTGCCCGAGTGCGATCACGAGGACTTCGCGCGGCTGCGCGCCCTGGCCGTGCCGTGCGACGAGGGGGAGATTCCTTTCTCCGCCTGCACAAGCTGCATGGCGACGCTCCGGGGGCACGAGGACCTGGTCGCTCCCTGGCCGTCACCCCAGACGGCCGCCTGCTCGCGAGCGGGAGCTGACGGACCACACTATCCGCCTGTGGCGCCTGCCGGACGGCGAGTGCGTGGCGACGCTCCGGGGACGAGGAGCGTCAGATCCTGGCCGTCACCCGGACGGCACCTGCTCAGCGAGCGGGAGCCGAGACAAGACCATCCGTCTGTGGCGCCTGCCGGAAGGCGAGTGCGTGGCGACGCTCCGGGGGCACAAGGACGGGATCGTGTCCCTGGCCGTCACCCCAGACGGCCGCCTGCTCGCGAGCGGAGCGACGACCAGACCATCCGCCTGTGGCGCGTGCCGGACGGCGAGTGCGTGGCGACGCTCCGGGGGACAGTAGGATAATCCCTGGCCGTCACCCCGGACGGCAACCTCCTCGCCAGCGGGGTGGACGATGACACCATCCGCCTGTGGCGCCTGCCGGACGGCGTGCGTGGCAACGCTCCGGGGGCACGAGAGCTGGTCAATCCCTCGCCGTCACCCTGGACGGCACCCTGCTAGCGAGCGGGGGCGACACAAGACCATCCGCCTGTGGCGCCTCCCGGAGGGAGCGTGCGCGGCGACCCTCCGGGGAACGAAACCTCGGTCTATTCCCTAGTCGTCGCCCCGAACGGAGCATGCTCGCGAGCGGGAGCCGGACAAGACCATCCGTCTGTGGCGCCTGCCGGACGGCGAGTCCGTGGCGACGCTCCGGGGCACGACCGCTGGGGCACCTCCCTCACCGTCACCCCGGACGGCAGCCTGCTCGCGACCGGGAGCTAGGGACGACACCATACGCCTGTGGCATATCCGAGGTCGCCGCGCTCGCCGCCTCGCCCTCACCTATCCTGACACGTCGCCTCGTGGCCCTGCGGAGCGATGACCTGACCGCGCGCGCGCGCCTGGCTCGAGTTCTACTCGCGCTCGTAGACCGCCATCGCCGCTTCGACATCGAGGTCGAGGTCTGCGACACATCGAGGCCGGCGAGTTCGACATCGAGATCGGGGGCTGAGAGGATGACCGCGGACCCGCAGACTGACCGAGCTCCAAAAGCAGCTCGCCGATACCACCCCGCTGCTCGGCGAACGCAGGCGTCGCCGCCCGCGGAGCGGCTGGCCGAGCTCGCCCGACAGGCGTCGCCCGAGCCCTCGCCGCCCTCACCCAGGCAATCGCGACCGCCCCGATGCGTCCGTGAGCCAGATCGCCTCGTCCGCCCTGCATTCCCTTCCCGAAGGCCCTGCCCGTGATGCTCTCTGCCGCCTCGCCGTGGAGAACGGTGACGAGGTGGCCCTCTCAATCGCCACGACTGCCGGCTACGTCCCTTCTGAGCCATCCCGAGCGCGCGGCTCTGCTCGCCCTCACGGGCCGTTGGGATGAGCTCGAGGCCTTTGACCTCGACGAGGCGCATCTGCTCAGCGCCCACGAGGCCGGTTCCGCAGAGCTCCGCCGCCGCCTCGCCGCCGCCGCTCGCGCAGCTGGGCGTGCAGAGTGGGTGCAGGTTGCCATCGGTGGCCGGCAACGCCTTCGCCTCGCGGAGATGACCGCTTCCGAATGGCAGGACGTGACCGACTTGCTCGCGCGCCCCGATCGCGCGAACGAGGCATGGCGCCTCGTGCAGGAGGCTCCTCCACTTTGGGGTCGGCTGCTGCTGTTCGGCATCGAGGACTGACGGGCCCTGCCCTAAAGCTCGATCGCGAGGACTTCACGCGGCTTCGTGCCTGGGCCGAGCTGTGCGGAGAGGAGGAAGTCACTGGCTCGGTCGCGCCGCGCCGAAGGCAAATGGACTCCGCCTTGGCCTTGGCCGTAGCCCCGAATGGGAGCCTGCTTGCGAGCGGGAGCTGGGAGAAGACCGTCCGCGTGTGGCGCCTGCCGAGCGGCGAACTGGTGGCGACACTCAGAGGACACAAACGCGGCGTGACTACCTTGGCCATGACCCCAGATGGCAGCCTGCTCGCAAGTGGGAGCTGGGACGACACGATTCGACTTTGGCGCCTGCCCGAAGGCGAAGTCGGCCGCCACTCTGCGAGGCCATGAGAGCGCAGTGAGTTCCCTCGCAATCACGCCCGACGGCAGTCTGCTCGCGAGCGGGAGCTGGGATGGGACAGTCTGCCTGTGGGGCCTGCCGGGCGGCGAGAGAGTGGCCACGCCTCTCCGGGGGCACGCCGGCAGAGCTGTCCTCCCGCGCTCACCTTCTATTGCAGGCTGTTGGCCAGCGGCGGCGAGGATGGGACCATCCGGCTGTGGCATCTGCCCGATGGCGAGTGCCGGTGACGTCGACAAAATACACCAGGGCGCGGACTGGAGCTCTGCACTCAACAGGGGAGCCTGTTCACGAGTGAAAGCCAAGACGGCGCTCTGCGATTGTGGGGTGCGGAAATCGCCGCGCTTGCCGCTTCACCGGTCGCAGTCCTCGCGCGTCAGCGAGCGACTCGATGCACTTCGCCGCGACGTGGGGTTGGATGAGCAAGCTTGGCTCAATTTCATGATTGCACTCGTCCACCGCCACCGTCGCTTCGACATCGAGGTCGAGGTCGCGGAGCGCCTGCAGATTGGTGAGTTCGACATCGAGATCAAGGGCTGACGCAGAGTGGAGGACAAACGTCTCGCTGGGCTTCGGAAGAACCTGGCAGACACCACACCGGTCGTTGGCGGTGTGCGGCGTCTCTCGCAGCGCAGCGCGCGAAGCTCTCCCGCCGACGAGTTGCCCGCTGCCGTGCGCGTACTCACCGATGCCCTGGATGTATTCGAACGACGCCCGTGTTCGTGAGACCGCACGCCACCGCTCTCAAACGCTGGAGAATCGCGTGGCCATCGACGCCTTGTGCGCCTTGTGGGCCGATACGCGCCGAGAGGACCTCGCACAGATCATCGCCGAGAGCGGCTTCGTGGCCGCGAAGCCGATCCAGATTCGCGTGCTTCTCGGCCTTGAAGGCAAACCGCATCGCAGTCGTCACGCGAAGCGCCGCGGCAGTGAGAACACTGCTTGCTGCCTGTTCAGACGGCGACGGTATCGTTGCTGGAGAGGGCAGGGGAGGCTTCTCGCGGTTGAAGACGCCTGCCGGCATTCACGTTCTCCGTGCGAATACGTCGTCGAGACAGGTGACGAGCGTCTTCGGAGGATCGCCGTCGCAGCCGGCTACGTGCCCCGCGACCCGGCCCTCCGCGCGGTCTTCTGCTTCCTGACGGCCCAGTACGAGCGCTATGAGAAGATGGACCTCGACGGTTCCTACTTGCGCGCCGCGCACGAGACGGCGAGCAATGATCTTAGGCGTCGGCTGGCCGAAGCCGCCCGCGCAGCTGGGCACCTCAGTGGGTGCAGGTCGTTGCCGGCGGCCGGACCAACGTCCGCCTCGAAAGCCTGAGCGATGCTGAAGAGGGAGCGGTACTTGCCCTGCTCTTCAACGAGCGCTGGGCGGACGTCTGGAGGCTCGCCCAGCAGGCGCCACCCCGTCCCTCAGCGCCAAGCTCCTCGCGATTCTCCGAGGCATCGACTGGCGCCCACCCGTGCACGACCGGGAGGCCCTGAAGACGCTCCGGCGACTGGCGTCAGCCTTGAGAAGGACCGCCAGCTTGGGTGCGCTTGCTGCCTGCACTGCCTCACTGAGGGACACACGCACATGATCAATTCCCTTGTCGTCACCGCGGACGGTGGTGCTGCTGGCGAGTGCGAGCGCGGACAACACTGTCCGCCTGTGGCGTCTTCCAGACGGGTCACCCATGGCTACGCTGGAGGGCCACACGGGATCTGTTGGCTGCCTCGCGGTCAGTCCGACGGCACGCTGCTGGCGAGCGGCGGCCAGGACGGGACTGTGCGCCTCTGGCGACTTCCGGACGGCGTGCCGATGGCATCACTTGACGGGGGTAGATACGGGGTCAGGGCCTTGGCCATCACGCCCGACGGCACTGTGCTGGCCAGTGGTGGCCTCGATGCGGTTCTTCGGCTTTGGCGCCTGCCCGACGGAGTGCCGACGGCAAGCTCTCATGCCTCCTCACATATCAATTGCCTAGCCGCGATGCCCGACGGGAGGCGACCGGTGAGCGGAGGTCTGGGCACTCCGAGCCGCGCGCCTCCCTGATTGCGCGCCTGCGGGGGAACTGCAGGGAATCGAGAAGATGGGCACCTCAATCGGGATCCGTGCGCTCGATGTAACTCCTGATGGCTCACTGCTGGCGGGCGCAGGCGTCCCGTTGATGGCAGGCACAGGCAGCGACAGCTTCGTGGCTCTTTGGCACGTGCCGGGCGGCGAGCCCGCAGCCACGCTTCGCGGACAGACGGGCCCGATCGATTCGCTGGCCATCGACGCCAGCGGCACGTTGCTTGCCGGGGCGAGGACCGGCGAGGCCGTATGCATCTCGGCGTCTGCCCCACGGTGAGCTCGTCGACAAGCTGGAGGACCGCGCGGACATGGTCACCGCCCTGGCGTTCGACTCCCCACGGTAGTCTGCTCACGGGAGGGGGTGAGGGGCCCGGGAAAGACATTGTCCGCCTCTGGTGGCTTGACGCAGCCCGTCTGGTGCATCTTCCCGTTTCGAAGCTCTCCCTGGAGGACCTCGATGGGCCTCGGCGAATCTGCGCGGCGCGGACGTCTCGCCCGAGCTGCGCGCCTGGCTCGAGTTCATGCTCGCGCTCGTCGACCGCAACCGCCGCTTCGACATCGAGGTCGAGGTTGTGATCACGTCGAGGTCGGCGAGTTCGACATCGAGATTGAGGGTTGAGGCGTGACAGCCGACCCCACCTCGCAGACCGGGCTCGAACGGCACTTCGCCCAGACGCTGGCCGAGCTTGCCGGCAGCGGCTCGGCCGAAGCCGTCACATCTCTGGCCCAGGCGCTCAAGACAGGTGCCAGCGACGCCGTGAGCGAGCTCGCGGCGGCGACTCTGCGCGCTCCCCTGCGGGCCCCGCCCAAGATCGCGGCCTTTCGCCGCTTCGCCGTCGAGGAAGGTGACGAAGCGATACTCGCCATCGCCGCCGAAGGCGGCTACGTGCCCTCCGAGCTGCATCTTCGCACCGCGCTGTCGCGCTTGGCGGGCGCTGGGGGGATCTCGACGCTTCCGATCCTGAAGGAATCGCGTGAGCGCCAGGCGTATGGGGCTCCCCCACCGGAACTGCGTCGCCGACTCGCTGGCGCCGCAGTCGAGGGCGGACGCGACGCTGGGGTCCACGATGCCGTCAGCGGGCGCGAACGCCACGACCTGGCCGAGATGACTCGCGAAGAGTGGCGGGGCATGGTAGGGCTGATGTCGCGGCCTGATCGCATCGCGGACGCTTGGCGCCTCGCACTGGAGGCGCCGCCCTCGTGGACACGCGAACTCCGCCGCTGGCAATCGGTGAGGACGTCGCCGCCTTGCCCAATCGAGACCACGAAGATCTTGCCCGACTGCGTGCCCTCGCCGAGTCTTGCGGCGAAGAGCACATACCCTTATCGGCCGGCACGAGCTGCGTCAGACGCTCACGGCCCACGAGGGCGCGGTCACCTCGCTTGCGATCACGCCCGACGGGAGCCTGCTTGCCACGGGAAGCCAGGACCAGACCATTCGCCTCTGGCGCCTGACCGACGGCGTGTGCGTCGCGTCGCTCCATGGGCATGAGGGCGCGATCGACTCCCTCCTCGTGACAACAGACGGCACCCTCCTCGTGAGTGGAAGCAGCGACGCGAGCATCCGCCTGTGGCGTCTACCCCGCGGCGAGTGCGTGGGGACGCTCTGGGGCCACGAGAGCGGGGTCGACTCACTCGTCATCACCCCTGACGGCGGACTCCTGGCGAGCGGGAGCGCAGGCAGCAGCAGCGTTCGCCTGTGGAGTCTGCCCGACGGCGAGTGGGTGTCTTGGCTTTGCGAGCACGAGGAAGCCGTCACCTCTCTCGCCGTCACGCCTGATGGGAGCCTGCTGGCGAGCGGAAGCGAGGATGGGACCATCTGCCTCTGGCGCCTGCCCCACGGGGAATTCGTGGCCACGCTCACGACAGAGCGCCACGGCCCTGAGGACTCCACGGAATCGGAGGACGCCGCGGGCACTGAAGACTCATGGGATCCGGACTGTTGTTGGGATGGCGAGTTGGACCCGGCGGATTGCGTCAACTACGACTGGTACGACAGGAGCTGCGAGCCTTGCCGCTACTACAAGGTCAAGGAAAGCGACGAGACCGAGGAGGTGGACGGGACGGACGCGGAGGAGAGCTCCGTCACTTCCCTCGCCGTCTCTCCGGACGGCAGCCTGCTCGTGAGCGCGCACTTCAACGACACCGTTCGCCTCTGGCGCCTGTCCGACCGACAGCACGGGACAGCAGTCTGGGAGCACGACGGCTGGGTCAATTCCCTCACCTTCACGCCAGACGGTGGCCTGCTTGCTGCGGGCGTCTGGCTGAACGCCACAATCCGCCTTTTTCGCGTGCCGGACGGAGAAGAGGTGGCAGAGCTTGAGGGGCACGACGACGACGTCCTCTCCCTTGCGGTCACTCCAGACGGACTTCTCTTGGCGAGCGGCAGCGAGGACGGGACCATTCGCTTGTGGAACTCAGAGTTGGCGGCCCTCGCCGCCACACCCGTCGCGGCGCTTGCCCGAGTTCACGAAAGACTTCTGGCGCTGCGGGGCGACAACAGCTGGGCCGTCCAGTGCCGACGTGCTTGGATCGACTTCATGCTCGCGCTCGTCGACCGCCACCGCCGATTCGACATCGAGGTAGTGGCCGCGGATCGCGTGGAGGTCGGCGAGTTCGACGTGGAGATCGGGGATTGAAGGAATGGTCGATATACTGCGGAGAGGAATCCGCCAGCGCTGAGGGGGTCGATAGGTCGTGTGGGGATGGCTATCCAAGCTGCTCGGCCGTGAACCAGGAGTGGCGCATGATCCCGACGCTGAGCGCCTCCTGGAAGCCGAGCGCGAGCTGCAGGTGCTGCGTCTCGAAGCGCAAGAATACGAGCGCCAGGGAGAGAGTGTGCGGGCCGAGCTCGAGCGGCTGCGCCAGAGCGAAGCTTCGCGGGTGACCGAGGCGGTCGAGCGCCGCGTCGAGCAGATCCTCGCCCAAGTCGCCACTCCGGCGGCCCAGCTCATGGCGCAGGCCCACCTGCTCGAAGCCGAGGGCAAGCCGGTGGAGGCGCGCGACGTTCTCGCGGTGGCAAAGCGTCTCTTGACCCCGCTCACCGAGGCCGGTCTGGTCATCGAAGGCGCTATCGGAGAGGCGGCCGCGTACGACCCCGACCGTCACGAGCCACTTGGCGGGCCGGCAATGGCGCCCGGACAAGCCGTCGTGGTTCGCATCCCGGGCTGCTCGTACCGCGGCCGGCAGCTGAGACGAGCCGGCGTCGACCTCGCTTCGGAAGAGCCCCGCTAGCATGCCGGGTCGTCTCGCCGTCGACTTCGGCACCTCGAACACCGTCGTCGCCGTGTGGGACGAGGCAACCAAGGCGGGGCGCCCGCTGCGCATCCCCGGCTACTCCCGCTCGTTCACCCAAGGCGACGAGGATGTACCCGTGGTCCCGTCACTCATCCACTATGCCGAGGACGGCCAGCGCTGGGTGGGAGATCAGGTCCTGCATCGCAATCTCCATCGCTCACCTGCGACCTTTCGCTGGATGAAGCACTACGTCGCGCAGCGCAGCTCCCGAACGGTCCGGGTCGACGGCCGCGCGATCTCGCAGTCTGACGCAGGCCGGGACTTCCTCGCGAGCATCCTGCTGGCCGCCGCCGCCGAGGTCGAACTCCGTGACGAGGAGATCGTGCTCACGGTGCCAGTGGAGTCGTTCGAGCACTACGAGGACTGGCTGGCCGAGGTCGCAGTGCACGCCGGCCTGCCGCGCTTCCGGCTGATAGACGAGCCCTCGGCCGCGGCTCTCGGCCACGGCGCTCACATCCAGGCGCACGACGTCTACGTGATCTTCGACTTCGGCGGAGGCACACTCGATGTCGCGGTCGTGCTGATCGAAGAGGACGTCACCGAGAAGGCCGGGCGTCGCTGCAGAGTACTGGGCAAGGCGGGTGCCGACATCGGAGGCACGCAGATCGACGGGCTCCTCTTCGATCATGTCCTGAAGGCGAACGGGCGCCAGGATTCCGACGACGCCGTGCGCCGCGTCAGCAACGAACTGCTTGTCCAATGCGAGGCAGCCAAGGAACGGCTGTCGTTCGCCGATCACGCCGAGATCGGCGTCATGAACCCCGAGACGGGTTCAGTCCTCGCCTGCGAACTGACGCGCACAGCCCTCGAGGAGCTCCTCGAGGAGCACGCTGTGTACGCGCAGGTGGTGCAGACAGTGCGCAGAGCGATGAACGCGGCCCGCGAGTCCGGCTACGGCGAAGAGGACGTCAAGGCGGCGCTGATGGTCGGCGGTGGCAGCTTCATCCCGTCGGTGCAACGCCTCATGCGCCGGGAGTTCGGCGACCGCGTCCTGCTGGAGCGCCCGTTGGACGCCGTAGCCAGGGGCGCCGCCGCATTCGCTGCGGGAGTGGACTTCTACGATCACATCCAGCATGACTACGCCATCCGCTGCCTGAGTCCCGACAAGTGCGGTTACGAGTATCACCCGCTTGTCAGTCGCGGTACGCCATACCCCACGACAGGACCCGTGGCCACGCTCACCGTCAAGGCCAGCTACGAGGGTCAGAGCCAGCTCGGCCTCGCCATCGCGGAGATGGGCGAGCGGCATGGAGGCGGGTCTGATCGGCGCCTTGAGCTGGTGTTCGACCCGACCGGCGCTGCGCGCGTCGTCAGCATCTCCCCGGACGAAGAGGAATCGCGCAGCGTCTTCTGGATGAACGAGGACTCGCCGACCTTCCTGCGCGCCGATCCGCCGGCGCAGAGGGGCGGTGAGGAACGCTTCCGCATCGACTTCGCCGTCGACGGGAACAAGCGCCTGCTGATCACGGTCCGCGACGTGAAGACGGGACAGATGACCCACCGCGACTACCCGGTGGTCAAGCTGACATAGCGCGACCGCTGGGGCCGTGGATGCAAGCCGACTGAGGAGGGACGTCATGTCGCACTTCACGCGCGTGAAGACGAAGATGACTGTGCGTGAGCACCTCACGGGCGCACTGGAGGACCTCGGCTACCGCTGCGAAGAGGGTGACGTGGAGATCCGTGGGTATGGCGGGAACCGCACGAAGGTACAGATCAGGGTGCCCACGGCCAACGCCGGCTACGACATCGGCTTCACCGAGAGCGGCGGCTCCTACGCACTCGTCGCCGACTGGTGGGGTATCGAGGACCTGGACTCAGAGGTCTTCGTGCGCGACCTCATGAAGCACTACGCATACCGCGCCACACGCGCCAGTCTGGAGGAGCAGGGCTTCGCGCTCGTCGACGAGGAGGTCGCCCAGGACGGGCGCCTCCACCTGACCCTGCGACGCACCGCATAGCGGACCAGCCGAAGGAGCCGCACCATGGAGATCCAGGAGATTGAAGTCTTCATCGATGCCGAGGGGCAGGTCGAGGTGAAGGTGCGCGGCGTGAAGGGTTCGTCCTGCCTCGAGATCACTCGGCCGCTCGAAGAGGCGCTCGGCGGCGAGGTCGAGCTGCGCGAGATGACCCCCGAGGCCGAGGAAACGCTGAGCGACGAAGTCCAAGACCGGCAGCGGCAGCAGGGCCGGTAGGCTTGGGCACGCGCGACTCCGGCGCGCTTCGCGTCCACGACTTCGTGGCCAGGAGCCGGGCGAACGGTCCCGGCATCCGCGCGGTGCTGTGGCTGCAGGGCTGTTCGTTGGGCTGCGCCTGCTGCTTCAATCCAGAGACGCACTCACGCGAAGCCGGCATCTGGGTCACGATCGCTGAGCTGTTCGCGCGTCTTGCGGAATTGAGTGCTGGCATCGAGGGACTCACGGTCTCGGGCGGAGAGCCGCTCGAGCAAGCAAAGCCGCTGCGCGCACTCCTCGAGCGGCTGCGTTTCGAGACCTCGCTTTCAGCCATCGTCATCAGTGGCTTCACGCTGCAGGAAGTGACTGGTTCCGCCGAGAAGGCCGCGATACTGCCTTTCGTCGATGTGCTCGTCGCAGGACGGTACGATTCCACCCAACGCCTCGCGCATGGGCTGCGGGGCTCGGCCAACAAGACAACTCACTTCCTGTCCGAGCGCTACACGGAGGCCGACCTTGAGGCGGTCCCTCCGGCAGAGATCACGATCGACGCCGGGGGCGAGGTCGTCATCTCGGGCATCGACCCTCCGGACATCCACCTTCTGGTGACCAATCCCGGCCCGCGCGAGACCAAAGACTGAAGGAGGTCCGAGGATGGACAACACGCAGAAGGGCCTCACCGGCGAGTTCTACGTGCTGGCGCAGCTCATCCAGCGCGGTCTGGTCGCGACCCTCACGCTGGCCAACACCAAGGGCGTCGACATCCTCGTCTCGGACCCGGAGCTCAACAGGCTGTGCAAGGTCGAGGTGAAGACGACTGACAGGCCGCCCTCACGCGAGAGGCTCTTCTCCGCGGAGCCTTGTTATCACTGGGCGATGGGCGCCAAGCACGAGCGCATCGCCGAAGCGAACCTCTTCTACTGCTTCGTCGCGCTGCGCGGGTCCGATGAGCTGCCGCGCTTCTTCGTCGTCCCCAGCCCCTACGTGGCCGCCTACGTCGGCGAGCAGCACCGTCTCTGGCTCGGAACGCGGAAGGGTCCCCAGGCGGAGACAACCATGAGGCGCTTCCGCATCTCGCCATCGGACCCGCTGGGGTTCGAGGGCAACTGGGGGGTGCTCTCCGGCGCGCCCATCCCCGAGTGCCAGCTCGCGCTCAATGAGTCGTGGTCCTGCGCCGGCCCAGAGAACACCGACACACCCGGAGAGGGTGGTCCGCTCTAGTCGTCCTGACCCTGCAGCGGGTCGATGGAGTCCGCGTAGCCGAGCAGCCACTCGAGGTCTGCGCGCCGCGCGGCAGCCGCCTCGCCAGCCGCACCTTGCTCGTCCAGCAGCCGCAGGGCCGCGCGCGCGTAAGCGCGCAGCTCGGCCGCCCGGTTCCACGCCGTCGCCTCCCCGGTGAGCCGCGCGATCCGCTCCTGCTCGAGGCGCCGGCGCTCGGCCTCCTCGGCGCGGCGACGCTCCTCCTCGCGCCAGGCCCGCTCCCGCCGCTCGTCCTCGGCGTGGATCTCCGCGAGCTGCGCGGCGGCGAGCCCGAGGCCGACGACGAACCCCCCGAGCACCTTCTCGAGGCGCTGACGCTGGCCGTCCGACCAGGTCCTGCGCAGGCCATGGAGGCGGTCGTTGGTCAGCCTGAGTTCCAGCAGTCCGTAGTGCTCCCGGAGGGCGAAGCCGACGCGCTCTCCGTCCACCAGCGCCTCGGTCACGAACGTCGGCTCCTCGCGTCCCCAGGTGTACACGCGCCGCGAGACCACCTCGACGCCCCCGCGGTTTGCCTCCAGATGCCGGACGAGGCCGTCCATGACGCGCAGGGCGCGCTGGCGCTGCTCCTTCGAGACGGTGATGTCGAGGCAGCCCTCCGAGGCGCAGGAGGCGAGGCCGTTCCAGGTGCGCGCCTCCTCGAGCGCCGCGCGGGCGGCGGCGACGAGCTCGTGCGGCCGGCGCAAAGCCGCGGGCACCTGCACCTCGGGGACCGAGGCCTTCGCCCCGTCGCGCGAGGTCCCGGCCAAGACGCTGCTCACCGGCTACGCGCCGGGGACCTTGCGCCTCCGGCAGCGGCGGCCGCGGCGGCGTCTGCCCTGCCCGCCGCTTGGCCCAGTAGCCGCGGCCCGGCACGGGCACGGAGAGCCTGCGGCAGGCCTTGGCGAGGGCGACGTCGGAGACGCCGTAGCGCTTCGCGACCTCGCGCACCGGCTCTGCCCAGACCTGCTCGTAGAGCACGTCGCGGTCGTAGCTGGTGAACTCCGGGTCGGGCATGTGTTCAGGCAGGCGGGTTCTGACCGACCTGGCTAGTGCCCGGAGAGCGCTGCCGAGAGACGGTCGATCTCCTCGCGACTGACGATGAAGCCCTGGTAGCCCTCCCAGTCGGGTCCGCCGCCCTCCTCATAGGCCCAGTCGTCGTGCAGCGCCGGGACCACGCCTTGAACGCCGGCCTCGGACAGCCCCGTCAGCGCTGGCCAGCCGGTTCTTGTAGAGCAGGTAGCGCAGGCCCTCGGCCGTGCTGCTCTCGCCCGGGAGGAGGCTGATCACGTTCTTGCGGCTGCCCTCGATCTGGCCGGCGAAGCCGATGGTCGTCCTGGTCGTGTGCTTCTTGAGCAGGGGCTCCAGCGAAGCGACGGCGTGCCCGTACAGCTCCGCGACGCCAGCGTCTTCGGCCAGTGCCTCCAACTCCTCGTAGGTCAGGCGCGGCCGACGCTTCGAGGTGCCCTTGGTCCGGCTGGACAGCTCCACCTGGGACGGCTCGATCAGGAACACCCGCGACACGAGCTCTCCCCCGTCCGCCTCGCGGAAGTACTGGAAGGTCGCCGCGTTGATGTTCACGCCGTGCGTGTCGGAGAGGTACTTGATGATGCGCTCCGAGCTGGCGTCGATGTGCGAGCCGACGATAAGCATGCTGTGTCCGCCGTTGAGCGTCTCCGGCACATCGGTGCCGAACTGGCGCCGGAAGGCCTCTTCGAAGCCGCCCTCGCCGAGATGCCCCTCGGCGATGGACGTGACGCGCTCGTTCGAGAGGTCGACGACCCAAGAGCCGTAGTCGAGCGCCTGGGCGGTGATCTCCCGCGGCGTCTTGTCGCGCTTCAGCTCGACGACGACGAGGTCTCCGGCGGCGTCGACGCAGAGAAGGTCGATCACAGCCGCCGAAGTCGGTCTCGACCTGCCGGCCGATGACGAGCAGCCCCGGGTCCAGCATCGAGATGTCGCGCCTCCAGCCACGTCCTCGAGCCGCTCCTCCAGGTCGAGCTTGGCCCGACTTGATCTCGCTCAGGCTCTCGTCCTCACCCACGCGCCAGAGGCGCACCTCGTCAGGCATCTCGCCTCCCCCTTGAGCGACCTTGACCGGCGACTCCGTCTGCGGCCGAGTATATGCTCGTCTCGGCTCGGGGGACCGGGGAGGTCACCACGGATAGCGCGTGTACGGAGCTAGGGGACAGGACGATGCGCATCGTGACCTGGAACATGGGGCGTTCGGGAAGCACACACGAAGCCGCGTGGCACTACCTCCTGTCCTGCCTCGGCCGGACGTGGCGTGCATCCAGGAGACCCTCGCCTCGAGCGACCGGATCGTCGCGGACCGAGGGACCGTGACCTGGTGCGGGACGCGGCCGGGCAGGACCGGGGTGTTCGTGCGGCGCGGCCTCGACTTCCGGCCGATTCCGGCGACGCTGGGCGGCAGCTACGTCGCCGCCGTGGCCCTGACCGTCCCCGCCCTCAGCATCTTCAGCGTGCACGTCGGCCCGGAGAGCTGGGCGAACCAGGAGGCGCTCGAGCCGTGGCTCGTCCGCCAGGTCCATGCCGAGCCGTCGGTGGTGGGGGGCGACATCAACACGAGCCGGGCGTACTCGGCGAAGCACGCGGCGTTCTTCGACCGCCTCGCGGCCGCTGGGGTCCATGATTGTCACTGGAGCAAGCACGGCCGGGAGGTGCCGTCGTTCTGGGGCAGGCAGTCGGCGGCGGTCACTTACCAGGACGACCACTTCTTCGCCAGCCAATCACTCGCTGGAGCTGTGACGGCTTGCTGGGTCGACGACAATCCGCTGACCCGGATCCTCAGCGATCATGGCCCGGTGGTGCTTGAGATCGGAGCCGCGGCCGGCTAGCAGGCGCCGCCAGCCGGACCGCACCGACGCGCTGCGAGGAAACGGGATTCTGCCGCCAACGCTACCGGTCCTATGGCGGCGGCGGCACCAGCCTCGAGTAGGCCGCCGATAGGCTATCGGGGACTGTAGGCCGGGGGATGGTCCCCGGGGACTTCGCAAGCCCCAAACGGCCCAGTGTCGCCGTCAAAGCCCGCGTTTGAACACCCTTGCGTCCGCTCGACCACGCTTGTTTACTGCCGAAAAATGCGGTAATACTTCGGACAGGTTCGTCGACAAAAAGTCTGACAACTTCTCCGACAATACCCGCGCCAGTCTGCAGGAGGTATCCGTGGCCGACTATCCGCATCTGCAGTTCCAGAAGCACTGGGAGCTTAGCCCTGAGGTCCTGTTCGAGCTGGGCCAGTGCAACGCGATCGTGACGGCTATCGCCGAGATGCCACTGCGCCCCAGCCACTACCGAGAACTCAGGCAAGTCGCGCTCGTCAAGGGAGCGCAGGCCACGACGGCAATCGAGGGCAACACCCTGTCCGAAGCTGAAGTGGAACGGGTGGCTGAGGGCGAGAAGCTACCGCCCAGCAAGGAGTACCAGGAGATCGAGGTCAGGAACATCCTCGATGCAATGAACGAGCTCCTCCATGAGGTCGTGATTGAGGACCATGAGCAGCTGATCGGCCGGGAATTGCTGCTTCGGTTCCACGAGATGGTCGGAAAGGGCCTGGGCGAGCACTTCGACGCGATTCCCGGTCGACTTCGCGAAGACCAGAGAATCGTGGGTCCGTACCGGTGCCCGGACTACAGAGACGTGCCCGAGCTTGTCGAGCGCTTGTGCGGATGGCTGCGGGCTGAGTTCCACTACGAGTCGGGCGAGCAGACTTTCGTGGATGCAGTGGTCCAAGCGATCGTGACTCACGTCTATATCGAGTGGATTCACCCGTTCGGTGACGGCAACGGGCGCACCGGTCGCCTAATGGAGTTCTACATCCTGCTCCGCGCGGGACTGCCCAACATCGCATCGCACGTACCCTCGAACTTCTACAACCTGACGCGCCCCGAGTACTACCGGCAACTCGGAGAGGCAACCAGGACTGGGGACCTTAGCCAGTTCATCGCCTACGCAGTCCGAGGGTTCCGCGACGGCCTGTCTGAGATTCTGGAGAAGATCCAGTACAGCCAGTTCGCCATAGCGTGGCGGAGCTACATCCATGAGGAGCTTGCAGAGACCCGCTTCCAGAAGGACGTCTTGAAGCGCCGCCGGATGCTGGCCCTTGCACTCCCCTTGGACAGAGGACTAACGCTCGAAGAGGCGATGACCGTCGACCCGAGGGTTGCCCGTGAGTATGCGAAGCTGTCGGACCGGACGGCGCTGCGGGACCTCGAGGCATTGGAGCAGCTGGAACTGGTCGTGCGCGTGGAGGGCCTATATCACGCCAACACAGAAGCACTCCGCATGCAGATGCCCTCGCGTCGGATCGAGGATCACGTCTTGGCACGGGTCTAGGGCTGCTCCGGCGCCCAGCCCAGAGCGGGCGCCTGGGCTGGCGCCCCCTCTCCCTCCGATCTTCCCGGCCGCTGTGATGAGCCACTCGGTCGGTTGGCCGCTGAAGAAGGCGAGGCGAGCGCCTCGGGCGGACGGCCTCCGGCCCTTCGGGGCAGGTTGCTAAAAAGTTGCTAATACTGCAGGGAACTGCAGGCTCGAACCCGGCCGGAGAGAGCGGGACTTTGTACTCATATGGACTCGAATTGATCGAAAAGCACCCAAATAGCACCCGAGAGTGCGGATTTAGGAAACCTGTGCTCTATCCACTGAGCTACGAGGGCATGTGCCGATTTGCAGGGGTTTTACCTCTGCGACAGTGGCCAGAATACCAGAGTCGCGAAAAAGTGGCGAAATCTGCTGTGCGAAATCTGCGAAATCTGCGAAATCCCCGGGCAATCTGCGGCCGGGCGGCTGGGAGCGCGGCTCCTGGCGACGTCCCGATCCTGCTGTTACGGTCTTTCGAGGAGGGGCGACCGCGCCCCTGCCCGCGAGCACGGAGGCCGCCATGGACTACATGCAGGGCATCGTCGAGGACTACCTCACCGCAGGTGAGGGCCTCTTCATCATCCCGGAGTGCCTCGTCAAGCTCGACGCGGCGAGCCCCTCAAGGACCGGCACTGGTACTGCGACGTGGCGGCCGTGGACTTCAAGCGCAAGCGGGTGCTCCTCTGCGAGGTCACCTACGCAAGGCAGCCCAAGGCGCTACTCAAGAGACTCCGCGGGTGGAGCGCGAACTGGGCCGAGGTCCGCCAGGCCCTGCAACGGGACTACGGCTCCCTACCGGGTGGGAAGTCCGGCCGCGGTGTTTCGTCCGCGAAGAGTGCGGCCCCGAGATCCTCTCCAAGCCCGCGCGGACATGGCGGCCGGAGGCACGGAGATGCTCGCGCCGGAGATCGTGAGCCTGCGACGGGTCGGATGGCGACTCGAGTCGCTCGAGTCGCTGCCCGCGGAGTCCTGATCCGGCGCGTCTCAGCGCCGACGACTCGTCAGCGCGACCAAATTGTCGAGCACCGGCCCGGCGTCCGCGGCGGCGCGCCGTTCGGCGGCCTCGAGCGCCGCCCGCGTGACCTTGTCAGCCCGCGACCGCCTTCGCCCGCGCCGCGGGCGTGAGCCGCACGTAGTGCCTGAGCGTGGTCGCCGGGTCGGAGTGGCCGAGCCGCTCCTGCGCCTGCTTGACGCCGTACTGCTCGTGGACCCAGGTGCCAGAAGGAGTCGCGCAGGCCGTGGATCGGCGGGTGCGGGTCGAGGGCGCCATCTGCGAGCCGTCCTTCTTCGACACCACGCGGCCGGCCTCGTTTCGCGACGGCTCTGGCGTCAAGATCGCGACGACCGCATGACTACTGGACCTGCAGGGAACGAGTACGCCACTGCATGTGTGGTCGAGAGCGGGGAGCTGGCTATGTCGTTTCAGGCCTATCTGGACAACATCGAAGTGAAGACCGGCAAGACCCCCAACGAGTTCATCGCCATGGCTGCGGAACGGGGTTACGACGATCCAGCAACCAAGGCAGATGAGATCGTCTCGTGGCTCAAGGCCGACTACGGGTTGGGCCGCGGCCACGCCATGGCACTGGTGCACGTCATTCGGCACGGCGCGCAAATCAGCGACAAGCATGTTGGCACCGACGGCTCGCACAGCGATGCGTCGACTACGCTGCGGCTTGATGGGAACAAGCAGCGCGATCCGCCGGAATAGGCGAGGGACATGTGAAGACCGCATGTCCGGTCCCGCGTAGTCCCAACGACAATCATCCGGCATCCGTGGATGTGGGCCTCACAGACGGACCAACCTGACTCGAAAGGAGCGCGCAATGTCAAAGGTTGTCGCAATCATGTCCATGTCGCTCGACGGCTACGTCGCCGACCTGCAACGATGGCGTGAGCCGAAGTGTTCGACTGGTACTTCAAATCGGGAGACGTCGAAATCCACACCGGAGGGGCGGACCCTATGACGTTCAAGGTGTCCGAGCCGACCGCCAAGCACGTTCGCGGTCTCTGGTCTGGACTTGGTGCCGTGCTCACCGGTCGACGCACGTTCGACAAGGCCCAAGGCTGGGACGGAAACCACGCTTGGGGACCGGTATTCGTACTTACCCACCACATCCCCGCCGGATGGCCGCGACCCAACTCAACCGTCCACTTCGTGACCGACGGTATCGAAAGCGCCGTGACGCAGGCCAAGGCCGCCGCCGCCGGGAAGTCCGTTGGGGTCCACGGCGCGGACACCATCCAGCAGTCCTGAATGCTGGGCTCCTCGACGAAATCTCCATCGACATCGCGGCGGTACTGTCTTGGCTCCGGAGTTCGGCTCTTCGACCACCTCGCCGGCACGCCAGTCGTCCTTGGCAACCCGACGGTGATCCCGGGCGTCGGCGTTACACACCTGCGCTACCCGGTACGCAAGGCGTAGATCGACCCCACACCTTTCGCACCCGGGGGCAACGATGCCCTCCACGAATGGCGCGCCGCCCAACA
>CAVPJG010000010.1:0-107589 GCA_963705205.1 uncultured Thermoleophilia bacterium
GTCTGCGGTCATGTGTGCAGCACCGGCATTCTAGGCCCGCCCAGCGCACCGGTGCAAGTCCAGCCGCTTCGACATGGTGGAAGAAGATCCGGCCGGCTGTACGACCGCGGGGCCGTGCGCGGGCCGACCGGGCGCCTGCCGACGACGCGGCAGCCGCCTCTCACCCTCAGCCCGGAGGCAGCAGGCCGGTCTCGTGCGCGCGACGCACCGCTTCGGCGCGCGACGCCACCCCCAGCTTGCGGTAGACGCTCCTGACGTGCGTCTTGACCGTGTTGCGTGTCACGAAGAGCTGCTCGGCCATCTGCGCCTCCGTCAGGTGCGTCGGCAGCAGCTCCAGCACCCGGCGCTCCGCGGCGGTCAGCGGCTCGGCCAGTCGCGCCGCGTCGAGCGCGCCGCGCAGGTGCTCGGCGCGGCGCCGCAGGACGCCTGCGTCGGGATACCGCCGGAGCACCGCCTCGGCGGCCGCGGCGTGCGCCTCGGCCTTCCGCCGGTCGCCGCGCTCGAGCGCCGCCTCCCCGAGCACCACCTGGGCGAGGAGGGCCATCCACGGGTGCGGCACCATGTGCTCGAGGATCCGCTGCACGTCGGCCTCGGCGTCGTCGAGAGCGGCCTGCGGATCGCGCGCCAGCAGCTTGGCGCGCGCCAGCAGCATCGGCAGGCACCTCCGGTTGGTGCCGAAGCCGAGCTCCGCGAGGCGCGCCCGGGCGCGCGCCTCGTGCTCCTCGGCCGCCCCCCAGTCCTCCTCCCCGATGGCAACCAGCGCCAGGTAGCCCAAGGCGGCCAGCTCCGCGGCTGGGTTGTGCACCGAACCCGCGCTGACGCCGAGGGTGAGCGGGTGCCGGGCGCGCTGGCCCGAGCCGGTGAGCCAGCGCGCCGCGCCGAGCGCCACCTGCGCGTCGGCGTACCAGCTGGAGTCCACGCTCGTCTCGAGCCCTGCCGCGAGCTCGGCGTCCTCGCGCATGCGGCGCACGCCGTCGAGGGCGATGGTGGCGCGCAGGAGCGCCTGCGACGAACGCAGCGACGCGGCTCCGTCGGGCGACGGCTCGTCGGACATCGGTGCACTGCAGGCCGCCCTGCCCCACCGCGCGCCGAGCTCCCCGGCGTCGAGCGCCGTGTACACCCACCCGGCCGTGAGCGTGAGCGCCCGGTGCGCAAGGATCTGCCGGTCGCTGAACGCCTCGAGCCAGCGCCGCACGGTCTCCACCTGGCCCCGCCTCCACACCTCCAACCACGACGCCGCGACGACATCGCCTGCGGCGGCGACGTCGCCCGCCATCAGCAGGTGGTGGATGGTGGCATCCGGGTCCTCGTTGCGCGTGTACCAGGCGGCGGCCTTGCGGTGCAGGCCCGCCGCCTCTCCGGGACGGCGACGCTCAAGCTCCTCGCCCAACACCTCCGCGAAGAGGTGATGGAAGCGATAGCGCTGTCCGGCCGCGCCGGCCGGGACGACGAACAGCTCGTCGTGAGCCGCCTCCTCGAGGAGCACCCCCGCGTCGTCTCGTCCCGAGACGGATCGGCACAGCGCGGGGGTGAGCTCGCGCAGCACCGAGACGCGCAGCAGGAACTCCTGCACGTGCTGGGGCTGGCAGTCGAGCACCTCCGCGGTGAGGTAGGCGGCGATCTCGCGCCGGTCGCCGCGGACCCGTGGCAGCCACTGCCCTTGCTCAGCGTCGCGCGACGCACGACACGCCAGCCGCAGACCGGCCGCCCATCCCTCGGTCGCCTCGAACAGAGCATCGAGCGTCGCCGCATCGATGGGGCCGCAGGCGTGCGCCCGCAGGAGATGCTCGGCCTCCCCGCGGTCGAAGGCGAGGTCGGCGGCGCGGAACTCGGCGACCTCGCCGGCCGTCCTTCTGCGGGCCAGCGAGAGCGGTGGCTCGGCGCGGGTGCCCAACGCCAGCTGCGCGCCCGGCGGCAGCGCTCGGAGCACGAAAGCGACGACGTCCCAGCACTTGGCGCCGGCCAGCAGGTGGGCGTCGTCGAGCACCAGGAGGAAGGGTGACGCCTCGGCGAGCGCCTCGTCGAGCAACGGCAGCACGCGCTCGCGCACCGGAGGGACCGGCAGCGCGAGCGACGCCTCCACCGCCGGATCGACGGCGACGACACCGCCAAGCGCGCGGACGAGCTGAAGAAGAAGCACGACCGGGTCGTCGTCGGCCTCCTCGATCTGCAGCCAAGCCACCCGGCGCTCGTCGGCCGCCGCCCACTGCGCGAGCGTCGTCGTCTTGCCGGCGCCCGCGGGAGCGCAGAGAAGGACCAGGGGTTCGACAGCCCGTGAGAGCGCCGTCATGAGGGAGCGTCGCTCGACGAGCTCCAGGCGCATCGTGGGCGGACGGAACTTCGCCGGTCCGCGGCGAGAGCGTATCGGTCGTCCGGGAGGCGCGGCGGTGCCCGGTGCGCGGGACGCACGCATCGCGCCGCCAGATGGCCCCCTGCGTGTCACCACCCCTCCCAGGCCGGTGACCGACCGAGTCGCCGGGAGTCTACGACGAATCAGACCGGGCCGCCACGGTCATGCAGCGCCTGGCGGCGTCCCGAGGTGCGCGAGCCGCTTCACCCGGATGAGGTGATGCCTACGCGTGCGGAGCGTCCTAGGGTTCACAAGACCACGGCATCTTAGGCCAGGCGAAACCCGCGCATGGGTCAACGGACAACGGCGATATCCATTGTCCGTACGGTTCAGCAACGACTAAGTTGCAAGTATCGACAACACGACGAGGAGGGACCGCATGACGCCGAAGAAGAAGTCCGGAGACAACTGGACGGTGCAGGTCGTGGCCTACGAGACACCACCCGGACAGCCGATGGTCGGAGCAGACGGGCTGCCGACCGGGCCGCCCAAACTGGTCGACGTGGAGAAGCTGCTCGACGGTCTGGCCGCGTTCGCGGAACGGGCCGGCCAACGACTGAACGAACTGGATGTGGTGCCCTCCAGCTTCACCGTGGGTGGCGAGATCGCCCTGGAGGCGACGGCGGGGCTGGGATTCACCCTCGGTGTCAGCACCGGCATCAACGTCTCCATGACGTGGGATTTCGAGCAAACGTGGACCGGTCCGCGGGACAGACGTCGCACTGACCCGCCGCCCAAGCCCTGAGACCAGCGCCCCACGTACCGACGTGGCGAAGACAAGGATCCTGCTCGTCGACATGCCGTTCGCGGCCGCGGGTCACCCAAGCCTCGGCCTGGGGTCACTGCAGGCAGTCCTGCGCGAGCTCGGTGCAGACTGCGACACGTTCTACGCGAACGTGAGCTTCGCTCGCGAGTTTGGCTCGAAGGGCTTCGCGCGTATCGCCCTCGACCTGCCCCATCCGGTGCTCGCCGGCGAGTGGGCGTTCGCCGGATGCCTGTACGATGGCGGTCCACAGCCCGCCAGCGGCTACGTCGACGATGTCCTTCGTGGCCGCTGGCGGATGGACGCCGATGACGTCGATCTCGTCAGAGACGCGCGCAGCAGGGCCGCCGGCTTTCTGGACCTCTGCCTGCGATCGGTCGACTGGCGCTCCTACGACATCATCGGCTTCACCTCCAGCAGCGCACAGAACGTCGCGTCGCTGGCGTTGGCGAACCACGTCAAGGAACTCCATCCCCGAGCCCTGCTCGTGTTCGGCGGCAGCAACTGGGACGAGGGCATGGGCGCCGAGCTCCACCGGCGCTTTCCTTTCGTCGACGTCGCCGTGTCGGGAGAGGCGGAGGAGTCGCTGCCGGCGCTGGTGCGATGGTCGCTTCGACGCCCGAGCGCGGGCCTCCGACAGATACCAGGCATCTGCTACAGGGCGGGGAGAAGGACGGTCAGCACAGGTCCGGCGCGACCTGTCGCCGACCTGGACGCCCTACCGATTCCGCACTACGAAGACTACTTCGAGGCGGTGCGGGTGAGCGGGCTGTCTCGTCGCCTCCAGCCATCGGTCCACGCAGAGACCTGTCGCGGCTGCTGGTGGGCCGCGAAGCACCCCTGCCGGTTCTGCGGCTCGCCAGGCTGCCGAAGGGAGTACCGAGAGAAGACGCCGGGCAAGGTGCTCGCCGAACTGCGCACGCTGGCGGAGATCCACAGATGTCGCCAGGTGAGCATCGTGGACGACGTACCGTCCCCCGGCTTCTTCGATTCGGTCCTCCCGGAGCTGGCGGCCGAGCCCCTGCCGGTCCCCTTGTTCTGTGAGGTCAGGCCGAATGTGACCAGGCAGCAGCTCCGGCAGCTCGCGGCCGCACGGGCAAGCATCCAGCCGGGCATCGAGAGCCTGAACGACAGGGTGCTGCGCCTCATGCGCAAGGGGAGTCGGGCCCTCGAGAACGTCCGCCTGCTCCGGTGGTGTCGAGAGGATGGCGTGTCCGCTTCCTGGAACTTCATCTATGGCGCACCCGGCGAGACACCGGCCGACTACGAACAGATGCTCGCGCTCCTGCCGGCCATCCGGTTCCTGGAGCCGCCAGACGGATGCGGCCCGGTGAGACTGGACAGGTTCAGCGACTACGCTGCGAAGCCGGCATCACACGGGTGGCACAACGTCCGGCCGCTGCAGGCGTATCGCTACCTCTACCCGTTCCCGGAGCCCAGCCTGAAACGGATCGCCTACGCCTTCGAGTACGACTGGGAACCCGGACGCGATCCGGCGGGGTACGTAGCCGCCGTGACCACAGCTGTAGAGGCCTGGCAGGCCGAGCCGGACGACGGAGAGCCGAGGCTCGCCACGTCCAAGAATGGGACCACGGTCGCGGACAGTCGCGGCGGCTCGTATCGCGTGCGCCGCCTGGACGCCGTGGAGGCCGCGATCATCAGGGAGTGCGACGGCATCTCGAGCCGCGATGAGCTGACGAGGCGGCTGGGCGAACGTCTTCCTCTTGAGCCGGATCGCGAAGCCCGGATCGACGAGGCCCTTGAGTCGTTCGTCGTTGAGCACCTCATGATCCGGGACGGGGATCGCTACTTGAGCCTCGCGCTGCCGGAGACCGCTGAGGTCCACCCCGGCGTCTGACCTGGCACCGCGCAGGTCAGACGGACAGCGCCTGGCTCATGAGCGTCCGCGCGATCTCGGCGTCGGGAAGGGCTCCCAGCCCGGAGAGCGCCTCATGCGCCTCGCGGAGCGGGGACGCCGCGTCGTTCGCCCGCCCCAAGGCGAGCAGGCAGCGCCCCTGCCCCAGACGCGCGAGGGCGGCCTCATACGGGACGCCGAGCTCACTCCAGGAAGCGACCGCCGCCGCGAACTGACGCGCCGCCGGCTCGTGGTCGCCGTCCCGCTCGAACAACAAAGCCCGCACGGTGGGCGCGACGCGGCGATGGAGCGGCCTCCCCTCCTTGGCCAGGGCGGCCAGCTGTCGGGCGAGTGCCTCGTCATGGAGCGCGGCAGCGTGCCGCACCGCACCGGGCACGTGCCAGTCGATCGCAGGCTCCTCGGACAACCCTGGGAGCCCGGCACATCGCGCGAGCAGTCCCCGGGCGTCCTCTGGCTCTCCCAGCGCCCAGCGAACGCCGGCGGCAGCCACCAGACACCCAGCCTGCAGGATCGGCTCGCCGGGGCCGAAGGCCGTCTCTTCAAGGGTCGGGAGAAGCGACGCCGCCTCCAAGGGCGCGCCCCGCGCGACCAGGAGGCTGGCCTCCACCGCCGTCACGTAGGCGAGCTCCGCCAGGTTGTGCGCCGCCTTCAGCTGCGGCGCCAGAGCGCGAGCTTCCTCCAGTGACTCGGCCCACTGCCCGGAGCGGAAGAGGTCCCGCACGATGCCGTAGGTGAGGGAGAACGACATAGCCCGGTCCTTGCGGCTCTGCGCGAAGCGCAGGCCTTCGCGGAAGCGCTTGAGGGCCGCGCGAGGCCCATGCAGGTTCCCGATGTCCTCGGCCCAGTTGAAGTAGATGATGCTGGTCTCCCGGCCCAGGCCCTGCTCGCCGGCCGCGGCGAGCGCGGCCGCGTAGTCCTCGAAGCCGCGCTCGTCGCAGGCGCCGCAGCGCGAGCACGCGCGAGCCACCAGGGCCAGCACAGGCGTCGGCATCCCGAGCTCCGCCGCCATGGCGAGTGTCTCGCCCGCGACGCGAGCCGCCTCGCCCTCATCCGCCATCACCATGCAGTGGGCCGCCCATCGGCCGAGCAGGTCCACCCGCGCGGCGCTCGGCTCCCCCGGCAGCAGCGCCAGCGCCTCCTGCAGCGCCCGCCCGGATCGCTCCATGTCGCCGACGAGCTGCAGTGCGGTCGACTGGTCACCCAGGGCGAGCGCTGTCGCGGCTGGGTCTCCTCGCTTCTTCAAGCCGGCGATGCCGTCGCCGAACGCGCGCAGCGCGTCGTCCATGCGCCCGTCCTCCATGAGCGCCCGCGCCCACCGCACCAGCAGGCGCGGGCGCTCCGGGCTCTCGGCCGGCGTGAGCTCGAGGGCCTGGCGATAGCGGCCTTCGGCGATGGCCACGTCGAGGGCGAGCGCGTGATCGCCGGCGCGCGTGAGCGACCTGACGGCCGGCTCAAGAGCCACCTCGGCCAGGCGCTGGTCCCGCGCCGCCTGCGACAGCTCGAGCGCGGTCACCCAGTGATGGGCGAGGACGCCCGCCACCTCGTCGAGCCGTTCGCCGGCCGCATCCTGGAGCCAGCCGGCGACGCCGGCGTGTTTGGCGGCACGGACCGCCCGCGGCAGCTGCTCGTAGGCGACGTCGCGGATCGCCGCGTGCCGGAAGACGTACTGGGCGTCGCCCTCCACGGTCGAGGTCGGCAGGGCGCGCACCAGCTCGCGCTCGGCCAACTGCTGGAGCTCGCGGTCGACGTCCGCTGACCCGGTCTGTTCCAGCGAGGCCACGGCGCCGCGCCAGAACTCGAGCCCCATCACCGAGGCGTCGCCGAGGACCTCCCTGCAGCGCCGCGGGAGGACGTCGAGACGCGCGGCGATGAGCGCCTCGAGCGTGTCCGGCAGGCCAGCCGTCGCGCTCGGCGCTCCGCCGGCGCCCAGTGCGGGTCCGGCTTCGCTCAGGAAGCGGACGAACTCCTCGATGTAGAGCGGGTTGCCGCCGCAGCGGCCGCGCACCACCTGCACGAGGTCCGCAGGCAGCCCCGCGCCGTCCAGCAGGTCCTCGATGAGGCGCTCGAGGTGGCGTCGCTCGAGATTGCGGACCGGCAGCCGCGAGGCGCGCGGCCCGGTGGCGGCCAGGCCGGGAACCCGCTCGAGTACCTCCGGCCGCGCCGTGGCGAGCACCAGCAGCGGGACTTCCGCCACGTGATCCATGAGCTCCGTCAGGAATCCCAGCAGACCCTCGTCGGCCCAGTGCAGGTCCTCGAAGACGAGGATCGCGGGGCCGTGGGCCGTCATCTCCTCCACCACCCTCACCCACGCGGCGACGTTCTCCTCGGGGCCGGCCGGAGGGGCATCGAGCCCGAGCAGCGGCCGCAGGCGCGCGGTGAGCCAGTCCTTGTCCCCGGCCTCGCTCAGCATGGCGTCCAGCTTGCGCTCCACGGCGGTGACGCCGTCAGACTCGAGGATCGCGGCGTGTGCCTGCACGATCTGCGCGAGCGCCCGGAACGGAGTCGTCTGGCCGAAGGGCTGGCTGAAGCCGGTCCGCCATCTGAACAGCTCCGGCAGCCCGTCCGTGTACCTCGAGAGCTCGTACACCAGGCGCGACTTGCCGATGCCGGCGTCGCCCAGCAGCAGGACCAGCCGCGGCGGGCCGCCGGCAAGGATCTCGTCAACGTGGCGAACGAGCGTTGCCAGCTCGACCTCGCGGCCGGTCAGCGCGGAGCGCTGCATCCGCGCCTCGACGCCGGTCCGCGTGAGCGGGCGCCGGGCCAGCCAGGGACTCGCCGGCGCCCCCTTGCCCTTGAGCTCCACCGGCGCCAGCTGCCGGTAGTCGAAGAGTCCGGCCGTGAGCCCGTGCGTCGCCTCCCCGACGACGACCCCCATCGGCGGGGCGATGCTCTGAAGGCGCGCGGCCGTGTTCACCGCGTCGCCCACCATGAAGCCGTGGCCGGACGCCGGGTCCACGTCGAGGTGGATGAGCGCGCGACCGGTGTTGATGCCGATGCGGGCCCTGACGACTTCGCCGCCGGGCGACGGCAGCTCGGACAGCCGCTCGAGGATCCGCAGGCCGGCGCGCACGGCGCGCTCGGGGTCGTCCTCGTGCGCAACCGGGACGCCGAAGACGGCGACGACGGCGTCGCCGATGAACTTCTCGACGAGGCCGCCGAACGATGCCGACACCTCCCGCACGAGTGTGCCGAAGGCACGCAGCAAGTCGTCGACGTCCTCGGGGTCTGCCCGTTCGCTGAGGGCCGTGAAGCCGACGAGGTCGCAGAACAGAGCCGTGACGACTCTGCGCTCTGAGCTCCGCCCCGGCGCGACGATCGCCGCCCCACAGGCGGGGCAGAAGCGTGAGCCCTCGGCGCTCTCGGTGCCGCATGCGCGACAGCTGACCACGGCCCCACCACCCGTTGGTGACTCGCTCACGACGATTCCAGTGACGCCGCCGCGGCAATGCAGCGTTGCGCCTGCTAGCCGCGCTCCTCCGCCGTACCGTCGGGCCGCGCGCCCGGCAGGGGAGCCGCTGCCTCACCGAGCACCAGCGGGCTCTGGTCGACGGCCTCGAACGCCTTGTGCAGCGCGGAGACCAGCGCGCCCTGGGAGTGGCCCCGGTAGCGGTACCGTACCAGGGCCTCGATCTCGCGCCGCTCCGTGAGCACATTGCGGCCGAGCAGCAGGCGCTCGAAGAACTCCGACGCCGCCACCATCATGAGCGTGGTGCTGCAGGCGACGACCACGCCCTCCGCGTCGACCTCGAAGACGACGCCCACGCGCCGGTAGATCGCCTGGTGGCTGACGTCCTGCGGCAGCCGGGCGTAGCCGGAGAACAGGAAGGTCGTGGGCGGCGCGCTCATGCCCGGACTTTAGCACAGGCCCGCACGCGCGAGGCTTCGCCCGGCGGCGGTGCGACTCTTGCACCGCCGCCGCCCGCGTGCAAACATGGTGCCGCTGCCGCAAGGCCCGGGCCGGCGGCGCTCCCACCGGCCCCTCCGTCAGGCCCTGCACCCCAGCTGAGACGCACCGTGCTCGCTGGGGTCGTTCGCGTTAAAGGGACCCCGGCGCACTCGACGAGGGGGACGCGATGCCAGAGCACAACGGGCTGGACGGCAAGCTGATGTCCATCAGGGAGGCCGTCGAGCGCTTCGTGCACGACGGCGACCAGGTCTGCGTCGGGGGCTTCACCATCAACCGCAACCCGATGGCTGCCGCCTACGAGATCGCGCGCCGGCGCGTCAAGGACCTGCACCTGGTGGCGCACTCCAACGGTCAGGCGCTCGACGTGCTGGTCGGCGCCGGCTGCGTGCGCCGCCTGGACATCGCCTACGGCGGCAACGGCCGCTTCGCGCCGACCTGCATCCGCTTCCGCAAGGCGGTGGAGCGCGGCGAGGTCCTCGTCGAGGACTACACCAACAACATGATGAGCCTCCGCTTCCTCGCGGGGGCCCTGGGCGTGCCGTTCATCCCCAGCAAGTCCGGGCTCGGCACCGACGTCGTCGAGAAGACCGGCTTCCCGCCGGAGCTTCGCGGCGATGGCGGGATCCCGTGCGAGAAGGTCATCGTGATCGACGACCCCTTCGGCCACCAGGACGACGAGGTGGTGCTCCTCCCCGCGCTCACGCCGGACGTCTCCATCGTCCACGCGCAACAGGTGAGCACCGACGGCACCGTGCGCATCAAGGGGCTCACCTTCGCCGACCTCGAGCAGTGCAAGGCGTCGACCGCCGTCATCGTCACCTGCGAGGAGATCGTCCCCGAGCACTACCTGCGGCTCGACCCAGACCAGAACGCGCTGCCGCCGTTCCTGGTCGACGCGGTGGTGCCTGTGCCCTACGGCGCCCACCCCACGGCCTGCCGCTACTTCTACGACTACGATCCGATGCACCTGAACCACTACAAGGCGGTCGCACGCGATGACGAGACGTGGGCCGCCTGGCTCGAGGAGTGGGTGTACGGGGTCGAGAGCTGGGACCACTACCTCGACAAGATCGGCGGCGCGCAACTGGCGCGTATCCGGGCCAACACCGTCGCCGGCTATGCGCCGGGCCTGGACCGGAGGTGAGGGAGATGACCGACGCACAGACGGCCCACGAGGCCATCGCCACGCCGGCCGCGTCCGCCTACTCCCCGCGGGAGATGATGGCGATCGCCGCCGGCCGCTTCATCAAGGACGGCGACGTGCTGTTCGCCGGGACCGGCGTGGCGATGCTGGCCGCTACCGTGGCCAAGCGCATCCACGCCCCGCACGCGCACATCTTCTTCGAGACCGGTGGGATCGGACCGCTCCTCGACGAGCTGCCGATGGCCGTGGCCGACCCCCGCGTGATGGCCTTCAGCAACCTGAACGCGGGGCTGGTCGAGGCGTTCAGCTACGTCGCCAACCGGCGCCTGCACACCATCGCCTTCCTCGGCGCCGCGCAGATCGACAGGTACGGCAACATGAACTCGACGGTGATCGGCGACTACCTGACGCCCACGGTCCGCTTCAGCGGCAGCGGGGGCGCCTGCGACGCGGGCTCGCTGGCGAGCGGGTTCATCGTGTTCATGCAGCACGGCACGCAGAAGTTCGTCGAGAAGCTCGACTACCTGACGACGCCCGGCTGGCTCGAGGGCGGCGATTCCCGCCACCATGCGGGATACCGGCGTGGCGGCCCCATCGCCGTCGTCACCAACCTCTGCGTACTCAGGTTCGAGGATGACACGCACGAGATGTACCTTGCCGAGCGGTACGAGGGCGTGACGCCGGAACAGGTGCAGGAGAACACCGGCTTCCCGCTCGACTGCTCGCGCGCAACGGTAGCCGTGCCGCCGACCCCCGAGGAGCTGCGGATCCTGCGAGACGACGTCGATCCGCAGCGGCTGATCCTCGGCTGACAGCACTTGTGTATGGCGCCGGCGGCCGCGAGGCGTCGGCCGGCGCCGGGTGAAGACCGGACGGGCGGGGCTGATAAGGGAGCGGCCCCGCCCGTCTTCACGACCGCTCGGACTCCAGGACGTGAAGCCAGGGGGTGGCGTCGTCGACGAGGAAGCTCATCTCCGCGCCGTCGTCCAGCGTCAGGACCAGACGATGCCGGTGCGCGGCCGTGGCGTCGCGCATGCGCTCGTCTGCCCTGACCCCGGTGACCCGCACGCGCGGCACGCTCACCCGCTCCCCGGCGATCGGGAGGAAGACGAGGCGTCGGCCTGTGAGCCCCAGCACGCCGCGTCCCCGGCTGCGCGTGTGGGGGGAGCCTCCGCCCTGGTAGACCGCGCCGGCGAGCGGCACCACCCACTCCTCGCCGGCGGCCTCCACCTCGTCGCGCAGCTCGTCGGCGCGGCGCTCGGCGCTGCCGCCGACGCGGTGCAGCACCACGAGCGAGACGACGACGATCGCAGCCATCACGGCCGCAAGGACGAGGACCACGAGGACCATGCCGTTCACGACTCCTCCAAGGCAGAAGGGGCGCCGCGGCCCCTGTGGACCACGGCGCCCCGCTGATGACTGGCTCCTCGGGTAGGACTCGAACCTACAACCCTTCGGTTAACAGCCGAATGCTCTACCATTGAGCTACCGAGGATCGCTCCGGCCGACAGAGTATAGGCGATGCCCCGCCGGCTCGACAAACGGGCGCCGCCCGCGCCCCGGTGAACACGGGACGCTCGCGCGCTCGGCCGTGACGAGCCCTACTCGACGAAGTCGCGCAGGCTTCTGGCCTCGCGATACGCGCGCAGCTTCGCCAGCGTCTTGGCCTCTATCTGGCGGATGCGCTCGCGCGTGACGCCGAACTGGACGCCGACCTCCTCGAGCGTGTGCGGGCGGCCGTCGGTGAGCCCGTAGCGCATCTCGAGCACCCGCCGCTCGCGCGACGTGAGCAGCTCGAGCACGCGGCTGAGGTCCTCACCCTGCATGAGCTCGCCGACGGCGTCGCTGGGGGCGACCGACTGCTCGTCCTCGATGAAGTCGCCGAGCTGCGAGTCGCCCTCGTCACCCACCGGGTTCTCGAGGCTCACGGGTTCCTGGCTGATCTTCTGGATCTCGCGCACCTTGTCGGGGGTGAGGCCCATGTCGGTGGCGATCTCCTCCGGCGTGGGCTCGCGTCCCAGGTCCTGCAGCAGCTGCCGCTGCACACGGATGAGCTTGTTGATCGTCTCGACCATGTGCACGGGGATGCGGATGGTGCGCGCCTGGTCGGCAAGCGCCCGGCTCACGGCCTGGCGGATCCACCAGGTGGCGTAGGTGCTGAACTTGAAGCCGCGCCGGTAGTCGAACTTCTCCACGGCGCGGATGAGCCCAAGGTTGCCCTCCTGGATGAGGTCGAGCAGCGTGAGGCCGCGGTTGGCGTAGCGGCGGGCGATCGACACGACGAGACGCAGGTTGGCTTGGATGAGCTGGTTCTTGGCGTCCATGTCGCCGCGCTCGATGCGCTTGGCCAGCGAGACCTCCTGCTCGGCCGTGAGCAGCGGGACCTTGCCGATCTCGCGCAGGTACATGCGCACCGGGTCGTTGCTGGCGGTCTTGATGGAGAGGTCGAGCTTGGTCTCGGCCTCCGCCTCGGGCTCCTGGTCGCCGCCGGCCGCCTGACCACCGTGCGTGTGGTGGACGCCGTCGGCCCCGACGACGTCGATACCGAGGTCGTGGAAGGCCACGTAGACGTCGTCGATCTGCTCCGGCGTGAGGTCGACGTCGGCGAGGATCTCGAGAATATGCTCGGCTGCGAGGTAGCCCTGCTCCTTGCCCTCTTCGAGCAGGACGCGGACCTCCTCGACCGTCGAGAGGATCGAATCGTCGGGCGGTCGATCTGCTGCTGACTCTGTCACTGACTGCTTCAGCTCCTTGCTTGCAGCGGTGGAGGGAGCGGGGCGGCTCTTTTGGCCGCCCCGCTCCCGGCTCCGCTGAGTCGTGTTCGTTGTCCGGTCCCGCAAACCTTGGCTATTCGAGGAAGTCGCGCAGCCGCTGCGAGTCGCGGTACGCCTTGAGCTTGGCCAGCGTCTTGGCCTCGATCTGGCGGATGCGCTCGCGCGTCACGCCGAACTTCTGGCCGACCTCCTCCAGGGTCCTCGGGTGCTCTCCCTTGAGTCCGAAACGCAGCTCGATGACCTTTCGTTCGCGGTGCGTGAGCGTACCGAGCACCGTGTTGAGCTCTTCCTTCTGCATGATCTCGCTCACGGCCTCGACCGGCATGGTCGCGTCTTCGTCTTCGATGAAGTCGCCGAGCTGGGAGTCCTCTTCTTCCCCGATCGGCGTCTCCAGACTCACCGGCTCCTGGCTGATCTTCAAGATCTCGCGCACCTTTTGAGGAGTTGTACCCATCTCGGCCGCGATCTCCTCAGGCGTGGGCTCGCGGCCGATGTCCTGGAGCAGCTGCCGCTGCACGCGGATGAGCTTGTTGATGGTCTCGACCATGTGCACCGGGATGCGGATGGTGCGCGCCTGGTCGGCGATGGCCCGTGTGATCGCCTGGCGGATCCACCAGGTGGCGTAGGTGCTGAACTTGTACCCTTTGCGATAGTCGAACTTCTCCACGGCGCGGATAAGCCCGAGGTTGCCCTCCTGGATGAGGTCGAGGAACAGCATGCCGCGTCCCACGTAGCGCTTGGCGATGGAGACCACGAGGCGCAGGTTGGCCTCGATGAGCTTGCGTTTGGCGTCCATGTCGCGACGCTCTATCCGCCGGGCCAGCGACACCTCTTCTTCCGCGGTGAGCAGGGGCACCTTGCCGATCTCCTTGAGGTACATGCGCACCGGATCGTTGGTCGGCGTCTTGACCGAGAGGTCGAGCTTGGGGATGACGTCGTCCTCGGGCTTGGCCTCGGGGCCTGCTTCCCCGCCGGCGCCCTCGCCCTCGAGGATGTCGATGCCGAGGTCGGCGAAGAGGTTGTAGATGCCGTCGATCTGGTCCGGCGTGAGCTCCACGTCCTGCAGGGCATCGGCGATGTGGTCGCTCGCGAGGTAGCCCTGCTCGCGTCCCTCGTCGACCAGCAGGCGCACCTCCTCGATGCCCAGGTCGCCACTGTCGACCGTCTTGTTGCGTTCTTCGGCGGCGTCGGTCACGTCAGTCTTCCTCACCGCACCTCGGTGTCGTCGTCGACGGGGAGAGCGCGGAGCGCCTCTCGCAGGCTGCGACGCACGCCCTCGAGTCTTGCAAGCTCCTCACCCTGCCTCTCACTGTCGTCAGCCTTCATCGTGACCTTGAGCCGCGCCACGAGACGGCCCACCTGCGCCTCCTGCAGGCGCAGGAACAGCTCCTCCACGACCGTCGCGGTGAACCGCTCCCGCCCCGCGCGTACCGATCACCTCGGCGAAGGCCTCTCCACCGTCGTCCGCGGCCGCCTGGTCGTCGGCCGATGGCGGGGTGTTCCCGTCGGCGCCGGCCGCCAACCGCGCCTTGACGCGGCGCAGCGCAGCACGCGTCTCCGCGGTGGCGAAGAAGCTCTCGTCGACGGCTGCGAGCGCCTCGCGGCCGGGACCGGGCTGCGCGAGGCAGCCGGCCAGGAACCTGACCTCGAGCTCGTGGGCGCCGCCGGAAGCGACCGCGGACCCGCCGCTCCGCTCGAGGGCGGCCTTGGCGCCGCCGGCGCCCGATGCCGGGCGACCGCCGCCGGAAAGCAGATAGCGCACGCTCTCCGCGGAGAGCTGCAGCTTGTCGGCGACGTACCGCAACTCCTCGTCGCGCTCCATCGGCGTCGCCGTCTCGGAGAGGACCTCCCGCAGTCGCGCGAACGCGTGTGCCCGTCCGTCGGGCTTGTCGAGGTCGTGAGCAGCGAGCGCCAAGCGGACGTGGAATTGTAGCAGCGTCTGCGCGTCGGCCGCAAGCGCCCGGAAACCGTCGCCGCCGGCCCCCGCGAGCACGTAGTCGGCGGGGTCGAGACCGTCGGGGATGCGCACCACATGCAGGGAGAGGTTCATCCTGCGGCCCAGCGTCAGCGCGCGCTGCATGGCGCCGATGCCGGCGGCGTCGGCGTCGTAGCAGAGGTAGACGTTACGGGTGAGGCGCGAGAGACGGCCCAGCTGCTGCTCGGTGAGGGCCGTCCCCATGCTTGCCACCACGTTGGCGACGCCGGCCTGGGCGAGGGCCAGGACGTCCGTGTAGCCCTCGACCACGTACACGCGGTCCTCCTGGTGCGCCCCGGCCTTGGCCTTGTCGAGGCCGAACAGGGCCTCGCTCTTGTGGTAGAGCGGCGTCTCCGGCGAGTTGAGGTACTTGGGCTTCTCGTCGCCGAGCGTGCGGGCGCCGAAGCCCAGCGTGCGCCCGCGCTCGTCTCCGAGGGGGAACATGATGCGGCCGCGGAAGCGGTCGTAGGGACGGCCGCGCTTGCCCGGGATCACGAGCCCCGCATCCAGCAGGTCCTGCTCGCCGAACCCCTTGGCGAGCGCGCCGTCGCGCAGGCGCTCCCACCCTGGCAGGCTGTAGCCCACGCGGAAGGCGCGGCAGACCTCGTCCGCGAGACCGCGCCCCGCCAGGTATGCCCGCGCCTGCGCCGCCGCTGGAGAGTCCCACAGGACGCGCTCGTAGTACCTGGTCGCGTCCTCGAGCAGCGCGCGCAGGCGCTCCCGGCGCCGGCGGTCCGCGTCGCCGCGAGCGCTCGACTCCTCGTATTCCAGCGCGATCCCGTACTTGTCGGCGAGGTACTCGACGGCCTCGGGGAAGTCCATGTTCTCCTTGGCCATGACGAACCCGACGAGGTTGCCCCCGACGCCGCAGCCGAAGCAGTAGTAGAGCTTCTCCGCCGGGTTGACGGAGAACGAGGGCGTGCGCTCCTCGTGGAAGGGGCAGCGCCCGCTGAAGTTGGCGCCGGCCTTCTTGAGGTCGGTGTACTGGCCCACGACCTCGACCATGTCGGCCGCGGCCACGACCTGCTCGATGCTGTTCTGGGCGATGCGGGCCACGTCAGCCGGCCCTCCCGCCGCCGTCCGGACCGCGGCGCAGCGCCTCGGCCCTCTCGCGGTCGCGCCGCCGCTGTGCCTCGCGCTCCTCGCGGCGGCGCATGGCCTGGATCGTCGCCTGCTGCTCGGCGTTCATGGCCTGCATGGTCGCCCGAGCCCGGCGCCGCGTCTTCTTCGGCGGCCGCGGCGAGCGCTCGTAGTACCGCCAGTGGTGGCCGATGCGGTCGAACGACCACACCAGCAGCACCGTGAGCCCCAGCATCCAGGCGAGGTAGAACACGGCGAACAGCGTCCAGGCCTCGAGGGAGGTCGTGTCCCGGGCCGGCGGCGCGCCCCAGGGCTGGATGCGAGGCAGCTGCAGCCAGCCCATACCGAAGGTGACGACGGCAGGGATGCAGGCGAGCACGATGAGGCCGGCGGTGACCAGCACGATGAGCGCCGTGCGGCGGTGCATCGCGACGATCACCGGCCTGTGAGGGGACGAGCCATCAGCACCTCGTCATGATACTGGTCGCCGCGGCGGTACTGCTCGCGGCGCAGTCCTTCCCTCACGAACCCGTGACGCTCGTAGAAGGCGATGGCGCGCACGTTCTCCGGAAACACGCCGAGCTCGACGCGGCGAAAGCCGGCGGCCTGCGCCCAGTCCGCCGCCGCCTCCAGGATCGCGCCGCCGGCTCCGGCGCTGCGGAAGCCGGCGGCGACCGACATGCCGATCCAGGCGACGTGCCCCGAGGCCGGGTTCGCGTCGGGCCACAGCCCCAGGTTACCCACGACGGAGCCGCCGGACTCGGCGACGAGGAAGAGGCCGCGGGGCGAGCGCAGGGTCGTCGCGATGCGCCGGCGCCAGTCGGCGGCGAGCGCCTCGCCCGGGCGCAGCACCAGCGTGGCCGCCGGCTCCGCGGCGACGGCGTCGAGCATCGCCGTGACGCCGCGCGCATCCCGCTTGCGCGCGTCGCGCACGACGAGCGCCCGCCCATCGGCGAGCTGAACGCCGATCTCTCGTCCGAGACTGGCCACGGAGAACCCCCTTCGGACCGCGAGCGTGAAGCGCCGGCCCGGGCGCGCCTCGCGGCGTCCCGAGCCGGCGCTCCACCCGCGTCGCCGCTACTTCTCCAGCCGCAGCTCGCCGCTCTCCTCGATGGCGGCCTGAGCCGCGGCGAGGCGCGCCACCGGCAGGCGGAACGGGGAGCAGCTCACGTAGTCCATCTTGGCGCGGTGGCAGAACTTGACCGTCTCCGGGTCGCCGCCCTGCTCGCCGCAGATGCCGACCTTGAGCTCCGGCTTCGTGCTGCGGCCGCGCTCGATGCCGAGCTCGACCAGCTGGCCCACGCCGCTCTGGTCGAGCGTCGCGAACGGGTCGGCCGGCCAGATCTCGAGCGCCTCGCTGGTGTAGAGCGGGAGGAACTTGCCGGCATCGTCGCGGCTGACGCCGAGCGTCATCTGCGTGAGGTCGTTGGTGCCGAAGCTGAAGAACTCGGCGACCTCGGCGATCTCGTTGGCGGTGAGCGCCGCGCGCGGGATCTCGATCATGGTGCCGACCAGGTAGGCCACGTCCACGCCTTGCTCGGCGAACACGTCCGCGGCCACCTCGCGCACGATCGCCGCCTGGTGAGCGAGCTCCTTCTTCGTGCCCACCAGCGGGATCATGATCTCGGGGTGCACGTCCTGGCCTTCCTTCTTGACCAGGCAGGCGGCCTCGAGGATGGCGCGCGCCTGCATCGCCGTGATCTCCGGGAAGGCGATGCCGAGGCGGCAGCCGCGGTGACCGAGCATCGGGTTGCTCTCGTGCAGGTCGTCGACCTTGGCGCGGACCTCGTCCTCAGGGACGCCGAGCGCCGCGGCGGTCTTGGCCGTGTCCTCGGCGTCGTGCGGCAGGAACTCGTGCAGCGGCGGGTCGAGCGTGCGGATGGTCACGTGGCGCTCGCCCATCACGCGGAAGATGCCGGCGAAGTCGTCGCGCTGCATCGGCAGCAGCTTGGCGAGCGCCGCCTCACGCTCCTCGCGCGAGTCGGCGAGGATCATCTCGCGCACGCTCATGATGCGCTCGCCCTCGAAGAACATGTGCTCGGTGCGGCAGAGGCCGATGCCCTCAGCGCCGAAGGCGATCGCGTTGGCGCTCTGGTCCGGCTGGTCGGCGTTGGTGCGCACGCCCAGCGTGCGCGCCTTGTCGGCCCACTCCATGATCTCGTGGTAGTACCGGTACGAGCCGGACTCCTCGGGCTTCATGGTCTTCTCGAGCAGCACCTGGAGCACCTCCGGCGGGCTCGGGTCAAGCTCGCCGAGGATGACCTCGCCGGTGAAGCCGTCGATGCTGACCCAGTCGCCTTCCTTGACCGTGACGTCGTCGACCTTGAAGCTGCGCGACTTCATGTCGATGTCGAGCGCGCCGCAGCCGACGATGCAGACCTTGCCCATCTGCCTCGCGACGAGCGCGGCGTGGCTGGTCATGCCGCCCTGCGCCGTAAGGATGCCCTGTGCGGCGTCCATTCCGCGGATGTCGTCCGGGCTCGTGAAGTCGCGGACCAGCAGGACCTTCTCGCCGCGCCCGGCCCACGCCACCGCGTCCTGGGCGTTGAACACGACACGGCCGGTGGCGGCGCCGGGACCGGCGGGCAGGCCCTTGGCCTTGACCCGGCCCTCGTGCACGGCCCTGTCCTTGTCGTTCGGCCCGAAGATCGGCCGCAGCAGCTGGTTGAGCTGCTCGGGCTCGATGCGCATGAGCGCCTCGTCCGGCGTGATGAGCCCCTCGTCGGCCATGTCGACGGCGATGCGGATCGCCGCCAGGCCGGTGCGCTTGCCGTTGCGCGTCTGCAGCATGAAGAGGCGGCCCTTCTCGATGGTGAACTCGAAGTCCTGCATGTCGCGCAGCTCGTTCTCGAGCGTCTGGCGGACCGCCATGAGCTCGTCGTAGACGTCCGGCCACACGTCCCTCAGTTCGATCACCTGGCGCGGGGTGCGCACGCCGGCGACGACGTCCTCGCCCTGCGCGTTGACGAGGAACTCGCCGTAGAACTCGTTCTCGCCGCTGGCGGGGTTGCGCGTGAAGGCCACGCCGGTGCCGCTCTCGTCGCCGGTGTTGCCGTAGACCATCGTCTGGACGTTGACCGCCGTGCCCCAGTCGTCGGGGATGTCGTACATGCGCCGGTAGGCGACGGCGCGGTCGTTGCCCCAGCTGCCGAAGACGGCGCTGACGGCGCCCCAGAGCTGGGCGCGCGGGTCGTCCGGGAAGTCCTTGCCCGTGCGCTCCTTGACCGCCGCCTTGAACTCCGCGACCAGGTCCTTGAGGTCGTCGGCCGTGAGCTCGGTGTCGAAGGTGGCGCCCTTGGCCTTCTTCATCGCCTCGAGGCGCTCCTCGAACACGTCGCCCTCGTCGTCGTTCTCAGGCTTGCAGCCGAGCACGACGTCGCCGTACATGCTGACGAAGCGTCGGTAGCAGTCGTAGGCGAATCGGGGGTTGCCGGTGGAGGCGATCACGCCCTGGACGGTCTCGTCGTTGAGGCCGAGGTTGAGGATCGTGTCCATCATGCCCGGCATGGAGGCGCGGGCGCCGGAGCGCACGCTGAGGAGCAGCGGATCGGAGGCGTCGCCGAACGACTTGCCGGTGTCGGCCTCCAGCGAGGCCAGCGCGTCCTCGAGCTGGGTCTCGACGCCGTCGGGATACCCGCCGTGGGCCGAGTAGTAGTTGCACACCTCGGTGGTGAGGGTGAAGCCGGGCGGCACCGGCAGGCCGATCGAGGTCATCTCCGCGAGGTTCGCTCCCTTCCCTCCAAGGAGCTCTCGCATGGTCTTGTTGCCCTCGCTGAAGCGGTAGACGTGCTTGTCACTCATCCTGATAGCCTCCCTGGCATCTTGTCCGACTCTCTCTGCGCTACGTGTGCGGAGAGCCGCTCAATAGCTCTTCGTGCATCAGTCCGCCGTGTCGCGAGCGGCCCGCGCGTGGATATGGACGGATCACCTGGTCATCACGCCTGCGTGAGGGGCAGGCGGCTGAACTCCCCGATACGGCCGATGAGGCCGGTGACAGCGGCCAGTTGCGCAAGACGGTTGTCGCGCACGGTGTCGTCGGGGTCCATGACGAGGACGGCGTCGAAGTAGCGGTCGACGGCCGGCCGCAGGCCGGCCGCGGACCCGATTGCACTCTCGATGTCGAGGTTGTCGAGCGCGTCGAGCAGCGGCCCGCGCGCAGCCTCGAAGCCCGCGTGCAGCTCTCGCTCGGCGTCGTCCGCGAACAGGGCCGGGTCGACGGGGCGAGTCCCGGACTCCGGGTCCTTGGCCGCCAGCGCCGAGCAGCGGTTGTAGGCCGTGACGGCATCCTCGAACACTTCCGTGCCGGCCAACGCCGAGAACGTGCGCGCCCGCGCGGCCAGCGCAGGCAGATCGGACGCCGGCGCGCCCATGGCGGCCTCCACGCTGGGAAACGGCAGGCCCTCGTCGAGCAGCAGCACCTGCAGCCGCTCGCGCACGAACGCGGCGGTCTCCGCGACGATGGTCGCGCGGCGCGCGTCGTCGATGCCCTCGATGCCCTGCAGCTCGAACTGGTCGACCGCGGACGCGAGGAGGCCGGCGAGCGGGAAGCGCAGGCTGTACTCAAGGGTGATCCGCACGATGCCCATTGCGGCGCGCCGCAACCCGTACGGGTCGCGCGAGCCCGAGGGCTTCTGGCCGGCGACCCAGGCGCCGGCGATGTTGTCGAGCTTGTCGGCGACCGCGAGCAGCGCGCCGGCGACGGTGCCCGGCAGCGGGGCCGTCGTGGAGAGCGGCCGGTAGTGCTCGCCGACGGCGCGGGCGACCGCGTCGCCGAGGCCACCGGCCTCGGCGAAGAGCCCGCCCATGATGCCCTGCAGCGCGGGAAACTCGATGACGGTCTGGCTGACCAGGTCGGCCTTCGCCAGCCGCGCGGCCGTCCTCAGGGTCTCCGCCAGGGAGTCGCCGGAGCCGTTGCCTCCGGAGCCGGCGCCGGGGCTGCCGGACAGCGCCGCCACCAACCCGCCGATCCGGCCGGCCTTGTCGGCGAGCGATCCGAGCTTCTCGTGGAACACCACGGCGCCGAGACGCCCGGCCATGGCCGGCAGGCCTTCGGCGAGGTCGCGGTCGTAGGCGAACTCGGCGTCATCGAGACGGCCGTCGAGCACGCGCTCGTTGCCGCGCGTGACCAGCGGCGCCGCCGCCGGGTCGCCGTTGGAGACGTAGAAGAAGGCCGGCAGCAGCCTGCCATCGGGATCGCGCACTGGGAAGTACCTCTGGTGGCTCTGCATGGCCGTCACCAGCACCTCGTCCGGCAGCCGCAGATGGCGCTCGTCGAAAGCGCCGCGGGCGACGCTCGGCCACTCGGCCAGGAAGACCGCCTCGGCGAGCACACGCCCGGGGTCCGACCACGCGCCGCCGAGCTCCTCGGCGGCGGCGTCGAGCCCCTGCGTGATGCGGCGGCGGCGCTCGCCCTGCGAGACGACGACCAGCTCGGCCTCGAGCAGGCGCTCGTAGTCTCCCGCCCGCGCGACCGCGACCGGCGCGCCGAGCACGCGGTGCCCCTGCGAGACGTCGCCGAGCGGGAGGCCGTAGAAGGACCCGCTCAGCGTCTCGTCGCCGAGCTTGGCGACCAGCCAGCGGATGGGACGCGAGAAGCGCAGGTACTCACTCGCGCCCTCCGGCCTCGCGCCCCAGCGCATGCCGCGCGGGATCTGCAGACCGGTGATGAGGCGCGCGACCAGCTCGGGCACCACGTCGCGCGCGGCCCGGCGCTCGGCCTCGACGCTGACGACGGCGAACTCGGTCCCGTCGCTCACCTCGCGGCGCACGTCCTCGGCCGCCGCGCCCTTGGAGCGCGCGAACCCCGCGCCTGCCTTGGTGAGCGTTCCGTCGGCGGCGAACGCGATCGCGGCCTTGGGGCCGCGGAACTCCTGCACCTGGGCGAGCTGCTTGTCCGGCACGCCGTCGACCAGGACGGCGATGCGCCGCGGCGACACCAGCACCCTGGCCGCCGCGCCGTCCCCCAGCAGCCGCTGCTCGCCGAGCAACGACAGCGCGAGGCCGGGCTGCTCCGGCGTGCCCTCGAGTTGCCGGATCACGGACTCGCAGACCTTGTACGGCAGTTCCTCGGTGCCGATCTCGACGAGCAGGGTGCGGAGCGATGTCCCCGCGGAGCCCCGCTCGACGGGCTGGCTGCGGCCGCTGTTCAAGTGTCGACCTCGCCGGCTGGAGTTGCTGCGTCGCCGGCCTGGGCCTCCCCGCCGGGATCTTCGGGCGCCGCGCGCCCGTCGCCGACGACCTCCAGGTACAGTCCGGCGACCCGGCGCGCGAGATCGCGCACGCGTGCGATGTGCCCCGTGCGGTCGGTGACGCTGATCACGCCGCGCGCGTCGAGCATGTTGAACGCGTGGCTGCACTTGAGCACGTGGTCGTAGGCGGGGATGGGCAGGCGCGCCTCGATGGCCCGCAGCGCCTCGGCCTCGTGCTCACGGAAGTGGCGATACAGCATCTCAGTGTCCGCCACCTCGAAGTTGTAGCGGCTGAACTCACGCTCGTTCTCCTGATACACGTCGCCGTAGGTGACGACGTGCGTGGCGCCGCCCTCCTCCCAGCGCGACCACACGAGGTCGTAGACGCTGTCCACTCCCTGCAGGTACATGGCGAGCCGCTCGAGGCCGTAAGTGATCTCGATGGTGATGGGGTCGAGGTCGAAGCCGCCGAGCTGCTGGAAGTACGTGAACTGGGTTGCCTCCATGCCGTCGACCCAGACCTCCCAGCCCTGGCCCCAGGCGCCGAGCGTGGGACCCTCCCAGTTGTCCTCGACGAAGCGCACGTCGTGATCGGCGAGCACGATGCCGAGCGCCTCGAGAGAGCGCAGGTAGACGTCCTGGATGTCTGCCGGCGATGGCTTGATGACCACCTGGTACTGGTAATAGTGGCCGAGCCGGTAGGGATTCTCACCGTAGCGCCCGTCGGCGGGGCGCATGGAAGGTTCCACGTAGGCCGCACGCCAGGGACGGGCGTCCAGACAGCGCAGGAACGTGGCGGGGTTGAACGTGCCGGCGCCGACCTCGGTGTGATACGGCTGCACGACCACGCAGCCCTGCTCCTCCCAGAAGGCCTGCAGGCGGCCGATGATCTGCTGGAACGTGGGCGTGGTCGCGGGCAAGGCGGCTGCAGTCGGGGCGAGGTCGGTCACGGGTCCTTTCAGTCGGAAGCGCGATTCTACCAGTAGCTCGCAGAAGCGAACAAACAGGCGCCGGCCTGACCGCGGACGGAGCCGGCCTACCCTCGAGGCCGGCCGGCGGAGAACGCCCGGGCGCCCTCGTCAGGCCCCGCGCGCGATGCGCAGCGCGCGCAGCCGCGAGCCCGTGTGGTACGCATAGAGCTGGTGCACGTCGCGGAGCGCCTCGCCCGTCGCCGCGGAGGCGGGCTGCTCGCGCAGCTCGGCCAGCGGGCGGGCGAGCGCCTCCGCGAGAGCGTCAATCGCCTCCGGAGTGATCGGCACCGCTTCGCCGGAGCAATCGCCGCAGACGAGCCCGCCGCGGGCGGCCGAGAAGCCCAGGGCGCGGCCGCCCGAGCCGCAGGCCGCGCAGTGCTCGAGCACCGGCAGGTAGCCGGCCTCGTAGAGGAGCTTGAGGAGCGCGCCGAGCACGAGCGGCGAGTCCACGGCGCGCCCGGAGATGCCCCGGTCGAGCTCGCGCAGCGTGTTGCGCAGCAACGCGAACACACGCTCCTCGGGCTCGTGCTCCGGGGTGAGCCCGGCGGCGGCCTCGCAGACGATCGCCGCCCCCGTGAGCCCCTCGCGGTCGGCGCGCAGCCGGGCGAACACGTCCACCAGTTGCGCCTGCGTCACTGTGTAGAGCGACCTGCCGGGGTGCAGCACCAGGTCGCAGACGTTGAACGGCTCCAGGCGGCCGCCCCAGCGCGACGTCGTCTTGCGCACGCCCTTGACCACCGCGTCGACACGCCCAAGCTCGCGCGTGAACAGGCGGACGATACGGTCGGCCTCGCCCAGCGGGCGGGAGCTCAGGACGACTGAGCGGGCCTTCTCGGCGCGCGCCATCAGGCGAGCCCCTCGCCGGGGAACGGCCGGACAGGGCGACGACAGTCCGTCATACCGTGGCTCCGCCGCGCCGGCGCGCGCACACCACGCGAGGCACGCCGGCGAGGTCATCGCGCGTCTCGGGCGCGAAGAACGCGCCGGCCGCCCTGACGATCCCGCCCACTGCCACGGCCTGGCCGATCCCGACTTCCACCGCCAGGAGGCCTCCCGGCCGCAGCAGCAACGCCGCGCCGGGGACGAGGCGGCGGTAGAAGTCCAGTCCGTCGACGCCGCCGTACAGCGCCAGGCGCGGCTCGTAGTCGCGGACGTTGGGCTCGAGCGCCACGTATTCGTCGGCGGGGATGTACGGCGGGTTGCTGACGACGAGGTCGACCACGCGCTCACCGACGTCGTGGAAGAGATCGCTGAGCACGAACTCCACGCGACGCGCCAGGCCAAGACGCGCGGCGTTGCCGCGCGCCACCGCCAGCGCGTCGGGGTCCACATCGGTCGCTATGACGTGCACGAACGGGTCCTCGGCGGCCAGCGCCAGTGCGACGCAACCGGAGCCGGTGCCGACGTCGATGGCCAGCGGCTCGTCCTCGGGATCGGGGCCGGCGAGCGGCACAGTCCCCAGCTCCTCCAGCGCAACCTCAACGAGCGTCTCGGTGTCGGGACGCGGGATGAGTACCGCGCGCGTCACCTCGAGGTCGATGGTGCGGAACGCGCGATGGCCGAGGATGTACGCGACCGGCTCGCGCGCGAGGCGGCGGCGCAGCAGGCTCTCCGACTCCGCCACCTCGTCAGCGCTCAGCTTGCGTTCCGGCTCCCTGAGAAGGTCGGCGCGCGTCAAGCCGAGCGCCCGCGCCACCAGCAACTCGGCGTCCAGCCGCGGTGAGCGCGTCACGTCGGCGTCCCGCAGCCGCGCCGTGGCCTCTCTGAGCGCACTGCCGACGGTCAGCGGAGTCGTCACCGGACTGAGCGGTCAGCGCAGAGGCCGCGATTCATGTGAGCACCCTGACCCCGACTTTGCCGGCGGCGCGCACGAGCGCGGCGTCGAGCGTGGCCAGCGGCAACCCGAGCCGACCGGCCAGCTCGAGGTAGCTGGCATCGTACACGGAGAGCCCCGTGTCACGCGCGAGCGGCAGCGCCTCGTCGAAAGCGAAGCTCTCCGTGGCGGCGTGGACGCGGATGGGCATGCCGAGGAGAAGCTCCGTGAACCGCGCGACGTCCACCCGGTTGACGCGGCCGCGGCGCTCGGATGCCAGAAGCACGTTGGCCACCTCGAGAGGCCAGATCGCCGGGACGAGAGCCTCTCCCTCCGTCAGTTCCTTCAGCAGGCGTTCCGCGAACGGCGTCAGCTCCTCCCTGAACGCCCATGCCATCGTCACGGAGGCATCCATGACGAACGCCGTCATCCCCGCCTGCCCTCTTCGATCATCTCGCGGACGGTGATGTCTCCACGGCTGTGCGTCCTGGCGAACTCCAGAAGACCACGCGCCGCTGCCTCCGGGTCTCGGCGAGGGTAGTCGCCCACGGGGATGAGGACGGCCACAGGCGTACCATGCCGTGCGATCGTGATGTGCTCCCCGCTCTCTACGCGCTTGAGCAACTCAGGGAGGTGCGTCTTGGCTTCATACGCGCCGATGGTGGTCATGCCGCCCCCTTTGGACTGGTCTGCGACCAGTCTGATTCTACCCGACGGGAGCGCGCGCGTCACGCCTTCTGGTCGCCTCACTCCCCGCCGGCGGCCGCCAGCTGCTTGCGCCGGTCCTCGGCGGCCAGCGCCTCGGTGAACTCGTCGAGGTCGCCCTCCATCACCTCGGTGAGACGGTGGCTGGTCAGCCCGATGCGGTGGTCGCTCACGCGGTTCTGCTGGAAGTTGTAGGTGCGGATCTTCTGTGAACGGTCGCCGCTGCCGACCATGCTGCGCCGCGCGGCCCCGCGCTCCTGGTCCTGCCTGGCCTGCTCGAGCTCGAACAGTCGCGCACGCAGGATCCGCATCGCCTTCTCCTTGTTCTGGAGCTGGCTCTTCTCGTCCTGGCAGCTCACGGAGACGCCGGTCGGCACGTGCGTGATACGCACGGCGGAGTCGGTGGTGTTCACGCTCTGGCCGCCGGGGCCGCGGGCACGGAAGATGTCGACGCGCAGGTCGCCGGCCTGCAGGTCGACCTCGATGTCCTCGGCCTCGGGCAGCACCGCTACGGTGGCGGTGGAGGTGTGGATGCGGCCCGCGGCCTCGGTGACGGGCACGCGCTGCACACGATGCACGCCGCCCTCGTACTTGAGCGTCGAGTAGGCGCCCTGGCCCTTGACCTCGAGCGTGACCTCCTTGTAGCCGCCGTCGTCGTTCTCGTTGGCGGCGAGCATCTCCACCTCGAACCCGTGGGCCTGGGCGTAGCGCGTGTACATGCGCGCGAGCTCGCCGGCGAAGATGCAGGCCTCGTTGCCGCCGGTGCCGGCGCGGATCTCGATGATCACGTCCTTGCCGTCGCTGGGGTCGCGCGTGAGCATGCGCACGCGGATCTCCTCGGCAAGCTCGTCGAGCCGGTGGCGGCCGTCGACGAGCTCCTCCTGGGCGAACTCACGCATCTCGGCGTCGGAAGAGTCGTCGCCGAGGAGGGCTTCGGCGTCGGCGACCGTCCGCTCCGCCTCGCGATACTGCTCGGTGAGCTCATGGACCTGCTGGAGCTCGGCGTGGGCGCGCGCGGCGTCCGCGTAGCGCGCGCGGTCGCCGAGCACCTCGGGGTCCGCGAGCTGCGCGTTGAGCTCGTCGTAGGAACGCTCGATCTCGCTGATCAGGTCGTGGATGGTGGCCATGGGCCCAGCTTACGCCATGACCTCCACGCCCTTCACCGACGGGCGATCCTGCGGTTCCAGTTCGATGATCTGCTCCAGGGCAGTGATGGCCACTTCGACCTGGGAGCTGTCGGGCTGCTTGGTGGTCATCCACTGCAGCGCGAGGCCGGGGGCCATGATGACGCGCACGACCTTGCTCTCCTCGTGACGCCCGGCGAACCGGATGATCTCGTAGCTGATGCCCGCGATGAGCGGGACGAGGATCACGCGGCTGAGGATGAGCAGATACCACGGCGGGCGGCCGACCGCCGCGAAGACGAAGATCGAGACCACGAGCACGATGAGCAGGAACGATGTTCCGCAGCGCAGGTGCAGCGTCTTGTACTTCTCGACGTTCTCGACCGTGAGCTCCTCGCCGTGCTCCAGCGCGTGGATGCTCATGTGCTCCGCGCCGTGGTACTCGAACACGCGCCGCAGGTCCTTGATCTGGGTGACGACGGCCAGGTAGACGAGGAAGATCCCGACGCGCACGAAGCCCTCGACCATCCAGAAGAGGAAGCCCTCTCCGAGCCAGCGCTCCATCAGCCCGGTGAGAAAGAGCGGCGCGATGAAGAAGAGGCCGATCGCGAAGGCGAAGGCGATGACGAGCGTGACGCCGATCTCCTTCTTGCCGAGCTCCTCCTCTTCTTCGCCCAGGGACTCGTTGGCGGACTGCATGAGAGCGCGGATGCCGATGACCATGGACTCGAACAGGGCGATCATGCCGCGAAGCACGGGGAGCTTGAGGACCGGGTAGCGCTTCATGAGGCTGACCAGCGGGTAGTGGTGGACGCCGATGGACTCGTCGGGGCGGCGTACGGCGAGCGACCACCAGTCGACGCCGCGCATCATGACGCCCTCGATGACGGCCTGCCCACCCACCTGGGCGCGCTTGGCGGCCAGGGCGGGCAGAAGGAGCGCGATGAGGGCGAGACGACGGATCATGAGGGCGAGCGGGTGGCCGCGCGAGAAGCGGCTCAGCGCCGCGCGGCCTCCGCCCCGTCCACGTCCTCGGGCTTGTACGGCTTGCCGCACGTCATCTTGCCCTCGGGGCAGGTGCCGTAGAGGCAGCCCGGCCCACTGCCCTCGAACAGGTTGGGTGCGAGATCCTTGACCATGCCGCGCATGCGCCAAGCGAGGTCGCGGATCTCCCACTGCGCGCGGTTGCAGCAGCGCACCTGGAAGAAGTGGCGCAGCTCGCGCGCGTTCATGGTGACGACGATCTTGGTCTCGGCGGCGTTGGGCAGCACGAAGCGCGCGTCCTCCTGGACGCTCTCCCGCGTGCGGCCCTCGGCCAGGCCGAACTCCACGAGCGCATCGTAGGCGACGCGCGCGTCCTCCATGGCCCGGAGGAAGACGGCCTCGGCCTCCGCGTTGGCGGAGATGCTGGGCGGCACCACGAAGCTGTCGGCCGCCCCGAAGTTGACGTATCGCTGCGACTGCTGGTTGTAGCTCGCGACCCTGTGCCTGACGAGCTGGTGCGTGCAGGCGCGGCTCACGCCGTCCACGGCGAAGCTGAACGTGGCGTGCTCGAGCGCCGAGTGGTGACCGCTGCGGACCAGGATGCGCACGAGCTTGGCGACGTCCTCGTCGCTCATCTCCTGCTTGAGGTCCGCAGCCGACACGGGCGCATAACAGAGCCGACCCGCGATCGCGACGGCGCGATCGGGGTCGGGCGTGTGCTGGAGGAGGCTGACGCGGAGCGCAGCGCGGAGCGGTGCCCCTCCGGGGCCCCGCTCGATGGCGTGCCTGCGGGGGCCATTCATACCGGCGTCAGGACTCGTCGGTCTTCTCGGCCTCGGGAGCGGACTCGGCGGCCACGGCCACCGGCTCCGGCTTCGGCATCTCGACCTTGGGCGCGCGTGCTCTCGGCGCCTTTGGCGTGGCCGGCTCGTCGGCCTTCTTCTCGAGGCGGCGCTTGAAGCGGTCCACACGGCCGCCCGAGTCCACGAGCTTCTGCTTGCCCGTGTAGAACGGGTGGCACTGCGAGCACAACTCGACGTGCAGGTCCTTCTTGGTGCTGCGCGTGGTGAACGTGTTGCCGCAGCTGCAGTGCACGGTCGCCTCTTCGTACTGCGGGTGGATGTCCTTCTTCATCTGAACGGATCCCTTCTGAGCAAACCCGGTAGTGACGCGGCTGGAGGCCCCGAAGGGCCGAAGCGGGATGATACCACGAACCCCGCGGCCGCATCGAATCGTTCCCGTGGCCAAACGCAGGCCCGGAAGCCGCAAGCGGCGGCGAGGATGCGGCGGCGCGGCATTCCTCCCTATACTCCGTGCCGAGCAAGCCGCCGGCGCGCATGTGCGCCGGCGAGACGGCTCGAGGAGAGGACCGGATGCCGGACATGTTCGCCCACTATCTCGTCGCGGAGGCCGCGGCGCGACGCGCCGACGCCGGCCGGCTCATCGCCGGCGCCTTCGACGCCTACAAGGTGGGCGCGCAGGGCCCGGACGTGTTCTTCTACTCGCGCCTGGTGCGCGGTCGCCGCGGGCGTCCGAACCTCGCCCACCTCACGCACCAGCACCAGATGGCCGCGGCGTTCCGCAGCATGCTCTCCCTCGCCGCCGCGTCGCCCGGGGGGGAGCGTAGCGCCGCCTTCGCCTTCGTCGCCGGCTACGCCGCGCACCTGTGTCTGGACGCGGAGGCCCACCCATGGGTGCTCTACTGGACGGGGGACATCACCGACGGCGCTGATCCGCCGGCCAAGACCGAGGCCTTCCGTCGGCATGGGATCCTCGAGGCGTCCATCGACGTCATCCTCATACGCGAACGGTCCGACGACACCGCCTGGCTGCGCCGCCAGCGGCTCCTGCGCCTGCCGCCGGCACAGGCGACGACGGCCGCGCGGCTGTTGAGCGGCATGCTGAGCGACGTGTACGGCGTGACGTTCACCCCCGGGGAGGGACGCTCGGCCTTCCGCGCGATGGAGTGGGTCTACACGACGATGAGCGATCCGCGCGCCCTGCCGACACGGCTTCTCGGCATGGTCGCCCCCGCGGTCGACAAGGGCGGCGTCGTGCGCACCCAGATCTACCCTGACACCCCGGCGCCTGCCGCCGCCGGCCTCTACGCAGAGCGGAGCCCCTGGTACTACCCCTCGCTGCCGGACGAGCCGCGCACCGCGACGTTCGCGGAGATCCTCGAGACCGCGACGGCCGAGACGGCGCGCTGCCTCCGGGCGATCGCCGCCGTGGCCGCTCGCGACGCGGCTGTGGACGAGGCGGTAGCAGTCATCGGCGACCGGAGCATGTTCACCGGTGTGGCGTGCGGCGACCCGCGGCCGCTGGTGGCCTTCGCCCCCGACAGAGAAGAGCTCTGGGGCGAGGCCTGAGCGGCGGCGTCAGCGCGAGTTCTTGATCAGCGCGCTGAGGAACTCGGCGTTGTTCTTGGTCTCGCGGATCTTCTTGATGAGCAGCTCGATGGCGGCCGCGGGATCGAGGCTGTGAAGCACGCCGCGGAGCTTCCAGACGGCGGCGGCCTCGGCCGGCTCCATGAGCAGCTCCTCCTTGCGCGTCCCCGTGGCGTCGATGTCGATGGCCGGGAAGATGCGCTTGTCGGCGAGCTTGCGGTCGAGCCGGATCTCCATGTTGCCGGTGCCCTTGAACTCCTCGAAGATCACCTCGTCCATGCGCGAGCCAGTATCGACCAGGGCCGTAGCGAGGATGGTGAGCGAGCCGCCCTCCTCGATGTTCCGGGCGGCCCCGAAGAACTTCTTGGGCGGGTACAGCGCCGTGCTGTCGACGCCGCCGGAGAGGATGCGGCCGCTGGCCGGGGTGTTGAGGTTGAAGGCGCGAGCCATGCGCGTGATGGAGTCGAGCAGCACGACGACGTCGTGACCCATCTCGACGAGGCGCTTGACGCGGTCGAGCACCAGTTCGGTGACCTGCACGTGGTTCTCGCTCGGCTGGTCGAAGGTGCTCGCGACGACCGTGCCGATGACGGAGCGCTGCATATCGGTGACCTCTTCCGGGCGCTCGTCGACGAGAAGCACGAAGAGGTCCACGTCGGGGTTGTTGACGGCGATCGAGTTGGCCAGCTTCTTGAGGATGGTGGTCTTGCCGGCCTTTGGCGGCGAGACGATCAGGCCGCGCTGGCCCTTGCCGATCGGGCACATAAGGTCCATGATGCGCGCCGCGGTGTCGTGCTCGTCGGTCTCGAGGCGCAGCCGCTCCTCCGGGAACAGCGGCGTGAGCTGCTCGAACACGGGTCGCTTGCGCGCAGTCTCGGGATCGATGCCGTTGACGGAGTCGATCTTGAGCAGCGCGTTGTACTTCTCGTTGTCTTTGGGCTCGCGGACCTGGCCGGCGACCATGTCGCCGCGGCGCAGGCCGAAGCGCCGGATCTGGCTGAGGCTGACGTAGACATCGCGATCGCCCTGGGTGAACCCGTTCGTGCGCAGGAATCCGAAGCCGTCCGGGAGAACGTCGAGGATGCCGGTGCACGGGATGGAAGGACGATCGTCACGCGGCTGGTCCCGCCGCCGCCGCCGCCCTGGCGCTTGTCGCGCCCGCGGCGGTTCTTGCCCTTGCCCTGCCGCTGCTGCTGGCCACCCTGCTGCTGGCCGCCCTGCTGCTGCGGCCGTTCGCCGTCGCCGGCGAGCCTGTCACCGGCCGGTGCCTCGGGCGCGGCGGCGGGAGCGCCGGCGACCGGAGCCTCGGGCGCTGGGCCGGAGGCGCTGGGGGACGAGGCCTCCGCGGACGGGACGGCGGGCTGCGTCTCCGCGGCCGAGGCCTCGGCGGGCTTGTCCGTCGCGGGAGCCGCGGCCGGCGCCGCAGAGACCGGAGCGGCCGCGGCCGGAGCGACCTCCGCCGTCTTCTCGGAAGACGGCGCCTCCGCCGGCTTGCCGACAGGCGCCGCGTCGGCGGCCTTGTCCGCGACCGGCGCGGCCTTGGCCCTGGACGCCCGCGCCGGCTTCCCGGCCGGCTTGTCCTCGACGGGCTTCTCCGCCACCGGCGGCGCGACGGCGGTCTCCACGGCGGGTACGCTCGGAACGGTCATCTGGTCTGTCTGTTCTTCAGTGCTCATGGGCTCCCGGGACTCCTGGCATCGTCTGAGCGGCGTACCACGACGCCGCGCTGGGGAGATGCCGTACGAGTAAGTGGATGGTGCGATTGGAAGACGGGTCCGTGAGGACACCGCTCGCAGAGTATGTCATACCGCGCAAGAGATTCCCAGTAACCTCGCGGCTTCTCGCGTGTGTGGGACGTGGTCCGCACGCGCGCCTGGGGACGAGGGCGGACCGGGGATACGCTTAGTCTATCGGACGCCGGCGACCGAACTGAAGCCCCGTGTCACGCCGGCCGCGTCTTGGCTTCCCCGGCCGGCGCCGGCTCCCCGCCCTCCTCCTCCACGCGGCGGAGGATCATCCCGAGCACCTCGCTCAGGTTGTCGTCGAGGCTCGGCCCGTCGATGACGGGCACGCCCAGCGCCTGCGCCCGCCCCACCATGTACTTCTGGATGCGGCGGATCTCGGCGAAGTGCTCGATGTAGCGGCGCAGCGGCCGGATCCCCCCCGTCTCCCACTCGCGCACGGTGAAGTTGCCGCGATGGCGCTCCTTGTCGGTGATCGCGAGCATGAACTCCAGCACGATCGCCTCCCCCCAGCGTGAGCGGTCGAGGAAGCCCGGCACGAGGTGCACGCCCTCGACAACCATCCGCTGGGCCTCGTCGATGCCCCGCTGGACCAGCGCCTCGATGCCCACCGATACCGCCTTCGTCTGCTCGATGAACCCCATCTTGCTGAGGTCGGTCTCGCGCGGCACGGGTACGCGGACGGCCGCGGCGGCGTCGAACGACGAGGTGTGGATGGCCGGCATGAGCTCGGGGGCGAAGAACGCGCGCATGGTCTGGCGCACCATGTCGGTGCCGATGAGCCGGGTGATGCCGAGACGGTGCGCCAGCTGGGTGGCCAGGGTGCTCTTGCCCACCCCCGTCGCGCCGCCGATGAGGATGATCAGCGGCGTCTCCAGGCGGCGCAGCTTCTGCCACTGGCGGAAGCGCTCGATGAGGACGTCGCCCTTCTCCGGTCCGAGCTGGTCGCGCGCGATCTCCTGCAGGTCGACGAGGGTGAGGGCCGCCGGCCCGCGGCGCCGCAGGCGCCGCTCCACGGCGGCCGCCACGTTGTAGGCTCTCTCCGGGGCCAAGCCGGTCGCCATGAGCGTCTGCGCCATGAGCCCCTTGCTGAAGGGCGTCTGGTCGCCCTCGTCGATGAGGGGGATGTCGTGTGGCTCCGGCATCGTCAGCCTCCATGTGTGCGAGCCGCGAAGCGCTCCGTCGCGAGCGCCGCGAGCCAGTCCACGGTCGCGGCGAGGTCGCCCTCGAGCGCCACCGGCTCGTTGTCGCAGAAGACGAGCTCGCGGCCGGCGGCGGCGGCGCCCTCGGCGACCACGTCCACCGCCGCCGCCTTGATCTCCGTGAGGAACACGTCCGCCTCGGCGGCGGCGCGCGCCACCGCCTCCGGCAGCCGCCGCCGGTCGGCCAGGTCGCACGAGACGAGGACCACCTCGGCGCCGTGTTCCTCCGTGAGCGACGCCGCAAGTTGCGGCGCCGCGGCCTCGGGCGCGGTGGTGAAGAAGGCCACGCGGCGGCCGCGGACGGGCAGCGCCGGCCGCGGCCGGAACACCGTCCGCACCACCTCCAGGCGAGGCCTGACCGCTCTGGCCGCGGCGGCCACGGCGGCGACCTCGCCCGGGCTCGCGAACGGCGGCTCGCACTGCGTCAGCACAAGGGCGTCGCTGAGCAGCAGCCGGTACGTGCCGAGGTAGCCGGCGACGTAGTCGGCCGGCTGGCTCGCTCCCGCGACACACAGCGTCGCGTCCGCCGCGACGGGCGGCACCACCGCGCCGCTGCCCTCGATCACCGCCAGCGCCGCGCCGCGACCGTCCAGCAAAGGCAGCGCCTCGCGGACGTTGTCGTCGAACGGCATGCCGGCGAGGCCGCCCCCGCAGCGCCGGCACCCGACCGCGGTCACGCCGGCGAGCACCGCGTCCTCGTAGCAGTCGCTGGCCGCGTGCCGGCCGGCGCGCGACGCGGCGAGCAGCTCGGCGGGGCCGAGCCCGTCGCCGCCGTGGATCAGTTCCGGCTCGGGCGGGCCGCCGCGCCCCATGGCGAGCACCACGACGCCGCCGTCGGCCCGCCGGGCGGCGTCGAGCCGCCGCGCCAGCCAGCCACTCACGGCGGTCTTGCCGACGCGCTTTCCGGTACCGATGACGGCGAGCGACGGCGTGACCCCGAGCCGGGCGAACGCCTGCGGCCGCACCTCGGTGTCGGAGGTCACATAGGCCGCGCCCTCGGCGAGGGCCGCGCTCATGAGCAGGAATCGCTCGCGGTAGCCCACCACCGGCTCATCGGAGAGGTCGACGAGGGCCTCGGCGCGCAGCGCACGCAGGACGCCGCGTACGCCCTCGAGTACCTCGTGCGCGGACGCGGACCGCGGCTCCACGGCGTCGAGCCGCGGCACCCCGATCTCGGCGGCGAGCGCGGCGAGCCCACCGGCCTCGCCGCCGCGCAGCTTCTCGCGGCCGCCGGCGAAGATCCCGCCCGCCACGATGTACGCGTCTTCGAGCCGCGCCACTGCGGCCGCGACCACGGGTGGGTAGTGTTCGCCGTCGACGAGCACGACGGCGCGCGGCCGGCCGGTGCTTATCTGCTCTCCTCCTGGGGCACGGGGCAGATGTACTTGTCGAACGCGGCGGTGGACGGTACGAAGTCGATCAGCGTCTCCTCACCGTGGAACGGGTACTTGCGCGCCACCTGCACCCTGTCGTCGTCGATGCGGACGAGGTTGTAGCACGCTTTGGTGTTGCCCCGCAGGCGGAGAGAACTGCACGTCCCGGCGTTGACGACGAAGAGGTGCTCGAGGCGCCAGGCATACGGCACGTGCTTGTGGCCGGAGAGCACCAGGTTCACGCCGCACTCCTGGAGGACCTCGAGGAGGTCGCCGGCGTCGAGGGCCATGCTGCGCTCGCGCCCCGTGCCGGGGATGGGCAGCACGTGGTGGTGGAGCATGAAGATACGGAACGTGGCCGGCCGGCCGAACTCCTCGCGCAGGAAGTCGTAGCGGGCCCTGCCGATCTGCCCGTAGTCGAGGTCCGGCTCGGAGGAGTCGAGCGCCACGATCTTGACCCCGCCCATGGAGAGCGAGTGCCAGCGGGGACCGATGAGCTCCTCGAAGTGCACGTACCCGACGTTGCGCGCGTCGTGGTTGCCCGGGATGACGACCAGCGGCGCCTGGATGCGGTCCATGTACTCCTTGGCGGTGACGTAGTCCTGGCGGAAGCCCATCTCGGTGAGGTCGCCGGTGCACAGGACGACGTCCGGCTCGAGCTCGTTGAGCTCCACGACGACGCGGTCCATGAGGCTCGGGACGAAGTACGGCGAGCCGGCGTGGATGTCGCTGATGTGGGCGATGGTGAGCTCGGTCATCGCGCGTGCCCCCGTACGATCGACTATTCGACGACCACGATACGCCCCGGCCCCTGCTTGTCCAGTACCGAGAAGCTCGTCTGCCCGCCCTCGCGGCGGAAGCGGAGGCGCATGGTGGTGCGGCCGACGCGCAGGTTGCTGAGCGTGACCTCGCCCAGCCAGCGCGGCAGTACCGGGTTGTGGACGTAGACGATGTTCTCCTCGGCCTGCGCGTAGATGCCCAGCATGGACTGCAGGACGAGGAACAGCGCGGCGGCCGAGTTGGCATCGGGCGAGCAGGCCATCGGGAAGGAGACCGGGCGGTCGACCGTCTGCCGCGTGAACCCGCAGAACATCTCCGGAAGGCGGGCGTACTCGTGCGCGGCCGCCGCCTCCACCAGCCCCCAGGCGAGGCGGTTCGCCTCCTGCACGTAGCCGTGCTTCTTGAGGCCGTTCGCGATGAGCGCGGTGTCGAACGGCCACACGCTGCCGTTGTAGAAGCTCACCGGGTTGTAGAAACGTGCTTCCTTGCTGAGCGTGCGGATGCCCCACCCGGTGAACATGTCCGGAGCCATGAGCCGCCGCACGACCGCCGGGATGTGTTCCTCGGCCACGATCCGCGACCACAGGGCGTGGCCGATGGTCGAGGACGGGGAGCGTACCTGGCGCTTCTGCCCGTCGAGCGCCATGGCGTAGAAGCCCTGGTCCTCCATCCAGAACCGCTCGTTGAAGGCGAGCTTGAGGCGCGCGGCGTCCTGCGACAGCCGCTCGGCGCGCTCCACGTCTCCCAGCTGCCCGAAGACGGCAGCGAGGCGCCGCTTGGCGTAGTAGACGTAGCCCTGCGTCTCGGCCAGGGCGATGGGCCCCGCAGCGGGCGTGCCGTCCTCGTGCAGCACCGCGTCGAACGAGTCGCGCCACCCCTGGTTGCGCAGCCCCACCCGGGAGCGGCGCTCGTACTCCACGAACCCGTCGCCGTCGGGGTCGCCCGGACCGTCGATCCACCCGAGTGCGGCGTCGACGGCCGCGGCGCGGAGCTCGAACCCCTCAAGATCGCCGGTCCACACCGCGAGCTCGGCGACCAGCAGCAGCCACAGTGCGGTGGAGTCGACGGAGCCGTAGTACGGCGTGTGCGGAACGGCGCGGATGGCGGCCAGCTCGCCGCGCCGCAGCTCGTGCATGATCTTGCCCGGCTGCTCCTCGCGGAAGGCGCTGTCCTGCAGGCCCTGGCGGCGAGCGAGGAACGAGACCGCCGAGCGCGCCCAGCGCAGGTCGAGCAGCAGGGTCTCGAGCCCCACGAACGTCATCTCGCGTCCGAACGGCGCCCCGAACCACGGCAGCCCCGAGAGGGGCACCCGCTCGCCGTCGATCACCGTGGAGAGCAATCGCAGGTCGTCCTGACCTCGGCGGAGAGCCCGGTTCACCTGGTCGTTGTCGGTGAAGATGTCGGTAGCGTCCGACGCCCAGCGCTCGTGCTCGTGACGGAGCGCGCCGATACGCGCGTTGAACTCGCCGCCCGCCTCTCCCGGCGCCTCCGGCCCCACCACCTGGATGTCGTAGCGGATGACGGCCCGCTCGCCCGGCGGGAGGCGGAGACGGAACCGCGCCCGCCCCTGCTTGAGCGACTCCGGCCGGTCGTGGAAGCGCACGATGGTCTGGCGCGTCACGTCGTCCAGCCCCAGGTACGAGAGCGTGAGCGTACCGTCGCTCACCCGCGGCGCAAGACGCGAACCACGCCGCCGCCGCCGGCTGCCGCGCACCTCGAAGAGGTCGGCGAAGTCCGCGTCGAAGTCGAGATCGAGGACCAGGTCCACCTCGCGCTGGTGGTAGTTGCGCACGCGGAGGAGCTCGTACAGCCGGTCGGAGACGAAGCGCGTGCGGCGCACGTGCACGCTGGCCTGGGGCAGGACGTGCCCGTCCGCGGTGCGCGCCTCGAGGTTGGTGAGCTCGATGGTCGCCGCGTAACCCCGCTCGGCGCTCGCGCTGAGCAGCACCGGCTGGCGCCCGGCGATCGAGAGCACGTACCTGCTGAGGTGGCGCGTGTCGCGGTAGTACAGCCCCAGCACGGAGTTCTCCGTGCCCGGCACCTGCCCGAGCTCGTTGGTGTAGAGGAAGAGGTCGCCCTCCTTGACCGCGAGCCGCGACGCGCGCCCCCCGCTCATCACGTAGCGCTCGGCGCTCGTGGTGGTGACGACGGGCTCGTCCGCCGGGCGCTCCCGCGCCGGCTGCCGTTCTGGTTGTTCGTGGGACGAGCTCATCGCCGCAGCTACCACCGCCTCCCGGCTCGTGCCTTCGGCGGCCGCGAGGTGCGGACGCCGCAGGCGGGTACTCTACCCCGTCGCCTCGAGGAACAGCCGCATGAGTGCGGCGCCGTTCTCCACGACGAGCCCGGTCATGGCCGCCTGTGACTCCCCGTAGGCCATGGCGCCGCCACCACCCGCCCCCGGCAGCGACGCCCCGATGGCGAACGGCACCGGGCCGGTCGCGTGCGTGCGCGTGCGCAGCGGTGTGAGGTGGTCGGGGACCACGAGCACGGCCGGGCGCCCGGCGGACGCCAGGATGGGCGCGAGGACCTCGGCGTCGACGCGCTCGATGGCGCGGACCTTCTCGCGCAGGTCGCCCATGTGGCCGGCCTCGTCCGGCGATTCCACGTGCACCCAGACGAGGTCGTGGTCGGCGAGCGCCGCGATCGCTGCGCTCGCCTTGGCGCCATAGTCCGTGTCGAGGCCGCCGGTCGCGCCGGGCACGTCGATCACGTCGAGGCCGGCGAGCCGGCCGATGCCGCGCACGAGGTCGACGGCGCCGACCACGGCGCCGCTGAGGCCGAAGTGCTCGCGGAACGGCGAGATCCGCGGCGCCGTGCCCTCGCCCCAGAACCACGCGCTCGTCCCGGGCCGGACGCGCTCGAGCACGGCGCTCGCGCGAGACTGGAGCGCGGCGAGCTCGGCCGCCGGCGAGCCATCGCCGGCCACGCCGGCCGCCTCGCCGGGCAGGTGCCCTGCGACCGGCCGGTCGAGGATGTCGTGCGGCGGGGTACAGGGCACCAGCGCCCCGCCCCGCCAGACGAACAGGTGGCGATAGCTCACGCCGAGGTGGAACTCGTACGCGTCGCTGCCGAGCTCGGCCTGCAGCGCCTCGATACAGCGACGAGCCTCGTCGCCGCCGATGTGGCCCGCGGTGTTGTCCTTCATGAGGCCGCCGGCCACGGCCACGAGGTTGAGCCGGTAGGCGACGTCGTCCGAGCCCAGCTCCACGCCAAGGGAGGCCGCCTCGAGCGGGCTGCGCCCGCTGAAGACGGCGGCCGCGTCGTACCCGAGCACGGCCAGGTTGGCGACATCGCTGCCGGGCGGCATGCCGTCGGGGACAGTGTGCGCAAGACCGCACATGCCGCCCCGGGCGAGGCCGTCCATGGCGGGCGTGGCCGCCGCCTCCAGCGGCGTCCTGCCGCCGAGCGCGGCCTGGGGTTCGTCGGCCATACCGTCGGGGACGAGGAGGACGCGCTTGCGCATCAGCTCCCCTCTTCCGCGCGGCCCGGGTGGCGGCCCCGCTGGGGCCGGCTCGACTGCGGCTGCTTCACGCCGAGCCGCCCAGCACCATCATCGGCGACAGCTCGAGCGCGTCGTACTTGGGTCGGTAGCGCTCGGTGTCGTAGTAGCGGCCCACGTCGACGACCTTCTTTGTCGAGACGACCTCGTCGATCGGCACCGAGCCGTAGCGGCCGCCCTGCAGCGCGACCATGCGGCCCGTCTGGCCCTTGAGGATGAGGTCGACGGCGAGGTTGCCGTAGGCGGTCGGCACGATGCAGTCGATCGCGTCCGGAGCGCCGCTGCGCACCAGGTAGCTCAGGTTCATGCTGATCATGTCGATCTTCTTGCCGCCGTTGTACTTCGGCGCCAGTTCCTTGATCTTGTTGCTCACGTTCTGGCCGATGCCGCCGAGCTTGGCGTGGCCGAACATGTCCTTCTCGCCGCCCATGAAGACCATCTCACCGCCGGACGGCATGGCGCCCTCGCTGACGATGCAGACCGAGTACCCCTCGGGCCGGCCGTTGCGGTCGGCGACCAGGAGATCCGTGAGCTTCTCCATGTCGAACTCGGCCTCCGGGATCACGCAGCGGTCGGCGGCGCCGGCGAAGGTCGGCAGCAGCGCCGTGAAGCCGGCGTAGCGGCCGAAGACCTCGAGCACGACGATGCGCTCGTGAGAAGCCGCGGAGCTGGTGACCTGGCGCGCCATCTCGATGGTGCGGTTGACGCAGGTGCCGAAGCCCATGCAGTAGTCGGTGCCGGGCACGTCGTTGTCCATGGTCTTGGGGATGGCCACGACGGGGAACCCGCGGCGGCCGAGCTCGACGCCGTAGCTGAGCGTGTCGTCGCCGCCCGCCGGCACGAGGTAGTCGATGCCGAGGAACTCGAGGTTCGCGATCACTTCGTCCGTGAGGTCGTTCTTCTCGGCGGAATACGTGCCCTTGAGGTGCTCCGGGACGGCCTTGGCCGGCACGGTGCTGGGGCGGGTGCGCGACGAGTGGAGGAACGTGCCGCCCGAGTACGCGTAGCGCTCGACGAGCTCCCTGGTGATCGGGAGCACCCACTCGCTGTTGTCGGCGGCCGCGTCCCGCTTGAGCTCGACGAGGCCGGCCCAGCCGCGACGGATGCCGACGACCTCGAACCCCTCGGCGAGGGCGCGCAGGGTGACGCCACGGATCGCCTGGTTCAGACCGGGGATGTCGCCTCCGCCGGTGAGGATGCCGATGCGGCCCTTCTTGTCAGTCATGCTGTCTCCTCTCCTCTGGGGCGCTCAAGAGTCGCCTTCCACGCGGATCACGGCCGGTTCGCCGTGCACGTCGGGCAGGGCGTTGATCTGCTCGAGCGCGGCGAAGAACTGGGCTTCGCGGACCGGGTGGAGCAGCAGCACGAGCTCGGCCTCGTCGCCGCCGCCCTCCTGGACCATGGAATGGATGCTCACGCCGTGCTCGCCGAAGAGCGCGCTGACCTTGGCGAGCACGCCCGGCTGATCGTTCACCCTCAACCTGAGGTAGAACCTGGAGACCATCTCGGCGTCGGGGAAGAACGGCAGGTCCTTGTAGCAGAGGCAGTTCTGCACGAAGCTGCCCTTCACCGTGTTGACCACGGAGATCACGTCCCCGATGACGGCGGAGGCGGTGGGCACGCTGCCGGCGCCGGGGCCGAACAGCATGATCTTGTCGAAGGCGTCGCTGGTCAGGAAGACGGCGTTGTAGGCGCCGGTCACGCCGGCGAGCGGGTGGGTCCTGGGGATGAAGGCCGGATAGACGCGCACGTTCATGCGCCCGTCGATGAGCTTGGCCACCCCGAGCAGCTTCGCGACCAGGCCGAGCCTCACGCCGTGGGCGATGTCGGTGGACGACACCTTGGCGATGCCCTCGTAAGGGACGTCGTCGAGGCCGGTGCGGCTGTGGAAGGCGATCGAGCTGAGGATGGCCATCTTGGCGGCCGCGTCCTTGCCGCCCACATCCTCCGTGGGGTCGGCCTCGGCGTACCCGAGCCGCTGGGCCTCCTTGAGCACGTCGTCGTACTCGGCCCCGGTCTCGGCCATCGCGCTGAGCATGTAGTTGGTCGTGCCGTTGACGATGCCGAACACCGTCTTTACCTCCGCGGCGACCAGCGACTCGCGCAGCACCTTGATGACGGGAACGGCGCCGACGGCACTCGCCTCGAAGCGGAGGTGCACACCGCTCTCCTCCGCGGCGGCGAACAGCTCGGCGCCGTGCTGGGCCAGGAGCTGCTTGTTGGCCGTGACCACGTGCTTGCCGGCCTTGAGGGCGCGGAGCTGGAACTCGAGCGCCGCGCCCGTCCCGCCGATGAGCTCCACGACGACCTGGATCTCCGGGTCCTCGATGATGTCCTCGAAGCGCGTGGTGAGCAGCGCTGGATCCAGGTCCGGGTGGCTGAAGGTCGGGTCCTTCTCGAGGACGCGCATGAGCGCGACCTCCTTGCCGGTCGCCAGCGTGATGTCGCCGGCGTTCCTGGCGAGCAGCTTGCCCACGCCGGACCCCACCGTGCCGTAGCCGAGGAGCCCGATGCCTACCTTGTCCACTGTGGTGCCTCCGCGGTCGTGGGGTCGTCACGGGGCGAGCGGCCGCTGCAGGCGCAGCACGCCGTCCCAGGTCTCGCGCTCGATGATGACACGCGCCCGGCCGTCCCCGACCATGACCACTGCGGGGCGCGGCTGTGCGTTGTAGTTGTTGGCCATGGCGTAGCCGTAGGCCCCGGTGCCCGGCGTGACGAGGATGTCGCCGGGCTCGGGCGGCGCCACGTACACGTCGCGCACCAGCACGTCGCCAGACTCGCAGTGCTTGCCGGCGACGGTGACCACCTCGGTCGCAGGCTCCTCCGCCTTGTTCGCCAGCATCGCCTCGTACTTGGAGTCGTACAGCATCGGCCGCAGGTTGTCGCTCATGCCGCCGTCCACGGCCACGTAGGTGCGCACGCCGGGGATGACCTTGACGGTCCCGACGGTGTACGCCGTGACGGCCGCCTTGCCGGCGATGCTCCTCCCCGGCTCGACGAACAGCCGGGGCATGGGGATGCCGTGCTTCGCGGCCCCGGCGCGTACCGCGTCCACGGCGATCGCAGCGAACTCCGCGATGGAGCTGGGCTGGTCGGCGGTCGTGTAGCGGATGCCGAGGCCGCCGCCGATGTTGAAGATGCGGCACCCGAAGCCGTAGTCGCGCCGCCACTCGTCGATGGCGATGAAGAGGACCTCGACCTCGCGCCGGTACGAGTCGAGCTCGAAGATCTGGGAGCCTATGTGCGCGTGCACGCCGACGAGCTCGAGGTGGGGCGCGTCCCTGAGGCGGCGCACCGCCTCCTGCGCGCGCCCGTCGGCCAGCCCGAACCCGAACTTGCTGTCCTGCTGGCCGGTCTGGATGAAGTCGTGCGTGTTGGGGCGCACCCCCGGGGTGACACGCACGAGCACATCCTGGGAGCGGCCGCGGGCGGCTGCCGCCGCCTCCAGCCGCTCGATCTCCTCGAACGAGTCGACCACGAAGTGGCCGATGCCGGCGTCGAGGCCGGCGTCGATCTCGGCGGGCGACTTGTTGTTGCCGTGGAAGTAGATGCGCCCCGGCGGGAAGCCACCGGACAGCGCGGCGGCCAGCTCGCCGCCGGTCGCCACGTCCAGCGACAGACCCTCCTGCGCGACCAGCTCCGCCATCGCGCGACAGCTGAACGCCTTGCTCGCGTAGACGATCTCGTAGAGGTCGGTGCGCGCGCCGAACGCGGCGTGGTAGGCGCGGCACTGGTCGCGCAGCGTCAGCTCGTCGTAGATGAACAGCGGCGTCCCGAAGTCCCGCGCGAGGTCGACGACGTCGCAGCCGCCGATCTCGAGGTGGCCGGCGGCGTTGTGCGCGCTGGTGTGCGGATAGATGAGCGTGTGCGTCACGTGCAGGACCCCGCTCAGTCCGTCCGCCTCGGGGCCCTTCGGGCCGGCGGTCGCTCAATGGCTCTTCCGTGCATTAGTACTCGATCCCGGGGCGCGCCTGCACGCCGGCGTCGAAGTAGTGCTTGAGCGGCCGCATCTCCGTGGCCAGGTCGGCCGCCGCGACGAGCTCCTCCGGCGCGCGACGGCCGGTGATCACCAGCTCCACGGCCGCCGGCTTCGTGGTGATGAGATCCAGGACGCTGCCCACGGGGACGAGCTCGAAGAACACCGCGGTCACGAGCTCGTCGAGCACCACGAGGTCGTAGTCGCCGCTCATCACGAGCGCCCGCGCGCGGCTGAAGCCTTCGGCCGCGGCCGCGCGGTCCTCGTCGCTGACCTTGCCGGGGAGCACCCAGTGGTCGAGCCCGCACTGCTGCACCGGCACTCCCAGCTTCCTGAGGCCGACGATCTCGCCCCAGTTGGGATCGGCCTTCATGAACTGGAGCACGGCCGGCCGCAGACCCTGCCCGAGCGCGCGCAGCACCAAGCCGAGCGACGCCGTGGTCTTGCCCTTGCCGTCGCCCGTGTACAGTTGCACGTAGCCGCGCTCGAGTGGGCTCACGTCTTGGTCACTTCCCGTAGTCGTAGAAGCCGGAACCGCTCTTGCGCCCGAGCTTGCCGGCGGCGACCAGTCCGCCCAGGGCGGGGCTCGGCGTGTACTTGACGTCGCCGAGCTCGCGCTCCAGGGTCTCGAGGATGGCCTTGGTGGTGTCGAGCCCGACGAGGTCGGCGAGCGCGAGCGGGCCCATGGGCCAGTTGGCGCCGAGCCTCATGCCGGTGTCGATGTCCTCGGCGCTGGCCACACTCTCATGGTAGGCGTTGGCCGCCTCGTTGATCATCGGGAAGAGGATGCGGTTGACGACGAAGCCGGGCGAATCCGTGACGGTGATCGCCGTCTTGCCGACGGCCTCGGCGAAGCTCCTGGCGGCGGCGAGCGTCTCGTCGCTGGTCTGCTCGCCGCGCACGACCTCGACCAGCGCCATCAGCGGCACGGGGTTGAAGAAGTGGATGCCCACGAAGCGCGCGGGGTCCGTCACGAACGCGGCGAGCTTGCTCACCGAGAGGCTCGAGGTGTTGGTCGCGAGGATGGCGTCGGGGCGCAGCGTCGCCGCCGCCTTCTCGAAGAGGCCCTGCTTGATCTCCATCGACTCCGGCGCCGCTTCGATGAACAGGTCGGCGCCGGCGCCGGCGGCCATGTCGGTGCCCGTGGTGATGCGCGCGAGGGCGGCGTCGCGGTCCCCCGCCTCGATGCGGCCCTTCTCGACCAGCCTGCCGAGCCCCTTCTCGATCCCGGCCATGCCCCGGGCGATGAACTCGTCGGCGACGTCGATCATGACGACCTCGAGGCCGGCGACGGCCGACACCTGAGCGATGCCGGCGCCCATCTGGCCGGCGCCCGCGACGAGCAGCTTGTTGACGCTCACGATGGTCCTCCTCGTGTTGGCAGCGCGCGAGTCCGTCAGGGGGCTGCGCGCGATGGTGTCGTGTCGGGACGCGAGAGGACAATGCTACCGCAGGGCGCCTGAGGGCGTACACGCGGCCGCCGCCTCACCCCGCCCCGGGGCGAGGCAGGAGCGACAGGACCAGTCTGGTCCTGTTACCATGCACACATGACAGTCCCGCCCAAGATCGTCAGCTGCGAGGTGCTCCGCAATGAGATCGAGGCCGTGCTCGAGCACGACGGCCGCGGCCTCGAGGTCGAGTTCGTCGACGGCGCGCTGCACGACTACCCGGACAGGCTGCGCGCCGCGCTGCAGGAGCGCATCGACGGCACGCCCGGCGACTGCGACATCCTGTTGTCGTGCGCCCGCTGCAGCAACGGCACCGTCGGCCTCAAAGGGGGCGAGCACCGCTTGGTCCTGCCCGCCGCCGACGACTGCATCTCGCTGCTGCTGGGGTCGCGCGCCCGCTACCTCGAGGAGCACGGCGCCCAGCCCGGGACGTACTACTACACCCGCGGGTGGGTCGACTTCATCGACGACCCGTACAAGGAGTACCTGGCGATCATCCCCAAGTACGGCGAGGAGAAGGCGGCCTACGTCGCGAGGCTCATCATGGAGCACTACACGCGCGTCGCCGTGATCGAGACGCCGGGGGTGAAGGGGCTGGCGGACAAGCGTGAGTACCTCGAGACGGTCAGCCGGTTCTACGACCTGCCGCTGGAGCGCCTCACCGGTTCGCTGCGCTTCCTCGATAAGTTGGTGAGCGGGCCGCACGACGATGAGTTCATCGTCGTCGAGGCCGGCGACGAGCTCGACGAGGCGCGCTTCTGGGCGCTCTCCGGCGTCTGACGCCGGCAGAGCGGTACGCCTGGTCCCCGAGATCGGAGCCGGTCCACCAGTTCGTTGCCGCCCCTCGTCAGCTCGCCTCTGGAGGCTGATCAGCCGTCGGCGGCGGGCTTCTTTCTCGCGGCCGGCTTCTTCTTCTTCGGCGCCGGCTTGCTCTTCGCCGGCTCGGCCGGCGCGTCCGCCTTCTTCTTTGCGGCCGGGCGCTTCTTCGAGGGCTGCTTCTCCGGCGCCGGCTCTGCCGGCGCCGCCTCCCCGGCCGCCTCGTCAGCAGGCTCCCCGCCGGGCTCGCCGGCTGGCGCCGCCGCAGCCTCGCCGGCCGACGCTTCCCCCCCGCTCGCAGGTGCCCCCTGCGCCGCCGCCCGCTCGGCGTTCGCCAGCTGCACCGCATGCGCGTAGGCGAGCTGCATCTGCGCGAGCGTGTCGTGCAGGTCACTCGTGCCCGCGCCCCGGTGCTCGCGGTCGAGCACGTCGAGGATCGCGCGGATGAGCTCGATCGACAGCCGCACGTCACCCAGGTCCCGCACCTCTCGCGTCTCGTCGGACAGCCCGAGCTTGGGGTAACTGAAGTTCACGGCCGCGACGACCATGTCGCGGCCCACGTCGACCGCGTGCACGCTCTTCAGCTGCTCCAGCAGCGCCCGGGCGCGCTCCGCGTCGGGGACCACTCTCTGCTGTTCTCGAGGCTCACTCATCGCTGCTCTCCTGCACGTCCGCGGTCTGTCCTATCGAGCTGCGGTGGGCGTCGGCGACCGTGCCGGCGAACACCTCATGCAGGCCCTTGCCCTCGACGTGAGCGCGAGCCTGCCGCTGGGCGCCGTTGCCGTCGCGCAGCATACGCTCCACGTCGGCGAGGTGCGGGCTCAGGCCGATGCCGTCCGCGGTGGGCGCCGCCAGCTCGACCAAGTGCCGCACCGCGTCGGTGGCCGGCAGCTCCTCACCCATCACCCAGTCCACCAGCTTGCCGTCCAAGCCGTAGCGGATGGCGCGCCACAGGTTCTCCTCGATGTAGCGCGTCTCGAGGATCGGGAGCGGCATGCCCTCGTCGTAGACGCGACCGAGGTGGGCGATCAGCCCGACGGTCAGCGACGAGATCGCAAGGCTCTGCCATGCCTCGGTCTGCGCGTCGCAGATGCGGACCTCCACGGTGCCGAAGCGGTGGTGCGGCCGCACCGACCACCAGATCTGCGTGAACTCCTGGATGCAGTTGGTGTCGACGAGCTCCTCGTAGAAGCCGCGGTGCGCCGCCCACGTGCCGAACACGTCCGGGATGCCGCAGCGCGGGAACATGCGCACGAACGTCTGCGTGCGCGCCGAGTGCAGCCGCGTCCAGACGTCCTCGATGAAGGGCGAGTTCGCGGACAGCGCCAGCAGGTGCGGCAGGTACGTCCGCAGCGCGTCACAGATCGCCACCGCCTTGTCGCAGCCGCGGACCCCGACGTGCACGTGCGCCGCCCAGGTGTTGTTGCGCCAGGCGACGTACTTGAGGCGGTCCTCGACCAGACGGTAGTGCGGCGTGTCGATGATCTGCTGGTCTTTCCAGCCCGAGAAGGGGTGGGTGCCCGTCGAGCCGAGCGCGTAGCCCTGCTCGTCGACGTGCGCGAACAGCTCCGCCCGGTTGAGCAGGAGCTGCTTCGCCGCCTGCCCGAAGTGCAGCGTGCGCGGCGTGGAGACCTCGATCTCCGAGGTGAGCAGCTCGCCGGCGATGCGCTCGCGCAGGCGCGCCGGCGCCGAGTCGCGCAGCACCTCGAAGGCGCCGGTGAGGGCGAGCGTCTCGCGGTCGAGGATCTGGAACTCCTCCTCGAGGCCGAGGTCGAGGTCGTGCGCGTTCTCGAAGCGCGCCTCGACCTCCTCGAAGTATGCGTCGTGGTCGGCTCCCATCGAGGAGCACTCTACCGAATACGCATGAGCTTCACACACGGACGGTCCCTCATCCCCTTCGCCCCAGGAGACCCGGACGGCACCGGGGATCGGGGTGCAGAACGAGGCCGGCCCGGCTCGCATCCGCGAGCCGGGCCGGCGGCCGTGCGTCGATCATGTCTGTCGCGGGCGCCCGCGCGCGGTAGCGTTCCCGCTACTGCGCGACCGGCGGAGCGGTCTCCTCGACCGGCGGAGTGCGGTCGCGGTACTTCAACGTCTTGATGGTGCATTCGAGGGTGGTGCCGCCCTTGCCGTCGGCGACCTTCTTGACCGTGCCGCGCGCCTTCACCCAGTCACCGGGCTCGATGTCGGCGAGCGTCCTGGCGACGGCCCCGTCCCCGGTGAGCTGCCAGACCTTGGCGCCGTCGGCAACGTCGAACATCTTCTCGGTGCCGGGAAGACCCTTGATGTGGCTGCCCGCCTTCACCCTGATGGTGATGGTGGAGGGGTCGACGGGCTCGATGGGGTCGACGGCGACGGGGGCGACCGCGGGGTCGACGGCCGGGTCGTCAACCTCGGGAGCGACCACGCTGCCGACCAGATTGAACTTGGCCTTGCCGTGCTTCCAGCCCCCACCGCCGTGTCCGCCGGCGATGGCCAGCGGCACGAGCGTCAGCGCGAGGGCAGCGACGACGGTGATCAGGAGCACTTTCTTCACTGCTACGACCTCCTTCGATCCTGCGGCTCGTTAGCCACCGGCTCGGTGGCTCCCCTCCCCTTAACGACGCCCCCGCGGGAAACGTGACGGGGCGGCGGGGTCGCCCGTCGCCGCTCCCGGCAACGGGGCCCGGCCCGGTGACCGCGCGCCCGTCCGGGCAAGCCCGCCAGGGGCACTCGTCGGCCCCGACACGGGGGGTTGCGCCCCGCCCGAATCCGTATAGCATTACGCGCGGCACAGGGCCGGGGTAGGGGAAAGGAGCCCGTGTGAGACTCAGTCTCGTTCCGAAGGAACACGACTATTTCCGGTTGTTCTCGGAGCTCGCCGCCAATCTCGACGCGGCGGCTCAGCTCCTCGTCAAGTTCATGACCGACGGCGACCGCAAGGGCATCGCGGCAGCGATCCTCGAGCACGAGCACGTCGGCGACAAGATCGTCCACGACATCATCCGCCGCCTCAACAAGTCGTTCATCACGCCCATCGACCGCGAGGATATCTACGACCTCGTGGCGACCACCGACGAGATCCTGGACAACATCGAGGCTGCGACCGACATGGTCATCCTGTACCGGGTCGGCGAGATCACCGACCAGGCGCGCCGGCAAGCCGAGGTCATCGCCAAGGCCACGCCGCTCCTCAAGGAGTGCATGGACAACCTCGAGAAGCCCAAGGGACTCGACGAACGCATCATCGCCATCAACAGCCTCGAGAACGACGGCGACCGCATCCTGCGCGATGCCATGGCGAGCCTGTTCGACGGCGAGATGAAGTGCACCGACATCATCAAGTGGAAAGACATCTACGAGATCCTCGAGGCGGCGATCGACGAGTGCGAGCACGTCGCCAACGTCATCGAGAGCATCGTGCTCAAACACAACTGACCTGAGAACAGGCCTTGGTCCTTCTCATCGCGATCGTCATCCTGGCGCTCGTCTTCGACTACACCAACGGCTTCCACGACACCGCCAATGCGATTGCGACCTCCGTGTCGACACGCGCCCTGTCGCCGCGCACTGCCGTGCTCATGGCGGCCGGCCTCAACCTCCTCGGCGCCCTGGTCTCGACCAGCGTCGCCAAGACCGTGGGCGAGGGGATCGTCGACACCGATCTCGTCACCCTGCAGGTGGTCATGGCCGCCCTCGTAGGGGCTGTCGTATGGAACTTCGCAACGTGGCACTTCGGCATCCCCTCCAGCTCCTCCCACGCGCTCTTCGGCGGCCTCATCGGGGCCATGATCGCCAAGGCGGGCGTCGACGGCGTCATCTGGAGCGGGGTCTTCGACAAGATCATCCTGCCGATGGTCTTCTCGCCGCTCATCGGGTTCGTCGGCGCGTGGCTCCTGATGACCGGCCTGATCTGGCTGGTGCGCAAGCGCCAGCAGGCACCCGTCAACGCGTGGTTCCGCCGCCTCCAGCCCATCTCGGCGGGGTTCATGGCCTTCTCCCACGGCGCCAACGACGCGCAGAAGACAATGGGCGTCATCGCCCTCGCCCTCTTCGCCAGCGGCTCGATCGACACGTTCTACATCCCGACGTGGGTCAAGATCGTCTGCGCGGTCGCCATGGCGCTCGGCACCTACTCCGGCGGCTGGCGCATCATCCACACCCTGGGATCCAAGGTCATGAAGCTGGACCCCATCCACGGGTTCGCCGCCGAGACCACGGCCGCGAGCGTCATCCAGGTCGCGACGCACTTCGGCGTGCCGGTCTCCACCACTCACACCATCACGGCGTCGATCATGGGCGTCGGCTCGACGCAGCGCCTGTCCGCGGTGCGCTGGGGGGTCGCCGGCAACATCGTCACCGCGTGGATCCTCACGTTGCCGGCGGCCGCCCTCGTCGGCGCGGGCGTCTACCTCGCCGGCGAGGCGCTCAGGGCGCTCTTCTAGGCACCGGAGGCGTGAACACGCCGGCGCCTCCCCGTTTGACCCCTGGGTACGTATTGGTACGTCGTCATCTGTGAGGGATCCGCACCCACCGGGTTGCCGACCGACTGTTCACCGCGAGAGACCGGGACTATCATCAGGTCTCTGGTGATCGTCCCGACGTCCGTGCGGCCAGAGGTCGCCGGCTGTTTCCTTCCCTGTTACCAAGGAGCGTCATGAAGATCCGCCTCATCGAGCCCGAGCCCCCCGGGATGCACGTGTACGCGAAGGTCCTGCTCCCCCGCCTGGGACTGCCGATCATCGCCGCCACGCTCACGCAGCACGGCCATGACGTGCTCGTGTACAACCCGACCTTCGCGCCCATAGACTGGGACGACGTCGGCAGCGCGGACCTCGTCGGCCTCTCCAGCACGACCTCGACCGCGACGACGGCCTACGGCTTCGCCCAGGAGATCCGGGCCAAGGGCATCCCCGTCATCATCGGCGGCTCCCACGTGACGTTCATGGCCGACGAAGCCCTCGAGCACGTCGACTACGTCGCCCGCGGCGAGGGCGGCGAGCAGCTCATGCTCGAGCTCATCGAGGCGCTGGCCGGCCACCGCGATCTCGAGAGCATAGCCGGCCTTTCGTTCACGCGCGACGGCCTCGCGGTGCACAACCCGCCGCGGGCGGCCCTCGCCGACCTCGACGAGCTTCCGTTCCCGGACCTGCGCCTGCTCGTGGGCAGCGACAAGCTCACGACGATGCCGATCATGACCAGCTGGGGCTGCCCCTTCGACTGCACCTTCTGCTCGGTGACCGCGATGTTCGGCAAGAAGTACCGGTTCCGCAGCGCCGAGAGCGTCATCGCCGAGCTCAAGGACAAGCGACCGCAGCGCATCTTCTTCTACGACGACAACATGGCCGCCAACCGCAAGCGGCTCAAGAAGCTGCTGCAGATGATGATCGACGAGGATCTCGTCATCCCGTGGTCGGCCCAAGTGCGCACCGATGTCGTCCGCGACCCGGAGCTGCTCGACCTCATGCGCCGCTCCGGCTGCCAGCTCGTCTACCTCGGCCTCGAGTCGGTCAATCAGGAGACGCTGGACAAGTTCGAGAAGGCACAGACCGTGGCGGACATCGAGCGCGCCATCAAGCTGCTGCACGAGTACGGCATCAAGAGTCACGGCATGTTCGTGCTGGGCGCCGACAGCGACGACGTCCAGACCGTGCGCGACACCGTGGCCTTCGCGATCAAGAACAAGATCGACACGGTGATGCTCAACATCCTGACGCCGCTCCCCGGCACGCAGCAGTTCGAGGAGTTCGATGCCGCCGGCCGCATCTTCGACAAGCGCTGGGAGCTCTACGACGCGCACCACGCCGTCTTCGAGCCGGCGCGCATGACGCCCTACGAGCTGCAGATCGAGGTGCTCCGCGGCTACATGCGCTTCTACTCGCTGCGCACCTGGCTGCGCTACATCTTCACCATGCAGTTCACCAAGCAGCTGCTCTTCCACTGGTGGGGCATGGTGATCATCCGCAACTGGCGTAAGGACGAGCGCAACAAGGCGTTCATCAAGGCGCTCAAGCGCATGTGGCCGCGCCCCACCCCTCGCGGTACGGTGCGCCGCGCCGGCGTCGATTGACCGACGCAGCGGGGTCAACGAGCGGGGCGCCGGAGGTGCACCGCTCACTGACCGACGCAGCCGGGTCAACGAGCGGGGCGCCGGAGGTGCACCGCTCACTGACCGACGCAGCCGGGTCAACGAGCGGGGCGCCGGAGGTGCACCGCTCACTGACCGACGCAGCCGGGTCAACGAGCGGGGCGCCGGAGGTGCACCGCTCACTGACCGACGCAGCCGGGTCAACGAGCGGGGCGCCGGAGCCGCTCACGACGCAGCCGGTCAGCCACTGACCGACGCGGCCGGGAGGACCGCCGGGAGGACCGCCGAACGGGCCGCCGCGGTTGTCACCGGACGGCCCGGATGCTAGGGTCTCGTACTTGAGTTCGGTGAGTGCAGAGCACGTGAGGGCTCACCTCAACGAGGGCGTTCCGCGGCAGGCGCGGCGCCCAAAAGGAGGCGATGCAGTGAACGGCAAACGACGGATCGTCACGCTCTCTGTCCTTCTCGGCACCCTCCTCCTCTCCCTCACCCTCACCACCTCCGCGTTCGCCTCTCCCGTCAGCAGCAAGAAAGCACAGCTGCGCGAGGTGCAGGCCAAGCTGCAGGGCGTCTACCACCAGGTCGACGTTGCCGTGGAGAAGTACAACCAGGCCACCACGCAGCTCACCACCGTCCAGGCGCAGATAAAAGAGAACGAGCGGCTGCTCAAGGTCGCCGAGTACAACCTGGACATCGCCAACCAGCAGCTCTCGGCGCGGGCCGAGGACATCTACAAGGCGCGTGACGTCGGCGTCGTCGACGTCCTCTTCGCCGCCAACAGCTTCGACGACCTCGTGACCCAGCTCAATCTCATGGAGCGGCTGGGCAACAGCGACGTCGACACGGTCAAGAGCATCTCGGCCTACCGTCAAGACATCAAGGACCGGCGGGTCAAGCTCAACGCCGACAAGAAGGCGGCCGCCAAGCTCGTCGCATCGGCCGCGGAGAACAAGGCCGAGGTCGAGAGCCTCCAGGGCAAGCTCGAGCAGATGACCGCAGGCATCAGGTCGGACATCCGGCGCCTCGAGCAGCAGGCGGCCGCGCGCGCGCAGGCCGCCGCGCAGGCCGCCGCCGCGCAGCAGACCGGCAGCACCGGCGGCGCGGGCGGCACAGTCGTCGATCCCGGAGGCTCGGGGCATTCGTCCGTGGTCGGCATCGCACAGCGGTACCTCGGCGTGCCGTACGTGTACGGCGGCGCCAGTCCGAGCGGCTTCGACTGCAGCGGCCTCACCATGTACTGCTACGCGCAGATCGGCATCGGCCTCTCGCACGGCGCGACCGATCAGCAGCACGCCAGCACCCCGGTCCCGCTCAGCGCGTTGCAGCCCGGCGACCTCGTGTTCTTCGGCAGCGCCAGCTACAGCCACCATGTAGGCATCTACGTAGGCGGCGGCAGCATGATCCACGCACCGCACACGGGCGCCGTGGTGAGCTACGGCTCCATCAGCGGCGCCTGGATCGGTGGCCGGCCCTGATCTTCCGCGAGCCTGAGGGCGCGCTCTCCCAGCGTGCGTAGGGAACGCGCCCGAGGCATCGAATACGTCTGCACCCCGACCCCGGACAAGCGACCGCGGAGCACACCTCGGTCGTGGTGCCGAAGGTAGACCGCCGAGTGGAACCGCGCCGCATCCGTGTCAAGACCGCCCTCATCGCCCTCCTCGGCGTACTCGCGGTCATGCTCGTCACCGTGCCCGCGGTGTCCGCGACGGGCTCCGTCGCCAAGGCCAAGGCGCGTTTGCGCGCCGTGGAGACGCGCCTCGACGACGTCTCCACGCAGTCAGAGATCGCCGTGGAGAAGTACAACCAGGCCTCGACCCAGCTGGAGACGGTGCAGGCCAAGATCGACGAGAACCAGCGCCAGCTCGAGGTCGCGCGCCAGAACCTCGCGCAGGCGAGCGAGCAGCTCGTCCTGCGCGCGCAAAGCATCTACAAGGCGCGCGACGTCGGCGTCATCGACGTGATCTTCCAGGCGGACAGCTTCGACGATCTCATCAGCCAGATGGACATGATGGAGAGGCTTGGCAACAGCGACGTGGACACGGTCCACGCCATCGCCGCCTACAAGCGCGACATCAAGGATCGCCGCGTGAGGCTCGAGGCGGACGAGAAGGCGGCCGCTCGCCTCGTCGCCGAGCGCGAGCAGCACAAGGACGAGCTGCTCGTCCTGGAGGCGGACCTCCAGGACCTCACCGGCAAGATCGAGAGACAGATCAAGAAGCTCAGGGCGGAGGCCCGGCGGCGTGCCCAGGTCGCGCTCACCGGCTTCTCCGGCCCCATCCCTGTGGTCGACCCCGACAGCCCCGGCCACCCGGAGATCGTCGCCATCGCGCAGCGCTACTTCGGCGTGCCGTACGTGTGGGGCGGCGCCAGTCCCAGCGGCTTCGACTGCAGCGGCCTCACCATGTTCTGCTACGCGAGCATCGGGATCGGCCTGTACCACGGCGCGACCATGCAACAACGCGCCAGCTCGCCCGTCCCGCTCACCGACCTGCGCCCCGGCGACCTCATCTTCTTCGGCAACGCCAGCTTCAGCCACCACGTCGCGATCTTCGTCGGCGGCACCACCTGCATCGAGGCGCCGCGCACCGGCGATGTGGTGCGCTACGGCACCTGGACGGGGCGCGACGCCTGGATCGGCGGCCGCTTCTGAGCGCCGGCTGCCCGCGGCCCTCCTACATCACCGCGAGTCCGAACGCTGCCTTGGATCGTCCGAGGACAGGGTGATCCGGATCATGTTGTCTTCTGTGTCGAATGAGCATGACGGGTCCTTGTCGCGCACGAGCTCCTCCAGCGCCGCCGTCGAAGGCGTCCCGTCCTGCGCACGCTCGAAGATGCCGAGATCGTCGATGAGAATGACGTGCCCGTGAACGGGGTGTGCCAAGATGGCGTTGATCTCCTCAACGATGGGCACGTCCTTCTTGCCTCGCGCCATGATGCCCCCGCCGTAGTGCCCATCCAGCCAGAAGACACACGGATCGTTCACTCGTTGCAGCAGAAGACCGAGTTGATCAGAACTGTCTCCGCGTATCAGGTGGACATGGCGCCGGCCGAGGAAACGCAAGCGTGCCAAGAGGTAGAGCTCGAGGCTGAGCTCTATCGAGTAGATGTCGTCGAAGTCCGAGGACATGGCTGCGACCATGTCACCGTGCAGGGTCCCCGTCTCCACCAGTGTCCGAATGCCGCCGGCCAGAGCAGCTTGCCGCACAGCCTCTTGCTTGATGACGTGGGGCGGCGGCCCCGTTCGACCGCTCATCTCATACGCTCTCTTCAGTGCTGCCTGGCGAGCTCGCTCCTCGTCGCGCGCCAGCCAGTCACGCCTCAATGAGCGATAGACCAATCTGAGATCTCGCCTGGCGACAGACCAAGCCTGCCGTGCCTGTGCGATCATGTCTCCTCCAGTTTCCTTCACGGCGTCCCCTTCTCTCATGGCCGAGACTCTACCGAGGCAGACCGGCCGGCCGCCACCTCCCGTCATGCCCCTGCGTCCTCCCCAGTGTGCACGGCGTGACGGAGCGCCCAAGCCGTTTCCGACGTGCGTCGACGCTCATCTCAGGCGCGACCGTCGTTTCAGAGGTAAGCTTTTGCGCGGTTCTGCCGAACAAGGACACGGAGAGAGAACCCGAGCGACTGGGGCTGCGCGATGAAACCGATCGATGATCTGCTCAGCGAGATGATGGCGCGCAACGCGTCGGACCTGCACATCAAGGCGGGGAGCCCGCCGGTGATCCGCGTCGACGGCGAGCTTGCGCTGCTCGACGAGCCGCCCCTCACCCCCGAAGACACCAAGGACGTCGCGGCGTCCATCATGACCGACAAGCAGATCCGCCGCTTCAGCGAGCACAACGAGATCGACTTCGCCTACTCGGCCGCGACCCTCGGCCGCTTCCGCGTCAACGTCTTCCGCCAGCGCGGCAGCATCAGCGTGGCCATGCGCCAGGTCACGACCAAGATCCCCTCCTTCGAGGAACTGCACCTCCCGGACATCATCAAGCGCCTCGCGCTCGAGCCACGCGGTCTGGTGCTCGTCACCGGCACCACGGGCTCGGGCAAGACCACCACCCTCGCGGCGATGATCGACCACATCAACAACACGTTGCGCCGGCACGTGGTCACCGTCGAGGACCCCATCGAGGTGCTGCACAAGGACAAGAAGGCGATCATCAACCAGCGCGAGATCGGCCTCGACACCGACAGCTACGCCACGGCGCTCAAGTACGTGCTGCGCCAGGACCCCGACGACATCCTCATCGGCGAGATGCGGGACACGGAGACGGTGGAGGCGGCGCTCACCGCCGCCCAGACCGGCCACTTCGTGATGAGCACCCTGCACACCATCGACGCGCAGGAGACCATCAACCGGATCATCGACTTCTTCCCCCTGCACCAGCAGAAGCAGATCCGCATCATGCTGGCCGGTACGCTCAAGGGCATCATCAGCCAGCGCCTGCTCGTGCGCGCCGACGGAGAGGGCCGCGTGCCCGCCATCGAGATCATGGTGTGCACCAACCGGATCCGCGACTTCATCCTCGATCCGGACCAGTCGCTCCTGATCACCGACGCCATCAAGGAAGGTGACTTCTACGGGATGCAGACGTTCGACCAGGCCCTGCTCAGCCTGTATGAAGAGGGGCTCATCACGCTGGCCGACGCAGCGGCGGTGGCCAGCAACCCGCACGACTTCAAGCTCCTGGTGCAGTCGCAGGGGCACGACGTGAGCCTCATGACGTTCTGAGGCGCGCGCGGACGGACGCGAAACGGGCGGGGCGGCCTCATCCGGCCGCCCCGCCCGTTTCGTCTGGGCGCGCGCCCGGCTCCGCTCAAGCGGCGCGCCGCGCGCGTCAGGTGGGGACGCGTCTCCCCTCGAGGTGCAGGTCGACCTTGCGCTTGATGCGCTGCAGCGCATTGTCGACCGTCTTGCAGTCGCAGCCGAGCTCGCCGGCGATGCGCTCGTAGCTCAGCCCCTGCAGGTAGAAGCGCAGCACCTTGCCCTCGAGCTCGGAGAGCATGCTCGTCAGGCAGTTCGTGAGGCTGTCGACCTCCTCGGAGCTGATCACCTGACTGATCGGGTCGTGCGTGGTGGGTCCGGGCAGCACGTCGGCCAGCGAGCAGTCACCGTCGTCCGACGAGTCGCTGGGGGATTGGCTGAACGAAAGGTAGCCGTTGAGCGGCACGTGCTTCTGTCGCGTGGCCGTCTTGATGGCGGTGATGATCTGGCGCGTGATGCACAGCTCGGCGAAACTGCGGAAGCTGGCCAGGCGATCGTCGCGGTAGTCGCGGACGGCCTTGTACAGGCCGAGCATGCCCTCCTGGATGAGGTCTTCTGCGTCGCCGCCGGCCAGGAAGTACGAACTGGCCTTGAGACGCACGAACTGGTGATAGCGGATCATGAGCGCGTCGAGCGCCGCCTGATTGCCGCGCCGGTACGCCTGGACGAGCGCGAAGTCAGAACTCTCGTTGAAGACTTGAGGGTTGTGAGACGAGCCCGAGCCACGGCTGTGGTCCGCCTGGCGAGCCATACGTGATCCCCACCTCCGCTCGTTTGCCCCTGCACATTCCGGATATTCCCTCCTCCGGAACGTCTACTGCGGCTTGTGGCGCAGCTCCTCGAGACGACGCAAAGTCTCAGGGTCTACTTTATCCTCAAGTCGTGAGGGCATTCTAGTAGAGTCTGAGGCAGAGTCAAGAGCCTGCCTGCTTTCGTCGCCGCCGCGCAGCTCGGCGCCCAGTTCCAGGGGGGTCATGCGGCTGACGCCGGCCCGGGAGGCCGTACGCTGGACCTCCTGGTCGGCGGAGACGACCACGACCTGCACGTCGGCAGGCTGGCCGGCGATACGGCGGGCGATGAGGGTATCGGCGGTGAAGCGCCCTCCCGCGAAGACCACCTCCACGGCCGCGCCCTTGATGGGCTCGCTGCTGGTGCTGCGCGGACCGCTGCCGTCGAAGACCAGCACGGCCCGCGCGCCGCGCAGCGCCACGAAGCTCGCGAGGCGGTCGGCGAGCCAGTCGCGGCGCGCGAAGACCTCCTCCTTCTCCGCGCCGCGGAACAGCGCGTGCAGTACGTTGTAGCCGTCGACGATGTAGAGCGTGCCGCTCACCGGCCGCCGCCCGCCGCAGGCCTCTCGGCGGCCTCCCGCTGCCGCCGCGCCTCGTAGAGCAGGAGCGCGGCGGCCACGCTCACGTTGAGGCTCTCCACGGGCGGCTCCATCGGGATGGAGAGCAGCGCGTCGCAGGTGCGCGCCACGAGCGGCCGGAGGCCGCGGCCCTCCGCCCCGGCCACGATCACGATGCGCCCGGTGAGGTCGGTGTCGAGGTAGGATGCGGCCGCCTCGCCGGCGGCGCCGTAGACCCAGAAGCCGGCGTCGCGCGCCCGGTGCAGGAACGCGACCATGTTGGTCACCTGGGCGACCGCCAGGAGCTCGAGCGTGCCGGCCGACGCCTTGACGGCCGCGGGTGTGACGTGCGCCGAGCGATGCCTGGGCACGACCAGGCCTCCCGCGCCGGCGGCGAGCGCGGTCCGCGCCACCGCGCCGAGGTTGTGCGGGTCGGTCACCTCGTCCAGGACCACGAGCACGTCCGACTCCAGGAGCCGATCGGGGTCCGCGTAGGGATAGCCGTCGACCTGCAGCGCCAGACCCTGGTGCTCGCGCGTGCCGAGCAGTTCGTCGAGCTGGTGCGCGCTCACCGTGTCCACCGGCAGGCGCTCGGGGACGAGGCCGGCGACGGCGTCGAGGGCCGGCGGGGTCGCGGCGAGCTTGTGGGCTCGCCGACGTGCGCCGGCCCCAAGCGCGGCCTTGACCACGTTGCGCCCGTACAGCCACTCCACGGCGCTCACCCGGTCCCAGCCTGGCCGCGCGCAGCCGCGGGTCGCCTGTACACTTGCGGCATGCCCATCGACGTCTCCCCCGGTTCCTTCGCCGCGGTCACGATCGCCGTGCTGTTCTGGTGGACCGTGCTCTCGCCGGCCGCCCTGCTCGCGATCGCCGCGCTGTGCGGGCGCAGCCCGAGGCTGCGCGGCGTCCTCACCCTCATGGTGCTCGTGCCGCCCGTGGTGACGCTGCTGCCCGTGGCGGTCATGCACGGCGGCCTCGCGGCCGTGGCCGCGGCGGCAGGCTCCCTCGTCCTCGGCGCCGCCGTCGTCCTGACGGTCGTCGGCCTCTCCCGACGGAGCGATCCGCCGCGCGCCGAGCGGTCCACCGGCGCCGCCCTGCTTGCTGGAGTCGCCGGCGGCATGATCGGCGCAGCGGCGCTCCTAGGGGTGCGGCTCTTCGGCTGACGCTCTCGGCGCATGCCGTTCACCCTCGTCCTCCCCGCCCCGCTCCTACCTCTTCACGACCTGCGTACCCTGCGGCGTGTCGCGCACCTCGAAGCCCGCGACCTGGATCTCGTCGCGCAGGCGGTCGGCGTCGGCCCACTGCCTGTCGGCGCGGTAGTGGTCGCGGAGGACGCACGCGTAGGAGGCGTCGTCGCAGCCGAGCCGATCGGCGTAGATCAGCGCCACGTCGTCCCAGCGACCCTCCTCCGCCAGCCGGGCCGCGGGCAGCAGGGCGACGCCGCCGGTGGCGCAGGCGGCGGCGTCGTCGCCGGCGACGCTGCCGACGGCGGTGAGGCCGGCGCCGGCCCCCGCCACGGGGATCAGCAGGACGGCGAGCGACGCGCGCAGCACGTCTGCCACCGTGGTCAGTGCCTCCGTGTCGAGCGGCGCCTCCCCGCGGTCGACGAGCGTCAGGTAGCGGTGCATCTCGCCCACGAGCCCGAACAGCTCGCCGAGGGCCCCGGCGGTGTTGAGGTCGTCGTCCATCCGCTCGCCGAACGCCACGCGCGCGGCCTCGGCACGCAGCGTGAGGTCCGGCCACTCGCCGCGCGCCGCCGCCCTGCTCGCGTTGGCCACCCGGAAGTCGATGTCGGCGAAGGCCGAGGCGAAGCGGCCGTAGGCTGCCTTCGCCTCATCGAGCTTCTCCGTGCTGAACTCGAGCGGGCTGCGGTAGTGCGTCGTGAGGAAGTACGTGAGCACCACGGCCGGCTCGTAGCGGTCGAGCACCTCGCGCAGCAGGGAGATGTTGCCGACGCTCTTGGCCATCTTCTCGCCCTCGCTGCGGATCATGCCGTTGTGCATCCAGACCTTGGCGAACGGCAGGCCGGCCGCCTCGCTCTGGGCGATCTCGTTCTCGTGGTGCGGGAAGATGAGGTCGCGCCCGCCGCCGTGCACGTCGAACCCGGCACCGAGGTAGCGCAGCCCCATCGCCGAGCACTCGATGTGCCAGCCGGGCCGGCCGAGACCCAGGGGCTCTCCCAGGCCGGCTCTCCCGGCCTGGCTGCCTTCCACACGGCGAAGTCCAAGGGGTCGGCCTTGCCGGGCTCGGTGTCGACGCGCACGCCCTCCTCGAGCTCGTCGATGCGCTGCTTGCTGAGCTTGCCGTACTCGGCGAAGCTGCGCACCTTGAAGTAGACGCTGCCGTCGGCCTCGTAGGCGTGCCCGCCGGAGATGAGCTGGCAGACGAGGTCGATGATCTCCGCGATCGTCTCCGTGGCCTTGGGCTCCACGTCCGGACGCGGGATGCCCAGCCGGTCGGTGTCCCCGACGTAGGCGGCGGTGTACTCCTCCGCCACCGCCGCCGGGTCGCGTCCCTCTTCGCTCGCCTTCTTGATGATCTTGTCGTCGACGTCGGTGATGTTGGTCACCAGCTGGACGTCGAGGCCTCGGTACGCGAGCCACGAGCGGAGGACGGCGAACGTGACGTAGGGGCGCGCGTTGCCGATGTGAACCAGGTTGTAGACCGTGGGTCCGCAGCAGTAGACGCCGGCTTTGCCGGGGTCGCGGGGCTCGAACGGCTCCTTCTGCTGCGTCAGCGAGTTGAAGAGGCGGATCACGGCTGGTCTCCTGGTGTGGGGATGGGCTCACCGGCAGCGTTCCCGGCGAGAGTGAGGTCGAGTCGCGCGAGGGCGGCGTCGCGGACGAGCGCGGCGAGCACGTAGGGCAACTCGGGACCGTGCTCCGCGGAGGTGAGGGCGATGCGCAGCGGCATGAGCAGGTCGCGGGGGCCGATGCCCTGCTCCTTGCCCCAGGCACGCAAGGCGGCGAGGAGCTCGCGGGCGCCGGCGGGCGAGAGCCAGTCCGGCGCCTCAGCACGCAACGCGCGGGCATGCGCGAGCTGAGGCGTGGCTGCGCGCGCGGCGGCGCGCAGCTCGGCCGTGGCCGGCGGCGGCGCGAGCACCTCCGCAGCGGCCGCTGGCGCGTCGCCATAGCGCACCAGCGACGGCTGGAAGGCGGCCGCGAGCGCGGCCGCCGCCTGCGGCGGCGTCCCGGCCGGCAGCCGCTCCGCGAAGCGGCGCTCGTGATCCTCCGGCGCGAGCGCCATGATGCGCTCGTGATCCAGCCAGTCGAGCTTGGCGAGATCGAACACGGCGGGGCTCGGCGAGAGTCTTCCGAGGTCGAAGTCGCGGACGAGGCGGTCGAGCTCGAGTACCTCGTCCTCCCCGTGCGACCAGCCGAGCAGGGCCAGGTAGTTGACGATCGCCTCGGGAAGATAGCCCAGCTCGCGGTAGTCGCCGACCGCGGTCGCGCCGTGGCGCTTGCTGAGCTTGCCGCCGTCGGGTCCCAGGACCATGGAATGATGCGCCCAGCGCGGCACCGGCCCGCCGAGCGCCTCGAAGAGGAGCTGCTGCCGCGCGGTGTTGGTGAGGTGGTCGTCGCCGCGGATCACGTGGGTGATCCCCATCGCGAGATCGTCGACGACGGTGGCGAAGTTGTAGCCGGCCACCCCGTCCGAGCGCACGATGATGGGATCGCTCAGCGCGTCCGCGCCGATGACGACCCGCCCGCGGATCAGGTCGTCGACGACGACCTCCCCGGCCGGCACCCTGAAGCGCACGGCCGCCGGCTCCCCTGAATCCAGCCGGCGCCGCACCTCGGAGGCGAGCAGCCCGAGGCAGCGACGGTCGTACCGCGGCGTGCGGCCGGCGGCGAGCGCCTCGCGGCGCAGCTCCTCGAGGCGTTCCTCCGGGCAGAAGCAGCGATAGGCGAGCCCGGCGTCCAGCAGGCGCCCGCCGGCCTCGCGGTGCCCCTCCAGCCGCTCGCTCTGACGATACGGGCCGGCGGGACCCCCGAGGTCCGGCCCCTCGTCCCACGTCAGCCCCAGCCAGCGCAGGTCCGCCATGATGCACTGCTCGAGCGCGGCGTCGGAGCGCGCCGCGTCGGTGTCGTCCACGCGCAGCACGAAACTGCCGCCGCTGTGGCGGGCGAAGAGGAAGTTGTACAGCGCGGTGCGCGCCGAACCGATGTGCAGCGTGCCCGTCGGGCTGGGCGCGAAGCGTACTCTCACTGTGGGGTCGAGGGTTATGATCGCTCCCCGAACGTCGTCGTTTCCCCTGCAAACAGGTCGAGTCTATCACCCTGCCTTGGTATGCTTGCGGCCACGACCAGGCGAGCCGACCCCGGCCCGCCCGAGCCACGGGAGGACCGAGTGCCGCACGACCAGCGAGAGACCCCCTACCTCGACGCCGCGCTTCGGTACAAGGCCACCGGCTACACCCCGTTCCACACGCCGGGACACAAGCTGGGCAAGGGCGCGCCGGCCGGCCTGCGCGAGTTCGTCGGCGACGCCGGTCTCTCGGCCGACCTCGCGATGGCCGGCGCCGTGGAGGACACGCGCGAGTCCACCGGCCTCATCCGCCTCGCGGAGGGCTACGCCGCCGAGGCCTGGGGCTCGGACCGCGCCTGGTTCCTGGTCAACGGTTCCAGCAGCGGCATCCACGCCCTGCTGCTCACGCTGTGCGGTCCGGGAGACACCGTGATCGTGCCCCGCAACGCGCACAAGTCCATGCTTGCGGGGCTCATCTTCACCGGCGCGACCCCGCTCTACATGGAACCGGCGATCGATCGGCTCTGGGGCATCCCCATGCAGGTACGCGCCGCCGACGCACAGCGCGCGCTGCAGCAGGCGCCCGGCGCCCGCGCCCTGTTCGTCACCTCGCCGACCTACAACGGGTTCGGCGCCGACCTGCAGGGCATCGGAGCCTTGGCGCACGCCGCGGGGATCCCCTTCGTCACCGACCAGGCCTGGGGTCCGCACCTGCGCTTCTGCCGCGAGCTCCCCGTGGATGCCATGACCGCCGGCGCCGACGCCGCCGTGGTGAGCACGCACAAGCTGATCAGCGGCATCACGCAGTCGGCGGTGCTGATGGCGCGCGGCGAGCGGGTCAACCTCGCGCGCCTCGACGCCATGGTCCACATGACGCAGAGCACGAGCCCGCAGGTGCTCATGTACGCCAGCATCGATGCGGCGCGGGCGCAGATGGCGGTGCACGGCGCCGAGCTCTGGCGCGGCGCGATCGAACTGGCGCAATGGGCGCGCACGGAGATCTCCGGGTTGCGCGGCCTGCGCTGCCTCGGCGCCGAGATGCTCGGGCGCGAGGGCGTCAGCGAGTTCGACCCCACCCGCCTCACCGTCTCCGCCTGCGACCTGGGCATCAGCGGGTACCACCTCGAGACGCTGCTGCGCGACGACTACCGCATCGCCGTAGAGGCGGCCGATCCCCTCAACATCGTGCTCAACGTCACGTTCGGGGACAGCCGCGCGGACCTGGAGACGCTCGTCGACGCGCTCGGTGACCTGGCGGCGCGCTACGCCGGCGCCGCTGCCGGCGGCGCTGCCGCCTGCTCCACCCTGCTCGCCCACACGCCGCCGTTCACGCGGCAGGTCCTCTCCCCGCGCGACGCCGTCTTCGCCCCGGCCGTCGCGCTGCCGCTCGGCGACTGCGCCGGGCAGGTGAGCGCGGAGATGGTGACGCCGTACCCGCCGGGCATCCCGGTCCTTGGACCCGGCGAGGAGATCTCGCCTGAGATCGTCGCCTACCTGCGCGAGGCCGGCGACGCGGGCCTCAAGGTGCACGGCCCCGAAGACCGCACGCTGCGCACCCTGCGCGTCGTCGCCTGAACCCGGGGTCCCGGGGCGGCGACCGGCGCCGTCACTCCGGCTTCTTGATGCCGAGCGACGTGGCCGTGAACAGCGGGTCGAAGGTCAGGCCCTTCTCCTCGATCTGCTCGCGGCCGCCCTCTTCGCGATCGACGACGCAGATGAGCGTGGAGACCTCCAGGCCCGCCTCGCGCAGCTTCTCGGCGGCCATGAGCGCGGCGCCGCCGGAGGTCACGACATCCTCGACCATCACGACCCTCTGGCCCGGTTCGGCCTTGCCCTCCATGGCCTTGTCGGTGCCGTAGCCCTTTGCCCCTTTGCGCACGATCACGAACGGCTTGCCGCTGGCGAGCGAGACGGCGGCCACGATGGCCACGGCGCCCAGCTCGGGGCCGGCAAGCAGGTCGAACGGTTCGTAGGCCGGCAGCTTGCCCGCGATGCCTGCGGCGATATCGCGCAGCAGGTCCGGTCGCGTGGAGAACAGGTACTTGTCGAGGTAGAACTTGCTGCGCCGGCCGGACCGAAGGAGGAAGTCCCCCTCGAGATAGCTGGCGTCGAGCAGGCGCTGGCCGAGATTCGTCACGGGGCTCCCCTTCGGTGGTCTGCAGGTCACCGGCGCGACGTGCGCGCCGCATCGGGGAGACTGTACAGCCGGTGAACCTGCGGCGCACCCCCAGTCGACCCCCAGCTGCGTCGGTCGATCAGGTGCCGCCGATGGCCATCCCGTCGATCACGACGGACGGCGTATGGATGCTGCCGCCGGGCACCCAACGGGCGTCGTCGCCGAGGGCGCGGATGCTGGTGAGCATGCCGACGATGTCGCCCGCCAGGGTGACCTCACGCACCGGCGTGGTGAACGCGCCGTTCTCGATGAGCACGCCGCTGATGCCCACGGAGAACTCGCCCGAGATCGGATTGGCGCCGGAGTGGATGCCCACCGCGTCGGTGACGAGGACGCCCTTCTCCATGCCGGCAACGATGTCGTCGAGCGGCGTCGCCGGCCCGGTGACCAACAGGTTGCTGGGGCGCGCGCCGGGGAGGCTCGAGTAGCCGCCGCGCATGCCGTTGCCCGTGCTCTCGCGGCCGGCCTTGCGCGCCGTGTAGGTGTCGTAGAGGAAGCCTTGGAGCACGCCCCCCGTGATCAGCGGCGTGCGCCCGCAGGGCACGCCCTCGCCGTCGAACGGCGCGCTGTCGAGCCCGTCCTCGACCGTGCCGTCGTCCACCAGCTCGAGAAGCTCGCCGGCGACGCGCTCTCCCTCGCGCCCGGCAAACAGCGAACGCCCCTTCTGCACGGCGTCTGCGGTGAGCGCGGAGCTGAGCACGCCGAAGAACGCCGCGGAGACGAAGGGATCGAGGATGACCGGCGCCTTCATCGTTTGGCACTTGCGCGCGCCGAGGAGCCGGGTCGCGCGGCCGGCGGCCTCGGTGCCGACGGCGGCCGCGTCCAGGTCCTCGAGAGCGCGGCCGACACTGTAGGAATAGCCGGTCTCGACTTGCCCGTCCTCCTCGGCGAGGACGTAGGCGAACGCGTAGCACTGACCGGCGCGGAAGCTGCCGCGCACGCCGGCCGTGCTGGCGATGAAGACCTCGCCGTCGCCGTCGACGTACATGGTGTCCTCGACCGTCTTGATGCGGGGGTCGGCCGCGAGGGCGGTCGCCTCGACTTCAAGGGCGACCGCGATGCGCTGCTCGTCGGTCGCGGCCGCCAGCCGCGGGTCGTACGGGTGCACGTCGGCGGGCTCGCCGCCGGGCTGCGGCAGTGCCGCGAACTCGTCCGGGTCGCTCACCGCGGCGTTGTCGACGGCGCGCTGCACGACGTCGTCGAGCGCGCCGTCGGAGAGGTCGGACGTGTACGCGTGACCCACGGCTCCGCCGGAGAACACGCGCACGCCCACGCCGCGGCGCTGCGCCGCCGTGAGCTGCTCCACCTCCTGGCGGTACACCTTGATGCGATGGGACGTGGAACGCTCTCCGAACACTTCCACGTCGGCCGCGCCACGCGCCTGGGCGCGCTCCAGCACGGCGTCGAGGATCTCGAACATCAGCCCGTCCCTCCCACCGTCATCTCCGCGATGCGCAGAGTGGCCTGGCCGGTCCCGACCGGCACGCCCTGACCGTCTTTGCCACAGATGCCGGTCTTGACGTCGAAGTCGCCGGCGATCAGGTCGATCTTCATGAGGATATCGATGCCGTTGCCGACCAGGGTGGCCCCGCGCAGGGGGGTCGTGACCTTGCCGTCCTCGATGAGATAGCCCTCGGCGACGCCGAAGACGAAGTTGCCGCTGGCCGGCTCGACCTGCCCTCCGGCCAGGCTCTTGGCATAGAAGCCCCTGGGCGTTGCCGCGATGACCTCCTCCGCGGTGGCGTCGCCGGGAGCGATGTACGTGGTCGTCATGCGCGGGATCGGCACGTGACGGAACGACTGGCGCCGCCCGTTGCCCGTGGGGGCGGCGCCCGCCTCGCGGGCGCGCAGGCGGTCGTAGAGGTAGCCGGTGAGCCGGCCCTCCTCGATGACCAGCGTCTTCTGCGTGGGCACGCCCTCGTCGTCGAACGCCTGCGAACCCCAGCCGTTGGTGATGGACCCCTCGTCGTACGCGCTCACGATGGACGCCGCCACCACCTCGCCGAGCTTGCCCTCGTAGATGCTCGCGCCCTTGGCGATGGCGTCGGCCTCGAGCCCGTGACCGCAAGCCTCGTGGAAGAGCGTGCCGCCGAACCCGTTGGCCAGGACGACCGGCATCGCGCCGACCGGCGCGGGTCTGCTGTCGAGCATGATGCTCGCCTTTTCGGCGGCGGTCCGGGCGACCCGGCGGGCGATCTCCTCGTCGACGAGCTCGAAGCCGGCGCTGCCGCCGACCGTCTCGTGGCCCGTCTGGATGACCTCGCCGCGGCGGGCCACCACCTGGGCGCTGAAGCGTGTGCGCGTGCGGTCGTCGAACACCAGGTCGCCGAGCGAGTTGGCGATGAGCACCCTCTGGCGCGTGTCGCCGTACCCGACGATCGCCTGGACGATCTCGGATGAGGCCGCGCGCGCGGCCTCATCGCCGGCGCGCACGAGCACGGCCTTGCGCGCGATGGCCACCTCGCCGGGCGGCGTGATCACAGGGTTCTTGCCCGGGTCGGCCACGACAGCCCCGAGATCGACGATCTCGGGGCCTCGAGCGCCCGTGCTGACCGCGGCGGCGACGGCGTCGGCCGCGGCCGTGAGGCCGGCCTCGTCGACGGCGTCGCTGTAGGCGTAGTAGGTGCGCTCGCCCGAGAGCAGGCGCACGGCGGCGCCGGTCTCCCGGCCGCCGCTGGTCTGCTCGATGCGCCCGTCCTCGAGCCGCAGCCCGAGGCTCTCACGGTCTTCGACGAACACCTCGGCGAAGTCACCGCCCCGGCGCAGCGCCCTCTCCATGGTCGCGCGCAACAGGGCGGTGTCGAAGGATGCGACGTCCATCAGGCGCCTCCGGTGAGCGAATCGCGGACGCCGGCGGCCAGCGTCTCGAGTTCGACGGTTGAAGGGTCGGACCGGTCCAGCGTGCGGACGGCCTCGTCCCGCAGGCCGAGTTGCACGAGCAGGTCCGGCGGAGCTGTCGTTCGGCGGCGCCACCATACGAGACCGGCGACGGCGCCGGCCGCAAGGACCGCGAGGGCGACGGGGCGCGCCCTCACGGCGTCTCCCCATCAGCTGAGAAGGCGTCGCCGAGACAGGTGCGCAGGTCGAAGAGCAGCAGCCCCACGGCGGGCCGGGGACCGGTGACGGCCACCGCGCGGTGACCATGCGCCTCCACGACCGCGACGACGGCATCGCCGGCGGGCACGACGACGTGCTCGAGGCTGGCGTCACCGTCTACGGCCGCGCGCCGGCTCGCCGCGCTCCAGAGCGCCTCGGCGGCCTCCGCGACGCCGGCGCCGGCGGCGCCCGGCGCGCACGCCACCACGCCCCCGGACGCGTCGATGACGGCGACCGCCGTGATGTCGGTCGACACGTCGAGCAGATCGCGGATCGCTTCGTCGATGGTCAGGGTGTCCTCCGGGTGCGCATGCGCCCGTACAGTACCCGCCTTCGCGGTTCTCTCACTCCTCACCCGAGGCGAAGGAGCAGAGCAGCTCGCAGCGCTCGCCGCCACAGCTGATGCGACAGTCGCCCGGGTCGATCGTGAGGGGACCGAGCCCGGCGGTGGACACCTGGAGGATGCCCTCGAGGAACGCGCGGTGCATGGCGCAGACGAGGTCGGGATCGGCGCCCGACAGCTCGCGGAAGCTGCAGTTGTTGACCACGATGCGGAGGGAGCCGTCCTGCCAGTTCACCTCGGGGAGCAGACCCTGCTCCTCGGCGATGGTGGTCACCAGAACGGCGACGGTCGCCTGGTCGCGCGGCGGCTCCGCGTCACCGGCGAGCGCGCGCCGGCCCTCCGCGGCGCCGGTCTCACGACACACGCGGAGCGCGTCGTCGCGCGTACCGCCGGCGGCGAGCGCGTCGAGCGCGAGCCGCGAGAGAAGCTCGTAGCGCCGCGGCGGGAATCCGAAGGTGACGACCTTGTCGCTCAGCCGGTAGAGCTTCGCCGGCCGGCCGCCCCCGGCCGCCCGGCGGAACCCGGTGGCGAGGAAGCCCGCTTGCTCAAGCTTGGCGAGGTGCATGCGGGCGACGTTCGGGTGCAGTCCGAACTCGGCGGAGACGTCGGCGACGGTGACGTCCTGCCCCGGCTGCTCGGCGATCCAGCGGTAGATGTGGTAGCGGGTGTCGTCGGCCAGCACGGCCGACAACTCGTGATCGCGGTCCACGCACCTTCCCCTCAGCTCGAGTGGTCCGAACGATACTATCCTCGGCCACTTCTCCTGTAAACACGGTGCGTGAAGTGCAAACCGGCTCAGCGCTCGATGACGTACCTCGACGTGATCGGAACCGCAGGCTTGAGCGTCGCCGCCACGGAGCAGTAGCGCTCCTCGGACAGCTCGATGGCACGTTCCACCTTGCGCTCGTCCAGGTCGCCCTTGAGGTGGTAGACCACTGCGAGCGAGAGGAACTTCTTGGGATGCTCCTCCGCCCGCTCCCCGCTCACCTCGACGCGGAAGCCCGCCAGGGGCTGGCGCATCTTGACAAGGATGGAGGCGACGTCCATGGCGGTGCAGGCGCCCAGGGCGATCGCCAGCGTCTCCATGGGCGTCACCCCGTTTCCCGGCTCGTCGAGCGCCGACGCCAGGGCGATCGTCCCGTGCGGCGTCGTCGCCTCGAAGAGCAGGCCCTCGCGTTTCCACTCCACGCTCACCGGTGTGCTGCGTGCCATCTGCCTCTCCTCGCTCGTTGGACCCTCACCCTCGCGCGACCGCTCCGGTCACCACACGGATACACCGTGCGCTAGACTCCTCTGCGGCAGCAGACCCTCGACCGCGGAGAGAAGACCTCATGACGATCCTACAGGCGATCATCCTCGGCATCGTCCAGGGCCTCACCGAGTTCCTGCCCATATCCAGCTCCGGCCACCTGCTCCTCGTCCCGTGGCTGTTCAACTGGCACTTCCTGCTCGAGAACCCCGAGCTCAACAAGACGTTCGACGTCGCCCTGCACCTGGGCACGTTCGTCGCCGTCGTGCTGTACTTCTGGCGCGAGATCGTGCGGCTGGTCGGCGCTTGGGTGCGCAGCATCTCCAGGCGCAGCCTCGCCGAGCCGGAGAGCCGCCTCGCGTGGCTCCTCATCGTCAGCACGATACCGGCGGCGCTCGTGGGCGTGCTGTTCGAGGACTTCATCACCAACACCTTGGGCAAGCCGTGGATGATCGGCGTCGCGATGATCGTCTTCGCCGGATTCATGTACCTGGTGGACCACATCGCCAAGCTCGACCGCGACCTCGAGGCGCTCACCTGGCTCGACGCCCTGCTCATCGGCGTCGCCCAGTCGCTGGCTCTCCTCCCCGGGGTCTCGCGCTCCGGGATCACGATGATGACCGGCCTGCTCGTGCGCCTCGACCGGGAGTCGGCCGCGCGCTATTCCTTCCTCATGAGCATCCCGGTCATCGGCGGGGCGGCCGCGTTCAAGGGGCTGGAAGTGGCCAGGGACGGACTGCCTGCCGGCACCGCGATGCCGTTCGCCGTCGGTATGGTCGCGGCGGCGCTCAGCGGCATCGCCGCCATCTGGTTCACGCTCGCCTATCTCAAGCGCCACAACTTCAACCTGTTCGTCGTCTACCGCATCGTCATCGGCGTCGGCGTGCTCGTCCTCGTCGTCGCCGGCGTCCGCTCGGGCATGGGCGTCTGAGTAGCAGGTGTACCTGCGACGCACCGCCAGATGACGGGCTTGCGGCGGTCATTCGTATAGAATCGGGAGCCCGACGGGTCCCCCAGAAGCGACCAGGAGTCACCGGTGCGCGACCTCTCCCGCGGCGACCGCGGCAAAGAAGTCCTCGACGTCCAGACCCGCCTCCTCGGGCAGGGCTTTGAGCTGGGCAGAGAGGGCGTGGACGGCTTCTTCGGGCCGCACACCGAGGCTGCGGTCCTCTCGTTCCAGCAGGAGCGCGGCCTTCTGGCCGATGGGCGCGTCGGCGCCAACACCTGGCGCGAGCTCGTGGAGTCGGGCTACGCGCTCGGCGACCGGCTGCTGTACCTGCGCGAGCCGCCCTTCCGCGGCGATGACGTCCTCCGTCTCCAGGTCAAGCTCAACCTGCTGGGGTTCAACGCGGGGCCGGAGCGTGGCGTGCACGACGACGAGGTCGAGCGCGCCGTGCTGGACTTCCAGCGCAATGCCGGGCTCCCCGTGGACGGCATCGTCGGTGAGAGCACGCTCCGAAAGCTCGAGGCCGTGCGCAAGGCGGAGTCGGGGCGCGAGGGCAAGAAGATCCCGGAGCGCGACCGCGGCTACGTCGCCGCCCGCGGGTTGACCGGCCAGTCCGTGACCATCGATCCCGGGCACGGCGGCGCCGACAGCGGCGCCGTCTCGGCGCGAGGCCTGGCCGAGAAGGACGTGACGCTCGCCCTGGGCCTTCGCCTGGCCGAACTGCTGCGCGCGGAGGGGTGTCGCGTGCAGATGACACGAGAGGGCGACGAGCGCGTCCCGCTCTACGCGCGCGCCGACGCCGCCAACGGCGCGGCCTCCGCCTTCTTCCTCTCCCTCCACTGTAACGGCGCCGCCTCGCCGGCGGCCCGCGGCGCCACCGTCTACTACTTCCAGCGCAGCCACTATTACTCGGAGCACGGGCGGCGGCTCGCAGGGTCCATCGGCGCCCGCATGCAGGCGGCGGGAGTGCCCTGGATCGGCCGGTTCGGCCGCAACTATGCGCTGCTGCGGGAGGCGCGCGGCATCGCCCTGCTGGTCGAGCCGCTCTTCCTCACCAGCCCTGAGGACGAGACGCTCGCCCGGCGACCGGAGCACGTCGAGAGGCTCGCGCGCGCACTGGCGGGCGGCTTGGCGGACTACCTCGCGCGCGTCCCGCTCGAGGGCGAGGAGGCGACGTGACGCCCGACGAGGCCGACGTCCTCCGCGTCCGCCTCACGGCCACGCAGGCGCAGCGCCTGCGCGAGCTCGGCGCCGATCCCCTGGTGCTCGACGAGCTCTTCACCGACGCCTCGGCGCGCGACGCCGCCTTCAAGGCCCTCGAGGGCGAGCTGGTACGCGATGGCCGCCAGCACCTGCGAGAGCTGCGGGACGGCAGGCGCGCGCCGCTGCTCGTCGAGCTCGAGCGTGACCTCAGCGACACGCTCACCGGCAAGGGGTTCGTGCGCGTCGTCACCCCGCTCATCATCGCCTCCGACGCGCTGCGCAAGATGGGTATCGAGCACGGCCACCCCCTGCGCGGGCAGGTGTTCTGGCTCGAGGACGGGCGCTGCCTGCGGCCGATGCTGGCGCCGAACCTCTACACCCTGCTGCGGCGCCTCGACCGCCACTGGAGCAAGCCGTTCGGCATCTTCGAGATCGGGCCGTGCTTCCGCCGCGACAGCAAGGGCGCGAGCCACCTCAACGAGTTCACGATGCTCAACCTCGTCGAACTGGGCAGGCCCGAGAGCGAAGGCCGGGCCCGGCTCGCGGAGCTCGCGTCGCTCGTCATGCGCGCGGCCGGGGTGGGCCACTACGAGCTCGAGGCGACCGAGTCCGAGGTGTACGGTGAGATGATCGACGTGCTCGTGAATGGGGCGGAGGTGTGCTCCGCCGGCCTCGGCCCCCACCCCCTCGACGGCAACTGGGGCATCGTCGACCCGTGGATCGGGCTCGGTTTCGGCCTCGAGCGGCTCATCATGGCACGCGAGGACTACCCGAACATCGAGCGCGCCGGCCGCAGCTTGAGCTACGTCGACGGCGTGCGGCTCAATCTCTAGAGGTCCGAGGCGTAGGTCCGCGCCGCGTCGCCGATGATGGCGGCGAGCTCCCGCGGCCGGGACCACATCGGCCAGTGGCTCGTCGGCAGGTCGATGTAGGCGACGTCGCGCAGCTCGGCGAGGCCACCGACCCAGGCGTAGCCTTCCGCGACGGCCGCCCTGATCTGGCCCGACGGGAACGACGTGCAGACGACGATGCTCGGCACGTCGAGACGCGCCTCGTTGCCGAGCTCGGGCGCCTCGCGCAGCGCCGCGCCCGGCTCAGGGATGGCGCGGTCACGGAACGCCTCGAGCTGCTCAGGCGTGAGCCCCTCGAGGCTCTCGTCCAGGTCTTCCCACGCGGGCAGAGGTACCTCGGCCGCGGACACGCCAGGATCGATCGCCCCGGTGGCCGGACCGGAGTCGACGTAGACCACGGCGGCGATCCGCTCCGGCACACGGTCGCTCGCGGCGTAGCCGGGGAGCCCGGCGCCGCTGTGGACGGCGAGCACGGCCGGAGCTGCAGCCTGAGCCAGCGCGGCGCAGATCGCGTCGACGTGGTCGGCGAGAGTGATCCCCGACCGATCCGCGCCTGCCGACTCAAGGCCGAGCAGCGTCAGGGCGGTGACTGAGTGCCCACCGGCGCGCAGCGCTGCCGCGACGTCGTCCCAGGCCCACGCCCCGAGCCAGAACCCTGGAACCAAGATGATCGGCGCGGCGGTCACGGACGATCCCGCCCGCGCCTGCGGCCGGCCGGTCCGGTGGTGCTCGTAGCGTTCGTCCCGGTATGCATGCCGCGATGGTACCGCGTCGCGGAGCAGCGCACGACAGGGCGCGGCCCACAAAGGCGAGAGGGGCGGGAGCACCGTGCGCTCCCGCCCCTCTCGGGTCACTCCGTGCCGCCTCAGCGGCCGCTTACTTCCCGAGCAGCGCGTCGATCTTCTTGACGCCGTCGTTGGCGTCCTCGGCGTAGGCATCGGCGCCGATCTGGTCGGCCCAGCGCTGCGTGCAGGGGGCGCCGCCGACGACGGTCTTGAAGGGCAGGCCCTCTTCCTTGATGACCTTGATGACCTTCTTCTGCTCCTCCATCGTGGTGGTGAGCAGGGCGCTCATGCCGATGACGTCGGCGTTGAGCTCCTTGGCCTTCTCGACGAAGGTGTCGGCGCTGACGTCGCGGCCGAGGTCGGTGACCTCGTAGCCGTTGGCCTTGAGGTAGGCGATCACGATCGCCTTGCCGATGTCGTGCACGTCGCCCTGGACGGTGCCGATGACCATGACACCCTTGGCCTCGGCGGCCTCGCCCTCGAGGGCGGCGTTGGTGACCTCGGTGGCGCCGGCCATGGCGTCGGCGCTCATCATCAGCTCGGGGAGGAAGACCTCGCCGCTCTCGAACAGGTCGCCGACCTCCTGGATGCCCTTGACGAAGCCATTCTGCATGATGTCCGCCGGGGCGATGCCGGAGTCGAGGGCGCGCTGCGCGACCTCCTCGGCTGCCGCCCGATCGGCACTGACGATGCTCTCGGCCGCTTCCTGGTAGATGTCTGCCATGACCCTGGACTCCTCCCGACTTTGCTCACGACTGTTTCCGCGCAACTAGGTATGGCGGGTGCCGAGATTGGGCGATGACACCGCAAGCCGGAGGAGTGAACGAGCCGGATACGATCCGGCTTGACGCTCCCCCGACGCCCTCCCTCAGCACGTGCGGGGAGTATATCAGCCGTTTGGTCGCGCGGCCACACAATCTCACTCACAAACGCACAGAAACGACGAGCGATCCCCCCGTACCCACACGGGGGGCGCGGCCGGGGACGCCCGTGCTAGCATCGTCCGCGTGAGGTACCACGGCGCCGTCATCCGCCCTCCCAGCGAGGCCGACAGCCTGATCGTCCAGGTCACCTACGGCTGCTCCAACAACACCTGCGACTTCTGCGGCACCTACCTGGAGAAGCCGTTCGCGGTGCGGCCGTTCGACGAGGTCGTGGAGGACGTCACGGGCCTGCCCGTGAGCGTGCGCCAGAGGGTGAGGCGCGTGTTCCTCGCCGACGGTGACGCGATGGCACTGAGCACGCGCAAGCTCGACGCGATCCTCGACCTCCTGCATCGCGCCCTGCCCAACCTGGAGCGCGTGAGCAGCTACGCCAACGCGCGCAACCTGCTGGGCAAGTCGGTGGGGGAACTCGCCGCCCTGCGCGAGCGTGGCATCGAGCTCCTCTATCTCGGGCTCGAGTCGGGCGACGAGCAGACGCTGGCGGACATCCACAAGGGCATGACCGTGGCGGAGCAGATCGAGGGATGCCGACGCGCCTCGGACGCCGGCCTGCGGCTCTCGGTGACCGCCATCCTGGGGCTCGCCGGGCGCGAGCGTTCGCTCGTGCACGCCCGGGCCACCGGCGAGGCGCTCTCCGCCATCGACCCGGAGTACATCGGCATCCTCACGCTCATGCTGCCTCCCGGTACTGCGATGGAGCGCAAGGTCGCGAGCGGCCAGGTCGTGCTGCCCGACTCCCTCGGGATCCTGCGCGAACTGCGCGAGATCGTCGCCCACATCGCCGTCACCGGCTCGCTCTTCCGCTGCAACCACGCCTCCAACTACCTGCCGATCGGAGGTCGCCTGCCCGGCGACAAGGCGGCCATCCTGGCCACCCTGGACAAGGTGCTGGACGCTCCGGCGGCGACGCAGTTGCGGCCCGAGAGCTGGCGCCTGCTCTAGTCGCGCTCGGCGGCACGGCGCCCGGGAGCAAGGCCCCCGGCACAGGACTTCTCCGCCGGGACCCGCTCAGAGGTCGTGCAGGTGCGACCCGTACCCACGCTTGAAGTGCGTCGACGCGTATTTCTGCAGCTTCCAATCGGGGATACGGCACTGCGGGCAGGCCTCGGCGTACCACTTGTTGCGCAGCCAGCGGGCGGCCCTGCTCGTCTTGGAGTCGTGGACCACCATGTGCTTGTTGCAGTGCGTCACCACGACGGCATAGGAGCCGCGCTCCTCGAACTGCCTGATCCCGTGCAGGATGCCGCGCCGTGACGGCCACAGCTTCATCTTCTCGACGAGACGGAAGAGCGGGACCTGTTTGCGGTAGTAGCGCGCTTTGGTCGGGTCGGTCGGCATCGGGTGGCCAGTCTAGCACGGCGGCGCGGAACGGTCGGCCGGAGCGCAGGAGCGGAACGCCACGGCGTCGAAGGTTCGGCTCCCATCCTCCATGACGCGAGGTGCCCCATGACCCGTCGTGCCGCTGCCGGCTTCGCCCGCCTGCTTCCCCTGCTGCCGATAGCCGCAGCGGTGGTGATCGTCGTGGGCGCCGCCCTGCTCGCCGCCTGCGGCGGCTCGTCCGGCGGCGCCTCTCCGGAACCGGCGGCCACGATCACGGTCACGGCGGGCCCGTCGGGCACGCCCCCAGCGGCTCCGTCACCGTCCTCGTCAGCTCCCGCCCAGACCACGGTCCGCCTGTACTTCCTGCGCGGCGAGAAGCTCGGCGTGGCCGAGCGTCGCGTGAAGCACACCACGATGCCTGCCACGGCCTCGCTGAAGGCCCTGCTCGCCGGCCCCGGCACGGCCGAACAGGAGGCCGGGCTAGGGACTGCGATCCCCGCGAGCACACGCCTGCTCGGCCTGTCGATCGCCGAGGGGACGGCGCGCGTCGACCTTTCGAATGAGTTCGCCGCCGGCGGCGGCTCCCTCTCGATGTCGGCGCGGATCGCGCAGGTCGTCTACACGCTCACGCGGTTCCCGACCGTGCGCAGCGTCGAGGTCCTCCTCGACGGCGAGCCCGTCAAGGCTCTGGGCGGCGAGGGCATCGTCCTCGACGGCGCCCAGCGCCGCGCCGACTGGCGCGACCTCGAGCCCAACATCTTCGTCGAGTCGCCGGGCGTCGGCGCGGTGCTCCCCACTCCGTTCGTGCTGGCCGGCACGGCGATGGTGTTCGAGGGTTCGTTCCAGGCTCGTCTCGTGGACTCGTCCGAACGCCGTGTCGTCAACGTGGTCGTCCAGGCGACGCGCGGCGCGCCCGGCCGCGGGCGCTTCGCCAAGGAGGTCGCGTTCTCGACCGCGGCCAGGCGCGGCACGCTGATCGTGTTCGCCCAGAACATGGAAGACGGCTCGCGCCAGGACGAGGTCGAGATCCCCGTCACGTTCGCCGCCGACTGACGACTCCCCGACGCCTGCGCAGGCCGCGCCGGCGTATGTGAAGGGGCGGCCGGACGCAGAATGGCGGGGAGTGCGGGAGTCACACCCGCCTACGTGGGTTTAGAGCCCACGCTGATCCTTTCGATCGACCCCCCGCGCCCCTCTGATTGTACACCGGCGTGACCCGGTGCCGCGTGCCCGCCCCTGAGCCGCGCCCGGCCGGCATGAGCCTCAAAGCAGGGCGCGCACCGCCATGACGGCGACGCCGATGGCCAGCGGCTCGTGGATGTGGCGCACGCCAAGGGCCTCCTGCGCCGCCGGGGTGAACGCGGAGGGCATGCCGGGGACCGCGGCGATGGTCTCGGGGCGGACGGCGGCCGCGTCGATGATCCCGGCGGCCGGCGAGGCGTCGAAGATCAGGTCGCAGCGGTCCAGGCCCGCCGCAAGGTCAACTGCCTCGAACGCGAGGCCGACGTCGCGGGCGGCGACGAGGCGCTCGCCGTCGGGCTCGGCCACCAGGACGTTCGCGCCGCGCGTGCCGAGGCGGCGGACGGCGGCGCGCCCCACCGGGCCCAGGCCCAGGACCAGGACCTGCCGACCGTCGAGACCTCCCGCGGCCGCCTCGAGCGCCGTGACGTACCCGTCGGCGGTGGCAGGGTCGTCGTCTATGCCGACGCCCTTGGTCAAGCTGAGGGCGATGAAGCGGTGGTCGTCGGCGATGAAGAGGACGCTCGCTCCCGCCGCGGCGGCCGCCTGGATGCCGCGCACGTCGGGTTGCGTGGTCATCCACGCGTCGCAGCCCAGGTGCAGCAGCGTCGCGACCACGCATGCGGAGAATCCGGGGATCACCCCGTCCCCCGAGGACATGGGGACGGCGGCGATGCGCGCCCCGTGCAGCTGCACGCAGCGGTCGCCGCCGACGGCGGTCCTCAGCGCGAGGCCGCGCAGGTCGAGCCCGGTGGCCTCAAGGAGACGCGCCTCGAAGGCCACGAGGTCTCTCGTCAGTGTCGTCACGTCGGCTTCGGTCAGTCGCGTCATCGCGGGCCTCCCTCGCTCTCGCCCAGCAGATCGTCGTCAGGTGCCGCCCGCAGGCCCTCGTACCGCGCCAGCTCCGCGACCACGGCGGCGGCCCGCGCGCGCGCCTCGCGCGCGCTCTCCGCCGCCACGATCAGCGTCGCGGCCCACTCGGCGCGACCGGGCGCGTAGTCCGTGAGCGCCTCGTCCGCGCCGAAGAACCCGGGCACGAGTCGCAGCGGGCGGGCGCTCCCCATCGCGTGCTCGCCGAGGACCTCCAGCATACCTCGCGCGGCGCGCACGTGCTGGTAGACGCAGGCACGCGCCGCCCTGCGGTCCACCACCGGCGGCGCCCCCTCGAGGACCGTCCGCGCGAGCAGCTCGACGATGTTCAGCCCACTCGACCAGTAGACCGCCGTCGGCGTCTGGCTGGGCAGGCGGGCGTCGATCTCCAGCAGCTTCGGCCCCGCGCCGCTCACCATGACCTCGACGTCCATGAGCCCCTTCAGCCCGAGGCTCCCGGCGATGCGCACGCCGGCGTCGTCGAGGGCGTCGAGCACGCCCGGAGCCACGGCGGCCTCCCAGTCGCAGGCCCCGCCGGGGCCGGGCGCCGCAGGGGCGCCGGCGGCTTCTCCGACGGGCGCCACGACTCGCTTGCAGTCGTAGGCGGCGTCGAACTCGAGGCCGGTGACCTGGAGCGGCGCGGCGCGCTCGCCCCAGGCGAGGACCTCCAGGGAGAGTGACGGGCCGGCGACGTACTCCTCGACGACGACCTGGTGACCACCGCGTTCCAGCCGGCGCCGCGCGGCGTGCAGCTCCGGCTCGTCGTGCACGACGACGACGCCCTCGCTGCCGCTGGCCGTGCTGGGCTTGACCACAGCGGGGAGCCCGCACGCGGGCCACTCGGCGGGGCGCGGCACGCCGAGCTCGGCGAACAGGCGCCGCGAGGCCAGCTTGGACGCGGAGACGCGGTACGCGTCGAGGTCGAACAGGAGCGGCACGCCCCAGCCCGGCACGCGCCCTGCGAGCCAGGCCAGCGTCCGCTCGTCCTCGCACGCGGGCAGGACGGCGTCGCAGGCGGTGACGAGGCTCCGGGTGCGGGCCTCGTCGGCGGTCACGTCGGCGACCACGTGCACGCCGGCGAGACCGGCGGCGGGCGGGTCCTCGCGCCGGTCCACCAGCACCGTCTCCCAGCCGGCCTTGCCTGCCAGGTAGGCGGCCTCCGTGCCCTGCAGCTTGCCGCCCACGATCAGGAGGCGCACCGCTTCACCCTCCGCGCGCCGAGGACGCCAGCGCCGTCATACGCTCGCAGTACTCGTCCACGCCGGCCGGTCGCAGCCCCAGCCGGGCGAGGTGCGGCAGCACGCCGTGCACCGTCCGGTGGCCCTCGTCGATGTCCAGCTCCGACTGCGAGACACCCGAGAGCCCCACCGTGGGCGGCACGATCGAGGTGACGACGTCGGCGCCGGCCTGCAGGCGCCGCTCGAGGCCGGCGATGCCGTCCACGTCCAGCGAGGCCGGGATGAGGCGGTCCGGCATGGCCAGTCGCATCACCGCGATGGTGAGCAGCTCGTCGGCGTCGCCGGCGGCACGCACGTCCGCGAGCGGCGTGCCGACCTGCGGGACGAAGGTCATGACGCGCACCTGTTCCCACCCTGCAGCGCGCATGGCGACGATCGAGCGTGCGCGGTCGGCGGCGGTGTCGCCGATGCCGGTGAGGAGCCCGTCCTCCACCAGCAGGCCGGCGCGCCGGGCCGCTTCGCGGGCCTCGGCGCGCTCCGCGAACGGCTGGCCCACACGCAGGCCGTCGTACAGCTCCCGTGTGTGCGTCTCCTGATAGAGCGCGTACCAGTCGGCCCCGGCGGCCCTGAGCTCGCGCAGCGACGCCTCCGGCAGCAGGCCGGGCGAGACCATGACGGGCAGGCCGGTCTCGCCGGACACGGCGCCGACGAGGTCGAGGAGCGCCGTGTGTCCGGGCTCGTCGTGGATCGCCGGGTCCTCCCCCATCGTTAGGTCCAGGAGGACGACGCCCGAGGCGGCGAGATCGCGGCAGATGGCGACGATCTCCGCGGCGGACTTGCGGTAGCGCGGGCTCTCGTCGTTGTCCGCGCGGTAGAAGCAGAACGCGCACTCGTTGCGGCAGAAGGTGGAGAAGTACACGAAGCCGTAGAGGAACACGGCGTCGCCGGAGTGCCGGCGGCGCATCTGCCTGGCGGCGGCGAACACCAGCGGCGCGTCTTCGCCGGCACGCAGCAGCGCCTCGAGGTCGGGCTCGTCCAAAGTGGCGCCCTCGAGGGAGCGCGCGCAGAGCTCGGCGATGGAAGGGCTCCGGCCCGCCACAGAGATCACCGGAACTCGAGGACGTCCTCGAGAGGCCGCCGCGACGAAGGCCTGGGCGGCGTCATGGGACGGCCGATGGGCACCAGCGCGACGAGCTGCGTCGGCGGCTGGACTCCGAGCAGTTCCTCGATGGCCGGCGCTGCGAGCACGGGCGCGGTCATCCAGCAGGCGCCGTATCCCATCGCGTGTGCCGCCGTGCAGAGCAGCTGGACGGCGGCGCCGAGACTCTGGAGGTCGGGGCGCTGCCGCAGCCTGTCACGCTCTTCGCTCGGCAGCCGGCGTCGTTCGTGGAGCTCGTCCGCGAGTGAGTGGTAGGGCCGTCCGAGGACGGCGATCACCACGGGGGCGTCGGTGAAGAACGTCGCGTAGGCGCGGTAGGCCTTGAGCTGCTTCTCCATGCCGGCGGCCTCCGGCCAGGCGCCCATCTCGTCCAGGACCTCGTCGACCGCCTGCCCCATCGCCCCGCGCAGGCCGGCGTCCTCCACCGCGACGAACCGCCACGGCTGCGCGTTGCCGGCGTTGGCCGCCCTGACGGCGATACCGACCATGGCCTCCACGTCCTCGTGCGGCACCGGGTCGGGCGCGTAGCGGCGGACGCTGGAACGCCCGTGGACGGCGTCGGCGAAGCCGGTCGTCTCGAGTCTCGATCTGGCGGCGCGGTCGCTCATGCGTCCAGTGTACCAACGAGGACGGGGCGGGCGCTCCTCACGAGCACCCGCCCCGTCCGCCCGCCGCCGCGGCAGCTCTCAGCCGCCCGACATCGGCGGGACCACGCTGAGCTTGTCCCCGTCGGACACGGCCGTGTCCATCCCGCCCAGGGCGTTGATGTTGCGGCCGTTGAGGAACACGCCGGCGAACACGCGCCCGTCCTCACGGAAGATCCGGGCGCGCATCCTCGGCTCCGCCGCGATGGCCTCGTCGATCACCTCACGCACGGTGGCGCCGTGGCAGGCGACCTCCTTGGCGCCGTCGGGCGTGGTCATCCCGACCGGGAGCCTGAGATAGGACGTCGGCATCCTCAGGCGGACGCTCCGGCCGGCTGTAGCTCGCGGTCCTTCTTGTCGATCTTGAGGTCGACCGCCAGCACGTGGGGGTTCTGGCAGAAGGCGATGCACTGCGGCTCGCCGTCGCAGAGGTCGCACTTGAAGGCGACTTCCTTGTCTGGATGCTCGTGGATGACGTTGGTCGGGCACACGTCGTAGCACTCGCCGCAGTTGGTGCATTTGTCGTCCAGGACGACGAGAACATAGCCCTTCACGGTGTCGCCGATCTTCTCCCTGCCGGCGAACTCGCCCTTGACCTTGACCGTGATCTCCTTGGTCACGATGGCGTCGTTGGGGCAGGCGTCCTGGCACTTGGCGCACCCGGTCTGCAGGCAGGTGTGGCCCTTGGTGGCGCCGCTGGTGGGGTTGACCTCGCTGTAGAGACGGGCGACGGAGGGGCGGTACGCGCCCTCATGGTTGGCGGAGCACGCCAGCTCGCACATGTGGCAGCCGGTGCACTTCTTGCTCGAGATCATCACGTGAGGCATCGGTATCTCCTACTGTCCGACGTTGCGCCTTAGAGGCGCACGTCCACGCCGATCTCGGCGAGTTTGGCTTCGCTGGGCACGCCGCTCTGGTCCCACCCGCGGATCTGGTAGAACTCCTGCAGCGCCTGCTTGAACGTCTCGGTGCCGATGGCGCGGCCGGCCGAAGCGCCGGTGGTGTGGGCGCCCTCCTCCGCGTACAGCTTCTGCGGGATGTCGTCGGGCTCCACACCCTCGCGGAGGTTGAACAGACGGCCGAGGTTCCAGATGCGCTCACCGATCTGGAAGACCTCTTCCTCGGTGAACTCCCGCTTCCAGGCGTGCTTGAGGATCTGCGCGATCTGCTCGGGCGTGATGGCCCAGAAGTCGCACCAGATGCCGGCGAACTTCACTGCGCTGAAGTTCTCGCCGATCATGCCCTCGGCCGGGTTGCCCCAGACGATCTTCATCGCCTTGCCCTCGAGCGAGTCCGGCGGCAGCGCGCCGGCGACGATCTCATCGGCGATCGGGTAGGTGCGCATGTGGCAGCCGCCCCGGTCGGACGTGGCGTAGCCGAGGCTCATGCCGAACGAGCCGCGCGGGTCGTAGCCCGGCAGCTCCATGTTCTTGACCTCCATCGCGAGCTCGGGCACGCCGTACTTGGCGGCGAGGCTCCGGGCGCCCAGCGCCAGTTCCTCGCCGATGCCCTCGCGCGAGGCGATGAGGCCGGGCGCCTTGAGGTAACCCTCGGTCTCGCCGAAGCGCATGCCGAAGTCCTTGATGCCCTTCTCGGTCAGGTCCATGGCGAGTCCGACGACGCTGCCGCTGCTGATGGTGTCCAGACCGAGCTGGTCGCAGAGCTCGTTGAACCTCATGAGCGCGGCGATGTCGCCGATGCCGCAGTTGCCGCCGCAGAGAGCGATGGTCTCGTACTCGGGGCCCTCGCCGGCGATGCCGTCGGTCTCGTGGAACTGGCGGCAGCCGATGGCGCACTGGTAGCAGGCGCGGTTCTTGGTGCGGATCTTGAGGAACGAGTCCGAGTTGATGTTCTCGATCAGATCGAAGGTGCCCGACGACCAGTTGCGCGTGGGCATCACGCCGGCGTCGCTCATGACCTGCGCGAGGACCGGCGTGCCCTCCTCGTTGGCCCAGAGATTGTCCTCGGTGAGCACGTACTCGTTGTGGATACGGTACATGTCGTCGAGGAACGCCTTGGCGTCACCGACGGTGACCGTCCCGGTGCCGCGCACGGCGATCGCCTTGAGCTTCTTGTGGCCCCAGAGGGCGCCGTGACCGCCACGTCCGGCCTTGTGGTACTGGTCGGTGGAGAGGCAGGCCCAGAGGATCTCCTTCTCGCCGCCGGGGCCGATGGACAGCGTCCTGGCGTCGGGGTCGAAGTCCTGGCGCATGGCCTCTTCGATCTGCGAGGTCTGCATGCCCCAGTACTTGGGCCCGGCGGGCACGAAGGAGACGACGTCGTCCCTGATGGTGACGACGACCGGCTCGGGCGACTCGCCGGTGATGATGACCGCGTCGTACCCGGCGAACTTGAGCTCGGGGGCGAACGAACCGCCGACGTAGCTGTCGTTGAGGATGCCGGTCTGCGGGCTCTTGCAGCCCACGACGAGGCGTGAGGCCGTGCTGACGTTGGTCCCGGCGAACGGCCCGGTCATGAGGATGACGGGGTTCTCCGCCGCCCACGGGTCGATCTTGGGCGGGATCTCGTCCCACAGGTAGCGCAGAAGCAGTCCCTTGCCGCCGATGTACTTCTCCGCCCACTCCATGTTGAGCGGCTCGACCGCGGAGGTACCTGCGCTCAGGTCCAGCCTGAGCACCTTACCCTGGTAGAAGTCCAATGCGTCCTCCTGAAGACGTGCGATGGGATCGCCATCGTTCCCCCCCGGCGGCCCGCTCGCGGCTCCAGCGGCGGACCAAGGAGAACGTGGGAGTACAGGCTCCGCCATTCTAGCCGACCCGGTACCGGCGCGGCAACGCCGCGAAAGCCGGTGAATGCAGGGCAAAAAGTAGCCGAAACGGAGGGCCGCTTGGCCATTCTGGCACGCGGCCGGCCCGGCCTACGCCGGCTCGTGCGGGGCGTGCCTGCGGCGCGCCCCACGAAGGCCCTACTCCGCCGGCCTCTGTCGGGTGTGCCTGCGGCGCACCCGACGTCGACCCGGCTACGCCGGCTGATCGTGCCCGGGGGCCTCCGGCAGGTTCTTGATGTTCTCAGCCTGCAGCCACTTGGCGTAGTTGTCGTTCATCGCCTCCACGAGCTCCTTCATGAAACGCGTGGAGAGGTTCACGCGGCTCACGACGACGCCGTTGAGCTCACCGGGCTCCTCGCTCTCGTGGTCGAGGCGCACGAAGGTGATGGAGAACTCATAGTCGGAGTGGCTGACGTTGGCGAAGTTGGCGTACACGCCGGCCATCATCTCCGGCGTGGCGTGAAGGTTGATGTGGCGTTCGTCGTCGTCCATTGACGAGCCTCCTTGCCTTAGCCGGCGATACGGCGGGCGATGGCGGCGGCCATGCCGGACGTGCCGGCCGAGCCGCCCAGGTCGTACGTGACATCCACGCCCTCGGCGATCACCGCGGCGATGGCAGCCTCCATCGCTTTCGCCGCCGCATCCTCGCCGAGATGGTCGAGAAGCATCACGCCGGAGCGCAGCAGCGCCGTGGGGTTCACCTTGTCCTGGCCGGCGTACCTCGGCGCGCTGCCGTGGACCGGCTCGAACACGGCGGCATCGTCGCCGATGTTGGCCCCGGGCGCGACGCCGAGACCGCCGATGAGCCCGGCGCAGAGGTCGCTCACGATGTCGCCGTACAGGTTCGGCAGCACCAGCACGTCGTACAGTTCCGGCTTCTGCACCAGCTGCATGCACATGTTGTCGACGATGCGATCTTCGAACTCGATGTCGGGGTAGCCCGCGGCGACTTCACCGCAGACGCGCAGAAAGAGCCCGTCGGTGCACTTCATGATGTTGGCCTTGTGCACCGCCGTGACCTTGCGGCGGCCGTGCCGGCGCGCGTACTCGAACGCGAAGCGCGCGATGCGCTCGGTCCCCTTGCGCGTGATGATCTTGATGCTCTCGGCGGCGTCGTCAGTGACCATGTGCTCGATGCCGGCGTAGAGGTCCTCGGTGTTCTCGCGCACGACGACGAGGTCGATGTCGTCGAAGCGGGTGCGCACGCCCTTCATCGTCCTGGACGGGCGCAGGCAGGCGTAGAGGTCGAGCTCCTTGCGCAGCGCCACGTTGACGCTGCGGAAGCCCTCGCCCACCGGCGTCGTGATCGGGCCCTTGATCGCCACCTTGGTGCGACGGATCGAGTCGAGTACGTGCTGCGGGAGCGGCGTGCCGTACTCCTCCATCACGCCGAGACCGGCGTCGTGCACCTCCCAGACGATGGGGACGCCCGTCGCGGCGATCACGGTCTCGAGCGCGGCGGCCAGCTCGGGACCCGTGCCGTCGCCGGGGATCAGGGTGACGTGGTGGGTCATGGGGGCCCTCCGGGCAGCGCGAAGCCGCCGTGCTTCCTGACGTGAGCGACGAGGCCCCCGTCGTTCAGGATGGTCACCATCACCGGCGGGAGCGGGACGAAGGGGATGACGGCGCCGGTGGTGAGGTCCCTCACCTCACCGGCGCTCAGGTCGATCTCGAGCTCGTCCTGCTCGCCGATGCCGCTGGTGTCGCACTGCAGCACCGGCAGGCCGACGTTGATGGCGTTACGGAAGAAGATGCGCGCGAAGCTCTGCGCGAGCACGGCCCCGACCCCGGCAATCTTGATGATACGCGGCGCGTGCTCGCGGCTCGAGCCGAGGCCGAAGTTCCGCCCGCCCACGACGAAATCCCCGGGCCGCATCTGGCCGGCGAACTCCGGCCGCGCATCCTCGAGCACGTGCTTGGCGAGCTCCGGCATGTTGGTGCGCAGGTGGAACAGACGCCCGGGCGCGATGTGGTCGGTGCTGATGTCGTCGCCGAACAGCCAGGCGCGGCCGCGCGGCAGCTCGTCACGGAGCGGTGAGCCTCCGGCGCCCCGCTCGACAGTCACGTGACCCATTCCTCCTCCGCGATGACCACCGTGTTCATCGCGAGCCCCGGTTCGCGCGCCCGCTGCGGATCGCGCTCCGGGATCGCCTCGACGACGTCCATGCCTTCGATCACACGGCCAAACACGGTGTGCCTGCCGTCGAGGTGCGGCGTAGCCGTGTACGTGATGAAGAACTGCGACCCGTTGGTACCGGGCCCGGCGTTGGCCATGGAGAGGATGCCGGGCCCGTCGTGCTTGAGCGCCGCGTGGAACTCGTCGGCGAACTTGTAGCCCGGACCGCCGCTTCCGCTGCCGGTCGGGTCGCCGCCCTGAGCCATGAACCCCTTGATGACGCGGTGGAACGTGACGCCGTCGTAGTAGCCCTCACGGGCGAGGAACACGAAGTTGTTGACGGTGCGTGGCGCCTTGTCGGCGAACAGCTCGATGACGATGTCACCGCTGTCGGTGGCGATCGTCGCCGTGTAGCGCTTGCTCGGGTCGATGACCGTCTCCGGCGGCGCGCTGTACTGCTTGCTCACGGCGTCCTCCTTTCTAGAGAAGCTCGCGTGGATCGGTGATCTCGCCGGCCACGGCCGAGGCGGCCGCGGTGGCCGGCGAGCCCAGATAGATGAAGGCCTCGGGGTTGCCCATGCGCCCGTGGAAGTTGCGGTTGGCGGTGCTGATGCACACGTCGCCGTCGGCGAGGATGCCGTCGTGGATGCCGACGCAGGCGCCGCAGGTGGGATTGGTGATGACGGCGCCGGCGTCCCAGAACACCTCGAACAGGCCTTCGGCCGCGGCGGCGCGCGCCGTGGCCTGCGAGGCCGGCGTCACGATGAGCCGCGTGCCCGGAGCGCGGCGGCGCCCACGCAGGATGCGCGCCGCCGAGCGCAGGTCCTCGAGGCGGCCGTTGGTGCAGGTGCCGATGAACACCTGGTCCACCTTCGTGCCGGCCAGCTCTGCCGCCGTCGCGGTATTGTCCACCGTGTGCGGCCTGGCCACGGTCGGCACGATGATCGCCAGGTCTAGCGTCATGACGCGCTCGTAGGCGGCGCCGGGGTCGGCCGCGAGTGGCCGCCAGGCCCCCTCGCGGCCCTGCGCCGCCAAGAACGCGCGCGTCGTCTCGTCGCTCGGCATGAGCCCGCACTTGGCGCCGGCCTCCACGCTCATGTTGCTCAGGGTCAGGCGGCCGGGCATGGGCATCGCGTCGATGCCCGGCCCGCCGAACTCGAGCGCCTTGTACGTGGCGCCGTCGGCGCCCAGCAGCCCGATGAGCGTGAGCATCAGGTCTTTGGCCTCGACGCCGTCGGCGAACACGCCGCCGACCTCGATGCGGATGGTCTCGGGCACGCGCAGCCAGGTCTTGCCGCTGGCCATGCCCACGGCGACGTCAGTGCTGCCCATGCCGGTGGCGAAGGCGCCGAGCGCGCCGGCCATGCAGGTGTGCGAGTCGGCGCCGATGACGAGGTCGCCGGGCTTGGCGTAGCTCTCGGCGACCCGCTGGTGACACACGCCCATCTCGACGTCGCTCAGGGTCGCGCCGGACTCAGCGCAGAAGGCCCTGATCGTCTTCTGCGCGTTGGCCAGCTCGCTGCGCGGCGCCGGCGCCGCATGGTCGATGAAGAACACGCACTCCGGCGCCATGACGCGCCCGGCGCCCAGCTCCTGGATCTGCTGGATGGCGAGCGGGCCGGTGCCGTCCTGGGCGATGGCGACGTCGACGTCGCAGACGACGATCTGGCCGGGTACGACGGCGTCGACCCCGGCATGCCCGGCGAGCAGCTTCTCCGCGAGAGTCTGGCCGTTCACGTCGCCCCCCCGGGAGCCGGGATGGCACTGTCGGCCCCGGTGTCACCCTTGCTGTTCCTCATCGGCACGGCGTCGCCCAGCCGGCCGAGGTAGTCCTGGTAGATGTACATGAGCTCCTTGTCGAACAGCGCCCGCTTGAGCTCGACGGCGGTCTTGCGCACGAGCTCGAGCACGCCGTCGCAGTCTTCCCGGCTGAGCTCGAGACCGAACTCCTGGAACTTGCGATAGATCGTGCGCGAGCCGGAGTGCTTGCCGACCACGATCTGGCGCTCCAGCCCCACGTCCTCGGGCGCGAACGCCTCGTAGTTGAGCGGGTTCTTGATGACGCCGTCGGCGTGGATGCCGCTCTCGTGGGCGAACACGTTGGTGCCCACGATGCTCTTCCAGGCGGGGATCGTCCGCGCCGAGGCGGCGGCGACGTACTCACTGAGCTCGCGGAACCGGCTGGTGTGCAGGCCTACGTCCACCTTGCCGAGATACTTGAGTGCCATCACGACCTCCTCGAGCGCCGCGTTGCCGGCGCGCTCACCGAGCCCGTTGACGGTGGTGTTGACGTAGGTGGCGCCGGCCTTGATGCCCGCCAGCGCGTTGGCGGTCGCCATGCCGAAGTCGTCGTGCGTGTGCATCTCGATGTCGAGCCCGCCCTCCTTCTTGAGGAACGAGATCACGTTGAAGGTGTCGAACGGGTCGAGGATGCCGAGCGTGTCGCAGAAACGAAGCCGGTCGGCGCCCTCCTCCCTGGCAGCCTGACCGAAGCGCAGCAGGAACTCGAGGTCGGCACGCGAGGCGTCTTCGGCGTTCACCGAGACATAGAGGTTCTTGTCCTTGGCGAACGCCACGCACTCGCGGATCTGGTCGAGCACCCACTGGCGGCTCTTGGCCAGCTTGTGCTCGATGTGGATGTCGCTGGCCGACATGCTGATGGCCACCGCGTCGACGCCGCAGTCCAGTGAATGGCGGATGTCGTCCACCACGGCGCGGTTCCAGGCGAGGATCGATGTGTCGAGGCCGAGCTCGACGATCTCCGTGATGGTCTTCTTCTCGTCGCCGCCCATGGCCGGGATGCCGACCTCGATCTGGTGGACGCCGACCTCGTCGAGCAGCTTGGCGATGCGCATCTTCTCGTGATTGCTGAACACGACGCCGGCGGTCTGCTCGCCGTCGCGCAGGGTGGTGTCGTCGATGCGCACGGCCGGCTCGGCCGGACGGTCCGTGGGGCGATGACGAAGCTGGAGAGATCGCTGGTCATGTTCACCTACCTCAGGGGACGGGTGTGATCGGGACGTGCGCCGGTCAAGCGTCGAGCGCGCGCCGGAGCAGGTCGTTCACGACCTGCGGGTTGGCGCGCCCTCCGCTGGCCTTCATCACCTGGCCGACGAAGAAGCCGATGACCTGCTGCTTGCCACCGCGGTACTGCGCGACCTGCGCGGGGTTGGCGGCCACGACCTCGGCGACGACGGCCTCGAGTTCCGAGGTGTCGCTGATCTGGCCGAGGCCGTGCCTCTCGACGATGGCCTCGGGCTCGGCGCGCTCCTCGATCATCTTCGCGAAGACGTCCTTGGCGGCGCTCGTCGAGACGGTGCCGTCCTCGACGAGCTTGACCAGCTTGGACAGGCGGTCGGCAGTCACGTGGCCGTGCCCGGCTTCCAGGCCGGCGACGTTGAGATGGGCGAGGTACTCGCCCATCGTCCAGTTGGCCGCCGGCTTGGCGCCGGCCCCGGCCGCCACGACGTCTTCGTAGAAACCGGCGAGTGCGCCAGAGGAGCCCAGCACGGTGGCGTCGGCGCGGGACAGCCCGTACTGCTCGATGAAGCGCTCCACGCGCGTCGCCGGCAGCTCCGGCTGCGTCGCGCGCAGCTCCTCCACCCAATCCGGGTCGATCTCGAGCGGCACCAGGTCGGGCTCCGGGAAGTAGCGGTAGTCGTGTGCCTCTTCCTTGCTGCGCAGGGGTGTCGTGGTCCCGGTGTCCGGGTCGAAGTGGAGTGTCTCCTGATCGATCGTGCCGCCGTCCTCGAGGACCGCGATCTGCCGCGGGATCTCCGCGTCGAGCGCCTGCTGCAGGTAGCGGAAGCTGTTCATGTTCTTGAGCTCGGTGCGCGTGCCCAGCTCCGCGCTCCCCTTCGGCCGGACGCTGATGTTGGCGTCCCAGCGGATCTGCCCCTCCTCCATGTTGCAGGCGCTGACGCCGAGCTCCATGACGAGGTTGCGCAACTGCTGGAGGAACTCGCGCGCCGCCTCCGGCGACGGGATGTCCGGCTCGGTGACGATCTCGATGAGCGGCGTGCCGCCGCGGTTGAAGTCGACCAGGGAGTGGTCTGAGCCCGCGATGCGCCCGGTGTCGCCGCCGGCGTGGATGAGCTTGGCGGCGTCCTCCTCCATGTGCACCCGGTTGATGCGGCAGCGGAGCCTCACCGTCCACCCAGTACTGGAACCAGCCGTCGGTGGCCAGCGGCTCGTCGTACTGGCTGATCTGGTACGCCTTGGGCAGGTCGGGATAGAAGTAGTTCTTGCGGTGGAAGATGTTGCGCGCCTGCACCGTGCAGTTGAGCGCCAGCGCGATGCGCGCGGCGTACTCGACGGCGCGCTTGTTCACCACGGGCAGCGCGCCGGGGTGCGCAAGGCACACAGGGCAGGTGTGCGTGTTCGGCGAGTCGCCCTTGCTGACGGCGCAGCCGCAGAACATCTTGGTCTGCGTGTCGAGCTCCACGTGCATCTCGAGCCCGATGACGGGTTCCCATGTCGGGCCGCTGACGGGTGCGCCTCCGGCGCCCCGGTCGATGGCCTGCCTACGGCGGCCGTTCATGACTGCGCGTCCTCGGGCGAGAAGCGGACCGGGTCCGGCCTGGCCGGCCAGTCGGCGCGCCAGCCGCCGGCGTCGCTCTCCTTGCGCGTCTCGCGGAAGCTGGGCACGTCGTCGAACCCGATGGCCCCCTCGAGCGCGTGCGCCGCGTCGAGGATGCGGTTCTCGCTGAACGCCGGGCCGATGAGCTGAAAGCCCACCGGCAGCCCATCGGCAAGGCCGCACGGGATGCTGATCGCCGGCAGGCCCGCCAGGTTCGCGGGGATGGTGCAGATGTCGCTCACGTACATGGACAGCGGGTCGGCGGTGCGCGAGCCGGCCCTGAAGGCGACGGTCGGGGGCGTCGGGGAGGCGATGAGGTCGACGTCCTCGAAAGCAGCGTCGAAGTCGCGGCGTACCATGGTGCGGACCTTCTGGGCCTGGCCGTAGTAGGCGTCGTAGTACCCGGCGGAGAGCGCGTAGGTGCCGATCATGATGCGGCGCTTCACCTCGGCGCCGAACCCCTCGCCGCGCGTGCGCTCGTAGAGGTCGAGCAGATCGACGCGGGTCGGCGCAGCGGTAGCCGTAGCGCACGCCGTCGAAGCGGGCGAGGTTCGCCGACGCCTCGGCCGGCGCGATGATGTAGTACGCCGGCAGGGCGTACTCGGTGTGCGGGAGGCGGATCTCGACGCAGGCGCCGCCCAGCTCCTCGATGCGTTTGAGCGTCTCGTCGAAGCAGGCGCGCACGCGCGGCTCGATACCGGCGGCGAGGTACTCGGCCGGCACGCCGACGCGCAGCCCGTCGAGCCGCTCCGCCGCCGGCAGCCGGACCGGCTCGGGCAAGCTCGACGCTGGTGGCGTCCCGCGGGTCGCGGCCGACGATGTGCTGCAGCAGGAGCGCGCAGTCGTAGACGGAGTGCGTGAGCGGGCCGATCTGGTCGAGCGAGCTGGCGAAGGCGATGAGGCCGTAGCGGCTCACCGCGCCGTAGGTGGGCTTCATGCCGACGATGCCGCAGAGGGCAGCCGGCTGGCGGATGGAGCCGCCGGTGTCGCTGCCCAGCGCCCAGAGCGCCTCGCCGGCGGCCACGGCGGCGGCGGAGCCGCCGCTGCTGCCGCCCGGCACGGTGCCGAGGTCCCAAGGGTTGGCAGTGACCTGGTAGGACGAGTTCTCGGTGCTGGAGCCCATGGCGAACTCGTCCAGGTTGGTCTTGCCGAGCATGACGACGTGGTCCTCCCACACCTGGCGCACCGCGGTCGCCGTGTACACCGGCTGGTAGTTGGCGAGGATCTTCGATGCGGCCGTGGTGGTGACGCCCTCGGTGACCATGTTGTCCTTCACGGCGATGGGCAGGCCCGCGAGGGGGCCCCGCATCGCCTGCATCTCGCGGTCCACCTTGGTGGAGTACTTGGCGGCGTTGTCGCTGGTGACGAGGATGTAGGCGCGCACCTTGCTCTCGACGGCGGCGATCTGGTCGAGGTATGCCTTGGTGAGCTCGGCGGACGAGACCTCCCCATCCACGAGCAGGCGCTTGGCGTCGCGGGCGGTGAGACGCAGGAGGTCGAGGCCCGTCACGTCAGCCCATCCTGGGGACGCGGAAGCAGTCGTCACTCACCGCAGGTGCGTTGCGCAGCGCTTCGTCGCGCGGCAGGCTCGGACGCTCGCGGTCGTCGCGGGTCACGCCGGCGACGTCGAGGACGTGCGCCGTCGGCGGCACATCGCTGAGGTCGAGCTCGCTCATCTTGCCGATGTGACCGAGGATCCTCGTCAGCTCGCCGGTCATGCGCGCCGCTTCGTCCGGTTGGATGCGGAGACGGGCGAGTTTCGCGACGTAGCGGACGTCGTCTTCGGAGATCATGTCGCGTTCCTCCTGCTGGGCCGCCGAAGCGGGACGGCCATCTTACTGCAGGCTCAGATGGCCTACAAGAAACGGGGGCGGCCACGAGACAAGGGCCCGCTGGCGCAGCCGCCGGCCGGCCCCTCATGCGCACGCGTCTGGACCAGGCGACCGGCCTACGCCACCGGCCTCACAGTGGATGCCTGCAGACCCTTGTCGCCCTCGGTGATCTCGAACTCGACGCGCTGGCCCTGGGCCAGCGTCTTGTAGCCGTCCATGGTGATCTCGGAGTAGTGGACGAACAGGTCGTCACCGTCTTCCCGTTCGATGAACCCGTACCCCTTCTCGTTGCTGAACCACTTGACGGTCCCCTGCGCCAAAGCCGTTGCCTCCTCCTCGCAGCCCTGTGCCGGCCGCTGGGGCCAGGCGGGACCCCCCATGCGGTACCGCCGAGCACGCGGCGAGCCTACACCCTGGTGTGGAAGGCGTCCACGCCGGCGGGTCCCGCCGCGTCAGTCCTCCCCCGGCGCCAGGGCCCGGCGGAGCATGGTCTCCCAGAGCTCGAACAGCGGCTCGAGCTCGACGCCCTCGGGGTCGAGCAGTTGCTGCACGGCCAGGCCGTCTGTCATCGCGACCATGAGGGAGGCGAACCGGCGCAGCCGTTCCTCCTCCACCGCCGTGCCGTCACCGAGACCCTCCACGTAGAGGTCGCGGTACCACTCGTACAGCGCCGCGACCCGGTCCCGCAGCTCGTCGTCGAGCACCACGTGGGGAAGGATGGCGAAGAAGTCGCGGAAGGCGTCGCGGTCCGCCACCAGGCGGCGATCGGCGGCGACCAGCCCGTGAACGCGCTCGTCGCCGCCCGGCGCCGCCTGCGTCTCCGCGACCGCGCTCAGGCTCTGATCGTGGCTGAGCGAGTCGACCACGGCGGCGACGAACGCCGCTTTGCTGCCGAAGTAGTAGCGCACGGAATCGCGGTACGCGCCGGCCTCGGCGGCGACCGCCTCTACCGTGAGAGCCTCGTAGCCGCCACGAGCCAGCAGGCGCCGCGCCGCGGCCACCAGCTTCTTCGCCGTCGGCGACAGCTGGGCGGTCGGGTCGTCGGCCACTCGTTCGCTGCCGTTCATGCTGCCTCCCGCACGCATCGCCCCGCCGTCTGGAGTGGCGGCGGGTGCGTTCGGTCGTTTGTCCGAACTCTACTGCATATCACGTGATTCACCACACCGCGTACGCTAGGGACGCGAAGATGGGTCAGGCGCGCGCCTGGTAGGCGCGCGCCTGCACTTCGTACATGCTCGCGTAGCGCCCGTCGAGCGTCATCAGCTCATCGTGCGTGCCGCTCTCCACGATCCTTCCCTGCTCGACGATGTGGATACGGTCCGCGTTGCGCACGGTCGAGAACCGGTGGCTGATGAGCACCACGGCCCGGCCCTTCGCCAGACTGCGGATGTGCTCGAAGGCCTGCCACTCGCTGACGGGGTCGAGGGCGCTGGTCGGCTCGTCGAAGACGAGGATCTCCGCGTCGCGGACGAACGCCCGCGCCAGGGCGATCCGCTGCCACTCGCCGATGCTCAGCTCTTCGCCATCCTCGAACCACTTGCCGAGCATCGAGTCATACCCAAGCCCGAGCTCGCCGATCGCCGCGTCGGCCCCGGCGGCGCGCGCAGCCTCCTCGACCGCAGGGTCCTCCGGTGGCAGCGCGACGTTCCCCACCCAGATGTTCTGCCGTGCGGTGAGCTGGTACTTGACGAAATCCTGGAAGATGACGCTGATGCCACGCCGCAGGTCCGAGAGGGGCAGCTCTCGCAGATCGACGCCGTCGAGCGTCACGCGACCACGCTGGGGGTCGTACAAGCGGCACATGAGCTTGACGATGGTCGTCTTTCCGGAGCCGTTGGCGCCGACGAGAGCCGTCACCTCGCCGGGTCTGATGTGGAGGTCGATGTCCGCCAGCGCCGTCCGGGTCGTGTCCGGGTAGTCGAAGGTCACATCCTCAAAGACGATGCCGTGCCGCATCGGCCGCGGCACCGGCTGCGGGGCCGGCGACTCGACCACCTTGGGTCCGAGCGCCATGAACTCGTGGTAGTAGGTCAGGAACAGGTTGTCCTCGTACAGCCCGGCCACGCCGCCGAGCACGCTCTGCAGCGCGTTGAGGCCCGTGTTGAAGGCGGTGTAGTACATCATCATGGCGCCGAGCGTGATGCTGCCCTGCAGCGTGCGCCAGGCGATGTAGGCGAAGGTGCCGAACACCGCCAGCGTCGCCACGGCCTGGCTGAAGAGATCGGCGAGCGACCGCCGCGCCGTGATGCGGAGGCGCTCGCCGCGCAGGGCGCTGCGCAGTTCCTTGAACCAGGCGCGGAACGTCTCGCCCAGGTCGAACATGCGGATCTCCTTGGCGAACGTGCCGTCCGTCAGGAGCCAGTGCAGGTACCAGGAGCGCCGGTCCTGATCGGTCCTCGCGGTCTCCCAGCGATAGAGCCGCTGTGAGTAGCGCAGCCGCACGTACGCGCTGGGAAGGGCCGCGGCGACGATGATCAGGCCCACGCTCCAGTGGATCGAGAAAAGGATGCCGATCACGCCGGCCAGCGTGATCGCGCTCTGGCCCACCATGACCAGGTCGTTGACGATCCTGGTGGGCCGATACGGAGCCTCCTGCTGCGCCCGGTGCAGCACGTCGTAGTACCTCGAGTTCTCGTAGTACTCGAGGTCGACGGCGATCGACTGGGAGTGGATGAGGTCGGAGATGTGGTCGGTGACGACCTGTCCCTGCGCCTCGCTGACCAGCATTGAGACAGAGCGTGCCAGCGCCGAGGCCAGGCCGATCAGCCCGGCGATGAGGATCAGCCAGGCGACTTCAGTGAAGGCGGCGCTCTTGTCGGTCGCGTCCAGGCCGTCGGTGACGGCGTTGACGATGAGCTGGATCATGTAGAGACCCGCCAGCGGCAGGACGCCCTGGACGACGGCGAGCGCGACGGTCGCCAGCGTCCAGCCCGGCGAGATGCGCCACACGAGGCGCAGGGTCCTTCCGAGGTGAAGGACGCTGCGCACGCCGATTCTCGGTGCTTCCTCAGCCAGTACGGGCCGCCCTTCGCAGGTGCTCAGCCGCGGCAGGGCCCGGCAAAGCATCCCTCCCGGCAGTGCCGAGGACCTCACGGGACACGACCGCCTCAGACGGCGCGCACGCGACATCGCCTTTCGCTGCATCAGCCAAGCGCGTCTCTCCTTCCCGTCGACGAGTCCCGGAGGCCCTCCACCCGGCGGCAGACCGTCGCAGCGCGCCCTGGCCGGCGTGACCGCACCGAGGGAGTCCACCGGCACGACCAGCGTATCGTGCTCAGCTCACGACTTCGAGGGGATGCACGCCATAGAGCGCCGTTGCGCGACGGACCTCATCGCGGTAGATTGAGGTCATCGTTCGGTTGTACGACCGAACTCTACTGCAAATCAGGGGATTATGCAGCCCAGTGTCACGGGACAGGGGGAACGAATGCAGGATGCAGTGAGGCAACAGGCGTTGCGAGAATCGCGCAAGGCGCTCGATCTGATGGCGAAATCCGAGCTTTCGCGCGACGAGCAGGAGGCGGTGGTAAGCGACTGCCTCGTCAACTTCGACAAGTACGTGAACCCCGGCATCCTCGAGTACCGCAAGTCCTGCTCCACGGACTACACCGCCGTCGAGTGGCGCGACGAGGGCAATGTCTTCTACGACATCCACGGCAAGGAGTTCATCGACTGCCTCGGCGGCTTCGGCATCTACATGCTCGGCCACCGGCACCCCACCGTCGTCAAGGCGGTGATGGACCAGCTCCAGCACCAGGCCCTCCACTCGCAGGAACTGTTGGACCCCATGCGCGGCTACGCCAGCGAGCTGCTCGGCATGGTCACACCCGGCGACCTGCGGTACTCGTTCTTCTGCAACTCCGGCACCGAGGCCAACGAGGGCGCGCTGAAGCTCGCCAAGCTGCACGCCAAGCGCAAGAAGGCCAACCACACCAACGGGATCATCAGCTGCCTCGGAGGGTTCCACGGCAAGTCCCTGGGGAGCCTGAGCGTGACGGGCAAGGCGGCCTGGCGTGAGCCGTTCTACCCGCTCGCGCCGAACGTGCGCTTCATCCCCTACGGCGACGCCGACGCGCTCGACAAGGAGCTCAAGGTCTGCGACACCATCGGGCTCGACATCGCCGCCTTCATCGCCGAACCCGTCCAGGGTGAGGCCGGAGCCCGCGTCCCCCCCGACGACTTCTTCCCCAAAGTGCGCGAGATCTGCGACAAGTGGGGAGTCCTCTTCATCGCCGACGAGGTGCAGACCGGCATGGGCCGCACGGGCACCCTGTGGGGCATCGAGCACTGGGGCGTCGTTCCCGACATCATGACCATGGGCAAGGCGCTCGGCGGCGCCGTCATCCCGGTGGGCTGCTTCACCTCCACGCCGGAGGTCTTCGAGCCGCTCATGGAGAACCCGTACATCCACACGACGACGTTCGGCGGCAACCCGATGGCCACCTCGGCCGTGATCGGCGCCCTGCACGCGACTCTCGACGAGGAGATCCCTCGCCAGGCCGCCGAGAAGGGCACCTGGCTCATGGAACGCATCGAGGAGCTGCGCGAGCGGCATCCGGACCTGCTGCACGAGGTCCGCGGCCTGGGCCTGCTCATCGGGCTCGAGTACTGCAGCGAGGAAGCCGGCTACGCAGTGGCCACCGGCCTCTTCGGCGAGGGGGTGCTCACCGGCGGCACACTCTTCAGCGCCAAGACCTTCCGCATCGAGCCGCCGGCCACGCTGACGCAGCACGAGATGGACGAGATCGTCGCCCGCCTCGACAAGGTCATGGGCCGCGTCGATGCGCAGCTGCGCGCTGGGGAGCTCGCGGCGCACTGACCTCTGCGGCGGGAGCCGCCGCGCGACGCGTTCGCAGCATGGGCCGGCGCTCTCAGGGCGCCGGCCCGACGGCGTCAGGCCGCGAGCATCACGTAGGTGCCGCCTCAGGCCCGCTCGGCGTTGCCGTCCACCAGGAGCGCCTGGCCGGAGATCTTCGCACCAGCCTCCGAGCAGGCGAACAAGATGAGGCTCGCCACGTCGTCGGCGGTCACCATGGTCCTCAGCGAGACGGCCTCGACGCGCTCGGCGTAGACCGCCTCGGGCGTGAGGCCGCGATTCTGCGCCTCGAGGGCGATGACTCTGCGGATGCGGTCTCCCTCCACGTCGCCGGGGCAGATCGCGTTGACGCGGATGCCGTGCGGGCCCAGCTCCATGGCCAGTGTCTTGACGAGGCCGATGAGCCCCCACTTCGAGGCGACGTAGGGCGCACGATGGGGCAGGCCCATCGTCCCGGCGTTGGACGACATGATGGCGATGGACCCGCCGCCGGCGGCCTTGAGGTGCGGCACCGCCGCGCGGACGCAGAGGAACGCGCCGGTGAGGTTCACGTCCAGTGTCCGCCGCCAGCCGTCCACGTCCATCTCCTCGACCGGCGCCGCCGGGCCGGCGACGCCGGCGTTGTTGACGAGCACGTCGAGGCCGCCGAGCCGGGCGGTGGCGGCGGCCATCAGTCCTTCCACCTGCTCCGGGTCCGCCACGTCGGCGGCCTGCCCCGTGATGCCGGGATGACCGGCGAGGTACCCGTGCACCGCGTGCTCGTCCGCGTCGCAGATGTGGACCTCGGCGCCGGCCGCGGCGAACCGCGCCGCGATCGTCGCCCCGATCCCGCCGGCGGCGGCCGTGACCAGCACGCGCTTGCCGGCGATGTCCTCGAGTCTCACAGGACCTCCTCGGGGCTGCGGCCGGCGGCGTCGCCGGCCGGGTTCTCGTCGTCGTGTAGCACGATGCGCGCGTCGAGCGCCAGCGCGCCGCGCGGCAGCACCAGCAACGGGTTGATCTCCACCGCGGCGAGCTCCGGGTGGGCGGCTGAGAACCGGGAAAGGACCGCGAGGGCCTCCGCTGCGGCGTCCGCATCCAGGGCCGGCCGCCCCCGCACGCCATCCAGGAGCGCCGCGGCGCGCAGGCCGCGCAGCAGTTCCCGCGCGCCTGCCCGGTCTACCGGCGCCAGGGCAACCCGGATGTCCCACAGCACCTCGGCGAGCACGCCGCCTGCGCCGGCCAGCGCGAGTGGGCCGGCGACCGGATCGCGGCGGCACCCGAGGAGCAACTCCGTGCCGGCGCCGGCCGGCGCCTGCGCCTCGACCACGAGTGCGGGCGGATCGAGCCGCTCGATCAGCTCCTCCGCCGCCCGCTCGACCGCCCGCGGTGTCTTCAAGCCGGTGACGACGGCGCCGGCCTCCGTCTTGTGCAGGATGCCGAGCGCCTTCAGGACGACCTCACCGCCCAGACGCCCGGCCGCGTCGCGCGCCTCCCCGGCCGTCTCCGCCCGCAGCGCGGCGGGAAAGCTGATGCCGGCAGCCGCCAGGAGCCGCCGGGCCCCCCAGTAGTCAGGCTCCTCGGTGATCGCCGGCGCGGGAGACGGCGTCGCGGGCACGCCACCCGGCCGTCGCGTGTCCTCGGCGAGAGCGTGCAGCGCGCGCAGCCCGGACGCGACCTCCCGGTACACGGGGACGCCCAGCGCGCGCAGCCTGGCCGCCGGCGCCGACGCCGGGTACACGGTGCTCACGATGAGAGGTACGCCCGCCTCACGGGCAGCCTCGGCCGTCTGCGCCGCGCCGGTTACCTCGGCCGCCGCCAGGTCCTCGAACCCGGGAAACCGTGCCGACCAGTAGCCGAGCTGGCCGACGGCGAAGACGGCATCCACGTCTGCCGCCGCCACCACCGGCATCACGCGGGCGTACGCGCCCGGCTCGATCGTCCCCAGGGCGAAGTCCACGGGGTTGGTCCCGGCGCTGCCCGGGAGAGCCTCCGCCAGCGCGGCGATGGTCTCGCCGTCGAGCTCGGGTACGGCGAACCCCGCCAGGGTGAGGGCATCTGCGGCCACGCCTCCGGGGCCGCCGCCGTCGCTCACCACGGCGACGCGGCGGCCGCGCGCCCTTGCCGGCGCCCGCAGAGCCATGGCGAGCTCGAACAGCTCGCGCGGCGTCTCCGCTCGGTGGATGCCGGCCGCCGCGCAGAGCGCGTCGACGGCCACGGCGGCCGGGGCGAGCGAACCGGTGTGCGTGCGTGCGGCGCGCGCGCCCGCGGCGCTGCGCCCCGGCGCCAGCAGCACGACCGGGCGGCCGGACGACACCACCCTCGCCGCGGCGGCGGCGAACGCCCGTCCGTCGCCGAGATCCTCCGCGTAGACGGCGACGACGCGGGTCGGGGCATGGTCCGCGAAGCCGGCAAGGACGTCGGTCACCGTGACGTCCGCCTGGTTGCCGACCGTGACGTACCGGGAGAACCCGCTGCCCCACGCCCCGGCGCGCATGACGTACTCCTCGCCCATGGCGCCGCTCTGCGATACGAACGCCACGTCGCCGGCCGGGATGTCGAGATAGGCGACGGCCTCGAAACCACTGCCGTGATCGGCGAGCCCCATGCAGTTCGGGCCGAGCAGCACGGCGCCCGCGGCACGGATGCGGCGCACCGCCTCGGACTCGCGCTCTCTGCCGTCCGCGCCGCGTTCGCCGAGCCCCGCGAAGATCCCGACGAACGCCTTCACGCCGGCCGCGAGCGCCTCGTCGAGCACCGCCGCGAACGCCGCCGCCGGCGTGGCGACGATCACCAGCTCCGGAGTCTCCGGCAGGTCCGCGACGGACGGGTACAGCGTGCGGCCGTACAGCGTGCCGCCGTGGCGGTTGACGAAGTACAGGTCGCGGGACGCGGCGCCTCTGACGAGCCGCGCCGCGATGTCCCCGCCCCACTTGGACGTGTCCGCAGAGGCGCCCACCACGGCGACCGACCGCGGCGCGTACAGCGCGCGCAGGTCGCGCGGCTGCTCGTGGTCTCTCGGCTCCAGCACCTGCCCTCCGGTTTCTCCCGATGAGCCTACCGGGCCGCCGGAGGCGCCTCAAGGGCGACGGCGCGTGGAGAGCACAACGGGAACGAGGGCCGGGAAGCCTTGCAGGCTTCCCGGCCCTCGCCGTCTCCCGTGCGGCGGCCTCGGCTGCGCTGGGCCGCCCCGCGCCTCACCAGTCGGAGAACCCGGTGTTGTACCAAATCTTCTTGGTGCCCTTCTTGGCGCGCTTCTCCCACTTCCTGGTCTTGGGCTCGCGGTCGATGCGCCCGCGGACCTCGTCGGCCTTCTGCTTGATCTTGGCCTTCTGGTCGCCATTCAGTGCGTTGACGCCGTCGACGTGGTCCTTGACGCGGTCGAGGTTCGTGGTCGCCGTGTACCAGAAGCCCCAGTCGTCGGCGAGCCTCCGGGCGATGTAGCCCTCGTTGACCTTCTTGGTGTCGTCCTCACCGAAGTCCGCCACGGTGAAGAGGTACTCGATGTCCTTGAGGTCCTTGTCGTTGATCTCCCAGATCTGCAGCTTCTGCAGGAGGATGTCGGCGAGCGAGACGCTCCAGGGGTCGAGCTCAAGACGGCCGTCGTAGTTGATCTCGTGGCAGTAGTCGAGCTTGTCGAAGAAGATGTCGATCATGGGGACCTTGCCGCCGAAGTAGATCTGGCGGGTCTGCCCTGTCATCGCCATCGTCTGCAGATCGTTCTCGTAGCCGAGCGACTCCATCAGCTTGCCCATGCCCTTGCGGCCCTTGCCGTAGACGGCGAAGTCGATGTCCGTGAAGTACCGGTCACCGAGGCGCTCGAGCTTGGCGTAGAGGTCGACCTGGTCCGGGAAGTAGTAGTGCAGCGCGAGGGGGCCCATGACGCGCATGATGATGCCCTGCTGCTGCGCCGCCTCCGCGATCCGCTTGCCCTCGTCGAGGAAGACCTCAGGCTTGGGATACTGGTCGAGCGGGATGTCCTTCGGCAGGATGAACTGTCCCATATCTTCCTATCGCCCCCTTCAGGGTCCGGCGTCGTGATGAAGTCCGAAGTCTACGCGCCGATCACCCGGAGGTGAAGACGTAGTCCTTGATCTTCTTCTTGTCGAGCATGATGATGACGCCCTTGAGGATGCCCTCCGAGTACTCGCTGCCCGGGTTGATGAGCAGGGTGCGGCCGGACTTCTGCGCGCCGCGCGACTCGTGGATGTGGCCGTGCAGGCCGAGCAGGGGCTGGTACTCCTCGATGACACGCTTGGCGCCGAGGCTGCCGGCGTGGATCTTCTCGTCGGCGGCCATGGTGAGGTTCTCGTCCAGCTTCGGGCACAGGTCGAGCGAATAGCCGTACGGCGGCACGTGGAAGTTGTAGATCGCCGTGTCGTGGTTCTTCACCTTGGCGCAGAGCTCGCGCAGGTGCGTCTCCAGGTCCTCCTCGCTCATCTCGCGCGGGGTGTCCCACGGCGTGGGGTTGGACGCCGACGAGGTGATCATCTCGTGGTTGTCGACCATGACGACGCGCTTGTCGCACGGGTGCACGAGCTTGGCGTTGTCGATCATGTCGTCGATCACGAACCAGTCGTCGTTGCCCGGAGCCATGTACATCTGGAACGGCTTGCCCTCGAGACGCTCGTCGGCGAGGTCGAGCCACTCCTGGACGCGCGCGAACACGAGGCTCTTGAAGAGCGCATCGATCTTGGCCGGGTCGCTGCGCGTGTCGTTGAACTCGTCGCGCGTCTGGTGGACCCAGTAGTAGCCCGCGTTCTCGACGGTCTTCTTGATGTCCGCGAGCTCCTCTTGCCCGTTGATCTCGCGGTACTGCCCCATCAGGGTGCATTCCCACTGGTCCCCGCCCTTGTCGACGAGCGGCACGAGGACCTTACCGGTGAGGTCGCCCATGAGCACGGCCAGGTCGGCGCCGTAGATCGGAAGCGCGTTCAGGAACTTCCGGTAGCACACGTTCGAGCCGTGGATGTCGGTGACCATGAAAAGCTTGTTCATCTACACACTCCAGAGGCCAGTGAGGGGGTGGAGGCGGACGCCTCCACCCCCTCAAGGTACCGTTTGCTCACTCAGGCGGCAACTCCCCGTAGGTCATCGACACGTCGACGCCCACGCTCTTGCTGCGCTGTTTCCACACGAGATACCAGATGATACCTGCGATCCACGTCACGGCGATGAGGATCGCCGTGTTGGTGGTGAAGCCCTCGAGGCGCTTGGCCGGGTCGGGCAGGAAGAAGAAGAAGTAGGCCAGGATGCCCAGGTAGATCATGTCGACGATGGCGCCGATCGTGACCACCGGGATGCCGGCGAGCTTCCAGGTCTTGTATGGCGAGGCGTCCCAGATCCCCTTGGCGCGCTTGACGTAGGGGAACAGCAGGGCCGCGATGGCCGTGACGCCGAACACGGAGAAGATCTCCAGCGCCGTGACCGCCAGCCCTTGCATCGCCTCGTTCTGCCAGAAGACGTACACGGCGATCATGATCTGGCCGAGCACGAAGCACAGGACGTGGTTCTTGACCGGGCTCGCGAAGCGCGGGTTGATGTCCGTGAACCACTTGGGACCCATGCGGTCCATGCCCCAGGCGAAGATGATGCGCGGGAAGGCCAGGTAGCTGAGCGCGATCCACCAGAGGTTGAACGCCAGGAACGAGAGCACCGAGATGAACATGATGAGCTTGTTGGTGGTCACCATGCCGAGGATGCCGAGGAAGTTGGTGCTCCACGGCACGGTATAGGCGCCGCCAAGGTCGCTGCCGGCGTTGTCGACGAACTGCGTCGCGCTGAAGAAGTCGAACTTGACGAGGCCGTAGAGCGCGATCGCAGCCCAGAGCATGAACACGCCGGGGACGATGATCGCGAACAGGTTGGACAGGATGATGGTCTTGTCCGGGCGCTTGACCTCGCCGGCGATGAACGTGATGCAGTAGCTGTACGCGAAGAGCCACGAGCCGGCGACCATGACGCCGAAGGTGTCGAACCAGTTCCACGTGGTGGGCATGGCCTGCCCGGCCTCTTCGCCCGCCGCCGCGAGGAAGCCCGCGTAGTCGATCGAGCCGTAGGTGGCGGCAGTGGCGTTCCAGCTCTCCACGAACCCGGTCTGGCCGAGCTTCAGCGCGTAGTAGCTGATCGCCCCGAGCAGCACTGCGCAGCCGCCGATGCCGAAGATCATGACGACCTTCTGGATGCGCGCGAACCACTTGATGCCGAACACCACGAACAGGAACGCGATGATGTTGGCCACGGTGGCGATGGCGAAGGCGCCCCACGTGTAGCTGAGGCTGCCGAAGAACTGCTCGGTCTCCGGGTTGTAGAGCCACGTCCAGTTCATGAACTGGGACATCATCACCATGCCGGGGTCGGCCGTCCAGGGCGCCAGCACGTAGATCCACATGATCCACACGAAGGCGTTGCCGAAGGACTCGCCGATACCCACGATGGGGTGGATGATGCGCGAGTTGTAGATGTACTCGCCGCCCGACCGAGGCATGGAGCCGCCGAGCACGCCCCAGACGATCGGGAAGCCGATGCCGGCGAGGACCATCGAGATGATCGTCGCCCAGATCAGGTTGCCGCCGAGATAGACGCCGACGCCGAGGCTGGTCATGACCCAGATCGACGGCGTGAGCCCCTGGTTCATGAAGCCGACGCCGAAGGCGTCCCACATCGACAGGCCGCGGACGAGGCCGCTGGCTTTGCGGGCAAAGGCTAGTTCTTCAGCCAAAGCTCCCCCTTTGCTACAGTGTCTCGCCGGTCATGGCCCCAGGCCGGCGATCCCGTGGTTGACGGTGCAGAGTGACGCGCGCGCGGATCCTCAGCCGATCGCCCTCCCTTCTACAGCGGCCTCGGACGGCACGTGCCACTGATAGACATCCTTGAGCTTCCACGGCACCATCGCGAGCTTGGTACGCGTGACTCCAGGGACCTTGCCGATGACTTCGTTGACGAAGCGGAGGAGCTCCTCGGTGTCGCGGGCGTAGACCTGCACACTGAGGTCGCCTTCGCCGACCGACCCCGCGACGTAGCTCACGGTGGGGAACTCGACCAGCTGTGCGGCGACGTCCTGCAGCTTGCCGGGGGCGACATCGACGAGGACGTCGCCGATGACGGGGAAGCCGACGGCCTGAGGCATGACGATGGCGCTGACGCGGATGACGCCCGTGCGGATGAGGCGCTCGATCCGGTAGCGGACGGCGCGCTCGGACACGTGCCCGATGCGCCGGGTGATCTCGGCCGACGAGGTGCGGCCGTCTTCTATGAGAAGGGACACGATCTGCCTGTCGATCGCGTCGAGGGTGAATGGCAACTGGTCCCCCCTGGTCCGGCCCATTCGTGAGGCTATTTCGATACCTCGCGTCGGAAAATGTCAAGGGCCGAGAAGGATGCGTAGGATTCGGCAGTCTGCGAATTTCGCACCTTTCCGAATCTCACATTCGCGCGCGATCTCGAACCCGGACGGCGGAATCCGCCTCAAGCAGCCGGTTTCGGACGCTCAGCCGAGGCCGCCGGGTCGCACGGCCGGCGCCGACAGGTACGGCCGGCGCCGCAGATAAGGCGGCGTAAGAACGTCCGGGGCGGCGCGCCGATCGGCGCGCCGCCCCGGACGAGTCACGTCGCCGGCGGGGCGACGAAGCTGCCTGAGCGGATCACTCCGGCGGCAGCTCCCCGTAGGTCATGCCGACGTCCACGCCGACGCTCTTGCTGCGTGCGGCCCAGATGAAGTACCAGACGACGCCGAGCGCCCAGACGATGCCGTAGAGGATCCACGACTGGCCGTTCGAGTCCTTCATCTCCTCGGTGAAGAGCAGGAAGTAGGCGAGGATGCCGAGGTACACGAGGGAGACCGCGGCGCCCCAGGACACGAGCGGGATGCCGAGGAACTTCCACGTCTTGTACGGCGACGTATCCCAGATGCCCCTGGCGCGCTTCACGTAGGGGAAGATCAGGGCGGCGATGGTGGTGACGCCCCACACCGAGACGATCTCCATGCCGGTGACCGTGAGGCCCTGCATGTAGTCGCCGAGCCAGAAGGTGTAGAGGGCGATGGCGCCCTGGCAGAGGACGAAGCACAGGATGTAGTTCTTGACCGGGCTCGCCCAGCGCGGGTTGATCGACGTGAACCACTTGGGACCCATGCGGTCCATGCCCCAGGCGAAGATGATGCGCGGGAAGGCGAGGTAGCTCAGGGCTACGTACCAGAAGCAGAACAGGATGTACGAGCCGCTCGCCGCCAGCGCGACGAACCAGTTGGAGTTGGAGATGTAGGCCAGGCTCATGTAGCTGGGCAGGAAGGGCAGGTTGTAGCCTTCGATGCCGCCGTTGTTGTCGATCCACGCCGTCGACGAGATGAAGTCGAACGGCATCGCGCGGTACATCGAGAGCGCCGTCCAGATCATGAACAGCGCCGGGATCAGGATGGCGATGAAGTTGGCGGTGATGAGCGTCTTGTCCGGGCGCTTGACCTCGCCGGCGACGAAGACGCAGAAGTAGGCGTAGGCGAACAGCCACGAGCCGGCCACCATCACGCCGAGGGTCCCGTAGAAGGTCGAGGACGTGGGGACCGCCTCGCCGATGGCCGCCGACACCGCCGGCACCACCTCGGAGTACCTGAGCGATTCGTACTGGGTGGCGAGGACGTCCCATTTCTCGGCGAACGCCGTCTTGCTGGTGATCATGATCGATGCGGTCACGACGGCCGCGCCACCGAGGGCGAGGACCATGATCACCTTCTGGATCCTGGCGAAGAACTTCATGCCGAACACGACGGTGAAGAAGGCGATGATGTTGGTGATCGTGGCGACGACGAACACGCCCCAGTCGTAGGAGAGGCCGCCGAAGAAGGCTCCGGTGGCGCTGTCGTACAACCACGTCCAGTTCTGGTATTCGGCGAAGATCACCAGCCCGGGGTCGGCGACCCACGGCGCCAGGATGTAGACCCAGAAGATCATCACGAAGGCGTTGCCGAAACTCTCCGCGATGGCCACGATGGGGTGGATGATGCGCGAGTTGTAGATGTACTCGCCGCCCGAGCGCGGCATGCTGCCGGAGAGGATGCCCCACACGAGCGGGAAGCCGAAGCCGACGAGCACCAGCGAGATGACGCTGGCCCAGAGCAGGTTGCCGGTCAGGTAGGTACCGAGCCCCCAGGTGACCATCGTCCAGATGCTCGGCGTGATGCCCTGGTTCATCATGCCGACGGCGACGGCGTCGGTCATCGACAGACCGCGTACCAAGCCGCTGGCTTTGCGTGCGAATGCGAGTTCTTCTGCCACACTACCCCCCTAGTCTGCGGACGCCCGGCCGGCCCCTGGCGGCGCGCCCCGATCCGTAGTGCCCATAGACTGCCCCTGTGCCATCCACCCCCTCGCGGTCGAACGACGGACTGACTTGGTCAGTCACACAACGAACGATACGCGCAACATGCGGCTGGGGGCAAGGGGCGGGAGGCGGAATGCGAGAGGGGCCGGCGATGCCACTGCGGCATCGCCGGCCCCTCTCTCTGTGCTTCTTCGCGCGCGTCAGGTGTGCTGGGCGCGCACCGCGGCGGCGATCTCCTCGGGTCCGCTCACGACCTTGACCGCGTCGAACTTGCAGGCGGCACGGCAGGCGTCGCAGCGGATGCAGAGCCCCTGGTCGATGATGTGCGGCTGCTTCTTCTCGCCGGTCGCGGCGTCGACCGGGCACTTCTTGGCGCACAGCGTGCAGCCGGTGCAGGCGTCCGGGTCGATGGCATAGGCGATGAGCGCCGCGCACGACAGCGCGGGGCAGCGGCGGTCGTCGATGTGCGTCAGGTACTCGTCACGGAAGTAGCGGATCGTGGTGAGCACCGGGTTGGGCGCGGTCTGGCCGAGCCCGCAGAGACTCGTCCTCTTGATGCTCAGCGCCATGCTCTCGAGGCGCTCCACATCACCCTCCTCGCCCTCGCCGGCGGTGATGCGCTCGAGGATCTCCAGCATGCGCTTGGTGCCCAGGCGGCAGGGCACGCACTTGCCGCAGCTCTCATTCTGCGTGAACTGCAGGAAGTACTTGGCGAGGTCGACCATGCAGGTGGTGTCGTCGGCGACCACCATGCCGCCGGAGCCGACGATGGCGCCGGTCGCGGCGAGGCTCTCGTAGTCGACCGGCGTGTCGAGGAGGCTCGCCGGCACGCAGCCGCCGGACGGGCCGCCCAGCTGGACGGCCTTGAACTTCTTGCCGTCCTTGATGCCGCCGCCGACGTCGAAGATGACGTGGCGGAGGGTCGAGCCCATGGGCACCTCGGCGAGGCCACCGTTGACGATCTTGCCGGCGAGGCTGAAGGCCTTGGTGCCCTTGCACGTGTCGTTGCCGTGGGCGGCGTAGGCGGCCGCTCCGCTGGCGATGATCCAGGGCACGTTGGCCCACGTCTCGACGTTGTTGATGTTCGTGGGCTTGCCCCACAGGCCCGACGCCGCGGGGAACGGCGGCCGCGTGCGCGGCATGCCGCGCTTGCCCTCGATGGAGGCGATGAGCGCCGTCTCCTCACCGCAGACGAAGGCGCCGGCGCCTTCCTTGATCTTGAGGTGGAAGTCCCAGCCGCTGCCGAGGGCATCGTCTCCGAGCAGGCCCCGCTCTTCGGCGGCCGCGATCGCCAGCCGCAGACGCTTGACGGCGAGCGGGTACTCGGCGCGCACGTAGATGTAGCCCTCGTGCGCGCCGATCGCGTAGCTGCCGATGAGCATGCCCTCGAGCACGGCGTGCGGGTCGCCGTCCATGATGGAGGCGTCCATGAACGCGCCGGGGTCGCCCTCGTCGCCGTTGCAGATGATGTACTTCACGTCGCCCGGCGAGGCCGCGGCGAACTTCCACTTCATGCCCGTCGGGAACCCGGCGCCGCCGCGTCCGCGCAGCCCCGAGTCGAGGATCTCCTCGCGGATCTGCTCCGGGGTCATCGCCGTGAGCGCCTTGCGCGCGGCCTCGTATCCGCCACGGGCGAGATACTCGTCGAGGCTCTCCGGGTCGATGACGCCCACGTCGCGCAGCGCGATGCGCGTCTGCGCCTTGTAGAACGGGATGTCGTGTGCGCAGGCGATGCGCTCGCCGGTGGCGGGGTCGGTGTAGAGGAGCTTCTCCACGACCTGGCCGCCGAGGAGGTGCTCCTCCACCACGGTCTTGACGTCCCTGAGCTTGAGCCGCGGGTAGTACGTGTCGCCGTCCGACACGACGGCGAGCGGGCCTTGGGAGCAAAGGCCGTGGCAGCCGATGATGCTCACCTCGACCTGGTCCTGGAGGCCGGCGGCGGCGATCTCGGCGGCGAACGCCTCATGGATCTTCATGGACCCGGCGAAGACGCAGGCGGTGCCGGCGCAGACGGAGACGCGGCTGCGGCCGTCGGCGCCGGCGGAGACGCCGACCTTGACGCCCACCTCGGGCACGGTGGCCTCAGGCATCGGAGCCTCCCCCCTGCTCGGCTGCGATCTGCTCCAGGAGCTTGTGCGCGATCTTGCGCGTCTCGTCGGCGCTGAGGTTGCCGTAGGTCTCCTCGTCGATGCGCATGACGGGCGCTTGCGAGCAGGCGCCCATGCAGGCGACGGAGTCCAGACCGACCTCGCGGTCGGCGCGCGTCTCGCCGTCAGCGACGAGGAGCTCCTGCTCCAGCGCCTCGGTGATGCGCGTCGCGCCGGCCACGTGGCAAGCGGTGCCGTGGCAGACGAAGCACTTGTGGCGCCCGGTGGGCACCGTGGTGAACTGCGCGTAGAACGTGATGATCCCGTAGAGCCGGGAGGTGGGGATGCCGCTGAGCCGGGCGATCTCGTCGACGACTGGCTCCGGGAGGTAGCCGTAGGCGTCCTGCGCGCGCTGCAGCAGGGCGATCAGGTTGCTGCGCGGGTCGATCTCCGCGACGAGCTCGGCGACTCTGGAGAGGTCGACGTCTGGCTCTGGGGCTGCGGCGGCGGCGTCAGCCGGCGCCGGGGTGGCTTCTCGCCTGGGCATCGCATCAACTCCGGTTCTCGTGCCTGAGCTCCTAGTGAACCACACTTGGCGGGCGGCGGGGTACCGCGGCCGAAGAGCCGCCGCGCCCGCCGCCCGCCGGCTTCTCGTCAGCTCACTTGACGCCCGTCTGCGCCTTGCAGGCGGCGAGGGCGTTCTTGAGCAGGATGACGTTGGTGACGGGGCCGACACCGCCGGGGACCGGGGTGACACGCCCGGCGACCTCGC
>CAVPJG010000011.1:0-136221 GCA_963705205.1 uncultured Thermoleophilia bacterium
ATGCGGCAGGCTGTCCGGACATGAGACGCAGCGTCTCCCGCCGCAGGTCCTCGTAGGACCCCTCCGTGTACGTGCGACCCAGGCCGAACGTCCGCGTGCGCCACGCCATGAGGCCTCGTTCGGGCACCAGCACGGGGCGGGCGGCGTCCAGAGCCTGGAGCATCACGCCGCTCGAGACGTAGTGGCGACGGTACGGCAGGACGGCGCAGGGCGCGGCACGCATGAACTCGCGAGCGACACCGAAACCCGGCAGATACGTATCGGTCTCGAGCAAGGCTCCTCTCTCGGCCAGACTCTCCCGGAGTCGCGCGAGCTCTCCGCTCTGATCGTCGACCTGCGGCCGCTCTCCGCAGTGCACGAACCGAGCCTCGAGGTCGACGGCGAGACGCACGAGAAGCGGGTAGCCGCGCCGTGCCTGCGCGGTGCCATAGTACACGAGCACGTTCGCCCGAGGGTCTCGAGTGCGGAACTCCTGCAGGCGCCCCAGCCACGCACGTTCGCTCTCGTCCATCGACCAGTCCTCGACGTCGAAGCTCGCGAAGATGTCGGGGAGCCACTCGTACGGCCGGCCGTGCGTCCCGACGAAGACCTCGTCCAGGCACAGCGCTGCGTCGAGCAGGCGCACACGCGGCATGAGACGTTCATGGAAGACGTAGGGGTCCGAGCGCCAGGCGACCCTGCCCCGCCGCCAGCGTCCGACGCGGTTCCTCCACGGATCCGCATCGCGTCCGACGTGCACGTAGCGCGTATCACGAAGGAAGATGCCCACGCGGTGACCGGGGACGCGCCGGCGCCGCGCCATCTGCCGCGTCAGCAGCTCCAGGTGATCGTCGGCCTCGGTCAGCACGGTGATGTCGGCCGCCTTCTCCGTCACCAGGCGGCACAACGCGTCCAGGCCGACATCGCGGCCGCCTCGAGGCAGAGCGCTGGTGTCCACCAACTCCACCGGCCCGCGACGGCGCAGCGCACCCTCGAACGCAGCACGGGTGGGAGGGTCGAGGTCGCCGAGAGAACCCGCCACGACCACTCCACAACCGGCGTCGTGCAGGATGTCCGCCAGCGCCCTGCAGTAGATCTGACGGTGTCCCCCCAGGGCGGGCGAGAAGATGAGTACGCGTGGCGTGAGCGCCATGGCCTTGCCCCGAGCGGCTACCGGACCCGCTGGGCGGCGGTGCGCCAGGCGCCTCTCAGCACGGCGAACAGCGGCGCCGGCAGGTGCGTCTTCAGCCACTTGCCCGGGTGCAGGGTGCGGGCCACCACGACGGCGAGGACGTCGAGGCGGTGGCGGCTGCGCCACAGGTACTCACCCCAGCCGTACCCCTGCAGGCAGGGAGCGCCGCGGCGCGGCCCGATCAGCGGCATGTACTCGGCGGCGCGCACGAAATGAGAGCGCCACAGGCGACGCAGGCGCGAGGGCTCCAGAGCGAGGCGCTCGTAAAGCAGGAGCGCCTGGTTCATGCCGGTGATCGTGATGGCCGGCCAGTCGGTGAGCCATTCCTGCCCACCCTGTCCCATCAGCGCGCACGGCTGGGCGATGTAGTAGCCTGCTCTGCCGGCCATGGCGTGGGCGAGGATCTTCACGTGCGGGAACAGGTCATCGAGCGACGTGTCGGCCGCCGACACCATAGGAGACTGGCTCATGCGCAGGAGGCCGGCGCAGCGTTGCCACTCCGTCCGCCGAAACACGCTGGAGAGGATCGACGTGTTGACCTCCACCGCATTGGACGTGCGCAGGTCGAAGATGTGCTCCCAGGAGTCTAGCGGCCTGCTCTCGGGCTCGCGCACGACGCACTCGTCGATGCCGGGCAGCCGACCGGACCCTTCGTCGCGCAAGAACTCGTCGCGGACCGCCATCGGTGCAGTGAAGTAGTTCACGTAGAAGTAGTCGATCTCGCCATGGGCCAGCAGGGCCTGGGTGATGGCGTGCAGCCCGCCGTCGAGCACGAGATCGTCGTCCCCGAGAACCCACCCGTACTCTCCTGAGGCCCGCTCGACGGCCAGGAGGAAGTTGCGACTCCCCACGTTCTCGTCGTTGCGGAAGTACCGCACCGCATAGACCGACGAGGCCGCCTCGACCACCGCCGGCGTTTCGTCTGTCGACGCATTGTCCGAGACGACGATCTCCACGGGCTCGCCGAACGCAGCGCACTGCCGGCACAGTGACTGCAGCATCGGCTCGAGGAGCGTGGCCCGGTTGTACGTGGGGATGCACAGGGAGAGCAGGGGTCCGGCGCTCACGCTCCATCACCCGGCGCCGGGGCCGTCAGCTCGTCCTCCATCACATCTGTCGCCCAGGCCAGGCGCGGCCGTATCGCGCCGATCCAGGGCCCGGTGTACTCCTGGCGCATCGCGCCGGTGTCATGCACCGTGAACGACACGACTTCGTCGGCGCGCACCTGCGGCCGCGAGCTGTCCTTGAGCACCCACGCGCTGACGCGATACATGCCGTCGTTGAGAAAGTTCCCGGGCACCGTGCAGACGGCGCGATACAGCCCGACGGGGTGCGGCCGGCACGACCAGCCGTCGTCGGCGAGGGCGGCCGATGGCGAGCTGTTGGCCGCGAACACGGTGACCCCGGACTTGTCGTGCAGGTGCACCGCGGCCGAGAGCTGGTTGCCTTCTTCGAAGTTCCAGAACCAGATCTCGATCTGGACCTCCTCGTCGATGTCGATGTCCGCAGTGCTCTCGTCGCGCTGCATGACGCGCACGGCATGCAGCTTGACCTGCTCCCCGCCCGGAGCCTCCTCCGGGTCGCTCCACAGCACGCTCCCCGATACGTCGAGCCCTCGCGTGATGTACTCGCCGACGACGTCGCTCGTAGGGCCGGAGGCGACCACCCTCCCCGCGTCGAGCAGGACGGCGCGCGAGCAGAGCGTCGAGATCGCCCCCATGTTGTGACTCACGAACAGCACGGTACGGCCCTCGCTCGCCACGTCGCCCATCCTGCCCAGGCACTTCTTCTGGAACTCGAGGTCGCCGACGGCCAGGACCTCGTCCACGATGAGGATATCGGGCTCGAGATGCGCCGCGACGGCGAACGCCAGACGGACGTACATGCCGCTGGAGTAGCGCTTCACCGGCGTGTCGAGGTACTTGCCGATCTCCGAGAAAGCGACGATGTCGTCGAACTTCTCGCGCACCTCGGAACGGCGCATGCCGATGATGGCGCCGTTCATGTAGATGTTGTCGCGCCCCGTGAGCTCCGGATGGAAGCCCGTGCCGACCTCGAGGAGGCTGCCGACGCTGCCCACCAGTTCGGCTCTCCCCTCCGTGGGATGCGTGATACGCGTGAGCACCTTGAGCAGGGTGCTCTTGCCGGCGCCGTTGCGGCCGATGATGCCGACCCGGTCCCCTGCCTGCACGTCGAACGAGACGTCGCGCAGCGCCCACATGAGCTCGGTGCGGCCGCCGGTGGACGCGCCGCGGTGCTTGAGGCGGCGGACCGGCGCGGCGGCCAGGTTGCCGAGGGCATCGCGCAGCGTGGGGTTGTCGTCCTTGACGCTGCCGATGCGGTAACACTTGCCCAGGCCCTCAATGGTGACGACGGTCTCGGACATGCTCACACTACGTCCGCGAAGGTGCGTTCCATGCGCTTGAAGTAGAACAGCCCGCCGAGCAGCAACGCCAGCACCACCACGACGGAGATGGCGATCGTGTAGCTCGGTGGCTGTTCACCGAGGATCGCCCAGCGGAAGCCCTGGATCACGCCGACCATGGGGTTCAGCGAGTACAGGGTGCGAAGGATCCCTTCGGGCACCTGGTCCACCGGGTAGATCACCGGACTGAGGTACATCAGGATCTGGACGAGGAAGGGGACGATGTACTGCACGTCGCGATAGAGGACGTTGAGCGCGGCGAGCCAGAGCGACACCGACAGCGCCGTGGCCAGACAGAACAACGTGAGCAGCGGCAGCCACACCATCGTCCAGGCGTAAGGTACGCCGAAGACCGCCATGAGCACCAGCAGCATCACGAAGGCGATGACGAAGTCGACGACGCCCGCGAAGATGCTCGAGATCGGGATGACGAGCCGGGGGAAGTACACCTTGGTCAGGAGATTCGCCCTCGCCACCAGGCTGACGCTCGCGCGGTTGACACCCCCGGCGAAGAGGTTCCAGGGCAGCAGGGCGGTGTAGCTGAAGACGGCGTACGGTACGTCGCTGCCCGACTGGACGCCCAGGAGCATGCCGAAGACCAGTGTGAACACGACCATGGTGACCAATGGATTCAGCACGGCCCAGGCCACGCCGAGGACGGCCTGCTTGTAGCGGACGAGCACATCGCGCCAGGAGAGGAAGAAGAGGAGCTCGCGGTAGCGCCACAGCTCGCCCAGCTCCAGTGCCGACCACCCGGTGCGGGGCCTGATCACCACGCTCGTCCGCTTCGGTGCGGTCGTGGAAAAGGCGGGCGTGCCGGTCGTCGCGTCCACGTCCGGGGACTTACGCACGAAGCGCCTGCATCCAGTCGTACTCCGCCGAGAGGCCCTCGAGCAGGCCCACGGCCGGAGCGTAGTCGATGAGCTCGCGTGCCCTGGTCAGGTCCGCCCAGGTGTCCTGCACGTCGCCGGCCTGCTTCGCCTCGACACGGATGTCCGGCCGCGTCCCGGCCACGTCGCCGAGCATGTCGAGCACGTGACTGAGCGACACGCGGGACCCGCCCCCTACGTTCAGCACGCTGCCGGGCGGCGCGGCACCGGCCCGAACGAGCGCCTCGACGATGTCGGCGACGAACGTGAAGTCGCGCGTCTGGCCACCGTCGCCGTACACGACCAGCGGCTCGCAGGCGAGAAGGGCCCGAAGGAAGATGTTGAACGCCATGTCGGGGCGCTGGCGCGGGCCGTAGACGGTGAAGAAGCGCAGCGACACCGTAGGTACGCCGCGGCAGGTCCAGTAGAGCTGCGCGAGATGCTCGCCGGCGAGCTTCGTGACCCCGTAGGGCGAGATGGGCCGGCAGACGGCGTCTTCGTGCAGCGGCAAGGTGGGGCTGTCGCCGTACACCGAGGAAGAACTGGCATAGACCACCCTCTCGACGGCGGACTCGCGGCAGGCCTCGAGGACCAGTTGCGTCGCGAGGACGTTGTTCTCCGCGTAGACGCGGAAGCTCTGGCCCCAGCTTGCCCTGACCCCGGCCTGGGCGGCCAGGTGATACACGCGGCTGCAGTCGCGGACGAGTGCCTCCAGACGGGTCGCGCCGTCGTCGCCCGTCTGCGTCGCGAGAGTGTGGACGTCGGCCTCGACGAACGTGTACCGAGGGTCGGCCAGGGCGACGGCGAGGTTCGCCTCTTTGAGCGCGCGCGGGTAGTAGTCCTCGAACGAATCGACGCCCACCACCTGCGCACCTTCGTGCAGAAGACGCTCCACCAGGTGGGAGCCGATGAATCCGGCCGCGCCGGTGACCAGCACGCGCGACCCGGAGAGATCCAGTGCATCCATCATTGTCCACAGCCCCGTTGATCGTTGCCCGCAGACGCCGTCGGGTGCCTGTCGGAGGAGGTTGCAGCGCCCCTGTGCGCCGGCCGGCCAGCCTCGCCGCCATTGTAGCAGCCCGCTGCCGACCCGGAATGGGGGCGCGGCACCGCGTGTAGGCATGCATGGCGACGCGCGCTGCTGCCACGCCGTCGCGCCACGGGTATCATGTGCAGGCGCGAGACCTGTGGAGGGCGGATGTCCGGACTCATAGTCGTCTGTGTTCGAGGCGCGTCGGAAGACGCACGACTCCGCGGCGTCCTCGAGCGCTGCGCGCTGCGGCTTGCGCCCGACAACATCACTCCTCGCTCTCTCTCACTGCGGCTCTCTCCGGGCCTCGGGTTCTGCGTGACGAACCCCGCTCCCGGCCTCTCTCTCGACGCCAGTGGCGCCTGCCTTGGAGCCGTACAGGGCCGCTCGACCTCCTGGTCGCGCGTGTCGTCGCCGGCCCCCGACGGTTCCTACGTCCTTCTTCGGCACGACGAAGGCGAGCTTGAGCTGGTCAGTGACGTGCTGGCGTCGCGGACGGTCTGGTACGTCAAGACTCCTGATCTCTTCCTCGCGTCGACCTCGCAGCGCGCCCTCGTGTCGCTCCTCGGGGACCTCCAGCTGGACCGTGAGGCGCTGCTCTGGATGGCCACGTCGGGGACGCTCGGCCCCACGGCCTCGTGGGACCGCCGCCTGAGGAGACTCCCGGGCGCCTCGACCCTCCGCCTGGACCGCCGGACGTGGAACCTGCACCTCACCACGGATCCGGTCAGGTTCGACCCGGTCGATCGCGCCGACGACGAGCACAAGGCGGAGCTCGGCGCGGCGCTCCTCGACGCCTGCGCCGACCTGCGCGTGGACTTCTCCGACTGGGTCCTGCCGCTGTCGGGCGGCATGGACAGCCGCGCGCTGTTGCTCGCCTTCCTGGCTGCGGGCAGACGACCGGACTGCGTCACCTGGGGCCTCCGCAGCTCCGTCACGGATCCCGCCAACGACGCGGCGGTCGCCAAGGTACTCGCCGAGACGGTCGGCGTCGCGCATCGCTACTACTCGACCGACCACTCGGACGAGGAGGTCGGCGACGTCCTCACCCGCTTCCTCGTGGCGGGCGAAGGGCGCACCGAGGACTTCGCCGGGTACACCGACGGCCTCGCGACATGGAAGCGGCTCTTCGAGTCGGGAGTCGCGGGCGTCATCCGCGGAGACGAGCCGGGATGGGGCTATCGGACCTACCACTCCGAGAGCTACGCCCGTCGTCGCGTCCATCTCAGGATCCTCGACGATTACCCTCCCTCCCACCTCATCCATCGCCTGGGGCTGGAGCCGCAGCCGGTCCCGCCCGAGCTGCTGCGACGCGAATCGGAGAGCCTCACGACCTACCGCGACCGCATCTACGAAGCCTTCAACCTGCCCACCTTCTTCGCGGCCCTGAACGACGTGAAGACGCCCTACGTGGAGATCGCGAACCCCTTCCTCAGCCGGAGAGTGGTGAGCGTCGTGCGCTCCTTGCCGGATCATCTCCGCGAGCACCGCCGCGCGTTCGCGGCCTTCGTCCACGCGTACGGCCCCGACGTGCCCTTCGCCAGCAAGGCGGCGCCGGCGGAGCCTGCCGAGTACCTCGCTCGCCCCGGGCTCGTGACCGAGATCCGCCGGGAACTCGGCTCGAGCCGGGCCGAGAAGGTGCTCGATCGCCCGGCCCTCGAACGTCTCGACGCCGCGCTGGACGGGTCCCCGGCCTTCAACGCGCGGCGCGGGCTGCGACAGGCCGCCCGCAAGGTGGTCCCCGACGAGCTCGCGCGCCGGCTGCGGCCGAACGCGGCGATCCTTCTCAGCCCACGAGAACTCGCGTTTCGCTTCTACATCGCGAGCAGGATGGCCGACATGCTGGAGCGGGACGCGGCGGCGGCGGCGGACGTGTGGCAGTCAAGCGCGGCGACACGGGGAGGGCTTCCTTGTCCGGACTGATCGTCGCCTGCTCCCGACCGGGGACCGACCTGCCGTTCTCGGCCGGAGACCTGAGGACCGTCGCCGCCCGCCTCTCCCCCGACCACATCACGGCGCACGCCCCACTGCTCGTCGCCGACCCTGGCCTGCTGGTGGCCGTGGTCAACCCCCTGCCCGACCTGCCGCGGGCACCGGGCGCGGTCTGCCTCGGCGGACTGGTCGGCGGCGGCGACGGCTGGGGCACCCCCGGGTCGCACCGGCCGGACGGCTCCTACGCCGTCTGCCGCTGGGACGCCGACCGGCTCGAGCTGGTGAGCGACAACCTCGCCAGCAGGGCGGTCTGGTACGTGCTCGACGGCGACCTCTTCCTCGCCTCGACGTCGCAGCGGGCGCTGGTCTGCCTGCTCGGCGACCTGCGCCTCGACCACGCCGCCGTCGCCTGGCTGGCCTCCAGCGGCACCCTGGGCCCCGACCACGGCTGGGACACGCGGCTGCAGCGCCTGCCGGCGGCGACCGTGCTCTCCCTCGACCGCCGCGCCTGGACCCTGAGCTCAAGCGAGGAGCCTCTCGACCACTCGTCGGAGGCGCTCCCGGACGAGGTGCATCTCCAGCGCTGGCGCGACGCCATCCTGGAGACCTGCGCCGAGCTCGGCGTCTCCCTCGACACCTGGCTGCTGCCGCTCTCCGGCGGCCTCGACAGCCGCACGCTGCTGGCCGCCCTGATCGCCGGCGGCCGTCGGCCGCGCTGCGTCACCTGGGGCCTGCGCCATTCGCTGGACGATCCCGCCAGCGACAGCGCCGTGGCTCGCCGCCTGGCCGATCACTATGGGGTCGAGCACACCTTCTTCGCCACCGACGCCGGCACGGTGCCTGCCCGCGTCGTCATCGATCGCTACTTGGTCGCGGGCGAGGGGCGCACGGACCAGATCGCCGGCTACCTCGATGGGCTCGCCGTCTGGAAGCGCCTGTTCGAGGAGGGCGTGACCGGGGTCATCCGCGGCGACGAGCCGGGGTGGGGCTACGACACGGCCTACTCGGCGGCCGACGCGCGGCGCGGCAATCGCGTCGAGATGGTCGCCGACTTCCCGGCGTCTCATCTGATCCGGCAGCTCGGACTCGCCCCTCAGACCCTGCCCGGCTGGGCACGACAACGCCCCGGGGAGAGCCTCGTCCTCTACGACGGCAGGCTGACCGATACCTACCAGGTGCCCCTCGACCTCGGCCCGCTCAACGACGTCAAGTGCGCCTACGTGGAGGTCGTCAACCCGTTCTTCGCCGATCGGGTGATGCGCGCGGCACGCGCCCTCCCGGAACATCTTCGCAAGGAGCGGCGTGGGTTCACCGCCGTGGTGCAGGAGCTCGGCCCTCCCATCCCGGAGGCGAAGCGCTCAGCGCTCGCGAGCTCCGCTCCGACGCTTCGCAGCAAGGATTTCCACAGCGAGATGCTTGAGGAGCTCACGTCGAGCGAGGCCGAACGCATCTGCGAGCGCCACGCCCTCGATCTGGTGGTGGCCCGCCTGCGGCGCCCGGACACTGCGTCTGCGCACCATAGACTGCGCGGCGCCGCGCGCACCGTCCTGCCTCGCCGCGTGAGGGTCGCGGTACGGCCGGACCCGGGGGCGAGCCTCACGACGGAGCGGCTGGCGCTGCGGCTCGTGCTCGCCAGCCGGATGGCGACGCTCCTCACCGATGACGCCGCCGCTCTCAGCCGAGACCGGACGGCCTGACCCCCGTGTCCGGACTGATCGTCGCCTGCTGCCGGCCGGGGACCGACCTGCCGTTCTCGGCCGGAGATCTGAGGACCGTCGCCGCCCGCCTGTCGCCCGACCGCATCGCTCCGCGTGCCCCTCTCGTCGTCGACGAGCAGGGTCTGATCGTCGCGGTCGTCAACCCCATGCCCGACCTCCCGGCCACGACGGGTGCCTTGTGCCTCGGCGGGCTGGTCGGCGCCGGCGGTGGCTGGAGCGCGACCGGATCCCGGCGCCCGGACGGCTCCTACGCCGTCTGCCGATGGGACTCCGGCCGGCTGGAGCTCGTGACCGACAACCTGGCCTCGAGGACCATCTGGTACGTCCTTGACGGCGACGTGTTCCTCGCCTCCACGTCTCAGAGAGCGCTCGTCTCTCTGCTCGGGGATCTCAGGCTCAACAGCGGAGCTGTCGCCTGGCTCGCCTCGAGCGGCTCGCTCGGACCGGACGGTGGCTGGGACACGCGACTGCGGATGATCCCGCCGGCAGCAGTCCTCACGCTCGACCGGCGGACGTGGACGACGCGCTGCGCGGCAGAGTCGCTCGACCCTCACCCCGAGGCGCTCCCGGACAAGGTGCACCTGCAGCGCTGGCGCGACGCGATCCTCGAGACCTGCGCCGAGCTCGGCGTCTCCCTCGACACCTGGCTGCTGCCGCTCTCCGGAGGCCTCGACAGCCGCGTCCTGCTCGCCGCCCTGATCGCCGCCGACCGACGACCGCGCTGCGTCACCTGGGGATTGCGTCGCTCGCTGGACGACCCCGAGAACGACGCCGTCGTCGCGCGCCGTCTGGCCGAGCACTACCGGCTCGACCACCGCTTCCTCGCCACGGACATGGACGACACCCCCGCCCGCGTCGTCATCGACCGCTTCCTCGCCGCCGGCGAGGGGCGTACGGACCAGATCGCCGGCTACCTCGACGGGCTGCGCGTGTGGAAGACGCTCTATGAGGACGGTGTGTCGGGCATCATCCGGGGCGATGAGCCCGCCTGGGGCTACACCACCATCTACACCGACGCCGACGTGACGCGGCGGGGAGACGGAGGCGCCGTCGTCGCGGACTATCCTCAGGGCCATCTGATCCGGCAGCTCGGACTGGCGCCCCAGTCCCTGCCGGCCTGGATGGCGAGGGGAGATGGGGAGACCCTCCAGCACTACGCCTCCCGCCTCTGGGAACGACACGGGTTCCAGGCTCACCTGGCTCCCCTCAACGACGTCAAGGCAGCGTACGTCGAGATCGTCAATCCCTTCATCTGCGATCGCGTGATGACGGTCGCGCGAGCGCTCCCCGAGACCCTGCGCAGCCAGCGGCGCGGCTTAAAGGCCGTGGCTGCCGGCCTGAGTCCGCCGATACCCATGGCGAAGCACTCGGCGATCGACGGCTCGAGCCGACTGTTGTCGTCCAGCGCGCCGGTCATCGACGAGATCACCGCAGTCCTGTCGTCTCCTGAGGCCGAGCGCATCTGCGACCGGCGAGGGCTTGACCGGGTCATCTCCGCGCTCCGCACGCCCGGTACCGCTCGCGCCGAGCCGCGGGTCCTCGGCGCCGTGCGGGCGGCCGTGCCGCGCCGCGTGAAAGCCGCCCTCAGGCCGAGACCGCCGCTGACGCTCTCGGCGTTCAAGCTGGCATTCCGGCTCCACCTGGCGATCCGTATGGCCACGATGCTGGAGGCCGACGCGGCCGCCCTGCGAGACGGCGCCTCGGCATCCCCCACGACACCGCGAACGTCACCGTCACCTTGACCCACGCGTCCACGGGAGGCGCGCCATGGCAGATCTGATCGTCGCCTGTCCGCGCGAGCCTCTGGTGCTCGAGCACGCGGCTGTGACCGGCGTGGTCGCGAGGGCCCTCGTTCGAGTACAGGTCAGATCGATCCCCTGACCGCGGATCGTCGCGCGAGACGCGTCGTCGCGGCTCGTACCGCCACCCTGAGCATCGGTCCGGGGTCGTCGAGCGCGATCACGGCGTCGGCGCGGGCCCGGGCCAGCGGGCGGATCCAGGCGCCCAGGCTGAGCTGCCCACGCCGCCACTCGTTGAGGGAGTCTCTCGCATCGCGTGGCAGGTCCGTCCACACCACACCGTCCGCCTGCCAGGGCATGGTGACGGCTTCGCCGAGAGCGTCACGGTACGCCACCTCGCTGAGGTTCACGCCGGCGGCCGTGGCGATCCCTGCCCAGAGACCGTGCCGCGCATTGATCTCCATGAACTTCAGTCCGCCGTCCCTCGGGTCGCGCTTGAACTCCACGTCCGACACGCCCCGGTAGCGCAGACGCTCGAGCAGGCGGAGTGTCATGTCGGCCACCTCGTCCGACCACAGGCTCTCGGCCACCCGCGTGTTCCCGAAGCCACGAGGATGCTGGCGCAGCTTGCGGCCCGTGAACACGGCCAGAGGCCGGCTGCACGCGTCGTGATAGGTCGCGGCGATCATGAGCGCATCATCGTCTCCGGGTATGACCTCCTGCAGCATCAGGGGCCCGCAATCCGCCACGCGATCGTAGGACCGCCGCAGGTCACCAGCCGTCTCGATCACCAGGAGCTTGACGCCGAGACGTCGCCACAGCATCAGAGGCGCCGTCGCCTTGAGGACGGCAGGAAGCCGGACCGCCGCGGCCGCCGGTCCGAGATCCGCGGCGGAATGGACGAACGCCGTCAAGGGAGTGGGCACCCCGGCCTCCCACGCCGCACGCACCTGGCTCTCCTTGTCGTCCAGTCGCTTCATCACGTCCCAGCGACAGACGGGCAGCACGAAGGGTGGCTCCAACTGCTCCGCGTGCCGTGAAACGCTGGCCACGAAGTCGTCCTGCGCGGGAAGGACGACGGTGCCCGCGGGCAGCCGCCGCGAAAGCGCGAGCATGTCCTCGACGAATCCGGCCTCGTCGTAGTGCGGATCCGAGCAGCGCACTGCATGGGCGTACCGCGACGCGAAGCCGAGCGCGCCCGGCTGGGAGTCGACGGCCAGGACGGGTACGCCCAATCTGCCCAGGTCGCGAACGATGCCGAGACCTGTGCCGTTGCCGACACCGAGCACGACCGCGGGCCGAAGTCCGCGACGATCCCGCCGGACCAGTGGCCGCCTCACCGTGTTGGTCCTGATGTGACTCGATCTCGCACAGGGGACTCCGCTGCCGCCCAATCGCCGATACGGGCGCACCGCGCCCTTCGGCGCGCCTCTTGGCACCCTACCATGGCCCCGTACCGGGGCTCAGGACGGCGCGCCGGCTACGAAGACCAGCGCCAAGCCGACGAGGAAGGCCAGCATGCCGATCTCGATCGCGAGCCGGCGCCGGGCAGCGCCGCCGCCCTCGCGTACCGTCTCTGGGCGTTCCCCGTCCCGTGTGGCCGCCATGACCAGCCTCCTGTCCTTGCGCCGCGAGGTGCTTTCGCGGAAGGACGTCGGCCAGAACAGCGCCGTGCTCGCTGGTACATTCGTTTGACACGAGGCGCGCCACCGCGACGCGGTGAGGCCGGAGGCCCGCGTCGCGGTCAGCTGCGTCCGACCGGGCCGGTGCGGACGAGCGCGAGGAGCGCGTCGAGCAGCTGCCCCTCGGGCAGCGTACTCGACGCGCTCGCCGTGGTCGAAGAGCACGCCCTCGCCGGCGCCGGCGGCGATGCCGTAAGTCGGCGTGACGCGCCTCTTCGGGGCCGTTCACACGGCAGCCCATGACGGCGACGCTGATCACGCGGCCGGCGAGCGCCGGGTCCGAGCGCCGAGCCGGCGCTCGACCTCTTCGGCGAGGTCGACGATGTCGACCTCGGTGCGGCCGCAGGTCGGGCACGAGATGACCTCGGGGCCGCGCCGCCGCAGGCCCAGCGCGGCCAGGATCTGCCAGGCGACCCTGACCTCTTCGACCGGGTCGCCGGTCAGGCTCACCCGGATCGTGTCGCCGACGCCGTCGGCCAGCAGGGCGCCGATGCCGACGGCGCTCTTGATGGTCCCGCTCCAGACGGTGCCGGCCTCGGTCACGCCGACGTGCAGCGGCGCGTCCGTCTTCGCCGCCAGCAGGCGGTAGGCGGCGATCGTGTCCGGCACCGAGGAGGACTTCACGCTGAGCTTGTAGCTCGTGAAGTCCCCACTCCTCGAACTGCTCCGCCCAGCGCAGCGCCGCCTCGACGAGCGCTCCGGGCGCGTCCGTCGGCGGCGCGCTCGCGCAGGTCGCGCGGCAGCGAGCCGGCGTTCACGCCGATGCGGATCGCGACGGGGACGCCGGGCTCGCCCGGCGCGGCGGGCACGCGGGCGTCCGCCGCCGCCTGCACGATCTCCCGGACGTGCTTCTCCGCCATCGTCCCCGGATTGATGCGCACGCCGGCGGCGCCGGCCTCGATCGCCGCGAGCGCGAGACGCCAGTCGTAGTGGATGTCGGCGATGATCGGCACGCCCGCCTCGCGCACGACGCGCGCGAACGCCGGCGCCTCCTCGGCCGTAGGCAGGCTCACGCGCACGATCTCGCAGCCGGCCGCCGCCAGCGCGCGCACCTGCGCCAGCGTCGCGTCGGCGTCGCCGGTGCGCGTGCACGTCATCGACTGCACGGCCACTGGGGCGCCGCCGCCGACGGGCACGGCGCCGACCATGGATGCGGCGCGCGGCTAGCCACGGTCGTCCCCGCCGCCGGACCGCTCGCGTCCTCGCGCGCCCTCCCGGCGCCGGCGGACCACGCCCACGTCTCCGCGAGGCCGGCGGCCAGCGTGGTCCCGGCCTCCCAGCCGAGCACCCAGCGGGCGCGGCCGGCGTCGGCGCGCGAGTGCCGGATATCGCCCTCGCGCGCGGGCTCGAGACGCCGCTCGAGCCTCCTCCCGGCCTGCTGCTCGACGACGGCCGAGGATCTGCAGCAGGTCGGTCTGCCGGCCGGTGCCGACGTTGAGCACCGAGACCCCGGTGAGCGGCCGCTACAGCGCCGCCAGGATGGCGGCCACCACGTCGGCGACGTAGACGAAGTCGCGGGACTGGCGGCCGTCGCCGTAGATGGTCACCGGGTCGCCGCGCGACCGCCGCCGAGAGGAAGCGGCTGATGACGCCGGAGTAGGCGGAGCCGGGATCCTGCCGCGGCCCGTACACGTTGAAGAACCGGAGGCACGCGGCCGTGAGCTGACCGGCGTCGGCGGCGTCGGCGCACACGCCCTCCGACGCCAGCTTGGCGAACGCGTACGGGCTGAGCGGCAGCGGCGGCGCGGTCTCGGCGATGGGCAGCTGCGCCGCGTCGCCGTACACGGCGCAGCTCGAGGCGAGCACGAACCGCTCGGCGCCGGCCTCCACGGCCTGGCGCACGGCATTGACCGTGCCCCCGTGGGTGACGGAGTCGCAGCCCACGGGGTCCTCGACCGATCGCGGCACCGAGACGACGGCCGCAAGGTGCACCACGCCCGAGCAGCCATCCATCGCGTCGCGCATGCGCACTTCGTCGCGCACGTCGCCCTCCATCACCTGCAGGCCGGCGCCACCCTGCGCAGCGAGCGCCCAGGCGTCATCCAGGTTCTCGTCCTTGCCGGTGCTGAAGTCGTCGAGGACGCGCACGTCTGAGCCGCTCGCGAGGAGGGCGTCGACCACGTGTGAGCCGATGAACCCGGCGCCGCCGGTGACCAGTGTGATGCCGTCCATCCGCTCATCCTACGGCAGGCAGGGGCGCGGCGCCGCCCTCTTGGTCGGCCGGCCAGGTCACGAGGGGCCCGTTCCCGGCGTACGCTCGTCTCAGCCGCCGAACAACCTCTTCACGTCGTTGAAGGTGAGGAAGATGAACAGCATGACGAGCAGCACGGTGCCGAAGGCGACCAGGCGCTCGAACACGCGCGTGTCGAGGCGCCGTCCGCGGATCTTCTCCACCACGTTCATGGCGATGTGCCCGCCGTCGAACGGCAGGATCGGCAGCAGGTTGATGAGGCCGAGGTTGAAGCTGAGGAACGCCAGCAGGATGGGATACCAGTTCTGCTGCACCGCCTGGCGACTGACGTCGATGATGCCGACCGGCCCGACGGCGCCGTCCGGCCCGGTCGCGCTGATCTTGCCGCTCAGCAGCCACCAGAAGCCCGTGAACGTGCCCACGACCACGTCCCCGAAGCCGGTGAGACCGAGCTTGACCGCCTCGACCGGGCCCGGCCGCTCGCGCGAGACGCCCGCGCGCACGCCGAGGTAGCCGCTCCCGGGCGCCTGGGGGTTCTCGACCAGCGTGAGCTGCACGGTCTGCTCCGGCCCGCCCGCCTTGGGCTCGTAGGTCAGAGAGATGGTCTTGCCGGGGTTGGCGCGGAAGTACGCGGACGCCTCGTCCCACGTCGACCACGTCTGCCCGTCCGCGCCGACGAGGGTGTCGCCGGCCACGAGGCCGGCCTTGGCTGCCGGCGCGCCCTTGACCACCTCGTCCAGCGTCAGCGTCGCCGTGGCCACGCCCTGGATACCGACGAAGAGGACGAGGATGACGGCGGCGGCGGCGAAGTTCATCAGCGGGCCGGCGGCGATGGTGACGTTGCGCTTCCAGATCGCCTTCTTGTAGTAGACGCGGTCGCCGGTGCCCTCGGGGACGTCCTCCTCGGGCAGCATGCCGCTGATCTTGCAGAAGCCGCCCAGCGGGATGATGCCGATGCCGTACTCGGTCTCGCCCCAGGTGCGACGCAGGGCCGCCGGCGGGAAGCCGACGTAGAACTTCTCGACGCGCATGCCGAACGCCTTGGCGGCGATGAAGTGGCCGAACTCGTGCACGGTGATCAACAGGGCGAGCCCGAGGATGGCGACGAGCCACACCCACTGACCGAAGACGAGCGCCACGAGCAAGGCGCCTCCGAGCAGCAGCGACCAGGGACTGACGGCCCGCGGCGCAGGCGCCGGAGCCGCGGAGGCGTCGCGCTTGCGCGAAACGACCTCCTCGCGTGAGGCGGAGTCGGCTTCGGGAGGCTGTGTACGGTCGTCGCGTTCCGCGGGGGAGCGCTCGCCGGTCGGTCTGGAGTCGTCACTCATGTAGTCACACGATACCCAATCGAGGTTACGTCCACATTAACGCCGCCGGCGGCCGGGAGGTTCAGGACCGCGCGACCGCTTCTTCAGCCACACGGCGCGCCTCGGCGTCGCTCGCGTACACGTCGTCGAGCGACGCGACGCGTTCGTGGCCGAGCCGGGTGAGGCACTGCTCGACGACCTCGGCGATACCGAGGAACGACAGCCGCCCGCCGAGGAACGCCTCCACCGCCACTTCGTTGGCGGCGTTGAGCACGGCTGGGGCGGCGACCGTGCGCGGCCCGTCACCCGTCGCGGCCGCCTGTCGCTCCACAGCGGCCGCCTTCCTCCCCGCCTCCTCCGCCAGCGCGAGACAGCGGAACGTCCCCGTGTCCGGACGCTCGAAGGCGACCCGCGTCGCAAAGAGATCGAGCCGGCCGACCTGCGGCAGGGCCGGGCGCCCCGGGTAGGCGAGCGCGTAGCCGATGGGCGTGCGCATGTCCGGGACGCCGAGGTGGGCAAGGATGGCGCCGTCGGTGAAGCGCGCCATGCTATGCACGGTGCTTCGCGGGTCGAGCACGACGGTGATCTGGTCGTAGGGCACGCCGAAGAGATAGTGGGCCTCGATCAGCTCCAGGCCCTTGTTCATCAGTGTGGCCGAATCGATGGTGATCTTGGGGCCCATCGACCAGTTGGGGTGCGCAAGGGCCTGGGCGGCGGTGACGGCGGCCAGCTCCGCGGCCTGGCGGCCGCGGAAGGGGCCGCCGGACCCGGTCAGCAGGATCTCCTCGAGCGCCGCCTCCCCCCGCCGGCGGCGATGCACTGGAAGAGGGCGCTGTGCTCGCTGTCCACCGGCAGGATCGGCGCGCCGCTGCGGCGGGCGGCGTCCAGGACGAACGGCCCGCCCGCCACCATGCTCTCCTTGTTGGCCAGCGCGAGCGTCGCCCCGGCCTCGAGCGTCGCCGCGGTGGCGCGAAGGCCGGCGGCGCCGACGACCCCGTTGAGCACGACGAGCGGTACGTCCAGCGCGGCCGCACGCTCGGCGGCGCCGGTGATGAGCTCACGGATCCCGGCCTCGCCGGCGTGGATCCTCAGACCGGGTCCCAGGGCCGCGGCTCTCGCCGCGGCCTCGACGTCGTGCAGACACACGTCGCGCACACCGTTCGCGACCGCCTGCTGGACGACGGCGGCCGCGTCCCGGCCCGCCGCCAGCCCGACCAGGCGCAGGCCCGGGACAGCGGGCAGCACCTCGAGCGCCTGGCGGCCTATCGAGCCGGTCGACCCGAGGATGAGAAGGTGCCTGGAAACGGGCTCAGTCATGGGCGCAAGGGTACCACGGCGACTCCTGGCCGCAGTCCAGCAGCAAGCGCGGGGGGGATCGACGCTACGTCTTCGATCGCCGAGCAGCGAGCTCACGCCGCAGCCGGGCCGTGAGCGAGCGTGCGAATCCGAAGCGCAGCTGCAGAAGAGCCCCAACGACCGAGCGCAGGGGCCACCTGCCGATCGCCACGTAGGCGAGCTGCAACGGCACCGTGTCCGGGCGCCAGCCGTGGACCCAGGCGGCCCCGCTCACCATGTCGAAGCGCTCGATGCCGGGATCCTGGCAGCAGCGCTCGATCATCTTCTCGACCAGCTGCTGCCCCGGTGACACACGTGCGAAGGCTTCGTCGTACCCGATCTTCAGACACGAGTAGGTCGAGCCGGTGCGCGTGCAGAACGCCGACGCGAGGCACCGTCCGTCGGCGTGGAGGGCGGCTATCTCGCAGTAGTCGTCGTCGCCACCGAGGTTGGCGGCCAGGTCGCGGAAGAAGGCCGTCTTCTCGCGGCTGCAGCGGATCGCGGTCCCCGAACCCCGGTCCCCCTTCCAGCCGGAGGCCTCGACGTCGAGAAAGGTCGCGAACGCGGCGTCCAGGTCGCCCTCCCTCGTGACGGTCGTGAAGCGTACGTCCTCGAGCTTCGCGAGCCTGCGGGCGGCGGTGTTGCGTTTGTGGCGGAAGTTCTTGGGAAGCGACGCGCGAAACTCGTCGAACGGCATGGTGCAGTCCAGGGAATTCACGCTCTGCTTGGGGACCACGCGATACTCGCCGTGCCTCAATCGTCCGAGACCGCTCCACAGACTCGAGCTTTGCGGCGCCGACCCGATGAGCAGCAGCTGCCGCCCCTCCGGCTTCCGTCGCAGATGATCGACGACGGCAGGGATCAGCCTGGGCCGCGCCTCGTCGTCCGGGCAGAGCACGTCCGCCTGCGGCCCGTGGACGTGCCAGAGCACCCCCCAGAGGCGGATCGGCGGCCCGAGTGGCCGGTCGCTCCTCGGCTGGAGTGCGCAGATGGCCCGCACCCGCCGGCCATCCGTGAGTGCAAGGCACCTGAGCTGGTCGGGCGCCCGCATGAGGTGATCGACGTGCGCAAGGCAGGCCTCGTGGGCGAGGAAGCTCGTGCGCCGCGGGAGCTGAGCGTAGAGGCGGCGCCAGTCGGCTTCCAGCCACTCGAGCCCTGCCCGCCCCCGGAACTCAAGGATGGTCCACTCGTTGTCAGACATGGTCTTTCGTCAGGATCGCTCGCGTGGAGGTCTCATTCTCGCGTCCTCATCTCTTCTCCTGCTGCGAAGCGGGTGGACCCGGCACAACGCCGCGGACGGCGACGCGCGTCACAGCACACCACCGGGCCCGCACGTCTAGAGGCGCGGCAGGCGCGCAAGGACCTCGGTGGTGGATTCGGCCGGCGGCTTGCGGTGGAGCGCGTACCAGGGCGCGACCACCACCGGAGGATACGACAACCCGCCGCACACCGCCTGCAGCTCGGCACGGGTCCTCCCACCGGTGTCCAGGAGGTGTCCGACGAGCGTCGGCACCTCACGATGGCGACGGTAGTAACTCACGGTCGCCTTGGGCAGCGGCGCCCCGGGGGCGGGAACGACCAGCTGGTAGGTGTTGGCGGCGATCTCGCCCGGCCAGTAGAGGTAGTACGCGGCGCCCCAGGGATAGACGAGGAGGCTGTCGCCGGACCTTCCTTCCCGCGCCAGTGCGTCCGCGAAGCCGTCGAGGCGCTCGCGCTGCGCCGTCGTCACCGCGATGCCCTTCCACGGGCCGGCGCTCATCCGCTCTGAGGTGTCCCTCCCGCCGTGGCCGCCGTACTCGAACTGCGCCTGGAACGCGAGGGTCACGAGGACCACGGCCGCGAGACCGGCCAGCGCCGGCCACGGGCGACCCCGGACGCGCCGCGGCGCGAGCGGCTCCAGCCCCCAGGCCAGGAACAGCCCGCTGGCGACGATCCCCGGGAACAGGCCCACGGCGGCGTGCACGAGGCCGTCGCCGCTGGTGTACGCGGTCATCGAGCCGACGAGCAACGCCGGCGCCCACACCCACAGCAGCAGGCGGGCGCCGTCCGGCCTCCTCTCCGCGGGAACGAACAGGTAGAGATACGGCGCGGACAGCGCGTAGACGATCACCGCCGCGGCGACGTGCAGGGGCGACGTCGCCGCGGTGATCCAGAGAGCCAGTGGCGTGAGCAGAAGCAGCCAGCGCCCGGCGCCCGGTCGGCGACGGAACACGAGGTACGCGACCGCCGCCGCGACGACAACGTACCACTGGCCGGCGACGAGCGTGACGAAGCCTCCGGCGACCTCCGCCGCCTTGGCCGTGCCGCCGAGCTGGTCGAGGCGCCGCGCCAGGTCGATCGTGTAGTCCCAGCAGCGCAGGAGGTTCGCGCGCCCGGCCAGGGCGGCCGTCAGGGTACAGGCGGGTACGACGACGAGGGCGCCACCCAGCACCCAGGCGCTCAGGACCTCCCAGGCGCGTCGTCCAGTCGGCTCGCCCCCACGGGGCGGCAGATGGATGAAGGCACCCCGGGCGAGCACGGCCACGGCGCGATCACCGACCGAGAAGGCCAGGAAGACCGCGACGAACGGCGTCAGGAGCAGCACGGTCGGATACGCGACGCAGGCGATACCGAACGCCACCCCGGCGGCGAGAACGTAGCGGCGGCGCCCTCCGAGGACGGCCACGCCGCCGAGTGCCGCCCCCGCCGTCAGCGACAAGGCACAGAGCGTGTTCGCGGTGAGCTGCGGCGTCTCGAACAGGAGGACGGTGACGAACGGCGCGCACACGAGCGCGGCCAGCGAACCCGGCAACGAGCGCCGAGCCACGACGAACACGGCCAGCGCCGCCAGCACCGATACGGCCAGATAGACGTGGCGCCCGTACAGCACCACGCCGGTCACGTCGTTCCCGCCGAGCACGGCGTAGAGCTTGAAGAACGGGTACGAGAGCAGGCCGGCGGTCTGTACCAGGTTCTGCTCGTCGACGAACGGCCGGTCGCCGAGCGCCCAGCGCCAGGGGATCACCACCGAGAACGCCTCGTGCACCAGCTCGGCGCCGCGGAAGAGCCGCCGCCAGGTGAGCCCCAGCGCCGTCACGAGGACGACCGCCGTGATCGCCGCACCCGCGAGGCCGACGCTGTCCGTCGTGCCGCTCCGCCCACCCGGCGCCGTGCGCGTGCCGGGACCCTCCGGCGGAGATTCAGCCATCCGGTGTGCGCTCACTCCCACGCATCGGTGCGGACGGCGGCAGCGGAGACGCCCCGCTCAGCAGCTGCGCCGCGAGCGCGGTCAGCATGGCGGCGGGCCGCTGAGGTAGAAGACGGGGTCGTCCAACGCCTCGATCGCCGGCCACGCCGCGGCCACGCGAGGACGCCGTCGGAGGTCTCCGCGACGAGCCTGCTCGAGAGCGACGGCACCTGCGCGCGCAGGCCTCGACCAGAGGGCCCGTACACGAACAGATCGGGAGTCCGGGCGCCGTAGAAGAGCAGCACCCGCGGCGCCCGTCCGGCCTCCAGCGACTGCAGGAAGGCGGTGAACGCGGTCACGCCGGTCCCGCCCGCAAAGAGGACGGCCTCGCGTGACTGGTCGACGATGAACTCCCCGTAGGGCAGCTTGACCCAGACCTCCCGCCCGTCGCCAGCTCGCTTCCATGCGCGCCGTGAACGCGCCCTTCACCGCGTAGGTGATCGCGAGCCGATCGCGCTCGCGCGGAGGACTCGCGATCGAGAACACCCGCGACTCCGGCCAGAAGCCGCCCGGCTCATAGCCGTCAAGCGCGAGGTGCAGGAACTGCCCGGGCCTGAAGCGCGGCGGCGGCGCGACGGGGTCGAGCTCCACGGTGTAGACGCGCTCGCCGTGATCGGTGACGCCCGCGACCCTGCAGGCGATCTTGCGGACGACGGCCATCCCTGCGGCTCAGCGGTCCTCAGGACCGGCGAGCACCCCATCCGCGCCGGCGACCGCTGCGCGTTCGCCGTCCATGAAGCGCGCGAAGACCTCGATCATGTACTGCATGCGCGGCTCGTCGATGCCCGGGTACACGCCGACGAAGAACGTGCGTTCCATGACGGCGTCGGTGGCCGCCAGGTCGCCGACCACCCTGCACTCGATATCCTCGAACGCCGGATGTCGCAGCAGGTTGCCGCTGAAGAGGTTGCGCGTCTCCACGCGATTCGCCTCGAGGAACCCGGTGAGCTCGTTGCGGGTGAACCCGGCGTCCTCTCGCACGGTGATGACGAAGCAGAACCACGACGGGTCGGTGTTCGCGGGTGCGTGCGGCAGCAGCAGGCGGTCCTCATAGGCCCGCAGCGCCTCGAGGAGCCGCGCGTGGTTGCGCTTGCGCGCCGCGACGAACCCGTCGAGACGCGACAGCTGGGCGCAGCCGATGGCCGCCTGCATGTCGGTCGCCTTGAGGTTGTAGCCGAGGTGGCTGTACACGTACTTGTGGTCGTAGCCGTGGGGCAGGGTGCCGAACTGCTGGGTGAAGCGCTTGCCGCAGGTATTGTTCTCGCCGCCGGCGCAGTAGCAGTCACGGCCCCAGTCGCGGACCGACCTGGCGATGCGCGCCAGCTCCTCGTCGTCGGTGAGGACCATGCCACCCTCGCCGGTGGTGATGTGGTGCGCCGGGTAGAAGGACAGCGCGGCGAGGTGGCCGAACGTGCCGGTGAGCCGGCCGCGGTGACGCGAGCCCAGCGCGTCGCAATTGTCCTCGACGAACCACAGGTCGTGCTTCTCCACGAGCTCCATGACGGCGTCCAGATCGAACGGCACGCCCAGCGTGTGCGCCAGCATGATCGCGCGCGTGCGCTCCGAAACGGCCGCGCGCAGCTGGTCTGGGTCGGCGTTGTAGTCGCCGAGGCGCACGTCCACGAACACGGGCACGAGGCCGTTCTGCACGATGGGCGCCACGGTGCTGGGAAAGCCGGCGGCCACCGTGATGACCTCGTCGCCGGGCCTCAGCCGCCGCTCGCCCAGCTTGGGAGACGTCAGCGCGGTGAGAGCGACGAGATTGGCCGACGACCCGGAGTTGACGAACAGGGCGTCGGACAGGTCGAGGTGGTCGGCGACCCCGGCCTCGAACTCCTCGGTGAACCGGCTCGCCGTCAGGTAGAAGTCGAGGCTGGCGTCGACGAGGTACCGCAGTTCTTCCTCGCCGAACACGCGTCCCGCGTAGCGCACGGGGTCCTTCTCGGGGTCGAACGGCCGGCCAGCGTGGCGCTCCTCGTAGAACGCCGCCGCCAGGTCCAGGATACGGGCTCTGCTGTCCATCATGCGCTCCTGCCGATCGTCCCCGCCTCCGCCGCCCACGCCCGGCCGGCAGCGCCCGCGTCGCGCGCGTAGGCGAGCAACTGCTCCTCGACCAGCGCACGCGCCGCACCGGGCCGCCGGTAGTACTCGCGATACCACGCCGCAGTGCGCCCGACCGCCGCGGCCGCGTCCCAGACCGGGGCCCAGCCAAGGCGCTCTCGCGCTTTGCCGCTGTCGAGCGCCAGCGACCGCGCCTCGTGTGGCTGCGGCGCTCCCGGCTGCGGCGTCGCCCACGTTCCTGCCCCCCACGCGTCCAGGAACCGCTCGACGACCCAGCGGACCGGACGCGACGCGTCCTCGTCGTCGGGCCCGAAGTTCCACGCACCTGCGAACGCGGAGCCCTGATCGACGAGGTGAGCGGCCAGCGACAGATAGCCCGCAAGCGGCTCGAGCACGTGCTGCCACGGCCGCACGGCGTCCGGGTTACGGACTACGACCGGGCGCCGGCCGCCAGGGCGCGCACGCAGTCGGGGATGATCCGGTCCGGCGCCCAGTCGCCGCCGCCGATGACGTTCCCGGCGCGGACCGAGGCGACCCCTGCCGGCCGGCCGGCGTCGAAGAAGCTGGCGCGGTAGGCGGCGGTGACCAGCTCCGCGCAGCCTTTGCTGGCGCTGTACGGGTCGCGCCCCCCAAGTGGGTCGTCCTCGAGGAAGGCCCGTCCGGTCTTCGAGTTGTCGGTAGCACTTGTCGCTGGTGACGATCACGACCGCCTCGACCGAGTCGCACGCGCGCGCCGCCTCGAGCACGTCCACCGTGCCCATGACGTTGGTCGCGAAGGTCTCGTGCGGCTCGGCATAGCTGCGCCGCACGAGCGGCTGGGCGGCCAGATGGAAGACGATCGACGGCCTCGCGGCCGCCATCTCCCGTGACAGTCGGTCGCGGTCACGCACATCGGCGACGACGTGCCGCACGCGCGCCGCGAGGTCCAGCGCGTCGAAAAGGCTGGGCTCTGTCGCCGGAGGGAGGGCGTAGCCCGTCACTTCCGCCCCCAGTCCGAACAGCCACGACGTCAGCCACGCACCCTTGAACCCGGTGTGGCCGGTGACGAAGACCCTCCGGCCGTCGAAGGCGCCGCCGAACATCACCAGGTCTTCCACGGCGCCGCACCCGACTCCCACAGCTCTTCGAGGGCACGCTTGTCCCGCAGCGTGTCCATCGGCTGCCAGAAGCCGTAGTGACGGTACGCGGCCAGTTGCCCGTCGCGCGCCAGCCGCTCCAGCGGCTCCTTCTCCCAGAGCGTGTCGTCGCCGGCTATGTAGTCGAGGACGGCCGGCTCCAGCACGAAGAACCCGCCGTTCATCCAGCCGCCGTCTCCCCGCGGCTTCTCCACGAAATCGTGCACCGCCGTCCCGGCATCGTCCATCTCGAGAGCGCCGAAGCGCCCGGGCGGCTGGACCGCCGTGACCGTCGCCAGCCTGCCCTGGGCCTCGTGCACGGCCAGCAGCGCGGCGAGATCGATGTCCGCGACGCCGTCGCCATAGGTCATCATGAACCGTTCGCCACCGAGGTAGTCGGCCACCCGCCTGAGGCGGCCGCCAGTCTGCGTCTCCGCTCCGGTGTCCACCAGCGTCACGCGCCAGGGCTCGGCGGCGTTCTCGTGGACGATCATCTCGCGGCCGCGCAGGTCGAACGTCACGTCGGCGTTGTGCAGGAAGTAGTTGGCGAAGTACTCCTTGATCAGGTAGCCCTTGTAGCCGAGGCACACGACGAACTCGTCGAACCCCTGCTCCCCGAAGATCTTCATGATGTGCCAGAGGATGGGGTGCTCGCCGATCTCCGCCATGGGCTTGGGCTTGACCTGCGTCTCTTCCGCGAGGCGGGTGCCCAGACCCCCCGCGAGGATGGCTACTTTCACGCTGTCTCCCGTCCTCCCCGGTCCCTTCGTGCGCGACGCGGCCGGCTATCGCCGCCCCGTACACGACTCCCGTGGATTCTACGACAACGCCTCAGGATGCGGACAGCGGCCCCAGCCCCCGCGGCGCGCACGAGCCTCCCGCTCGGGCTAGAAGCCCAGGACGAGCGTGAGCACGAAATACGCCGCGACCGACGCGAAGATCAGCGCGTCGAAGCGGTCGAGCACGCCGCCGTGGCCGGGGATGCCGCGCCCGGAGTCCTTGATCTGCACGTCGCGCTTCACGAGGCTCTCGAACAGGTCGCCGAGCGGGCCGGCGACGGCGATCACGGCGCCGAGGACAAGCGAGTCGGCCGCGCCGAGCGGCGTGTACAGGCCGATGAACACCACGAGCAGCACGGTGCTGATGGCGCCGCCGGCGAACCCCTCCCAGGTCTTCTTGGGGGAGAGCACCGGCGCCATGGGCGTGCTGCCGAAGAACCTGCCGGTGAAGTACGCCATGGTGTCGCCCGCCCAGGTGCCGAAGATCACGGTGAGGAGGGCGGCCGTCCCCACGTCCAGTTGCCGCATGAGCAGCACGGCGCTGAAGCCCAGCCCGAGATAGAGCATCCCGAGGACGGTCACGCCCATGCGCACGGTGACTCCCGGCTTGGGGCCGGCGAGCAGGCCGAGCAGCGCGGTGAAGAGCACCCCGGCACACACGGCGCCGAACACCGCGACCGGACTGAAGAACCAGGCCATGGTGGCCATCAAGGCGACGCCGAGAAACCCGGCCAGCGGCAGCGGGCGGTACTTCCGCGTGAGCCGATAGAACTCGTTCAGCCCCAGCAGGGCCAGGACGAGCATGAGCAGGAAGAAGATGAGGCCGCCGTGGACGACCACGACGACGGCGAGCACGCCGAGGACGACGCCGGTGATGATGCGCGTGGTCACGACGCGCCGCTCTCGCCGGCATCCGCGGCGGACGACCCGGCGCCGGCCCCGCCGGAGAGCGCCGCCCGGCGCCCACCGAAGCGGCGCTGGCGGCCGGCGTAGTCGGCCAGCGCCGCGTCCAGATCCCTGGGGCCGAAGTCCGGCCAGTACCGGTCGCTGAAGTACAGCTCCGCGTAGGCGCACTGCCAGAGCAGGAAGTTGCTGATGCGGAGCTCCCCGGAGGTGCGGATCAGGAGCTCCGGGTCGTGCATCTCGGGCGCGTAGAGGTGGCGACGGAGATCTTGCTCGGTGAACGCCGGCGCCCCCTCAAGGGCAGACGCGTCGTACTCGGCGGCAAGGCGCTCGGCCGCGTCCAGAAGCTCGCGCCGGCCGCCGTAGCTGAAGGCGATGTACAGCGTCATCCTGGTGTTGGCGGCGGTCAGCGCCTCGGCCTCCTCGATGCGGCGCACCAGTTCGTCCGGCGCCCCCTCGCGACGCCCGACGAAGCGCACGCGCGCACCGCGCTCGTGCATGTCGGGCACCTGCGAATCTATCATCTCGACGAACAACCGCATGAGCGCTTCGACCTCGTCCTTCGGCCGGTTCCAGTTCTCGGTGCTGAACGAGTAGACCGTGACCTCCTCGATGCCGAGGTCGAGGGCGTGCTCGAGCACGCGGCGCAGCGCCTTGGCGCCTGCCCGATGCCCGGCCGCCACGGGCAGACCCCTGCCCTGCGCCCAGCGGCCGTTCCCGTCCATGATGATGGCGAGGTAGCGGCAGGTGGCGCCGCCCGCCGCAGGCTCCGCGGCGTCCGTCGACCTGCTCAGGCGCCAGCGCGCCAGCCACTGCCGCAGCGAGGCCATCGGGTCGTTGTTCCCTGAGGATCGGCGCCGGCGAACGGCCGGCTCAGACCTCGAGGATCTCCGCTTCCTTATGCTTCAGGAGATCGTCGATCTGGTGGACGTTCTCGTCCGTGTACCTCTGGAGCTCCTTCTCGGCGCGCACCTCCGCGTCCTCGCCGACCTCGCCCTCGTGGACGAGCTCCTTGAGGTCCTTCATGCAGTCGCGGCGGACATTGCGCACGGCGACACGGCCGTCCTCGGCCAGCCGGTGCACGAGCTTGACCAAGTCGCGGCGGCGCTCCTCGGTGAGCGCGGGGATCGGCAGCCGGATCACGACGCCGTCGCTGCTCGGGTTGAGGCCGAGGTCGCTCTCCATGATTGCCTTCTCGATGCTCTTCATCGCCGTCTTGTCGAACGGCTGCACGGTGAGCAGCCGGGACTCGGGCGCCGCGATGTTGGCCATCTGCTTGAGCGGCGTCGAGGCGCCGTAGTAGTCGACGTGGATGCGGTCGAGCAGGCCGACGCTTGCCCGGCCGCTGCGCACAGTGTTGAACTCGTTCTTGACGGCCTCCACGGCCTTGTGCATCCGATGCTTGGCGTCAGCGAGCAGCTCTTTCTCCACCGGTCCTCCCTTTGCCGGGTCAGCTCCCGGCGGGCGCGCGCACCACGGTGCCCACGCGGTCGCCGGACAGCACGCGCACGATGTTGTCGCCGGTCATCCTGAACACATGGATCGGCATGCGGTTGTCCATGCAGAGGCTGAGCGCGGTCGTGTCCATGACCTTCAGGCCGCGTTCGATAGCCTGCAGGTGGGTGATCTCGGGGATGAACTCCGCCGAGGGGTCCTTCTCGGGGTCGGCGCTGTAGACGCCGTCGTACTTGCGCTTGGCCATGAGGATGGCCTCGCACTCGAGCTCGAGGGCGCGCAGGGCTGCGGCCGAGTCGGTGCTGAAGTACGGGTTGCCGGTGCCGGCGGCGCAGATGACGACACGGCCCTTCTCGAGGTGGCGGATGGCGCGGCGGCGGATGTAGGGCTCGCAGATGGCGCGGATCTCGATGGCGCTCATGACCCTCGTGTCGACGCCCTCGTCCTCCAGGGCGTCCTGCAGGGCGAGGGCGTTCTGCACCGTCGCCATCATGCCGATGTGGTCGCCGGTGGTGCGGTCCATGCCGCCGGCGGCGGCGGCCATCCCACGGAAGATGTTGCCGCCGCCGACGACGATGGCGATATCGACGTCGAGGCTGCGGGCGACCTTGAGCGTGCCGGCGATCGACTTCGTCGTCGCCGGGTCGATCGCCCGCGTCTCGCTGCCCAACGCCTGTCCGCTGAGCTTGAGGAGGACGCGGTGGAAGGCGGTGGTGCCAGGCTCGCCTTCCATGGGGCTCAGCCCGCTACCGTCGTCTCACCGAGCTGGAAACGCACGAAGCGGCGCACCTCGACGTTCTCGCCGATGACGCCGACGAGATCGGTGCGGACCTGCTCGATGGTGCGGTCCGGATCCTTCACGAAGGCCTGCTCCATGAGACAGGTCTCGCCGAAGAACTTCTCGAGCTTGCCCGTGATGATCTTCTCGACCACGTTCTCGGGCTTGCCCTTGATCTGGTCGGACTCGGCGTAGATGGCCTTCTCACGCGCGATGACGTCCTCGGGCACCTCGTCGCGATTGACCCAGATCGGAGCCGACGCGGCGACCTGCATGGCGAGGTCGTGGGTGAACTCCTTGAACGGCTCGCTGCGCGAGACGAAGTCGGTCTCGACGCCGACCTCGACGAGCACGCCGATCTTGCCGCCGGCGTGGATGTACGAATCCACGGCGCCGTCCTTGGTCGCCCGGGCGCTCTTCTTCTGGGCGGTGGCGAGCCCCTGCTTGCGCAGTTCGTCCATCGCCTTCTCCAGGTCGCCGGACGTCGCCGACAGCGCCTTCTTGCAGTCCATCATGCCCGCCCCGCTCTTCTCGCGGAGCTCCTTTACCAGTGCAGCGGTGATCTCAGCCACAGCACGATCCTTTCGTAGGGTCGGCGTTGTTCGTCGTTCTGATGCTTACTCGGCCGGCTTGCCGGCCTCGGCCTCAGGCTCCGCCGCCTTGGGTTCCTCGGCCTTTGGGCTCCTCGGCCTTGGGCTCCTCGGCCTTGGGCTCGGCCTTCTTGGCGGCGGGCTTCTTCGCCGGCTTCTCCTCGACGGTCCCGGCCGCGGACTTCTCGTCCTTCGCGGCCGGCTTGTCGGCCTTGGGCTCGGCCTTCGGCTCGGCCTTCGCGGCCGGCTTCTCGGCCTTGGGGGCGGCCTTCGCCTCGGGCTTCTCAGACTTCGCGACCTTCGGCTCGGCCTTGGCCTCAGCCTTGGCCGCCTCCCCGGGCTCGGCCTTCTTGGCCTCGGCCTTGGGCTCCGCCTTCTTCTCGGCAGGCTGCTTCTCGGCCTTCGGCTCGGCCTTGGCCTCGCCGGCCGCCTGGGCCGGAGCCTCGGCCTTGGCCTTCGCGGCCTCGGCGGCTGCGGCGGCGGCCTGCTCGGCCGCCTCACGCTCGGCGGCCGCGACGGCCGCGGCCACGGCGGCCTCTTCGGCGGCCTTGCGCTCGGCCTCGGCCTTCATCTCGGCCTCGGTGAGCAACTGGCGACCCTGGGCGACGGCGTCGGCCATCACGCGGATGATGAGCGAGCAGCTGCGGATCGCGTCGTCGTTGCCGGGGATGATGTAGTCGATCTCGTCCGGGTCGCAGTTGGTGTCGACGAGGCCGATGATCGGGATCTTGAGCTTGCGCGCCTCCTTGACGACGATCGCCTCCTTGCGGGGGTCGACCACGAAGACGGCGGCCGGCAGGCGGTCCATGCCGCCGACGCCGCCGAGGTTCTGCTCGAGCTTGCGCAGGTCGGCGCGCAGCTGCATGGCCTCGCGGGTCGGCAGCAGGTCGAGGGAGCCGTTCTCAGAGAGCTCGCGGAGCTCGTGCATGCGCTTGATCCGCTTGTTCAGCGTGGCGAAGTTGGTGAGCAGACCGCCCAGCCAGCGATTGGAGACGTAGGGCATGCCGACGCGCGCGGCCTGCTCCTGGATGGTCTCCTGGCACTGCTTCTTGGTGCCCACGAAGAGCACGCTGCCGCCGCGCTCGGCGGTCTTCTTGAGGAAGTCGCAGGCCTCATCGATGAGGACCGTCGTCTTCTGCAGGTCGATGATGTAGATGCCGCCGCGCTCGCCGAAGATGAACTGCTTCATCTTGGGGTTCCAGCGCCGCGTCTGGTGGCCGAAGTGGACGCCGCTCGTGAGCAGGTCCTTCATGCTCACCGTGTGCTGGGTGGTCGCAGGCAAGGTTGCCTCCTTCTGAAGACGGTTACGGCGGCGGAGGGCCGGCGCGGGAGCGCCGGCGGCATACGCCACCTTCTGTTCCGGCAGACAGATCAGTGGAATCGGGCACGGCGAGCGCTCGCGAAACGCCTGGCGCCTCCCGCCCGACACCGCCACGGACCTGGGGGTCCGCCGGTTCGGCGTGGACACAACGGCCGGAAATGATACCAGAAAGGATGGGGTGAGGCCAGAGCGACCGGCCCGTCACCCGCGCCGGCGTACAGCCTCGCGCCGGCGCATCGGAGTCAGCCGATGGCCGCCGGCTCGACCTCGTCGCGCAGTCGGCCCTTGAGGCGCAGGATCGCCTTGGTGTGGAGCTGGGAGACGCGCGACTCCGTGACGCCGAGCACCTCGCCGATCTCGCGCAGCGTGAGATTCTCGTAGTAGTAGAGCGCGATGACGATCTTCTCGCGCTTGGGGAGCGCGTCAATCGCCGCCGCGAGCCTGGACTTCATCTCCGTGAGGTCGAGCATGCGCGACGGGTCGTGGCTCTTGGGGTCCTCGATCGTGTCGATGAGCGCCGCCTGATCGCCGTCCGAGCCGGAGATGGACCAGAGTTCGTCGAGCGCGACGATGCTCGTGTTGGCGATCTGCGTGAGCGACGTCTGGAACTCGGCCACCGTGACTTGCAGTTCGTCGGCGATCTCCTGATCGGTCGGGGCGCGCTGCAGCCGGTTCTCGAGGATCGCGCAGACCTTCTCGATCTCGCGCGCCTTGCTGCGCACCGAGCGCGGCACCCAGTCCAGCGAGCGCAACTCGTCGATGATGGAGCCCTTGATGCGCGAGATGGCGTAGGTCTCGAACTTGATCTCGCGGTCCGGGTCGAACCGCTCCAGCGCCCCGATGAGCCCGAGCAGGCCGTAGCTGATGAGGTCGGACTCCTCGATGTGGGACGGGAGGCCGTTGCTCATGCGGCCGGCGACGTACTTGACCAGCGGCGAGTAGGCGAGGATGAGGCGGTCGCGCGCCGCCTTGTCGCCCTGGAACTTGTAGCGTCCCCAGAGCTCTCTGACCTTGTCCTCTTCCAGGCGGGTCATCGTCGTGATCGCCCCTCAGGCGCGCGGGTGGTGAAGGTCATAGGTGCGCCGCAGGTGCGCCCCGCTCACGTGGGTGTACACCTGCGTGGTCGAGACGGAGGCGTGCCCCAACAGTTCCTGGATGGCACGCAAGTCGGCTCCCCTCTCGAGCATGTGTGTCGCGTACGCGTGCCGCAACATGTGCGGCGACGCCGGGTCGATTCCCGCAAGCCGGCTGTATTTTACTACGAGCCGGCGGATGTCCGAGGTGAGGAGCGCGCGGCCCCTGCGCGAGAGCAGCAGGGGCGCCTCGCGGCGCGGCGCGGCGAACGCGGCGTCTTCGTGGATGGTCGCCAGGCGCTCGAGCTCCCCGCGACCGCGCTCGAGGTACCTGCGCAGCGCGGCCGCGGCCTCGTCGCCGAGCGGGACCACGCGCATCTTGCCACCCTTGCCGCGCACGATGAGCTGCGCCTGCGCCGCCTGGACGTCGCCCAGGCGCAGCGCCACCAGCTCCATGCTGCGCAGGCCGCACCCGTAGAGGAGCTCCAGCACGACTCGATCCCGCAGCGCGAGAGGATCGGTGCCGTCCGTCACCGACACCAGGGTGTCGACCTCGCTCAGGCTGAGCACCCGCGGCAGGCGCCGGCGGCGGCGCGGCCCCGGCAGGCTCCGCGCCGGGTCGGCGGCGAGCACCCCGGTCTCTGTGAGGTGCCGTGTGAACCCCCGCAGGGTCGAGAGCTTGCGCGCCAGCGTGGCCGGCGCGTACCCGCGCCGGCCCAGCTCCGCCGAGAAGGCCCGCACTTGACGCCGCCCCAGGTCCGCGACCGTCTGGTCACGCCCCGCCAGCCACTCGAGCAACTGCTGCAGGTCGGACGCGTAGGAGCGACGGGTCGCGGCGCTCGCCCCGCGCACCTCGAGGTCGCGCAGGAACGCACGGCGCAGGCCGGTCGGATCAGCCCGCCGCGCAGCGGCGTCGGTGGTCTCGGATTCTTCGGAGCGGCGCTCTCGTGGAACTGTCACCAGGTACCCCCTGAGGCGACCTAGGTTTCAACGAGCGATGCGCTCCTTCCTGCCTCACACCGCGCGCCAGCTCCTGAGCAGCCGGTACCTCCCCCCATCCACTCGCCGGGCGAGCCCCTCGACCTCCAGGTCGCTGACGGCGGCAGCGACCTTGGACGCGGGGAGACTGCAGCGGACCGACAGCTCGTCGATCGTGAACGAAGCCATCTGGAGGGCGCGCAGCACGTCGCGTACCGCGCCGCCGCCGTGGTCGAGCACGAGTGCCGGCAGCTCGGAGCTCGCGGCGCCTGAGCTCGCTCCCGGCCCCGGGTCTCCCACCCCGATGACCCGCAGGACGTCCGCGGCGCTCTCGCAGACGCGCGCGCCCTCGGCCAGCAGCCGGTTGGGCGCCTCGCTGAGCTTCCGCCCGGCCTCTCCGGGGACGCAGAGCACGTCGCGCCCGAGATCGGTGGCGTGTCCCGCGGTGATCCGGCCGCCGCTCTGCTTCGCCCCCTCCACCAGGACCACCGCGCGCCCGAGCGCGGCCATGACCCGGTTGCGCGCCGGGAAGCGCCAGGTGCGCGCCGGTACGCCCCAGGCGAACTCGCTGAGGACGAGGCCACCACCGGCGACGCGTGCGTAGAGGCCGGCATGACGGCGCGGATAGACGACGTCGGCGCCGCAGCCGAGCACCGCGACGGTCGAGAGAGGCGTGCCGGCGTCCGCACCCAAGGCCGCCTCCTTGATGGCTGCGTGGGCCTCCACAGCCGCTTTCTGCGCGACGGCGTCGATCCCCAGAGCCAGTCCGCTGACGACCACGACGCCGGCGCGGGCGAGTCCGCCCGCGAGCATCCGGGCCATGTCCTCGCCGTAGGGCGAGGGCGAGCGGGTGCCGACGACCGCGACGAGCGGCGTCTCGACGAGAGCGGAGAGGCGAGGCCCTGTGGACTTGGCGTCCGCCCCGCCGCGGACGAACAGGCAGAGCGGCGGATCCGCCAGGTCGCGGAGCTGGTCCGGGTAGAGCGCCTCGCTCCACGCGACCACGGCATCGCCCGGCGGGCGGCGCTCGGCGCGGCGCAGGCAGGCCGCCGGACCCTCGCGGAGCGCCGCCGCGAAGCGCTCTGCATCCGACATCCGCTCCGCCTTCGGGGCTCGCGCATACGCCTGCTCCGCTGCTTCACTCCCTCCCCAGCCGCTCCTTCGCGCCGCGAACGCGACGATCTCGCCCGGCGGTCGTTGCAGCACGTCCGCCGTCGTGCGGTACTCGCGCAGCAGGTGGCCGATGAGCCCCGGCCGCCACGAAGCGAGCGTCCCCAGCCACACGCACATCGCCCTCGCTCCAGCCTGGCACTCAGCCACCGGGCTCACCCTCCCTGTCCCTGTAGCTGAGGCTCTCGGCGAGGTGGGCGGCGGAGATCGCCGTAGCGCCGTCGAGGTCAGCGATCGTGCGCGCCACCTTGACCACCCTGTCCGCGGCGCGCGCGCTGAGGCGCATGCGGTCGTAGGCCTGATCGAGCTTCCTGGTCGCGGCGGCGTCCAGGCCGCAGAAGCAGCGCAGCTGGCGCGTGGTCATGTGCGCGTTGGCATACGCCCCGGTACCTGTGAAGCGCTCCAGCTGCCGCCGGCGCGCCGCCACCACCCGATCACGGATCGCAGCGGAACCCTCCGACGGCCGCTTGTCGCGGCGAGCCTTGGGCGGCACGCGAGGCACGTCCAGACGCAGGTCGATGCGGTCGAGCAGCGGGCCGCTGAGCCGGGACCGGTACTGCTGCAAGCGAGAGCCCAGGCAGGAGCACTCGCGCTCCTTGTCGCCGGCAAAGCCGCAGGGGCAGGGGTTCATCGCGGCGACGAGCATCAGCCTCGCAGGATACGTCACCGACGTGAGCCGGCGGCTGATGGTCACCTCGCCGTCCTCGAGCGGCTGGCGAAGGCCCTCGAGGGCCGAGAGCCTGTACTCGGGGAACTCGTCGAGAAAGAGTACGCCGAGGTGGGCGAGACTCACCTCGCCCGGGCGCGGCGTGCCGCCGCCGCCGACGAGCCCCGGAGAGGAGATGGTATGGTGCGGTGCCCGGAAGGGCCGCCGCACCACCAGCGGCTCCCCGGGCGGCAGCAACCCCGCGACGCTGTGGATGCGGGTGATCTCGATCGCCTCGTCGCGGGTGAGCGGCGGCATGATGCCCGGCAGCCGCCGCGCGAGCATGGTCTTGCCCGCGCCCGGCGGGCCCGTCATGAGCACGTTGTGCGCGCCGGCCACGGCGATCTCGAGCGCGCGCTTGACCCCGTCCTGCCCGATGATGTCGGAGAAGTCGGCGTCGCCGACGGGAGTGGCGGCGAGGAGTGCGTCGAGGTCCGCCGGCGGGGCGGCGCCGCAACCGCCGGCCTCGATCTGCGCGACCGCCTCGGCGAGCGACGACGCCGGATAGACCTCCAGTCCGGTGACCAGCGCCGCCTCGGCCGCGTTGCCGGCCGGAAGCACCAGACCGCGGATGCCGCGCGAGCGGAGACTCTGCGCGAGGGCGAGCGCCCCGGCCACCGGGCGCAGCCCGCCGTCGAGCCCGAGCTCGCCGACGGCCGCCAATGGCCCGCGCCCGTCGCAGCCGTCGCGCACCTGCCCGGTCGCAAGCAGGAAGGCGAGCGCGATGGGCAGGTCGAACGACGGGCCCTCCTTGCGCAGGTCCGCGGGTGCGAGGTTGACCGTGATGCGCCGCGAGGGGAACTCGAAGGACGAGTTGACGATCGCGGCGCGAACCCGCTCCCTGCTCTCCTGTACGGAGGCGTCCGGCAGACCGACCACGCTGAACGCGGGAGCAGCGGCCACCACGTCGGCCTCGACCACCACCGGCTGGCCCTTGAGGCCGCTGAGCGCCTCACTGGCGACGCGCGCCAGCATCTCATGCCACCCGGTCCCGGGCGCTTGAAGCCGGTCCATCAGACGCCGGCACGGTCATCCATCCAGTGTGAAGGCGCCCGGGAGGTGACGGACCGCCGGCGGCCAAGATGAGGCGTCGACGGCGACGATGTCGAAGCGCACGTCGCTCACGCCGCGGAGGGCCCAGGGCCTGCAGGAGAGCCACAGTTCGGCGAGCCGGGCGACCTTGCGCCGCTTGCGCCCGTCGACCGCGTCCTCCGGTGAGCCGAACGCCGCCGAACGCCGTGCCTTGACCTCGACGAACGCGAGGACGTCTCCGCGGCGCGCGATGAGGTCGAGCTCGCCCCGGCCGACGCGCACGTTGCGCCCGAGGAGTCTCCAGCCCTCACGGACCAGGTAGCGCGCCGCCGCGGCCTCCGCCGCGCGGCCGAACTGTTGCTTCGCGTTCACCCGGTCAGCCTAGGGCACGCGCGCACCGGTTCAGAGGGTGCCGAACGGGGCACAGGGATGACGTTGAAGATCGTCGACCGGCGGCGAACCACCGACACTCCCGCGGCCCGGAACGGCCGCGGAGGACGCCGTCAGCAGTCCTCCGGCGCGTCCAGTCCCAGCCCGAGCTGCCGGTAGGCGACGCTGGCGAACGAGAGACGATGCAGCTCGCAGACGCCGTGCTCGCAGATGGCCGTCTGGTGCACCGCCGTCGCGTAGCCGACGTGGTGGTCGAAGCCGTACGCCGGATAGCTCGCGTGGAGGCCGCGCATCACCCGGTCGCGGGTGACCTTGGCGATGATCGACGCCGCCGCGATGGCGGCCGAGAGGTGGTCGCCGCCGACCACGGCGCGGTGGTCGCGCGCGCAGTCCGGCAGCGGAAAGCCGTCGACCAGGGCGACGTCAGGCGTAGGATCGAGCCGCTCGAGCGCCCGGGCCAGGCCCCGCAGGTTACAGCGGTGGAGGCCGTCGCGGTCGATGGTCGCGGGAGACAAGAGCACCACCACGACCTGGCGCGCCAGCCGCAGGATCTCGTCGTACAGCTCCTCACGACGCTGGCGGGTGAGGCGTTTGGAGTCGTCGAGGCCGGAGAGGGCTTCGCGGCCGGCTTTGTCCAGCATCGCGTAGTCGAGGCAGACGGCGGCGACGGAGAGCGGGCCGGCGAGACAGCCGCGGCCGGCCTCGTCGGCGCCGGCGACGGCCGCGCCGTCGCTGCCGGCGGCCGCCAGGTCGAAGGCGAAGCGCTCCTGCACTGCCCCGCCGCCGGTAGTCAGTCCGCGCCGCCCTGAGCCCTACGGCCGGCGGCGTGCTCAATAGCTCTGCCGTGCACTAGTCCACGCCGCCCTGGGCCCTACGCCCGGCGGCGTGCTCAATAGCTCTTCCGTGCATTAGTCCACGCCACCGATGCGGCCGGGCGGCCAGTAGCGGGCGAACGCCTTGCCGACCAGCTGGCCGCGGGGCACCGGTCCGAACTCGCGGCTGTCGCCGCTGTCGACGCGGTTGTCGCCCATCATGAAGTAGTTGCCGGCCGGTACCGTGTAGGGCTGTTCCAGCGACCACGGCAGCCCGTTGTCGAACGGCTCTGTCGGCACGTACTCCCCTTCCGCGGTGCTGCGCACATAGGGTTCGTCCAGCTTGCTGCCGTTCACGTACACGGCGCCGTCCTTGAGGGAGATCTCGTCGCCCGGCATGCCGATGATGCGCTTGATGAGCACCGGACCCACCATCGGCGAATGGAACACGGTGATGTCGCCCCGCTGCGGGTCCGACAACCGCCACGAGATGCGGTCGACCAGCACGCGGTCGCCGATCAGCAGGGTGTCCTCCATCGACTCGGAGGGGATGCGGTACGGCTTGACGAGGAACGCCTGGATGAGCAGCGCCACGGCGATGGCGACGACCGCCAGCACGACGTACTCGAGGATTGTCCGGCCCGTCGAGGCCTTCTTGTCACCCTTGCCGGGCTCCGCGTCCTGCGTGTCGTTCATCCCTCTCCTGATCCGCCGGGCGGGAGTGTATCAGAGCGCCCGCAGACGTGAGACCGGCCAGTACGTCGCCAGCCCCTCGCCCACGATCGCCGCCCTCGGGACCGTGCCCCAGTCGCGGCTGTCGTCGCTGTCGGTGCGGTTGTCGCCCATGACGAAGTAGGTGCCCGCGGGCACCCGGTACGGCTCGGCCAGAGACCATGGGTCGTGCAGGGTGCTGCCGACGATGGCCGCCTGCGCGACCGTGGGGTCGAGGCGGCCGCCGGTGCGGTGAACGTAGGGTTCGGCCGCCTTGTTCCGGTTCACGTAGAGGCGCCCGTCCCGCGCCTCGAGGAGGTCGCCGGGCACGCCGACGACGCGCTTGATGAACACGACGTCCGGGTCCTGGGGATACCGGAACACGATCACGTCACCGCGCCGCGGCTCCCGCAGGTGGTACACGACACGGTTGACGAGCACACGGTCTCCCGGGCGGAGCGTGTCGAGCATGGACCCTGAGGGGATGCGGTACGGCTTGACCAGCCACGCCTGGACCGCCAGCGCCACCAGCACGGCGACGGCGACGACCGCGACGTACTCGAGGACGCGCTTCACGGGGCGGACGGCCGGGGCGGCCGCGTCAGCTCAGCGCTGCTTCTCGCGGACCCGCGCCTGCTTGCCGACCTTCTGACGCAGGTAGTACAGCTTCGCGCGACGGACGTCGCCGATGGCCGTGACCTCGATGTGGTCGATCTTGGGCGAGTGCACGGGGAACGTACGCTCGACCCCGACCCCGAAGGACTGCTTGCGCACGGTGAAGGTCTCGCGCACACCTTGGCCCTGGCGCTTGATCACGATGCCCTGGAAGACCTGGATGCGGTGGCGGGTGCCCTCGACGACCTTGAAGTGGACCTTCACGGTGTCGCCGGCCTTGAACTGCGGGATGTCGTCGCGCAGCTGCTCGCGCTCGATGTTCTCGATGATGTTCACGGACCCTCGTCTTTCGTCAGAAAAGCGGCGGCTAGTCTAGCAGGGCGGGCCGAGCGGCGCAAAACCCCCTGCCGGCCTCCGGCCACGAAGCGGTATCTTACCGCTTTCTGACCTGCTCCGCCCGCCAGCGCGCGATCTCGGCGTGGTGCCCGCTGCGCAGCACCTCGGGCACCTCCCAGCCGCGGAACTCCGCGGGGCGCGTGTAGTGTGGGTACTCCGCCCCGCCCTCCAGCTCCGGGGCGTGCGACTCGCTCACGATGCTGTCCGGGTTGCTGATCACGCCGGGGAGCTTGCGCGTGACCGCGTCGAGCGTCGCCATCGCGGCGATCTCACCGCCGGACAGCACGTAGGGGCCGATGGACACCCGGTCGGTGACGAGGTGCTGCACGCGCTCGTCGATGCCCTCGTAGCGGCCGCACAGGAGCACGAGGTCGCCGCCGGCGAGCTCGATGGCCAGCGCGTCGTCCAGCTGCCGCCCCTTGGGCGTGAGCTCGACGACGCGCCGCGAAGCCTTGACGTGCTCGGCGGCGACGCCGAAGACGGCCTCGAGCGCGGCGCAGACGACGTCGATGCGCAACACCATGCCCGCGCCGCCGCCGTAGGGCGTGTCGTCCACCTGCTGGTGGCCGAGCGGCGTGTGGTCCCGGTAGTCACTGAGGACGAACTCGTGGCCGAGGTCCGCGGCGGCGCGGATGTGCACCTGCCCGAGGTACCAGTCGAATGCCTCCGGGAAGAGCGTGAAGACGTCGAAGCGCACGCTCAGGGCTCCAGCTCGTCGAGGAGGCCGTCGACGACGGTCACGACGCCGTCCTGCAGAGTGATCAGCGCGTCCACGAGAGGGATGAGGACGTCCCCGCCATCCGGCGCCCGCACCGCCAGGATCTCGTGCGCGGGCGCCTCGAGCACGTCACGCACCTCGCCGACCGTCCGGCCGGAGGCCGTGCGCACGGGCAGCCCCAGCAGATCGCCGACGCGGTAGTGCGGCTGCCGGTCCAAGGCGTCGCCGGCCGCGAGGAGCTCAAGTCCCTGCAGCGCGATGGCTTCGTCGCGGGTCGTTGCGAGGTCCAGGACGACGAGAGGGCGCCGGTCCGTCCCGCCCGCGCGCGTGAGCGCGCAGGGACGGGGCTCACCGGCGCCCTCGTCGGCAACGAAGAACCGCTCGCCCAGCTCCAGTCGTTCGAGCCCGCCGGGCGCGAGGTTCAGGTACAGCTCGCCCTTGAGGCCGTGCACCTTGCCGAGCGTGCCGCAGGACCAGAGGGCAGAGTCTGTCATCGTCGGTCATTGTGCGGTCCACCTACGGCGGCCCGCACGTCAGTTCGCCTACGGCGACTAATCGATGATCTCCACGATGGCGCGTTTGCCGTCCCGTACGGCAGAGGCCTTGACGATGGTGCGCAGCGCCCTGGCGATGCGCCCCTGTTTGCCGATGACCTTGCCGACGTCGTCCTTCGCCACTGAGAGCTCCAACACGACGGTGGTGTCGGTTTCCGTAGCCTTCACGTGGACCTCGTCCGGGCTGTCGACCAGCGACTTGGCCAGATACTCGAGCAGGTCCTTCAACATCCCACTACTCCCTCCGTCGTCGTCGAAAGGGCTTGCTTATTTTTCGATGCCCTTGATCGAGAGCAGCTTCTTGACCGTTCGCGAGGGCTGCGCGCCCTCACCCAGCCACTTCTTCGCCTTCTCAGCATCGATCTCGATGAGCGACGGCTCCATGCGCGGGTTGTACTGGCCGATGGTCTCGATAGCGCGACCGTCGCGCCGAGCGCGGGAATCCACGACGACGATACGGTAGACAGGATTCTTGGTGCTCCCTACCCGGGTCAATCTCATCCGCACTGCCAACTGGTGTCACCCCCTCAGGGTTGAAAAACGACGCGCTGCGACCGCACAGGGTCGCAGCGGTGAGTGAACCTTATGCGACCCGGCATCGGGCCGCAAGAATCGCTAGTCTACCCGCTCATGCCCGGGAGGCGAAACCCCTTCATCTTGCCGCTCGAGAACATCTTCAGCATCTTCTGCATCTCGCGGTACTGCTTGAGCAGGTTGTTGACGTCCTGGACGGTGGTGCCGCTGCCCGCGGCGATGCGGCGCCGGCGGCTGCCGTCGATGATGTCCGGGTGCCGGCGCTCCTGGCGCGTCATGCTGAAGACCATCGCCTCGATACGGTCCAGCTGGCGGTCGTCGACCTGGACGTTCTTCAGCTCCTTCATGCCCGGCACTCCCGGCAGCATGCCGAGGATGCTCGAGAGCGAGCCCATCTTGCGCACCTGCTTGAGCTGGTCGAGGAAGTCCTCGAAGGTGAACTCGGCGCGGCGGAGCTTGGCCTCCATCTCCGCCGCCTTCTTCTCGTCGAGCGACTCCTCCGCCTTCTCGATCAGGCTCAGGACGTCGCCCATGCCCAGGATGCGACTCGCCATGCGGTCGGGGTGGAAGACGTCGAAGTCGTCGAGCTTCTCGCCGGTGCTGGCGTACTTGATGGGCTTGCCGGTGACGGCGCGGACGCTGAGCGCGGCCCCGCCGCGCGCGTCGCCGTCGAGCTTGGTGAGGACGACGCCGTCCAGGTCGACCTGCCCCTTGAAGGCGTCTGCGGCGTTGACCGCGTCCTGGCCGGTCATGGCGTCGACGACGAGCAGCACGTTGTGCGGCTTGACCGCGTCGCGGATGTTGACGAGCTCGGCCATGAGCTCCTCGTCCACGTGCAGCCGGCCGGCGGTGTCGATGATGGCGACGTCGCCGTGCTGACGCGCGAACGCGACGCCGTCACGCGCGATGTCGACCGGGTCGAGGTCGGCGCCGGGCGCGTAGCAGGGGACGCCCACACGCCCCGCGAGGGTCTGCAGCTGGTCGATGGCCGCCGGACGGTAGACGTCCGCGGCGATGAGCACCGGCTGCTTGCCGTCCTTCTTGAGAAGCTTGGCGAGCTTGGCGCAGGTGGTGGTCTTGCCCGAGCCCTGCAGGCCGGCCATCAGGACGACGGTCGGCGGATGGCCGCTGAACGCCAGCTTGGAGTCGCCGCTGCCCATGAGCGCGACGAGCTCCTCGTTCACGATCTTCACGACCTGCTGCGCCGGCGTGAGGCTCTCCATGACCTCGGAGCCGAGTGCGCGCTCCTTGACGTGCGCCACGAACTCGCGCACCACCTTGAAGTTCACGTCGGCCTCGAGCAGGGCGAGGCGGATCTCGCGCATCGCGGCGTCGATGTCCTCGGCGGTGAGCTTGCCGTGGCCCTTGAGGCCCTGCATGACGCCCTGGAGGCGATCTGTCAGTGAGTCGAACATCGCGTGCTCTCGTCGAGTGGCGGAGCGTTCATGGTAGCAGGTCGGCGGCCCACTGGACGTGCGGACGATCAGACAGCGCGTACCCCGTGGAAAGGTCACGCCCCGCCCGCGTGGCGGACGTCGTCCGCGGGCAGGTCCAGCATCCAGAGGTCGTGCGCCCGGCCGCTCCACTCGACCCGGCGGTCGACCGCCATGCCCAGCCTGACGGCGACGCGCCGCGAGCGCGCGTTCTCGGGCACGATGAGCGCGCACACGCGGCGGATGCCCAGACCTGCCGCGTGCGCGAGGGCGCCCCGCGCCGCCTCGGTGGCGTAGCCTCTCCCCCACGCGGACCGCTCAAGGTGCCAGCCCGTCTCGACCAGGTGCTCCCCGTCGATGACGCGCGGGACGAGACCGCAGTCCCCGATCAGCCGCTCACCGGCGCGCAGTACGACCGCGTAGAGCCCCATGCCGGCGTCCGAGTAGCCCTCTCGGGCTCGAGCGACCCAGTCACGCGCATCCTCCGGCGTGAAGGGCGCCGGGCGCCACCAGATCACCTCGGGGTCGGCGAACGCCCTGGCCACCTCCGGGACGTCGCCGACGGTGAGCTCGCGCAACACGAGCCGCTCTGTCTGGATGGGCAGCACCACGCCGGCGGGCGTGTCACCCCGCGGCGATGTCGCCGGCGGACTCGTAGCCCTCGGCCGACCCGAAGATCGCCCGCGCGAAGATGTCCGGCTCGAAGGGCCGCAGGTCCTCGAGCTGCTCGCCCACGCCGATGAGCTTGATCGGGATGCCGAGCGACTCGTGGATGGCGACGACGATGCCGCCCTTGGCGGTGCCGTCGAGCTTGGTGAGCACCACGCCGCTGATGTCCACGGCCTGCTTGAACTCCTGCGCCTGGCGCAGGCCGTTCTGGCCGGTGGTCGCGTCGAGCACCAGCAACGTCTCGTGCGGGGCGCCGGGCAGCTGCTTCTCGATGACCCGGCGCACCTTCTCGAGCTCGCGCATCAGGTTCACCTGCGTGTGCAGGCGCCCTGCCGTGTCGACGAGCACGACGTCGGCGCCGCGCGAGCGCGCGGCGGCGACGCCGTCGAACACGACGGCCGCCGGGTCGGCGTCCGCGGCCTGTCTCACGATCTCGCAGCCGACGCGGTCGGCCCACTGGCTGAGCTGCTCCACCGCCGCGGCGCGGAACGTGTCGCCGGCGACCATGAGCGGCGTCTTCCCCATCTCCTTGAGGCGCCAGGCGATCTTGCCGATGGTCGTGGTCTTGCCGGTGCCGTTGACGCCGACCATGAGGATCACCGTCGGCTGGTGCGAGACGTCGATGCGCTGCCGCTCCGGGTCGTCCGGCTGCAGCAGCTCGGCGACCACGTCGGCCAGCTCGTCCTGGAACGGCTCCCTGGTCTCGATCTTCTTCGCCGTGCAGCGCTGTTCGAGCTCGTCGACGATCTTGATGGTGCCGTCGACGCCCACGTCGGCGGCGATCAGCATCTCCTCGGTCTGCTCGTACAGCCTGCGGTCGACGCCGACGTAGACGGCGCTCTTGAGCGCGTCCGTGACGGCGCCGTGCGCCTTGCCCAGGTTGCGGCGCAGGCGGCCGAAGAGCCCTCTGCGCTCCTGTGCCTCTTCTTCCAGGACCTCCGCCGGCACCTCCGCCTCGACGACGCCCTTGAACACCTCGTGCCACTCCACCCTGTCAGTCTCCCGTCAGCGGCCGCCCGGAGGCGGCCGGTCGCCTTCAGTCCGCCGGCGCGCCCGGCTGCTTCGCCCTGGCGCGCTCTTCGCGCTCTATCTCTTCTTCCGCCATGCGCGCACTCACCACCTGGGACGCCCCGTCCTGCCCCATGGTCACGCCGTACAGCACGTCCGCGGCCTCCATGGTGCGCTTCTGGTGGGTGATGATCACGAACTGCGTGCGCTCGCGGTAGTCGCGCAGCAGCTGCACCAGGCGGCCGATATTGACGTCGTCCAGCGCCGCTTCGATCTCGTCGAGCACGTAGAACGGGCATGGGCGCGCCAGCACGAGCGCCATGAGGAAGGCGATCGCGACCAGGGCACGCTCGCCGCCGGAGAGCAGCTGCAGGCGCTTGCCCAGCTTCTTGGCGGGCTTCACCTCGACCGCGACCCCGCCCTGCGGATGGTCCTCGTCGGGCTCCACCAGCTTGAGCTGACCACGCCCGCCCGGGAAGAGCACCATCACCATGTGGCTGAACTGCTCCTGCACCGCCGCGAAGGTCGCCGCGAACTCAGCGTCGACCTGCGCCGTGAGCTCCTTGATGAGCGCGTCGAGGTCGTCCATGGACTTCTCGAGGTCGCGCCGCTGCTCGCGCAGGAACGCGGCGCGCTCAGAGAGCTCCGCGCACTCGGCCTCGGCGAGCGGATTGACCGGCCCGATGCGCTCGCGGCGGCGAGACAGGCGCTCGACGCGCTCCCGGAGCCCCGTCTCCTCGGCCGCGTCCGCCGGCGGCGCGAACCCCGCCTGGTCGATCTGTTCGCTCACCTCGTTGAGGCTCGCGGCCAGTTCGTGGCGGCGGTCCTCGAGCCGGGCGAGGGCGACCTGGACCTCCGTGCGGCGCTCGCCGGCGTTCTCCAGCCCGCGGCGCAGCTGCGCTTCGTCGTCGGCCAGCTTGCGGAGCTCCACGCGCTCCAGTCCGACGCCTTCCTCGTCGCCCACGTCGAGCTGGGCGATCAGGCGGGTGGAGTGCGCCCGGAGGGCGCCGGTGCGGGCCTCCACCGCCGCGCAGGCGGCGCGCACGTCCGGGATGCCGGCGAGGCGCCGCTCCAGCTCCTCCAGGCGTTCGTGATCGGCCGCGGCGCGGCGGCGGGCGGCCTCGCGCTGCTCGGCGGCGCGCGCCGCGGCGGCGCGGCGCTCCTCGAGCTCCACGCGACGCCGGGTCACGAGCGCGAGCGAGGCCGAGTGCGCGGCCTCGGACCGGTGCAGCGCCGCCTCGGCGTCGGCCGCGGCCGGGCGCAACTGCTCGGCCTGCAGCAGCGCGTTCGCCGCCGCGACGTCAGCGGCGTCCTTTCCGGAGGCCGCCTCGGCCAGCTCGGCGGCGATCCCCTCCACAGCGCGCCGGTCGCGCTGCAGGTGCTCCTCGAGGTCGCGGCGGCGGGAACGTACCTGTGCCAGCGCGCGCTCCGCCGTCTCCGCCGCGATGCGCGCCGCGCGGTCGGCTGCCGCCGCCGCGTCCGCAGCCTCGCGCGCCGTGGTCAGGCGGCTCGCGGCCAGCTGCAGGGCGGCCTCCTCGCGAGCCTCCCGCGCCGACACCGCGGCGAGCTTCTCGCCCAGCCGATCCAGCGAAGCGCGACGCTCGAGCAGAAGGGCGGCGGGCACCCCGCCGGCCAGCCCGATCTGACCGTCGGCCGGGCGGTAGTACTCACCCGCCCGGGTGACCGCCAGGCCGGTGAACTCGGCCGGCACCGCGCGCAGATCGTCGACGATCACGACGTCGGCCAGAGCGCCCTCGAGACCCTCGTGGTCGCCGAAGCTCACCTTGTCGGCGAGCGGGGCCGCGCCGGGGAAGGCCGTGGACGGCCTCCTGCGCGCCGGCACCACGAGCCGGACGAGACCGACGCCGGCGCGCTTGAGCGCGTCGAGCAGCGACCACTGGTCGACTCCCACCGGCACAGCCAGCGCGCCGGAGAGCTGCGCGAGCGCCGCGGCCAGGGCACGCTCGTAGCCCGGCTCGCACGAGACACTGCCGGCGAGTGAGACCGTGCCCGGGAACTCGCCGGCCACCTCCATGACCTCGCCGCCGACGTCCTCCATGTCGAGCAGCGCGGCGCGGAGGTGGTCCGCCTCGGCCTCCATCGCGCGCCGCTCCATCAGCGTCGCGCGGTGCGCGTCCTCTGCAGCCGTGACGTCGCGGGCCGCGTCGGCCACGGCGGCGGCGGCGGCCGACGCGGCCGCCTCGGCGGCGCGCAGCTCGTCGCGGGCCGCTGCCTCCGCCTCTGCGGCCTCGCGCTCTTCGCCGGCCTTGCCGGCGACTTCCGCGCTCATCGCCTCGTGCTGCGCCGAGAGGCGCTCCTGCTCGCCGCCGAGCGCCTCACCGCGTCGCTCGAGTCGCGCCGCCGTGGACAGCGCGCTCTCTCGCTCTACGGCGAGCCTGTCGACCGCGACACGCAGCTCCGTCGTCGCCGCCCGCGCGGCCTCGAGCTCGGCCGCCGCGCCCGCGTGCTCGGCCTCGGCCGCCTCGAGTTCGGCGACCCGACGTCGCTCCTCCTGCGGCCACGCGTCGTCGTCGCGCTCCTCCGGGCGCCCGGCGAGCTCGGCGACCAGGCGCTCCCGCTCCGCCGTCGCTGCGCGCTCGACCTCGTCCAGCAGGTGCCGCCGCTGCTCGGCGAGGCGCCGCACGCTCTCGAGCCGCCCGTCGAGCACGCGCGCGCGCAGCAGCCGGCGAGCACCGCGCTCCCGCTCGGCCAGCTTGCGCGCGAAGGCCTCCTCCTCGCGCGCCCTGGCGGCGGCTACGCGGGCGAGGCCCTGCTCGTGCGTCGCCCGCTCCGCGTCGATGGCGGCGAGGTCGTCGCGCCGAGCCTGCAGATCGGCGTCGAGGGCGAGCAGGTCACCGGTGAGCAGACGCCCCCTGGTCTCGGCGATCTCGCCCTCCACGGTGCGCAGCTGCTCGGCCGCCGTCGCCTGACGGCGCAGCGGCGCCAGCTGCGAACCCACCTCACGTTCCAGGAGCAGGGCCCGTTCGAGATTGCGGCGCACCTCGCGGAGCTTGAGCTCCGCGCGCTCGCGGCGCCGCTTGTAGGCGCCCAGGCCGGCGGCCTCCTCGATCTGGCTGCGCCGGTCCTCCGGCTTGCCTGCCAGGAACGACTCCACCTTGCCCTGGCCGATGATGGAGTGCAGCTCCTTGCCGAGGCCCACCTGGGCGAGCAGCTCGACGACGTCGGTCAGCCGGCAGGTGGACTGATTGATGGAGTACTGCGACGAGCCGTCGCGCGCCACGCGGCGCATGACGCTCACCTCGGGCGTGGGCAGCGGCAGGGCGCCGTCGGCGTTGTCGAAGGTGAGCTCCACCTCGGCGGCGCCGCTCGCGCGGCGGCCGTCGCTGCCGGCGAAGATGACGTCCTGCATGGACGAGCCGCGCACCGTCGTGGGGCTCTGCTCGCCGAGCGCCCAGATGACGGCGTCGGCGAGGTTGCTCTTGCCGCTCCCGTTGGGGCCGATGATGACGCCGACGCCGGGCTCGAAGAGGAGCTCGGTCTGCTTGGGGAACGACTTGAATCCCTTGAGGCGGAGCGCCTTGAGATACACGTCAGCCGACCTCGGTGGCCCCGGCGGAGCCCGCCGGCGAGGCGTCGGCCTGGTCCGGCGCGGCGTCCCCGACCTGACCGGCCTCGGGGACCTCGCCGGGGCCGGTCTCCGACGCCTGCGGGCGCCGCGAGCGGCTCCCACGGAGGCGCGCCTTGCGCGCGGTCTTGCGGGCGTGCGTCTGCAGCTCGTGCAGCGCCTCGGCGGCGGCCTCCTGCTCGGCGCGCTTCTTGCTCGTCCCGAACCCGCGCCCCAGGGAGTCGCCGTCGACGACCGCCTCGATCTCGAACTCCCTGTTGTGCGGGGGCCCGCTGAAGCCGAGCACCTTGTAGGCGACCGACTGCCCGCCGCGCGCGAGGAACTCCTGGAGCTCCGTCTTGTGATCGATGTAGCTGCTCTCCGCGTAGACGATGTGCTCCTCGAACACCTCGATGACCGCCGGCCGGACGGCCTCGTAGCCGAAGGTGAGGTAGACGGCGCCGATGAGCGACTCGGTGAGGTCGGCGAGCACGTTCTGGTTGGTCTGCAGCTGGGCGGCGTCGCCGCCCTCCCCTCCCTGGCCGGCATACTGGCGGAGCAGCTTGCCGAGGCCGAGCTTGGCGGCCACGCGCGCGCAGGTGGCGCGGCTGACGATGTAGGCCCGTAGCCGCGCCAGGTGCCCTTCGGCGAAGTCCGGGAAGCGCCGGTACAGCTCGGTGGTGATGCAGAGGCTCAGCACGCTGTCGCCGAGGAACTCGAGCCGCTCGTACGAGTGCACCCGGTCCGGCGCCCACGAAGTGTGCGTGAACACCTGGCGCATGGTCGCCTGGTCCAACTGCTGCGCGAGCGTGAGTAGTCGTTGCGTCAAGGTAGGTGCTCCAACGACGACGAGGGGACGCCTCCTGCCTGCAGGAGACACCCCCTCGTCGGTCCCCCTCGGGGGATCGGCGCGGCTAGGCGTCCACCCGCGTCATGACGAAGTCGACCGCGTCGCCCACCGTCTTGATGTCGGCGGCCTCTTCGTCGGTGATCTTGATACCGAACTTCTCTTCCATGGTCATGACGAGCTCGACCAGGTCGAGGGAATCGGTCTCGAGGTCTTCCTGGAAACGGGCATCCATGGTGACCTTGTCTTCGTCGACGCTCAGGGTCTCGACGAGGATCCCCTTCACGTGCTCGAACACCTCTTCACGGGTCATGCAGTGAACCTCCGGGCGAGTTTGGGAGAGTCTACACCGCGGCGGTCTGCGTCCCAAGCTCCCGCGCGATGGTCGGAAGGAGGTCGCTGACCCTGCCTCGGCGCCCCATCCGGACCGCCTGAGCGATGCCGCGGGCCTTGGAGTTGCCGTGCGCGATCACGACCGGCGCGTTCATGCCGACGAGGAGCGCGCCGCCGAACTCCTCGGGGTTCAAGGCGTCCCTGAGGATCTGCAGGTCCTTCTGCAGCAGCAGGCCGCCCATCTTGGTCCGGGCGTTGTCCATGATGACGGCCTTGAGGGCACCCATGATGGCCTTGGCCGACCCTTCGATGGTCTTGAGACCCACATTGCCGGTGAAACCGTCTGTGACGATCACGTCGACGAGCCGGTTCATGATGTCCCTGCCCTCGATGTTGCCGTAGAAGTGCGAGATGCGCTGGTCGCCGGCGATGAGCTGGTGCGCCTCGATCACGTCGGGCGTGCCCTTGGTCGGCTCCTCGCCGATGCTCAGCAGGCCGATGGTCGGCTCGGGGATGCCCATGACCTCGCGCGCGAACGCCTGGCCCATGATCGCGAACTGGCGAAGGAACTCGGCGCGGACCTCGGCGTTGGCGCCGACGTCGAGAAAGGCTACCGGCGCGGGCATGGCCGGCATGATGGTGCAGATGGCCGGCCGCTTCACGCCGGGGATGCGGCGCACGTACAGCACGCTCGCCGCGACCACCGCGCCGGTGTTGCCGGCGCTCACGAAGGCGTCGGCCTCGCCGTTGTGGACCATCTTGAGGCCGACGACGATGCTGGAGCCGGTCCTGGCGCGTGCCGCGGTCGCCGGCTCCTCGTGATAGCCGATCACGTCGGGGGCGTGCACGACGCTGACGTGCTGCGCGCCTTCGGGCAGCAGCGCGCGCACGCGCGGCTCGTCGCCGACGAGGATGACGTTCAGCTGGGGGCCGCAGGCGTCGAGCGCGCCCTTGACGATCTCGCCCGGCGCGTGGTCCCCGCCGGCGGCGTCGACGACCACGCGAACGACGCGGTCGTCGGTCACGGCGCTCCACGCGTCGGTCACCCAGTGCGGCGACGTGTATGGACGGTCCCTGGAGCCCCTCATGCCTGCAGGTCGCGGACCAGCCGGTCGACGTCGACCGACTCGTCGATGAGGCGAGCGATGAGCTCGATCTTGGAGCGTTCCCGGACGCGCAGGCGGCCGAACAGGCGGCGCATGCCGTCCGCTGCGGAGACCGTGTCGGTCTCGACCGACACCAGCGGCACGCCGCGCTCCTCGGCCCGCTCGATCACCGCGGGGCTGGGCACGTAGTTGCCGGTCAGCACCACGGCGACGGTGGGGGTGTCCAGGGCGGCGAGCACGATCTCGGCGCGGTCGCCGCCGACGATGACCACCTTGTTCGGCGTGAGCTGGAAGTAGCGGAGCGCATGCTCAGAGCTCATGGCGCCGATCATGTAGGTCTCGACGAGGCGCTGGCCGTAGCGTTCGCCGCACACGTACGTGCCGTCCAGCGCCTCCACGATCTCGGACACGGACACGGCGGAGAGCATGGCGCTGGAGACCAGAGCCCCGTAGCTCTCGACGTCGTTCTTGGCGAGGAAGCGCGTGTACTCGTCGCGCACCAGCGCGAGGCGGGACTCGGGGACCATGTTGAAGAGCACGCCCAGGAGGTGCTGCTTGAGGGCGTCCTTGACGTAGATGATGTCGTCCAGCAGGCGCGCGCCGGCGAACTTGGCCACGAGCAGGGTGCCGAGGTCGAGCTCGGCCACGACCTCGGAGCCGCTGGTGCGCAGGAAACGCCCCTGCCAGATCTCGCCGAGGCCCTCACAGACCACGATGTCCCTGCCGGCACGGATGCGCTCGTACGCGGCCTTGACGCGGCTCATGGCGTCGACCTCGGTGCCGCTCAGCACGTCGTGCAGGGCGTCCTCGTCGAGGACGACGGGGCAGATGTCGGTGAGATCGTCCTCGAGCTCGAGCACCTCGGCGACGAACTCGGCGTCCTCGTCGAGCAGGACGCCGCCGGCGTGCGCCGCCAGCGTGCCCACCGGCTTGAAGTACCCGGCGTCGAGGCCGCGCTCCCGGAGGGCCATGCAGAGGCCGACGGCGATGGTGGTCTTGCCGCCGCTGCCTTGCGTGGAGGCGATGTAGAGCGATCTCGTCATCGCTCAGCGGAGCCGCGCTCAGTCCGTCCGCCGCGGGGCCCTTCGGGCCGACGGCCGCTCAACGAGCATTACTGTCGAGTGCACCTGCGGCGCACCCGACGTTGATCCGCCTACGGCGATCAATCAGTTTCGAGGACGACGACCTCGCGGCCCTTGTAGGTGCCGCACTTGGGGCAGGCGCGATGCGGGAGCTTGGGGCTCTTGCACTGCGGGCAGACGCTCGCGGTCTCCACACTGAGCTTCTGCTGCGACCGACGCTGGTCGCGACGCCGCTGGGAGGTCTTCTTCTTGGGTACGGGCATGACTTCTTCTCCTCGGGTGAACCAGACAAGGGACTGTACCATACGGCCGCGGGTCACGCTTCCTCGTGCGCATGCCCCGGATCCGCGTTCAGGTCGGCCCCGCAGACGGGGCACAGCCCACGGCAATCCTCGTCGCAGAGGAACTTGACCGGCAGTTCCTCAGCGATCAGGTCGCGCACCCAGCGCTCGAGGTCGATCTGGTGGGCGACGACGTAGGCCTCCTCGTCCTCGTCCTCACCGGTGGCGCCGGACTCCCCGTGCCGCACGTACTCGATCCCGTGCGCGTCCACCGTCAGGTCGGCGTCCGCAAGGCAACGCTGGCACGGACCCAGGACGTGGGTGCGGAGCTCAAGCGTGAGGGTGAGGTTGTCGCCGACCCGCGCCGCCGTGAGCTTCGCCTCCACGACGTCGTCGGGCACCCGGTACTCGAGGCCGCCGTAGTTGAACGGCGCGACCTCGACCGGCAGCGTGCGCCAGACCTCGCTGGCGTCGTGGAACCGCAGTGCATGCAGGTCGAATCTGCGCATGATCTCAGGCCCCGCTTCGCGGGCGCCGCCGGCGGCTTACGGCTGGAGCTCGTCGTCCGAGCCGCGGCCCTGAAGACGCTCGCGGCCGCGGCGCACCGCGGCGATGAACTTGTCGAGGTTCATCTCGAGATTGCCCAGCACCTCGTCGGCGTAGTCCTCGGCCCCGAGCCGGACTTCGCGCTCGCGCTCGCGCGCGTCCTCCATGATCTGGTGCGCGTTCTTCTCGGCGAGCCGCACGACCTCGGTGTCGGAGGCGAGCTTCTCGGCCCGCTCCTGGGCCTCGGCCAGCACACGATCGGCCTCCTGCTTGGCCTCGGAGAGCATCTCCTGCCGCTCCTTGACGATCCAGCGCGCCTGCTTGATCTCCTCGGGGATCGTGGAACGCATCTGGTCGAGGATGTCGTAGATCTCCTCGCGGTCGATCATGACGCTGTCGGTGAGCGGCACGGATCGTGCGTTGTGGATGATGTCGTCGAGTTTGTCGATGAGAACCAGGACGTCCATACTCAGCAACCCTCCTTGGGTAGCCGCCTACGAGCGCTGTACGCGCGGCGGATAGATGTCCGCCAGACGGCGGGCAACGGCCGGGGGGACCAGGTCGGCGACGGACCCCCCGAACGCGGCGATCTCCCTGACACCGCTCGAGCTCAGGAAGCTGTGCTCGGGCGAAGCCATCATGAAGACTGTTTCGATGTCGGGCGCCAGCTTCCTATTGAGCTGCGCCATGGCGAACTCGTACTCGAAGTCGGAGATGGCGCGCAGGCCCTTGAGGATGACGTGCGCGTCCCACCTGCGGGCGAACTCCACGACGAGCTCGTTGAAGCGGTCGACGACGATGTTGTCGTGCCCGGCGAGCGCCTCCCGCAGGAAGGCCTCTCGCTCCTCCGGCGTGAACAGCGGTGACTTGCGCTGCGGGATCTCGATGAGGCCGACGACGACGCGGCCGAACTTGGCCGCGCCGCGCGTGATGATGTCGAGGTGACCCACGGTCACAGGGTCGAACGTGCCCGGACATATGGCGGTGATGTTGCTGGGCATCAGTCCGCCTCTCTCTGCGGCTGGCGCCCATCGAGGCGCTCAATAGCTCTTCCGAGCATTAGTCCGCCTCTCTCTGCGGCTGGCGCCCATCGCGCTGCATAGGACTCTGTGCACTTCGTGGCACTGCGGACATCAGTCTGCCGATTCTCCTTCTGCCGGCGGCGCAGCGTCCGCCACGAGGAACGTGACACGCGTGTCGCCGTAGCGTTTCTCCCGCACGACTGCCCAGGGCAGCCCGGCCGCCGTGCCGGCGGCCGACTCGACGACCAGCACCGCGCCGGGGACGAGCACCCGCCCGAGCAGTCTGACGAGGGCGGGACGGACCTGCTCGTAGACATCGTACGGCGGGTCCGCAAACACGAGAGTATATCGTGCGCCGCGACGGGCGTCAGCCGCCAGCGCCCGGCGCACGTCGCCGGCCAGCACGACGGCGTGAGGCGCCGGCGTGCCCGCGGGCGCCGGGGACTCAGCGGCGCGGAGCACCGGGACGCCGATCCGCTCCAGGTTGGCGCGCAAGGCGCGAAGGGCCGGCGGCGCCGACTCGATAAAGGTGCAGCTGACGGCGCCCCGGGAGAGCGCCTCGATGCCGAGGGCGCCGCTGCCGGCGAAGACGTCGAGAGCGGCGTGGCCGGCGAGCGGACCGGCCACCGCGCCGGCCGGGCTCGACGCCGCGGACTCCCGCGCCTGCGGCAGCGCTCCGAGCACGTCGAAGACGGCCTCTCGGACCTTGTCGGAGGTCGGCCGCGTGCCGCGCCCCGGAGGCGCGCTCAGCGGCCGACCGCGCCACGCGCCGCCGACGACCCTCACGGCAGGCCCTTAGGCGCCCGGCGGCGCCCGAACAGCGGCGCTCCCGCAGTGCTCACCCTTCCCTACCGAGGATGAGCGTGCGCGCCGGAGGCTCGTCCTCGCTCACGACGAACGCCCCCTCCAGCAACAGACCGGCCTCGCGGCGGCGGGCCGGGTCCCGCGAGAACGCGGCCGCCAGAGGCTCTCCCGCCTCCACCCTATCGCCGACCGCATGTTCCAGGAGCACGCCGGCGGCCGGGTCGACGGCGTCGTCCACCGTGCGCCGGCCGGCGCCGGCGACCTGCGCCGCGCGGCCGATCGCCAGCGCGTCGGCGGCCGCCAGGTAACCGGCGCGCGGCGCCTTGACCTCACGCCCCGCGAGCCGGTGGAACTCGCCGGGATGCCAGCGACCGCCCTGCACGTAGCACCAGCGCTCGAAGTGCTCGGCGGCGCGCCCGTCGTCGAGCGCCGCCTCCGCCCGCGCGCGCGCCTCACGCGCGTCCACGCCGAGGTCCGCCAGCGGCAGCAGCTCGGCGGCCAGCGCCAGCGTGACCTCGCGCACGTCACCCGGACCCTCTCCGCCAAGCACCTGCCACGCCTCTTCGACCTCGAGCCGGTTGCCCACGGTCCGCCCCAGCGGTTGGTCCATGGCCGTGTACAGGCACGAGGTGGGGCGCCCGTAGGCGGTCCCGATCACCCGGCAGAGGCGGCCGATCTCCCTGGCGTGGTCCAGGTCGGCCGCAAACGCTCCCCGCCCCACCTTGAGGTCGAGGACCACAGCAGACGTGCCGCTCGCGACCTTCTTGGCCATGATGCTCGCGGCGATGAGGCCGTCGCACTCGACCGTCCCGGTGACGTCGCGCAGCGCGTACAGCAGCCGGTCCGCCGGGACGACGCGTTCGCTCTGGCTCACCACCGCCACCCCGATGCGCTCGAGCTGGCGAAGGAAGTCCCCCTGCGGCAGCTGCACGCGGAAGCCGGGGATCGACTCGAGTTTGTCCAGGGTCCCGCCGGTGTGCCCCAGACCGCGGCCGGACATCTTGCCGAAGACGGCGCCGCAGGCCGCGACGAGCGGCGCCAGCACCAGCGTGACCTTGTCCCCCACCCCACCGCTCGAATGCTTGTCGAGCACCGGGCGGCGCAGGACGCCGAGGTCCAGCGTCTTGCCGCTCTCGACCATCGCCCGCGCCAGCGCGAGCGTCTCGGCATCGCTGAGGCCGCGCAGCACCATCGCCATGAGCAGCGCGCTCGCCTGGTAGGAGGGCACGGCCCCGCTGACGACGCCCTCGACGAAGGCGCGCACGCGCGGCTCGTCGAGCTCGTTGCCGTCGCGTTTCCAGGCGATCACGTCGTGCACGAAGTCCACGTCACTCCCCCTCAGGGCGTGTCGAACAGGTACGGCCAGCGCGCCGAAACGGCGCGCGCGAGACCGGCGGCGAGCAGCCCGGCGAGACGGCCGCCGGCGGCGAGCACGTCCTCGTGCGAGCCAACGGCGGCCGCGACATTGGCCACGAGCGCCAGGAGAACGCACTCTACGCCGCCGGCGGCGGCTGCGCGAGCCTCCGGCGCCGCCGACATGCCGACGACGTCGCCGTACCGGGCGAGCCAGGCGACCTCCGCCGGTGTCTCGAACTGCGGGCCGCACACCGAGACGTAGGCGCCGGCGGCCGGGGCCGCGCCGGCGCCCAGCGCGGCGGCCACGCGGGCGGCGTCCTCGTCCGCGCACAGGGACAGGCGCTCCGGCGCGTCTCCTGCCGGCGGGAGCTGCAGGTCCACGACCGCGGCGCAGGTGACGACCCCCCCGACTCGGGCGCCGGGCCGCAGCGCGCCGCACGCGTTGGTCAGCACCAGCCGGGAGACGCCGGCCGCGGCGAGGGCACGCACCGGCGTCTCGAGCTCCTCGTCCGTCCAGCCCTCGTAGCGGTGCGGACGCCCGCAGGCAAGGGCGAGCCGGAGCTCGCGCCCGTCGGCGACGGGGACGCGCGTGAGCCGCAGCACGTTCTCATGGCCGGGCACCGCGCCCCACGGCCAGCCCAGCGCGTCGTACGGGATCTCGTCCTCGACGCGCCCGCCCTGGGGCAGCGCATAGAGCCCGGAGCCGTAGACAGCGGCTGCATGCGGCCGCCAAGCCGCCACCCGGCGCAGACCGGCCTCGGGCGTCGCCGCCATCACCCGATCGGACGCCCGGGGAGCGGCGGCTCCTCGCCGGTGAGGTGCGCGAACGCCGTCGCGCCCACGTCCTCCTGCGCGCCGTCGTACCTCCCCGGAGCGAGCCCCAGGGCGAGCAGCGGCGAGTACTCTCGTGAGTGGTCGGTGCTCTCAGTGGTGGGGTCCACGCCGTGATCGGCGCACAGGATCAGCACGTCCTCATTCCCGAGGAGCGCCTTCCACGCGGGCAGCGCCGCGTCCACCTCCGCGAGGCCGCCGGCGAAGCCGTCCACGTCGTTGCGGTGACCCCACACCTGGTCGAAGTCGACGAGGTTGGCGAACAGCAGCCCATCCTCCATCTCGCGCAGGTGCCTGGTGCAGGCGGCGATGCCGGCCGTGTTGTCGGTGGTGTGGTCGTCCACGTCGACGCCGCGCTGCACGAAGATCTCGCCGATCTTGCCCACGCCGATGACCGGGACGCCTCGCTCCTGCAGGAGGTCGAGGTAGGTCGGGCCAGGCGGCGCCAGCGAGAAGTCGCGCCGCCGCGGCGTGCGCATGTAGCGGCCGGAAACGCCGTCGAAAGGCCGTGCTATGACGCGCCCCACGGCGTGTGGCCCCTTCAGGATGCCGCGCGCGGTCTCGCACCACTCGTAGAGCGCAGGCACCGGCACGACGTCCTCGTGGCAGGCGATCTGGAACACCGAGTCGGCGGACGTGTAGACGATGGGCCGGCCGCTGGCGACGTGCTCGTCGCCCAGCTCCTCGATGACGCCGGTACCGGAGGCCGGCCGGTTGCAGAGCACCCGCCGTCCGATCGCCGCCTCGAACGGCTCCACGACCTCGGGCGGAAAGCCGTCCGGGTAGGTCGGGAACGGGCGCTCGAGCACCACCCCCATCATCTCCCAGTGGCCGGTCGTGGTGTCCTTGCCGGCGCCGCGCTCGACCAGGCGCCCGTAGGTCGCCTCCGGGCGCGGCGCCCCGAGGTCCAGCCCGACGATCTCGCCGAGTCCGAGGGCCGAGAGGTTGGGAAGCGGGACGTCCGTGCGCTCGAGCACGTGCCGCAGCGTGTCCGACCCCTCGTCGCCGTAGGCGGCGGCGTCGGGCAACGCCCCCGCTCCGCAGCCGTCCAGCACGCACACGAACACGCGCGTCATCCTTGCTCCTTTTCACCGGGCCGTCGCCGTGCCCGCGGGTGCGTCTCCAGGAACACCTCGCGGAGGTGCTCCACGGTCACGTGAGTGTACAACTGGGTGGTCGCCACGTTGGCGTGACCGAGCATCTCCTGCACGCTGCGCAGGTCGGCCCCGGCGGCTAGGAGGTGCGTGGCGAAGGAGTGCCGGAACGTGTGCGCGCTGGCGGCGCCGAGCATGTCGGCGCGGGCGAGCACGCGCCGGAGGATGTAGTCGAACCCCTGGCGCGTGAGCGGCCCGCCGCGAGCGTTCAGGATGAGCTGCGGGCGACGGCGGCCCTTCAGGAGGGCCCGCCGCCCGTCGGCGACGTACCGGCTCACGGCCGCCGCGGCCGCGCCGCCCACGGGCACCACGCGTTCCTTGTCGCCCTTGCCGACACAGCGCACGATCCCGCCCTCGACGTCCACGTCCCCGTCGCGCAGGCCCAGCAGCTCGCTCACCCGCAGGCCGCAGCCGTAGAGCAGCTCGAGCGCGGCGAGGTCGCGCTGCCCCAGGGGACCGGCCCGCACGACGGCCGCAAGGACATCCTCGACCTCCTCGACGGAGAGCACGCGCGGCAGCTCCTGCGGCCGTTTGGGCGTGCGTAGCCGCGCCGCCGGGTCGTCCTCGCGGACGCCCTCGCGCACCAGGTACGCGTAGAAGGCGCGCACCGCCGCCGTGCGGCGCGCCACGCTGGACGGCGCACCGTCGCCGCCGGAGCCGGCGAAGTAGGCGCGGACCTGCCCGGGCGTAGCACGGCCCGGCTCTGCACCGCCCCCCGCGAGGGCGGCCGTGAACGCGGCGAGGTCGCGGCCGTAGGCGGTCACTGTGTTGTGGCTCAGGCCGCGCTCGTATCGCACGTAGTCGAGGAACTCCTGGACCAAAGGATCGGCGGGAGGTGGCGGGGGCACGCGCCGCCCCGGGCCGCTACGCGGCCGTCCCGGCGGCGCGCACCACGGCCGCCGCCATGTCCGCCAGCTCGCCGAGGCGCTCGAGGCTCATGCGTTCACGCGGCGAGTGCGCGTTCTCAAAGCCGACGCCGAGCGTGAGCGCGGGCAAGCCGGCGGCGTTGAAGACGTTTGCGTCCGAGCCGCCGCCGCCGTCGGCCCGTCGGACCTCGAGACCCGCGAGCGCCGCCGCCCGGGCGCCGATCTCCAGCAACGGGCTGTCCGGCGGGTGCCGGTAGCCGCGGAACCCCTCGCTCACGTCGATCTCGACGTCGATGCCCGCCGCTCCCGCCTCCGACGCCATCGCCTGGACCATCTCCTCCGCGAGCGTCGTGACCTTGGCCGGGTCCTGGCTGCGCGCCTCACCGGCCACCACGCACCGTTCGGCGACCACGTTCGAGGCGGTGCCCCCGCTCACCATGCCGATGTTCGCCGTGGTCTCGTCGTCGATGCGGCCCAGGCGCATCGCACCGATAGCTCGGGCCGCCGCGACGATGGCGTTGCGCCCTCTCTCGGGGGCGATGCCGGCGTGCGCCGCGGCCCCCTGGAACTCAGCCGTCACGCGCTTCTGCGTCGGCGAGGCGACGATGAGCGTCCCCGGCGCGCCGTCACTGTCGAGCACGAACACCCGCCGTGCCGAGAGGACGGTCAGGTCCAGCGCCTTGGCGCCCAGCAGACCGGCCTCCTCACCGGCGGTGAAGACGAGCTCGACGTCGCCCGCGGGCGGCTCAGCGACGAGCGCGCGGGCGAGCACCAGCAGGACGGCCACGGCCGCCTTGTCGTCGGCGCCGAGCACTGTGGCGCCGTCGCTGCGCACGAATCCGTCGTCGATGACCACACGCGGCGCACCCGAGACCGGCACGGTGTCGAGGTGGGCGCACAGCGCGAGCGGCTCGGCCTCCCCTCGACCGACGATGCGGGCGACCAGGTTGCCGCAGCCGCAGCCGGTGACGGAAGCGCTGCCGTCCTCGCGGACGCCGAGACCGAGGCCGCCGAGATGCGCCGCGACGGCGTCGGCGACCGCCCGCTCGGCGCCGGTCGGCGACGCGATGCCCGCGAGCCGCACGAAGAGGTCGACGAGCTCCTGGTCTAGGCCTTCGCGCACACGTCCTCCAGCTCGTCGTCGCGCTCGCTGCGCAGACGGGCGGCGGCACCCACGAAGTCGCGGAAGAGCGGCGCCGGCCGCGTGGGCCGCGACTTGAACTCGGGGTGGAACTGGGAGGCGACGAACCAGGGGTGGCCGGGGAGCTCGCAGATCTCCACGAGGCGCCCGTCCGGGGTGGTGCCGCTGATGACGAGGCCGGCTGCCTCGAGCTGCGGGCGCAGGTCGTTGTTGACCTCGTAACGGTGCCGGTGGCGCTCCCACACCTCGTCGGCGTCGTAGGCGGCCTGGGCCCTGGTCCCGGGGACCAGCTTCACGTGGGAGGCGCCGAGCCGCATGGTACCGCCCATGTCCTCCACGTTCTTCTGTTCGGGCAGAAGGTCGATGACCGGATAGGCGGTCTCGGGATCGAACTCGGTGGAGTTGGCGCCGGTCATGTCGCAGACGTCGCGGGCGAACTCGGCGACGGCGCACTGCATGCCCAGGCACACGCCGAGGAACGGTACGCGGTTCTCGCGGCAATAGCGGATGGCCTCGATCTTGCCCTCGATGCCGCGCTGGCCGAACCCGCCCGGGACGATGACGCCGTCGGCGCCGCAGAGCCGCTCGGAGACCGACTTGGGCGTGAGCTCCTCGGAGTCGACCCACTGCAGGTCGAGCTTGCGGCCGTGATGGATGGCCGAGTGTTTGAGGGCCTCCCAGACCGAGAGGTAGGCCTCATGCAGCTGCACGTACTTGCCGACCAGGGCGATCGTCACCGGCCGGTCGCAGGCGTCGATGCGCTCGACGAGCCCCTGCCACTCGGCCAGGTCCGGGGGGCCGACGTCGAGGCCGAGCATCCTGACCACCAGGTCGTCCAGCTTCTCGCGGTGCATGCGCAGCGGGACGCGGTAGATGTCGTCCGCGTCCGCCGCGCAGACCACCGCGTCGGGGTCCACGTCGCAGAAGAGCGCGATCTTCTCCTTGATGCCCTGCGAGAGCGGCTCCTCCGAGCGCGCGACGATGATGTCGGGCTGGATACCGATCTCGCGGAGCTCGGCGACGGAGTGCTGCGTGGGTTTGGTCTTGGGCTCGCCCACGACACCGATGACCGGCACGAGGGTCACGTGGACGTAGAGCACGTTGTCGCGCCCGACGTCCTTGCGGAACTGGCGGATGGCCTCGAGGAACGGCAGGCTCTCGATGTCGCCGACGGTGCCGCCGACCTCGGTGATGAGCACGTCGACCCCGGTGCTCTTGGCCAGCCGGTGCACGCGGCTCTTGATCTCGTTGGTGATGTGCGGGATGACCTGCACGGTGCCGCCGAGGTAGTCGCCGCGGCGCTCCTTGGTGATGACGCTGTTGTAGATGCCGCCGGTGGTGACGTTGGAGTCGCGCTGCACGTACTCGTCAAGGAAGCGCTCGTAGTGACCGAGGTCGAGGTCGGTCTCGGCGCCGTCCTCGGTGACGAACACCTCGCCGTGCTGGAACGGGCTCATGGTGCCGGGGTCGACGTTGATGTACGGGTCGAACTTCTGGCTCGCGACCCTGAGCCCGCGCTGCTTGAGGAGCCTGCCGACGGACGCGGCGGTGATGCCCTTGCCCAGCCCGCTCACCACACCGCCGGTCACGAAGATGTGCTTGGTCATGCCCCCTGTATCCTCCTGGTGTCGACCCCGCCGTTGCGAACGCAGCCGTCGTCGAACGCTCCGGTCGCACCCACCAGGAGACGCGCCCGGGGCACGGCGGACCTGCACAAGACGAGCGGGGGATTTTGTGGGGCCGGTGTCCTGCCCGTTCGACGATCACGGGCCGGCACGACGATATGCCCGGCGAGCCCACGGATCACGTCGGCAAGTATAGCATCGGGCCCGGCCGCCGCAAGGAGCGCCGGTCGTCGCTTCCACCTGCCCGAGGACTCTCCTCTGAGCGTGGCTCCGGTGCGGATCAGGTGGCGGCGCCGGCCTTCTCGAGGAGGCTCAGGGCGTGACTGCGCGCCGCCTCGTCGCCCGGGCCGGCGCCGAGCATGCGGCACAGCTCCTCCACGCGCTCGTCGCCCTCCACACGGCGGACGACCGTCTCCGTGACGCCGGCTCCCGGGTCGCTCTCCTTGGCGATCGCGAACTGCCGGTCGGCGAAGGCGGCGACCTGCGGCAGATGCGTGATGCAGAGCACTTGGCGGCGCTCGGCCAGGCGGCGGAGCCGCACGCCCAGCGCCGCCGCCGTCACGCCGCCGATACCGGTGTCGACCTCGTCGAAGATGAGCGTCTCCACGTCATCGCCGAGCGTGACGAGCCCGCGGATGGCGAGCATCGTCCGCGAGAGCTCGCCTCCCGACGCGGTCTCCCTCAGCGGGCGGGGCGGCACGCCCGGGTTGGCGCCGAAGACGAACTCCACGTCGTCGGCGCCCGACGGCCCGAGCCCGTCCCACCCGCCGCCGCGCGCGGTCACCTCGATGACGAAGGTCGCGTGCGGCATGGCCAGCCCGCGCAGCTCCTCCTCGATGCGCGCGGCGACCCGCGGCGCCAGGCGCCGCCGGGCCTCGCCGAGACGCGCGGCGGCGGCGACCGCCTCATCCTGCGCCGCCGTCACCCCTGCGACGAGGGACTCCTCGTCGGCGGCGAACTCCTCGAGAGCGTGCAGCCGGAGGTGCGCATCCTCGAGGTAGGCGAGCACCTCGTCGGCCGAGCCGCCGTACTTGCGCATGAGCCCCTTGAGCCTGTCGTAGCGGAGCTCGAGCGCGTCTCGGTGCGCGGCGTCCACATCGAGCGCGTCGATGTAGTCGCGCAGCGCGGCGGCGAGGTCGTCGAGCTCCGCGGTGAGCGCGCCGAGCCGTTCCGCCAGCGGCGCGACGCTCTCGTCGAGCAGCGCCGCCTCGGCGACCAGGCGCTGCGCCACGCGCACTCCGTCGAGCGCGGCCGCTTCGGATTCGCCGGCCAGCAGGGCGAGCGCGCCGCCGGTGCGCTCGAGCAGCTTGCCGGCGTGTCGCGCCCTCTCTCTGTCGACGGCCAGGCGCTCGTCCTCCCCCGGCTCGACGCCCGCCGCCTCGATCTCGTGCACCTGGTAGCGAAGCATGTCGAGCTCGCGCTCGCGATCGCGCCCGGCGCCGCGCAAGTCGTCGAGCTCGCGCGTGAGCGCGCGGGCACGCGCGTACGCTTCGGCGTAGACGGTCTTGAGCGGCTCGATCTCGTCAGCCACGGCTCCGTCGAGGAGGTCGAGCTGGCGCTCGAGCTGCAGCAGCCGCGTGTGCTCCAGTTGCCCGTAGAAGGCGAGGCGCCGCCTCAGAGCGTCTTCGACGGCGGCGGCGCTGCTCAGCAGCCCGTCCATCCGGGCTCGCGACCGGCCGCCCCGCGGCAGCTCGCGAGCCACCGCCAGCGTGTCGTCCCCGACCTCGAAGAGAGCCTGCACGAGGGCCCGTCCGGCGCCCGGCCGGACGAGCTCGTCGCCGCCCTTCTGCCCCATGAGCAACCCTATCGCCTGCGCCAGCAGACTCTTGCCCGCGCCGGTCTCGCCGGTGATGACGTTCAGGCCCGGTGAGAACTCCAGCCTGGCCGCGGCGATCAGGACCAGGTCGTCGATGCTCAGTTCAGCGAGCATCGTGGCGGTCGAAGAGCTTCTCCTCGACGTTCTGGTAGAACGACCCCTCGCTCTGCATGACGAGGCGCGCGACCTCCGACCCCGCCGTGACGCGCACCTCGTCGCCGCAGCACAGCCGCCCGAGGAGGTCCCCGTCGGCCATGACCTCGCACTCCTGCAGAGGCGACACGTTGCGCGCGGTGATCACGTGGTCCGGGCGCAGGATCACCGGCCGGAACCCCAGCGAGTGCGGGGCGATGAAGTTGAGCACGAGCACGCCGGCGTTCCACTCGACGATGGGTCCGTTGCACGACAGGTTGTAGGCCGTCGAACCGGTGGGCGACGCGATGATGAGCCCGTCGCAGAACATGTCGCCGACGGTCACGCCGGCGACCTCGTACTCGAGCTGCAGCACGTGGCGCGGGGCGACGCGGCTGAGGATGACGTCGTTGACGGCGCTGTGGTGTTCACCCGCGAGGGAGACGTCGACGGTGAGCAGTTCCACTTCGCGGTAGTCGCCGCCGAGGATGGTCTCGAGGCCCGCCATCCAGCCCTCACGAGGCAGAGAGGCGAGGAAGCCGACGTTGCCGTAGTTGACGCCGAGCGTCGGCACCCGCGTCCCGAGCAGGCGGGACAGGCTGCGGAGGATGGTGCCGTCGCCGCCGAAGACGAGGCACAGGTCGGCGACGCGCAACTCGGCCTCGTCGACGACGCGGTAGCCGAGGTCCGTGGCCGCGGGATGCTTGCGCACCTCTTCGGCCGGCATGAGCAGCTCGAGACCGAGGCGGTCCGCGGCCGCGGCCAGCTCCGCCAGCGCGGCCGCCGTGGCCGCGGTGAACAGGTGCGTGAGCACCGCGACGCGGCGCAGCGGCTCACCCATGAGCCGCGCCCACCGCGTCGTCGATGAGGCCGTCCGCCGGCGGCGGAGCCGCTCCGGCGGTGCGCGCGTCGCTGAAGAGGATGAAGTACTCCACGTTGCCCTTCGGTCCCGGGTGCCCCGAGTCGCACACGCCCTGCACCGTGGCGCCCCTTTCCTGCAGCCAGCCGGCCACGCGCCGGAGCACGTCGCGGTGGACGACAGCATCCCGTACCACCCCGCCCTTGCCGACGCGCTCCCGTCCGGCCTCGAACTGCGGCTTGACCAGCACGAGGCCGCGGAAGCCCTCGCGCAGGCATTCTAGCACCGGCCCCAGAGCCACCGTCAGGGAGATGAACGACAGGTCGGCGGTGACGAACGAGGGCGCGTACGGGAGACGTTCGCGCGTGAGCCGCCGGGCGTTCGTGCGCTCGAGCACGGTGACGCGCGGGTCCTCGCGCAGCCTCCAGTCCAGCTGGCCGTAGCCGACGTCGACGGCGATCACGCGCGCGGCGCCACCCTGCAACAGCCGGTCGACGAACCCGCCGGTGGAGCTGCCCAGGTCGATCGCGTCCTCGCCGGTCACGTCGACGCCCAGACGAGTGAACGCCGTGTCGAGCTTGTCGCCGCCGCGCGAGACGTAGCGGCGGCGCGCGGCGGCGGCGAGCGTGGCCGCGTCGTCCACCTGGGTGCCGGGCTTGTCGACGACGCGGCCGTCCACGGTGATCTCCCCCGCGAGGACGGCGGCGCGCGCCTGGGCGCGGGAGGCGAAGAGGCCGCGGTCCGTGAGCAGCACGTCCAGCCGCTCGCGCATCGGTGGCCTACTTGACGCGCGTCAGCGCCGGGCTGTGCGCCCGCGCCGCGAGCGCGACCGCCTGCGGCGTGAGGCCGAGGTCCGCAAGGACGCGCGTCCGGTCGCCGTGCGGGACGAAAGCGTCCGGCAGCCCGAAGCGCACGACCTCCACGGCGCTCCCGACCGCCTCGAGCACCGCGCTGCCGAAGCCCCCGGCCAGCGCGTTCTCCTCAACGGTGACGAGCCGGCGGTGGCCGGCAGCGAGCCGCTCCAGCAGCTCCGTGTCCAGCGGCTTGACGAAGCGAGCGTCGACCACCGTCGGCGTGACACCCTCCACGCGCAGCAGCTCGGCCGCCTCGCGTGCGATGGCGACGCCGGTGCCCACGCCCACGAGCGCCACGTCGGCGCCCTCCTGGAGCACCAGGGCGCGCCCTACCTCGAGTGGCATGATCTCTTCGAGCGGCGTGACCGGCGCCGCGAGGCCGCGCGGGTAGCGGAGCGCCGCCGGTCCGTCCAGCGAGAGCGCCGTGGCCAGCATGCGCTGGAGCTCCTCCTGGCTGGAGGGAGCCATCAGGGTCATGCCGGGGATGACGCGCAGGAAGGAGAGGTCGAAGGCGCCGTGGTGCGTGGGCCCGTCGTCGCCGACGAGCCCTGCCCTGTCGACGGCGAAGGTCACCGGCAGGCTCTGCAGCCCGATGTCCTGCACCAGCATGTCGAACGCCCGCTGCAGGAACGTCGAGTACACCGCCACGACCGGCCGCATGCCGCCGATGGCGAGGCCGGCGGCGAACACGGCGGCGTGCTCCTCCGCGATGCCGACGTCGTAGAACCGGTCGGGGAACCGCCGCTCGAACGCCTCGAGCCCCGTGCCCTGCGTCATCGCCGCCGTGATCGCCACGATCCGCTCGTCGCGTTCGGCCAGACGCACGAGCGCCTCGCCGAACGCGTCCGTGTACGTCGCGCCGACCGCTGCGGCCTTGCGCGCCCCGTTGCCGATGTGGAACGGCCCGGTCCCGTGATAGGTGTCGGGCCGGGCCTCCGCGGGTTCATAGCCCTTGCCCTTCACCGTCTTGACGTGGACGACGACGGGCCGGCGCGTGTCGATCGCCTGGCGGATGCTCTCGCGCAACGCATGCATGTCGTGGCCGTCGACCACGCCGATGTACGCGAAGCCCAGCTCCTCGAACAGCATGCCGGGCACGAGGAACGCCTTCATGGACTCCTTGACGTCCTTGCCCAGCCGGTATGCCTGACGGCCGATCGCCGGGATCTTGGCGACGCCCTGCTCCAGATCCTCGCGCAGCCGGGTCAGGGTCGGGTCGAGCCTGATGCGGTTGAGGTAGAGCTGCAGGGCGCCGACGTTGGCGCGGATGGACATCTCGTTGTCGTTGATGACGACGACGAGCGGTGTGTGCAGGTGGCCGGCCTGGTTGAGCGCTTCGAAGGCGACGCCGCCGGTGAGCGCGCCGTCGCCGAGCACGCAGACGACGTTGCCGCCGCCGTCACGCGCGATGCGCCCCGCCTCGACAAGCCCCAGCCCGTAGCTGATCGACGTCGAGGCGTGGCCGGTGCCGGCGACGTCGTGCGGCGACTCGGCCCGGTTCGGGAACCCGGAGAGCCCTCCGTACTGCCTGATCGTGCCGAATCCCTCGCGGCGGCCGGTGAGCAGCTTGTGCGCGTAGCACTGGTGCCCGACGTCCCAGACGATCCTGTCGCGCGGGCTCTCGAGCACGCTGTGCAGCGCGACCGTGAGTTCAACGGTGCCGAGGCTGGCGGCGAGGTGGCCGCCGGTCTCGCTGACGCACGAGAGGATGTTCTCGCGGACCTCGTCGGAGAGCAGCGTGAGTTCACGCTCGGAGAGTTGTCGGAGGTCGGCGGGGTCTGAGATCGTGTCCAGATACCGCATCGTCACCGGAGTATAGCACCGGGCGCCCGCGGCTCCCCTACGGGCCGCCGCGGGCGGCTGCGCACCGTGCGAGCCCGCCGGCGCGGCGGCCTCAGCGCCGGCGGTCGTGGATGAACCGGGTGACGGCGGCGAGGTCGGACGTGTCGCCCGGCAGCGCCGCGAGGAGATCCACCGCGCGGCGCTCCGCCTCGTCGGCGAGCTCCACCGCGCGGTCCATGCCGAAGCGCGAGACGTAGGTGACCTTGGCGAGCGCGCGATCCTTGCCCACGCTCTTCCCCAGCTCGTCCTCGGCGCCCGTCTCGTCGAGGATGTCGTCGACGATCTGGAAGAGCAGCCCGAGCTCGGCGGCGTAGGCGCGGTACGGCGCCACATCCTCCGCGCCGCTGAGCAACGCTCCGCACACCACGGCGGCCTCGATCAGGCGCCCGGTCTTGAGCGCGTGCAGGGTGCGCAGGTCGTCGTCGTCCGCCGCCTCGCCGGCGACGTCCATGTACTGGCCGCCCACCATGCCCTGGACACCGGTGGCCGCGGCGATCTCCGCGAGCGCGGCCAGGACCGCGGCGCACCCGCCCGACTGGCGCGTCAGCACCAGGTCGAAGGCCTCGGCGAAGAGGCCGTCGCCGGCCAGGATGGCCACGTCTTCCCCGAAGGCGACGTGGCAGGTGGCACGGCCCCGGCGCAGCGTGTCGTCGTCGATCGCCGGGAGGTCGTCGTGGATGAGCGAGTACGTGTGGATGAGCTCGAAGGCGGCGGCGGCGGGCAGGACCACGCGCGGATCGGCGCCGCGGCCCCGCGCCGTGGCCAGCGTGAGGACCGGCCTGATGCGCTTGCCGCCGGCCAGCAGCGAGTAGCGCATGGCCTCCGTGAGCCGCGCCGCGCGGCGGTCGGCGCTGAAGTCCAGCGCGGCCAGGTAGTCCTCGACGAGGGCCAGCAGGTCCGCCGGGTAGCCGGCTGTCCCGCCGGCGTTCACCCTCGCGTCCTCACCCGGCGACGCGACCGAGCTCCTCCAGGAGCCGGCCCGCCTCTTCGACCTGCTCGGTGGCGCGCTCGAGGAGCGTCATCTCCACCTCGGCAGACGACGACGCGGCGAGCCGGGGCTCGAGCTCCTCGAGCTGGCTCAGGATCTCCTCGAGCCGGGTCAGCGCCTGCGCGCGCGTCGTGCCCGCCCCGCTCCGCGCGTCGTCAGCCATCGTCTCCCCCCTCCTGCTCCGCCTCGTCCTGCTCCGCGCGCACGATCCCGCCGAGCACGCCGTTGACGAACGCGCCGGCCTCGTCGGTGGAGTACCGCTTGGTGAGGCGCACGGCCTCGTCGATGGCCACCTCGGGCGGCGTCACTTCGGTACGGATCTCCCACACGGCCAGCCGCAGGATGCTGCGCTCCAGGGGAGCGATGCGGTCGAGAGGCCAGTCCCGCGCGTGGGCCTGGAGCACGACATCGAGCTCGTCCCGCGTCTTGAGCACGCCAGCGACGGCCTTGACGGTGAACTCGTCCGGCGCGTAGCCCTCGCGCAGCCGCAAACCCTCGACGAGCTCCGCCGTGGAGAGGTCCGTGACCTCGGTCTGATACAGGAGGAACACGGCGTCACGACGCGCCTGCTTGCGACTCGGACCGACCGTGGGCACGCTGCGTCGCCTGCTCCCCCGCTCAGGCGGGTTCGATGGCGAAGAGCGGCTGTCCGTACTGCACGGTCTCGCCGTTCTCGACGAGGATCTCGCGGACCACGCCGGCGACGTCCGCGGTGAGCTCGTTCATCATCTTCATCATCTCGAGGATGCAGAGCGTCTGTCCGGCCTCGACCTCGTCGCCGACCTCGACGAACGCCGGCGCCTGCGGCGTGGGCGAGCGATAGAACGTGGCGACCCATTTGGACTTGACGAAGTGGAAGCCGTTCGTGCCCTCGTCCACGCCCGCGGCGGCGACCGGAGCCGCTGCCTGCACGGCCGCCGGCGGGGCGACCGCGGGCTCGACCCCGGCCTTGCGCACCGTGATCTTGAGGTCTCCCTCCTCGATCACCACTTCGTCGACCTCGCTCTCCTCGATCATCCCGAGGATGTCCTTGACGCGGTCTGCGCTCTGCTCGAGCAGGTCGGCGCCCACCTGCGAGCTGAGGTAGCGGTCGTGCACGCCGAACACATCCGACTCGGGGCCGATGTGATGGCGCTCCAGGTACACGCGGGCGGTCTGCGGGAAGAGCGCGTAGCTGAGCAGGTCCTCTTCGGAGCGCGCCAGCTCGCCGATCTCGGCGCGGTAGTCCTCGAGCGTCTCGTCGACGAGGTCCGCGGGGCGCACGCCGATGGGCTCTTCGCCCTCCAGGACGCGCAGGAGCACCTCGCGCGAGACGGGTCCCGGGGCGGCCCCGTACTTGCCGCGCAGGTACTGCTTCATCTCGTCGGGCACGATGTGCCAGCGGCGCCCGGACAGCACGTTGAGCACCGCCTGCGTGCCGACGATCTGGCTCATCGGCGTCACCAGCGGCGGGAAGCCGATCTCGGCGCGCACGATGGGGATCTCCTCCAGGACCTCGGGCAGCCGGTCGAGCGCACTCTGCTCCTTGAGCTGACTCTCGAGGTTGCTGATCATGCCTCCCGGCACCTGGTGCGAGTACACCTGCATGTGCGTGAGCGAGGTGACGCCGCGGTCCCAGCCGCCCTCCTGGCGGACCTTCTCGAAGTACTTGGCCATCTCGAAGAGCTTCTCGAGGTCCAGCCCGCTGTCGTAGGGCGTGCCGGTGAGGGCCGAGACGACCATCTCGGTGGCCGGCTGCGAGTTGCCGAAGGCCAACGGCACGGTGGCCGTGTCGATGACGTCCACCCCGGCCTCGATCGCCTTGAGGTAGGTCATGGGGGCGAGGCCGCCGATGTAGTGGCAGTGCAGCTGGATGGGCACGGAGAGCTCGGCCTTGAGGCGGCCGACGAGCTGCTCGGCGTAGAACGGCGAGAGCAGCGCCGCCATGTCCTTGATGCAGATGGAGTCGGCGCCCATGTCGACGAGCCGGTGGGCGTGGTCCATGTAGTGGTCGAGCGAGTGCACCGGCGAGATGGTGTACACGACGGCGCCCTGGAAGTGCTTGCCGGTCTCCTTGATGGCGGCGGCGGCCGTCTCGTAGTTGCGGATGTCGTTGAGCGCGTCGAAGACGCGGAAGACGTCCATCCCGTTCTCCGCCGCCTTGTACACGAACCGGCGCACGATGTCGTCGCCGTAGTGCCGGTAGCCAACGATGTTCTGGCCACGCAGGAGCATCTGCAGGGGCGTGCGCACGACGTGCTTCTTGATGAGCCGGAGGCGCTCCCAGGGATCCTCGTCGAGGAACCGCAAGGACGCGTCGAAGGTGGCCCCGCCCCAGCACTCGAGCGAGCGGAAGCCGATCGAATCCATGAGCTCGAGGACCGGGATCATCTCGTGGGTGTGCATGCGCGTGGCCCACAGCGACTGGTGGCCGTCGCGCAGCGTGGTGTCGGTGATGCCTACCTGACGCGCTCGCATGTGCTCTCCTGCCCCGAGCGCTCAGGCGCGCCCGAGGTACTCCCCGCTGCGGGTGTCGACCTTGACCTTCTCGCCCTCTTCGATGAAGAGCGGCACCTGGATGGTGGCGCCGGATTCGAGGGTGGCGGGCTTGGTGGCGCCCTGGGCGGTGTTGCCCTGCACGCCGGGATCGGACTTGGTGATGGTGAGCTCGACGAAGTTCGGCGCGTCGACCTCGAACGGCACGCCGTTGAGGTACATGATCTCGACCTCCATGTTCTCGACGACCCACTTCAGGGCGCCCTCCGCCATGGAGGGCGAGACCGAGACCTGCTCGTAGGTCTCGTTGTCCATGAGCACGACCTCTTCGTCGGTCGCGTACAGGAAGGCCATCTTGCGCGACTGGGTGTGCATGCGGTCGAACTTCTCGCCGGCGCGGAAGGTCTTGTCGAGCACCGCGCCGGTGGCGATGTTGCGGACCTTGGTACGCACGAACGCCCCGCCCTTGCCGGGCTTGACGTGCTGGAACTCGACGATGGTGAACGGCTGGCCGTCGATCTCGATGGCCATGCCGGTCTTGAACTGGTTGGTGTTGACGACGTCTGCCATGGGTCCTACTCAGGGGTCGAGGGGGCTGGTCTGCGCACGTGGTAGGCCATGATACCGCAAGGCTGCCCGGGTGTGCAGGCACGTCCGCGCGCCTCAGTCGACCACCTGCAGCTCCTTGGGCGAGGTCGTGAGGCGTTCGCAGCCGTCCGGCGTCACGAGGACGGTGTCTTCGATGCGTACGCCGGCGAGGCCTTCGACGTAGATGCCCGGCTCGACGGTGCACACCATGCCGGCCTCGAGCCGATCGCCACGCACGCGGCCAAGCGCGGGGGTCTCGTGGACCTCGAGCCCGACGCCGTGCCCGGTGCCGTGGCCGAAGCGCTCACCGTATCCCGCGTCGTCGATCACCTGCCGGGCGGACGCGTCCACGTCAGCCCGGCCGTCGGCCCCGGCGCGCACGGCGGCGAGGCCGGCGAGCTGCGCCGCGAGGACGGTATCGTACACGCGGCGCAGCTCGTCCGCCGGCTCTCCGGCGGCGTAGGTGCGCGTGATGTCGCTGCAGTAGCCGTCCACGCGCGCGCCGGTGTCGATCACCACCAGCTCACCGACGCGGATGACGCGCTCTCCCGGCAACGCGTGCGCCTGGGCGCCGTGGTCGCCGGCGGCGACGATCGCGCCGAACGCCTCGCCCTCCGCGCCCAGGCGGTGGTACTCCGCCTGGAGGTCCCAGGCCACGTCCCGTTCCTTGCGGCCGACGAGGCCGCGCGCCACGACCAGGCGGAGCCCCTCGTCCGTCACCGCGGCCGCGCGCCGCATGGTCTCGATCTCGGAGGCGTCCTTGACCGCACGCAGCGACGTGACGTGCTGGCGCACGTCGCGCAGCGGTCCGCTGTGGAGGCGACGCAGCCGGCGATACGAGGCGTGGCTGAGCTGGCTCCCCTGATACCCGACGCGAGCGCCGGCGCCCAGGACTCGCGCGGCTTCTCGCACGCTGTGGGCGAGCAGCGGCTCCGCCGTCACCTTGCTGAGCTCGAAGTCACGCACCTCCTCGTGCACCTGCCCCCAGAAGCGCGCGTCGGTGCAGAGCAGCGCCGCGCCATGCCCAACGACGAGCGTCGCGTCCTCCCCGCGGAACCCCGAGAAGTAGCGCACGTCGACGGGGTCCGTGACGACCACACCGTCGACGCGCAGCCCGTCCAGACGGGCGCGCAACCGGTCGAGCCGCCGCGTCATGGCTGCGTCCTGCCCTCAACGAGCTTCGCCAAGGCCTCAAGGGCCTCGGCGTACCCGGCCGCGCCCTTGCCGCGCACGCGCACGTCGACGACATCGGCGATCACCGAGACGCGCCGCCACTGCTCCCGGCTCTCGATGTCGGAGAGATGCACCTCGGCGACCGGCGCCTCGACCAGCTCGAGCGCATCGTGCAAGGCGTAGCTGTAGTGCGTCCAGGCGCCGGGGTTGATGATGGCGGCGTCCGCACCGTCGATCGTCAACTGGTGCAGCTTCTCGACGAACTCGCCTTCATGGTTGGTGTGGAAGCTGCGCACCGTGAACCCGAGCGCCTCGCCGTGCCTCGCCACGTAAGCCTCGAGCTCCGCAAGCGTCATGCTGCCGTACACCGACGGGTCGCGACGGCCGAGCATGTCGAGGTTCACCCCGTGCAGGAGCCAGAGGGTCTTCAGCGCTTTCGCAGCCATTCCACCACCTCCAGTTCGAGCTCCGGCGGGACGCGCACCCCGATGACGGGAAAGCCGGGACGGCGCAGCAGGACATACCCCACGCCGTCCTGCCCGGCCTTCTTGTCGCGGACGATGAGGTCGCAGACGTCCTGCGCGCGCACGCCGGTCAGGCGCGCAGGAAGGCCGAGGGAGTCGAGCAACTCGTGGGCCTCCTGCTCGTCCGCCTCGGGCAGGCCGGCCAGCTCGCCGGAGATCCGCAGCGCCGCGTGCAGGCCGAGGGCGACCGCCTCGCCGTGCGAGAAGCGCCGGAACGCCGTCGCCGCCTCGATGGCGTGGCCGATGGTGTGGCCGAAGTTGAGGACGGCGCGCAGGCCGGCCTCGCGTTCGTCGCGCTCCACGACGCCGGCCTTGTACTGGATGGACCCCGCGACGAGCTCCTGGGTCACGGCCTCGGCCGCCAGCGCGCCGCGCGCCAGCTGGCGCACGCGGCGCAGCACGGCGCTCCCCGCCAGCAGTCCGTGCTTGGCCACCTCCGCGGCGCCGCCCCGCAACTCGCGGAGAGGCAGCGTGTCCAGCGTGTCCAGGTCGGCCAGCACGAGGCTCGGCTGATAGAACGTGCCGACGTAGTTCTTGCCGGCGCGGAAGTCCACGGCGACCTTGCCGCCGACGGAGGCGTCCACCTGTGCCAGCAGCGTCGTCGGCACCTGGACGAAGCCGACGCCGCGCTGGTACGTGGCCGCCACGAACCCGGTGAGATCGCCGATCACGCCGCCGCCCAGCGCCACCAGCGTGTCGCTGCGCCGCAGACCCCGGTCGTACAGCACCCCGTAGAGCTCTTCGGCGCGGGCGAGGCTCTTCTCCCGCTCGCCCGCCGGCAGGATCACCTGCGACGTGCCGAGCCCCGCGGCCGTCAGGCTCCTGCGGACCCTGTCGAGGTACACCGGGGCCACGTTCTCGTCGCTGACCACGACGATCTGCCCCTCCCCGTGCAGTCTGCGCACCGGGGCGCCCAGCTCGTCGAGCACCCCGCGACCCACGAGGATTGGGTACGTGCGCGACGCGGCGTGTACCGTGAGGCGCCTCACCGGGCGCCGCCTTGCGCCTGCCGGCCGGCGGCGTCCGCCGGCGGCGCCCCGAACAAACGCCCGGCGAGCTCCGCCGCGATGGCGGCTACCGGCTTCGTGGCGGTGTCGACGACCTCCGTCGCCACCTGCCCGTACAGAGACTCACGGGTCGCGAGCAGCGTGCGGAACGCGCCCTCGTCGGCGGCGAGCGGCCGCACCGCCTGCCCCTGCGCTTGCGCGCGCCGCCACAGCACCTCAGGCGGCGCGGTGAGCCACACGACGTGCGGCAGCCGGCCGAGCGCCTCGCGCACGGCCGCGCTGAGCACCGCGCCCCCACCGAGCGCAAGAACGCACGGCCGCTCCCGCGCTTCCGCCACCGCGGCCGTCACGACCTCCGCCTCGAGCGCGCGGAACGCCGCCTCGCCGCGCTGCGCGAAGATCTCCTCGATCGGGCCGGCCTGCGCAACGATGAGCTCGTCGGTGTCGACGAACGCGGAACCCAGCGCCGCAGCCAGCTCTCGGCCGACGGCGCTCTTGCCGGCGCCCATGAAGCCGACGAGGGCGACGGCCGGTGGATGGTCACCCGTCTCGGACACCGCCGGCTCAACGCTCCCGGACGCGCCGCTCGTAGGCCGCCGCCGCCGCGACGAGGTCGGCCATCGTGGCGCCGCCGAACCGCTCCAGCGCTGCATCCGCCAGGGCCAGGGCGAGCACCGCCTCCAGGACGATGCCGACCGCGGGCACCGCACAGACGTCGGAGCGCTCAAACCGGGATTTGACGGCGCGGTGCGTCCCCAGCTCCACGCTGCCCAGCGGTTCCCTCAGGGTGGAGATGGGCTTCATCGCGGCGCGGACCACGATCGTCCCGCCGGTCGAGATGCCTCCTTCGATGCCGCCGGACCCGTTGCTCGCGCGCAGGTACCCGCGCCCTGGGTCGTGCACGATCGGGTCGTGGACGTCGCTCCCGGGAAGCGCCGCGGCGGCGAACCCGAGGCCGAACTCCACGCCCACGATGGCCGGCACGCTGAGGACGGCCTCCGCAAGCCGTGAGCGCAGGCGCTGGTCGCCCTGGACGTAGCTGCCGACGCCCGACGGGTACCCGAAGGCGAGGGCTTCGACGACCCCTCCCAGCGTGTCGCCGGCGTCTGAAGCCGCGTCGATGGCGGCGATCATCCGCCGTCCGGCCTCGTCGTCGCGACAGCGCACCGGACTCGCCTCCACGCGCTCGACGTCGTCGAGGCTCATCCCGTGCTCCGCCTGGACCGCGCCGATGGCGACCACGTGACTGGCGACCGTGCAGCCCAGTGCGGCGAGCAGGCGCTTCGCGACCGCGCCGCAGGCCACCTTGGCCGCCGTCTCGCGCGCACTCGCGCGCTCGATGACGTCGCGGATGTCGCCGAGGCCGTACAGCAGGGCGCCGCCGAGGTCGGCGTGACCCGGCCTCGGGATGACGACCGGCTCCGGGGCGACGTGCCCCTCCGCCGGCGCCTCCACCGCCAGCACGTCGCCCCAGTTGGCGGCGTCGCGATTGGCGATGAAGAACGCCAACGGCGCGCCCGTCGTGCGGCCGTGCCGTACGCCTCCGAGGACGCGCACGCGATCCTGTTCGATGCTCTGCCGTTCACCTCGGCCGTACCCGCTCTGGCGCCGCGCCAGTTCGGCGTCGATGGCGCCGAGGTCCACGGCCAGCCCCGCCGGACAGCCGTCCAGCACGGCGGTGAGCCCCGGCCCGTGGGACTCCCCGGCGGTCAGATAGCGCAGTCTGCTCATGGTCCTACCTTATCCGCGCCGCGTCGACAGGCACAAGGCGAGCCCAGAGGCCATCGGCGACGTACGCGCGACGGGGCGGCCTGCGGCCGCCCCGTCGCCTCGCTGACTCACTGCCGGCCGGCCGGCTATTTCACGATCACCTGGCCGGCGTGCAATGTGAGCGTCTGGTCGCCGTGCAGGATCGTCACGGTCTGGGCGCCGACGTTGATGGACAGCACCTCGATCTCGCCCCAGGAGGTGGTGAACACGTCGCCCACCTTCTTGTCGGCGTAGGTCTTTCCGTCCACCTCGAAGGTCGCCATGGCGACACCGTTCTGGCTGCTGATGCTGAGGACGGTGATGCTGTGGGTGGTGTCGTCGCCACTCCCGCCGCTGCCGTCCCCGGTGCTGGCCGGCCCGATGGAGATGACCGAGATGTCGTAGGAGACGCCCGAGTCGACGAACGTCACTCGCACGGCCTCGCCCAGATTGACGGAGAAGCTCGTATCGCCGTTCTCGAGCTCCCCCTCGAGGACCTGGAAGGTGACGTCGCCGGACGTGACGCCCGTCACCTTGAACGCCGCGGCGGAGCCGCCGGGCACCTCGTCGCCCGGCACGACGTTGTAGGTCGTCCCGTCTACCTTGATCTTCGCCGACAGGTCCGTGGGCTCAGCCGTGCTCGACGGACTGGGGCTCGCAGTCGAGGTGGAGCTGGCCCCCGGCGTCGGGAACGGGATGAACGGATCCTTGCTGGTGAACTTGTCGAGCAGCGGCTGTTCCTTGGCCGGATCGGCCGCGGCGAGCGCCGTCGTACCCCCATCATCGGAGTAGAGGGCGGAGCCGGCCGTCGCACCGCCGCCCGAGGCGGCGACCCCGGAGGTGTCCGCACTGCTGCTGGCCAGCGCGACCGCCAGCGCCAGCGCCGCGCCGACGATGAGCGCGATGGCGATGTAGGTGAGCAGGCGTCGATTCTGGCTCATTGCGCACCTCCAGCCGCCGCAGTGTCCGCGGCCGACGCAGTCTGCGCCACCCCGCCCCACAGATACGCATTGAGGCCGATCGTGACCGCCAGCGGTGGCGATCCGCTGCTTGTGGTATCCGTCGTCGACGCCGTCGCCGCCTGCATGTTCAGCTGCGTCACCTGCAGCAGGCGTCCCGTCACCCGGAAGCTGGCGTTGCGGAAGGCCACGTACTCCTCGAGGCGGTAGAGGAAGTCCTCGACGTCGAAGTACCGGCCGCTGACCTGCAGCGTGAGCGTCTGGATGCCATACGGGCTGCCCGGCGTCGTCGTGCCGCGGGCGATGCTGGTCACGACGACCCCAGACGCCTCGGCGGTCTTGGAGAGCTCGATGATGAGGCCCGGGATCCCCTCGCTCGTCGGCAGCATCTTGCCGAGCCGCACGACCTCGGCGCGCGACTGCGGCGCCGTCTTCTTGTAGGCCTCCAGCTGGACCACCGTGTTCTGCGCCTCGGTCAGGGTCGTCTGCGCGGATTGCACCTGCCGGTCCAGGTCGTCCAGCTCGCTCTGCTTGGGGCTGAACAGGAGGAAGTACCAGGCGACGATGAGCACCACCGCCACGACGGCGGTGATGATGTAGATCTCCTTGCCGCGTGCCCTCATGGCGCCACCTCCGTCTGCAGCGTGGTGGCGGGCGGCTGCGTCGTGTACGGCCGCAGCTGCGCCGTCACCGTGAACTGCTTGAAGGTAGTCGTGGTCGTCTCGGAGGAGGCGGTGCTGCTGTCCGTCGACGTCGTGAGCGTGATGTTCATGAGCTGCGGGATGAGGCCGAGCCTCGTCATGAACTCGGCCACGTCGCGGTGCTTCTCCGTCTGCCCCGTGAAGGTGACGTCCGTGCTCGTCGACGCAGCGGGCGCCGCCTCGGCCAGGGCTGTCCCCGGCAGCATGGTCGTCGGGACGGTCGCCGTGAGCGTCTGCAGGCGGACGTTCTCCGGGATGACCAGGCTGAGCTCCTGGAGGAGGGTCGAGAAGGGCACGCTGGACTCATAGATGCCCTTGGCCGTCTCCGTCATCGCCGTGCGCTGTGCCTGCAGCGCCGCGTACGGGGCGAGTTCGGCGATCTGGGCCTGGACCGTGGCGGTCTCCGCCTGGATGGCGGCCAGCTCGTCCTGCTTCGCGTTGGCGTCGCTGTTGAGCTTCACGTACACCAGACCGAGCACGACGACGACCGCGACCAGGATGAGGATCGCCCAGATGAGGCCTCGCTCACGCGACGCCTTGACGCGTTCCTCCTGCGGCAGCAGGTTGATGCGCTTCATGGTGCCTACTCCTCGTCTTCGAAGGCCAGGCCGAGGGCGATCGCGAGACGAGGGGCGATCAGCTCGAGCTCCTGCTGCGGAAGCTTGGACTTGTTCTCGGCGATGAACTGCAACGGGTTGCCGAGCGCGACCGGGAGGTGCAGAGCGCCCGCGAGGTAGTCGCACATGTTGCGGGTGAGCGCCCCTTCGCCGCTGATCAGGATGCGCGCGATGGGCGCGTCCTGCTGGAGCGAGTGGTAGTAGTCGATCGAGCGGCGGATCTCGTCGGCGAACGACTCACAGGTGGAGTCGAACACCGCGTGTACCTCGCCCACCGTCGCCGGCTCCAGATCGGCCGCCGACGCGGCACTGCCCGTGAGGCCGACGGTGAGACGGAGCAGGTCCGCCTCCTGATGCGTGATGCCGCGATTCTGCATGACGGCCTGCACCAGGGTCTCATAGCCGAGGTTGACGACGCGCGTGAACTGCGGATTGCCACCCGACGCCACCACGATGTTGCTGATCCCGGCGCCGATGTTGATGAGCGCGCTGGCGCCGTCCGCCTGGGGCGCGCCCTGGTCGACGAAGGCGACCGGCGGGGCCACGGAGCGCATGAGCGCAAACGCCTGCAGGTCGATGCCTTCGATCGCGAGGCCGGCCTTCTTCGCCACCTGCATGAACTGGTTGACCATGTCGCGCTGGGCGGCGACGATCAGCACCTGCTGCCGGCCGCCGCCCTCTCCCTCGCCGGGCGTCGTGGAGAGGACCTCGAAGTCGAGGATCGCCTCGTCGAGCGGGATCGGGATGGATTCCTGCGCCTGGAACTCGATCGCCGCGCGCAGCTCCTTGGGGTCGATGATGGGGAACTCCATCGTGCGGACGACGATCTTCTGGTTGGCGATACCCACGGAGAACCGCTTGCCGGAGAAGCCGGCCGCCTTCCAGAAGGTCTTGAGCTCCGCCGCGAGGCCTTCGACGTCGACGACCTCGCCCTCGAACATGAGGCCGTCGGGCAGCGCCCGAGCGGAAACCGCCATCAGCGTGTGCCCTTGTCGGCCGGTCCTGATCTGGGCACCGACCATCGAGGCCTGCTCGATATCGATGCCTACGCGCACCGCGTTCATGGCCATATTCGCCCCTCAGCTTGCCTTGCCCTAGCGCCAGTGTCGGCACCCGCGCGGGATACCTTTAGGCACTCGTTTCGACGGGTTGATACTGAGCCCCTGCCCTCCACGTCAAGGAAGGCTACTCTTTCACAGACTCCGTGCCGCGTACAGAGGGTTCGCGGCACAAGTCACCCATCCTGCCCGCCGTCACTGACCGTGCTCCACGATCGTCATGACCGTCGCCCCCGCGAGGGGCCGTTCGCGCCAGTCCGTGCGCACCGAGACCCTGGTCGGAGCGTCGATGGCGATGCTCCCTGCGTGCAGGCTGCCGTCCAGGAGGAACTCCCCGCGCACGCGCAGACGCCCACACACCACGAGGCCTCCCGAGAGCACCGTGGTCTCCCCGGGAGAGCCTATCGTGGCGTCGCCGGGCACGACGATGAGCAGTCGGCCGGCGGCAGGGTCCAGAGAGCCGACGAGCGTGACTTCATCCAGGGGCGGCAGCAGGATGCAGCGACCCGTCATCGCGTCGGCACCCGTCGCCGCGCCGATCTGGTCCAGATGAAGGCCGGCGTCCGTCAGGGCTGCGCCAGCCGATCCAGCCGAGGCCGACGCCGCGAGAAGGAACTCGGCGGACGGCCCCACCAGCCAGTCTTCCGGGACGGGTAGGCCTGCATGGCGGTCCGTGTCCAGTGCGTAGGATGCGGCGTCAGGCGCCTCGTGGATCTCCGTGCCCAGCGCGAAGATGCCGACGCCGCCGTGCACGGCCGCGACGGGGAACGTCTCCCCCTGGACGACGTCCGCGGGTCCTCCGGCAACGAGACCGGGGACCGCGCCGGCAGCTTCCTCGAAGCTGACGTTCTCCCGGCCTCTCAGACATCCCCCGACGTAGACGCCGCTCCCGCCGACGACGAGCGGCGCCGCGACCTCGACATCGCCCGAGGCAGGTCACTCCGGACGCCCAAGGCTCCGCGCGCAGTAGCACATGAGCACGTCTCGCCTCCGGGCTCTTCCCGCTGCTGTGGAGACCTGCAGCCGCAAGCGCGGCCACCGATCGCCGGCGACCGGGGGAGCGGCTTCCAGAACGTCTGCCACGACTGCCCGGCCGAGAGCGTCTCCGCCTGCTGCGGATCCGGCTCAGGAGGGGCCGCCAGCGAAGCAGGCTGCTCGTTCTTGCGATCGATCGATCGCTCGAGGGACTGCGCGCGCCAGGCCGAGGCGTCCGAGCCTTCGACAACTGCATGCCATCGACGCGGCCACGATCACCAGCGCGAACGTCGCCGCGAGCACCATGACGAGCAGCACCGCCAGCATGACGTACCCCGCCGATCGCACCGCGTCTCATGCCGGCCCTACGTTCATCTCGAGGGACCGGGAGACCATAGCCGGATCCCACCGTAGCCGCCAGCTCCACCCTGAGGCGGCGCACGCTCGGCCAGTCTGATGCGGCCATCTCCACGCCACTCAACCAGCGGCCATCCGCCAGGCCATAGACGACAGCGAAGCCGGTGATGTGATCCGCGATGTACGTGCCGGAGGCGTTGCGCCAGACGACCGCGCGAGCAGGGTCCCAGACGATGAGCACGTCCTCGGGAGCCATATCGACGTGGTCGTGCGCCAGCGACAGCGAGCGCGCCGGGTCCCTGCCGGCGGGAGGTTGCCGCACGCCGACGGCGGCGCGAACCTCGCCGCCCACCGCTCGAGCCGCCGCGGCGGCCAGAGTGCCTGCCTGAACGCGGTCGTCGGTCTCGCCGGCCAGCGCGGCGATGTTCCACAGCCATCCGTAGGCGCCTGGCGAGGACGATCGCCGCGATCGCGGCTGCCACCAGTACCTCGATCAGGGTGAACGCCTGATCTGGGCGCCGCTCGCCTCGTACCCCGCTCCTCGATCCGCGGTAACGCTCGTCATGAGGAACCCGCCGTCGAAGACGCGGGGTGGACCAGCGGCAATCGCCAGGGCCGCCCGAATGAGGCTTGCACTGCGGCCCGTGCCATGGCTCGTCGCCGTCAGACGCACCGACAGGGCGCATCCCGGGGGCTGGTCACCGTCGACACGAGCCCAGCCCTCGACGGCCGATGGCTCTAGCGCCGGTCCGTCCTCAGCCGCGAGGAAGCGCGCGACGCACTGGACGTCCACGCCGCCTTGCGTGAAGACGGTGACGAACGATCCTGCCGGCGCTTCCTCCCCATCGGAGTGCACGTAGCGCGCAGTCGGCGTGTTCCGCGCCATGTCGGCGTGGGGGAACACGGCGCCCAGCAGGTCGTCGGCCTCGGTGTCCGAAGTACTTCCGGCGTCTGCACTCGACGCGTAGAAGGGCAGGGCGGCGAGCCGCTCGGCCACAACGCGAACGGCACGATCAGCGTCCATCACCTTCTGCAGCCGAGCTCCGCTCGCCGACACGGACGTCACACAGAACGTCACCGCGGTGATCGTCGTCAGGAGCAGACCCGAGGCGACGACGACCTCGACCAACGAGAAGCCGTAGGACACCGGCCGGCACGGAATGCCCCTCATGCCGCGCTTCACGTGCATCGCACGCACCCCGACAACTGCACGACGACCGTGGCAGATCCGGACGCTCCGGCGACGCTGAAGTGCCCCGCGCGCGGACTGCTCGCTCCGGGCAGGCGCGCCCAACCGCGTTCGGTGAACTCGATGATGCCGTCCGGGTAGTTGCTGGTCACCGCCGCTCCCAGCCGGCCGCTCATGATTGGGTCGCCCTCCGGCCCCGTGACCGTGTAGTCGCCGTCGGGGCCGACCTCGATCCTGACCGGGGCCGAGCGGCTCTGCGCCTCGGCCTGGGACGCGCGCAGCACGATGGCGAGTCTGCGCGCGCCCTCCGCGCTGGAGACGGCGGAGCGCACATGAGCGGCACCGGGCACTGCGATCGCCGCGAGGATGCCGACGACGCACGATCACCGTGATCAGCTCGAACATCGTGGTGCCCGTTTGACGCTTCATGCCGCCTCCGCTGTGACTCGGCCGCCGGCACCGCGGGGGAGCCGGCAACCGCAGCCTACGCGCGGGCGCGCCGCGGCGGGAGGATGACATAGGCGCAAGCCCGGATGACGTTGCGTCAGCGGGGACTCGAGCGAGAGCCGCGAGCGCAGCCGGACGCGATCGCCTCAGCGGCCGAGCGCCAGCCCCAGGTACGCGTCGATGAGCGGCGTGCCGGCGAAGAGCGCTACGATGGCGCCGGCGGCGAGGAACGGCCCGAAGGGGATGGCCGTCTTGCCGTCGCCCTTCTGCGCGGCGACGACCACGACGCCGATGACGGCGCCGCTAAGGAATCCGATGAAGAGCGCCGGCACGACCGCGGCGCCGAGGTAGATGCCCATGCACAGGGCAAGCTTGACGTCGCCGAATCCCATCCCCTCCACGTGGCGCACGCGGTAGTACACCTCACTGATGAGAAACAGGAACCCGGCGGCGCCCACGCCGGCGACGATCCACTCCCACCAGGGCCCGTCGCCGAAGAGGATCATGAGCGGGATGCCGACCGCGGCGACCGGCAGGATGATCACGTCCGGGATGATGCGGATCTCGAGGTCCACCTGACTGACCAGGATCAGCGCCGAGACGAACAGCAGATGCGGGACGAGGATCCAGTCGAGGCCGTCCATGAGCACGACGCCGACGAAGATCGCGGCGGTGAGCGCCTCTCCGACCGGGTATCGCCAGCTGATCGACGCGCCGCAATCGCGACAGCGGCCGCGTAGCAGCAGCCAGCTCGCCACGGGGATGTTGTCGTAGGCGCGGATCTGGTGGCCGCACTGCGGGCAGTGCGAGCGGCCCTTGGTGATGCTCTCATCGTGCGCGAGCCGCCAGGCCCAAGCGTTGAGGAAGCTGCCGATGAGGAGGCCATACACGGCGGCGATGACGACGAGCAGGGCGGTCACGGGCGCGTGAGAAGATGCCCGCATCACGGAATGACGAACGGGTCCGCGTTCTTGCGGTACACGACGATCTGATGCCGCCCGCTCTGGGCGTGCCCGGGAGCCTCCCGATACAGGTACCGCCCCGGCGTCGTGTCGCCCGGGCCGGCGACAGGCTGCATGTCGGCGCCATCGGCGAACGGATCCTGTGGCCAGTCGGAGCCCGCGATAGCGCCCGCCCCGACCAACAGCGCCTTGTCTGCGGTCGCCGGCCAGGTGTCGTCGCCGTCCTGCTTCGCAGCGTGGGTGAGTACGGCGATCATGATGGTGCGGCCGCCATCGACCGCGGCGGCGTTCTTGGCGCGGTCTCGCTGCCCGAGGTACATGGGGATGGCGATGGCGCACAGGATCCCGATGATGATCATCACGACCAGGACCTCGATCATGCTGAAACCGCCGTCGCGGCGACGGGAAAAGCGGCCGGCGGCATCACGGCGCGCGCCTCATGGCGTGTAGCCCTGGAAGAGTTCCGCGATGAGCTGGTCGAGCCAGCCTTCGGCATTGTGTCGACCAGCGGTGCCAACGCCTTCATGCGCGCCTCCTTGTCTTGTGGGCAGCACCTCCTCGAGGCCCTGCACCGCCTTCTTGCGGGCGTACTTGTCGCCGGCCAAATACACCTGCCCCCACAGGAGGATCGCCTTCTCGCTCCTCCCCGCTCTTGGCCAGCAGACGCGCCGAAAGCCGGGGCAGGTAGGCCGGGCTGCCAGGGATTACCGCAGCCTTCCTGTACCACTCGGCCGCTACCGCGTCCTTCTGCGGCCCTTCTCGCCATAGGTATAGAGGAAGAACCCGAGATAGGAGGGAAAGCGACATTCCTCGGGGTTCGCTTCGAACCGCCTTCTGAGCGATCTCGTAGGCGACGTCGGGGCGCCCCGCGTCGATGAGCGCGAAAGCGCTGAAGAGGTAGCCACGCGTGAAGTGGGGGCTCAGCTCGCGTCACGAGTCGGTCATCTGCCGGCAGCGAGTCGAGTCGCCCGTCCCCGGTGACGTGCTCCCCGTAGTACTGGACCATGTACAGGTAGTAGGCGTCGGCAATCGACGTGCGGTAGCTCGGCGAGAAGTCGAGGAAGAACTTCGGAGACGGGACAAACACGCGCGGGTTGGCCGGCGCCTTGCCGGGCCTCGTCGCCTGGAAGGCGACGACCCCGCCGGCGCACACCAGGACGATCACAATCGCCAGCAGCCGACGCGGCACGGCTAGAACTCCTTGCGGCGGAAGACATGCGTCGCCAGCGCAAGGACGACCACTACGTAGGCGAGCAGATAGACCACCCAGAGCCCGATCTGGCCCCAGGCGAGCGTCTGCTCCCCGACTACCCCGGCCTTGACGTCGATCGCCGTGAGATTGGGGATGAGTACGTAGATCACCCAGGAGAAGCGCTTCGGTGACGGGGTTGTCTCCGAGGCGCGTCAGCGCCAGCACGTTGTGGCTGAGCTGCCCGGCGACGAACACGCAGATGCCGAGCACACTCGCGAGGATGGCCGACCCCAGCGTCGAGAAGAAGACCGTGACTGCCATGATGGCGAGAAGCTGTACGTAGATCATCGCGACGGCCGCCAGCACCATGAACGAGGGCGTCCCCTGGAGCAGCCAGACGAGCGCGAAGAGAAAAAGCCCCATCCCGGTGAGCACGACCGCCATCGTGCCGCAGAGGCCGAAGAACTTGCCGGTAATGAAGGCGGCTCTGCTGACCGGCTTTGAAAAGAGCACGAAGACGGTGCGCTTCTCGACCTCCTTGTGGACCAGACTCGCGGCGATGAAGACGGCCACGATCAGTCCGAAACCAGTCACTGCGACCAGGCCGAAGTCCTTCATCATGCGGCCCTGTTCCCCAAGGCTGATCGCGCCGAGCCACAGGCCGCCGGCGATCATCACCAGGGCGAACACGACGATCACGGCGAGTACGCGGTCGCGGATCGTCTCCTTGAACGTGTTGGACGCGATGGCGGCCAGCTGCTTCACGCCAGTCACCACCTTGACGAAGAAGTCCTCGAGCGTGGCTCCCTCGTCGAGCGCCTCGGCGACTTCGCCGCGCCAAGCCACTCTGCCCTCGCGCATGATCGCGATGTGTGAGCACAGCTCGTGGACGTCGCTGAGGATGTGCGAGTTGAACAGCACGGTCTTTCCGCGGCCGTGCAGGCGCTCGATGATGCTGCTTGACCTCGACGCGCCCGATGGGGTCGAGTCCTGTCATCGGCTCGTCAAGAAGGAGCAACTCAGGATCGTTGACGAGCGCCTGGGCGATGCCGATGCGCTGCAACATCCCCTTGGAGTACTTGCGCAAGTGCGTGTCGGCGGCCGCTTCGAGCCCGACTTCCTTGAGGAGCTCCTCGACCCTCACGGTCCGCGTCTCTGGAGCGAGGCCGAACAGGCGCGAGCAGAAGTCCAGGAACTCGCGCCCGGAGAGGTAGTCGTAGAAGTAGGGGTTCTCCGGCAGGTAGCCCACCCGACCAAGCCCGTCGACTCCGAGCTCGACGGAGCCGGAGGAGGGTCGCATCAGGCCGACCGCCACCTTGACCGTGGTCGTCTTGCCGGCGCCGTTGGGCCCGAGAAGCCCGAACACGGCGCCACGCTCAACCTGCAGGTCCACGCCCTTGAGAATCGGCACGGTGCGGCGCCGGAAGCCTGCATGGACGGTCTTGTACAGAGCTTCGATGCGCAGCGCGGGCGCTTCGGTCACAGCGTCACCAGCGTCACGGCCCAGGCAGCGTCCCGACGTGGAGGACGGGGTTCACGGTATCCTTGCCCCATCCGTCCATCCCGAACTCTTCGGCGTTGCCGCCAGCACCTGAACTGTTGGAGTAATAGTCGTAGTGGCCCTTGGAGGTGCCCTCTGCCATGTCTCCGGCGGCCCACGGATTCTGCGGCCAGTTGTCCACGTAGGCGTACCCTTCAGCAGAGTGTTGAGGTCGGCGTCCGTGTCAGGATAGATGTCTTGCTCGTCGACGGCGAACGTCGCGATGCCAAGCTCGATCGTGTGCACGCCTGCCTTGACGGCGGACTCCTTGGCCTTGTCGCGCTGGTTGAGGAACATCGGGATCGCGATAGCCGCGAGGATGCCGATGATGATGATCACGATCGAGAAGCTCGATGAGCGTGAAACCCGCGTCATGCTTCTCGATGCCTTCATTGCCCTCTCCCCCTTGCGGACCGGCTCGTCTCATGCGCGAAGCCCGCGGCCGCTGTCTGCAACCACAGGCTTCAGGTGAAGCGCTTCTCGCGGCAGCTCAGCCGGCTCCGTGAGCCCTGTAGCTTTGCGCCCCACCTTCGCAAGTGGTTTGCCCTTTGCGCGTCCACACTCACTCTGCCCAAGTAGCGGTTCGTGAGACAGGAACCGCATCCTTCGAGACAGGGGCCGCATCCTTCAACCACGGCACCAGGACGTCCTCCGCAATACACTCGGCCACGTCTGCCCAGAGTGCTGAGGGCGGGGCCATCCGGCCCCGCCCTCATCATGGTCAAGAGCGTCGAGTGCCTGCTCGGACTTACGGCGTCGGCGCCGCGATCGCCATCGTTCCGACATGGATGACGGGAACTGTGGTCGACTTGCCCCAGCCGTCCATCCCGAACTCATCGGCGTTGCCGCCAGCGCCGCTGCTGTTCGAGACGTAGTTGTAGTTGCCCTTGTCTTGTGCCCTCACTCATGTCGCCGGTGGCCCAAGGGTCCTGCGGCCAGTTGTCCACGTACGGAACCCTTCAGCAGAGTCGATGAGGTCGTCGCCGGTGTCGAGTCGGATAGACATCCTCCTCGTCGACGGCGTAGCTCTGGACGCCGATCTGGATGCTGTGCACGCCTTCCTTGACGGCCGACTTCCTTGGCCTTGTCGCGCTGGTTGAGGAACATCGGGATCGCGATCGCGGCGAGGATGCCGATGATGATGATCACGATCAGCAGCTCGATGAGGGTGAAGCCCCCCTGCCCCTTGCGGAACCTCTTCATTGCCTATCTCCTCTCTACTGTGCGACTTGCCTGGCTCGGTGCCTTGACTTGTACTCTGCCGCGGGGCTTCTTCCTCCTGCTCCCGCGGCGCCCCACCGAAAAGCCTGTGGTGCTCGGTCGTTCGGGCTCCACAGGCTGCGAGGTGTGACTCTTGTTGGCGGCAGCCCAGCCGACTCCGTGAGTCCTGTGGCTTTGCGCCCCACCTTCGCAAGTGGTTTGCCCTTGTGCGCCTCTGCTCCTATAGTGCCTCCTCGTCGGGTTCCTAGACACCTTCTTCGGCACGTCGCCGCAACTCTTTACGACTCTGGCAACACTCTGCCCCACGCCGAGCCACGCTGGACTGGGACAGACGTCTGCGTGCTAGAAGACCTTCTTGCCGAGCACTTCCTTGAGCCGGCCCAAGGCCTTGATGGACTCCCGCGATACCTTCTTCTGCGTGAGGCCCATCTCCTGCGCGACCTCACTCTGCGTGAGGTCCTTGAAGAAGAGCAGGTAGATGAGCCGCTTCTGGAAGGCGGACAGCCTGTCGAGGCGCGGCGTACAGCGTGATGCGGTCCTCGATCGGCAGGGCGAACGAGGTCTGCCGCATCGAGTGCAGCAGGTGCGGGTCGGCCCCCGACTGCAGCTCGGACGTCGATGAACGGCTCGTCCTGGCTGTGCAGCTGGATGCGCGAGTACAGGTTCATGACCTCGAGGATGCCGTCCTCGTTGATGTTGAGCGCCTGGGCAAGCTCGGCCACCTCCGGCGGGCGGCCGAGCTTGTGCATCAGCTCGTTCGACTTGTCCTGGATCTGCTGGTAGACCTTCTTGACCCAGCGCGGCTGGCGCATCAGCAGCGAATCGCGCAGGTGGTGGCGCAGCTCGCCGTCGACGATCGCCGTGGCGTAGGTGCTGAAGCGCACGCCCCGGTCCGCCGTCGAACCGCTGCGCCGCCTTGATCAGCCCGAGGTTCGCGACCTGCAGCATGTCCTCGTAGGGCTCGCTCGCGTAGGAGAACCGCTTCAGGATGTGGTGCAGCAGGTTCTGGTTGCGACGGACGATCTCGTCGAGCGTCGCCGCGGAGCGCGTGCGAGCATAGGCGGCGAGGAGCTGCTCGTTCTCCACGCCTGGCCCCCGGAGCTACTTGACGATGTTCATCATGTTGAAGATCGGCAGGTACATCGAGATGACGACGGTACCGACGAGCGCGCCGACGAACAGCATGAGGATCGGCTCGAGGATCGAGGTCAGCGACTTGACGGCGGCGTTGACCTCGTCCTCGTAGAAGTCGGCGATCTTGCCCAGCATGGCGTCGAGCGAGCCGGTCTCCTCCCCCACCGAGATCATCTGCGTGACCATGGCGGGGAACACCTTGACCTCCGACAGCGGCGCGGTGATCGACTGGCCCTCCTTGACGCTCTGCTGCACGTCCACCATGGCGTCCTCGATGACCACGTTGCCGGCCGCCTGGCCGGTGATCTCGATCGCCTGGAGGATGGGCACGCCGGAGGTGATGAGCGTGCCCAGCGTGCGCGAGAAGCGGGCGATGGCGAGCTTCTGGATGATGGCGCCGATGCCCATCGGGATGTGCAGCTTGAAGCGGTCCCAGGCGTGGTGGCCACGGTCGGTGCGCTTGAGCCTGATGAGGCCGTAGATGGCGGCGATGATCACGGCGAGGATGATGACGTTGAGCGGGAACGACAGCATGGCGTCCGAGATGCCCATCATGATGCGCGTGAGGAACGGCAGCTTGGCGTCGCCGAGGTCCTTGTACATGGCGGCGAAGATCGGGATCAGGAACAGGACCATGCCGATGAGCACGATGATGGCGAAGCGAGCCGATGAGGATCGGGTAGACCATCGCCGACTTGACGGCGCGGCGGATGCTGTCTTCCTTCTCCAGCTGCGTGGCGAGCCGGTTCAGGACCTCGTCGAGGATGCCGCCGAGCTCGCCGGCCCTGACCATGCTCACGTAGAGCCGGCTGAAGACCTTGGGGTGCTTCTCGAGCGCGTCCGAGAGGGCTGATGCCCGCCTCGACGTCGGCGCGGACGGCGCGTGATCACCGCGGCGAGCTTCTTGTTCGGCGTCTGCTCCTCGAGCACGTACAGGCAGCGCAGCATCGACAGGCCGGAGTTGACCATGGTCGCGAACTGGCGCGAGAAGACCGTGAGGTCCTTCGGCTTGATGCGGCCGCCGATCTGGATCTGGCCCCAGCCCGCCTTGACCTCGTTGAGGTCGAGGACGGTGAGTCCCTTGTTGCGCAGGGCGGCGGCGACGGCGGCCTTGCTCTCGCCCTCGATCTCTCCGGCGGCCTGCGCGCCTCGCGCGTCCAGCGCCTTGTACGCGAAGTTCGTCATTGTCTCTCCCACGCCCCTCTGGCGGCCGGCTGACCGGCGCGCCCATTGACGACTGGCGTTCTCACCCTGTCTTTATCGGCCCGAGCCGCGATTCCTGCAGCCCTCAGCGGCCGGCGGCCGAAGCCACCGGCTGGCCCAGCAGCCGCTCGAACTCCGCGGGCGTGCTCGAGCGGTTCTTGGCCAGCTCCCTGGTGATGATGCCGCGGCGCACCAGGTCGGCCAGCGCCGCGTCCATGGTCTGCATGCCGAACGCGGTGCCGGTCTGCATGGTGGAGTAGATCTGGTGCGTCTTGCCCTCGCGGATGAGGTTGCGGACCGCGGGGGTCGGGATGAGCAGCTCGCAGGCGACGCAGCGGCCGCGGCCGTCGCGCGTCGGCAGCAGCTGCTGCGTGCACACGCCCATCAGCGTGGTGCTGAGCTGCACGCGGACCTGCTCCTGCTGGTGCGGCGGGAACACGTCGATGATGCGGTCGATGGTCTGCGGCGCGTCCTGCGTGTGCAGCGTCGCGAACACGAGGTGCCCGGTCTCGGCGGCGGTCAGGGCGGTGGCCATCGTCTCGGTGTCGCGCATCTCGCCGACGAGGATGATGTCCGGGTCCTGGCGCAGCACGCTCTTGAGGGCGCGGTTGAAGCTCTTGGTGTCCGCGCCCACCTCGCGCTGGTTGACCATGCACTTCTTGTGGCGGTGGAGGAACTCGATGGGGTCCTCGATGGTCATGATGTGCTCGTCGCGCGTCTCGTTGATCTCGTCGATCATCGCCGCGAGCGTGGTGCTCTTGCCCGAGCCGGTCGGCCCCGTGACGATGACGAACCCGCGCGGCTTGCGCGTGAGGTCGTGCAGCGCCGGCGGCAGCCCGAGGTCCTCGAGCTTCTTGATGCTGATGGGGATGAGCCGGAAGGCGGCGCCGAGGCTGTTGCGCTGGAAGTAGGCGTTGACGCGGAAGCGCGCGCGCCCGGGGACCGAGTACGAGAAGTCGATCTCCCACTCGTTCTCCAGCCGCTGGCGCTGGTCCTGCGAGAGGATCGAGTAGATCAGCTCGCGCGTGTCGTTGGCGCTGAGGCGCGGGTAGTCCATGCGCTCCAGCTGCCCGTTGATGCGGATGATCGGCGGCGACCCCACCGTAAGATGGAGGTCGCTCGCGTCTCGCTCCAGGACTTCGAGAAGGACGTCGACCAGATCCATGTTCACTTCCTCACGAGAGGTTGCCGTATCAGACGATCACGCGGGCGATCTCCTCCACGGAGGTCATGCCCAGCAGTACCTTGTCGATGCCGTCTTCGCGCAGCGACTTCATGCCCTCCGCCGCCGCCACGCGGCCGATCTCGTCGGCGCTCTTGCGCTCGACGGTGAGCCGGCGGATCGCCTCGCTGACGACCATGACCTCGTAGAGCCCCAGCCGCCCCTTATAGCCCGTATTGTTGCATCTCGAGCAGCCTTTGGCACGGTGCAGGACAACGTCATCCCGGTCACAAACCTCGGGCGGGAAGTCGTTCTTGCGCAGCATCTCCCGGGTCGCCGTGTAGGGCTCCTTGCACGACGCGCACAGGCGCCGTGCGAGGCGCTGCGCCAGCACGGCGTCGACCGCCGACGAGGTGAGGAAGGGCTCGATGCCCATCTCCGTGAGGCGCGACAGCGCGCCCGGCGCGTCGTTGGTGTGCAGCGTGCTGAGCACGAGGTGGCCGGTGAGCGCGGACTCGATGGCGATCAGCGCGGTCTCGCGGTCGCGGATCTCGCCGACCATCACGATGTCGGGGTCGCAGCGCAGGATCGAGCGCAGCGCGGCGGCGAAGGTCATCCCCGCGCGGGTGTTCACCTGCACCTGGTTGATGCCGGTGAGGCGGTACTCGACCGGGTCCTCGACGGTGATGATGTTCTTCTCGGGGTTGTTGAGGATGTTGAGCGCGGCGTACAGCGTCGTCGACTTGCCGGAGCCGGTCGGGCCCGTGACGAGGATCGCGCCGTACGGCTTGGTGAACGACTTGTGGAAGCGCTTGAGCGCCTTCTCGGCGAAGCCGAGGTCCTCGAGGTCGAGCATGACGTTCGACTTGTCGAGGAGGCGCATGACGATCTTCTCGCCGTAGACGGTCGGCAGGGTCGCGACGCGCATGTCGATGGGCTTGCCGCCGACCATGAGGCCGATGCGCCCGTCCTGCGGCACGCGGCGCTCGGCGATGTCCAGGTCGGCCATGATCTTGAGGCGGCTGATCACGCCCGACTGCATGCGCCGCGGGATCGACATGATCTCGTGGAGCACGCCGTCGATGCGGAAGCGCACCATGAGCTCCTTGGCCTGCGGCTCGAAGTGGATGTCGCTGGCGGCGTCGTCGACCGACTGGGCGATGACCGAGTTGACGAGCTTGACGATCGGCGCCTCTTCGGTGGCGTCGCGGATGTCGGTGAGCGAATCCTCGTCGAGCCCGGCCGATCTCGTCCGCGCTCGCGCCGACCTCGGCCTTCTCGCGGTAGATCTTGGCGATCGCCCCGAAGACGTCCTCCTCGCTGGCGATCGCCGGCTGGATCGGGAAGCCGGTGATGATGGCGAGGTCCTCCTGCGCCGGGAGGTTCTGCGGGTCGATCATCGCGACCAGGAGGGTGTTGTCGTCGAGGAAGCGGACCGGCACGGCGCCGTAGCGCCGCGCCAGCTTCTCGTCGATGTAGGCCGTGGCGGCGCCGTCGAAACGCGTCTCGGTGAGGTCCAGGAAGCTCACGCCGAACTTCTGCGCCAGCGCCTTGGTCAGGTCGAGCTGGGTGACGACGCCGTCCTCGAGGAGCAGCTGGCCGAGGCGCTTGCGCGTCTCCTTCTGGCGGCCGAGCGCGCTCACCGACCTGCTCGTCGGTGACGAGCCCCATCTCCTTGAGGATGTCGCCGAGGCGGAGCTTGCTGGTGCGCTGACTGCGGACGATGTCTTCCGAGCGCGTCGTCCATCGCGAGGTCGTGCCGACGTGCCGCCGTGCCCGCGGTGCGCCCCGATCTCCCGCTCGTCGGGGTCCATCGCCTCGGCCGTGGCCAGGCCGTCGCCGTTGCGACCGGGACCGTCGCTCAGGTACGTCGTCCACGGCGTCGGCCAGGGACTCCGGCTCCGAGCGACAGCTCATCCAGAAGGTAGCTCTCGACGGGATCGATGATCGGTTCCAGCTCGTCTCCTCCGCGGCCGGTCAGGGCGCTGCGCTTCTTCCTGGTCCGCTTCTCATCGTTGGACGGCATCTCTCATCACTTCCAGCGGCGCCGGCACACCCGTCCACAGGCTGAACGCCTCGGCCGCCTGTCCCAGCAACATCGTGAGGCCGTCGATGACGGTAGCCCCACGAGCCTGCGCCGCCACGAGGAAGTCCGTCGGCGCGGAAGCGTATACCGCATCGAATACGACTTGCCCCGCCGTAACGTTATCGGCGAGGAGGGCAGGGACTTTACCCTCGCCCGCCATGCCCAGCGAGGTGGCGTTGACGACGACCCGCTGCCGGGTCACGTCCCGCTCCGTCAGGGCGGACAACGGCAGCCACGCGCAGCGCGCGCCGGGGACGCCCGCCGTGATGAGCGCCGCCAGGCGCTCCGCCGCGGCGGGCGTGCGGTTGACGACGGTGAGCGGGCAGCCGAGGCGGGAGAGAGCGAGGGCGGCGGCGCGCGCCGCCCCTCCGGCGCCGAGCACCAGCGCCGGTTCGCCGCGCAGCGAATCGCCGGCGACGGCGACGAGCGCTCCGCGGACCCCCTCGACGTCGGTGTTGTACCCGCGCAGGCGCGTCGCCGTCCACGACGATGGTGTTCACGGCCTCGGCGAGGCGGGCGTCCGTCCGAGAGCTCGTCCAGGAAGGGGATCACCGCGCCCTTGTGCGGGATGGTGACGTTGGCGCCGCGGAAGCCGAGGGCCGCGAGGCCCTTGACCGCGGCGCCGACATCTCCGGCGCGCACCGGCAGCGGCACGTAGACGTAGTCGAGGCCGAGCGCCGCGAACGCAGCGTTGTGCAGGCGCGGCGAGAGGGAGTGCGACACGGGGTCGCCGATGATGCCGATGACGTGTGTGGTGCCGCTGACCGTGGTGCCCCCCTCCGCCCGGCGCGGGAGCGCCGCCGGCGTACTCCTACATTGGCCGCGCGCCGCCGGGCTCCTGCCCGCGCGGCCCGCTGCGGCGCTACTGGCCGTTGGCCGCGGCCTTCGCCTGGTCGGCGAGGAACTGCTCGTACGTGGTGGAGAAGTAGTGCCGCCCCGTGCCGTCGTTGCGCGCGACGTAGTAGAGGTACTTGTCGTCCGTCGGGTTCGCGGCGGCCTTGAGCGCCGCGAGACCGGGGTTGGAGATGGGCGTGGGCGGCAGACCCGCGTACTTGTAGGTGTTGAACGGCGACTCGATCTCGAGGTCGTCGTAGGTGAGCAGCGGCTTGGTCTCGCCCAGCGCGTACTGGATGGTCGCGTCGATCTGCAGCAGCATGTCCTTGCGCAGGCGGTTCCAGATGACGGCAGCCACGACGGCGCGTTCAGCTCGCTACCTGCGCCTCGCGGTCGATCATGGACGCGATGATCACGACGTCGTACTCGGTGAGGTTGGCCGCCCTCGCCCGCTCCATGTCCACCTCGGCGAAGTTCGCGTCGAACGCCTCGAGCTGCGTCTGCACGAACGACGCGGCGGAGGCCTCCCGCGGCAGGACCTCGTAGGTGGCCGGGAAGAGCATGCCCTCGAGCGTCGTGCCCTTCTTGTAGCCCTCGAGGGCGAACGGTGGCGGGTCGTCGCGCGCCACCTCGACGTACTCGCGTTCGGAGACGGCCGTGATCTCGTCGGAGACGATCTCGGCGGCCTGCCTCAAGGTCGTGCCCTCCGGGATGGCGACCTTCACCGTCGCCGGCTTCGTGCCCCTGAGCAGCTTCGCGACGAGGACATCGTAAGGCTCGTTCACGCGGAAGGCGTAGGTGCCCGGCATGAACCGGGTGGCGTAGCCGTCCGCCTCGGCGCGTATCTCGAAGGCGCGGGCGTGCTTGACCACGCCCTGCCGCTCCAGCTCGGTGGCGATGGCGCGCAGGCTGGAGCCCTCCTTGACGACCACGGTCACCGTGCCGCCGACCTCGCCGTCCGAGAAGTAGGCGCGCGCGTAGCCGACGCCGGCGCCGATCACCAGCGCGAAGACCGCGACGAGCAGGTAGCCGAGGAGGCGGCCACGGTGCCTGCGTGGACCACGGTCTTCGTGAGGCGTGCCGCGCCGCCGCCGGATGCCGAGACCGTCCTCCGCGGCGGGCGACGCCGGTGGCTCGTAGCGTGCCCAGCCCTGGCCGGGCGGGCGTTGCCCGGTAGCCGGCCGCGGTTCGCCGGCCGCGGCGTCGTCAGGTCCCCTGGTCATGCACCGTCCTGAGGTAGTCCTCGAGCAAGGTCGCCGCGGCGCGCGCGTCGCGCGCCGCGGTCCCGCCGCGCTGGTCCGCGAGACGGGAGGTGAAGCGCTCGTCGAACAGCTCGACAGGCACCTCGACGGCTTGCGGCGAGGCGCGCCGCGAACGCTCTCGCGAGGCGCGCCTGCGCGTGCTCTCCGCCGTCGAGGGACAGCGGCAAGCCTACCACGATGCGCTCGGGCCGCTCGGACTCGAGCATCTCGAGCAGCGCCGCGAAGCCGGCGTCGGTGCCGACCCGCTGGACAACGGTGAGCGGTCGCGAGATGGTCCCGGTCTCGTCGCTGACGGCGACGCCGGTGCGCACCGTACCGTGGTCGAGCGCGACGAGCTTCACTCCGCTCCGACGACGTCCTTGACGGCGGCGACACCAGCCTGGAGGGCCGCCTCGATACCGGCCACCTCGGGGCCGCCGCCCCGCGCCAGCGTCGGCTTGCCGCCGCCCTTGCCGCCGATGGCGGGCAGCATGGCCTTCATGACGTCACCGGCCTTGACGCCGCGTCCGACGGCGGCGTCGCTGGCCGCCACGACCGCCGCCACGCGCCCGTCGACCTCCGAGGCCAGCACGGCGACGCAGTCGGGCCGCTTGGCGCGCACCTCATCGGCGAGCGTGAGCAGTTCGTCGGCCGTCTCCACCTGCGGCGATCCGGCCACGACGGCCACGCCGTCGCGCTCCACTGCCGCGGCGACGAGCTCGGCGGCCAGGTCGCGGCGCTCGCCGCTCTCCGCCGCCTTGAGCTTCTTCTCGAGGTCGTGCACGTGCTCGGCCAGCTTCCCGACGGTCGCGGTGAGCCGGTCCGGCCGCACCTTGAGCTCGCCGGAGAGCGCGTCCCACTCGTGCTCGAGGCCGCGGTAGTGCTCGACCGCCGCGGCCGAGGTGATGGCCTCGATGCGCCGCGTGTTGGCGCCCACCGACTGGCTGGAGGTGATCTTGAACAGGCCGATCTGGGAGGTGGACGAGACATGGGTGCCGCCGCAGAGCTCGCGGCTGAAGTCGTCGATCTCGAGGACGCGCACGAACTCGCCGTACTTCTCCTCGAAGAACGCGAGGGCGCCGATCTCGGCGGCGTACTCGCGGGTCGTCACGAACGGCCGCACCGGATGGTTCTCGATGATGCGCCGGTTCACGAGGTCCTCGACCTGGCGCAGCTGCTCCGCCGTCGGCGCCTCGCGCACGGCGAAGTCGAAGCGCAGGCGCTCGGGACGCACCATGGAGCCGCCCTGCCGGACGTGCTCTCCGAGCACGATGCGCAGGGCGTTGTGCAGCAGGTGCGTCGCCGTGTGGTTGCAGGCGGTCTGGTGGCGCCGCACGGCGTTGACCATGGCCTTGGCGCGCTCGCCCTCCACGACCTTGCCCTCCACCTGGCGAGCCACCACGACCTGGTCGTTCTCGAACTTGACGACGCTCTCGACCTCGAGCTTGCCGGAGTCGGTGTGGATCCAGCCGGTGTCGGCGACCTGCCCGCCGCCCTCGGCGTAGAACGGGGACTCCGCGAGCTTGACCGCCAGGCGGCCGTCGCCGAGCTCGCCGAGCGCGCGCACGACCGTGAAGACCTCGAGGCGCTCGTAGCCGACGAAGTCCGCGCGCACCTCGGTCGTCTGCCGCTGGAAGTCGTCCACCTCGCCCGGGCCGGAGGCGAACGCGCCCTCCTTCTGGGCGGCGCGGGCGCGCTCGCGCTGTTCCTCCATCAAGTGCCCGAAACGCTCCTCGTCGACGGTCATCTCCTCCTCGGCGGCGATCTCGCGCGTGAGGTCGAACGGAAAACCGTAGGTGTCGTGCAGCTCGAAGGCGACCTCGGCGGGGAGCTCGGTGCCCGCGTCGCGAGCGCGGCGCAAGGCCTCCTCGAGGATGCCCATGCCCTGATCCAGCGTGCGGCGGAAGCGGACCTCCTCCTCGTTCACGACGCGGCGGATCTCCGCCTGGGCGTCGACGAGCGCGGGGTAGGCGCCGCTCATCTGCTCGACGACCGCGTCGGTGAGGGTCGCCAGGAAAGGCTTCTCGACGCCGATCGCCACGGCCTGCTGCACGGCCCGGCGGATGATGCGCCGCAGCACGTAGTCGCGGCCGTCGTTGCCGGGCAGGACGCCGTCCATGATGAGGAACGACGCGCCGCGCGCGTGCTCGGCCATCGTGCGCAGAGCGCGGGTGACGGCCGGCGACGCACCGGGCGTGACGCCGGCCAGCTCTGCGCCGCGCTCGACGAGCGGCCTGAACAGGTCGGTCTCGAACACGTTGGTGACGCCCTGGGAGATGCTCGCGATGCGCTCGAGCCCCATGCCCGTGTCGATGCTGCCTTTGGCGAGCGGGGTGAGGTGGCCGGACTCGTCCATGTCGTACTGCACGAACACGAGGTTCCAGTACTCGAGATAGCGGTCGCAGTCGCAGCCCGGCTTGCACTCCGGGTCGTCGCAGCCCATCTCCGGACCGAAGTCGTAGTAGAGCTCGGAGCAGGGCCCGCAGGGGCCGGTGGGCCCGGCCGGGCCCCAGAAGTTGTCGCCACGCCCCAGGCGGACGATGCGCTCGTCGCCGAAGCCGTGCGCCTTCCACAGCTGCACGGCCTCCTCGTCCGCCGGCACCTGGTCGTCGCCGCCGAAGACGCTCACCCAGATCTTGTCGCGCGGGATCCCGAGCTGGTCGGAGAGCTCCAGCGACCACAGGATCGCCTCAGCCTTGAAGTAGTCGCCGAACGAGAAGTTGCCGAGCATCTCGAAGAAGGTGAGATGCCGCGCCGTCTTCCCCACGTTCTCGACGTCGGAGGTGCGGAAGGAGCGCTGGCAGGTGGTGATGCGCGTGGACGGCGGCGTCCCGACCCCGAGGAAGTACGGCTTGTACTGCTGCATCCCGGCGGTCGTGAACAGCACGCTGGAGTCTCCCGCAGGGACCAAGCTCGCCGGTTCCCCGGCGAGGTGGCCTCGCTCGACGAAGAAGTTGCGAAACAGGTCACGGATGTCGGCAGCGTTCACGGGAGAGTCCTTGGTGCGTGGATGTCGGTACGGCCTCAGCGCGCGTCGTCGGACGAACGCGGAGGCAGCGGGTTGTCGAGATCGCCGATCTCCTCCCGCAGCTTCTCGAGCGAGCGCCTGATGAGACGCGAGACGTGCATCTGCGATATACCCACGCGTTCGGCGATCTGACTCTGCGTCAGTCCCTCGAAGAAGCGCAGGTGGAGGATGTAGCGCTCGCGCTTGTCGAGCTTGGCGAAGCCGGGCGCTAGCGTGGTGCGGTCCTCCATGGTGTCGTATGCCTCTTCCTCCCCGCCCAGGTAGTCGATGAGGCCGGCGTCCTCTTCGCCCGACTCGCCGTTGGGAGAGGCCTGCAGCGACACCGAGTTGTAGGCCTGGCTGGTCTCGAGCGCCTCGAGCACTTCTTCGGGCGTCGCGTTCGCCGCCTCGGCCAGCTCCTTGATGGTCGGCGAGCGCTGCAGCTTGGGCACCAGCTCGTCGATCACCTTGTTGAGCCGGATGTTGAGTTCCTGCAGGCCGCGGGGCACACGCACCGACCAGCCCTTGTCGCGGAAGTAGCGCTTGATCTCGCCGACGATGTTGGGCGTGGCGTACGTGGTGAGCTCCACGCCCCTGCTGAGGTCGAAGCGGTCGATGGCCTTGATGAGGCCGATGGCGCCGACCTGGACGAGGTCGTCGAAGTGCTCGCCGCGCGACGCGTAGCGGCGCGCCAGTGAGCGCACCAACGGGAGGTACATGGTGATGAGCTGCTCGCGCGCCTTGCGGTCGCCGTACAGGTGGTAGCGGCGCAGCAGGTACTGGTCGAGCTTCTCGGAGTCGTCCTTGCCGCGGCCCTTCGGATCGGCGGAGGGCCCCTCCTGACGTGCTTCCGGCTCCTCGTCGTCGTCCGGCACTCGCCGCGCCTGGCCCGGCAGAGCCTCGAGGTCAAGGGGATCGTTGACGCGCCTGTCGTCGCGGCTGTTCACGCCGCCGTCTCCGAGCGGTTCTTGACGATGACGACGCTGAAGGAGCCGTCCACCTCTTCGAGGACCACGTCGTCGACGAGACGCTGGAGCAGCGTGCAGAGGTCGATGCAGTGGCCGGGAGTGACCACGACCTGGTCGCGCAGCTGCGCGGAGCGGAACGCTCCCGTGGTTACGCGCAGCGAGACACCGTCGACGGTCACGAGGACACGGATGCTGTCGAGCTCCTCCACCTCGAGCGCAGCCTGAAGAAGGCCGTCCGTGGCGAGGAAGAGGTCGTCCAGATCCTCGAGCGAGAAGTCGAGGCGCGCACCGAGGCCGCCGAGCACCATGTGCACGGTGGAGAGGGCGCTCAGCGTCGCCGGCACCTCGAGGGTGATCCTCTCGGTCATGGCGACCTCAGGCGCCGGGCGGCGCGCCGGCGGCGAGCAGCTGCCGGGTGAACTCCTCGTCGCGCTCGCGCGCCGCGGTCTTGCCCTCTTCGAGAGCCCTCGTCGCCCGTCCCCTCGTGCTGTCGACCCAGCGCAGCGCTTGTGCCGGCAGTTGGCGGACGATGGTGAGGTAGCCCTCACCGGTGCGGGCGTGGCGCGAGCGCACGTAGAAAGAGAGGGCGGTACCGGCTACGGCGCCGGTGACGATGAGCTTCGTTGAGAGTCCCATGATCAGGCCTTCAGGTCTGTCTCCGGAGCCGGCGCAGCGGCAGCCGCGTCGGCAGCGACCTCAGGAGCGTCCGCCGCGGCGTCGGCAGCGGCCGCGGCAGTGTCCGCCGCGGCGTCGGCAGCAGGAGTTGCGGGAGCCGTCCACGCGCCCCCGGCCGGGGACTCCGCGGTCGCGCCGGCCGCCTCGGCGCCCGGCGCCGGCTTGTCGCGGCGCATGAAGCTGGAGACGGCGCCCTGCACGCCGGCGCTGAACGAGGCCGCCTTGCGTGCCGGGGTGCTCACGGCGCCCTCGACGGCGTTGGCCATGGAGTCGATCTTGTCGGTGATGTCGGCGACGTCCTTGGTGATCTGGTCGACGTTGCCGAGATTGGCGTTGACGCCGTCAAGGCTGGTCCCCGCCTTCTGCATCAGCGGAACGGCCTCCCTGTCCACGTCTTCGAGCACGGTGTCGACCCGGTTGATCATCTTGCCGAGCTTGACCAGGGCGTAGACCGAGGCGATCGCCACGGCCACGCAGAAGAACGCCGCCGCGTAGCTCAGGACGATGGTGGGGGTCTCCATCGCAACGGTCGCGAACGAGGAGTCCATGCAGCGCTCCTTTCGTGGGTCAGATGCCGCTTCGGTACGCTCCGAAGCGTATCATACCGCTCCCGCGGCGATCGTTGGCGGGAGGCCGTCCACGCGCCCCCCACCGATGACCACATCGTCGCGATAGAACACGGCCGCCTGCCCGGGCGCGAGCCCCGCAAACGGCTCGCGCAGACCGACCTCGAGTCCACTCCCGCTCTGCCGGACGGCGGCCACCGGCACCGGCGCCGAGCGGTAGCGCAGCTGGATCTCGAGGCCGCTCCCGTCACCCAGCCCGCGATCGACCACGTCGCGCACGCGCAGGGAGCGGACCTCGAGCTGCTCGCGGCCGCCGACGACCACTTCGTTCTCGGCGGCCCGCCGCTCGACCACGTACAACGGTTCGGGGGCGCTCACGCCGAGTCCCCGCCGCTGCCCGACGGTGAAGCGCCAGTGTCCTTGATGCCCGCCCAGCACGACACCCTTCGTGTCGACGATGACGCCGCTCACCGGCTCGACGCCGCGATCCTCCAGGAACAGCTGGTAGCCGTCGACGGCGAAGCAGACCTCCTGGCTCTCCGGCTCGTCCGCCACCTCAAGACCGGCCTCCGTGGCGGCCGCGCGCGTCTCGGCCTTGGTGAGCTCGCCGAGCGGGAACTCGAGGCGGGCCAGCACCTGCGGGGGGACCGCCCACAGCATGTACGACTGGTCCTTGGTCCGGTCGGCGGCGCGCGCCACGAACGGCTCGCCGTCTTGCCACACCAGGCGGGCGTAGTGGCCGGTGGCGACTCGCGGCAGGCCCAGCTCACCGGCCAGTGCGACGAGCGCCGCGAGGCGCATCGGATTGCAGTCGACGCAAGGGTTGGGCGTCTCGCCGGCAAGGTAGCCGCGCTCGAACGGGCCCACGACGGCGTCCTCGAACTCGGTTTCGAGGTCGAGGACGTGGTGCGGGAGGCCGAGCTGCGCGGCCGTGCGCGCCGCACGCTGGAGGGCGCCGGGAGAGCAGCAGCTTCGCCGGTCCGTCCCCGGCCACAGCCGCGCCGTGGCCGTCTCGAGGCTGCGGCCCTCGTCGATCAGCCTGAGCGCCGCGACGGCGCTATCGACCCCGCCGCTCAGTGCGACGAGTGCTCGTGCTCTTTTGGGAGTGCCTTGAGGATCTGCTCGACCTCGGCCTCGCGGCCGCTCTTCACGAGGTAGTCCTGGATCGCCAGGTGCAGCGCGTCGGCCGCAAGGTTGGAGCAGTGCATCTTGTTCGGCGGCAGGCCGCCGAGCGCTTCGGCCACGGCCTTGTTCGAGATGTCGGCGGCCTCCGTGAGGCTCTTGCCCATGACCATCTCGGTGACCATGCTCGACGTGGCCACGGCAGCGCCGCAGCCGAAGGTCTTGAACTTGACGTCGGCGATCTGATCCTTGTCGACGGCGATACTGATGCGCATGACGTCGCCGCAGACCGGATTGCCGATCTGCCCGACGCCGTCGGCGTCCTCTATCTCCCCCACGTTGCGCGGATTGGTGAAGTGGTCCATCACCAGGTCGGTGTACATCTGCTCAACCTTTCACGTACAGCGGGCTCATCTGCCGCAGCTTGTCGACGATCGGCGGGAAGGCCTCCAGGAAGGCGTCGGCCTCCTCGTCGGTATTCTCCCTCCCGAGACTGATGCGCATGCTTCCGTGCGCCTCCTCTGCCCCAAGGCCCATGGCGAGCACGACGTGTGAGGGCTCCAGCGAGCCGGACGCGCAGGCGGAGCCGCTCGAGACCATGAAACCGTGTGCGTCGAGCTGCAGCAGCATCGACTCGCCCTCGACGTAGCGCACGCTGAACGAGACGTTGCCCGGCAGCCGCTCCGTGGGGTGACCGAGATACCTCACCTCGGGGATACGCTCCAGCACGCCCTGTGCCAGCCTGTCGCGAAGCGCCTCGAGCCGAGGCCGCACCTCGGCGATCTGCTTGACGGACAGCGTGATGGCCGCCCCGAGACCGACGATGCCGGGGACGTTCTCGGTCCCGGAGCGCAGACGGCGCTCGTGACCGCCCCCGTGCAAGATGGGCTGGAGGCGCGTGCCGCGCTTCACGTACAGCGCGCCGATGCCCTTGGGGCCGTAGAGCTTGTGGCCGGAGAGGCTCAGCATGTCGACGCCCAGCTCGGTGACGTCGACGGGCAGCGACCCGACGGCCTGTACCGCGTCGGTGTGGAACAGGGCGCCCCTCTCGTGCGCGATGCGCGCGAGCTCGGCGACCGGCTGGATCGAGCCCACCACGTTGTTCGCGAACATGACGGAGGCGAGACGCGTGTCGTCGCGGAACGCCTGCTCGTAGGCGTCCATGTCGACGATGCCGTCGGCGTCCACCGGCACGAAGTCGACCGCCCATCCCTGCCGGTTGAGCGCCCTCGCGGCCTCCATGACGGCGGGATGCTCGACCGCGCTCACGATGAGATGGCCGGGCTGATGGCGCGCGAGGCTGCCGAAGAGGGCCAGGTTGTCGGACTCGGTGCCGCCGGCGGTGAAGACGATCTCCTTGTCGCCGGCGCCGAGGGCGGCGGCGACCTGGGCGCGCGCCGTCTCGCAGGCCGCGCGCGCCTCCCTGCCCAGCCGGTGCAGCTCGGACGGGTTGCCGTAGCGCTCCGAGAACCAGGGCAGCATCGCCTCGAGCACCTGAGGATCGACGGGTGTAGTGGCCGCGTGGTCGAAGTAGGCCGTCCTCATGGTGACACTGCCTCCCTGGTCAGATCCTCGAGGGTGATGCCGTTGAGCGCCCCGCTGATGGCGCTGTCGAGACGCCGCCAGACGATGCGCGACGCGCACGAGTCGGCGCGGGCGCAGGCGCCGTCGTCGGGTACGCAGCCGACGAGCGACAGCGGGCCCTCCAGCGCTGTGACCACGTCGCCGACGGCGACGTCGGCGGCGGCACGCGCCAGCTGGTAGCCGCCGCTCACCCCGCGCGTCGCCTTCACGAGGCCCGCCTCACGGAGCCGCGCGAGGATGCGCTCGAGGAACGGCGCGGGGATGCTCTCGCCCGCGGCGATCTCCGGCAGCGGCACCGGCCGGCCGCTGTCGTGGTCGGCCAGATAGACCATGGCCCGCAGTCCGTATTCACACCGCGATGAGATGCGCACGAGGGCTCCGTCCGCTCAGTGGCCGCGAATCCCAACCAATAGAGTCGGCATTATGCTACCACAGCGAGAAGGCCGGTCAAACAGAAGCGGCGCCCCGAGGGGCGCCGCTAAGAGTCACTCGTCTGAGGCCGGTCAGAGACCGCGGACCGCGTCCGCGATCTCCTGCTCCATGACCTTGAAGCCGATCCAGCCCGTGTACATGTTGGCCACGGTGCCGTCGCCGCGGATGATGGCGAGGATCGGAGGATCGCTGACGCGCAGCTGCATCAAGGTGTCGCCGAGCTGCTTGGACTCGCGCGCCTCGAACGAGAAGAACGAGCTGTCGGCGCCGTAGTTCGCCTTGATGTCGTTGAAGGAGGAGAGCATCTCCATGTCGTCGCTGGCGCCCTTGACGTAGACGAGCAGGACGATGCCGCGATTCTCGTCGAGGCGCGTGGTGATGAAGTCGGGGGTCTCGGCCGTGGGCTCGATGGTGAGTGGCGGGTAGCCGGTCATGCCGTAGCTGCTGACCGAGTTGTAGGAGACTGGCTGGGTGGCGGCGGGCGCCGGCGTGGCCCCCGACTCCGCCATGACGCGTACGGCGATGACGCCGCCGAACAGCAGGGCGCCGATCACAAGGATCAGGACCGCCCCCAACAGGAACGTCCGGTTGCGTTTGAAGATCCCCATGCCGGCCTCCCCCCTCAGAGAGAAAGAGCTCCACCTTGCCGTGCTCGCGTTATTCTCGAACCTGCTCTCGCAGGTGGGTGCCCTCCCGGAACGTCCACGGACGGTCCGGCGAACGAGCTCCCGATGTGTTCGTGTTGGCTCGAGAATGTGGCGAGGTCACGAACAAGGTCGAGCCGCGCCATCCTAGCAAACGTCCACTGATTCAACAATCTTGTCGGCAGCCCTGCAAAATGCTTGAGGACGTGGCCGGGACAGGCGTGGCCTGAGCTGACGCGAGGTGCGGCTGCTACCCGAGCCGGACCCGCAGCTCCTTGAGCTGCTCGGCGGCGACCGGCCCCGGCGCGCCCGTCATGGGGTCGCCGCCCGAGGACGTCTTGGGAAAGGCGATGACGTCGCGGATGGAGTCGACGCCGGCGAGCAGCATGATGATCCGGTCGAAGCCGAGGCCGATACCGCCGTGCGGCGGTGCGCCGTACTCGAGCGCCTCGAGGAACCAGCCGAACGCCTCGTCGATGCGCTCGTCGCTCATGCCGAGGACGCGCAGGATGGCGCGCTGGACCGCGGCGTCGTGGTTGCGCAGCGAGCCGGAACCGAGCTCGACGCCGTTCAGCACCAGGTCGTACTGGGCGCCGCGGACGGCGAGCGGATCGCTCTCCATGAGCGGCATGGTGGCCTCGGTCGGCAGGCTGAACGGGTTGTGCCCGTAGGTAAGTGCGCCCGTCTCCTTGTCGATCTCGAAGAGCGGGAACTCCTCGACCCAGAGCAGCGACCAGCGCGCGGACGGCTCGGGCGCGAGCAGGCCGATGAGCGCGAGGCGCAGCGCACCGAGCACCTCGGCGGCGACGAGCGCCTCGCCTGCAGCGAAGACGACGAGGTCACCGGGCTGGCCGCCGACCTTCTCGACGAGCGCGGACTGCTCGGCCTCCGCGAGGAACTTGACGATGGGGCCGCGCAGGGCGCGGCCCTCCTCCACGTACACGTAGGCCATACCCTTGGCGCCGTGCTCCTTGGCGAGCTCCGTGAGCTTGTCGATCTGGGCCCGGCTGAGGGAACCGCCGCCGGGCGCCCGGATGGCGCGCACCACCCCTCCGCCGTCGACGGCGCCGCGGAAGACCTTGAACTCGCTGATCGCGAACGTCTCGCTGAGTTCGACGATCTCGAAGCCGTAGCGCAGGTCCGGCTTGTCGGAGCCGTAGCGCAGCATCGCCTCGTCGTACGACAGCCTGGGCAGCGGCGTCGCGGGAGCGCTCTCCCCCACACCCAGGAAGATCGCCGTCATGAGGCCCTCGAGCAGCTCGCGGATCTCGGGCACGCCGAGGAACGACGTCTCGAGGTCGATCTGCGTGTGCTCCGGCTGGCGGTCGGCGCGCAGGTCCTCGTCGCGGAAACAGCGCGCGAACTGGTAGTACCGGTCCAAGCCCGCGACCATGAGGATCTGCTTGAACATCTGCGGTGACTGCGGCAGGGCGTAGAAACGGTGCGGCTGCAGGCGCGAGGGGACGAGAAAATCCCTCGCTCCCTCGGGGGATGACTTGGTGAGGTCCGGCGTCTCGACCTCGATGAAGCGGTTCGTGTTCAGGTACGCGCGTGCCGCCTGCGTGGCCGCGTTGCGCAGCTCGAGGTTGGCGAGCATGGGCGCGCGGCGCAGGTCCAGGTAGCGGTACTTGAGACGCAGCGTCTCGTCGACGTCGACCTGCTCCGCCGTCTCGACCTCGAACGGCGGCGTCTTGGCGCGGTTCAGGATCTCGAGCTCGGCGATCTGGACCTCGACGTCGCCGGTCGGCAGATTGGGATTCACCGTCTCGGGCGAGCGCGCGACGACCTCGCCACCGACGGCGAGCACGGACTCAGGGCGAACCTGCTCGGCGAGCGCGTGGGCCTCCGGCGCGTGGGACGGATCGACGACCAGCTGGACGATGCCGCTGCGGTCGCGCAGGTCGATGAAGATGAGGCCGCCGTGGTCACGGCGGCGGGCCACCCAGCCGGCGAGGCGCACCTCGCGGCCGACGTCGGCGGCGCGAAGCTCGCCGGGGTACGTGTCGCGCAGGGTCATGAGGCCTCACTCTCGAGTGAACGGTGCGCCTGGTCTTCGACATGCGAGCCGGTCCCCCGGCTCGTTGGTGCCCCGCTCGCCGGCGCAGCTACGCCGGCCAGTCGGGCGGCGACGAGCGCCGGCAGGTCGGCGGCGGCGACGTCCTCTTCCCCGCCGCCGGCCAGGTCCCTGAGCCGCACGACGTCGCCGGCGAGCTCCTCGAGCCCGAGGAGCACAGCTAGGCGGGCTCCGCTGCGGCCGGCCTGCTTCAGCTGGCCCTTGGGGCTGCGCCCGGCGAGGTCGAGCTCCGCCGGCACGCCGGCGCGGCGCAACGCCTGGGCGCAGGCGAACGCGGCCGCGCGGGCATCGTCGCTGAAGGCCACGACGTAGACGCCGGTCGAGGCCGGGACCGCGAGCGGCTCGCGCATCGCCAGGGCGATGCGCTCGAGGCCGCTGCCCCAGCCCACGCCCGGCGTCGGAGGGCCGCCGATCTGCTCGACGAGCCCGTCGTAGCGGCCGCCGCCGCCCACTCCGCTCTGGGCGCCGAGGCGGTCGGAGTTGAACTCGAAGGTCGTGCGCGTGTAGTAGTCGAGGCCGCGCACGAGCCGGAAGTCGAGCTTGGGCTCGAGCCCCGCGGCCCGGACCAGCGCGAGCACCGCGCCGAAGTGCTCGCGGCACTCCGGGCACAGGTGGTCGCTGATGCGCGGGGCCTCGTCGAGCACCGCGCGGCAGCTCTCGACCTTGCAGTCGAACGTGCGCAGTGGGTTGACGTCGATGCGCTCCAGGCAGTCGCCGCAGAGCTCGCCCTCGCGGCCGCGGAGGTACTCGCGGAGCTTCTCGACGTAGGCGGGCCGGCACTGCGGATCGCCCATGCTGTTCATGTTGAGAGTCACACCCTCCACGCCGAGCTCCGCGAAGATCGCCGCCAGCAGGAGGATGACCTCCGCGTCCACCGCCGGCTCGGCGGAGCCGATGGCCTCGGCGCCGATCTGGTAGTGCTCGCGGTAGCGGCCGGCCTGCGGCTTCTCGTAGCGGAACATCGGGCAGTAGTACCAGAGCTTCACCGGCTGCGGCAGCTTGTGCATGCCGTGCTCCACGTAGGCGCGGCAGACGGGCGCCGTGCCCTCCGGCCGCAGCGTCAGCATCCGCTCGCCCTTGTCGGTGAACGTGTACATCTCCTTGCGCACGATGTCGGTGGCCTCGCCGACACCACGCTCGAACAGCCCCGTCTCCTCGAACTCCGGCGTGACGACGCGGCGGTAGCCGTAGGCGGCGAACACGCGCGCCGCGGCGGCGACCACGGCGTCGCGCTCCGCGGCCTCGTCGGGGAGCAGGTCGTAGGTGCCCTTGGGGCCGCGTGGCGAGCTCACCAGCGGTGCTCCGGGTCGTGGCGGATGGGCGAGAGGAACGGGTTCAGTGCGAGCTCACGGCCCAGCGACGTATCGGGGCCGTGGCCGCAGTGCACGGTGGCGTCCGGCGGGAAGCGGCGGATGAGGGTCGCGACCGAGTTCAGCAGCTGGTCCATGTTTCCGCCCGGCAGGTCGGTGCGGCCCACGCTGCTCTGGAACAGGAGGTCGCCGACGAAGAGCTCTGCCTCGCCGATGGCGAACGTGTACGAGCCGCGCGAGTGCCCCGGCGTCGGGATCGCGAGCACGGGGATGGGCAGGTCGAGCGTCTGCTCGCCCTCCATGGTGCGCGCCGTCTCGAACGGCTCGATGTCGAAGCCGCCCATGGACCCGAGGCCGTCGTCGGCCATCTGGCCGGCATCCTCGGCGCCCACGTAGACGGGGATGTCGAAGTGCCTGGCGACGGGCGTGACCCCGCCGAAGTGATCGAAGTGGCCGTGCGTGACGAGCACGGCGGCGGGCGCGAAGCCGAACTCGGTGAACGCCTGGACGACGACGCTGGCCTCGTCGCCGGGGTCGATGACGAGCCCCTGCTCCCCCTGCACGACGATGAAGCAGTTGGCCTGGAGAGGGCCGAGCGGCACGGCGAAGACTTCGACGGGTTCAGGCATTCTTACCTCGAGTGGTCGGGATTGAGCGGTGTGCCTTCGGCGCCCCGCTCGTTGATTCCACTGCGTTGATCAATCGGCCAGACAGCGTATCAGACCGCGACGAACACGGTCGACCGCGCCGCAGGGAGGGCGGCGGCTATCCGCCGACGACCCGGTAGGCGTCGTACACGGTCTGGATGCTGCGGATGTTGGCGAGGATGTTGTCGAGCTGACGCACGTCTCCGACCTCGAGCGTGAACCGGTCCCGTACTACGCCATCGGGCAGCGTCTGGACGCTGCCGCCGATGATGTTCACCCCCGAATCCGACAGCGTGCGTGCGACGTCCTCGAGCAGGTGGTTGCGGTCCAGCGCCTCGATCATGATCTCGACCCGGAACGCCATGCCGCCCAGGCCCTTCCAGCCCACCTTGGTGAAGCGCTCGGGGTTCTTCATGAGGGCGCGCGCGTTCTTGCAGTCCTTGCGGTGGATGGTGATGCCCTTGCCCAGCGAGATGTAGCCCACGATCTCGTCGCCCGGGATGGGCTTACAGCACTTGGCCATGCGCACCATGATGTCGCTCATGCCCTCGACGGCGATGCCGAACTCGCCGCTGAGCGCCTGAGGTTCCTCGACGTCCTGGACGGGCTTGGACGGCAGCATCTCGGGCGGCGGCGTGGCCTCCTTCATGGTGCCGGCACGCTGCATCACCTTGTTGGCGACCGTCTTGACGGGCAGCCGGCCTGAGCCCAGCGCCACGAACAGGTCGTCGGGCTTGCTGTAGCCGACGTCCTTGCAGATCTGGGCGAACACCTTGGAGCTCAGGATCTTCTGGGCCGGCAGGCCCTCGCGGCGCAGCGCCTCCTGCAGCAGGTCGCGGCCGGAGTGCTCCGAGTCCTCGCGCTGCTCGCGGCGGAAGTGCTGGCGGATCTTCTGGCGCGCCCGCGGCGAGTTGACGATGTCGAGCCAGTCACGGGACGGCCCGCGGCTCGACTTGCTGGTGATGACCTCGACGATGTCGCCGCTGCTGAGCTTGGTGTGCAGCGGCACGATGCGTCCGTTGACCTTGGCGCCCACAGTGTGGTTGCCGACGTCCGTGTGCACGGCGAAGGCGAAGTCGATCGGCGTGCTGCCCGCGGACAGGCTCTTGACGTCGCCCTTGGGCGTGAACACGAACACCTCGTCCTCGAAGAGGTCGACGCGCAGGGTGTCCATGAACTCGCGCGGATCGCCCGTCTCCGACTGCCACTCCATCATCTGGTGCAGCCAGGCGAGCTTGTCCTGGTCGCGGTCGCCGCGCGCCTTGTAGAGCCAGTGCGCGGCGACGCCGAACTCGGCGGTCTGGTGCATGTCGAACGTGCGGATCTGGATCTCCAGCGGCTTGCCGCCGGGGCCGATGACCGTGGTGTGCAGCGACTGGTAGAGGTTGAACTTGGGCATCGCGATGTAGTCCTTGAACCGACCGGGGATGGGCTTCCAGACCGAGTGGATGATGCCCACCGCACCGTAGCAGTCCTTGATGGAGTCGACCAGCACGCGCAGGCCGGTGAGGTCGAAGATCTCGTTGAACTCCTTGCCGCCGCGGCTCATCTTCACGTAGATGGAGTAGAAGTGCTTGGCGCGGCCGGTGATGTCGGCCTCGATGCCGGCCTTCTCCAGCTCGGCGTTGAGGAAGCCTGCGGCCTCGTCGACGTAGTCCTCGCGGTCTGCGCGCCGCTGCGCGACCCACTTCTGGATCTCCTGGTACTTGCGTGGGTGCAGCGAGGCGAAGGCGAGGTCCTCGAGCTGCCACTTGAGGTTGTGGATGCCGAGGCGGTGCGCGAGCGGCGCGTAGACCTCGAGTGTCTCCTTGGCCTTCTGGATCTGCTTCTGCTTGCTCAGGTAACAGAGGGTGTGCATGTTGTGCAGGCGGTCGCAGAGCTTGATCAGGATGACCCGGATGTCGGTGGCCATCGCGATGATCATCTTGCGGTAGTTCTCGGCCTGCTCCTCCTCCTGCGAGGTGAAGTGCATCTTGGTGAGCTTGGTCACCCCGTCGACAAGCATGGCGATCTCGTCGCCGAACTCCGACTCGATCCAGCTGAGCGGCGTGCCGGTGTCCTCGACGACGTCGTGGAGCAGGGCGGCAGCGATGGTCACCGAGTCGAGCTTGAGCTCGGCGGCGTTGAGCGCCGTGCCCACGGGGTGGTGGATGTAGGCCTCGCCGCTCTTGCGGCTCTGCTGTCCGTGGAGGATGCAGGCGGCGACGAACGCGCGGGTGATGAGCTCACGGTCGGGGTCGGCGTCGTAGCGCTCGATGGCCGCGAACAGGTCGTCGAGCAGCGGCCCGTACTGGACGGGGACCTGTGTCAGAGCTGCGTCGTCAGGCAGGTCTGCAGGAAGTCTGGTGTCTGATACCTGTTGTGCCATCGTCTGTGCGCATCCGTCCGGGTGACGTCGACCTTACTCTGCGGCCGTTCGAGATGATAGCCGCCGTCCCCATCCACCACGAGCAGGCCGCCTTCGCGAAGAGCCTCGACGGCGGCCGCGGTTGTGGCGACCGGCGCGAGCGCGGCTCCTCCCCCAAGGAGTTCCTGCTCGAGGGCAACGTCAAACCGGCCCGAGCCGGCGGCGAGGGCCTTCCAGACCCGCCGCATGGCCGCGTCCAGGTCCAGCTGGGTCTCCCGGACGCGGCCCGCGAACGCGGCTTCGCCGGCGCCCCAAAGCACGTGCAGGCCGGCGTCCGGCGCCGCCGCGGCGAGACCCGCCCACATGGAGGTGGTGAAGGGCGGGTCGAGCAGGACGACCTGCGCGAACGAGGATGTGAACGCCGGATCGGCAAGGGCGAGGTCCGGCGTGGTCATGACCACGCCGGCGGCCTTGGCCGTCTTGAGGCGGTGTGCGCAGGCGGCCTGCACGTAGACGCCCCCGCAGGGCAGGCCGGGCGCGAGCACGTCGCGTGTGAGCAGCGGGCGGCGGCGCGCCACGTCGGCGACGAGGAGGAGGACGCGCTCCCCGCCCGCGACCAGAGCGGCGAGCCGCGAGACGGGCGGGCGGCCGCGAAAGTCGTGGATGCGGCCGGCGGCGCGAGCGGCGTGCAGCGCCGCGGCGGCGGTCGCGTCGCCGGCGCCCCTGTCGTCCGCCGGCGCGCCGCTGCCGTCTCCGTCGCCGAGCAGAGCCTGCCACAGGCGCTCGCCGCGCACCCGGTCGCGACAGGTGAGGTCGCACGCGGTGGCGCACAGGTCCGTCTCCGGGTGCTGGAGCCGGTGCAGGCCGCGCACCTGCACCTGGGCGCTCACCGAGCCGTTGTAGTCGTTCTTGCCGAGCGAGAGCGCGACGTCGTGGCGTCCCGGCTCCGTGAGCTCCGCCAAGCCGTCGAAATTGAACTGGATGGCCTGGCAGGAGTTGCCGTCGCAGCGCACGCGGTACTGGGCGTGCCGCTTGTCCCGCGTGAGGCGCGGCGCCACCACCTCTGCCGCATGGAGCAGCAGCGTCACCTGCCGGTTGCCGAAGCCGTGAGGCGCGAGCAGCTCGAGCTCGTCGGCCAGACCGAGCGTGAGCTCGTCGCCGCCCACGATGGCGTCGACGTCGCGCACCCGCCTGAGGTCGTCCGGGCCGAGCGCGGATGCGGCCTCTGCGACGAAGGCCTCGCGGAACGCCGGGATGGCGTCGCGCCGCAGGCGCAGGCCGCAGGCGGCGCGATGCCCGCCGAACGCGAGCAGATGGCCTGCCGTCCGCTCCACGGCGCCGAGCAGGTCGAACGCCGGGATGCTCCGTCCCGAGCCCTTGGCCTCCTCGTCGCCCTCGCTGAGCAGGATGGCCGGGCGATGGAAGCGCTCGGCGACGCGCGAGGCGACGATGCCGACGACACCCTCGTGCCAGTCGGGCGACGTGAGCACCAGCGCCGCCGGCGGCGGGTCCGGGACCATGGCGACCGCCGCCTGGAGCATCGCCGCCTCGATGGTCTGCCGCTCGCGGTTGAGCTCGTTGAGCCTGAGGGCGAGCGGCAGCGCGGCGTCGCGGTCGGCGGCGCCGAGCAGTTCCAGCGCGATCGAGGCGTCCTCGAGCCGGCCGGCGGCGTTGAGCCGGGGCCCAAGGCGGAAGCCCACGGCTCCCGCGTCTACCGCGCCCGGACGACCGCCGGCCACCTCCAGCAGGGTCGCGAGGCCAGGGCGCGGGGCGCTGCGCAGCCGCCCCAGACCGATGGCGGTGAGCACGCGGTTCTCCTCGATGAGCGGCACCACGTCGGCGATGGTCCCGACGGCCACGAGGTCGGTGTACGGGCGGAGCGCGAGTGGCAGGTCGGCGAGCTCGTCCCCAGGCTCCTCGAGCAGCGCGTGCGCCAGCTTGAAGGCGACGCCGACTCCCGCGAGGTGCCGGCACGGATACGCGCCCAGCTTGGGCGTGACCACCGTGCAGGAGGGAAGGTCCCCCTCGAGCTCGTGGTGGTCGGTCACGATGACGTCCATGCCGAGCGCCTGAGCCTGTGCCACCTCTGCCCGGGCATTGATGCCGCAGTCGACGGTGATGAGCAGCTTGACGCCGGCTCCGGCGAGCTCGTCGACCGCCGTCGCCGAGACCCCGTAGCCTTCGCTGAAGCGGTTGGGCAATCGCCAGCGGACGTCCGCACCGAGATCGGCAAGCACGCTCACCAGCAGGAAGGTCGCGGTGATGCCGTCGGCATCGTAGTCGCCGTGGACGGCGATGGCCTCTCCCCTGCGCAGCGCCTGGTCGAGCCGACGGCGCGCGTCGCTCATACCCGTCATGAGGTAGGGGTCGTGGACGCGGAAGTCCGGGTGGAGGAAAGCGCGCGCCGCGGCGGGATCGCCGAGCCCCCGGCGCACGAGCACTTGGGCGAGGACGTCGCTGACGCCGAGCTCCTCGGCGAGCCGCCTGACGTCGGCGAATGGGGCCGGCGCGATGCGCCAGGAGCCTGGATCGGTCACGAGTGCATCACCCGGCGAGTGTACCGCCCCGGCCCGACGGATGCGCGACGCAGCCGGTGCTTCCCGACCGTGGGAGGCCGGCCGACGACGACGTCAGGAGCCGGGCCGTGCGGCCTCGTCCTCGCCCGCCGGCGCGGCGTCGACCGGGCTGTCGGCGACGTGACCGTCGTCCGTCGCGTCCGCACCCGAGTCCGTCGCCGGCGCGCCCGCTTCGTCCGCAGGGACCGCCCCGGCCATGGTCACCGCGGTCTGCTCGCCCGGCGCCTCGGAAGCGACGCCTGCGCCGGGCTCGTCGGTCACCACGGTCGCCTCCTCGCCGGCGACGAGCGTCACGTCCTCGCCCGCGGACGCCGTCTCGTCCGCGCCGGCCACGTCGGTGGCCTCCTCCACCGCGACGACCGTCTCCGCCTCGGCCACCTCCGTCGCGGCGACGACCTCGGCCGCCGGCGCGGGCCTGGCGGCCAGGGCCTCGGCCTCGCGCAGCCGCTCGTAGGTGGACTGCAGCTCCGCCTCGAGCTTGCGCCGCGAACCGGCCACGGCGGACTGCGCGAACCACGCCGCCGCCAGCCCCACCACGAACACGAGTGCGGCGATCACCGCGGAGACCCAGAAGAGGGACACCGCGCTGACGGTGCCGGCGGCGTAGTCCACGTCGAAGGCCGTCCCGTTGTTCAGCGCGCCCACGACGAGGATGAGCACGGCGACGACGGCGAGCAGGATGAGTGCTTTGCGCACGGGGGACCTCCGGTAGTCTCTGTCACGCCGAGTATAGCAACGCGCCGCCGCGGGCACAGGGAGGCGCCTCAGAGCCTCTCCACGCTCGCCTTCTCGCGCGCGGCGTCGAGCCAGGCCTCGAGGGCCGTGTACCGCCGGCTCCGCGTGAGCTCTTCGACGATGTCCCGCCGGACTGCGGCGAACGCAGCGACGCCCGCCCGCTGCAGCTCCGACACCCGGATGAGATACCAGCCGCCGGGGCCTTCGACGGGCCCGGTCACCTCGCCGGGGCGGGCGGCAAGGACCGCCCTGCGGAGGACCTCGGGCAGCGATGCGAGGCTGACCGTGCCCATGTCCCCCCCGGCGGCCTTGGACTCCGGGTCGGTGGAGAACTGCCGCGCGACCTCGTCGAAGGGACGGCCCTCGTCGAGCCGCCGCAGCGCGGTCTCGCCGATGCGCTCGGCGCGCACCTGGATCATCTCCAGGTGCGCCGACGCCTCGCGACGGAACGACGCGCGGTGCTTGTCGTAGTAGGCACGCGCCTGGCCGTCGGTGGCGGCGAGCGACCCGTACTTCGCGTCCTGGACGGCCTCACGCAGCACGCCGTCGCGCAGGCCGCTGCGCAGCTGCGCGTCGGTGATGGGGACCCTCGCGAGCGCGGCGGTCAGTGCCTCTTCGCCGCCCAGCTGGCTCACCAGCTGCGCGCGCCGCGCGGCCACCTCGTCCGCGTCGACGGCGACCTCGAGCCGCTCCGCCTCGCGGCGGACGAACTCGCGGCGGACCGCCTCCTCCTGCGCCCGAGCCTCCGTGTCCTCGGTCCCGCCGAGGCGGAACTCCGCGCGCAGGGCGTCGATGGCGCTCTGATGGATAGGCCGCCCGTCGACGCGCAGCACCACGGGGTCGGGCGAAGCCGACGGAGGATCCGCATCACCGGCGGCGCCGCAGGCGACGAGCACACCGGCGCCCAGCAGCGCGATGATCGCGCTCAGCGCGGCGAGGATGGACGTGCGGGAGAGGCTCATTGCGTCACGGGGACGCGCGCGCTCCGGCGCGCGTTCAGGGCTGCGGCTCGGGGATGACCTCGCGGTACGGCTGGTCGGAGATCGTCCGCTGGCCGCCGGGGAAGCGAGCCGGGAAGTAGCAGGCGACCTCGTGTCTCGGACCCGCGTCGCCGGTCGTAGCCAGCCGCGGCATGGCCGTCGTGCAGATCTCCTGGGCACGCGGGCACCGGGGGTGGAACACGCAGCCCTTGGGCGGGTTGGCGGGGCTCGGAACGTCGCCCTCGAGGACGATGCGCCGCCGCGACCGCTCCGTGTGCGGGTCGGGGATGGGCACCGCCGAGAGCAGCGCCTCGGTGTACGGGTGCTGCGGCATGTCGTAGAGCACGGCGCTGTCGCTGATCTCGACGATCTTGCCGAGGTACATGACGGCGACGCGGTCGGAGATGTGCTTCACGACCGAGAGGTCGTGCGAGACGAACAGGTAGGTGAGACCGAACTCGTCCTGCAGGTCCTCGAGGAGGTTGAGGACCTGGGCGCGGATGGAGACGTCGAGGGCGCTCACCGGCTCGTCGAGCACGATGAGCTTGGGGTTGAGCGCCAGGGCGCGGGCGATGCCGATGCGCTGGCGCTGCCCGCCGGAGAACTCGTGCGGGTAGCGCTCCGCGTGCTCCGCGTTGAGACCCACCGTGTCCATGAGCTCGGCGACGCGCTTCTTGCGCTCCGCCTCCGTACCGACATCGTGGATCTTGAGCCCCTCTCCGACGATATCGCGGATGCGCATGCGCGGGTTGAGCGCGGCGTACGGGTCCTGGAAGACGATCTGCATGTCCTTACGCAGCGTGTTCATGTCGCCGCGCGACGCCTTCATCACGTCGATGCCCTCGAAGGTGACGTCACCGCCGGTCGCCTCGGTGAGGCGGAGCACGGTGCGGCCGACGGTGGACTTGCCGCCGCCGCTCTCGCCCACCAGCCCCATCGTCTCACCCTTCTCCACGTCGAAACTGACTCCGTCGACCGCGTACACGTGGCCGGTGGTGCGCTTGAAGACGCCGGTGCGGATGGGGAAGTGCTTCTTGAGGTCGCGGACTTCGAGCAGGCTCATGCCGCCGGCTCCTTGAACTGGGGGAGGTCGGCGCGGATGGCGACGCGCTCATCCACCGGGATCCAGCAGTGCACACCGTGCTCCGGGCCTGCGGACTCGTGCTCGGGCCAGTTGTCGCGGCACTGCTCGCGGCGGTACGGGCAACGCGGCGTGAACGGGCAGCCGGCGGGCAGCGTGATGAGGTTCGGCGGCTGGCCCTTGATGGGCGTGAGCCGGGTCTTCTCCGACTCGTCGAGCCGCGGCAGCGACGCCAGCAGGCCCCACGTGTACGGGTGATGCGCGTTGTAGAAGATCTCGTCCACAGGCCCATACTCCACCGTGCGTCCCCCGTACATGACCATCACCTTGTCCGAGATCTCGGCGATGACGCCGAGGTCGTGGGTGATGAGGATGACGCCGGACTCGTACTGCGCCTGCATCTCGCGCATGACATCGATGATCTGCGCCTGGATGGTCACGTCGAGCGCCGTCGTGGGCTCGTCGGCGATCAGGACGTCGGGGTTGCAGCTGATCGCCATTGCGATCATCGCGCGCTGGCGCATGCCGCCGGAGAACTCGAACGGGTACTGGTCGATGCGTTTGTCCGCGTCAGGGATGCCTACGCGGGCCAGCAGGGCGGCCGCCATCTGCAGAGCCTCGTTCTTCCCTTTGTCCTGGTGGAGCATGACCGCCTCGGCGATCTGCTTGCCCACCTTCATGACGGGGTTCAGGCTCGTCATCGGGTCCTGGAAGATCATCGCGATGTCGTTGCCGCGCACCGCCCGCATATCCGCGTCGTTGAGGGTGCGCAGGTCCCTGTCGCCGAGCATGAGCGACCCCTCGACCACCTTGCCCGGCGGGTCCGGGATGAGGCGCATCAGGGACATGGCCGCCACGGTCTTACCGGAGCCGGACTCGCCGACGATGCCGACGGTCTCGCCGCGGTCCAGCGTGAAGCTCACGCCGTTGACCGCCTTCACGACGCCGGCGTGCGTGAAGAAGTGCGTGGAGAGGTCCTTGACCGTGAGAAGCCGTTCAGCCATGCCTATTCCTTGAGCTTCGGGTCGGTGGCGTCGCGCAGGCCGTTGCCGAACGAGATGAAGCCGAACACGGTGGTCACGAGCGCGATGCTGGGGAACAACAGCCACCACCAGTTGCCGCCGGCCAGGTAGTTCACGGCGTCGGAGATCATGAGGCCCCACGACGAGTTGGGCGGCTGGATGCCGATACCGAGGTAGCTCAGCGCCGCCTCGGTGGCGATGGCGCCGCCGATGGCCATGGCGACGGAGACATAGACCGGCGCCATGCTGTTCGGCAGCACGTGGCGGAAGATGATGCGCAGGTCTCCAGCGCCCTGCGAGCGGGCGGCCTCGACGAACTCCATGGACTTGACGCTCAGGATCTGCCCGCGCACGACGCGAGCGAACGTCGCCCAGCCGAGCACGCCGATGGCGATGAAGACGTTCTGGAACCCCTGGCCGAGCACGCTCATGATGAGCAGCACGAACAGGATGTACGGAAACGCGAAGAAGATGTCCGCGGCCCGCATGATGACCGAGTCGACCGCGCCGCCGTAGTACCCCGATATCGGCCCGAGGATGAGACCCAGGGTGAGGGCGATGGCGACGGCGATGATGCCGACCAGCATCGCCACCCGCGTCGCCACGAGGGTACGCGAGAGCACGTCGCGGCCGAGATAGTCGGTGCCGAAGGGGTGCTCCCAGGACGGCGGTGAGCCGAGCCCGGACGGGGAGAGGTCGTAGTTCACCATGTTCGGGTCATAGGGAGCCAGGTACCCCGGCGCGTCGGAGGCCGTGGCCTCCGCGCTGGCGCGGACGTGCCAGTGCATCTGGTAGAAGACGGCCTCGACCGCCCCGACGCTGATGAAGACGATGATGATGCCGAGGCCGATGAGAGCCAGGCGGTTGCGTCTGAGCCGCCGCCACGTGTCGGCCCACAGGCCGAGCGGCTTGGCCTGCTCCTCGACGATCTCCTCGACGACCTCCTCGGTGCGTCGCGCATCCACGGAGTCGGCCTCGGTGACCCAGGCCGAGCCGTAAGTCTCCCTGTCCTCCTGCCGGCGCTCGTCCCAGTCGGGCACTTAGTCCTCCAGGCGGACGCGCGGGTCCACCCACGCGTAGCCGAGGTCGACGAGCAGGTTGGCGAAGACGAAGAAGAACGTGGCGAAGAGCACGCCGCCGGCGATGATGGCGGTGTCGCGTTGGTTGATGGCCTGGTAGATCATCATGCCGATGCCGGGGCGGTTGAACACCGTCTCGGTGATGATGGCGCCCCCGATGAGGGCGCCGAGGTCGATGCCGGCGATCGTCATGACGGGGATCACGGCGTTCTTGAAGCCGTGGCCCCAGATGACCTTGCGCTCGCTGAGGCCTTTGGCGCGCGCGGTGCGGATGAAGTCCGAACGGCTGACCTCGAGCATGGAGGCGCGCTGCATGTAGGAGATGTAGGCGACCTCGATGAGGCCGAGGGTGAGCGCCGGGAGGATGAGGGTCTGCCAGCTCTCCCAGGTAGACGGGATGATGCCGAGCACAGTAGGCCCGACGCCGCCGATGGGGAGCCAGTCGAGCTTGAGCCCGAAGATGTACATGGCGAAGTAGCCGAGCACGAACACCGGGATGCCCCAGAGGATGAGCGCAGCGGTGGTGAGCGCCGTGTCCCAGAACGAGTACTGGCGTAACGCCGAGTAGACGCCGAGCGGGATGCCGAGGAGCTCGATGAGCACCGCCGCGACGGCGAGCTGGATGGTGACCGGCGCGGCGTCCCTGATCATCTCGGCGACCGGCCGGGACGTGTACAGCGACTCGCCGAGGTCGCCGTGGAGCAGGCGTTCGACGTACTTGTAGTACTGGACGTAGAACGGCCGGTCGAGGCCGCGCTCGTGGCGCACGAAGGCGATCTTCTCGGGTGAGGCGCCCTTGCCGGCGAGGGCGACGGCGGGGTCGCCGGGCACCAGCTTGAGCATGCCGAACGTGATCAGCGTGACCCCGAAGAGCACGATCACAAGCTGCAGCAGACGTCTGATGATATACGCGATCAAGAAAGCGCTCTCACTCGGGCAAACCCCTCGCGTCCGGGACGGACACGACTGCTCGGTCATGCGAGAGACGGCCCGCAGCGTTCGCCGCGGGCCGTCTCGCATGTATCACTGCGTGGAGTCTACTCAGGCCACTCACGGGGAGCAACCAGAGGCGGGCCTACTTGACCCACATCTCCCACATGTTGATCTGCGCGAACGCGTTGTAGGTGAAGCCGCCGATGCGGTTGTTAGTGGCGCGGGCATCGCGGTACGTGTAGACGGGCACGCACGGAGCGTCGGCGAGGATGAGCTTCTCGGCGTCGTTGTAGAGCGCGAGCCGCGCCGCCTCGTCGGTGGTGCTGCGCGCCTCCTGGAAGAGCTTGTCCACCTCGGGGTTGCTGTACCAGCTGTAGCTGCCGTACTTGCCGCCCTCGGTCGTGAAGAGGTAGATGAAGTTGTCGATCGACGGGTAGTCCGCGATCCAGCCCATGCGCACCAGGCCGTCGAACTTGTTCTCGCCTGCCTGAGTCCAGTAGCTGTTGGTCTCAACGCCGCTGAGCTTGAACTTGAGCGACGGCATGGCCTTCTGCCAGCCGGCGACCAGAGCCTCAGCGATCTTGTCGTGACCGGAGCCCGAGTTGAACCAATAGGGGATCTCGCTCGGGAGCGTGCCCGTGAACTCGTCAAGCTTGGCCTGCGCGTTCGCCGGGTCGTAGGGATACGGGTTGTTGCCCGGCGTGTAGCCCGGGATCGTGACCGGCACGATGGAGTCCGAGGGGATCGAGATGCCCTCGTTGACGATGTTGCTGACCGCCTCGCGGTCGGCCGCCATGTTGAGGGCGGCGCGGATCGGCAGGTTCTCGTCGCCGCCGAGCGTGGGCTTGTTCATCGCGGCGCTGATGAAGTAGACGGACGTGCTCGGGTAGGCCTTGACCGTCCAGGTGCCGTCGGCGACCTTGGGGTCGTTCTGGGAGGCCTGGAAGTTGCCCGTCGGGATGGTGGAGTAGTCGATGTCGCCCTTCTGGAAGGCGAGCCACTCGGTGTTCTGGTCGGCGTAGATCGGCATGTTGATGGTCTCGAAGTAGCCGGGACCGGCCGAGTTGGGCGAGGCGCCGTCCATGTTCCAGTAGCCGGTGTTCTGGGTGAGCGTGATGAACTGGTTGTGCTTCCACTCCTGGACCATGTACGGGCCCGTGCCGACGGGCTTGTCGAAGAACGCCTTGCGGCCGATCTCCTTGACGTAGTCGACGGGGAACACCTGCGTGATGGGGTGCACCAGGGTCGCCGCGAAGTCGGCGAACGGGTACTGGAGCGTGACCTCGAGGGTGTACTTGTCGAGGGCCTTGACGCCGTCCAGCGTCGGGCCGCGCGCGTAGCCGGTCGCGGGGTCGATGCCCTCGATGGGGGCGATGATGTAGGTCGTCGCCGACTCGTTCTTGGCCTGGGCGTTGTAGCTCCAGGCGTCGACGAAGTCCTGCGCCGTCACTTCGCGGCTGACGGGGGCCTGGAACATGACGCCCTCACGGATCTTGAACGTGAAGACCGTCGCATCCTCGTTGACCTCGGTCGTCTCGGCGAGGTCCGGCACCGCCTTGGTCGTGCCGTCGTCCTGGAGCTGCAGGATGTAGAGCCCCTGGAAGATCTGGTGCTCGACGTGCCAGCCCTCGGACTCCTGCGTGTTGAGAGGCTCGATGCTGATGGGCTCGGCGCCGAGCGGGAAGTTGTACTCGCCGCCGGCCTTGGGCTCGCCGCCGGCCGTCGGGCTGGCGTCGGTGGACGGTTCGTCGCTGCCGCATGCAGCCAGCAGCATCGCGGCGACGATGAGGACGGCGGCCAGGATCAACAGGCCGCGCCATCTCCTCACGGGTTTCTTCACGGTGACCTCCTTGGTGACTGAACGAGACAGAAGACTCCCCCCGGAGCCTCTTACGGCCGCGCTGCCCTCACGGAACCGCGGCCATGACGACCTCTGTGGTGACGCACCTCCCCCTACCTTCGTTGGCACTGTGGCGCTCTCAGCGCCGACTTGTCAACTTTACTCCCATATGCAAACCCCTGCCGAAGCAGGTTCTACTCGAGCCAGACGGCCCGCATGTCCGTGGTACCCATGGGGTCGACGCTGAAGCCGTGCAGGCGCGGGCCGATGACCCGGAAGTAGCGGTAGAAGTAGAGGGGCGGCGCCGGCATGTCGGTGAGGATGAGCTTCTCGGCCTGCGCGTACAGGTTGTGGCGCTGCTGGGCGTCCACGGTGGCGCGCGCCTTCTGCAGCAGGTCGTCCACGCCCTGGTTGGAGTAGAACGTGTAGCTGCCGGCAGGTGACTGGTCGGACTGGAACAGCGGGTAGAGGAACGCGTCCATCGCCGGGTAGTCGGCGATCCAGGCGACACGGAAGAGCTGGCTCCCGCTGCCCTTGTTGCCGCGCGAGAGCTTCTCCAGGAAGGTCCCCCACTCGTACTCGCTGGCCTTCACGCTGAGACCCGCCTGCGCCCACCCCGTCACCAGCGTGTCCGCGATCGCACGGTGGTCCTCATTGACGTCGTACCAGTACGTGAGGTTCGGGGCGCCGCCCATCGTCGTCACCAGAGAGGCGGCGCTCTCCACGTCGTAGGGATACGGGTTCTGCGCGCCCATGTGCCCCGGGATGCCGGGCGGCACGTAGCCGGTGGCCACCTCGGCCACGCCCCCGGTGACCTCGTCGACCACCGACTGGGCGTCCGCGGACTGGCTGATCGCCTTGCGCAGGTCGAGGCTCGCCCCGAGCGTGGGATCCGTCATGTTGACACCGACGAAGTAGAGGGCGGCCGCGGGCCAGGTACCCGCCGCCCAGGTGCCGTCGGCGACCTCCCCGCTCGCCTCGACCGTGGCGACCTGGTCGGTCGGGACCTGGGAGCAGTCGAGCTTGCCATCCTCGAAGTCCGCCCACATGTCCTCGACATCCTCGTAGATGGGCAGGTCCACGGCGTCAAGCCACGCCGGCTGCTCGGCGTCCCAGTAGGACGTGTTTCTGGTGAGGCGGACCTCCTTGCCGTGCCGCCACGAGCGCACGCTGAACGGCCCGGTGCCCACGGGCTTCTTGGCGTAGGCCTTGGCGCCGACCCGGTCGATGTACTCCACCGGGGTCACCGCGGCGACCGGATGCCCGAGCGTCGCCGGGAAGTCGGCGAAGGGATAGCGCAGGACGACCTGCAGTGTCTGGTCGTCGAGAGCCGTGACCCCGGTGAGCCCCTGAGAAGGGTCGGTCTGGTAGCCCCGGTCGTCGCAGCCCTCGATGGGCGCCAGGATGTACGCCACGTAGGACTGGTTCGCGGGGTCGGTGACGCGCGTCCACGAGTCGACGAAGTCCTGCGCCGTCACCGGACGGCTCACCGGCGCCTGGAACGTCACCCCCTGCTTGAGGCGAAACACCCACGTCTGCCCGTCCGCAGACTCCCAGGTGGCGGCGATGTCGGGTTCGGTGACAAGCACGCCGTCGTCGTCGCGCACCCACCTGGTGAGGCCCTGGAACACCTGGTGCGCCACCTGCAGGCCGGAGGCGTCCTGAGCGTTGAGCGGTTCGATGGAGACCGGATCGCCGGGCAAGGGGAAGACGAAGGTGCCGCCCGGTTTGGGCGTGCCCTCGTCGTTCTGGGCGGGCCCGGCGTCCGAGGAGTCGCCGGTACAGCCGGCGAGGGAGGCCGCCGCCACGAGCAGCAGAACGGCGGCAAGCAGGCACGCGGCCAGTCTGGAGGGGCGCGGGGGCATCAGAGGATGCCTGCGGACACACCTCCGCCGGCCCGACCGGAGTGGCTCGCCCGGCCGCCTCCGGAACGAGCGGAGGACGCTCGCGGGAGCGCCCCCGGGCGGGCGGCGCTGCGCGCGGACGGCGTCAGCCCAGCCTCCAGATGAGGACGAACGTGTTCACGAAGAAGAGCACGCCCACGATGATCGTGTAGCGCGTGAGATTGCGCTCCATGACGCTCGCCGACGAGGCGAACGAGAACCCGGTGACGCTGGCCATGCCGGCGTCCTTGCCGGAATGCAGCAGGATGAGCACGATCACGAGGATCGCGAGGCCGAGCTGGATGGCGACGAGGATGGCGTTGAGCAAGTCTTCTCCCCCTGAAGGCGGACGTGGACGGGTGCGAGCATATCACTGTGGTGCGCCTCTGCGGGCGCCCGACGATGAGTGGCCTACGGTATTCATTCTTGCACCTCGGCGGGCGCCCTCCAAACGCGGGGCGGAGGTGACGGCGGGCGCCGGGCTGCCGGTGGACGGCGCCGCGGACGGAGCGGTCAGCCGGTCGGCTCGAGCAGGTCACGGCCGGTCATCTCCGGCGGCTGCTCGATCCCCAGCCGGGCAAGGATGGTCGGCGCGAGGTCGCACAGGCGCCCACCCTCGCGCACGCGCGCGCTGGCGACGGTGGCGACGAACGGCACAAGGTTGGTGCTGTGCGCCGTGTTCGGGCTGCCGTCCGGCTCGAGCATGTGGTCCGAGTTGCCGTGGTCGGCGGTCACCAGGCAGACGCCACCGAGGCGCAGCGTGACTTCCACGACGCGGCCGAGGCAGGCGTCCACGGTCTCCACCGCGCGCACGGCGGCAGGGATGACGCCGGTGTGCCCGACCATGTCGGCGTTCGCGTAGTTGACGACCACGAAGTCGAAGGCGTCCGACTCCAGTCTGTCCACCAGCTCGTCGGTGACGCCGACGGCGCTCATCTCCGGCTTGTGGTCGTACGTCGGCACCTCGCGCGGGCTGGGCACGAGCACGCGTTCTTCGCCCTCGACCGCCCGCTCCACGCCCCCGTTGAAGAAGAACGTCACGTGCGCGTACTTCTCCGTCTCGGCGATGTGCAGCTGCTTCAGGCCGTGCTCTGCGAGAACGTCCGCAAGCACGTGTTCCGGGTGCTCCGGCGGAAACGCGACCGGCAGCGGGAACTCCTTCTTGTACTGCGTCATCGTCACGAAGTCGGTGGTGGGCGGGTGCGCGCCCCGGTCGAACTCGGCGAAGCCGGGTTCGGTGAGGGCGCGCGTGAGCTCACGCGCCCTGTCCGGGCGGAAGTTGAAGAAGAGACATACGTCGCCGTCGCGCACGCGCGCGTCGTGTTCCGGCGCGACGATCGTCGGCCTCACGAACTCGTCGTTCTCGCCGCGAGCGTACGCCGCGTCGACCGCGGCCTGCGCGCCGGCGGCAAAGAAGCCCTGGGCGTACACGAGAGCGTCGTAGGCGAGCTTGACGCGGTCCCAGCGCGTGTCGCGGTCCATGGCGTAGTAGCGGCCGCTGATCACGCCGAAGCGCCCGACGCCGAGCCGGTCCATGGCCTCCTGAATGGTCGCCAGGTAGCCCTTGGCGCTCCGTGGCGGCGTGTCGCGGCCGTCGAGGAACGCGTGGACGACCACATCACGGACCTTCTCGCGCCCCGCCAGGTCGAGGCAGGCGACGAGGTGCCCCATGTCGCTGTGGACGCCGCCCCCGGAGACGAGACCCATGAGGTGAAGGCGGCTCTGGCGTCCCGCCGCCTTGGCGCAGGCCTGCCGGAGGACGCGGTTCTCGAAGAAGCTGCCGTCCTCGATGGCGAGGCTGATCCGCGTGAGGTCCTGGTAGACGACGCGGCCGGCGCCGATGTTGAGGTGGCCGACCTCGGAGTTGCCCATCTGGCCCGGCGGCAGTCCCACGGCCGGGCCGGATGCCTCGAGGACGCCGTATGGGTACTCGGCCACGAGCCGGTCGAAGACCGGCGTGCGGGCGATGCTCACGGCGTTGTCCGGTCCCGGCGGGGCGACGCCCCAGCCGTCCATGACGACGAGGACGACCGGGCGGTACGTCGCCCCGCCGGCGCCCGGATGGGTCACGCGGGCTCCGCGAAGCGGACGATACGGCTGAACCCCTGCGGGTCGAGGCTCGCGCCGCCGACCAGGACGCCGTCGATGTCAGGCTGCGCCATGAGCACGTCGATGTTGTCGGGCTTGACGCTGCCGCCGTAGAGGATGCGCACCCCATCGGCAGCGTCGCCGAAGCGCTCGCGGACGCGGCGGCGGCAGAACGCCACCGTCTCCTGCGCCTGCTCCGGCGTGGCCGTGACGCCGGTGCCGATGGCCCAGATGGGCTCGTAGGCGATGGCCACCTTGGCGAGCTCGGCGGGTGCGACCTCGGCGAGGTCGGCGTCGAGCTGGCCGCCGACCTTGCTCTCCGTCCGGCCTCCCTCTCGCTCCTCGAGCGTCTCGCCGCAGCACAGGATCGGCAGCAGGCCGGCATCGAGCGCCGCCCGGACCTTCTTCGCGAGGTCGGCGTCGTTCTCGTTGTAGTACTGCCGCCGCTCCGAGTGGCCGAGGATGACGTAGGGCACCCCGAGCTCGGCGAGCATGCCCGGCGCGGTCTCGCCCGTGTAGGCGCCCTCCGCCGCGTAGTGCATCGTCTGGGCGCCGACCGCGATCTGTGTGTCGACCACACAGGCGAGGGCGGTCGGCAGATCGACCGTCGGCGGGCAGATCAGCACGTCACGGTCGTCGACGCCGGCGACGAGCGAGCGAAAGGCTGTGAAGAACTCCTTCGTCTGCGCCGGCGTCTTGTACATCTTCCAGTTGCCCGCCATGAGCGGGCGGCGTCCCGCCGTCGTCGCGGCCGCGGTGCGATCCATGAGCGCCTCCACGCCGGGCAGCGCCCGGCCCTCCAGGAATTCCATGGAGGCGCCGCCGCCTGTGGACACGTGGGTGAGGCGGCCCTCCAGCCCGAACGCGCGGACGGCCGACACCGTGTCGCCGCCGCCGGCCACCGTCACGGCGGCCGCCGCCACGATGGCCTCACCGACGGCGCGCGTGCCGGCGGCGAACTCCGCGATCTCGAACAGGCCCATGGGGCCGTTCCAGTAGATGGTCCCGGCGCCGCGCAACTGGCGTTCGAACTCAGCCGTGGTCTGCGGGCCGACGTCGAGCGCCATCTCGTCGGCGGCGATACCGTCGGCGAGCGCGACGCGCGAGGGCGCGCCGGCGGACGCCTCTCGCGCCACCACCACGTCGGTGGGGATCACGAGCCGGCCGTGCGTGCCTCCGGCCTCGGCCAGGATCTCCCGGGCCACCGTGACCTCGTCCCCGGCGCCCTTGGACGCGCCGACCTCGTAGCCCTTGGCGGCGAGGAACGCGTTGGCCATGGCGCCGCCGATCAGCACCGTGTCGGCGAGGGTGAGCATGTGCCGGATGAGGCTGATCTTGTCGGAGACCTTGAGGCCGCCCAAGACCACGACGAACGGCCGCGACGGGTCGCGGAGCAGGCGCCCGAGGACCTCGATCTCCTTGTTCATGAGCAGGCCCGCGACCGACGGCAGGTAGTGCGTGACGCCCTCGGTGGAGGCGTGCGCCCGGTGCGCCGTGCCGAAGGCGTCGTTGACGTACACGTCGCCCAGCGACGCCAGCTGCCGCGCGAACTCCGCGTCGTTGCCGGTCTCCTCCGCGTGGAAGCGCAGGTTCTCGAGGAGGAGAACGTCGCCCGGCCGCAGCGCGGCCGCCGCCTGCGCGGCCGCGGGTCCGACGCAGTCGCCCGCGGTCGCCACCGGGCGGCCGAGCAGCTCCGCGAGGCGCGCCGCGACCGGTGCCATGCGCAGCTCGTCCGCGACCTGGCCCTTGGGGCGGCCGAGATGGGACATGAGCACGATCGAGCAGCCCTGGTCGAGCAGGTACTGGATGGTCGGCAGGGCGGCGCGGATGCGCGTGTCGTCGACGACGCGCCCCTCGCCGCTCAGCGGCACGTTGAAGTCCACGCGCACGAGCGCGCGCTTGCCCGCGAGCGGGTAGTCGGTGAGCGACCGCTTCATGGCGTCTTCAGCCTCCCCGGCGTGACGTGACGAGTATCAGAGGACCCTCTGCACGAGGTCGACGAGGCGGCACGAGTAGCCCCACTCGTTGTCGTACCACGAGATGACCTTGACCAGCTTGCCCTTGGCCATGGTGAGCGCCGGGTCGAAGATGGACGAGTGGCTGTTGCCGACGATGTCGATGGACACGATGGGGTCCTCCTGGTACTGCAGGATGCCCTTCATCGGGCCCTCGGCGGCGGCCTTCATGGCGGCGTTCACCTCGTCCGCGGTGACCTCGGTCTTGAGCTCGGCGACGAGGTCGGTGGCCGAGCCGTCCGGCGTCGGCACGCGCAGGGCGAAACCGTCGAGCTTGCCGTCGAGCTCGGGGATCACGAGGGCGACGGCGCGCGCGGCGCCGGTCGTCGTCGGGATGATCGACAGGGCGGCGGCGCGGGCGCGGCGCAGGTCCTTGTGCGGGAAGTCCAGCACCTTCTGGTCGCCCGTGTAGGCGTGGATCGTGGTCATGAAGCCCTTATCCACGCCGAAGTTGTCGACCAGTACCTTCGCCATCGGCGCCAGGCAGTTGGTGGTGCAGCTCGCGTTGCTGATGACGTCGTGCGCCGTCTTGTCGTAGGTCTCCTCGTTGACGCCGATGACGATGGTCGCGTCGACGCCCTTGCCCGGCGCGGAGATGATGACCTTGCTCGCACCGGCCTCGAGGTGCGCGGCGGCCTTGGCGCGCTCGGTGAAGCGGCCGGTGGACTCGATCACGACGTCGGCGCCGAGCTCGCGCCAGGGCAGCTTGGCCGGGTCGGACTCGGCGGTGACGCGGACGCGCTTGCCGTCGATGACGAGCGCGTCCTCCTCGACCTCCACGGTACCCGGATGGACGCCGTGGACGGAGTCGTACTTGAACAGGTGACCGAGGGTCTTGGAGTCGGTGAGGTCGTTGATGCCGACGAACTCGACGTCGGCGCCGTGCCGCTGGGCGGCGCGGATGACGAGGCGGCCGATGCGGCCGAAGCCGTTGATGCCTACACGCACGGTCATGGAGTCCTCCCGATCGTTTTGACGGACAGCTTACCAGAGGAGACTGTCCGATACAGGCGTGAATTGTTCACTTTTGCGCGACTTGTGGCGGCGTCCGAGTGCAGTGGCTGAAGGCACACCCATCCAGGCACCCCGTGGAGCCCCTCGCCATCGGCCCTCAACGGGCGGACGGAAGCGGCGGCTGCGGCGTGGTGGGGATGCGCCCGAAGAAGATGTTGCCCGTCCGGCCGTCGATGGACACCCAGTCGCCCACGTCGACCTCCCGGCTGGCGAGACGCACGGTCCCGGCCTTCTCGAAGACCTCGAGGTCGACGCACTCGACGACCGCCGTCTTGCCCAGACGTTTCGCGGTGACGGCGGCGTGCGAGGTGGTGCCGCCGCGGGCGGTGAGGATGCCGCTCACGCGGGTGATCATGTTGATGTCCTCGGGCACCGTGTCCGGGCGGAGGAGCACGATGTTCTCGTCCGGAGCCTCCGCCAGCAGCCGGTCGATCTGCTCCGCGTTGACGGCGACGCGGCCGGAGTAGGCGCCGCCGGCCACCCCCATGCCGACCGCGACCGGCGGTCCATAGTTGGGCGACGTGGTGTCGAAGTAGGCGGCGTCGCGGGTCTGCTCCTGCACGGCGGAGCGCTTCTGCAGGATGTAGAGGTCCGACGCCGCCGGCGACTCGAAGGTGAACTCGATCTCCTGGGGGTCGAACTCGCGCTCGCCGACGAGGTCCCGGGCGACGGCCAGGAGCTGCTGGTAGATGTCGGGGAAGTCGCGCTCCAGCGAGTGCTCCGTCCCCCGGTAGGTGAGGCTGCCGAGGCGCTGCGCCTCCGAGATGGGCCACGGGAAGACGAGACCGCCCACGAGGTCCTCGCCCTGGCTGCGCACGGCGAAGTCCCCGAACAGGCGGACCTGGCGGCTGTGGGGCTCGAGCGGGTTGTTGGTGAAGGTGACACCCGAGCCCGACTCGCGGCTGAGGTTGCCGAAGACCATGCGCTGCATGACGACGGCCGTGCCCCACTCCTCGGCGACGCCGATGTACTGGCGGTAGACGCGCGCCGGAGCGGAGTCCCACGACTCGAGCACCTTGCGCATGCAGGCGACCACCTGGGCGAAGGGCTCGTCGACGAACACGACGCCGTGGTCGCGGGCGCGAGACTTGTAGGCAAAGGCGATCTCGCGCATCTGCCCTGCGGTGAAGTCCAGCTTCTGCCCCACGCCGTACCGCGCCTTGTACTCGGTCATGATGGTGTCGAAGAAGTCGCGGTCGATGCCGTAGGACATCGCCCAGGACTGCAGGAAGCGGCGGTAGCTGTCCCACGCGGCCCAGGACGTCTCGGGCCGTCGCGCGAACGCCTCGACGAGCTCGTCGTTGAGCCCTACGTTGACGAACGTCGTCATGAGGCCTGGCATGGAGATGGCCGCGCCGGACCTGATGGACAGCAGCAGCAGCCGGCGCGGGTCTCCCAGCCGCAGGCCCACGCGGCGCTCGAGCGCGTGCAGGGCCTCCTGGACGCGGCGGATGGTGTCGTCGTAGAGGGGCGGATACGACATCGCCGGCACCGCGCCGAAGAGCTCGGTGCTCAGCACGAAGCCCTCGGGGACCCTGTGGCCGTAGGCGGCCATCTGCTTGAGGCCGAGGCCCTTGAACCCCAGGGTCGTCTGGTCGTCGGTGCCGCGCTTGGGCCGGTGGATCGGCGAGACCAGGCGCTCCGGGTCGTAGTTCATCATCCGTGTGAGGCCGCGGCTGTCGAGCCGGCCGTTGAGCATGGAGATCTGGCGGAGCGCCATCGCCAGGTAGCGGTCGAGCGCCTGCAGCCCGAGGCCCGAGACGAGGACCTCGCGCAGGACGAGCTCGGCCACCGCGTCCACCGACAGGCCGCGCGCCTCGCACTGGCGTGGGTCGTTGACCAGCACGGCGTGCAGCACCTGCTCGTGGCTGAGCACGGAAGTGGACGAGAGCTCCGTCACGCTGTTGGAAAGGAACTGGAACACGTTCTGGTACTGGCGGAAGGTGAAGTTGCGCAGCGAGAAGCTCGCCTCCAGCATGTCCAGGTTGGCGTCGAGAGCGCGCGAGTCGACGCCGTCGACGGCGAGCGCGCGCTCGAACCGCCGCAGGGCCGTCGCCATGCGGCGCAGGGAGGCGCGCGTGACGTAGCGCTCGACGCCCTCTTCCACCACGTCGTCGAGCAGCCGGCCGATGAGGTTCTCCACGCGGAACGAGAGCCCCAGGGCGTCGAAACGCGGCTCGCTGTAGTTGCCGTAGATCGACGGGATGCCGGCGGCGATGTGCCGTTTCTGGTAGATGTTCTCGGTCGCGGCCACGGCCGCCGGCGCGAGGATGATGGCCTTGAGATGCTCGAGCACGGTGAGCGCGGCGTCGAGCAGCGCGTCCCTGGTGCGCCGGCCCGGACGGGCCTGCCAGCGAGCCAGCGCGATCTCGAAGCGGTGACGCGTGCGGCCATCCAGGTTGAGGTGATGCGCGACGGCCGAGCCCACGTCCGCGGCAGCCAGTGAGTACTTGCGCGCGAGCAGCTGGTAGGTGCGCACCAGCAGGGCGACGCGGCGCCGGGCCAGGGCCGCCGACGCGCGGGAGCGGCCGTCGTCGCCGTCCGGCGTCAGGCGCTCCTCGAGAGCGGCGGGAGCGAGCGCCGCAAGCTCCTCGAGCAGCCCGTCGTCCGCCGCGCGTCCGGCCTCTTCGGCGAGCGCGACAAGCGCCTCGTGCGGGCCATCCGCCCACTGCCGTTCGGCGCGGACCGCCGCGAGCGTGTTGGCCGACACGTACGGCTCGAGGCCCGACGGGTCGAGGGTGAGCCAGTAGCGCAGGACCTCACGGCTGAACGGGACCATGCGGTTGGAGGACTCCGCGTGGACCTGCTTGCGCAGGAAGTGCATGAGCGTGTCCCGGCGCCCGCAGATCTCGTCGATCTGTGTCGAGACGGCGCGCAGCTCGCCCTCCGCCCCGACCTCGTTGAAGTAGACGGGCAGTGTGCGCAGCAACTGCTTGGCGACGAAGTAGATGGGGCGGATCTCCGCGTCGAGGAAGCGCGTGACGTCGCGCTGGAACAGGTCAGTGTCGGCGATGAACACGCCGCCCAGCTTGAGCTGCACGTTGAGGGCGGCAGCCAGCCGCTCGAAGAGCGCCGGGTTGGACTCGATGATGCGCATCCAGCAGCGGACCTTGGGCAGGTGGTAGGGATTGACCACCGTCTCCCACTCGTCGGTGGCGCCGTGGATGTCCGGGTACTGGAACTTCCAGTACAGGATGTCCTCGATGAGGTGGTCGGCCGCCTTGACGTTGCCGGCCTCGCCGATGGCGACCCCGATCGCTTCGTAGCAGGCGAAACGCGTGAGCAGGAACTCGTTGTCGCGGTCGCGGAAGAACGCCGTGAGGCGCGCGAGGATGCGGACGGCGTCGGTGTGCCTGTCCGGCCGCATCATCTGCTTCACCACACCGAGGAGGTCGGCCATGACCTCCTTCTGCCGGTAGCCCAGCGCCTCGTCCTTGAGGAAGAAGAGGCACACGGCGAACCGGTCCTCGAGGTTCTCGACCCGGAACAGCGCGTCGGTCGCCTCCGCCAGGACCGTCGAGAACACGGGGAACGTCGGCGAGAGCAGGCGGTCGTCCGGCGCCGCGGCCAGCGCGTCGAGCAGCGTGCCGAGCCGGCGCTCGGCAAGGAAGGCGAACTTGCCGGCGACGGCCTCCGGGTCGGTGAGGTGCTCGCCCTGCGAGAGCGCCCACGCCGGGACGTCGAGCCGGTCGCGCACGCGGCGGTACCCAGCCGCGAGCAACTCGCGGAACAGCGCGTGGTAGCCGGGCGCGAGCGCAGGGCGCTCCTGCGCACGCTGGGCGAGGTTGCGCAGGAGCGTGTCGCGCTCGAGGAACTCGGCCTCGCGCGCCGGCAGCACCCTGGCCAGCGCGCCGGCGAGCCCGGCGAGCGGCTCGTCGTACTGGTCCCCGTGAGGCCCGGCGAGCACCTCCGTGGCCCAGGTGAGCAGCGGCCTGAGGAGCAGCGAGAACTGGTCGCCGGTCAGCGGCGACTCAAGGAGGCCTACGACCAGTTCCGCCAGCAGCCCGAACAGCTCCGCCCTGTTCGGAGCCCGCTCGAAGTACGACCAGTTGCGCAGGAGCGTGGTCTGGAAGCCGTCGACGAGCAGATCGGCGTTGCGGAAGGTGTGGAAGTACTCGCCCATGGTGTCCGCGAGCGCCGCGCGCACACCGTGCAGGCCGTCCACGGCCTCGAGCAGGGGAAGGTAGCGCTCGGGGATCACCACCTCCTGCGCCGTGGTGGCGAGGTTCGCGCGAAGGGCTTCGGAGTCGAAGGGTACCGGCGTGGTCTTCACACTCTCATGATACCTCCCCGTTCCCGGGGGTTCGGGTAGGATGACCGCGACCGCACTAATCGGCGGAGAGGTAGTGAGCGGGTGCCGGCCCGGAGATCCGGCGGCGCCCGGACAGGCGAGCGGCGCGGAGAGGCCCGTGCGACGGGGAGGGCCGTGTCGCGACAGGAGGTACCGCAGCGATGGCCGCCCAGCGCACCCTCGGCATCAACGGCATCGGCAGGATCGGCAAGCTGACGCTCTGGCACCACCTCGGCCGCGACGACTTCGACCGCTTCGTCGTCAACACCGGCCGGCAGGTCGGGACCTCGCTCGACTCCGTCGTGCAGTACCTCTCCAAAGACAGCACGTACGGCCCGCTCCACCGCTTCCTCTTCGGCCGGTCCGGCACCCGCGACATGAGCGTGCTGGACGAGGACCGCGGCCTCATCAGCGCCTACGGCAAGGAGATCCTCATCCTGCGCGAGGCGCGCAACCCCAAGGACATCCCGTGGCGGGACAACGGCGTGGCCCTGGTGGTGGACGCCACCGGCACCTTCCGCGATCCGCACGCCGACGCGGACGCGCCGCGCGGCGCCCTGCGTGGCCACCTTGCAGCGGGCGCCGCCGTGGTCGTCCAGAGCTCGCCGTTCAAGAGCAGGCAGAAGACGGCGCCGCTGCCCCCGGACGCGGCGATCCTCGTCCACGGCATCAACGACTACGAGTTCGACCCGGCGAAGCACACGCTCGTCTCCGCCGCCTCGTGCACAACCACGGCGCTGGCACACATGATCCGGCCGCTGCTCGACCGCGACCTCACCAAGGACATGATCACCGCCGGCATGAGCACGATCCACGCGGTGACCAACTCGCAGCCGGTCCTGGACTCGGTCCCCAAGGCAGGGGCCACGGACCTGCGCAAGACGCGCGGCGCGATCGGCAACCTGGTGCTGACGTCGACGAATGCCGCCGCCGCGCTGGAGCAGGTCATGCCCGAGATCGGCACCATCGGGTTCATGGGCGACTCGGTGCGCGTGCCCACGCAGAGCGTCAGCCTCATCATCCTCAACGTGACCTTCCAGAGCGAGACCCTGGCGGACGGCTCGGTGTCCGTCGAGCGCGGGGCCATCAACGCCATCTACGAGGACGCCGCCGCGAGCGAGGCCAACGGGCTGCTCAAGTACACGGACGAGCAGAACGTCTCCGCCGACATGCTCGGCGAGGACGCCGCGGTGGTCATCGAGGGCGCGGAGACGCACACGCGCACGGGGTTCATGAACCTGCGCGTGCCACCCTGCGAGCCGGGCGCCGCCGGCCGGCCCGACACCGTCCGCGTGCCGCTCACGCACGTCAAGGTGTTCGGCTGGTACGACAACGAGATGGGCAGCTACACGTACCGGCTCGGCGAGCTCACCATCCGCGCCGCGCGCAGCATGTAGCCGGCGGCGCCGATCAGTCCGTCCGCAGCGGAGCCCTTCGGGCCCGCGGCCGCTCAGTAGGGCTGCGCCGATCAGTCCGTCCGCAGCGGAGCCCTTCGGGCCCGCGGCCGCTCAATAGGGCTGCGCCGATTAGTCGGCCGCCTCGCCGGCGAGGGCGACGAGCCGGCGCAGGCGATGGTTGACCGCCGAGCGGCTGAGCGGCGGGTCGGCCGCAGCCGCCAGCTCCGTGAGGCTCAGGTACGGGTACTCGATGCGCAGCTGCGCGACCTCGCGCAGCTGCGCCGGCAGGTCGTCCCACTCCGGCGAGTCCATCAGCGCGCGCAGAAGGGCCGCCTGGCGCCTCCCGGCCGCGGCCGCGCGGCGTGCGTTGGCGGCGTCGCAGTTGGCGAGCCGGTTGGCGCTCTCCCTCACTGTGCCGAGCACCGCGTGCTCCTCCCAGCGCAGGCACGAGTCGTGCGCCCCGAGCACCGCGAGCAGGTCGGCGGCGGTCTGCCCGCGCTTGGTGTAGCAGGCCACGTTGCGCTCGCGGGTCGCCAGCGAGAAGGGCAGGTCCAGGCGCGCGAGCAGGCGCTGGACCTGCTCGGCGAGACTCTCGTCCTCCACGGTGAACTCGGCGTGTACCGGCGCGCCCGGGCCCGACATCGAGCCGCAGCCCAGGAAGAGGCCGCGCAGGAACGCGACCAGGCAGCAGTGACGCTCCACCAGGCGCCGCGGCACCGTCATCTGCACGGCGAAATCGTCAGACAACACGCCGAGTTCGTTGAGCACCTGCAGGTCGCGCGCCTCGTCGCCGAGCAGGATCTCGTAGCGGAGGCCGATGGGAGCGCTGTCCACGGTGCGCAGCGAGGCGTCGACCCGCAGCGGCTTGAGCAGCGCGAGTACGTGGCGGGCGACTGCCGGCAGCGTCACCGCGACGCGTACGCCGAAGTGGCCGCCGGCCGAGATCTCGAACACGCCGGCGCCGAACAGCAGGCCCGAGAGCTGGGCGCCCCGGCAGTGCACGGCCGCGGGCATCACGGTGACGAGCTCGAGCTTGACGTCGCGGGTGAAGCCCATCGCTCTATCGTACGAGGCGAAGGAGGGCCCGAGACAGACGCTCCGAGTCGTGCCGCACGACGCCGCTCTCGGCAGCGACCGGCGCGCGGATGACCTTGACCCCGAGTGCCCGGAGACGTTCGTCGTCCACGGGCACCGGACGCGCGCCGAAGCGCTCGTAGCTGGCCGCCAGCTCCTCGGACACGGGTGCGTCGTTGACGAGGACGGCGTCGATCATCCCCACCAGCCCGTGGCGGTGAAGGGCGGCCACGTGGTCCGCGGCGGTGTACCCGTCGGTCTCCCCCGGCTCGGTCATGACGTTGCAGACGTAGACGACCCACGCGCGGGTGTCGGCGATCGCCTGACGCACCTCGGGGACGAGCACGTTCGGGATCACGCTGGTGTAGAGGCTGCCAGGGCCCAGTACGACCAGCTCAGCACGGGCGATCGCGGCGAACGCCTGCGGCAGGCCGCGCGGCGCCTCCGGCGTGAGCCACACGCGCCGCGGCAGGCGCTCGGCGGCGGTTATGGTGCTCTCGCCGCTGACCTGGCCGCCGTCCTCCAGCTGCGCGTGCAGCACCACGTCCTCGAGTGTCGAGGGCAGCACGCGGCCGCGCACCTTGAGCACGCGCGTGGATTCGCGGACGGCGTGCTCGAAGTCGCCGGTCACCTCCGAGAGCGCGGCCATGAACAGATTGCCGAAGCTGTGGCCCTGCAGGCCGCCGCCCTCGGGGAAGCGGTACTGGAAGAGCTGGCTCATCATCGATTCGTCGTCGGCCAGCGCGACCAGGCAGTTGCGCAGGTCGCCGGGCGGAGGCATGCCCATGTCCCGGCGCAGCAGGCCAGAGCTCCCGCCGTCGTCGGCCATCGTCACGACGGCGGTCAGGTTGCTCGTCTGCGACTTGAGCCCGCGCAGAAGGGCCGCCAGGCCGTTGCCCCCGCCGACCGCCACCACGCGCGGCCCCCGCGCCAGGCGGCTGGCGGCGCGGATCTCGCTCACCGACTCGGGCGTCGTGCGCTGGAACAGCCAGACGCGACGCCCACCGTACAGCAGCGCGAACAGGCCGACGGCGACGCCGTCGATGCTCAGGAGCAGCGCCGCCCAGTGACGGTTCTCCAGCCACCCCATCCCCAATCCGCGCATGAGCTGCGGTGACCACAGCACGCCGATGCCGAAGATGACCGAGTAGACGAGGAGCACGCCGCCGGCGAACGCCAGCAGGACCCAGCGTTTGAGCCCGAGGCCCGGGGCGAGCCACTCCAGTGACCGGCGCATCAGAGAGTCAGTCCATCACTCCGTCGCGCGCGGAGCCTCGCATACCGCGCGCCGCTCAACAGGACTTCGAGCATCAGTTCGTCCCGCGCTCGGCCCTCTCGGGCCGCGTGCCGCTCAATAGCTCTTCCGTGCATCAGTCTCGGGTAAGGTCGCGGTGCCGGACCACCGTGTAGTAGCCCTGCTTCTCGTACCGCTGACCGATCACTTGGGCGATGGTCACCGACCGGTGCCGCCCCCCGGTGCACCCCACGCCGATGGTGAGGTGGGCCTTGCCCTCCGCCGCGTAACGCGGGAAGAGGAAGTCGAGCAGCGGGAACAGGCGCTCGAGGTACTCGCTCGTGCCGGGCGACTCGAGGACGAAGCTGCTCACCTCCTCGTCCATGCCGGTGAGCGGCCGCAGCCGCAGGTCGTAGTGGGGGTTGGGCAGGAAGCGGACGTCGAACAGCAGGTCCGCGTCGATGGGGATGCCGTACTTGTAGCCGAACGACACCACGGCGAAGACGATGTTGGTGCGCCGCGTGTGCTGGATGAGGTCCTCGTTGAGGCGCGCCTTGAGCTGATGGATCGAGATGTCGCTGGTGTCGATGATGAGGTGGGCGCGCTCGCGCAGGCCGGCGAGGCGGTCGCGCTCCCTGCCGATGCCGTCGATGACGCTGCCACCGCTCGCCAGGGGGTGCCGGCGGCGCGTCTCCTTGAAGCGGCGCACGAGAGCGTCGTCGGACGCCTCGAGGAACACGAGCGTGTACTCGACGCCGCGCTCGTGCAGTTCGTCCAGCAACTGCTCGAGCGCGCCGAAGTACTCGCCTCCGCGGACGTCGCTGACCACGGCGACGCGATCGACCTTGCTGCCCTCGCGACGGAACAGGTCGACGAGCGTGGGCACGAGCTCGGGCGGCAGGTTGTCGACGCAGAACCAGCCGGCGTCCTCGAACGAGTCCATGGCCTGGGACTTCCCGGCACCCGAGAGCCCCGTGATGATCACGAACTGCAGCGCCTCGGTCACGTCACCCTCCCCCCCGTCACGCGCACGCCCTCGAGCGCCAGCAGGCGCTCCTTCCAGGCCGGGTCGTCGCCGTACGAGCCGAGCCGGCCGTCGTTCTTGATGACGCGGTGACACGGCAGGATCACCGGGAGAGCGTTGCGCGCCATGGCGGAGCCGACGGCGCGGTAGGCGTTGGGCCGGCCGGCCGCGGTCGCAAGGTCGCGGTAGCTTGCCACCTGCCCGTAGGGCACTCGGGCGAGCGCCCGGTAGACGTCACGTTCGAAGTCCGTGAAGCCGTGGACTTGGGCATAGGCGTCGACGTCGAGCGAGAACGTCACCGGCTCTCCGGCGAAGTACCGCTCGAGCTCGGCGGTCCAGTGGCTCGTGCCCCGGCGGCCCGAGCGCAGCGACGCCGTCGCTCTGGGCAGCTCGAGCGCGATCGGCAGACCGCCGGCCAGCAACACGTAGCCGACACCCAGCTCGCACACGAAGGCCTCTTCGGTCAGCCGGCCCAGGCCGGCCACTTCATCCGGCCCTATGGAGGTGCGCATAGATCTCCCTCGCGACCTTGCGTGGCAGCCCCGGCACGCGCTCGATCTCCTCCCGGCTGGCGCTCAGGAACCGCTCCGGGCTGCCGAAGTGCTCCAGGATGCGCCGCCGGCGCACGGGGCCGACCTGCGGGAGCTCGTCGAATACCGACGAGCGGCGCAGGTCGGCGTCGCGCCGCTGCCTATGGTACGTCACCGCGAACCGGTGTGCCTCGTCGCGGACACGCTGCAGCAGCAGCGACCCGGGGTCGGCGGCCGGCAGCGGCAACGGATCACGGCGCCCGGGGACGAAGACCTCCTCGCGCTGCTTGGCGAGACTGACGACGTCGATGTCGGCGCCGGCGGCCTCGAGCGCCGCCACGGCCGCGGAGAGCTGCCCCTTGCCGCCGTCGACGACCACCAGGTCGGGCAGCGTCGCAAAGCTCTCGTCGTAGTCGCCGGCCTCCGCCGAGCTCCGCTCGAAGCGCCGCCGCAGCACCTGGTTCATCATCGCGAAGTCGTCCTGGCCGGCGGCGTCGCGCACCGCGAACTTGCGATAGTGGGCCTTCTTCGGCCGGCCGCCTTCGAAGACCACCATGGACCCCACCGGGTGCTGCTCGCCGAGGTTGGAGATGTCGTAGCACTCGATGCGCAGCGGCAGGCGCTCGAGCGCGAGCCCGTCGCGGAGGCGCTCGAGCGCCTCGATGCGCGACGCCGACTTCTGCGCGATGCGCTCGACCTCGGCCCTGGCCGCGAGGTCGGCGTTGTGCTGGGCCAGCTCGAGCAGGCGCCGCTTGGGACCGCGCTTGGCGGCGCGCACGCTGACCCTGGAGCCGCGCCGCTCGCCGAGCACGGCGCCGAGCACGGCGCCGTCCTCGAGCGGCGCCACCACTTCGGGCGGGATCACCGTCCCCTCCCAGTAGTACTCGAGCAAGAACTCCTCGAGGACCTCAGCCGGCTCGCGACCGGCCGCGTTCTCAAGATAGAAGGCCTGCCTGTCGACCACCGCCCCGTCGCGCACCAGGAAGATCTGCACGTTGGCGCCCGGCTCGGCCAGCGAGAGTCCGACGACGTCGAGCGCCTCGCGCTCGTCCACGCGCGCCGACTGGCGCTCGTGCACGTGGCGCACGGCGGCGAGCCGGTCTCTCAGGAGCGCCGCCTTCTCGAACTCCTGCGCCACCGCGGCCGCCGCCATCTCGCGCTCGATGTCCTTCTCGACCTCGCCGAGGCGGCCGCGCAGGAAGTCGATGGCCTGGTGGACGGTCGCCAGGTACTCCTCGCGCGTGCAGCGATCGTCGCACGGGCCGAGCGAGCGCTTGATGAAGTACTGCAGGCATGGCGAGCCGCTGGGGCGTCCCGGCTCGGCGCCGCGGCACTTGCGGTAGGGGAAGATGCGGCCGATGAGCTCGAGCGTCTCGCGGACCTTGCGCGCGCTCGAGAACGGGCCGAAGTACAGGTTGCCCGGTACGCGGCGGCCGCGGAAGAAGCGCACCCGCGGCCACTCGTCGTTCAGCGTGACCTCGATGGACGGGTAGCTCTTGTCGTCGCGCAGACGCAGGTTGTACGGCGGGCGCTCCTCCTTGATGAAGTTGTCCTCGAGGAGGAGCGCCTCTGACTCCGACGCCGTCACCACCCAGTCGATGTCGGCCGCCTGCGCGAGCATCTCGCCGGTGCGCCCGTGGGGCTGCGCCGCCGGGCGCAGGTAGTTCGCCACGCGCTTGCGCAGCGCCTTCGCCTTGCCCACGTAGAGCACCGCGCCGCCGGCATCGAGGAAGCGGTACACGCCGGGCTCGTTGGGGATGCGCCTGAGGGTCGCACGGAGGTCGTCGAGGCGGTCGCGACGCTGGGGCTGATCGGTCATCGGTATGATTGTACAGTCCGCGGCAGCGTCGCCCGCCGGCGTGTCTCGCCCGCTCCAAGGTACGGCGAAGGCGGGACCGCCGACCCCACGAAGACCGAAGGCACGGGGCCGGAAGCTCCTCCGGCCCCGTGCCTGGAGCCCTACTTCGCCAGCCTCCGGAACGCCCAGAGCGTGCCCGTGAGCAGTACGACGCCGACGACGGCGTCGGCCAACAACGCATCGCCGACCGCGCTCCAGTCGTAGCCCTCGGTCATCAAGGCGCGGATCGCCTCGATCTGGTACGTGACCGGGTTCCAGGCGTTGAAGCTCTGCATCCACCCCGGCATCAGCTCGGTCGGCACGAAGGCGGTCGAGATGAAG
>CAVPJG010000012.1:0-52797 GCA_963705205.1 uncultured Thermoleophilia bacterium
GTATGAGCAGCCCGAGGCCCATCTGGGCGAAGGCCAGCGCGAAGCCCGCGATGGTGAGCCACTTGTAGTCGCCGAGCAGCTTGAGGATGCGCCAAAACGTCTTCATCTGCCGATGAGCTTACCCCGAGGCCGACCGGGCACGCCCGGCTCGGGGTCGCCGGCGGGGACCCGTCGCCGGCACTGCGGGGCCGTCAGGCTCCGGCGACTGCTCTGCCTGGCCGCGCGGGATTCGTCGCGTACCAGGTCGCTCTGGTGAGCGCGTTCACGGCCGCCGTCGGGCTCGGCAGCAGGACAGGGGCATACCTGCCGAGCCCAGGGAACACGCAACGCTCCACTGGGATGAGGGGCACGCTCACGATCGGCTTTCCGGTCCGCGCCGTGATCGTGGCGATGCTGCCCAGGAGGGCCAGCTCCCGCTCGTTGAGCTCGGAGGAGACGCTGGGAGGCGCGCCGGCGAGACCGTCGCCTGAGGTCTCCCGGCGGTCACTCGTCTCGCCGTCGAGACCCGGTCGCCCGCTGCTCGGGCTGCCGATGAGCGCCAGCGTGATGACGCTGTCCACGCTGTCGGAGCCGGCGACCAGTTCGATGATCTTCTCGGGTACACCGTCCGAGATCGTGGCGACGAGGTCGATCGGGTTGCCCCGGCTCCAGAACGGCGGCAGGAGCTCATCGATGGCGGCGATCACATCGTCGGGCAACTCCGCCAGCTCGAGCCCGTGCGCCGCAAGGAGGTCTGCCGTGAGCACGCCCCAGCCGCCACCGAGCGTGACCACCGCCACTCGGCCGCCTGCGGGCAGCGGCTGATAGGCCAGAAGCGCGCACGCGTCGAGTGCCTCATCCGGATCGCCAGCGAGGATGACGCCCGCCTGGCGGGCGGCGGCGCGGAAGACCTCTGCCGAGCCGGCGAGGGCGCCGGTGTGCGAGCTTGCCGCCTTGCGCCCGAACCTGCTCAGGCCGCCGCGCAGGACGACCAGAGGCTTGTGCGGTGTGGTCGCGCGCGCGAGGTCGTAAAAGCGGCGGCCGTCGCCCAGCCCCTCGAGGTAGAGGGCGATCACTCCGGTCTTTGGGTCGTCGGCCAGGTACTCCAGCAGGTCGTTGGCGTCGGTCGTCGCCTGGTTACCGCTGCTCACGTACTTCTCGACGCCCACGCCGCGGCGCTCCGCGGTCATCAGCAACTGCGTGCCGATGTTGCCCGATTGGGAGATGACGCTGAGTGATCCGGGCTCCGGGCGCAGCGTGACGAAGCCGACGGCGCTCAGCCGAGAACTCGTGGAGAGGACGCCCATGCAGTTGGGGCCGACGAGGGTGACGCCGCCCGTGACGGCCGCCCGGGCGAGCTCGTCCTGGAGCGCCTCGCCCTCTTCGCCGGCCTCGGCGAAGCCCGCTGCGATGACGATCGCCGCCGGCACGCCGCGGCGGCCACACTCCGCGACGACCGGCGCCGCGGCCGGCCCGCCGAGCGCGCAGATCACGAGGTCCGGCGTCTCCGGCAGTTCGTCCGGCGAGGCGTACGCGGGTAGCCCCAAGATGGCGTCGGCTCGGGGGTTGATCGGGTAGAGCGCTCCCTGGAACCCGCCGCCGATCAGATTCTGCAGCACGGAGCCGCCCCACTTCGTGCGGTCCTCCGAGGCGCCGACGACGGCGACCGAGGCCGGGGAGAAGACAGCGTGCAGATTCAGCCGACGTCCCGGTGAGCGTCGCTCCGCGCCGCCGGACGCCTCGCTCCCTTCGGGTCTCGAAGCGCTCCCCGGGTCCGCAAGGATCACGAGTGCGTCGGCAGCGACGAGGTCGGTCCCGGCGACCAGCAGCGGGTTCACGTCGATCTCGGCGATCTCCGCGTGGTCGGCCGCCATCTTCGCCACCGCCAGCAGGATGTCGCGCAGCTGGTCCATGTCGACCCGCGGGAGCCCGCGTAGAGGGCCGAGTAGGCGCTTCGCGCGCAGTCCGGCCACGAGCGCAATGGCGTCGGCGTCGTCGAGCGGCGCCAAGGCGAAGGCCACGTCGGCGACCGCCTCGGTGAAGATGCCGCCGAGGCCGAACGCGATGACCGGGCCGAACTGCTCATCGCGGCGCATGCCGACCAGGAGCTCGCGCTCGTGGGGCACGAGCTCCTCGACGAGCACGCCGTCCTCGGCGCGGCCCGCCGCCCGGTCGACGATGCGGTGATAGGCGGCGCGGGCGCCGGCCGCGTCGCGGATATCGAGCTCGACGAGGCCGAGGTCGCTCTTGTGCTGGATGTCAGGCCCGAGCGCCTTCAGGACGGCGGGTCGGCCCAGCGCCTCGACCACGGCCGCCGCTCGCTGCGCGTTTTGGACGACGGTGCCCGCCGGCGTCGGCACCCCGTACATCGCGAGCAGCGCCTTGGCCTCCCGCTCGTCGAGCGACGCTCTCCCCGCAGCGAGCGCACGGCGAATCATGTCGCGGCCGGCAGCGCTCATGGCGCCTTCCCGCTCAGGGTGGCCGGCACTTCAGTACTCGGCCGGCATCCCGAAGATGAACGCCACCGCCGGTACCTGATCGTCCGGGTCGCCTCGGGAGTGCCGATCGGCGGGCGAGTACGAGATCGTGTCGCCCGCGTGCAGCACGATCGTGTGGTCCTCGAAGCGGGACTGCAGGGCGCCCTCGAGCACTGTCGCGATGATGAGGTCGCCTGAGCGGGACCAAGGCTCAGGCCCCGGCGACCCGCCGGGTGCGACGCGGGTCTCGATGACATGGGAGCGGCGTTCGCCGGTGCGGTGGCGAGCGTCTCTTGCGGGCGGCCTGGCCAACATCCCCAGACTGTAGCGGAGCAGGAGGACTGGCGTCCAAGAGACGCCCGTCTTGCAGCAGTATCCCCCGTCAATGCACTTCCATCCACTACAGATTGAACGCGGCTCCCGCGCCGCGACGTCGTGGTCGCGGTCGTCATCCAGGTGACCGGAGGACCAAGGCCACGGTACAGGCTGCGCACGAGCGCTCCCAACGCCGACGGTTGCGGCGTCCACAGGGCAGCCCCCGATCTTCTCGACGGGAAAAGGCGTGGAGGCCCAGCACGAGGAAGCCTGACATCCCACCGGTGTGCCGCCGAGGACCACACAGGTGCCTGCGCGCGACGCGATCGCGCAGGCGACCGCGTCATCCGTGCGTTCGGGCTCTATTGCATGCGCGAGCGTCCGGCCGCATAATGCTCAGGTCGTTGGAGTGATATATTCATATCACTTCGTGGTCAGCACCGGGGCGCGGGAGGACGAGCGAGGGCGAGACGCTCCGTCCCCGGGAAAGGATGTGAGCGACCGTGACCGACCTCCTCAACGTCGACCTGACGAGTGGCGCGGTAGCGAGGGAGCCGCTGGGTGCGGATCTCGAGCCGCTGGGTGGCCATGGCTTGACCTCGGCCATCGTCAGCAGTGAAGTCCACCCCGAGGCTGATCCCCTCGGCCCCGGCAACGTCCTCGTGTACGCCGCCGGCATCTTCGCAGGCACCGTCGTGCCCAACGGCGGGCGCCTCTCCGTGGGTGGGAAGAGCCCGCTGACCGGCGGCATCAAGGAGGCCAACTCCGGTGGTTCGGCCGCGCGCGCGCTGGCCGAGCTGGGCCTGCGCGCCCTCAAGGTCACCGGGCAGGCCGACGAGGTGTCGGTCCTGGTGGTCACTGCGGACGGCGGCAAGCTCGTCCCGGCGCCGGAGCTCGTTGGACTCGGCTCGTTCGACACCGCCGCTCGCCTCTGGAAGCAGTACGGCGACAAGGTCTCGATCATCTGCACCGGCCCGGCGGGAGAGATGGGCGCCAAGGCCGCCGCGGTCCTCGTCACCACGTCAGACCACTACATGCGCGCGGCGGCGCGCGGCGGTCTGGGCGCGGTGATGGGCTCCAAGAACCTCAAGGCGATCGTCGTCGACGCCACCGGGGGACCGGGCGTCGTCGTCGCCGACGTGGCCGCGCTCAAGGAGGCGTCCAAGGCTCTCGTCACCGGCATCCGCTCGCATCCTGCCATGGCCGCCCTCGAGGCGCTCGGCTCGGCGTTCCTCGTCAATGTGACACAGTCCATGGGCTGCCTGGCCACCAGGAACTTCTCCGCCGGGACCTGGGAGCACGCGCCGGACATCAGCGGTGAGCACATGGTCGAGATGATCTCCTCGCGCCCCAAGGGGGCCACGAAGCACAGCTGCATGAAGGGCTGCGTCATCAACTGCTCGCAGGTGTACACGGACGACGCCGGCGAGGTCATCACCTCCGGCGTCGAGTTCGAGACGATCGGGCTCATGGGCTCCAACTGCCACATCAGCGACCTCGACCAGATCGCGCGGCTCGACCACCTCTGCGACGACCTGGGGCTCGATACGATGGACGTCGGCGCCGCCATGGGTGTCGCCATGGAGGGCGGTCTGCTCGAGTGGGGCGACGGCGAGGCGGCGCTCGCGCTGCTCAGCAGGCTCAAGGACGAAGACCCGGACGCGCGCATGCTCGCCGATGGCTGCGTCGCGACCGGGCGGCGCCTCGGCGTCACCCGCGTGCCCGCGGTCAAGGGCCAGAGCTTCGCGGCCTACGACCCGCGCGTGCTCAAGGGCACCGGCACCACGTACATCACCAGTCCGCAGGGCGCCGACCACACCGCGGGCAACGCCCTGCCCAGTCCCGCCAATCCGACCTACGACCCCGGTTCCGCCGAAGGACAGGCACAGATCTCCGAGTTCCTACAGTGCTACTTCGCCGCGATCGACTCGCTCGGCATGTGCCTGTTCGCGACACTGCCGGCGCTCGACATGCCGGAGTTGCAGGGTGAGTTCGTCAAGGCGGCTGCGGCCATCACCGGGGAGACGCTCCCTGAGGATTACCTCATCAGGATGGGCGATCAGATCGTGCGCGGGGAGCGCGACTTCAACCGCCGCGCCGGCTTCACCTCGAAGGACGACCGTCCTCCGGCGTTCATCGTGGAGGAGGCGGTCCTGCCATCCGGAAACCGGTACGACGTCGCCGAGGCCGACCTGGACGCGATGTTCACGAGCTGATCCACGAGAGAAGGAAGACGGGGCCATGGCCAAAGAGACGCGCAAGGCAGGCAAGAAGAAGCGGCAGCCGGTCGCCAGCGGGCCGCTGGAGTCGAACGGAGAGGCGTTCGTCGTCCGCGCCCTGGCGAAAGGCCTGGCGATGCTCGGTCTCTTCGACGCTGAGCATCGCGAGTGGACCCTCGACGAGATGGTCACGGAGCTCAAACTCCCGCGCATGACGGGGTACCGCATGGCCCGGACCCTGCAGAGCGCCGGCTATCTCGTCACGGACCCACAGAGCGGGCGCTATCGTCTCGGTCCCGCCCTTCTCGCCGCGACGTACCTCTCGGAGGGCTACGCCGAGCTGGTGGCCATCGCCCGGCCGTACCTGCAGGCGCTCGTCGAGGAGACGGGCGAGTCCGCGACGCTCGCCGTTGACGTCGATGGCGTGGCCGTATGCGTCGATATGCTCGACTCGCAGCGGCCGCACAAGCGTGAGGTGGCCGTCGGCCGCGTCATCGGCGACACCGCCAACGCGCACGGCAAGATGTACGCGGCGTCGATGACGGACGCCGATCGCGAGCGCCTGCTCTCGGGACCGCACGAGCGGCTCACCCCCCGGACCATCACCGATCCCGAGGAGCTCGCCGCGGAACTGCGACGGGTGCGCGAGGCGGGCGTCGCCTTCGACATCGAAGAGCGCAACCTCGGCACGTGCGCCGTGGCCGCCCCCGTCCGGGACCAGATGGGCAACGTCATCGGCAGCATCGGCGTCGTCGTGCCGACGGGTCGCTTCGGCACACGTGAGCGCGAGACCTGCGTGACCGCCGTGAAGGCGTCTGCCGCGGCGTTGTCAGGTTTCCTGGGATACGCCGAGGCCGATACGCGCACCTGACCCTGGCTCGTCCCGCCGCGGCCGCCGGATCCACCCCGGCGGCCGCGGCGCTCTCGTCTTCCGGCTCGACCCGAGTGCGCAGGCCACACGGCCGAGGAGCGCTCGACGTGATAGAATGCAAAAAGTGATATCACGATACCATTGACGAGGGGCGTTGCGTGGATGCGGAGGGCATGCAGAAGGTGGCCAACGTCGGCGCCGGCGGCGCTATGGGCTCCGGTCTGGCGCAGGTCCGCGCGGCGACCGGTCGTGCCGTCTCGCTCTGCAACGAGCCGACCGGACAGGCGGTGTCCGGGTCATGAGGCTTCTGCGGGCACGGTCATCATCACCGCCACCCTCAACGGTGGTCGAGCGCACGGTCCGCATCGCGCGGGAGCTCACCCTCAGCCGGCCACGCTGGACGAGGCCAGGGCCGTCCTCGGCGTCGTCAACTAGGACTAGCTGACCAGGAAGGACGCACGCATGGAAGATCTCTTCTCTCTCGAGGGCAAGAATGCCGTTGTCCTGGGAGCCGGCGGCATGGGCGCGGCGATCGCCGCGGGACTGCTGCGCTACGGCGCCAGACTTGAGCTGGTCGACCGCGACGCTGCGGGCCTGGAGCGGTGTGCAGCCGGCCTCGCCGCGGCGGGTCATCAGTCCGTGGTCACACGCGAGGTCGACGCCACCGACGAGAGCAGCATGCAGGCCCTCGTCGAAGCGACCGCGGCGAGCATGGGCAGGGTCAATATCCTGGTCAACGCGCTCGGCTACAACTTCAAGGCGCAGGCGACGGAGTTCCCGATGGACGAGTGGGACCGTCTCTTCAGTGTGAACGTCAGAGCCGTCATGATTGCCTGCAAGCTGTTCGGCGCGCACATGATCGAGCAGGGCGGCGGCAAGATCATCAACCTGTCGTCCGTACGCGACGACCGCGGCGCGTTGGGCGGCAACGCCGGTTACTGCGCCACGAAGGGCGCGGTCAAGATGATCACCAAGCAGCTGGGCGTCGAACTGGCGCCCTACAAGGTCTGCGTCAACGCGCTGGGGCCGATCATCACGGTGACGCCCATGACGTCCGAACGCATCAAGCAGGACTCCTCGCGGTACGAACGCATGCTGCTCAACGTGCCGATGGGGCGGATGGCCGACGTGGAGGACCTGGTCGGGCCGGCCGTGTTCTTGGCATCGGCGGCGTCGGACTTCATCACGGGCACCGTCCTCTACGTGGACGGCGGCATGATGGCGTACGCCTGAGGCAGGAGAGAGGCCCGCCCGACTCGACCACGTCGAAGGAGAGAGACAAAATGGCAGATGTCGTCACCGATCCCTACTCGGGTCTGCAGCTCATCGAGCTGAGCCACGTATGGGGCCACGGCGTTCCGTCCGAGCCCGGACAGCTGGACGTGCGCATGGTGCGCGCCGTCAAGCACGCCCAGCACGGCGTACTCGCCTGGCGCGTCACCACCAGCCTGCATACAGGCACCCATATGAACGCCCCGATCCACATGGTCCAGCGCGGCGACGACCTGGCCGCCGTCTCCCCGGACCGCCTCTTCGGCAACGCCGCCGTGCTCGATGTCCCCAAGCAGCGCTGGGAGGTCGTCACGGCCGCCGATCTCGAGGCCGCCACCCCGGCCGTTCAGGACGGCGACATCGTCGTCATCGTGACGGGCTGGCATCACAACTACTCCGACGGCCTCGAGTACTTCGGTGAGGCGCCGGGCCTGACCAAAGACGCCGCCGGGTGGCTCATCGCGAAGAACCCCAAGTTCGTCGCCGTCGACACGCCGTTCATCGACGTGCCGCTGGCGACTTCCATGGGCCCGCATCGCGGCGGCCCGCAGATGAAGCGGCTGGCGAACGAGTACAAGGCCGCCACCGGTCGCGACGCCAAGGCCGACTTCCCGGAGTGGTTCCCGGCGCACAAGGCCTTGGCCGCCGCCGGCATCCCGACGGTCGAGCAGGTGGGCGGCGACGTCGACCTCGTCAAGGGCAAGCGTGCCACCGTCGCCGCGACGCCGTGGAAGTTCGAGCACGGAGACGCCTGTCCGGTCCGCATGATCGCCATGCTCGACCCGTCCGGCAAGCTGCGCATCGACGCCGGCAACTGATCGCGGACGAGAAGGGAAGCAGACATGAGTCTGAAGGTCTACAACCTGAGCCACACGTTCACCCAGTTCATCCCCGAGTGGCCGTCCACACCGAGCGTGAACGTCAAGGTGAGCAAGTTCCACGCCAAGGACGGCGTCTACGAGGTGGAGTGGGAGGGCATCATGCACCGCTGCACGCATATGGACGCCCCGCTCCACGTCACCGAGAACACGCCGAGCATCGCCGACTACCCGCTCTGGCGGCTGGTCGGTACGGGCGTCTGCGTGGACATCCCCAAGGGCAAGTGGGGCGTCATCACGCCCGAGGATCTCGAGAACGCCACGCCCAGGATCCAAGAGGGCGACATCGTCATGATCAACACGGGCTTCCACCGCCTGTGGGGTGACACCGACGAGTACTTCGCCTACGGCTGCGGCATGGGCGCCGAGGGTGCGCAGTGGCTGGTCGACAAGAAGGTCAAGATGGTCGGCTACGGTCACCAGGCCAACGACCATCCCATCGCCACCAAGCTCGTCGACCACGGCCTCGGGCCGTCACAGCCTCACCTCATCGACGAGTACAAGGCCGAGACCGGCCGCGACCCCAAGGAGGACTTCCCGAGCTGGGAGCCGGCGCACAAGATCCTCATGTGCCAGGGCGGCATCCCCGGCATCGAGAACGTCGGCGGCGACCTGGACGAGGTCACCGGCAAGCGCTGCACGTTCCTCGCGCTGCCGTGGCGCTGGCCGGGTGGCGACGGCTGCATGGTCCGCATCCTCGCGGTCATCGATCCCGACCAGGCCTTCCGCTTCGAGACAGGACAGTGAGAGTGAGTGAGATGACGGACATTCTGGAGGGCGTCAGAGTCATCGAGATGGGTCACGTCGTGGCCGTGCCGGCCGCTTCGTCGATGATGGGTGACTGCGGCGCGGACGTGATCAAGATCGAACCCCTGACGGGCGATCAGTCGCGGACGTTCCGCGGCACCGACATCAACCCCGGCTTCTACCTGCACAACCGCAGCAAGAGAAGCATCGCCATCGACCTGCGGCAGCCTGCCGGAAAAGAGATCGTCTACAAGATGGTCGGCGACCATGACGTGTTCCTGACCAACTACCAGGCGGGTTCCCTTGAGCGTCTCGGCCTCGACTACGAGACCCTGCGCGGCTACAAGCCGGACATCATCTATGGCATCGTGTCGGCCTACGGCACCGTCGGGCCGGACAAGGACATGGCCGGCTACGACTTCGCCGCCGGCTGGGCACGATCGGGCATCCAGGACATGCTCAGCGTGCCCGGCACGCCGCCACCCGCCTCACGGCCGGGCATCATCGACCGCGTGTCGTCCATGCAGATCTTCGGCGGCATGTGCGCGGCGCTCTACCACCGCGAGCACACCGGCGAGGGCCAGAAGGTCGAGTTCAACCTCTACCACACCGGCGTGTGGATGGTGGGCGCCGACATCATGGACGCGCTCTTCGGGCTGCCGCTGCGGCGCGTCGACCCGTCCAAGTCGGACAACCCGTTCTACGACGTCTACGAGTGTAAGGACGGCCGCTGGCTGCAGCTCACGGCGGCCGACCGGTACGCCAAGGCGCACGACCCGGCCGGATCCAAGTTCTGGCAGTCGTTCACCAGCGCCCTCGACCGGCCGGACCTCGCCGACGACCCGCGGTTCGCCACCACCGACATGCGCCAGCAGCACCGCGAGATCCTCACACCGATGCTCAACGAGGCGTTCAAGACGCGCACCTACGCAGAGTGGGAGGAGCGCCTGCGCGCCGAGAAGCTCATGTACGGACCGATCCTCTCTCCCGAGCAGGTGATCGAGGACCCGCAGGCGCTGGCCAACGACTTCTTCACCGAGGTCGACCAGCCCGGCGTCGGCACGATCCGCACCATCAACTCGCCGAACAAGTTCGTCCAGAACCCGGCCGCGGTCAAGTCGGTCACGCCCGGGCTCGGCGAGCAGACGGACGAGATCCTCGGCGAGCTCGGTTACGAGACGAGCGGCATCGATGAACTGCGCGCGGCCAAGGTCATCCTCTGACCGGACGCGAGGCGCAGCTGACCCCCAGAAGGAGCCAAGATGACAGACGCGCAGACGGAGCAGAAGCGGGTCCTGCTCGGTGAGGGGTTGTTCACTCCGACCGAGCCGGGCGTGGACGGCCGGATCATCGCCACCCACTGCAGGTCGTGCGGCGACTACTTCTTCCCGCGCAGCTTCACCTGCCACAACCCGGAGTGCGTGGAGAGGGACGTCGAGGACATCCCCCTCAGCGGCGTCGGAGTCGTGGACACGTACTCCGACATGAGCTATCCGCCGCCGCCGCCGTACGTGGCCAAGAAGGAAGACTGGGTGCCAACCCCGGTCGTCTCCGTGAAGATGCCCGAGGGCATCCACATCATCGGCATGATGGACGACTGCACGCCGGACGAGGTCTCCATCGGCATGGAGGTCCAGACGGTGATCCGCGTGCTTTACACCAACAAGAGCGGCGAAGAGCTCGTCGGCTGGAAGTTCAGGAAGGTGTGACAGTGGACGACATCGCCATCATCGGAGTGGGCCTGCACCCCTGGGGCAAGTTCCCAGAGAAGTTCTGGACCAACATGGCGTCGGACGCGATCTACGCGGCACTCGACGACGCCGGCATCACCTGGAAGGACATCGAGATCGTCGTGTCCGGCTCGCAGAACTGGGGCGGCCGCAAGGGCATCTACGCCGGCTCGTACATCGACGAGGTCATGGGCTACACGGGCGTGCCCACCATGAACATCAACAACGCGTGCGCGACGGGCGGCACCTGCATCGCCGTCGCCGCCGCCATGGTCGCCTCCGGCCAGGCGGACATCGTGCTCGCCGTTGCGGCCGACAAGTCGGCCAAGGGCTTCTTCCCCTTCCTGCCGCCGTACCACGAGGAGCCGGTGCCGGCCGACGACACCATGCGCTGGCTCATGGGCATGCCGAACCCGGTGTACTGGGCGCTCGAGTGCCGCAAGAAGATGGAGAAGTACGGCATCACCGACGAGCACCTCGCCATGGTCAAGGTGGCCACCAGCAAGCACGGCGCCATCAACCCGGCGGCGCGCTACCAGAAGGAGTTCACGCAGGAGGAGGTGCTCGCCTCGCCGATGGTGTGCAACCCGCTGCGCCTGTTCGAGATCTGCGCCACCAGCGACGGCGCCGGCGCGGTCATCCTCTGCAACGCCAAGAAGGCCAGGCAGTTCACGTCCAAGCCGGTCCACATCGTCGGCTCTGGCCTGGGCAGCCCGCTGTACGGCGACCCGACCACGCGCATCCCGGTCCTGGGCTTCCAGCCCAAGGAGGGCATGCCGATCATCAGCGAAAGCTGGGTCGCCGCCAAGTCCGCCTTTGAGGACGCCGGCATGGGGCCGGACGACATCGACTTCGTCGAGGTCCCTGACAACAGCTCCTGGCACTACTTCCAGTACCTCGAGACCATGGGCTTCTTCGAGGAGGGCACCGCCCACCTCGCGCTCGAACGTGGCGAGACGATGATCGGCGGCAAGCTGCCGGTCTGCCCCAGCGGCGGATTCTCCAGCTTCGGCGAGGCCACCATGGCGCAGGGCTTCGCGCAGGTGTACGAGATGGTCCTCCAGCTCCGCGGCCAGTGCGGCGCGCGCCAGGTGGAGGGCGCCAAGGTCGGCATGTCCGAGGTCTACGGCATGGCGGGCAACAACGCCGCCCTCATCCTCAAGAACTAGCCGCCGCAGGCAGGCTGACGAGTGGTGGAGCGACGGCACACCAATCACTAGGCGGAGGCAGTCATGGCCGACTACGCGACCATCCTGTACGAGCAGGCCGGCCGGGCGGTGTGGATCACGCTGAACAGGCCGGAGAAGCGGAACGCCCAGAACGACGAGCTCCGGGCAGAGATGGCGCATGCTCTGGAGCGTGCCGGGCTCGACGACGGCGTGCACGTGGTCGTCATCACCGGCTCCGGCGACCAGGCGTTCAGCGCCGGAGCGGATATCGACGAGTTCCCCACGCGGCGGCTCAACGACGCTATCGTCAACAAGGCGCGCCGCCGGCCCCACGAGACCGTCCGCACGCTGCCCAAGCCGGTGATCGCCTCGGTGAACGGCCTCGCGCTCGGGGGTGGTTGTGAGCTGGTGCTGGCGAGCGACCTCGCCATCGCCGCAGACACGGCCAAGTTCGGCCAGCCCGAGATCCGCGTCGGCGTCATCCCCGGCTGCGGGGGCACGCAGGTGCTCCCGCGGCTCATGGGGGAGAAGCGGGCCAAGGAGTTCATCTTCACGGGCCGCATGATGGATGCGGAGGAGGCGCTCCGGTACGGCATCGTCAACAGAGTGGTGCCGGCCGAGGAGCTTCGGGCGGCGACGGAGAACCTCGTGAGCGACCTGCTCCGCAACAGCCCGACCATCCTCAAGATCGCCAAGCTGGCCATCAACAAATCGCTCGACCTGCCGCTCACGGTGGGCATGGACTACGAGCGCGAGCTCTTCGCCATGTGCTTCGGCACCGAGGACCAGAAGGAGGGCGCACGAGCCTTCTTCGAGAAGAGGAAGCCCGACTACTCGGGCAGGTAGACTCAGGACGCGGCATGACTCGACCACGCCGGCGCGGCCCGGCGTGGACCGCCGACCACAGGGAGAACGGCGATGGCGAAGGACGGCCCCGCGAGGGCGCGGCGTAACGGAGCACAGGCCGGAGACGCGCGGCGGCGCGCCGACGGCGGAGACTCCCGCACGGTGCGCACGCTCGCCACCGGGATGGCCATGCTGGGGATGTTCGACGCGGAGCATCGCCAGTGGACCCTGGACGAGATGGTCGGCCGTCTCGGTGTGTCGCGGATGACCGCGTACCGCATGGCGCGCACGCTCCAGGACACGGGCCACCTCGTCCACGATCCGGCGACCGGCAGGTATCGCCTGGGACCGGCCATGCTGGCGGGCATCTACCTGGCCGAGGGGTTCGCCCCGCTCGTGGACATCGCCCGCCCGTACCTCGAGGCGCTCATGCAGGAGACCGGGGAGCTGGCCGCTCTGGCCGTCGAGCTCGACGGCGTCGCCGTCTGCGCTGACCTGGTGGCGTCGGCACGGCCGTTCGTGCCCGAGATCGCCGTGGGTCGCGTGATCGGCGACACGGCGAACGCGCACGGCAAGATGTTCGCCGCCATGAAGCCTGACGCGGAGCGCACCCGCATCGTCAAGCGGCCGCACCGTCGGCTCACTCGGTACACGATCGTCGACTCTGCGGCGCTGGCCGCAGAGTTCGACAGGATCCGCGGCGAGGGTCTCGCCTTCGACGTCGAGGAGCACGACCTCGGCACGTGCGCCGTCGTCGCGCCGGTGCGCAACCAGACGGGAGAGATCATCGCGACGATCGGTGTCGTCGTCCCGACCGGCCGTTTCGGTCCGGACGCCAGGACCGCCTGCGCCGGCGCCGTGGCGGCCGCTGCTCGATCGCTCTCCGAATACTGCGGCTACGCGTGTCCGGAACAGGCGCTCGAGGGCTCGGCCTGACCCACTCTACCGTCGCGGCGCGCGACGCTCCGACGCAGTGACGCGCAAGTCCGCGTAGTCTCCTTGTCATCATATGATATTGCAGTATCATGTCCGAATGACGAATGGATCGGTCGCAGACTCGATGTGATTGAGGTGACGCATGAACGCTGAAGCACTCGAAGCACAACTGATGGAGCTGTCCTGGCCCGGCGCGCCCAGCATGGTGACGCAGGTGCCGGGACCCAACGTCAGCGCCCTGATGGAGGAGTCGGCAAAATACGAATCCTTCACTCGCGGCGGCGGGGGCTTCCCCGTCATCCTGGAGCAGGGCAAGGGCGTGACCGTCAAGGACGCCGACGGCAACATGTACATCGACATGGCCGCCGGCGTGGCGGTGAATGCCGTGGGACGCAACCACCCCAAAGTCCTCGCCGCTATCCAGCGACAGTGCGACGTCATCATGCACACCACGGACATCACCAACCCCAAGCGCATCGAGCTCGCCAAGAAGGTCTCGGGCGTCATGCCCGACGGCCTCGCCGGCAGCTGCCACACGGCCGTCTACCAGGCCGGCAGCGACGCCGTCGAGACGGCAATCAAGTTCGCCCGAGCCTACACTGGCCGCTCCCAGCTCATCGCCTTCCACGGCGCCTATCACGGCGTCTGGTGCGGCACCGCGGCCATGACCACGTCCTACAACTACCGCCACGGCTGGGGCCCGCTGATCGCCGGTGTCCAGCACCTGCCCTACGCGTACTGCTATCGCTGCCCGTTCGGCAAGGAGTACCCGACCTGCGACCTCCAGTGCGGCAAGTACGTGGACGACATCCTCAACGGACCGTACACGGGCGCCGACGACGTCGCCGCTGTGGTCATCGAGTCGCAGCAGGGCGAGGGCGGGTACATCGCTCCCCCGCCGGAGTTCCTGGAGATGATCAAGGCCGCCTGCGAGAAGAACGGGTGCCTGTACGTCGCCGACGAAGTGCAGTCCGGCGCCGGTCGTACCGGCAAGATGTGGGCCATCCAGCACTCCAAGGTCGTCCCCGACATGCTCACGTGGGGCAAGGGCATGGGCGGCGACATGCCCATGGCGGGTGTCACCTATCGCTCCGATATGGAAGAGGCGCTGCGTGAGGGCTCGCAGCCGAGCACCTTCGCCGGTAATGCGATGGGGTGCGAGGTCGCGATGACCAACATCGACATCCTCACCGACCCCACCACCGACCTGATCGGCCGCGCCGCCGTCCTGGGCGAGGAGATCAAGGGCATGTTCGTCGACGCCATGCCGAACGTGCCCGTCATCGGTGACGTGCGCGGCAACGGCCTCATGGTCGGCATCGAGGTGGTCGAGGACCGCGCCACCAAGGAGCCACTGGCCGGAGAGAAGGTCGGCGAGATCGCCTTCAAGCTGCTCAACAGCGGCATCCTCATGACGCCGTGTGGGCGGCACGCCAACGTGTTCCGCTTCATGCCGCCGCTCACCGTGCCGCGCGAGTACGCGGTCAAGGCGTCGGAGATCATGATCGACATCCTCAAAGGGTACTGACGGGGGGCTCTCATGGACGATGAATCCCTGCGGTTCATTCAAGTGGGAGAACTCGTCAAGGGCATCAGCGAGGACACTCTGCCGGCCGACGATTCACTCGCCGGCAGGTCGATGAGCCTTCACGCTGAGGACGCGACGGTCACAGCGCTGTCGTTCGCGGAGGGTGGCCGGCTCGCCTGGGAGGTGACCGCCGGGCCCGGCGCGGGCGCCAAGGGTGAGGAGACATGCCGCATCACGCGCCCGCGAGAGGAAGTGGCCGTGGTCGACTACGTCGCCGGCACGCGGCGAGCTACGGCGGTGACCATCGTGCTGGACCTGGCGCGGAGCGCGGCGACCACCGTCGTCGGCACCCTGCCGACGGCCGACCAGGCCGCGCGCGGGGCGTTCGCGCTGGCGACGGAGGGGGCGGAGCTCACGCTCGTCGCCACCGACATCGTCCCGGCCGTCATCGACGGACCGTTCGTGCCGGGGGCGCACCCACACGCGCCCACGGACGAGCTCGTGGGCAAGCGCGTGCAGTACGTCTACAGCGAGACTGAGGCGTACAAGCACATCTACCTCAACCAGGACCTCTACACGTGGCAGTGCCTGCGGGGCGCCGAGCAGGGACTCGCCGACACCGACCGCTGTCACTACCGCAAGGTCGGCGAGGAGCTCTACCTCTTCGTGTGGCGCGAGAAGGTCATACCGACGCTCGGCGTGGTGCTGGTGGACTGGAGGGCCAAGCGGTCCAACGGCAAGCTGTTCGGGTACGAGGGCAGCGACTTCGGAGCCCTCTCCACCACGCCGATCTCCTCGCGGGCGACCCTGCTCAACATCACGACCTACGCGTAGCCCGCGGCACCTCCGGAGTGTCGAGAGGCGGCCGGGCCTTGACCCGGCCGCCGCTTCGCGTCACGGCGCTTGCAGCGTGTGGCTCCGTGCGATACCTTGCACCCTTACCCTTTGCACTACGGGGACGCAGGGAACTAGCCGTTCTGGGCAACAGGGCCCTCAGGGGAGGCTCCTCTACAGAGCGGCGAAGGCCGACGAAAGGAGCAGGGACCCGCAGCACTCTCAGCAACGCGTACGGCGGTTGGGTCGCCGCCTCCCGTCGCAGCGGACGGGCGGTCGCGGCGAACGGACCTTGTGAGCGCCGGCGCGTCGCGCCCGTGTCAGCAGAGCAGCACACCGACTACCTTCCGATCATCTTCGCAGGGGGACTGACAATGCAGAGGAAAGTCGTGATCGCCGTCCTGGCGCTCGTGCTCGTTCTCGGAGCCTTCGGCGCCCTCGTGCTGGCGGCGTGTGGATCGGACTCGGAGACCGACTCCCGCAGCTCCGAATCCGCCGAGCCCACCGCCGCCGCGACAGGTGAGCCGATCAAGATCGGGTTCGACGAAGGCTTCACCGGGTTCATGGCGGTCGATGCGACGATGACCGACAAGGGCATCAGGCTCGCCATCGACCAGCTCGGAGGACAGATCGCCGGCCGGCCCGTCGAGTACATCAAGGCCGACAACGCCTCCGACCCCGTCCAAGCAGTGGACAAGGCCCGCCAGCTCGTGGAGAACGACAAGATCGACGTCATGATCGGCCCGATCTTCTCGCCGGCCAACGCGGCGGTCACCGACTATCTGGCCAAGAGCGGTGGCGGCATCCCGTCGATCTCCATCTACGGGCAGCCGATCGACAACATGAAGACGGCCAACGGCCTCTCGTTCGTCCCCAGCGGCCTGTTCTCGTTCGCCGGCTACATGACCGGCAAGTACGCGGCGGAGGAGATGGGCTGGAAGACGGCCAACTGCATCAACTACGAGGATACGGCCGGGCGCCAGCTCCAGGAGGGGTTCAACAACGGCTTTGAGGAGGCCGGCGGCCAGATCCTGAGCACGCAGTTCGTGCCGATCGACGCGGTCGACTTCAGCTCCTACCTCACGACGCTCAAGGATGCCGACTGCACGTACTGGTGGATCTTCGGCAACGGTGCCGCGCCCTTCGTCAAGCAGTACAACGACTACGGCCTTGAGGCCCCGCTCATCACGGCGATGGCCAGCAACCTCACCGAGCCCCAGCTCAGGGACCTCGGCGAGGTGGGCGTCGGCCTCATCGGCGGCGAGTTCTACACCCCGGAGATCGACAATCCCATCAACAAGGAGTTCGTCGACGCCTACAAGGCGCAGGAGAACGGCGAGTACCCGACCATGCAGTCGTTCGGCGCCTGGCTGGCCGTCAACCTGTTCGCCGGCGCCGTCGAGGCCAACGGTGGCGACACCTCCCCCGACAAGCTCAAGGAGGCCATGTCGAGCGTGACCATCGAAACGCCGGCCGGTCCCTACAAGATGAGCCCCTACCAGGATATGTTCGTTGGCACCGGCAACTACTACATGATGGAGACCAAGCAGGTGGGCGACCGCATCGCGTGGGTGCCGGTCTTCACCTACGAGGGCCTGCTGCACGAGCAGAAGTAGCCCGACGGCGCGGCGCCTGCGGCGCCTTGCCCGGGTGCGCATGAGGGGGCTCACGGCATGGCCGTGAGCCCCCTCCGCGCCTCTTCCACCCTCGAGCTGGGAACTGGAGAGATGAGACGCAACAGCCAGGCCGGCCGAACGACTACGATGAGCATCGGTTTGGAGCCGCTCTCGGATGGTGACATCGACGCGGTCCACCTCGCCACCCTGGAAGTGCTGGAACGGACCGGCGCCTATGTGGAGGACGACCAGGCTCTCGCCGTGCTTGGGGACGCCGGATGCGCCGTCGATCGCGAGCGGCACGTCGTGCGGTTCCCTCCCCACGTCGTCACCGATGCGCTAGCCGCGTGCCCGCCGTCGTTCTGGCTCTGCGGAAGAGACGAGGAGAGCGATGTCCTTCTCGGCTCGTCGTGCGTCGGCTTCATCACGTTCTGCGAGGGCATCCTGATGAACGACCTCGAGACCGGCGAGAACCGCCCATCGCGCAAGAGCGACGTCGCCGACATCTGTCGGCTCGTGGATGCGCTCTCCGAGATCGACGCCGTGGCGTCGCCGGTGGGCGCGCGCGACGTCGGCGAGGCGGCGCCGTCGGCCCACGGCCTCGAGGCGATGCTGACCAGCACGACGAAGCACGTCCACATCCCGCTGATGAGCAGGCACGAGGCGGAAGCCGCCGTGGAGATGGCCGCCGTGGTGGCCGGCGGCGGGGATGCGTTCCGGGAGCGGCCGCTCGTCAGCGGCGGCTGTGCCACCGTGAGCCCGCTGCGGCTCACGAAACAGTTCACCGATGTCGCTGCGGTGCTTGCGCGCGCGGGCATGCCGATGCTGGTCATCAGCGGCGTCATTGCCGGTGCTACCGCGCCGGTCACGGTCGCCGGCTCTCTCGTCAGCCACAACGCCGAGATGCTGGCGAGCCTGGTCTTCGTGCAGCTCGTCGAACGCGGCGCCAGGGTCATCTACGGCTCCTTCTCCGCCGCGATGGACATGCGCTTCGGCGTCGATTGCGTGGGGACGCCGGAGATGAGCCTGCTGAGCGCCTGCTTGCCGCAACTCTGCAGGCGCTACGGCATTCCGACCTGGATGGCGGGGTTGTAGACGGATTCCAAGCTCGTGGACGCTCAAGCCGGGCACGAGAAGACGCTCACCGGACTCGCTGCAGCGCTGGCAGGGACCAACCTGATCTACGGTGCCGGGATGCTCGACTCAGGCAACACGCTCGACCACGCGATGATGGTCATCGACGACGAGATCGCCGGGATGATCCGCGCCTTCACGCGCGGCGTCCGCGTCGACGACGTCACCATGGCCGTAGACGAAATCGCCGCCGTGGCCCCCTTCGGCGACTACCTGGCGACCGACTTCACGTATGAGCACATGCGGGGACTGACGACGTCCAGACTGCTCGACCGCCGTCCCCGAGAGATGTGGGCGGAGGACGGCGGCCTCGACCTGCGTGGCCGGGCTGCGGCGAAGGCGCGCGAGATCCTCGCTGGGCACAGGCCGGAGCCGCTTCCGGATGACATCCTGCGCGAGTTGTCCGCGATCGTCGCCAGGACGGAGGCGGTGGCCGCAGGGTGAGCGCGGCGAAGCCGGAGCCACACGGCAGGCAGGACGTCGAGCGGATCCTCGCCGATGCATACTCAGGCGTGAAGCCGTCTGGCGGCGCCTCGCGCAATGGCGATATCACGACGGCGAGCGGCGCGCGGCGGCGGGGACCAGTGCCTGCACTCAGGGTACCAGGGTTCCCGAGCCGCCTGCTGCTGACAAAGACCGGCGTGTGCACTTGTCAAATACTGGTATCCGTATATCATTCCGGTAACTCGCAGGAGGTGGAGGTCAGGTAAGGTGTCGCTCGTGCCAGCCGGTGTGAAGCCGGGACCGCCGACGAAGTACTCGTCTCGACGCCAGGGGGGCGTGTGAGTACATTCATCATCACGACGCTGAACGGCGTCTCGTACGCGTTCATCCTGTTCCTGTTGGCCGCCGGGTTCTCCCTCACCTTCGGAGTCATGGGGGTCCTCAACCTGGCGCACGGCGCCCTCTACGTCCTCGGCGCCTACTTCGGTCTCGCGATCATCAGCCAGCTCGACCAGTTCTGGCTCGGCGTGGTGGTGGCGGCGGCCGGCACGGGCCTCATCGGCCTCGGCATCTACTACTTCTTCCTTCGCCACCTCTACGGCAAGGTGCCCGAGCAGGCCGTGCTCACCATCGGGTTGGGCTACGCCATCGCCAACATCGTCCTCTGGGTCTGGGGCCCCTTCGCCAAGATGGGGCTCACGCCCGAGACGTTCACCGGCGTCGTGCGCGTGGGCGACCTCGCCTTCCCGATCTACCGCCTCGTCATCTGCGGCATCGGCCTCGCCGTGCTCGTCTTCCTCTGGTGGATGCAGGACAAGACCCGTGTGGGCGCCATCGTCCGTGCGGGCATGGACAACAAGGAGATGACTCGGAGCCTGGGCATCAACTACGGCTTGGTCAGCACGCTCGTCTTCCTGTTCGGCGCCGCGCTCGCCGGCTTCGCGGGGATCATCGGCACGCCGGTCCTCGGCGCCTACCCGTCCATGGGTGACGCACTGCTCCTGCTTACCCTCATGGTCGTCGTGGTCGGAGGCACCGGCTACATCCAGGGCACCATGCTCGGCGCGCTCATCATCGGGCTACTCGATACGTTCGGGAAGGCGTACGTGCCGTCGGTGGCGCTCTTCACGTCGTACACGATCTTCATCGTCGTCCTGCTGGTACGCCCGAGCGGCCTCATCGGAAGGAAGGTCTTCTGATGGCGACGCGGCCCGCCGACCTGCTGCTCGGCCGCCTGATGCGCAGGACGGTCGCCGCCCCGCCGGTGCCGGTGGAGAGGCGCAGCGTGGCCGCGCTGGTCAAGACCTGGGCGCCGGCCATCGTGATCATTCTGCTCATGCTCGTGCTCCCCAGCGTCGTGCCGTCGTACATCCAGAGTCTCGTCACGAAGATGATGATCTTCGCCCTCTTCGGGGTGAGCATGAACATCCTCTGGGGCTACGGCGGCATCCCGACGTTCGGCCACGCGGCCTTCTTCGGTTTCGGCGGCTACGCCTGCGGCATCCTCATCGTCCACGGGGGCATCTCGAACTTCTTCGTCAACCTCGCGCTGGTGGTCGTGCTCACCGCGCTGCTCGGCGCCGGACTCGGCATCCCGGCCTTCCGCGTCTACGGGGTGGGGGCCTCCGACAACCCGATCTACTTCCTGCTGGCGACGCTGGCGTTCGGCGAGCTGCTGGTCCGCGTCGCGATCTCGGCGCGCGCTCTCACGGGCGGGTCCACCGGCATGTCGGGCATCCCCTGGCCCGACCTCGGGATACCGGGCATCACCGTCAACTCGTCGTACACCTACTACTTCCTCGTGCTCGCCGTCGTCATCGTGTGCCTCATCCTGGTCTACAGGCTGGTGAACTCGCATTACGGCTACGCGCTTCGCGGCATCCACGACAACGAGCGCCGCATGCAGGCCCTCGGCTACAACACCTGGCTCTACAAATACACGTCCTACATCATCGCCGGCGTCTTCGGCGGCGTCGCCGGCGCGCTCTTCGCCTACTTCGGCGGCGTCATGGTGCCGGGCACCATGGGCATGGCGATGACGGACATCGTCTTCCTCATCGTCATCCTCGGCAGCGCCTCCATCTACTTCGGCCCGGTCATCGGCGCGATCGTCGTGGTCGGCGTCGAGTACCTGGCGAGCGTGTACCTGCCGGAGCGCTGGCCGCTCATCTGGGCTGCCCTGATCGTGGTGGTCATCATGGTGATCCCGCAGGGCATCGGCGTGATGCTCCTCGACCTGTGGAGGAAGGTGTTCCATGGCCGCGCTGCTTGAGGTCGACGACCTCTCCGTGCACTTCGGCGGCCTCGCCGCCGTCAAGAACGTCACCTTCACGATCGAGGAGGGTGAGCGTCTCGGAATGATCGGCCCCAATGGGGCCGGGAAGACCACGCTGTTCAACCTGCTCACCGGCCAGCTCAAGCCGTCCGGCGGCAGGGTGGTCTTCAAGGGCGAGGACATCACGCACAAGCCGGTCTATGCGCGCACCCAGCTCGGCATCGCGCGGTCCTTCCAGATCACCAGCCTCTTCCCCAACGAATCCGTGCTCACGAACGCGCTCATCGCGCTGCAGGGGACGCGCGCCGGGCGGTACCGCGTCTGGGGTGTCTTCAAGCGGGACAAGACGCTGCATGCCGCGGCGCAGGGACTGCTCGAGGCGATCGACCTCTGGGACAAGCGCCACGAGGTGGTCAGCTCACTGGCCTACGGTGAGCAACGCAAGCTGGAGATGGGTCTGAGCCTTGCCAGCGGGCCGGAGTTGCTGATGCTCGACGAGCCTAGCTGCGGCCTCACGCCGACCGAGAGCAAGGACATCACAGAGCGCATCCGCGCGCTCGGCAAGAAGATCACCGTGCTCATGATCGCCCACGACATGGACCTCGTCTTCGGTGTCGCGGAGCGCATCATCCTGCTGCACTTCGGCGAGATCTCGTGCGAGGGCACCTGCGACGAGATCCGCGCCAACCAGACCGTCAAGGACATCTACATGGGCTCGCACAGGGCGAGCACGGCGGGCGGGTGATCAGGATGCTGGCGATCGACGACATCCACACCTGGTACGGCGACAGCTACGTCCTGCAGGGCGTCGACATGGAGGTCAAGGACGGCACGGTGGTAGCGCTGCTCGGCCGCAACGGCATGGGGAAGACCACGACGATCCGCTCCATCATCGGCCTCACTCCGCCGCGCAGGGGCAGCATCACCTACAACGGCACCGAGCTCGTCGGGCTGCCGCCCAACCAGATCGCGCGCGCGGGCATCGGCCTGGTGCCCCAGGGCCGGATGATCTTCGCGTCGCTGTCCGTGACGGAGAACCTCACGATGGCCGCGCGCACCGGCGGCAAGGCCGACCCGTGGACACTCGAGACGATCTACGAGATCTTCCCGCGGCTGAAGGAACGCAGCAAGAACAAGGGCAACCTCCTCAGTGGGGGCGAGCAGCAGATGCTCACCATCGCGCGCGCGCTCATGACCAATCCTGACCTCATCATGCTCGACGAGCCATCGGAGGGGCTGGCGCCGATCGTGGTCCAGGAGGTCTACCGCGTCATCGAGAAGCTCAAGGCGGCCGGCCAGTCCATCCTACTCGTCGAGCAGGACTTCGGCATGGCGATGAGCGTCGCGGACTATGCCTACATCATGAGCAAAGGCTCAATCGTGTACGGCTCGGCGCCTCAGGACCTGATCGAGAACGAGACCGTGAAGACCCAGTACCTCGGAGTCGGTACCGACGACGAGGTGTGACAAGCCAAGCACGCCGCGGGGAAGCGGCGATCTGAAGACCGGCGAGTACCTCCTGGGCGTCAGGGACGCGCGCGCGGCGCGCCGGCTCACCCCTCCCAGCGCTCCACCTCGATGAGGCAGGTGTTGCACGCCTGCCCGGGCGAGGTGGGGGTGATGAAGCGCCTTGACGTGAGGATGTTGACGCAGCCGGCACGGTCGGGCGAGTGCCCGTGCGCGCCGATGGGCGCGTAGTCGGAGCACGACTCCGCGGAGTGGGTCGTCCCCGGCCGGATCTTCTCGGTGATGCGCGCGCAAAGGATGACGGAACCGCGGTCGTTGAAGGCGCGCACCAGGTCGCCGTCGGCGATGCCGCGCGCCGTCGCGTCCTCGGGGTTGAGGCGGATGAGCCAGTAGTACCAGCCGTCGTCCTTGAGTTCGCGGTGGTCCTCGATGTCCGCGGCCCAGGCGTCCTTTCCGTCACCCATGGTGTGGAAGCTGAAGCGCGGGTGCGGCGAGATGAGCTGGAGTGGGTAACGCGCGGTGAGCTCCTCCGTGCGGTGGCCCTCCCAGCTCTCGATGTACTGCGGGCCAAGGACCGGGCGCTCCTCGTCGACCACGTCACCGGATTCGTAGAACCGCTTGAGGCTCGAGCTGACGAACTCGATCTTGCCCGACTGCGTCGCGAGGCCCTTGCCGCCCACGGTGTCCCACGGCGGCGGGCCCCAGTCCGGGGTATCGCGTTTGCGGTCCTCGGCGAACCAGCGCAGCGCCGGCGTGGCCTGGTGGTCGTCCCCTACCGGCACCAGGTAGTAGCCCTTCTCCACGAACTCGTCCCACGAGATGCGCCCGGGCAAGTCGCTGGCGTGGAAGATGCGCTTGACCCAGTCGAGCTCGGTGTGCCCGCCCTCCGTGTAGATGTCGCCCACGCCGAGCCTGCCTGCGAGCGCCGCGAAGATCTCGTAGTCGGACCTGCTCTCGCCGAGGGGCTCGATGCACTTCTGCTCGAGAACGATGAGCCGGTGGTTGACCTGCTCGAACTTGTGCATGCCGTAGCCTGACGCATGCGCCCAGTCCCCGATGTCCCAGCGCTCGAAGTTGGTGCAGGCCGGGAGGACGATGTCGGCGAACCGCGCCTCGCCCTCCATCCAGATCGACTGATTGACCACGAACGGGATCTGGCCCTCTCGGTAGGCGCGCACGTAGCGGTTGGTCTCGGTCATGGTGCCGATGAACGAACCGCCGTAGCGATAGTACATCTGCACGTGCGGGTAGCCGCGGCGGGGTAGTGGTATTCGCGGAACTGCGACTCGATGGACGAGCCGCAGAACCCTTTGCCGTGCCACTCGAGGCGCTCGTGGTTCATCGCCTCCGGGATGCGCAGGCGCGGGACCGTCTGTCCCTCGGGCGAGTGCTGCGGGTTGCTGAACGTGCCGCCGTCCGGCCACATGCGGTTGGCGAGCTTCTTGCCGGCGGCCGTGCCGGCGGTGTCGCCGGAGATGCCGCCCTCGGCGTAGCCGGGGAAGAAGAACCCCGGGTCGAACGGCACACCGCTCGTGGTGGACCAGATGTTGCTCCCCGGTTTGCCCATGCCCTGCATGGCGGCCAAGGCGATCATCATCCGCGACCACTCGTTGCCGCTGGAGGCCCGGCAGGCGCCTCCCCAGCCGCCCATGCCGCCGGCCGCCAGCATGGTCCGCTTCTTGCCCCACTCGCGAGCGAGGGCGCGGATCTGCCGCGCCGGCACGCCGCACTCGATCTCTGCCCACTCGGGCGTCTTGGGGACGTTGTCGCTCCTGCCGAGGACGTAGTCCTGCCACTCGCCGAAGCCGTGCGTGCGCCCGGCGACGTACTCCCTGTCGTAGGTGCCCTCGGCGAGCCAGGTGTGCGCGATTGCCAGACCCAGGGCCACGTCCGTCCCCGGCCGCGGCGCCAGCCACTTGTCGCCGAAGAGCTGCGCCGTCGGGCTGTCGTATGGGTCGATGAAGATCATCTTCACGCCGAGCTCCTTGAGCCAGAAGCGGCGTGAGGTGCTCTCGAAGGAGCCGTACACGCCGCCCGTGGTCTCGGGGTCGGCAGACCAGAAGACCATCAGCTCGGTGTGCTCGAGCGCGTCCTCGAGGAGGTCGTACTGCTCGGGGATGCCGAGGCGGTGCGCGAAGCCCCACATGTGCGCCCCTCCCCACTGCCACCCCTCCCAGCTGTCGGGGTTGTGCTCGGCGTAGGTGAAACCCGCGAGGTTCATGAACCGGTTGTAGGCGCTGAAGCGGTAGCCGACGTTGCCCCAGAGGTGGTGCGAGCCGGCGGTGGACAGCATGGCCGCCGGCCCGTACTCGCGCTTGAGGCGGATCATCTCGGCGGCGACCATGTCGAGCGCCTCGTCCCATCCGATGGGCTCGTAGCCCGACTCGCCACGCTTGTCGATGTTGCGCGCGCCCTGCGGGTCGAAGTCGACGCGCTTGAGCGGCGTGAGGATCCGGTTGGGGGCGTAGATGGTGGACCGGTGCGCGACGGTCCACGGCGAGAGCGTCGTCTTGCGCGGCGGCGTGAACGAGCGGCCGCGCGCGGCGATCGTCCAGGACGGAGCGTCGCTCTCGTCCAGCTGCAGCGGGACGATGCGCCGGATCCGGCCGTCCTCGACGTCCACGTGCACCGGCCCGCCGGTGGTCAGATTGGTGAGTCGCCTGACTCCCTGCCGCGTCGCGTCCATGCTCCCGTCACCACCCAGGCGTTCGTTGGCGTGCCGGCATCGTAGCGCACCGAGCGGTCCATTGCACGGAATAGCACATCCATATCACGGACCGATACGGGAAGCGTCGGGAGTGCTCGAGAGGGGCCGGAGCAACGCCGCGGGGGCGCGGCGGGCGGTCCTGCGACCGCTCACCGCCCGCCCCGCTCTCCGGCGCGAGGCTCTCGCCGGCGGCTACTTCGTGAGGACGACCTCGCCGAGGTCCACGTCGGTGTGGGTCTTCACCTCGAACGCCTGGGGCGCATAGCCCTCGTGCGCCACGGTGACCTTGAAAGCCGTGCCGCGCGGCAGGCCCTCGAACGCGAAGTCGCCAAAGGTCGTCGTGGCCGTCTGCAGAGAGACGCCGTCGCCCTGGAGTGTGACCCTGACGCCAGCAGCGCAGACGTCCGAGCCGTCGAACACGACCTCGCCGGCGACCATGCGGCCGGGCAGGCCGGCGTAGTGCACGAGCGGGTCGGTGCCGTACTCGGCGTGGAAGACCTCAGCCGTGACCTCGCTGAGGCGCCGCGAGATCTCGGAGCCGGGCTCGTCCAGGTCGCCGAACACCATCGCGCCGGTCGGACAGGACTCCGCGCACCGGGGCTGCTTGTCGCCTGTGTCCAGGCGCTGAGCGCACATGCCGCACTTCTGCGGGAGCTCCAGATCCGCGTTCCAGTAGATGACGCGGTACGGGCACGACTCCACGACCTGATCCTGGCCCTTCGCCTTCACGGGGTCGATCATGACGATGCCGTCGTCGCGCCGATACACGGCCCCGTCCTTGGCGGCGTCGATGCACGGCGCGTTCTGGCAGTGCTGGCAGGGGACGGCGATGTAGTTCAGCCGCGGCCGCGGGTACTTGCCGCCCTCGACCTCCTTGATCTGCATCCAGAATTGGCCGTCCAGCGGCTGGGGTGCAGAGTAGCCGGGGTAGTCGTTGCCATAGTGCTCGTCACGGCAGGCGAGAAAGCAGTTGTAGCAGCCGCTGCACCTGGTGACGTCGATGAGCAGACCGAGTCTCGTCATCGGATCAGCCCTCCCACTTCTCGACTTCGATGAGGCACGAGTTGGGTGTCATGCCCGGCGCGTGCTTGCTCGTCATCCGTGACGACGTGAGCATGTTGACGCAGCCGCCCTTGTCGAACGAGTCGGCCTTGCCCGGCTCCAGCGGGTCGTACTTGGCCGACGACGCGTAGCTGTGGATCACTCCCGGCCTGACCCGCTCGGTGACGACCGCGCAGCAGAGCACGGACGCGCGGTCGTTGTACAGGCGGACGATGTCGCCGTTGAGGATGCCGCGGGCGGCGGCGTCGGCCGGGCTGAGACGCGCCGGCCACCACGCATACCCGTCCTTCTTGATGCGGTGGACGGGGATGTCGTCCAGCCAGTCGGTGTGCTTGTCGTAGTGGCAGTGGAACGAGAAGCGCGGGTGCGGGGACATGAGCTGCAGCGGGTACTTCTCGAACAGCTCGGTGGTGTGGTGGCCCTCCCAGCTCTCGATGTACCGCGGAGAGACGGGCCGCTCCTCGTCGTCGGGGTCGTACGCCTTGAGGCTCTCGGACGAGAACTCGATCTTGCCACTGTAGGTGCCGAGCTCGTGCGCCTTGTCGGTGCCGCGCTTGGGGTTGTTGACGTCCGGCGTGTCGCAGGCTCGGCCCTCGGCGAACCAGCGCAGGCACGGCTTGGGCTCGTACTGCTCGGGCGCGCTGATGATGTGGTAGCCCTTCTCGTCGAAGGTCTCCCAGTCGAGCGTCCTGGCCAGGTCGGAGCACTCGTAGAACGCCCTGGCCCAGTCGAGCTCGGTCTTGCCACCGTCGGTGAACTCGTCGTACAGGCCGAGTCTCTCGGCCACGGCGGCGAGGATCTGGTAGTCCGACCGCGACTCCCAGAGGGGCTCGACACACTTCTTCTCACGCACGATGACCCGGTAGTTGTTGCCCGAGTGCGAGTTCGTGGTGTAGCCGTTGCAGGCGGCGAACTCGCCGAGGTCGTCGCGCTCGAAGTTGGTGCAGGCCGGCAAGATGACGTCGGCCAGGTGTGTCTCGCTGTTGAACCAGATGTCCTGGTTGACGACGAACTCGAGCTTGGGGCTCTGGTACATGCGCACCCACTTGGTGGTGTCGCTCATCGTGCCCATGAAGGAACCGCCGTAGCGGTACCAGAGCTTGATCTCGGAGCAGCCCTCGGCGGGATAGATGAAGTGCTCGAACTGCTGCTCGAGCGACTGCCCGCAGAAGCCGGCGCCGTCCCATTCGACGTGCCCTTCGAGGATGGCGTCCGGCACCGTGAGCCGGTAGAGCCGCTGCTTGGTCGAGTTCTTCGGGATGTACGTGGCCGCCTTGGTGGAGTGGGACATGCGGCCCTGCGGCTCGGCGTAAGCCGGGAACCAGGTGTCGAACTCGGCCGGCGCGCCCATCGAGACCCCTCCGATGGTGATGCCCGGCTTGCCCAGGCCCTGCATGGCCTGGAGGAGCACCATCATTCGCGCCCACTCCGTGGCGTAGGCGGTGCGGCACGCGCTTCCCTCGCCGCCCCGGGCGCCGGCCGCGAGGGCGGTGGGCTTGGCCGCCCACTCGCGCGCCAGCGTTCGGATGACGCGCGCCTCGACGCCGCTCTCCTCGGCCGCCCATTCAGGCGTCTTGGGCAAGCCGTCCGTCTCGCCGAGCACATACGGCTTGAACTCGTCGAAGCCGATGGTGCGGTCGGTGACGTACTCCTTGTCGTAGGTGTCCTCCGTGATCCACACGTAGGCGATGGCCATGGCCATCGCCGTGTCCGTGCCCACGCGCGGCGCGATCCACTTGGCGTCGGCGAAGATCGCGTTGGTGTAGTTGTGGAAGGGGTCGATGAAGACCGCCTGTACGCCCTTCTCGTTGAGCCACGTGCGCCAGATGGCCGACTCCTGGCCGGAGTACGTCCCGCGCGTGGTGTCGGGGTCGTTGGACCAGAAGACGATCATCTCGGAGTTGCGCATCACGTCTTGCAGGTTGTCGAACGGCTCGGGCATGCCGAGACGCCAGTAGAAGCCGTACGTGTGGGTGGCGCCCCAGTGCCACCCCTCCCAGCTGTCCGGGTTGTCGAAGACGGGAGTAGCTTCGAGACAGTTCATGAACCGCATGAAGGGCCCCATCTTGTAGCCGACGATGCCCCAGTTGTGGTGCGACGAGGTCATGCCGCTCACGGCCGAGTTGCCGTACGTCTTCCTCACGCGCGCGATCTCGCTTGAGACGATGTCGAGCGCCTCGTCCCACGAGATGCGCTCGTAGGCCGACTTGCCGCGATTCTGCGGGTTGCGCTCGCCGTTCGGGTCGAAGTCGACGCGCTTCATCGGGTACTTGATGCGGTCGTCCGAGTAGAGGCGCCGGCGCTCCGCGTGGACCATGGGCGCCAGGTTGAACTTCTTCGGCGGAGAGTACGTCTTGCCATCCGCCTCGATCACCCAAGGCTTGAACTCAGCCTCGTCGGCGACCAACGGGCGGATCCGCGTGACCACGCCATCGCTGACGTACACGGACACGGGCCCGCAGTTCGTCAGATTGGTGAAGACCTGCTCGCTCATACGGCGACCTCCCCATCAGCTCCCGCGGTGACTCTCAAAGAAGGACTTGCATCCGGAGCCGATTTGGACCACACTCTTACATCTCGTGAATATGTGGATATCGGCTGGTAATAACGCAGATACCGGATACGGCTCCACTATGGTACTCCTGCGGGAGGGCGGCAGGCAAGGGGCCAGGATGAAGGGGACAGCATGACGACCACGTCGGCTCGCGCCACGAACGGTCAGGCCGGCGGCAAGGAGCGTTCGGGGGACGCCGACCCGCTCACCGTGCGCGCGCTCGCGCGCGGCCTCTCCATCCTTTCCCTGTATGACATCGACCACCGTGAGTGGACGATCGACGAGATAGCGGCGCGCACGGGCCTTCTTCGCATGACGGCCTATCGCATGGTGCGTACTCTTGAGGCCGCCCAGTACCTCGTGCGCGACGCCGCGACCAACCAGTATCACCTTGGACCGGCCGCTATCGCGATGGCCTACGTGGCCGAGGACAACTCGGAGTTCGTCGCCCACGCGAGGCCCTACCTCTTGCGGCTCCTGGAGAAGACGGGTGAATCCGTCACGCTCGCAGTACCCGTGGACGGCGTTCCGGTCTGCGTCAGCATCCTCAACTCCGCCAGGCCGTTCCAGCGCAGGATCGCGCCGGGGCGCATCATCGGCGATCTCGCGTCGGTGCACGGCAAGATCTTCACCGCGTTCGCGCCGCCGGAGCGCCGCGCGGCTGTTCTGGCACAGCAACGCCGCCGGCACACCCCGCACACAGTCACTGATCCCGGCGCGCTCGAGCGAGAACTCGAGCGCGTCGCCGCGCAAGACGTCGCGTTCGACGACGAGGGACTGTATCTCAGCGTCTGCTCCGTCGGCTCGCCCGTCCGCGACCAGCTTGGCAACGTGGTGGCCGCGATGTCCGTGGTCATGCCCGCGGGCCGCTACGGCCCTACCGAACGAGACCTGTGCGTCCACGCCGTCAAGGACGCGGCCGCCTCGTTGTCCGCCTATCTCGGCTGGAATCCCTCCCGGCCGTCCGTCGAGTCACAGCATGATCCAGCCACGGGAGCGTCAACGAAGGCGAAAGGACAGCGATTGAGATGAGTGAGGACGCACGCAAGAGAGTCGACGTGAAGCCCGACAAGACCGTCATCAAGGCTTTGTCGCAGGGCGGCCTGCTGGGGGGCACCGGCGAGGTCATGGTCGACGTGAAGGACGGCAAGATCCTGCGCATCCGCCCGTTCCACTTCGACTGGAAGTACGACGGCTCCACCTTCAGGCCCTGGAAGATCCAGCGCAACGGCGCCGTCCTCGAGCCGGGCCTCAAATCGCGCCCCGCGCCCTACATGACCGCCTACAAGAAGCGCACTTACTCGCCGAACCGCGTCCTGTATCCCCTCAAGAGGGTCGACTGGGACCCCGACGGCGAGCGCAACCCGCAGAACCGCGGCGTCAGCAAGTACGAGCGCATCTCTTGGGATGAGGCGACGGACATCATCGCCAAGGAGATCGTCCGGATCCAGAAGACCTACGGCCCGAACGCGATCCTCGTGCAGGGCGACGGCCACGGCGAGAGCAAGACCATCCACACGCCGCATGGCCACAGTGGCCGCCTGCTCGACGCGATGGGCGGCTTCACCCTGCAGGTCCGCCAGCCGGACAGCTGGGAGGGCTGGTACTGGGGGTCCAAGCACGTCTGGGGTCACGGGTTCCAAGGCATGATGGCCCCGCAGCTCAATGTCGGCAAGGACATCTCCGAGAACTGCGAGATGGTCCTCAAGTGGGGCTGCGACGATGAGACCACGCCGTGGGGCTTCACCGGCCAGAACGCCACCAACATCTCCTACTTCTGGACCGAGGCGGGCATCAAGCAGGTCTACATCTGTCCGGACCTGAACTTCGGCGCGGCCGTCCACGCGGACAAGTGGATCCCCGTGCTTCCCAACAGCGACGCCGCCCTCCAACTGGCCATCATCTACGTGTGGCTCAAGGAAGACACCTGGGACAAGGAGTACGTCGCCACCCACGCCGTCGGTATGGACAAGGTCGCGGAGTACGTCCTCGGCGATGAAGACGGCGTCCCTAAGTCACCCGAATGGGCCGCGCCCAAGTGCGGCGTGCCCGAGTGGACCATCAAGGCGCTCGCCCGCGAGTTCGCCAGGAAGTGCACCTCGATAGTCCACTACTTCGGCGGCTCGATGATCCGCGGCCCGTACTCGCACGAGCCGGGCCGCCTCGAGTGCATCCTGCTCGGCATGCAGGGCCTGGGCGGGCCCGGTGTGCATCAGTGGCAGATGTCGTACTTCGGCATGCCGCGCGCCGAGTCCCTCGACAACTTCCGCTACTTCAATCCCACGCTCAGCGAGCACTTGCGCATGCCCGTCCAGAGCAGCGTCGACGCCTGGGCCACCCAGAACCTGCCCAAGACCCTGATCCACGAGGCGATCCTTCACGGACCGCTCAAGTTCACGGGCACCGGCGCCCAGAACGCGGAGACGGAGGACCAGTTCATCGAGTACGAGTTCCCGCTGCCCAAGGAAGAGGGCGGCAGCGAGCTGCACATGATCTGGACCGACACCCCCTGCCGCATCACCTGCTGGAACCACGGCAACTGGATCATCGAATCGCACCGCCACGAGAGCATCGAGTTCATGGTCGCCCAGCACCCGTGGCTGGAGAACGACTGCCTCTACGCCGACATCATCCTGCCGGCCAACACCACGATGGAGGTCGACGACTGCGTCACCAACGTCCGCCAGGGCCCGCCCTTCCAGACGTGCACCCTTCAGGACAAGGCCATCGAGCCGCTCGGCGAGTCCAAGAGCGACTACGAGATCGTCCTCGCCGTCGCCGACAAGCTCGGCCTCAAGGAGCAGATCACCCAGGGCAAGAGCATCAGGGACCTCCAGCGCGAGGTCTTCGAGTGCATGTACGGCTCCAGGTACATGACCTGGGAGGAGTTCGAGGAGAAGAAGTACGTCGTGTATCCCACGGCGGAGGACTGGGAGAGCGACCCGCCCGGCCTGCGCCAGTTCTACGACGATCCCAAGGCCTCCCCGCTCAAGACCCCGTCGGGCCTGCTCGAGTTCTACTCCGAGCGCCTGGCCACGCACTTCCCGCACGACGAGGAGCGGCCGCCGATCCCCAAGTGGGTCGAGCGCGGCGTCACGCACGACGAGCGCATCTCCAGCGAGCGCGCCGACCTGTTCCCGCTGGTGCTCCTGAGCAACCACCCACGCTGGCGCACGCACGCCCAGGGCGACGACTGCACCTGGGCGCGAGAGACCCCGACCGGCAAGGTGCTCGGTCCGGACAACTACAACTACGAGCCCGTGTGGCTGCACCCCACGGACGCGGCGGAGCGCGGCATCGAGCATGGCGAGATCGTCAAGATCTTCAACGAGCGCGGCATCGTGCTCGCCGGCGCCTGCGTGTGGGAGCGCCTGATGCCGGGCGTCGCCTACATCGACCACGGCGCCCGTCACGACCCCATCATCCCGGGCAAGGTCGATCGGGGCGGCGCCATCAACACCATCGCTCCCAACGGACTCACCTCCCGCCAGTGCTGTGGCCAGGCCACCAGCGGCTATCTGGTCGACGTGCAGAAGATCAGGCCGGAGGAGTGGGAGACGTGGCGTCGGGACTACCCCGAGGCCTTCGAGAGAGAGTACGACCCCGGGGCCGGACTGCGCTTCGACGGCTGGGTGGTCGAGGGAGGGAGCAGGTAACGATGAAAGCATTCGTCATCGACGTCGCCCGCTGCAACGGCTGCTACGGCTGTCAGTTCGTCTGCAAGGACGAGCACGTCGGCAACGACTGGGCCCCGATTGCGAAGCCCCAGCCCGACGCCGGCCAGTTCTGGATGCGGGTGGACGAGTACATCCACGGCACCGTCCCGAAGGTGCGCATGCACTACCTGCCCAACCCCTGCATGCACTGTGATGATGCCGCCTGCATGGAGGCTTGCCAGGTCGAGGGCGCCATCTACAAGCGCGACGACGGCCTGGTCGTCATCGACACCGACAAGTGCACCGGCTGCAAAGCGTGCGTGTACGCGTGCCCCTACGGGTCGATCTACTTCAACGACGATCTCAACCTGGCCCAGAAGTGCACCGGCTGCGCTCATCTGCTCGACGACGACGAGTGGGAGTACCCGCGCTGCGTCGACTCCTGCCCGACCAAGGCCATCAAGTTCGCCGAGGAGAGCGATCTCGCCGACCTGATCGCCCAGGCCGAGGTCATGAAGCCGGAGGCCGGCACCAAGCCGCGTGTCCACTACCTGAACGTCCCGAAGAAGTTCATCGCCGGCACGGTCTACGACCCGATCGAGAAGGAGGTCGTCATCGGCGCGACGTGCTCGCTCACGGCGGCCGACGGCGCCGTCCTGAACGTTTCCACGGACGAGTTCGGCGACTTCTGGTTCAGCGACATCGAGGCCGGCACGTATGCCCTGCACATCAGCGCGGACGGCTTCGCCGCCAAGGCATTCGAGGCAGTCGACGCCACCGAGGACGTCAATCTGGGAGACATCGCTCTGCCGAGCTGAGCATGCAGTGAGATAGGATTCGGCGGGCCGGTCCGTAGATCGGCCCGCCGGTTCCATTGAGTGGAACGCATCCGCCCTGCGGTGACACTCCCACCGCCGGCCGGCCAAGCCCAGTCCCTATGACAGGAGTCCGCCCATGAGATGGGGAATGGTCATCAATCTGGCGAAGTGCATGCGCTGTCACGCCTGCGTCGCCGCCTGCAGGATCGAGCACTTCCTCCCTTTGGACATCACGTGGGTGAAGCTCATCGCCTACGAGGTGGATGAGGACGGCGTGGTCGACGTGTCGACGTATCCGGTGCGCTGCAACCAGTGCGCCGACGCCCCGTGCGTGCATGCCTGCCCCACCGAGGCCTCGCACCAGCGGGAGGACGGCATCGTCGTCATCGACTCTGACAAGTGCATCGGCTGCCGGTACTGCGTCATCGCCTGCCCGTACCAGAACCGCACCTTCTACTCCAAGGACAAGGATCCGGGCTACTTCCCCGGCTACGAGCGCACGCGGTTCGAGAAGATGGGCCAGAAGCTCTACCCGCATCAGCGGGGCACGACGGAGAAGTGCAACTTCTGCGCCGAGCGCGTCGACGATGGGGTATCCCGCGGCCTCACACCGGGCGTCGACCGCGACGCGTCGCCGGCCTGCGTCAACACGTGCCAGGCCAGGGCGCTCACCTTCGGTGACCTCGACGACCCGGACAGCGAGGTGAACCGGCTCATCCGCAAGCACAGCGGGTTCCAGTTGCGCGCCGAGTACGGCACCGAGCCTTCCGTCTGGTACATCGACTACAGGCTCGGCGGCAACGACAACAAGGCGCCGCGTGAGGCCCAGACGGGCAGTCACATCCAGCACCTCAGCTCCGTGGACCGCGATGCCTTCCGGCGCATCTACGGTCGAGAGCCGGCTGACGCGGAGGTGAAGTCGTGAAGGCGCAGACCCGCCGGCAGTGGATCACCACGCACGAGTGGATGGTCAAGCCCATGCGCCAGAAGGAGTGGATCTCCGGCAAGGGCATCCTCGTGTGGCTCGCCGAGGTCTTCTCCGCGCTCGGCATGGGCACGTACCTCGTCGGCCTCCTCGCCGGGATCAGCGAGATCACGACCTGGGCGTGGTGGGCGACGGTGCTCGGCTGGGTCCTCATCGTGCTCTTCAAGCTCCCGTTCCACCTTGTGTACCTGGGGCGGCCGCTTCGCTTCTGGCGTGCCATCCCGCCGTTCACCAAGGCTTGGAAGACGTCCTGGCTGGCACGCGGCATGTTCTTCTCCATCGTGTTCACGGGCTCGGGATTCCTGCAGATCGTCTTCTGGTACTTCCTGCTCTGGGGCGACCTCGGCGCCTCGGCCACCGACACCCTGACGGCGCTTTCCTGGATCGTGGGCATCGTGGCCGGCGTGTTCATCCTGCTCACGGGCGTCTACTGCGGCTTCGCCATGAGCTACTGCAAGAGCCTGCCGTTCTGGAACACCGGCCTGCTGCCCATCGTGTTCGTCATCATGGGCATCGCCGACGGCCTGGCGCTGACGATGGGCGTCAACCTGATCACGGGGGCCGACGAGGCCGCCATCAGCGATCTCGAGTTCTGGAGCCGCATCCTGCTGGTGGTCAACGCCCTCCTGATCGCCGGCTATCTGGTCCGGGCCTATCAGCGACACTCGGCCGCGGAACTCGCCGCGCAGGACCTCATCAAGGGCAGCACGGCGTGGGTCTTCTGGATCCTGCTGGTGATCCTCGGCATCGCCACCCCGCTGGTCATCTCGATCGCCACGGCGTTCATGGAGGGCGACACAGAGCCCCTGCTCATCGTGGCGATCGTCTGCCACACGATCGGCGCCTTCGCGCTCAAGTACTCGGTCCTGAAGGTCGGCATCTACCGGTCGGTCCTTCCGGGTGTGGGATGAGGCGGCCACCTGCGCGGCGTGAAAGGAAGAGACATGGCTGACCGCAAGCAGATAGTGACGACGTGCAAGAGTTGCCACGGCGGCTGCGGCGTGATCGTCACTGTGGAGGACGGCGCGATCGTCCACATCCAGGGCAACCCGGACTCGCTCACCAAGGGCACGATGTGCTCCAAGGGGCTCTCCAGCATCCAGCACATCGACAATCCTTACCGCATCAAGTACCCGATGAAGCAGGTGGGCAGGAAGGGCGACGGCAAGTGGGAGCGCATCACGTGGGACGAGGCGCTCGACACCATCGCCGAGAAGATGAAGGCGGCGATCGCCGATCCCGGCCCGCACACCATCGCGATCTCGCAGGGTACCGGCCGCGGCTACAACCGCTACACGATGAAGATGGCGCGCTCGCTCGGCACCGGCAACGCCATCACACCCGGCTACGTCTGCCACAGCCCGCGGCTCGGTCTGTACGGCCTGGTCACGGGCTACGGCCGCCTGTACTGCGACTACCACGGCTGGGGCGGCGAGTTCCCCAAGACCCAGATCATGTGGGCCAAGCAGCTCGAGATCAGCAGCGCCGACTCCGAGATGGCCTGCTGGTTCTTGAACTCGCTCGACTACTGCAAGAACCTCATCATCATCGACCCGCGAGCGACGGCGTACGCCTCGCGGGCCTCGCTTTGGATCCAGCCGCGGGTGGGCACCGACTGCGCCCTCGCGATGGGCATGATGAACCACATCATCGAGCAGGAGCTCTGGGACAAGGAGTTCGTCGAGGACTGGACCTTCGGGTTCGACGAGCTTCGCGAGCGCGTCAGGGATTTCACCCCGGAGAGGGTCTCCGACATCTGCTGGATCCCCAAGGAGCACGTGACGACGGCGGCCGAGATGTGGGCCGTCGACACGCCGGGCTGCATCCAGGTCGGCAGCTCACTCGAGCGCCAGGCCAACTGCGGCCACACGCTCCGCGCCATCACCTGCCTCATGGGTCTTGCCGGCAACATCGAGCGCCCGGGCAGCATGATCACGTGGGTGCTCCCCGAGACCGGCCTGATCGAGGACTTCTTCCTCGAGCTGCCGATCACCGACGAGATGAAGGCAAAGATCATCGGCGGCGACACGTACAAGATGGGCGCCGCCCGCACCTGCAACCCGGACACGATGGTCAAGGCCATCAACGCCGGCAAGAGCCCCGTAAAGGTGTGGTTCAGCGTGGGTGGCCAGCAGATCGTGCACATGGCCAACACCAACGAAGTCGTGGCGGCCATCGAGAAGGTCGAGTTCATGTCGCACACCGACCTCTTCATGGGGCCGATGGCCGAGGCGGCCGACATCGTTCTGCCGGCCGCCCACTGGCTCGAGCTCGACGACGTGTACGACATGCACCCGCGGTTCATGATCGAGGCGCACAACAAGGTGATCGATCCGCCGGGAGAGGCCAAGGCGGACGCGTGGATCTTCAACGAGGTCGGTAAGCGGGTCGTCCCCGACAAGTGGTTCGAGGACGTCGAGTCGATGCTCGACTACCAGGTCCGCAAGGGCAAGAACGGCACCATGACCTGGAAGGACTTCAGCGAGCAGCTGGTCAGCGGCTGCTACGGGCCTGACCAGGTGTACTACAAGTACAAGACCAACTACTGGCACGAGGGCGGCGGCTTCCCGACGCCGAGCAAGAAGTTCGAGTTCCACTCGAACCACCTGGAGTCGCTGGGGTACGACCCGCTGCCGGTGTTCACCGAACCCGGGGAGAGCCCGGTCAGCACGCCGGAGCTCTACGAGGAGTACCCCCTGGTGATGAGCACGGGCTTCCGCCAGCCCTTCTACTTCCTCGGCCAGTACCGCAACATCCCCTGGCTGCGCAGCTACATGGAGTTCCCGCAGTGCCAGATGCACCCGGAGACCTGCGAGAAGTACGGCGTGGAGGACGGCGACATCATCTGGATCGAGTCGCCGCGTGGCCGCATCCGCCAGAAGCTGCGCGCCTTCCCGGGCATCAAGAAGGACATGATCATGTGTACCGCCAACTGGTTCTATCCCGAGGAACCGGCGAAGGGGTACCACGGCGTGTTCATCTCCAACCCGAACGTGCTCACGAGCAACGACCACCTTGACCCGATGTACGGGTCGCCCGACATGACCTGCCTCCTCTGCAGGGTCTACAAGGCCAAGGATGAGGAACTGCAGGAGGAGGTGTTCCACACCGAGGCCTACGGCACCGTGCCGACGTACGGCAAGGCGTAGGCCACGAGGGGACCGTCTCCCGGCCCGCGGCGTGACCCCCCGGCCGCCGCGGGCCGGCCCGCGTACGGAGCCAGGCCGGGCGGGGGCCGGCGAAGGCGGCGCGACCGGGGCGTCAGTGCCGGCCGCTGCCGATGCCCGATGCCTCGAGCGCGCGCGCGACCAGCTCGCGGACGCGACGCACGTGCGTCGCGGCGGCGGCCGACGCGCGCTCGGGGTCTTGGTTGCGGATCGCCGAGACGATCTCTTCGTGCGTCGCGAAGACGTCGTCCTCCGTGCTGTCCAGCAGTTCCTCGTCGAATGGCAGGAAGAGGTCGGCGCGGACCGCGTTCATGGCGATCGCCAGCCGTGGGCTGTGTGCTCCTGCGGCGATGCTGCGGTGGATGTCGGCGTCCGCCTGGAAGAGTGCAGCGCGGAGGCGGTTGTCGTGCTCCTCGGCCAGGGCGCGCTCCATGGCCGCCAGCTCATCGGCAGAGCGGCGCCGGGCCGCAAGCTCGGCCAGCCGCGTCTCGACGGTGAGGCGGAACTCGAAGATGTCGTCGAGCTCCTGGCGGTGCTCCTCCATCCACTGGTCCCAGCACTTCTGGAGCGTCTGGAGGTCGCTCACCCGCGACCCCCCGTGCGCGCCGCGCGTGGTGATCAGGTAGCCCGTGCTCTCGAGGGAGCGCAGGGCGATGCGCAGCGTCACGCGGGAGATGCCGAGCCGCGCGGCGAGCTCCGTGGCGGGCGGCAGCCGGTCGCCCGGTCCCAGCTCACCCCAGAAGATGAGGGCGCGCACATAGCGTTCCGCGCTCTCGCTCGCCGTCCCCGGCGTGAGAGACATGTCGTCGAACCCTCTGTGGACCATGGCGTGTCCCTTGGCCGAATGTTGGCTGGACTATAGCAGTCTTGACAGTAATAGCTAAATGGCTACCATCTATACAATTGATGTCCCCCGGGCGTCGGAGCGGAAAGGAGAGCCGTTGATGCCACTCGAGGTCCACGATGCGCTCGCGCACACGCGTGAGATCGTGGAGAAGGCGCTCGCGGCCGGCCGTCCCGCGCTCGACGAGGCCGCCGCCAAGCAGGTCCTCGCCGCGTACCACGTGCCCGTCCCCTCCGGCGGCCTCGTCCGCTCCGCGCCCGAGGCCGCCGACCTGGCGTCGTCGATGGGTGTCCCCGTCGCAGTGAAGGCGGTCGGCTCACTCATCCAGCACAAGACAGAGACACAGCTGGTGATCCTGGACCTCCGCACCCCGGACGAGGTCGCCGCAGCCTACGTTGCGCTGGCCGAGCGAGCGGGCGACGCGCTCGAGGCGGTGCTGGTCGAGGAGATGGTCTTCGGCAGCCGCGAGCTGATGGTCGGCATGAAGCGTGATGCCGCCTTCGGCCCCGTGGTCGCGTTCGGCCTCGGCGGCACCATGACCGAGGTGTTCCGCGATATCGTCCTCGCCGTCTCTCCCGGCTCCGAGGGCGATCTCGCCGAGCTCCCCGGCCTGATCCGCGGCAGCGCCCTGCTGGGGCCGTTCCGCGGCCAGCCCGCTGTGGACCACGACAAGCTGACGGCAGTCATCGAGGCGGTGGCACGAATCGCAGCGGACCATCCGCGGATCGCCGAGATCGACCTGAATCCGATCCTGATCCGCGGCTCCGAGCCGGTCGCCGCAGACGCACTGATGATCCTGTCAGCCGAGGCTTCGCCGGCCGCGGCCGCCGGCGACTTCACTCCGGACCTGGAGGCCGTGCTGGCGCCGCGGTCGGTGGCCATCGTCGGCGCCTCCGACAAGGTCACCCGCTGGGGCGGCTCGGCGCTGCAGAACATCCTCGCCGGCGGCTTCGAGGGCGCCGTCTATCCGATCAATCCGAAGGGGGGCGAGTTCTTCGGCCTGCCCGTATCGTCGAGCCTCGAGGACGTGCCTGCTCCCCCGGACCTCGCGCTGCTCGCCGTCGGCGCCGGGCAGCTCGAGCCGGTCATCGCCGAGTGCGGCAGGGCGGGGGTCAGGGCCGCCGTGGCCATCGCCGCCGGCTTCTCCGAGACCGGGTCGGCGGGCGAAGCGGCCGAACGCGGTCTGGCGCAGACGGCCGCCGACGGCGGCGTCACGCTCATCGGGCCGAACTGCATGGGCATCATCGCCAACGCGACGCACCTGCACGCGACGGGCTTCATCGCCCTGCACCCGCGCCCCGGCAAGCTGGCCATCGTGTCGCAGTCGGGGAATCTCGGCGTGCAGCTGTCCGCTCTCGCCGACCGCCGCGACCTCGGCGTGCGTTGCTTCATCGGCGTGGGCAACGAGGCGCAGGTGAGCGTCGTCGACGTGCTCGAGTATCTGGCCGGCGACGACGGCACCTCCTGCGTACTGACGTACCTCGAGGGCATCGACGACGGCCGCCGCCTGTTCGAGGTCGCTCGTGCGACCAGTCTGGAGAAGCCGGTCGTGGTCCTGCGCGGAGGTCTGACGGACTGCGGCGGCAAGGCCGCCGCGTCGCACACCGGGGCGATGGCAGGCTCCGCCGCCGTCTACGAAGCCGCTGCTCGACAGGCCGGCCTGGTCACCTGCACCTCCGTCCAGGAGGCGCTCGACCTCGCGACCGCGCTGGCGCACCTTCCGCTGCCCGAGGGCCGGCGCGTCGCCGTGATCACCAACGGCGGCGGAGCCGGAGTGCTCGCCGCCGACGAGATGGCGCGCCAGCAGCTCACGCTGCCCGAGCCGCCGGCGGAGCTGCTTGTCGAGTTGGACGAGATCCTGCCGCCCTTCTGGAGTCGCCGGAACCCCTTCGACATGGTCGCGACCGCCGGCGGCGACGTCGGCCCGCGCGTCGTGGAGGCCGTCACGCGCTGCCCCGACGTGGACGCCGTGGTCGTGCTCTCCGTGCTCGGCGTCCCGAACACGGGCGACGAGAAGCGCGGACAGGCCGCCACGGGCGACTACGACGACTTCAGCCCGTGGGAGCAGCGCTACCTCGACGGTGTCGCCGCTCTCATGGAGGAGACCGGCAAGCCGATCATCAATGTCCCCGACCTCCCGATCCGCCGGGCCGTCCACACCGGCGACCACGCGCACGCTCCCGTCGTCGTCCCCACTCCCCGGGCGGCGGCGCTGGTGCTCCAGCGCATGGTGGGCTACGGCGCCTGGCGCTCCAGACACATGACCACGTATTCGCGACCGAAGGACGACGCATGACCCCCACCGACGCGGCCGCGGCCAAGGCCGCCGCCCCCGAGCTCGTGATCCTGTCCGGCAACGAGGCGATCGCCCGTGGCGCCTGGGAAGCCGGCGTCACCTTCGCCTCGGCGTATCCCGGTACGCCGAGCACCGAGATCATGGAGGCGCTCGCCAAGTACGACGACGTCTACGCCGAGTGGGCGCCCAACGAGAAGGTCGCCGTCGAGGCCGCCACGGGCGCGGCGCTCGCCGGCGCCCGGGCCCTCGCGACGATGAAGCACGTCGGGCTCAACGTCGGCGCCGACCCGTTCTTCTCGTCGTCGATGATCAGTATGGAGGGCGGCCTCGTCATCGTCTCCGCCGACGACCCCGCCATGCACAGCTCGCAGGACGAGCAGGATAACCGCAACTACGCCAAGTTCGCGAAGATGGCCATGGTCGAGCCGTCGGACGCCGACGAAGCGCTCCAGTACATCAAGGCGGCCTACGAGATCAGCCAGCGCTTCCACACGCCGGTGCTCTACCGCACCACCACACGCACCTCGCACGCACAGGGCGTGGCGCGGCTCGGCGAGCGGGTGGCCGCGCCGCCGCCGCTCGCCCAGCTCGGACGCGACTCGTCCCGGCAGCTGATGATGCCGCACAACGCGATCCCGCGTCACCGCGAGGTCGAGCAGCGTCTCCTCGACCTGGCCGAGTTCTCGGAGACCACGGCGCTCAACCGGGTCGAGATGGGCGACCCGCGCGTGGGCATCGTCGCCTCCGGCGCTGCCTACGGCTACGCACGCGAGGCCGTGCCGGGCGCCAGCTTCCTCAAGATCGGGATGAGCTGGCCGCTGCCCAACAGGCTCATCGCCGACTTCCGCGCCAAGGTCGAGAAGCTGTACGTGGTCGAGGAGCTCGATCCGTTCCTCGAGGAGAACATCCGCCTCACGGGCGTGCACGTCGACGCTGGCAAGGACATCCTGCCGCTGTGTGGCGAGTTCAATCCCGGGCTCGTCGCCAAGGCGCTCCACGGCGCCGGCGTGCCCGGCGTCGACGGGGGGCTCCTCCTTGACATCCCCAACGCCGACGCCGACCTGCCCGACCGTCCGCCGACACTGTGCCCCGGCTGCTCGCACCGCGGCGTGTTCGTGGCGCTGCGCCGCCTGCGCGCCTACGTGAGCGGCGACATCGGCTGCTACAGCCTCGGCGCGCTGGAGCCGTTCAACGCGATGCACTGCAGCACGTGCATGGGCGCCGGCATCAGCATGGCGCACGGCATGGCCAGGGTGATGGGAACCGACGCCGACGCCAAGAACCGCCCCGTGGCCGTGATCGGCGACAGCACGTTCTTCCACTCCGGCATCACGTCGCTGCTGGACGTGGCCTACAACCGCAGCAACGTCGTCACCGTCATCCTCGACAACCGCACCACCGCCATGACCGGCGGGCAGGAGTGTCCGAGCATGAGCAAGACGCTGCAGGGCCAGGACGCGCCGCTGGTCGACATACCGGCGCTCGTGCGCGCCCTGGGCATCACCCGCGTGCGCGAGGTGGATCCCTACGACGTGGCCGAGGTGCAGGCGGTGCTCAAGGAAGAGATCGCGGCGGACGAGCCGTCCGTGGTGATCGCCACAGAACCGTGCGTGCTGGAATACCGCGTCAAGCGCCCGTCGTACTCCGTCGACCCCGACGTCTGCACAGGCTGCAAGTTCTGTCTGCGCGCAGGCTGCACCGCGCTGAGCCTGTACAAGGACGATGCCGGTGAGCCGCGCGTGGAGATCGACCCCGCCGTGTGCAACGGCTGCAGCGTGTGCGCGCAGCTGTGCAGGTACGAGGCGATCAAGCCTCCTCTCGCCGACGGAAAGGACGCCTGATGAAGACCGACCGCCCCACCTTCAACATCCTCATCTCGGGCGTCGGCGGCCAGGGCGTCGTGCTCGCCAGCTACGTGCTCAGCCGGGTGGCCCTGGCCGAGGGCTATGACGTCAAGCAGAGCGAGGTCCACGGCATGGCTCAGCGCGGCGGTTGTGTGACCAGCCACCTGCGCTTCGGCGACAAGGTCTACGCCTCGCTGATCACGCCGGGTACCGCCGACGTGCTCCTCTCGTTCGAGCAGGTCGAGGCGCTGCGCTACGTGCACTGGCTCAAGCCGGGCGGCTTGCTCGTGTACAACGCCGCCCGCGTGAACCCGAGCACGGTGTCGACCGGTGCGGTCGAGTACCCGGAGCGCATCGATGAGCGCATCGCCGAGGCGTGGCCGAACGTCCGCAAGGTGGACGCCAGTGAGCTCGCGGCGCAGGCCGGCACAGTCAAGGCGGCCAACGTTGTGATGCTCGGGGCCATGACCAGCGCCTTGCCCTTCACGCCCGAGATGCTGGAGAGTGTCATCCGGCGCTCTGTGCCGCCCAAGACGGTCGACGTGAACCTCAAGGCGTTCCACCTGGGCCGCGCAGTCGAAGCAGTCCCGGCGTGAGGCTGTGCGCGGCTGTCGGACTGGTCGAGCCCGCTGACGACGAAAGGACCTCGCAGCCATGAAGAGCACCACCTGGCAGGACGACCACCCCTGGACCCACATCGACTGGGAGCTGAACGATGTCACGCCGTACCAGCTCGACTGGTTCTGGTGCAACATGGAGAAGGGTGACTACCTCTGGCACCCCAACCAGCACAAGGGCTTTGCGTGGTGGGTGAGTCTCGAGGAGGCGGGCGGGCCGCTGGGCAGCATCCACATCGCCCCGCAGACGTGGAGCGACGGCGTCGAGATCCGCCCGTACATCCGCATGGAGAAGCTCGGCGACGTGGCGGACGAGATCAAGGACCTGATCAAGTACGACCACGTCGTGATCGTCGGCGCCATCAGCATCCTCGGCGACAACGTGAAGCGAGACGACCCCGTGCTCGGCTACCGCGTGCATCAGTGGCAGAAGAGCGACAGCGGCTGCGTGGGCATGTCGTCCGCCGTGGAGGCCAAAGAGAACGCCGCCGACGACGGTCTCATTTGGGCGGCGCACGCCAACGAGGAGGTCGGGAACTGGGAGGTCTTCCTGCCCGACCTGGTCCGGCTGTACCGGGTCATCACCGACCCGGAGATCGCGCCGTACTACTCGTTCAAGGTCGAAGGCACCGGCCGGGACGCCAGGTACGCCGAACTGTAGGAGGTGCAAGCGCCGGCACCGGAGGGCCTGTCCGTTGGCTACAATGCCTGGCGAGCGGCCATCCTGAGCTCGAGCGAGGAGGGCGTTGATGTGACGGACTGGACGTTGGTCGGCAAAGCGGCGTTGGTCGTCGTCCACATGCAGAACGCCATCTGCAAGTCCCCCAGCCCCCTGGACTTCATGGGGCACCAGCGCGCGACCGCCGAGGATGGCATCATCGCGCACGTCGCGGATCTGCTCGCGGCCTTCCGGAGCAAGCATCTGCCGGTCATCTACGTCGTCGCGGTCCATCCGGACGAGCTCGAGATTCCCGCCTATGGCGCGTTCTGGCAGGGCCTTCCGGGATTGCAGGTCAACCAGCTGGGCTCTCCCGACGTGGATGTGGTCGCTGAGCTGACCCCGCAGGATGGGGAGCCGGTGGTACACAACTGGCCGTTCGACATCTTCCGCTGCACCAACGTGGAGGAGTGGTTGCGCGAGCCCGGCGTCGAGACCGTGGTCCTCGTCGGTGTGGCGACCGGCATGGCCATCAACATCGCCGCCTACCAGCTGGCCGATAGGCTCTTCAACCTCATCGTGCCTTCGGACTGCGTGACCGACGGGAATCGCCAGCTCCATGAGGCCATCATGACCGGGATCATGCCGGTCATCAGCCTCGTGACGACGTCCGCCGACGTCATCGCGCACCTCTGACCGCCGTCACCGGAGCCTTCGCGGACTGAGCGCTGGCCCGGGGCCATCGAGCCGACCAGAGTGCTCTTGATTCTCGCGCCGCCTGCGCTATAGTGTCTGACACAGCAACTAAAGCTGTAAAGTAGTTGAGTCGAGTAAGGTCTGCTTGTCTGCCAGGGGGGCGGATGCGAGCATTGACTATCGGGGAGCTCGAGACCGAATCCGGGGTGTCCCGCAGCACGATCTACTACTACGTGCGCGCGGGTCTTCTGCCGCGGGCGCAGAAGTCCAGTCCCACGCGGGCGCTCTACTCGGACGACCACGTGGAGCTGCTCGAGGAGATCCGGCGGCTCAAGCAGGACGGCCTCGACATCAGGGCCATCCGCGGGCTGCTGCAGCACCGCGTACGCTCCGCCAGCCAGAACGGCGAGGACCTCGTCGCCCGGCAGGGCGAGCAGACACGCCATTCCATCCTGCGCATCGCCGCGCGGGAGTTCGCGCGCAACGGCTACCGGCAGACGCGCATCGCCGACATCATCGCCGAGCTCGGCATCACCCCGCAGGTCCTGTACAGCCACTTCCCGACCAAGCGTGACCTCTTCGCGGCCGCGTACCGCGAGTCTCTGGACCTCTCGATGAGCATCGTCGAGCCGCGACTCGAGGGCGAGGAGGACCTGGCGGTCCACCTCCTGTGGCGCATGGTGGGCGACTACGCGTTGCAGGGTCTCAACCCCGATCTGCTCTACCTCTCCCGAGAGGCGGCCTATGACGACCCGGAGACGACCCGGGAGTTGCGCCGTGCCCACGAGCATGTGCTGAGCGGTCAGGGGGAAGAGCTGGAGGCCCTGCGGCAGAGCCTAGACGGCCCGCCCTTCTCCGACGAGCTCGTGAACTATGCGTTGTACGGGGCATTCCAGACGATGCGTCTGCGCGCCTCCTGGGATGACCGGTTCTCCCGCAGCGAAGTCATGTGGACCAACATCCTGTTGAACATCGCCGTCCGCAGGCTCTACGACGGGAGCATCGACGTCGTGGCGCTCAGGGAGAAGTACTCCGCGCTCATCGACGAACTCTCCGCCATCCAGTCGTCCGACATCTTTGCCCTGGAATCGTCACTGCCTCCAAGAGAGGAGCGCGAATGAACCGGATCGAGATCGACCGCGACGCCTGCACGGCGTGCCAGACCTGCTACGACGCCTGCTTCGTCGATGTGTACCGCTGGGACGAGGACAACGACCAGCCGGTCGTGGCGTATCCGGAAGACTGCGTGGGCTGCAACAAGTGCGAGCTCGAGTGCCCCGCCGAGTGCATCAAGGTGGTCATCGACTTCGCCGGCATCTACTGGCCGGAGGTGGTGTGAGATGACCTCCCTCGAGAGCCTCGGCACCGTCCTCAGCGCGGACTTGCTGATCGTCGGCGGCGGCATCGCCGGCCTCGCCTGCGCCATCACGGCCAAGGAGACTGACCCCGAGATCGACGTGCTCGTCGTCGACAAGGTCGTCGCCGGCTGGGGCGGCAAGGCCAACAAAGGCGGCGGCAACATCGTCTTCATGGACCCGGCGGACGGGTTCGAGAACGTCCTCGACTTCCACGTGCACAACGTGGGCGACTTCCTCGAGGACCAGGAACTCCTGCTCGACTTCGCCAGGGAGTCGCGGTCCAACATCGAGAGGCTCGAGAGCTGGGGCGTGCACATCTACCGCGACGACGCAGGCGAGCCCAAGTACGTGCGCTGGCTGCCCGAGCAGCCGTGGCGCATGGCGGTGCTCGACCAGGACCTCACGCTGAACATGACCAGGCACGCGCGCAAGCTCGGCGTGCGCATCCGCGACCGCATCGAGGTCGTCGACCTGCTCAAGGACGGCGACCGCGTCTGTGGCGCCGTCGGGTTCGGCATGGTCGACGGCGCCTGCGTGATCGTCCAGGCGGGCGCGGTCGTCCTCGCCAACGGCAACCAGTGCTACAAGCTCATGCCGCGCTGGGCGAGCGCCGGCGGGGAGGGCATCGCCGCCGCGTATCGCGCCGGCGCGGCCATGCGCGGCGCCGAGTTCGGCAACTTCATCAACTGGGTCTTCGCCGACACCAAGGAGGTCTGCCAGGGCGCCGAGGACTGCATGTACAACGCCAAGGGCGAGAACATCTCCAAGCGCGTCCGCCCGGCGCTCGAGTCGGACGTCCACTCCAAGGAAGTCGTGGAGTGGTGGAGAGAGATGAAGGCCGGCAACGGACCGATCGTGGCCAACATGATCGAGAACTACGTGAACAACGAGATCGTGCCGGCCTTCCACGAGGACGCGCTCGCCGTCCGGCCCGTCTCGATGAAGTTCTGGGGCCTCACGATCGGCAAGGCGATGGCGGCCGCGACGGTCAAGGGCCCCATGCAGCCGGTCATGCCAGGCCTCAACGCCGAGCTCGCTCCGGTCAAGGTCGACCATCAGATGGCCACCACCGTGCCTGGTCTGTTCGCCATCGGCGACACGTGCTACGCAGGGACCTGTCTGGCCGGCGCAGTGCCGGCTCCCCCCGGCCGCATGCGCGGCTCGGGCCTCGGTTTCGCCACCTTCTCCGGCGTCCGCTGCGCGCCGGCGGCGGTAGCAGAGGCCCGAGCCGCCTCCGGTCGTCCGGATGCGGCCCAGGCGGAGGCGCTCAAGGCGCGCATCTTCGCGCCGCTCGGCCGGAGCGGCACGGCGGCGCCGGAACTGGTGCGCGCTGTCCAGGACGTCATGGTGCCGGTCGGGTACAGCATCTACAAGCGCGCCGACCGCATGGAGGAGGCCCTCGGCAAGGTGCTCGCGCTCAAGGAGCAGGTGCCGGGGCTGGCGGCCAAGGACCCGCACTACCTGGCCGCCTGCCATGTGGCCGAGAGCATGGTGCTCGGCGCGGAGATGTTCTACCGCGCCTCGCTCGCGCGCGAGGAGTCGCGCGGCTGGCACCTGCGCGAGGACTTCCCCGCGCGCGACGACGCCAACTTCCTCAAGTGGATCGAGCTCAAGCACGCCGATGGTGAGATGTCGCTCTCGTTCGAGGACGTGCCGATCGCCGACTATCCGCTGCAGCCCTGAGGACCGAGGCCGTCACGTGATCAAGTTCCAGCTCATCTCCCGGCGCAAGCCGGGCGACACGCAGGAGAAGTACTTCTACGAGTGGGGCATCGTCCACGTCGCCCTCATGATCACCACGCCGTCTGTGATGCGCACCTTCAAGCGCTACGCGCAGCACTTCGCCGTCAACGGAGTTGACGGCGGCCGGTTGCTGTACCCGCTGTCGGACATGGCGTGGGACAACTTCGCCGACCACTGGCTGGAGCGGCCTGAGGACAATCTGGTGCCCTTCGAGTCCGACGACTACATGCAGCGCATGCACCCACACGACTTCGGGGACTCCAACTTCATCATCGAGTACCTTTCGGAGACGTTGCGAGATGAGGCCCCCGGGTTCGAGCCGGGTGGTGTCAAGCTCGTGCATGTTGTCAGGAGCCGGCCGGACATGGAGCCGGACGGATTCGCCGCCACGTGGCGGGACCGGCACGCGGCCGCGCTTCTGACGGCGGGCGCCACACGGCCGGGTCGTCTCGTGCAGAACCTCCATGTCGAGGTCGACAAGGAGACCTTCAAGGGCACGCTGTTCGAGCTCGCCGGCGTGGGCGGATACGCAGGCATCGAGGAACTCTGCTTCGTCGATCTCGCCGCCCTTCTCGACTTCACTGAGGACGCCGGCGTGCGTGCGGCCGTCCTCTCCGAGGACGCGCCCGTGGACCCGGCCGGGAGTTTCTCGATAGTCGTGACCGAGCGCGTGGTCTACGACTACACGCTTGGAGAAGGGAGCAGCCCAGGACCCGCCGTGCTCGATCCGGACAGCCTCGAGGCGCACGTGGACGCCCAGCGATACCGGGGCTGGAACGTGCCGGGCTGGGAGCGGCGCGCGAAGGAGCGGGCGTGACTCGCGAACGTCTAGACGGAACCGTCGCGTGGACGCGGCACGGGCGGGCCCTGCTCGATGAGCCGGTCGATGAGCGGCTCGTAGCTCCTGAGCCGCTCCACGGTGTCGCTCCTGCCCGTATAGGCGGCGTCGACGGCCAGATAGAGGAACAGATGCGCGCGCAGGATCTCCCGGGGAGAGTAGGCGTCGTCCCAGGAGGCTCTCATGAAGACCTCCTCGCCCGCGCCGAACAGGCTGTAGGCCATCAGCTCGTCGGAGACCGGTGGGTCGTCGGGACCGCGCCGCAGGCCGGCGAGGTCGCGCATCGGACCGCTGGTGATCCAGCGCTGGGCGTCCTGGACCGCGGCGCGCGTCTCGCCGTCCTCCTGCAGGGCCTCGGCGCGCGCCAGGCTCAGGAGGTCCGGGCTGAGGCGCTGGAGGCCCCAGTACGCGTAGAACCGCATCAGCAGGCGAACGGCGGGGTCTGGCTCGTCGGCCAGCGGCGGTTCGATGAGGTCGCCCATCCAGTGGACGAACACGTTGAACGCCTCGATGAACAACTGCCGCTTGGTGCTGAAGTGGGCGTAGAAGACCGGCGGCGTGATGCCGACCTCCCTGATGACGTCGCCGATGCGGGTGCGCCGGTAGCCGCGGCGCGCGAACTGCAGCGCCGCGGCCTGCAGGATGGCTTCGCGGGTCAGCTGCGTGCGCCGCGCCACGAGGTCCGGCTCGTCGGCCTGGCGGCGCTCGACGAGCGGGCGGATGCGCGCGCGGATCTCGTCGAGCTGCGCTCCCTCGTCCTTGAGACGGCGGATCTCGCGCAGGGCGTCGACGTGCACGTCGCTGTACACTGCCCGGCTCGCCGCCGCCTTCTGCGCCGCCGGCAGCAGGCCGTCCCGGACGTAGTAGTAGATCGTGCTTCTCGGCGTCCCCGTCGCCCTCTCGAGTTCGGAGATGCTCAGGGCCTTCACGTCGGAAGGGGCTGGGCCTTCGCTGTCCTTCATGATGGCCAGAGACTCACACAGCACCCGTTCTCGTCAAGTGGCTCGTTGACACCCCGTGATTCGGACTCTACTATGCTACACCACTATTCTAAGTCCTATAGTTCCCTGCTGGAACTGATCCGGCGGGACAGCTCCTACTCTTGCTGGAGGGCGGGATGAGCGTCAGCCAGTGGTTGCAGTTGTTGATCTCCGGCATCGTCACCGGCGCCATCTACGGGCTGGTCGGGCTCGGCTACGTGACCATCTACCGCACGTCACGGGTGGTGAACTTCGCCCAAGGTTCGTTCGTCATGCTGGGCGCGCTGATCACGTATTCGATGCTCAACGAGGCCGGCCTGCCGTTCTGGCTCTCGGGCATCATCGCGGTCGTGGCCGTGGTCGCCGTGGCCATCGCGATGTACTTCCTCGTCATCGCTCCGATCATCAAGGTCTCCCTGGTCTCGATGATCCTGGTCACCATCGGGGTGAGCTTCCTGCTCGAGGGCCTCGCGCTGGTCAAGTGGGGTGGCTACGGGCTGGGCATCCCGAGCTTCCCGGGCAGCCGAACCCTGCACGTCTGGAAGCTGACCATGGAAGTCCAGAACCTCTGGGTCATCGTCATCGCCACCGTCCTGTTCGTCGGCCTGTGGGCGCTGTCCAACCGCACGCGGGTCGGCAAGCAGATGACGGCGACCGCGAGCGACCCGCTCTCCGCCAGCCTCGCCGGCATCTCAACGACCCGCATGGTGGTGCTGGCGTTCGCCATCAGCGCCGCCATCGGTGCGATCGGCGGCATCTGCGTGGGGTCCATCAGCCCGATGAGCTACGCCTCCGGCGGCATGCTCGGTCTGGCCGGGTTCATCGCCGCTATCGTCGGCGGTTGGGGCTCCAGCAGCGGCGCCATCGTCGGCGGTCTCACCGTCGGCATCGCCGAGTCGCTCGCCTCCGGGTTCCTGCCCGGCGGGTACCGCAGCGCAGTCGCCTACGTGCTGCTCATCATCATCCTGTACTTCCGGCCCTCCGGGATCCTCGGCAAGGGCACGGCGGAGGCCGGGCAGTGAGCGCCGGGACGGAGCCTCGGGTGGCGGGCGCGGAGGCCGCCCCGGCGCAGCAGCCGGCTGCCCAGACCGCTCCGGCGCGCCGCGGCGGGTTCTTCTCCGCGGCGACCGTCGCCAAGCTCGTCATCATCGCCATCCTAGCCGTCTGGCCCTTCTTCTACCAGGACCTGTACACGCTCAGCTGGATGACGTTCGCCGGTCTCTCGCTGATGGTCGTGGTGAGCGTCTACCTGATCATCGCCCAGGCGGGCCAGCTCTCGTTCGGCCACGCCGCCTTCTATGGGGTCGGCGCCTACACGGCATCCATCCTCTCCGTCCGCTACAACGTGCCGACCCTGCTGGCGCTCGTGGCCGGCGCCGCGCTCGCCGGGGTGATCGCTCTGGTCATCGGCAGGCCCGTGCTGAAGCTGCGGTACTTCTACCTGGCGCTCGCCACCATCGGGCTCGGCATCATCTTCGGCGTCATCGTAGTCCAGGCGGCCGGCATCACCGGCGGCACCCTGGGCCTGGCGCCCGTGCCGCCGCTCGACCTGTTCGGCTTCAAGATCGACACCTACTTCCGCCAGTACTACATGGTCTGGATCGTCGCTCTCCTCATCCTGCTGTTCACGGAGCGCGCCCTGGGCATGCGCGTGGGGCGCGCCCTGCGCGCCATCGCCACCAGCGAGATAGCCGCCGAGACCCTCGGCGTGCGCACCGCGAACTGGAAGCTCATCGCCTTCGTCGCCAGCGCCATCTTCTGCGCCATCGCCGGCGGGCTCTATGCCTTCGTTCTGGCGGCCATCACGCCGTCGGCGTTCGCGTTCGGCGCCGCCATCCTGCCGATCATCATGATGCTGATCGGCGGCGGCGGCTCGATCTGGGGCGGCCTCGTGGGCGCCGTGCTCATGACGTGGATCTCGAACAGCCTGTCCGGCACTCAGCAGTGGAGCGGCGTCATCTACGCGGTCATCATGATCCTTCTTCTCCTCTTCTTGCCGATGGGCATCACGGGGCTGTTCACGAAGCGGCGGCTGGTGAGCGTCAAGAACGCCTTTCGTCGTCAGAGCCGCGCTGAGACAATCGCGTGCGCGGCGGAGGTCGAGAGCGAGGGCTCCATCGGCGCCTGTGAGACCCAGGTCGCGCTGCCGACCTACGTGCCCGAGCACAGCCGCGACGCCACCGCGGCCGAGCCGGACTCCGGGACGCTGATGGCCGAGCTTGGACGCGCGGCCGGCGAGAGAGGCGAGGAACTGCTCAAGGTCGAGGGCGTCTCGGTCGACTTCGGCGGCCTCCGCGCCGTCAACCAGGTGACCATGACGGTCCGCAGCGGACAGATCATGGCGCTCATCGGCCCGAACGGCGCCGGCAAGACGACGCTGTTCAACGTCATCAGCCGGCTGCAGCGCGCGTCCGAGGGGCGCGTGTTCCTGGCCGGAGCGGAGATCACGCACAAGTCGCCGGCCGACAGCGCCCGCCTGGGCATGGCACGCACCTTCCAGAACCTGCGCATCTTCGAGAACATGGACGTGCTCGAGAACGTCCTCGTGGGCTGCCACCGGCACGAGAAGGCGGGGTTCATCTCCGGAGGGCTCGGACTGCCCGGACAGCGCCGTGAGGAGAAGGCGTCCCGGCTGCGCGCCATGGACGCGCTGCGACTCGTCGGGCTCGACGGCGCGGCGCACGCGCCAGCCGCCAGCCTGCCCTACGGGCAGCAGCGGCTGGTGGAGATCGCCCGCGCTCTTGCCTCCGAGCCGCGCCTGCTGCTGCTCGACGAGCCCGCCGCCGGCATGAACGCAGCGGAGCGCGGATATCTGGTCGACCGCATCCGCCGCATCCGCGACGCCGGAGTCACCGTGTTGCTCGTCGAGCACGACATCGAACTCGTCATGGGCCTCTGCGACTGGGTGACGGTGCTCGACTACGGCAAGCGCATCGCCGACGGCGAGCCGGACGCGGTGCAGAGAGATGAGGTCGTCGTAGAAGCGTACCTCGGCGTGAGTCACGAGGGCGCCAGGGAGGAGTGCGGCGACCTCAGCGACATCGACGTCGCCGCCATGGAGGGTGAGCCGGCCGAGAAGCTCCTCGAGGTGCAAGGCCTCTCCACGCGCTACGGCGCCATCCACGCCTTGCGCGAGGTCTCGTTCGCGGTGCCCAAGGGTGAGATCGTCGCTGTGCTCGGCGCCAACGGCGCCGGCAAGACCACGCTATTGCACACGATCTCGGGCGTGCTCCGCCC
>CAVPJG010000013.1:0-189533 GCA_963705205.1 uncultured Thermoleophilia bacterium
AGCGCCGCGTCCTGGCGCTCGGCGACCCGGCGCAGGTGCAGGCGCACGTCCGTGACCACCTGGTCGTTGCGGCTGCGGCCGGTGTGCAGGCGGGCGCCGGCGTCGCCGATGAGCTCCGTCAGCCGGCGCTCGATGGCCATGTGCACGTCTTCGTCGGCGTCGGCGGGGACGAAGGCGCCGGACTCGATCTCGCGGCCGACGGCGGCGAGGCCGGTCTGGATGGCCTCGAACTCGGCCGCGCTCAGGACGCCGGCGCCCATCAGCGCCCGGGCGTGCGCCACCGAGCCCTCGATGTCCTCGGGCCACAGGCGCCAGTCGAGCGCCAGCGAGCTGTTCAGCGCCACGAACGCGGGCGCGCGCTCGCCGGCGAAGCGGCCCGAGCGGGCGACGGTCATCTGGAGGTCTCCAAGCTGGTCATTGAGGGCATCCTACGCTCTTCGAACGGGTGCGGAGCGGGCGGCCGCCTGAGGCGACCTCCACCGGCGGACGGCCGTGAAGCCGTGAGCGCCGGCGGGCGGCGGCCCGTGCGGCGGCCGCCCGCTCCTCCCCGTGACGGCGGGTCGAGCCCGCGGTCAGGCGGTCTCGACCTCCTCGTCCATCTCGAGCTCCTTCATCATGTGGTGCTCCTTGCCCACGCGCGCCCACACCTCGATCGGCAGGCCCCACAGCTCGATGAAGCCCGCGGCGGCCGTGTGGGAGAACTCGTCCTCCGTCGTGTAGGTCGCGAGCTTGTAGCTGTACAGGGAGAAGTCGCTCTGGCGCCCCTCGGCCACGCAGCTCCCCTTGTGGAACTTGAGCCGCACCTCGCCGGTGACCCGCTCCTGGCTCTGGAAGAGGAACGCCTTGCAGGCCTCGGTGAGCGGGTCGAACCACTGGCCCTCGTAGATCATGTCGGCCAGCTTGCTCTCGATGGTCTTCTTGAAGTGGAGCAGGTCGCGCGTGAGCACCAGGTCCTCCATCGCCTGGTGCGCGGTGATGAGCGCCAGCGAGCCGGCGACCTCGTAGACCTCGCGGCTCTTGATGCCGACGAGCCGGTTCTCGATCATGTCGACGCGGCCGAACCCGTGGGTGTTGCCGATGGTGTCGATCTTCTCGATGAGCTCGACCATGCTCATGGGCACGCCGTCCAGGGCGACCGGCTTGCCCTTCTCGAAGCTCACGACGACGGTCTGCGCCTCGTCCGGCGCGTCGGTCACGGACTTGACGAACTGGAAGGCGTCCTCGGGCGGCGCGACCCAGGGGTCCTCGAGCACGCCGCACTCGTTGCTGCGGCCCCACATGTTCTCGTCGATGGAGTACGGGCTCTTCTTGGTGAGGTTGACCGGGATGCCCCGCTCGGTGACGTAGTCGATGAGCTCCTCGCGGCTCGGCCAGTCCGCGGCCCGGGCCGGCGCGATGATCTCGAGCGTCGGGTCGAGCGCACGCACGCCGATGTCGATGCGCACCTGGTCGTTGCCCTTGCCGGTGCAGCCGTGGGCGACGGCGGCGGCGCCGTACTTGTGCGCCGTCTCGACGAGCTTCTTGGCGATGAGCGGCCGGCCGATGGCCGTGCTCAGCGGGTACTTGTCCTCGTAGAGCGCGTTGGCCATGAGCGCCGGCAGGCAGTGGTGCTCGGCGAACTCCTCCTTGGCGTCGATCGCGACGGCGGCGATGGCGCCGGCCGCTTCGGCCCGCGCCATGATCCCCGGCACGTCCTTCACGCGGCCGAGGTCGACGAGGCAGCACACCACGTCGTAGCCGTACTTGTCTTTGAGCCACGGCACGAGGGCGGACGTGTCGAGGCCGCCCGAATAGGCGAGGACGACCGTGCCGTTGGGGGCGCTACCGTTGCCTGAGCTGGGACTGGTCACTGGGATGCTCCTTGAGAGTGCGATGGGCCGGGGCCGGCGCGGCGAAGCCGCTCGCCGGCTGCCCGAGGACGAGGATGGGGCGCGCGCGGAGTCTTGCCGGCGCGCTAGGCCTCTCGGAGACGGTCGACGTAGCGCTTCATCTCGCGCGCCTTGTCGGTCGTGTCCAGGATGACCACGAAGGTGTCGTCGCCGGCGAGTGTGCCGACGATGTCCGTGTGGTTGAGGTTGTCGATCTGGCGCGCGACGGTGGACGCCGTGCCGATCTCGCAGCGCACCACCAGCAGTTGCTGCGATACTGCCGTGGAGCGGGCGAAGTCGCGCAGCACGTGGCGCGCCGCCTGCTCGGGGTCCTTGGGCCGCTCGCGCGAGCTCAGGATGTACTTGGCGCGGCCCAGGTGCGTGCGCACCTTCTGCAGGTCCAGCTCGCGGATGTCGCGCGACACGGTGGCCTGCGTGACCTCGCAGCCCAGGGCGCTGAGCGCGCTGACGAGCTCGCGCTGCGTCGCGATCTCCCGCTGCTGGACGACCGTCTGGATGAGCCGCTGGCGTTCGGTCTTGCTCATCGGCGCGCGCTGGTTCATGCGGTGCGGATCTCCTGCGACCAGGGTCACCGGCCACCATGCGGTCGATGCACCCGTTCCCTCCGACAGATCGTGCATAGAATACACCGACCCCGCCGGGAATATGCAAGCCGCCTGCTCGGCGACGGCGGCCGCGGGGCTCACGCGACCACCTTGGTGCCGCAGCCGGCGTCGGTCATGATCTCGAGCAGCACGGCGTGCTCGACGCGGCCGTCGATGATGTGGGCGCTCCCCACGCCGGCCTCGAGCGCCTTGCGCACGGCGGCCACCTTGGGCACCATGCCGCCGCCGATGCGGCCGGCGGCCTGCAGCGCGCCCAGGTAGGCGAGGTCGCACTCGGATACCGGCGTGAGGTCGGCGCCCTGATCCTCGTAGATGCCGTCCACGTCGGTGAGGAAGATGATCTTCTCGGCGTGCATGGCCGCCGCGACCTCGCCGGCGACGGTGTCGGCATTGACGTTGTACGCCTCGCCGGTGCTGTCGGCGCCGACGGTGGCCACCACGGGGATGTTGGCCTCGGCGAGCAGGTCGAGGACCTCGGTGTTGACCTCGTCGACCTCGCCGACGAACCCGAGGTCCACGTCGTTGCCGGCGGCGTCGACGTGCTTCTTGGGCGTCACCTTGAGCAGCCGGCCGTCCTGGCCGGAGATGCCGACGGCCGACCCGCCGTGGCGGTTGATGAGGCCGACGATCTCCTTGTTGACCTTGCCGACGAGGACCATCTTGGCGACCTCCATCGTCGCCTCATCGGTCACCCGGTGGCCGTCGACGAACTCCGGCTCCATGCCGAGCCTGGCCATGTGCCGGCTGATCGCCGGTCCGCCGCCGTGCACGACGATCGGCCTCATGCCGACGAGGCGCAGGAGCACGACGTCCTCGGCGAACTGCTCCTGCAGCCGCGGCGAGGTCATCGCCGCGCCGCCGTACTTGAGGACGACGGTCGCCCCCCAGAAGCGACGGATGTACGGCATCGCCTCGAGCAGGGTCTTGACGGTCTTCTGGTGCCGTACGGTCATGTCGAGTACTCCGCGTTGAGGGTGACGTAGTCGTGCGTGAGGTCGCTGAAGTAGACGGTGGCCTCGGCGCCGGGGCCGTTCAGCGCCACCGTCAGGTCGATCTCGGGCTGGTGCATGATCTCGGCGAGCCGGCCCTGCTGGACCTCGTCCAGCGCCGCCGGCTGCCCCTTCTCGACGATCACGACCTCCTCGTAGGAGACGCGCGCCGGCAGGTGATCGTGGCCGTCGCGCCCGAGCGCCTGGCCGATGGCCTGCATGATGCGGCCCCAGTTGGGGTCCCGCCCGTAGAACGCCGTCTTGACGAGCGGCGAGTTGGCGACGGCGCGGGCGACGTCGGAGGCCCGCGCCTCGTCCCTGGCGCCCGTCACCGTGAGCTTCATCGTCCGCGTCGAACCCTCGCCGTCGGCGACGATCGAGAGGGCCAGGGCGAGGAGCGCGGCGTCGAGCGCCTGGGCCAGCCGCGCCAGCCCCTCCTCCCCGGGCCGCACGGATGAGGCGCCGTTGCAGAGGCCCAGGACGGTGTCGTTGGTCGACTCCTGCCCGTCCACGGTGATCAGGTTGAAGGAACGGTCGACCGCATCGTGCAGCAGCCGCGTCCAGTCCTCCTCCCTCATCGCAGCGTCGCAGGTGACGAAGCACAGCATCGTCGCCATGTTGGGGCTGATCATGCCGCAGCCCTTGGCGGCGAAGCCCAGCTTGACCTTGCCCTCGGGCAGGGTCACGTCGAGCGCCCCCGTCTTGGCGTGCTTGTCGGTGGTGCGGATGGCCGCGGCGAAGTGCTCCGCGGCCTTGGCGTCGCCGCCGCCGGGCAGCACCCCGGCCGCGGCGGCGATGCCGGGCTCGATCTTCTGCATCGGCAGGTGGACGCCGATGAGCCCGGTGGAGCACACCGCGACCTGCTCGACGGGGAGGCGCAGCTGATTGGCCGTGAGCAGCCGCATCCGCGCCGCGTCGGCGAGCCCCTGCTTGCCCGTGCAGGCGTTGGCGTTGCCAGCATTGACAACGACCGCCCGCAGGTGGGCGCAGTCGCTGGTCTCGCGCGTGAGCCGCACCGGCGCGGCGGCGGCGGCGTTGCTGGTGAACGTCGCCGCCGAGACCGCCGGCTGCTCGCTGAGCAGCAGCCCCAAGTCGAGCTTGCCCCGCTTCTTGACGCCGCTGGCGACGCCGGCGGCCACGAACCCCTTGGGGGCGGTCAGACCCCCGCCGACCGCCTTGGCGAACTGCGGGAGCGGGGCGAAGCGGCTCTTGGGCAGCACCTAGACCAGCCCCTCGTGCTCGGGCAGGCCGAGCATGACGTTCATGTTCTGCACGGCCTGGCCGGAGGCGCCCTTCATCAGGTTGTCGATGACGCTGATGACGACGATCCGCCCCGCCCGGGCGTCCACGTGCGGGAAGATCCGGCAGTAGTTGGTGCCGGCGACGTCCTTGAGCGCCGGCGGCGCGGCGCAGACCTCGACGAAGGTCTCGCCGGCGTAGAAGTCCTCGTAGAGCGCCTTGAGCTCGGCGGCTGATCGGCAGCGGCAGCGTGTTCGTCTTCACGTAGATGGTCTCGCTGATGCCGCGCTGCAGCGGCACGAGGTGCGGCACGAAGGTGAGCGACGGCGCCTGGCCTGCGGCGGGCGCCGTCCCCGCCCAGCTCGGGGTCGAGCCGTAGCCAGCTTTGGCAACGCCCCCCGCCAGCCCGGCGGCGATCTCCGGGTAGTGCCGGTGCGACTGCACGCCGTAGGCGACGAGGTCCGAGTCGACGCTGCAGAAGTGGGTCGCGGACTTGGGCGTCTTGCCGGCGCCGCTCACGCCCGACTTGGCGTCGATGATCACGTCGGCGAGGCCGAGCTGCTTGAGCGGCGCGACGGCCAGCAACGCCGCCGTCGGGTAGCAGCCGGGGTTGGCCACCAGGTCCGCCCCGGCCACCTCGTCCCGGTGCAGCTCGGTGAGGCCGTACACGCCCGGGAGCAGCTCGGGATGCGGGTGCTCCCCGTACCACTCGCCGTAGGTCGCGACGTCGAGGCGGAAGTCGGCGCTGAGGTCGATGACCTTGACGCCGTCGTCGAGCAGCTTCCTGGCGATCGGCGCCGCCTCGCCGTGCGGCGTGCAGAGAAACGCGACGTCCACCCCGCCGAGCTCCGCCTGGCTGCAGAACGCCGAGATCGCTGCGCAGCCTCGGCAGGTGTTGCTGCACCGGCTGGCCGGCGAGCGTCTCGGAGCTGATCGCGGCGAGCTTGACCGAGGGGTGCCTCAGCAGCAGCTCGGCCAGGAGCGCACCGGTGTAGCCGCTGCCGCCGACGACGCCGGCGGCGGCGACGCACGCGCCGGCGTCCGGCCGGACCTCGCCGGTCGTTGTCGTGGTGGGCACTTGCATGCAGGTCGCAGATGTCATCAGGCACTCCGGGTGCACGTCGGTGGACGCGGGCATAGCACGGTGGTCGCCGGCGAAGGGAGTGAGCGGTCTGCGAGAGCGGCTAGCTGCGGGAGCTAGAGCACGCGGAGACGCCCACCGGCCGGCGCGCGTCGTGCACGTCGGGCTCGGAGGGCGGCGCAGCGCCGGGCGCCCGCGGTTGGCGCGGGCGTCGTGGGCGAACCGGATGGTCGTGGCGCTGCTCATCGAAGGGGCACTATACAGGAGCATCGCGAACCATGCAAACGGAGTGCGCTCGCTGTGCAGATTATGCAGCGAGCCTGACCCTGCTAGAGCAACGACACGTAGCCGACGTCGACCGCCGAGCTGCCGCCGTCCGCGACCAGCGTGGCGCCCGTGACGAACGAGGCGTCATCAGAGGCGAGGAAGCGGGCGCACCGCGCGATCTCGATCGGCTCCGCCATGCGCCCAAGCGGCAGGTAGCGCGTGGCGTGGGCGACCGCCTCGTCCGGCGCGATGCCCCTGGCGTCCGCGTACATGCGCATCTCCTCCTGACTCATCGGCGTCCACACCCACCCTGGGCTCAGGGTGTTGACGCGGATGCCGAGCGGGCCGTAGTCGACCGCCATCGACCTGGTGAGCCCGAGCACGGCGGACTTGCTGGTGACGTAGGCGGCCATGTTGCCTGGGGCCACGTGGGCGGCGAGGGAGCTGACGTTGACGATGCTGCCGCCGGAGCCCGCTAGCATGGCCGGGATCGACGCGCGCGCGATCTGCATCATGGCCTCGAGGTTGGCGTCCATCACCTCCCGCCACTCCTCCGGCGTCGTGGTGGTGACGCTGCCCTCGGCCTCGACGCCGGCGCAGCACACGAGGACGTCGAGGCGGCCGAAGGTCTCCACGGTCGCCGCGACGGCGCGAGCGCAGTCCGCCGCGTGCGCCGCATCGCCGGGCACCGCGAGGCCGCCGGTCTCGCCGGCCACGCGCCGCAGCGGCTCGGGCCGGCGGCCCATCACGGCGACCCGCGCGCCCTCGTCGGCGAACAGCCGTGCGCAGGCCTCGCCGATGCCCGAACCGCCGCCGGTGATGAGTGCGACCTTGCCCTCCAGGTCCTTGGTCATCCTTGGACTCCTCTCGTCGCGACCTATCGGGCGGGTGGCCAGAAGAGCGCCCGCACCGTCCCCGCTACCGCAGCGTCGCCTGGAACTCCCGCTCGAGCGCCTTGAGGATCTTGGCGCGCACGCCGGCGATGTCCTTCTCGTTGAGCGTGCGGTCCGGTGCGCGCATCACGACGCGGAGCGCCAGCGAGCGCTTGTCCGCCTCCACCTGGTCGCCCTCGTACACGTCGAAGACGCGGACGCTGCGCACGAGCTTGCCGCCGGCGCGGCTGGCCTGGTCGACGACGGCCGCCGCCGGGACCTCCCGGCCGACGACCACGGCGAGGTCCTGAGAGGCCGGCGGGTAGGCGCCGAGGTCCGTGAATGCGGGCGTCGTGAGCGCCGCCGGCGCGATACGGTCCATGTTCAGCGAGGCGTAGTACACGGCCAGGTCGTCGACGCCGCAGGCCGCGGCCACGTCGGGGCGCAGCTGGCCGAGGGCCCCGACCCCGCCCGCGCCGGGCACGCTCACGAGTGCAGCCTTGCCCGGATGCAGGATAGGGGAACTGCGCCGCAGCCTCGCCGAGCGGCGCGTACTCGCCGCGCCAGGCCGACGGCGGCCAGCGCGGCGTCCACGGCGCCCTTGAGCGTGTAGAAGTCCGTGGCGCGGCCGGCGCCGGTCCAGTTCTCGGCCTCCAGCGGGCCGGAGAGGACGATGCCGAGCGCCTCCGGCTCGTGCGGCAGGACGGCGCCGGGTTCGGCGGCGTGCTCCGGCGCCGGGACCGGCTCGTCCCAGAGGTAGACCTTGCCGATCTCGAACAGGTTCGGCGGGTCGTTGAGCCGGTCGACGTTGTCGCGCACGGCCTTGAGCAGGCCGGGCAGCAGCATGGTGCGCATCACCGACTGCTCCACGCTCATCGGGTTGGAGAGCCGCACGGGGTCGAGCCGCACGTCGCCGTCGGGAAGCCCGAGCGGAGCGAGCGGCGTCGGGGGCGATGAACTGTAGGTGATGGCCTCGTCGAGGCCGCAGCCGGCCAGGGCGCGCCGCACGGCGCGCCGCACCTGCTGCGGCTGGGTCAGCCCGCCGGCGGTGGTGTGCCGCGGCAGCGTCTCGGGCGCCATGCCGTAGCCGGCGATGCGCCCGACCTCCTCGATGAGGTCGACCTCACGGATGAGGTCGGGCCGGAACGTCGGCGGCGTGACGGTCCACTCGTCGGTGCGGCGGCGCGTGCGGGCCGCCGACCGGCACGCCGGCCTCGTCGACCTCGCACTCCAGCCGGCGCAGGATGCCGGCCTGCTCGGCCGCCGGGACCTCGTAGCCGAGCAGACCCGTCGGCCCTTGCCGGGCGGTAGCGCAGCGGCTCGGGCGCCGGCGGCACGCCGCCGGCGTCGACCATGCCCGGCGCGACCGTGCCGCCGCAGAGCTCGGCGAACAGCCTGTCGGCGAAGTCGAGGCCGCCGGGCACCAGGTTGGCGTCGATGCCCTTCTCGAAGCGGTTGCTGGCCTCGCTGCGGATGCCGGTGTGCATCTCGGTGCGCAGGATGCTCGGGCCGGCGAAGTTGGCCGCCTCGAGCACGATGTCGGTGGTGTGCTCGTCGATCTCGGCGTCCTGGCTGCCGAACACGCCGGCGATGACCAGGGCGCGCTCGACGTCGGCGATGACGAGCATCTGGTCGTCGAGCGTGCGCTCGACGCCGTCCAGGGTGACGATCTTCTCGCCGGCCGGGGCGCGGCGGGCGATGAGCTTGCCGCCGCGGATCTTGCCGGCGTCGAAGGCGTGCAGCGGCTGGCCCCAGCCGAGCATCACGTAGTTGGTCACGTCGACCACGTTGTTGATGGGCCGCATGCCGGCGTGCGTGAGGCGCGCCTTGAGCCACGCCGGCGACTCGCCGATGCGCACGCCGCGGATGACGGTGGCGCCGTACCGCGGGCAGAGGTCGGGGTCGGCGATCTCGACCGCGATGCGCCTCGGCCGCGGGGGCGCCGCCGAACGCCGCCGGCGGCGGCGATGGGCGGCGGCGCCAGCTCCCGCCGGGCCGCCGCCGCGACCTCGCGGGCGATGCCGTAGATGCTGAAGCAGTCCGGCCGGTTCGACGTCAGCTCGAGCTCGAGCACGGCCTCGCTGACCGGCAGGTAGTCGCTGCAGCGGCTCGCCGACGATCCACTCGTCCGGGCAGCACGGCGATGCCGGGGCTCTTCTCCTCGTAGCCGAGCTCCTGCTCGCTCATGATCATGCCGTCGCTCTCGACGCCGCGCAGGTTGGCCTTCTTGAGCTTGAGGCCGTTCTCGAGCACGGCGCCGCTGAGCGAGACCGGCGACGGTGTCGCCGGCCTCGAAGTTGCGGGCGCCGCAGACGATCTGCCGCACGCCGCCGTTGGCCTCCCCCACCTCGACGGTGCAGAGGTTGAGCTTGTCGGCGTTGGGGTGCTTCTCCTTGGTGAGCACCTTGCCGACCACGAAGCGGCTGAGGTTCTCCGGGTCGCGCGGGGCGCCGACCCAGTCGATGCCCTCCACCTCGGTGCCGCTCATGGTGAGGACCTCGGCCATCTCCTCGACCGTGCCGTCCCAGGCGACGTACTCCTTGATCCAGCTGAACGGGACTCTCATCGCGATCCGCCCTCCTTCAGAACTGCCGCAGGAAGCGGACGTCGTTGTCGTAGAACAGGCGCAGGTCGGGGATGCCGTGCTTGCAGCATCGCCATGCGCTCCACCCCCATGCCGAAGGCGAAGCCGCTGACCTTCTCGGGGTCGTAGTCGACGAAGCTGTAGACGGCGGGGTCGACCATGCCGGCGCCCATGATCTCGAGCCAGCCGGAGTACTTGCAGGAGCGGCAGCCCTTGCCGCCGCAGAGCTCGCAGCTCACGTCGACCTCGATGACTGGGCTCGGTGAACGGGAAGAAGTGCGGGCGCACGCGGATGCTCGCGGTCGCCGCCGAAGAACTCCCGCGTGAAGTGCGCGACGGTGCCCTTGAGGTCGGCCAGGGTGATGCCCTCGTCGACGACGAGGCCCTCCACCTGGTGGAACATCGGCGTGTGCGTCGCGTCCGAGTCGCGCCGGTACACCTTGCCCAGGCAGACCACGTACACGGGCGGCTGCTGCTGCTCCATGACGCGCACCTGGACGGGAGAGGTGTGGGTGCGCAGCAGGACGCCGCGGTCGGCGTCCACGACCGCCTCGGGCATGGTCTCGCGCTGCTCGACGACCCAGAAGGTGTCGTGGGCGGAGCGCGCGGGGTGGCTCGGCGGCGTGTTGAGCGCCGTGAAGTTGTAGTAGTCGAGCTCGACCTCGGGACCCTCCGCGATGCTGGTAGCCGAGGCCGATGAAGATGTCCTCGACCTCGCGCATCGTCTGGCTGATGAGGTGCTCGTGCCCGGCCGGGAACGGCTGGCCGGGCAGGGTGACGTCGATGCGCTCGTGGGCCAGCGAGGCGGAGAGCGCTTCGCGCCTGAGCTCCGCCTCGCGCTCCTCCACGAGCTCCTCGAGCTCCTTGCGGATGAGGTTGCCGCCCTTGCCGACCAGCGGGCGCTCCTCGGCGGGCAGCGTCGGGGATCGAGCGCAGGAACTCGGTGAGCGCGCTCTTGCGCCCCAGGACCTGGACGCGCGCCTGCTCGAGCGCGGCCAGGTCGGCGGCGCGCAGGATGGTGTCGCGGCCGGTGTGGTAGATGGCCGCGAGGCCGGGCGCTCGCTGCTTCAGCTCCTGCAGGTGTGCGTCGTCCATGGTCATCCTTCCTGCGCCGCGGGAGGGCGGCGTGACGGGTCTTCGGGAGCGCCGGCCGGGCGGCGCGAGAACTCGTAGAGGGCGATCGCGCCGGCGACGCCGGCGTTGAGGCTTTCGACCGCGCCGCCCGGCGGCGCCGCGAGCGGGATCGTGACCAGACGGCCGACGTGCGCGAGCGCGGCGCGCGAGAGGCCGGCGCGCTCGGCGCCGACCACCAGGACGGCCGGCCGCCCAGGTCGGGCTGTGTCCAGCGGCTCGCCGCCGTGCGCGGCGAGGCCGTACACCGATCGGCGCGCGGCAGCTGGTCGACCACGTCGGCGAGCGGCAGCTCCGGGAACACCGGCAGGGCGAACAGCGCGCCCATGCGGCGCGGACCGTCTTGGGCCCGTAGGGGTCGGCCGAGCCGGGCGAGGTGACGAGGGCGGAGGCGCCGAAGGCGACCGCCGCCCTGATCAGCGTGCCGACGTTGCCCGGGTCCTGGACGCCGTCCACGTAGACGACGAGCAGGCCGGCGCCCGGGCAGCTCGCCACTCTCGCGGCGAGGGCCGCGGCCGCGGCCGGCCCGAGCAGCGACGACGGGGCGGCGCTCCGGCAGCGGCAGCACGGCGACCACGTCGGCGGGCGTCTCCAGCGTGGAGATGCGCGCCGCGACGCGGTCGCTGACGGTGAAGACGCCGGCCGAGCCGGATCGAGGCCGAGGCGCTCGCCGAGCTCGTCCGCGGCCTCCTCGCGCAGGAACACGGCCTGCGGCCGGTACCCGGCCGCCAACGCAGCCGCGACCACGTCGGCGCCTTCCGCCAGGAAGGCGCCTTCGCGGTCGCGGAACTTACGCTGGCGCAGAGACGCCGCTCGCTTGACGAGGGCGTTCTGCGGGCTGGTCAGTGGTGCGCCGAAAACCCCAAGCGACTCGCCTCCCTCGATCAGGCCGCCAGGCCGCTTCGAGGGCCGCGCGCGCCTGGTCGACGAGCGAGGCGAAGTACTCCGGGTCGCTCACGGCGAGATCGGCGAGGATCTTGCGGTCCAGCTCGATCTCGGCGAGCTGCAGCCCGTGCATGAACTGGTTGTACGAGAGGCCGTTCTCGCGGGCACCGGCGTTGATGCGCACGATCCAGAGCTTGCGGAACTCGCGCTTGCGCACGCGGCGGTCGCGATAGGCGTACTGACCGCTCCGCTGGACCTGCTCCTTCGCCCTCTTGTAGGACGAGTTCTTGGTCGCGCGGTAGCCCTTGGCCTGCTCGAGTACCTTGCGGCGCTTCTTGCGCGCACTGACGCTTCGTTTGACACGAGACATTGTCGTACTCCTTGGAACTGCACCGGCCGGGGACCGTCAGGCGGTCCGGCCGGCTCGTGATCTTAGGTCGGCAGGCTCAGCGGAGCCCGAGCAGCCGCTTGATCCCCTTGGAATCAGCCTGGCTGACGTCGTACAGCTTGCGGAAGCCCCGCTTGCGCTTCGCGCTCTTGTGCTCCAGGAGGTGGCTCTTCATCCCGTGGCGACGGACGACCTTGCCCGAGCCGGTGAGACGAAAGCGCTTCTTGGACGCGCTGTGAGTCTTGGTCTTCGGCATGCGTACCTCCTCCCAGCTACTTCACCGGCGCGAGCATCATGACCATGTTGCGCCCGTCTTGCAGGGGCTTGGACTCGATGACGCCGTGTTCCTTGACATCTTCCGCGAGGCGCAGAAGCAGCGCCTCGCCGCGCTCCGGATGGACCATCTCGCGTCCCCGGAACATGATCGTGACCTTGACCTTGTCCTTGTGCTCCAGGAAGCGGAGCACGTGGCCCTTCTTGGTCTCGTAGTCGTGCTGGCCGACCTTGGGCCGGAACTTGATCTCCTTGATCACGATCTGGCTCTGGTGCTTGCGCGCCTGCTTGGCCTTGAGCTCCAGCTCGTACTTGTACTTGCTGTAGTTCATCACCCGGCACACGGGCGGGTCGGCGGTCGGCGCCACCTCGACGAGGTCGAGGTTCTTGTCGGCTGCGTAGTCCTGGGCGAAGCGGATGGGCTTGATGCCCAGCTGTTCGCCGTTCTCATCGATGAGGCGCACCTGCGGCACCGTGATGCCGTCGTTGATGCGGATACGGGGCTCGTTGGCCCGGTCCCTCATGAATCTGTCTCTCGGAGAAAATGGTCTGCCCATAGACGGAAAAAGGCTCGCCGGCGGCGAGCCCTCACGATCTCCTTTCTCGTGATGGACCCTGTCGACCTAACCACTGGGCGCAGGGTGGGGTGCTCGCAAGCTCCCTCTTGTGGCGCACGGCAGTATACACGAACCGCCCTGCACCCGTCGAATGCGACCGACCCGCGGCGCGGAGCTAGGAACCGCCCGCCGCGCCGCGAATGCTCTTGCGAGCGGCGCGCCACCGGCGGCGCTCCCGGACGCGTGCGGCCGAAGGGACCGATGGCGATGCAGCGTGCGAGAGCGTTCTCGTCGACGCGGAGGGCGCCCACCCGGACGTGGGCCACAGCTCGTCCGCACCCACCTCGAGCGCGGCGAGTTCTTCTGGCTCGACCTGCACAGGCCGACGGCCGCCGAGGTCGAGCTTCCTGCGCGACCCGTTCGAGCCTCCACCCCCTGGCCGTCGAGGACGCGGAGCACTTCGGCCAGCGGCCGAAGCTCGAGGAGTACGACGGCTTCGTCTACCTCGTCGTCTTCGGCGCGAACAGCGACCGCGACGGGCTCGTCGAGGTCCACTGCTTCCTCTCCGAGAGGTACCTCCTCACCGTGCACCGCGACGACTGCCCCGCCTTCTCCGACCTGCGCGCGGCAGGCGGCCGAGAGGCCGGCCGCCGGCGTCAGGGCCGGCCCTGGCCCTGTACCACGTGGTCGACGCGCTGGCCGACAGCTTCTTCCCCGAGCTCTCCAAGCTCGACGACCGCATCGACGAGCTCGAGAACGGCGTGCTCAGACGGCCGGACGAGAGGCAGCTCGAGCAGGTGTTCGCGCTCAAGCGGCGCCTCGTCTCGTGGCGCAAGGTGATCACGCCGGAGCGCGACCTGTTCGCCCGGCTGCTGACCGGCGTCGTCGACCTGCCCGGCATGACGCCGGACACCGAGCGCTACTACCGCGACGTGTACGACCACCTCATCCGCATCAGCGACCTCGTCGACAGCTACCGCGACCTGCTCACCGGAGCGATGGATGTGTACCTCTCCACGGTCTCCAACCGCCTCAACGAGGTCATGAAACGGCTCACGATCGTCGCGACGATCTTCATGCCGCTCACCTGGATCGTCGGGTTCTTCGGCATGAACTTCGCCTGGATGGTGCGCAACATCACCGGCTGGATGCCGTTCTTCGTGCTCGCCGTCGTGACACAGGTCGTCACCGTGGGCGTCATGCTCCTTCTGTTCCGCCGCCGGCAGCTGGATCTGAGCCGCGGCGGGCGAAGGCTGCCGCGCCTCCACGCGACCACCAGCAGGGCCGCGCTGGCCGCCGAGGTCACCACCAGCGTCACCAGCGAGCTCTCCGGTCCGAACGGACCGCCCGTCAGCCAGTCCGGGCCGGCTCAGCGCGGAGCGCAGGACGCCGGGGACGGCGTAGCCGCTCACCGGCGTCCCGAACACGCCGCCCTCGATGAAGTTCCAGGCGGCGTGCGCGCCGATCGCCAGCCAGAGGCGGCGCGTCACAAGGAAGCAGGCCCCAAGCAGCACGCCGCCGAAGAGGGCGACCATCACCGCGTCGAACGGCCCGGCGTTGGGGTTGCCGGCGTGCTGCCATCCGAACCAGACGGAGGCCAGGGCGAGCGCCGCCCAGCTGCCGAGGCGCTCCTCGCTCACCCGCTGGATGATGCCGCGGTAGAGCAGCTCCTCGCGGAACGCGACCGCCGCGGCCGGCACCGACCACTGGACGACCGCCCACGGCCTGCCGCCCACGAGCGCGTAGGCATCGGCGACGGCGAGGATGCGCGACGACCGCGGCGAAGAGCCCTGCCCCGAGCGCCAGCCCGCCGGCGCCCTCGAGCACGCCCTTCCGCCCCCCACCGAGCTCGCGTACCCGCCTGCGCTCGGCGAGGCGCACGAATCCCAGGTAGAGAAGGAGCGGCACGACGATCCCGGCCACCGCCTCCGGCAGGCGCGGGTAGCCGACGTCGAGGTAGCGCTGCCCCGGCCCGTACATCCAGCATCGAGAGCCGGTCGAAGACCGTGTACAGCCAGTCTCCGAGCCACCCGATCAGACGGCGCGCCACCCAGTCGAGAAGGATGAACCCGGTGACGATGCGGATGAAGGCGGAGGCGAAGAACTCCTCGAGCGCGTTGCGCGGCGGCGCCGGCCGCTCGGCGTCGGCGAGCGAGGCCGGACCCGGCGGCGTCACCCGGCCGGCCGGAGCACCCACGAGCTGGCGTGGTCCACGGCCACGAACCCCAGGCCGGCGTAGAACGGTTCCGCGGCCGGGGACGAGTAGAGGGCGAACCAGCGGGCGCCGGCGCCCAGATGATGGCCGATCGCCGCGGAGACGGCCGCCGCGGCCGCTCCCCGGCGCCGGTGCGAGTGCCGCGTGCCGACCGCGTACAAGCCGGCGATGTCGCCGATCTGCGCGCAGCCGGCCACGGCCACGGGGCGGCCGTCGTGAAGGGCGAGGAAGACCGCGGCGTCGGAACGCGCGGGGAAGCCGACGCCGAGCAGGCGCTGGCACCAGTCCACGGGCAGGCCGAAGGCGTCGGCCAGCACGTCGCCGGCGGCGAGCACCCCCTCCACCCCGGCGACGCGCACCGTCTGGTGTGCGTCCTCCACGCTCACGACGTCCCCGGCGTGCGCGCACATCAGGGGCAGGTGGCCGCCGGACGTGAAGCCGAGAGCGGCGGCGGCCTCGGCCGCCTCCGCCGCCACCGGAGACGCGGCGTAGACGACGCCGGGCAGCATGCGGCGGCGGAGCACCGCCGCCGCCCCGGCGATGCCGTCGGCCACGCCGTCCGGGCCGTACGCGACGATCAGATTGACTTCGTGGGCGGCCTCGCCGCCGATGCCGACACTGACACCCGGGGCGCTCCACGACTCCCCGCGCTCGGCGCTCCCGATGAACGCGCGCCAGCCTTCGCCCTGCGCACTGACCAGCCTCACGAGTGAGGGGACGTTGTGACCCAAGGTGGGACCTCGCCTCCAAGCGGGTATCGTAGCTGCCGATAGTCTTCCCGGGGAGCCCCTCGGGCTCCCGACGCGGCACCGTTACACGTTCTTCGCGGGGCGGCGCCGACCTGCAGCGATCGAGAGGTGCGAAGCGTGGTGCACGTGGCGGCCGAGGCGATCGGCGCATCCTGGCTGACCGGCTCTCGCTCCGCCATGGCCGGGTTCCTGGTCGGCCTGCTCGCCACCTTCCTGTTCGTGCGCATCAACACGCGGCTCATCCGCGCCCAGGTGAGCTGGTGGTTCCACGACATCGAGAGCGAGGGTGGCACCCACGTGCACCACATGGTCATCGGCGTCGTGCTGATGGTGTCGGTGGGCATCGTGTTCATCGCGGCGGCGCCCGAAGACCTCCTCGCTCAGGTCCTGGCGCTGCTGTTCGGCGTGGGCGTCGCGCTCACGCTGGACGAGTTCGCGCTCATCCTCAACCTGCAGGACGTGTACTGGCGCAAGGAGGGGCGGCTGTCGGTGGACGCCGTGGTCATCGTCATCACGGCGGCGGCGTTGTTCGTGATCGGCGTCGACCCGTTCGCCGATCTCGAGCAGCCCGGGCTGTCCGGCGGCCTCTTTCGCGTCACCGTCGGCCTCTACGTGCTGATCGTCATCGCGCCGGTGCTCATCTGCCTGCTCAAGGGCAAGATCTGGACCGGCGTGATCGGGCTGTTCATGCCCATCCTGGCGATCGTGGGCGCCATCCGGCTGGCGCGCCTGAACTCGCCGTGGGCACGCCGCCGCTACCGGAAGAACCCGGAGAAGCTCGCCCGGGCGGAGCGGCGCGAGGCGCGTCTGAACGCGCGCTGGCTCGCCTGGCGCGACGCGTTCTTCGACCTCATCGCCGGCAAGCCGCACCTGCCGTCGCTGCCGCCGGCGGGCGCGCAGCCCGCTCCGGCGGACCCCCCGGCGGACGACGAAGCGGCCGGCGGACGCCCCTAGGCGCCGGAGGCCACGACGACCGCGAGGTCGTCGACGAACCGGCGCTGCACGGGCACGATGGCCTCCCGCGCCGCGTCCAGCGTGAACCAGGCGGCGCGGTCCACCTCCGGGAACTCCGCCTGGTTGCCCGAGCGCGGCGGCCACTCCATGGTGAACATGTTGCTGGTGATGGTCTCGGCGTCGCAGTCGTGCTCCACCGCCCAGGCGAAGATGAGCTTGTGACCGTGCGCTTTGACCCCGCCCAGGGGCCGGAAGGGCCCCTCGGGCTCCAGCCCCGTCTCCTCGCGCGTCTCGCGGCGGGCGACGGCCAGCAGATCGGCGCCCGCCGCCCGATTGCGCGCCTTGGCCGCGGTCGCGGTGGCCGGCTGCGGCCCGAGCTCGTCCGGCTCGGCCAGTCCCTTGGGGATGCTCCACGCCCCGGCGTCCTTCTTGGCCCAGTACGGGCCGCCGGGGTGCACCAGGAGCACCTCGACCCGGCGTGCGCCGGTCTCCGGGTCCAGGACCCGGCGGTAGAGCAGCAGTCCTGCGCTCACGGCCGGCATGCGCCCAGTATGGCACGCAAAGGGGCCGGGGCGGGCGCTCGCGAGCGCCCGCCCCGGCCCCGTGCGGCGACGGTCAGCTGGAACCCGAGCCCGCGAGCACGGCCGAGAACACCTGCCAGGCGAGCAGTGCCTTGGCCGTGAGGCTCAGGATGATGTACACCTTCTCGCCGAACAGGTAGTCGCGCCACTTGCCCACCCGGTGGTACTGGAGCCACATGTTGATGGCGAACACGTTGAAGAAGATGAACAGGCTGGCGATGATCCCGTACACGAACGCGGGCGGCGACGGGCCGTCGAGGCCCGGGCTCCACACGTAGATCACGACGATGATCCACGGGATGATGCCGGCGAACGTCCCGAACCAGAACGACAGCCAGCTGGGCTTGCCCGGCGACTCGTACTTCTCCATCAGCAGGCCGAACAGGATCATGCTCGCGTTGACACCGAAGATCGCGAGCAGCGCCGCGATGTCGCTGACTCCGGTGATCATGCTGATGAGCACGATCATGATCGAGGAGCTGAAGAAGTACTCGATCCAGCGTCCGTAGTTGCGGTCCTGCAGCAGGTTGCGCTTGTACCACTCGAAGACGCCCGGTGAGGCGATGATGAAGAGCGCCCCCGCCGAGATCGCGAGGAAGGCGAACACGCCCCAGCCGAGCGGCAGATCGAACAGCGTGTTGAGCTCAGGCGGGGTACCCGGAGGCCCCGTCATGTAGGTGGACGTCACGGGCAGGCTGAAGTCGTTGGTGAGAAACGCGATGGCGGCGGCCTGAACGGCGAGGATGAGGCCGACGCCGATGTTCCAGAAGCGCAGCCGGCGGAGGCGGCGCTCCAGCTCGGGCGTGACGTCGCGCGCGGGAGCCTCGGGGACACCGGCGGTGGTGGGGGTGGAACTCATCGTGTGCTCCTTTCGTGTGAGCGGGCGGTCATGCGGCACACGCCTCGACCGCCGCCCGCTCGACGATGCTGATGAACGCGTCCAGGAACCTGCCGACGACCTCGCGCTCGTTGACGCCGAGGCCTTCGGCAAGCCGCCGGATCTCGTGCTCGAGAGCAGCCGCTTCGGTGGCCAGCGCGTCGCTGGCCTTGGCCGTGCGGGTGACGACGATCCTGCGGCGGTCGCTGGGGTGGGCGGCGCGCGCCGCGTGCCCGCTCGCCTCCAGCCGGTCGACGAGGGCCGTGACGGCGCCCGTCGAGAGCTGGAGCCGGCGGGCGAGCTCGCTCGGGCCGAGGCCGCCGTCGGCCGCGAGGTTCTCCAGGGCGAGCAGCTCCGGGACGCTGACTCCGACGTCGCGAGCGAAGGCGGCGTTGAGGGTGGACATGGCGACGTCCAGCCTCCGCGCCGCCTCGGTGATGTGGTCCGCTGTGTAGCTGTCGCTCACGAGTAGCTCTTTCGTCGAGAAGTATCTCGACTGCCAAGATACCCATCAGGTGAGATTTCTATGCCGCCGGGTCGCCACGCCTGCTGACCCGGTCACGCGCCGCCCCTCACTTCGTCTCACTCCGCCCGGTGGCGCCGTTGAGCGCGCCGTAGCGGCCGTAGCCGGCGATGACGGCGCGCGGCAGCAGGCCGGGACCACGGCCTTGCTCGTGAGCGCGATCGCTGGCCTCGTAGGCCAGGCTCACCGACTGCACCAGCGGCCAGCGAAGCGGCTCCGGCGGCAGCTGCACGCGCGGAGGGCCGGCGACGCCCATGCGGCTCCACCGGTCGTCGGCGCCGAGCACCAGCGAGGCGAGGATCTTGCCACCGAGCCTGGTGCTGGTGAGCCCGTGCCCGGAGAAGCCGAGCCCGGCGTGGACCCTGCCGCCCGGCGCCGACTCGAAGAAGGGCAGCGCCGGGCCGGTGATGTCCATCGGGCCGCTCCAGGCGGCGTCGAAGCGCACGCCCTCGAGCTGGGGGAACAGCCAGAGCAGTCCGTGCGCGGCCGCTTCGGCCAGCCGCGGCGACGTGAGCACCCGGCCGCGGATGCGCGCGCCACACACGATGCCCATCGCCCCGCCGCCGATGGCGATGCGGTCGTCGGCGGTGCGCCGCAGGTAGTACAGCATCTCGCGCAGGTCGGCGACGCCCATGTGCGAGGTCCAGCCGATGCGCTCGATCAGCCCCGGGACCGGCTCGGTCACCACCATGAAGTCGGTGCACACCGCGAAGGCGCGGCGGAAGTGCCGCTCCCGCGCCGCCCACGCCCCGTGCGCGAGCACGACGCTGCCGGCCGACACCGCCCCACCCGGTGTGACGACACGAGGCCGGCGTCCGTTCTCCACGCGCACCATGGGCGTCTGCTCGTAGATGCGCACGCCGCGCTCCAGCAGCACGCGTCGCAACTCGCGGGCGAGCTTGCCGGGCTGGAGCACCGTGAGGTCCGGCGTGACCACGCCGCCGAGGAAGCGCGGAGAGTCTGCGACCGCCCTCGCCGCGGCGGCGTCCACGCGCCGCAGCCGGTCGGCGTAGCCGTGCCGCTCGAGCAGCCGGAACGTCTCCTCATCGGGCCCCGGCTGCCAGTCGCCGGCGCGGGCGTACAGGATGCCCTCGTGCCAGTGGTCGACGCGCGCGCGGTGACGCGCGATCCAGCCGTCGAGCTCGTCGACCATGGTGGCCAGGGCGGCCGCGTAGGCCACCCCGCCCTGCTCGCCGAGCGACGCACACAGGCTCGAGAGCTGCGCCCAGGAAGGCGAGAAGAAGCCGCCGTTGGCCCCGCTGCCGCCGGCACCGACGATATCGGCCTCGACGAGCGCGATGCCGAGGTGCGGATCGCGCTCGCCGAGCTCGTAGGCGGTCCAGAGGCCGGCGAAGCCGCCGCCGACCACGCACACGTCGGCGGTCGCCTCGCCGGCCAGCGCCGGACAGACGTCGCCGGCGTCGGCGTGCAGCGCCTCCAGCAGCCACCAGCTGCGCGCCCCGACCGCGGGAACGGCGCCGATGAGGGGATCTCGGTGGACCATCGTCAGCGCGCCAGCCGTTCCGCGTCTCGCTCGGCGCGGGACAGGATGCGCTCGAGCTCGGCGAGGACGTCGGCAGGCAGCTGCTCGGGCTGGTGCTCGCGCTCCAGGCGCGCGAACTCCGCCCGCGCCGCCTCCTCGGCGGATCCGTAGCCTGTCCCGCGGTGCCGCAGCGGCAGCGGGAACCCGCGTACCTGGTCGCGCGTGTGCTGATGGGCGAGGTAGTGACCGCGCGGCCCGATCTCCTCGATGACGTCCAGCGCGAGATCGGCGTCGCCGGGGAGCTCTTCGAGCATGCGCCGAGCGGTCATCACCAGCTCATGCTGCAGGATGATGAAGGGCGGATCGAGCACCGAGTAGCCGTTGAGCAGACCGCCGAGGTCGCCGCTGATCTCGGCCTCCGTGCCCGCGAGCAGGGCGGCGCCGATGCCGGCCCGCGAGCCGAACTCCCAGCCGATGTCCGCCTCGTCGCCGGTCACCGAGGGACCGCAGAGCTGCGGCACGCCCCAGGCATGTCCGAGCCGGGTGATGAGCCGTTCGGCCGGCGCCTCGATGTCGCCGATGTAGCCGCCGCTGCGCGGGTCCATCGCCGAGACGATGTTGCTGTGGATGACCGGCGCCCCCGGGACGGCCAGTTGCATGAGCACCAGAGCGCTCACGACCTCGGCCTCTCCCTGCACGATCGCCCCGGCCAGCGAAGCCGGCGCCGTCGAGCCCATGGTCGGCATGGGCATGAAGCTCACGGGGATGCCGGCCGCGGCGTAGACCAGCGCCGCCTCGATCCCCGTGTCGTCCTGCGCCAAGGGGCTGATCGTGCAGACGTTGCCGCAGATCGGCGGGCGGGCGCGCCGCGCCGCCTCGGAGCCGGCGACCACGGTCGCCATCTCGACGATGCGCTCCGCGAGGCGCGGGTGCACCGTGGTGGCGCCGCGCACGTGCTTGAGCGTGCCCTTCAGCCCGGCGTGGCACTCGTGCAGCGGCGCCGTGCGGGCGTGGTCCTGGGCGCTCACCGGCGGCCAGAAGAACGAGATCGCCGGCAAGGCGTCGACGATGCGAGCCATGAGCTCGACGTCGGCCTTGCGCGAGGAGCGCTCCTCGCCGGTCTCGGGGTCGCGGACCCGCGTGCCCACGCCCTCGGTCGAGAGGTACGTCCGTGTGCCGTCGAGGGTGAGGTCGAAGCGCGGCTCGCGTCCGCCGAGCACGAACGAGCGCGGGGCGGTGGCCAGGGCGCGCTCGACCAGGTCAGGCTTCAGCCTGACGACGCCGTCGCCGTCGACGTCGGCGCTGTGGCGGCGGAAGAGCTCGAGTGCGGCCTCGCTGGGGAAGCAGACGCCGACGCGCTCGAGGATCTCGAGCGTCGCCGCCTGCAGGCGCTCGACGGTCGCGGCGTCGTCAGCGGTCGAGCGCAGCAGCGGCGTGAAGCTGATGATGTCGGGGGTGCGCGTCACGGGGTCAGTCTCCTCCCCTGGCGGCTTCGGCCTCGCCGGCGATCGCGTCGAGGCGGGCGACCGTCTCGGCCGGCAGCACGGGGCCGCGCGCGTCGGCGGCGGCGACGAGCTCGCGCACGCGGGCGCTCGCCGCCGCGACCTCGTCCGTCCCCGCCGCCTGCCAATGCTCGAGCGACAGACGCGAGGCGATCTCGGGCATGAACACTTCACCTGCCCGCAGGCGCCGGGCGGTGTCCTTCTCCTTGAGGTAGTCGCCCTTGAAGCGGCGCCTAGTGATCGCGTCGGCCAGCACGGTCTCGGAGCTGATCTCGGCGCCCGCCAGAAGGCGGTGGATCATCGTCGCCATCTCGGCGTCGATCACGATCTGTGGAAGGCTCATGATGCCGGCCCCCGACAGAAGGCCGATGCCGCCGGTCATCAGATCGGAGCCGGCGGCGGCCACGATCAGGCCCTTGAGCGCCTTCTCATAGCCCGCTTGGATGCCTGGGTACTTGGCGTCGGTCGCCAGACCGGGGGCGAGCGCCGGCACGCCGAGGCGGTGCGCCACGGCAACGCCTGTGGCGCACATGAGCGCCGCCTCCAAGGCGCCGAACGCGAAGGTCGTCGCCTGCATGTCGAGCAGGCTGGTGCCGACACCCATGATCTGGCGCGAACCCGGCGCCGCCAGCTCGATCGCCGTCGCCACGCCGAGGAACTCGGCCGTGTTGATCGTCACCGCGCCGGCGACGGTCAGCGGAGCCGTGGCGCCGGCGATCGGCATCGGGTAGACGACGACCGGGCCGCCGTGGCGCGCGACGCCGATCGAGGCGTCGAGCAGCTCGCCGCCGATACCGAGCGGCGACGAGGTGCAGCACACGTAGCTGATCCGCGGCCGCTCGCGGTAGGCCTGGAGACCGCCGCAGACCTCGGCCGCCACGGCCAGCATGGGCTCCACCTGCCACGGCTTCGTGACCTCGTCCTGGATGTGCTTGGGGCTCCAGGCAAGCTGCGTGATGACCTCGCGGAAGAGCGACCGGCCGGGCTCGGCATCGGTCGCGCCGATCATCGTCCAGAGGATGTCGACCGGCCCCATGGCGTCGGCGACGATGGTGGCTCGACGCACGTCCTCGACTGTGCTGGGTCGGTACTCGCCGCTCTCGAAGTCGAGCGTCACGTTGGGGCTGCCCGACGGACAGAAGTGGATGCGGTCCGGCTCGAGCAGGCAGTCGTCGTCCGGCGTCGCCCCGGCGAGCAGCACGCTGCGCGGGAGACGGGCGACGGTGCGCTCGACGAGCTCGGCGGGCAGGCGTGCGACACCCTCTTCCCTGTCGACGCGCGCTCCTGCCCGCTCCAGGTCATCGAGCGCCGCGCAGGCTCCGAACTTCATGCCCGTCTCTTCGAGGACCGCCAGGGCCTGCTCGACGATCAGGTCGCACTCGGCCGCAGATGCGAACACGATCTCCGGTCGCATGTCAGTCGGGCCCTTTGGTCGCCCAGAACCTGCGGACGGGGGGCTTGTCGCCGGCCTGCATTCGTCTCTCCCTGGCGTGCGTCCAGTATGACCATGCGCATCGTACCGCCTGCAGCGCCGCCGGCATCGTTCAGACCTACAGGTGAGAGAGCCGCCACGGCGACGTCACGCCACGGCGCTCAGCGCGACGGCCTGTCGCGGTAGCTCTCGGCGAACACCATGAACCGGTGGACGTCACCGAAGTCGGACGCCAGACCCAGCGAGACGCGGATGGTGTTCGGGACCTTGCCGGTGGCGTCCTCGATCCTCTGCTGGCACTGCTGCAAGGTGATCGCGGCGGTCGGGTCGCTGAAGCAACTCTCCACGTCGGAGCGGGTGATGCGGTGGGCCACCTCGCCGTCCCCGGGGTTGCAGAAGCAGCCGCTGCGCACGGAGATGCGCTGCGCGGCCGCCGCGGCCTCGACGTCGTATACGTCGTAGGGGTCCCCGTCCGGGTCCACCAGGTACAGCGCGATGGTAGCGCCGCGGCACTCGCCGTCACCCGGGCCGAAGACCTTGACCAGCGGCGAACCGTTGCCGTGCCGGAGCGCGAGCAGCTCCTCGAGCAGCCAGCAGCCGAGGGCGGTGACCCGTTCGTGGACCACGCCGATGCCCGCGGCCTCCAGATGCTCGACGCCGATGGTGATCGCCGGCAGGCCGAGGTAGTCGATGGTGCCGTCCTCGAAGCCGGTGGCGCCGGGAGCCAGGCGATACCAGTCCTCCCGCTGCACCGAGGCGACCATGATGGTGCCGCCAGCGAACCACGGGCGACGCAGGCGGGCGAGGGCGTCGCGGCGGGCGATCAGGCAGCCGCTGCCGGTCGGATAGCCGAAGAGCTTGTAGAAGGAGATCGGAATGAAGTCGGCGCCGATCGCCCGTGCGTCCAGCGCGTTCGTCGGCGCGTAGGCGGCGCAGTCGAGGATCACGTCCCAGCCAAGCTCCTGAGCCTCGGCGACCCAGTCGAGCGGGTGCTGGGCGCCGCTGAAATTCGACTGCGCGGGGTAGGCGAACAGCTTGGCGGCGCCGGCGGCGCCGGCGCGAGCGCCGGGCCCCCCGGCGCCGCGAAGCGCCGTCCGGACCTGCTCCGGGTCGAGCCGCAGGTCCTCCTCCCTCACCGGGACGTAGGAGACGGCGGCCCCTTTGCACGCGGCGAACTCGCGGATGCCGTTCACCGAGTTGTGGTTGTCGTAGCTGAGCAGGAAGACACCGCCGGGCTCGAAAGGATACGCCTCGCCGACGAGCTTGAGCGCGCCGCTGGCGTTGGGCGTGAAGACGATCTCGAACTCGTCCTCCGGCGCGTTGAACAAGCGCCGGACCGCCTCACGCGCCTGCGTCGCCAGCTCCGCCGACGCCAGCGACGTCGGGCTCTGCGAGTGCGGATTGCCGAGCACCCGCTCCGCGAGCAGCTCCTGGTGGCGACGGAGCTGCGACTCCGCGTAGAGACCGCCGCCGGTGTAGTCCAGATAGGTGTGGCCGAGCGCGTCCAGACGCGCGTAGTCGCGGGCGCGGAGCTCGTCGATCGCCGCCGTGACGGCATAGCCGGGGAACCGCCGCAGGAAGTCCTCGTAGGCGGCGGTCAGCCCCGCGTGGTCATGGTGCGTCTCTGCGTTCAGGCTGTCCTCCTCCCCATGGCACGGCCGGCGCGCCTACCCGACCGTGATCAGGTCCCGTGCGGCGGCGATGAGGTCCTCGCGGATCTCCCAGTCGTGCGGCCCGTCCAGGCCGGTCGCGATGAGGTGGCCGCGCAGGGCGACGCCGGTCCAGGTGAACCCGTACACCAGCCCGGGGAGGATCTGGTACCCGTACAGCGGCGACTCCTCGGCCTGCGTCGTGATCACGTAGAACCCCTTGCCGGCCGGCATGCGCCGCGGCCACTGCGCCCCGCCGGTCTCGTCTGGGCCGGGTGTGATGAGCGCGTAGCAGCGGTCGAGCACGGCCTTCGCCCACGACGACAGGGCGTAGAAGTACACCGGGCTGGCCAGGACGATCACGTCGCACGCCTTGAGCGCCGGGTAGAGCAGCTGCATGTCGTCCTGCTGCACGCACGCCGCGTCCGGCCCGCGCCGGCAACCGTCGCAGCCGCGACAGCCGGCGATGTCCAGCTGACCGGGGTAGAAGTACTCCGCCGTGGCGCCGCGTTCCACGGCCGCGTCGACGGCGAGACGCAGCAACGAGTTCGAGTTGCCGGTCTTGCGCGGGCTCCCTCCGATGGCGACGATCTTCACCTGACCTCCCTCCTCAGCCCTGCGGCAGCCGCCGCTCGCGCACCTCGGCGACGAGGTCGCGGACGAACTCGGCGAGCGGCCGCGCACCCTTGTCCTCGCCGCGCTCGCGCACGCCGACGGCGCCCTGTTCCACCTCGCGGTCGCCGACCACGAGGATGTAGGGCACCTTCTGCAGCTGCGCGTCGCGGATGCGCTTGCCGATGCTCTCGCCGCGGTCGTCGACGTCGGCGTGGATGGTGACCGGCGCCTCCGCCCCGCTCCCGGCGCCGGCGGCGCGCAGGGTGCGCAGCACCTCCTGCGCGTAGTCGCCGTGGCGGTCGGCGATCGGCAGCACCAGCGCCTGCTCCGGCGCGAGCCAGGTCGGCAGGTTGCCGCCGTAATGCTCGAGCAGGATGCCCATGAAGCGTTCGATGCTGCCGAGCAGCGCGCGGTGGATCATGACGGGCCGGTGCTCTTCGTTGTCGGCCCCCGTGTAGGTGATGTCCAGGCGCTCCGGCATGGCGAAGTCGACCTGGATGGTGCCGCACTGCCAGGTGCGACCCATGACGTCGCGGATGTGGAAGTCGATCTTGGGACCGTAGAAGGCGCCGTCGCCGGGGTTGAGCACGTAGTCGATGCCCTCGCCCTCGAGGACCCGGCCGAGGACGCCCTCGGCGAGCTCCCACACCTCGTCCGAGCCGATGCTCTTCTCCGGCCTCGTGCTCAGCTCGATCTTGACGTCGGTGAAGCCGAACGAGGCGTAGATGTGCTGCATGAAGCGGACGACCCCGAGCACCTCCTCCTCGAGCTGCTCGGGGGTGCAGTAGATGTGCGCGTCGTCCTGGGTGAAGTAGCGCACGCGGAAGAGGCCGTGCAGCACGCCGCTCATCTCGTGGCGGTGCACGCGGCCCAGCTCGGCCATGCGCAGCGGCAGGTCGCGGTAGGAGCGCCGGCGGCTCTTGTAGATGAGCAGGCCGCCGGGGCAGTTCATGGGCTTCACCGCGTACGGCTGCTCGTCGATCTCGGTGAAGTACATGTTCTCCTTGTAGTTGTCCCAGTGGCCGCTGCGCTCCCAGAGCTCGCGGCGCAGGATCACCGGGGTGCTGATCTCCTCGTAGCCGGAGCGCACGTGCTCGGCGCGCCAGAAGTCAACCATGGCGTTCCACAGGCGCATGCCCTTGGGGTGGAAGAACGGGAAGCCGGGGCCCTCCTCGTGGAAGCTGAAGAGGTCGAGGTCCCGGCCGATGCGCCGGTGGTCACGCTGGCGGGCCAGCTCGAGCGCCTCGAGGTGCGCCGCCAGCTCTTCCTTGCTCGGGAAGGCGGTGCCGTAGACGCGGGTGAGCATGGGGTTCTTCTCGTCGCCGCGCCAGTAGGCGCCGGCGAGGCTGGTGAGCTTGAAGGTGCCGTTGCCGAGCTTGTTGGTGCTCGGCAGGTGCGGCCCGCGGCAGAGGTCGACGAAGTCGCCCTGGCGGTAGACGCTGATGGTCGGGACCTCGTCGCCGGTCGCCTCGGCGGCGGTGACGAGGTCCTCGATGAGCTCGACCTTGAACGGCTGGTCGAGCCCCAGGGGCAGGCCGGAGGCGCCCGTGCCGGGCGCGCCGGCCCCGAACACCGCGAGCGCCTCGTCCACCGGCAGCTCGAAGCGCTCCACCGGCAGGTTCTGGCTCACGACCTTGCCCATCTCCTTCTCGATGCGGGCAAGGTCGGCTTCTGCGATCGGCTCCGGCAGCTGCAGGTCGTAGTAGAAGCCGTTCTCGATGGTCGGGCCGATGGCGTACTTGGCGCCCGGGAACAGGCGGACGATCGCCTGCGCCATGACGTGCGAGGCGGAGTGGCGCTGGATGTCGACGGCGTCCGGGTCCTCGCCCTTGAGCGTGACGATGTCGAGGCGGTCGCCATCGTGGAGCGGGGCGGCCGCGTCGACCAGGAGGGTCACGTCCGGATCTCCGGCGCCGGTCACGCGGCCCGCGATGGCGGCTTTCGCCAGGCGCGGGCCGATCGCCGCCGCGGCGTCGCGCACGCTGGCGCCGTCGTCGAGCTCGAGGGGGGAGCCGTCGGGGAGGGTGACGTGCAGGGTCATGCGGGTGGTCCTTTCTCTGCTTGCGCGCCCGCGCACCTTGCGGGGGCTGTTGGCCCGTCGAGTCTAGCAGACGCCCCGCGGCCGCCGGGGCGGGCCGGCACGAAGGACGGGCGGGCCGCGGTGCGGCCCGCCCGTCCGGGTCCCCGAGAAGTCGCCTCGCTCAGGAGGCTTCCGCGCGCGAGGCGACCCGCAGCTCCCGCTGAGCGCCCTTCCTCTGCGGGCGCATCCCGAAGAGGAAGCGCGTGGTCTGGACGCGCCGCACGAGCTCATAGAGGACGAAGGTCGCGGCGACCGACACGACCAGCAGCGTCAGCCACTGGAAGGGCTCGGTGGCAGGCAGGCCGACCACGTAGTACGCGGCGACCACGATCACCGTCTGATGGAGCAGGTAGACCGGGTAGGAGGCCTCGGCCAGGTAGGCGAGCGCCGCGGACTCCCGGTTGAGGTAGCGGCGGCCGTAGCCGAGGAGGCCGACGATGACCAGCCACGTGGCGAGCGCGCCGAGGAGGTTGAGTCCGGTGAGCTGCAACGAGGGATCAGGCAGCGAGTCACGGAGGCTGCCGCTGACCACCCACCAGGCGGCGAGGGCGACGCCGATGACCAGCGCCGGCAGGCGGTACCGCTCGGCGGACGCCATGAACGCGGGGGCGCAGACGGCCGCGTACCCGAGGACGAAGAACACGAGGAAGTAGAAGGGCTCCAGCGTGCCGGTCGGGTCCGGCACCGCCGCGCCGAGCATGATCAGCAGGGCCGCGAGCAGCCATCCGACGGGGTGGGCGAGGAGGCCAGAGAGGCGCTGCAGCAGGACGTCGCCGCGGCCGCGGTTCGCGAGCAGCGGGAGCGCGATCACGGCGACGAGGAGCAGCACGAAGATGAACCACAGGTGGCCGAAGCCGAAACCGCCGAAGTAGTCGCCGCCGTCCTGGATGTTCCACTGGAGGAAGTCGCCGCTGACCAGGTAGTGCCAGAACGAGTCCGTGTAGCCGGAATTGAAGCGGGCCCCGTACCAGGTCTGCACCGGGATGAGCACGAGGAACACGCCCATCACGAAGGGGACGCCGAGCCGTGTGAAGCGCTCGCCGAGGTACTGCCGAGAACTCCGCTTGCGCAGCGCGAAGTAGGTGGAGGCGCCGGCCAGCAGGAAGAGGAGCTGCATGTGCCACACGGAGACGAAGCCGAGCACCGCGTTCAGGACCGTCGAGAGCTCGCCGGCCTTGACGTAGAACGCGTCTTCGTTGAAGACCCGCGTGACGTGGTACGGGAAGAGCAGGAGCACGGCCAGCACGCGCAGCCAGTCGATGTAGTGGAGCCGGGAAGATGTGGCGTCGATGCTGTTCATGGTCCCTCCTCGTGGCGTCTCATTCGCTGTCACGATCATCGCGCCGAGCGAGAAGCGGCACATCGACCCGGAGGCGCATCTTGCGGAGGACGAGCGGCGTATCTTGCGCGTAGGACCCGGGGCCGACGAGATGCGACCCAGGTCCCACCATGAGCCTGGCCAGATGGAGAGGCCGAAGCGCCGGCCGCGCCTCAGGTCTGCGTCGGGCGCAGCTCTGTGATCACCCGGCGCATCTGGGCGAGCGCGTCCTTCGTCAGCTCCTGGAGGCGCTCGAGCTCGGGCGCCCCGCCTCCCGGCTCGTCCAGCCGGTCCTGAGCCGCCGCACTCGCCGCGAGCACGCCGGTCAGCGTGCGCGTCACCGACTCTTCGAGCTCGGCGGCGACCTGCGCGCGCTGCTCGACGGCCGCCAGCTCGTCGGCTTGCCCGGCGTAGGCCTGCAGGCGCTCTTGAGCCGCTCGCAGTTCGGAGACCATGCGCTCGCTGGCGGCTCGCTCGTCGTCGAGCTCGCGATTCACGACCACGTACATCGCGAGCACCACACCGCCGGCCATGGTCGCGAACCCGCGCGAGAGCCCCAGCACCAGCCCGAGCTCGAACACCAGCGACACACCGATGAGCGCGATGAGCAGCGTCACCCAGATCGTCCGCGCGATTGCCGGGAAGACGACCGCCGCCTCGAAGCACTGGACCACCAGCAGCACGGTGATGAAATCGCGCTGCGGGTCGATCCCGAGCAGCACCAGGACGATGGCGGCCTGGGCGGCCAACGCCACGTGCAGCAGGGGCTCGGGGATGCGGCGCCAAAGCAGAACGACCAGCATGATGGCAAGAAAGGCCGCGAACCCGGCGACATACCAGGGCCGCTCGCCCACGTCGGCAAGGCTGAGGGCACGCGCCAGGACCACGGCCCACAAGGCCAGCATCCCCGCGCCTGCGAGGCGCAGGGGCGTGGATCCGCGACGGACGGGCGCCGGCAAACCCGCTCCTACGTCCTGGATGCACCGGGGGTGTCCGTCCCCCCGGCATCGTCCGCCAGACCGTGCTTGAGGGCGTAGATCGCGAGCTGGGTCCTGTCCTTGAGTCCAAGCTTGGCGAGGATATGGCCGATGTGTGTCTTCACCGTCTTCTCGCTGATGACGAAGGTGTTGGCGATCTCGCGGTTACCCAAGCCCTGGGCGACGAGAGCGACGACCTCGAGCTCGCGCTCCGTGAGGTCGCCGGGCGGCGAAGCCGCCGGTGGGCGGGCCGGGTCTTCGCCCGCCTGCGGCCCCATCGCCGCCGCCATCACCTTGCGCAGGGCGTCGGGATGCAGGCGCGGCTCGCCGCGGTGCAGCGCACGGATCGCCTCGACCAGCTCGTCGGGCGAGACGTCCTTGAGCAGGTAACTCGAGGCGCCGGCCTCAAGCGCCGGCAGCACCTGGTCGTCACCGGCGAAGCTGGTCAGGGCGATCACCCCGACGGCGGCCGAGCGCTCCTTGATGCGCCGCGTCGCCTCGATGCCGTCCAGCCGCGGCATGACGAGGTCCATGAGCACCACGTCCGGGGAGAGCTCGGCCGCCAGCTCCACCCCCTCGAGCCCGTCCTGCGCCTCGCCGATCACCTCGATGTCGTCGTTGAGATCCAGGAAGGTGCGCAGACCCCGGCGCACCACCTGATGGTCGTCGACGATGAGCACCCTGATGAGATCGTTCTCAGTCACGCTCATGCCCTCCCTCGCCGGCGGCTTCCTCCGCCACCACGCGCGTCCCGCCGCCGGGGGTGCTGGTCACCGTCAGGCTCCAGCCCATCTCGGCGGCGCGCTCCTTCATGCTGGTCAGCCCCAGCCCGGTGCCACCGGCCTGCTCCGGATCGAAGCCGTGCCCGTGATCCTCGACCTCGAGGCGGAAGGGGCGGCGCAGGCGCAGCCGCACCGCCGCCTCCCCGACCCCCGCGTGCTTGACAACGTTGTTCAGACCTTCCTGGGCGATGCGCAGGAGGGCCTGCTCGAGCTCGGGCAGGACGGGATCCTCGCCGTCCACAGCGAGCGCGACCGCCAGCCCGTCCCGCAGCTTGCGCTCCGCGCAGTGCCGCTCGAGCGCGCCGAGGAGGCCGCCCTCCGCGGAGACGGAGGCCGGCAGGTCGGAGCCCAGCACGCTCAGCTCCTGCAAGGCGCTGCGCGCGAGGTCGTCGAGCTGGACGAGTTGTCCCCTCGCCTCATCGGGCTTCCGCTCGAGAAGCAGCCGCGCCGCCTGCGCGGTGAGTGTCATGCTGAACATGGTCTGCGTCACCGAGTCGTGCAGGTCGCGAGCCAGCCGCTGCTGCTCTCGTGCGGCGCCCAGCCGCCGAGCATGCTCAGCGGACTCCGTCAGGCGCCCGTTCGCCTCACGCAGGTCGGCCGCCAGGGCCTCGTTGCGCGCCTTCTCCTCGATGGCCCGTCTCGCCGCCATACCGTAGGCGGCGAAGAACGCGTCGATGACCGCATAGAACGCGGCGAGCGAGATCGTCACCGCCATGCTGTGCGTATCGCGCAACACGAGCGCGGAGAGGAGGGTGAACACCCCGATGAGCGCCGCGACGCCGCGCGGCCGCCAGCGCTCCGTGGCCTGCATCACGGGCACCGTCAGGAGGACAGCGAAGTAGTCGCTCGATTCCGACTGGCCCATCAGCAGGAGCAGCAAGCAGCCTTGCAGCGCGAGATAGACCACGAAGGCCGGGGCCCACACGCGCTCGGCGAAGGGTCCAGCCAGAACCAGTACGACCCAGGCGGCGACAAGAGCGAGCACCATCAGCCGCTGCCCGCCCTCGAAGTCCAGCAGCGAGCGCAGTACGGCAGCGCTCGTGAAGAACGCGAAGGTGAGCGCGACGACCCAGCGGTGGGCGGCGGATCTCGACGGAAGATGTGACCAGATAGACGGCGCGTCGTCGACGGCCCCGGCGCGCGCCCCGCCGGCCCCGGCCTGCACGAGACCCTCTCTCACGGGCATCGCTGTCCCCCCTGCTTCGAGCCGGCCCGTGCGGCGCGGCTCACGACCAGGCCATCTTACGCCCGGGCGTTGGGCGAGGGGCAGAGAGCGGCGGGAACCGGCCGGCCGCGGAGCGTCTATGCCAGTGCGGCCAGACGGCGTGCGGCGACGATGCGCGCCTGCAGCTCGTGGCCCCCGGCGGCCGCCTGGATGCAGTCGTCGGCGCCGGCCTCGAAAGCCTCGCCGGCCTGCTCCTCGCTGGGGGTGAGGAGGATGATGTACGGGGGTCGGGAGCGGCGCTGCGCGCGCAGCTGCCGGCACAGCCCCGGCCCGCCGCCGCCCGGCAGGTCCCAGTCGACCACGGCCAGGGCCGGCGCGTTGGCCGCCAGCAGCAGGGACATGGCGTGGGCGCCCTCGCCGGACTCGACCGGCTCGAGCCCGAGCCCTATGAGGTCCCTGGCCATCTCGCGCAGGACGTCTCTCGAATGGGCATCGCCGTGCGCGATGAGCAGCTTCACGTGCTCTCCCTGGGCGGACCGCCGCGCCGGACGGCACGGCGTACTCTCTCGTGCCCATTCTCGGCCCCAGAGCCGCCGCCGGCGATAGAACGATCGCCTAGCGCGGCGCCTCCACCGGCCGGAACCGCTTCTGCGCGGAGACGATCTCGCGCAGCGCCTCCTGGAGACTGGCCCGCGTGAGCGGCGGCAGCGTCCACGTCTCGATGATGTTGTCGACGGGGCGCCCGTGGCGCAGTCGGTTGGCGTGGTGACGCAGCTGCAGGTGCTGCATGCTGATGAACGCCTCGCGAAGGGCGCGCTCGGGGATCACGTCGTCGCCGTCGACCTCGACGATCGCGGCGAGCCGCTCGAGGGTGGAGGCCGAGGTGATGGACGAGGCGAAGGCGAAGTAGCGCGCGTAGTTCTGGATGGGCACGAGCCCGTTCTTCTTGATGTCGATGCTGCCCTCGAGCTTGCCGCGGAAGCCCAGCGGCGGCCGGACCCGCGTGCCCAGCTGGATAAGCCCCTCGAGGAACCTGCGGTGCTCCGGGGCCTCGCGCATCACGTCGGTGAGCACTTTGTCCACGTAGAGCTCGCCGGCGATCTGCCGGTAATCGAACGAGACGCTGGCGCGCGCCATGCGGTCCAGGTCCTTGCCCTCGAGACAGTCCTCGAAGGTGGACCGCCACCGGGAGAGCGGCATCCGCCAGGCGCCGTTGCTGGCGAGCACCCCGTGCGGGTCGGCGGGCAGGCCGCAGCGCGCGATGCCCGTGTTGACGTCCCGCGCCAGGACGCGGAAGTAGTCGGCGACGGCCGGGTCGTCGGTGTCGTCGTAGGCCAGCCCGTTGTCCTGGTCGGAGGCGAGCGTCAGCTCCGAGCGGGCGGCGCTGCCGAAGGCGAGCCAGGCGTAGGGCACGGGCGGCTCGCCCAGCCGGTCGATGACCAGCTCGAGCAGGCGCGAGGTGAGCGTGTCGTGGAGCACCGTGAACACCCGGGTCATCGACGGGGCGTCGATGTTCGCGGTCATGAGGTCGAGGAAGAGCTGGGGGATGTCCGCCGCCGCGGTGACGACCTCGTCCTCGGTGCGCGCCGCCATGATCTCGCGGCGCAGGGCGAACGGGCTGCGTGCTTCGAGCGACATCAGGTTGCTGGCGGACAGGATGCCCACCACCTCCCCCTCGTCGTCGAGCACTGGGAGGTGGTTCACACCCGCGCTCATCATGGCGATGCTCGCCTCGGGGGCGAGCACTTCAGCGCCGATCGTGTGCACCGGCGCGGACATGATCTCCGTGACGGGGGCGTGACGAGAGACGCCCCCGACGACCACCTTGTCGCGCAGGTCGACGTCGGTGACGATGCCGGCGATGCCCGCGCCGCCGGGGCCGCGCACGATGATCGCCGAGCGCTTCTCGGCGATCATGACCTGCGCGGCCTCCCGCGCCGTCGTCTCCGGGGCGCAGAACAGCGGCTTGCTGCGCGTCACCGACGTGACCGGCATGACGCGCACGTCGGGCAGGGCGCGCATCGTCCCGGCCGCCTGCAGCAGGCGCTCGCGGGCGTTGGCGGCCATCCACTGGAGGCCAGACGGGCGGCTGAGCAGCTCGAACGCCGCTTCGCGCGGGAAGCAGTAGAGCATCGAGTCCTCCCGCGCCCGTGTCGTGAACTCGGGGGCGAGGCCGGTGAGCAGCGTGGGATGACCGACGACCTCACCGGCCGTCACCACGGCGACGTAGGCGTCCTTGTGGATCAGCTCGAGCGCGCCGAGCCGCACCACGTAGAGCTCCTCGCCGGGCGGCCCGCCCTCCACGAGAATCGCCTCACCGGCGGGCACGGCGCGCTCGCGCAGCGAGGCGGCGATGTCGTGCAGCTCGTCGGGCGGCAGGTCCTTGAACGGCGGGACCCGCGAGAGGAAGCGGACCCTGTCGGCGATGCGTGCGGGATCGGCGGCCGGTGTCATCTCTATCTCTGCTCCTCTATCTGATCGCCCGTTCCAGGAGTCCGCGCTCGTGCAGGTGGCGCAGGCTCTCGATCACGTCGGCTTCGTTCTTGTGCTCGAGCACCACGGTGGCGCCGGCGGCGCGGGCAAGCTCCATGACGGGTGCGGCGTCGATGACGCCGCGCCCCAGCGGGAGGTGCTGGTCGCCGCCCACGTGCCCCTCGTTGTCGTGCAGGTGCACGTGCTTGAGCTCGTAGCGGTGGTCGGCGAGCCACGCGGACAGGGTGCCGGTGACGGCCGCGTGGCCGACGTCCAGCGAGAGCCCGAGGCCGCGGAGGTCGAGATCGCCCGGGGCCCGGAAGTGGGTGTGCTTGACGAAGGGCAGGTTCTCGACGGCGATCGTCACCCCGTACTCCTCCTGCAGCAGCGCGAGCGCCTCGAAGGAGGCCTCGAGCGTGGAGACGACCCGGGCGTCCCACCCCTTGAACCGGCGCTGGAGGTCCGGGTGCACCACGTAGACGCGCGCGCCGAGCTCACCCGCGACCTCGAGTTGCCGGCGGTGCTCGTCGAGCGCCCTTCGGTGCTGCCGCCCCGAGCGGCTGCCGTACTCGAAGTGAAGGAACGGCCCGTGGACGGTGAACGGCAGCCCGGCGAGCTCGACGACGCGCGCGTTGGCGGCGTCCAGCAGGCTGTGCCGGCCCAGCGAGAGGATCTCGGCCGCCGGCGCGATCTCGCCGATGCGCAGCAGAGCCGCCGCGAGTGAGAAGTTCGCGTACGCCCCGGTGGAGATCCCGATGTCGTCGTAGATGGGCACCCGGTACGCAGTATCGCACGCCGGGTGCCGGCGTGACGTTGCGCCGACAGACGACGGCGGGCGGTGGCCCCCCGGACCACCGCCCGCCGCGTGTTCTGGCCGCTCGCCGGCGCGCGTCAGCGCGCGCGCTTCGGCGCGCCGTAGTCAGCCGTCCCGTACGGGTTCGTGCTGACCGGGTCGAGCGTCGCCCCCTCGACCATGTGGCGCCGACCGACGGAGTAGGCGCGCGGGTAGCCGCCCCCGCTGTTGACGCGCATCAGGGCGTGGCGGAACACCGGGCTCTCCGGCGCGGCGACCGCGGCCGGATGGACGACCGGCGAGACGATGGACGTGCCGACGGTCGTGGTCGTCGTTGTCTCCGGCTGATTGATGGCCCAGATCACCGCAGCCGCGATCAGCGCGACGGCGACGACCGCGATGACCGGTGCCAATGGCAGGTGATGTGCATGGGGCCTATGGGCGATGGTGTTACTCATGACGCGCTCCCCTCTCGCTGGCTCGTGGTTCCCGACCACGGGTCCAGCGTAGGCGGAGGGGCGCCCGCCGCACATCACCCGGAAGGGGTGAACCGCGGAGCACACCGAGACCGCGCCGCCGCGGCTCCGGGAAGGCGCCGCGCCTCAGGAAGTGGCGTGGTGGTGCCGATGCTGCCGAGAGAGGGAGGAACACGGCTGAGGGAGACGATGGACCCGACGATCGAGGGCACCGAGGCGCCGCCGGCGCCACGCACGCTGGAGGCGGCGCCCGCGGACGCTGGACCCGGTGCGCCGCCGCGCACGCGTGCCGGCGCGGGCGCGCACGCCCGCAACCCCTTCGCGCGCATCGTCATCGCCGGACGGCCCGAGCCGAGGCCGGCCACCACCCCCTGGCGCCTCACGTGGCAGTGGGTGGCGGCAGCGGCCGTCACCGCCGGCCTTGCCTGGCTGACCTACTCCGGCGGCGGCTGGATCCCGCTGCTCTCGGCCTTCGACCTCGCGGTGCACGAGTTCGGCCACCTGCTCACGTTCTGGGCCCCGCCGCTGCTCTGCTCGCTCGCCGGCTCGCTGCTGCAGACCGCGGCTCCCCTGGCCCTCGGCGGCTACTTCTGGTGGCGCCGTGACGAGTTCGCGGCGATCCTCATGGTCGCGTGGTCGGCGGAGAACCTGCACAACGTGTCGGTGTACATCGGCGACGCGGAGGCGATGCTGCTGCCGCTCTTCGGCGACGATGGGTCCGGCGCGGGCCACGACTGGCACAACATCCTGCTCGAGCTGAACGCCCTGGGGGCCACCGACCAGCTCGCGCTCGTGGCCATGACCTGCTCGGTGATCCTCTTCGTCGTGGCGGTGGGGCTCGCCGCACTGGGCTTCTCGCGGGCGCGGCGAGCCTGACCATCCGGCTCCCGGGGCCGGGCCGGGTCCTGGAGGTCTCCCCCACGCGGCCCTCCTCTCGTATACTCCCGCCGTCGGCGACGACGCGGCGATCGGGGGGTGTATGAGCTGGTTGGGATGGGTCATCAACGTGGGTCCCGAGTACCACAAACCGCTGACCCTCATGGAGGACGAGCTCTACCTCGACAAGGGCGGACGGCGCGCCAAGCTGACCAAGTTCTGGGTGCAGCTGGCGCTCGCCAGCGTCATCGCCGCCGGCGGCGTGATCGGCGACTCCACGCCGGCGGTGATCGGCGCGATGATCATCGCGCCGCTCGGCACGCCCATCTACGGGCTCGCGCTCGGGGCCGTCATCGGCGAGCGCCACGAGATCCGCCACTCGCTGCTGCTCCTGGTCGGCGGCATCGCCGCCAACATCCTCATCGGCGTGGTCATCGGCCTGGTGACCTTCAACCGCATGCCGCTCGACGTGAATCCTCAGATCGTGGGGCGGACGGCACCGACCCTTCTCGAGCTCATGGTCGCCGTCGCCACCGGCCTCGCCGGATCGTTCGCCCTCTCCCGCAAGGATGTCTCCGACATCCTCGCCGGCGTGGCGATCGCCATCTCGCTGGTCCCGGTGCTGGCGGTCGTCGGCATCACGCTCGGCGCCGGCCGGTCCGACCTGGCGTTCGGCGCCTTCACCCTCTTCCTCGCCAACGCCGCGGCGATCCTGGTCGCCGGCACAGTCGTGTTCACGGCTGCCGGCTACAAACGGGAGGCCCGCAACCGCGACGCCCGCGCCGGTCGCCGCGCCACCATCGCCATCGTCGTTCTCGTCGTCGTCCTCCTGGTCCCGCTGGCGGGCGGCTCCGTGCGCACCTTCCTCTATGAGCGCTGGATGGGCGCCGCACAGACGGCGGCCGAGGAGTGGGTCGCCGGCACCGAGTGGCACCTCGACGCGGTCACGCTGTCCGGGGACGACATCGTGGTCACGGTCATCGGACCCGGCGCCGCTCCGGGGATCACCAGGCTCAGGGACGAGATCCGCAAGGACGTGCCCGACTTCGTGCCCGTCAGGGTGATCGAGGAGACCGGCCGCACGACGCCGCTGTAGGCGTCGGGCGGGCGTGGCCGCGGCCCGCGTACGAGCGATCAGGCGGCGGACGCGTCTGGCGCCGGGCCCGCCGCCTGATGAGCTCCCGGAGAGCAGCGGCATGGAGAGCCGCTGCCTCCCGGTCCGTGAGGGCCGCCGCCACGGCGGCCACGGCGCCTCAGGGGCTACGAGTGCCGTTCACGGCCGCGCGGCGCTCACGCCGCGCGGCGATCCCGGTCGCTCACGTCCGAGGGACCCGTAGGGCGCGCTGAGATGCCGGAGGTCGTTGCCTCGGATCTGGAGCCTGCGCTGCTCGCGACGCTGTCGCGCACGCCGTACACGGCGAGCCCGTACACCGCCAGCAGATACACGCCCATGATCATGAGAGACCAGAGCGGATACGCCTGTGCGGTCAGCAGCTGCCCGAGAGCACCGAGACCGGCGACGGCGATGCCGATCCACCGGGCCCACTCGCGGCCGCTGAAGATCGCGAGACCGGAGGCGATGGCGAGCGCGCCGAGGCCGAAGGTGATCCAGCCCCAGGTGTTGAGGTCGCTGAAGACGAACACGGCGTCGCCCGCGAAGAAGGACGACTTGTACACGGCCATGAGGCCGTAGACCACGCCGAAGATGCCACTGAGCGCAAGCACGAGGCCGGAGAACGTCTGCCAGCCCGCGGCGCGAGGATCACGCGTGTCCATGAGAGAACTCCTTGCATATGGACGAAGAATGACTATGCCGGATCGGCACAGAGGTTTTGTGCCCGGGTACGCACGAATCAATCACGCGCGGCCGTCCGCGCAGCGGCGGAGTCGCTTCTACAGGCGGCCGACGCCGAGCGCGACGAGCAGCGTCCAGGCCATGAGGAGCGCGAGGAAGATGCGCTGGAGCAGACCGGCGTAGCCGGCCAGGTCGTTCAGCGACACTGACCCGCCGCCCGCGCGACCCGCCGGCGAAGGACGGACCGGCGAGCCCGCGAGGCCGGCGGCGAGCTGCGGCGGCACGTGGGCGAGCTGCGGCGGAGCCACCGGTGCGGCAGTCGCCGCGACCGCCGCGGGGGCGGCGGCAGGAGCCTGTACCAGCCCGGATCCGGCCGCCGCCAGCGTGGCCGCATCGCGGGCCTCGCGGGCCTCGCGCGCCTCGCGAGCCGCGGCGCCGAACGCGACGAACTGCACCGCCATCGCCGCGGCCGCCGTGAGTGCGAGCGGCAGGGCCCAGACGGCCAGACCCTGAGTGTCGTCACCGCGCAGCAGCACCACCGAGAGCGCGATCGCGCCGGCGACGCCGGCGACGTAGGCCACCAGCGCCAGCACGGCGTGGACGGACCCGGCCCGCGACGGCGGCTCTCCCGGCATGTCCGTGTCGGACAGCGCGAGGAGGGCGGAGCCCACGCCCCACACCCAGAACGCCGCCATGCCCACCAGCATCAGTCCGGTCGTACCGAGCGCCGAAGGAAGCGCGAACAGGAGGACGAGAGCCGACGCGCCGCGGCAGACGAAGGCGGACTTCATGACCCACGGAGCACGGCCGCGAGCGAGCCCGCTCATCCCCATGGCCAGCGGGCTCTGCTCCGGATTGAGGAGCTGCGCGACGATCACGAGGGCGGCCCAGACGACGACCAGGGCCGCCGCCAGGTAGGCGAAGGCGCTCATGGTGCAACCCTACAGGAACGACCCGGTCGGGCGCCGCCCCGCGCCCGCGTCTGGACCGGTCGTCGCCTCCCCCCTATCATCGCGACCATGGAGGTCAGGCCTGAGTGGTACGACGTGATCGGCCGGCGCATCTCGCGACGCCTGTTCGACGGCCGGTCTGTGCCGTCCGAGCTGCGCGAGCCGCTCGAGGTGTTCTGCGACGGCGCCAGCGCGTCGGCCGGCGCGCCCGGCTCGCCGGAGGTGCAGCCGGGTGATGTCACGGCGCCCGCTCGCGCATGCCTCGTGGACGACCCCGGGCACAACCTCTTCACCGGCCTCATCGGGGGGTACGGCAAGGTCGCCGGTACGCAGCTGGCCGCCGCCTTCGTCGGTCGCGCGCGCTCCGGCGGCCCCATCCCAGACGAAGTGCAGGCGGCGGCCGGCTACCTCGGTGAGGGCCTGATCCTCGAGGCCACGCGCCTCGGCCTCGGCACGTGCTGGATCGCCGGCACGTTCGACAGGACGAGCGCCGGCGAGCTCGTGGAACTGGCGCCGGGCGAGCAGATCGTCGCCATCACGCCCCTCGGCTACGCCACGCAGCGGCCGGGCAACGGCGAGCGGATGCTGCGCACGCTGGTCAAGGCATCGGCGCGACTCAGTGTGGAGAAGGTCGCTCCCGGCGTGCTCGACGGCGGCTGGCCACAGTGGGCGGTCACGGCGGTGCAGGCCGCCCGGCTGGCGCCCTCCGGCGCGAACCGCCAGCCATGGCGCTTCCGCCTGGACGACGACGCCCTGATCATGGGGCGCGCGGACAAGCTCTACTGGACCGCGCCCATCGACTTCGGCATCGCGCGCCTCCACGTGGAACTGGGAGCGCAGCACGAGGGCGTGAGGGGCTCGTGGACGATGCTCCCCGAGCCCGACGTCGCCCGCTTCACCCCCACGGACTGATTCGCGCGAGAACCCGCTGTGAGCCGGGCGGGGGCCGTGCGGGCGGCCGCGGAGGTCCGCCCGTACACGCAGGGCCGCGAGCCGTCCCGGTCGCCGGCGGCGGAGGTGGCAGGCGGCGCCGGCAAGACCCTTGCTCACTCCGGACAGGCACCCCCGGACGTACACTCCCCGGTACGTTTGTACTCCCGAGCGTACGTGTCGACGTGCGAGTCCACGCGTGACTTAGCCCGCCCTGCCCGAGGCCGCGCCGGCCCCACCCGCGTGGGTGTCATCGTTCAACCTGCAAACGCCCGGGAAGCGCCGAGGCAAAGGCCGTGGTCGCAGCGCCGCCTGTGAGCGCCGGGGACGATCGCCGCTGATCGGCCGCCGCGGCCTGCTACTCGCCGCCGCCGGCGCGTAGAATCGCCGCAACCAGAGGAAGGACGGACGCGATGACGGATGCAGCGAGCGCGGCGGCGCAGGGTCCAGTGGCGGTGGTCGGGGCCGGCCTGACCGGAGGCAGCTGGGCCGGGCTGTACGCGGCCGCGGGTCTCGAGGTGCGCCTGCAGGACGTGGACGGCGAGCGGCTGGAGGCCGCCGTGGAGCGCGCGGCGACGGCGGCGGGGTTCCTCGCAGGCAGCGGCCTCGCCGACATGCGGGCGGCCGAGCGCGGCGTGGAGCTCCTGACCGCGACCGAGGATCTCGCGGACGCGGTCGCCGGCGTCGCCCACGTGCAGGAGTGCGTGCGCGAGGATCTGGCGCTCAAGCGCGAGGTGTTCGCCGCCGTCGACGCCGCCGCGCCTCCAGACGCGCTCATTTGCACCAGCTCGTCGGGCCTCTCGATCAGCGACATCCAGACGGCCGCGGCACGCCCGGAGCGCTGCCTCGCCGCCCACCCGTACAACCCGCCGCACCTGGTGCCGCTCGTGGAGCTGGCGCCGGGCGCGCTGACCTCGCCGGAGGCGATGGAGCGCGCCGCCGCCTTCTACGCCGCGGTCGGCAAGGAGCCGGTCAAGCTCACCCGGGACCTGCCCGGCTACCTCGCCAACAGGCTCTCGGCCGCGCTCTGGCGGGAGGCCGTGGACCTCGTCCTGCGCGGCGTGGCCACCGTCGAGGACGTGGACAAGGCCGTGAGCCACGGGCCCGGCCTGCGGTGGGCCGCGATGGGCCCGCACCTGCTCTACGACCTCGGCGGCGGCGAAGACGGCATCGTCGGCCACGTCGAGCACCTCGCCGCCGTCAAGGAGGGCATGCTGCGCGACCTGGCCACGTGGACGTCCTTCCCGCCCGAGACCGGCGAGGCGCTCGCGGCCGGCCTGGCGAGAGAGAAGGGCGCGCGGAGCTACGACGAGCTGGTCGCGGAGCGCGACGCGCTGCTGGTCGCCTACCTGCGCGCCCGTCGCTCGCCCGCCTGACCCTCGACCTGACGTTGAACCCCCTGCGGCGTCCGCTCGCGTGGACGCCAGCCCGCCGCAGAACGCCCGCGCAGGCGATACCATCTGGTGTATGGGCTTCTTCACGGCCGACAGAGCGAAGTACCGCAACCTTGCGACCGCTTGGGTGACGCCCGAGCCGCGCCGCTGCGTCCAGTGCGGCGTGTGCTCGTTCAACTGCCCGATGGGGCTCGACGTGCGCAGGCACGCCTGGCGCGTCGAGCCGGTCGGCGACGGCGGCTGCCTTACCTGCGGCGAGTGCGTCAAGCGCTGCCCGAGAGGGCTGCTGCGCTTCGAGTCTGATGACGCGGCGGACGCCGAGAACGCCGAACGGATGACCCCCACGGCCAAAGGCCGGATGGAGGCGCCAGGGCGGCAGGATGGCGGGCTCGCGCCGGACCGGCAGCGCGGCGGGATCGCGACGCCCCGCCGCCACGTGCTCGTCGGCGGAGGGCCGGCCACCGTCGCGGCCGCACAGGCCATCCGCGGCGCCGACGCGGACGCCCAGATCGTCATCGTCGGCGCCGACCCGCACGGCTACTACTCCCGCCCCGGCCTGGCCTACTACCTCACCGACGAGCTGCCCGAGCGGCGGCTGTTCCCCTTCGGCGCGGCTGAGCTGCGCGCGTTGGGAATCACGTGGATCGCGGAGCGCGCCGAGGCCGTCGAGCCGGGCGCGCACCAGGTGGTGCTGTCGAGCGGCCGGCGGCTCGACTACGATCGCCTGCTCCTCGCCACCGGCTCCTCGGCCATCCCGGCGAGCGTCCCCGGCGCCGACCTGGACGGTGTTGTCAAGCTTGACAACATGAACGACGCCCGGGACATCATCCGCCGCAGCCGCGAGGCGAAGGCGGCGGTCGTGGTAGGCGGCGGCATCACCGCGCTGGAGATCGTGGAAGGGATGCGCGCCCGCGGCGCGCACGTGCACTACTTCATGCGCAGGGACCGCTACTGGAGCAACGTGCTCTCCGCGACCGAGTCGACCATCGTCGAGCGGCGGCTGCGCCGCGAGGGGGTCGAGATCCACCCGTTCACCGACCTCGCCGGCATCGCCGGCCGCGGCGGCAGGGTGAGCGGGGTCCAGACGCAGGACGGCGCCACCATCCCCTGCGACCTGGTCGCAGTGGCCGTCGGTGTGCGCCCCCGGGTGGAGCTGGCGCGCGCGGCCGGGCTGCCGTGCGCGCGCGGCGTGCTCGTCGACCCGTTCATGCGCGCCGGCGACCCGGACATCTACGCCGCCGGCGACATCGCCGAGATCGCCGACCCGGAGAGCGGCCGCGGCGTCCTGAACGTGCTCTGGAACGTGGCCGTCGCCAAGGGCACGGTGGCCGGCCTGAACATGGCGACGGGACCGCGGCGGGTCTACGCCGAGGACAGGCCGCTCAACATCACGCGGCTGGCCGGCCTGCACACCACCATCATCGGTACCGTGGGCAACGGCGGCGACGCGGACCTGCAGGGGCTCTCGCGCGGCGACAGCCAGGTGTGGTCGGAGCTCACCGAGTCGGACGTGGTGGAGGTGGAGCGCGGTGAGGCGCACGTGCGCGTCGCGCTCGGGGAGCGCACCATCGACGGCGCCGTGGTCATGGGCGACCAGTCCCTCTCCTTCCCGCTGCAGGAGCTGGTCGAGGCGCGCATCGACCTGAGCGCGGCCGAGCGCGTCCTCGCGACGCCGCTGGCCGACGTCATCTGCGACATGCGTGGCGACTGGGGGGCGTGCCGTGCCTAGCGGGAGGGTCGAGGCCGGCCGGGGAGCCGAGGCCGGCAGCGGGGCCGCCTCCGCCCGGGTCCGCGGCCGCGAGCTCCTGTACGCGCTCGCCGCGATCGTCGCGGCGACGGCGCTGTATGCGGCGGCCGCGTCGCAGGCGGGGCGCCTCCCCGCCGCCTCCGGCCTCGTCGGCCACGGGTTCGGCATCGCCGGGTCCGTGCTGATGCTGATGACCGCGACGCTGTACTCGCTGCGCAAGCTGCGCAGCGACGCCCGTTGGGGGAGCACGGCGGCGTGGCTCAGGTTCCACATGGTCACGGGTCTCGTGGGGCCGTATCTGGTGCTGCTGCACACGGCGGGCCGGTTCCAGGGGCTCGCCGGGCTGACCATGCTGCTCACGGGCGTGGTGGTCGCCAGCGGGCTGACGGGGCGGTACTTCTACACGCGGGTGCCGCGCGCGCCTGGGGCGGCGGCGCGGCGGCGCGTTCTCGCCACCTGGCACCTCGTCCACCTGCCACTCACGTGGGCGCTGTTCGCCGCCGCGACCATCCACGTCATCGCGGCTCTCTACTACGCGACGCTGCAGCGGTGACCGGGCGGTGACGGCATGAAGAAGCGCCCCGGATTCCTCTCAGCCACCGGTGTAGTGGCGGCCGTCGTCGTCTTTCTGGGCGCCGGGGCGCTGACGCACCTCGCCGGACCGGAGCTGTTCAGCCCGGGCGGGCTGAATGCCCAGACCAGCGCCGGAGGGCCGGACACGGGCCGGGCCGGACCCGCCGGCGGCGTCGCCAGCCACGCCGATCTCGACGGCGACTGCGGCGCCTGCCACCCGGCGCCGTGGAGCGGCCGCACCATGGCCGAGGGCTGCCTCGACTGCCACACCCGGGTGGCCGCCGAGCTCGAGGCCGGGAACGGGCTGCACGGCGGCCTGGCGGGCGACGGTCAGACGCCGGCATGCGGTCCGTGCCACCCGGAGCACAACGGGCCGCACGGAGCGCTCACCGAGATCGACGAGCGCGCGTTCCGCGGCGCGCACGAGGCGACCGGGTTCTCGCTGAAGAGCCACGCCGAGACCGAGTCCGGCGGCAGCTTCGCCTGCGCCGACTGCCACCGCGACGGCTACCAGCGGTTCGACGAGGCGGTCTGCGCCGACTGCCACGCCGGCATCGACGCCGCCTTCATGAGGGAGCACGAGGCCGCGTTCGGCAAGGCGTGCCTGCCGTGCCACGACGGCAGCGGCGCCGTCACGGTCGACCACGACAGGTTCGCGTTCAAGCTGACCGGCGAGCACGCCGGGGTCGCCTGCGACGGCTGCCACGAGGGCGCTCGGTCGCTGCAGGACTACCGGCAGGCGCCCCAGGACTGCTACGCCTGCCACGCCGAGGACGACGAGCACGACGGCGCCTACGGCCGCCGGTGCGGCGACTGCCACTCGGCCAGGGGATGGGACGACGTGACCTTCGACCACGAGGTCTTCCCCCTCGACCACGGCAGCGAGGAGCGCGAGCCGACCTGCGCGACCTGCCACCCGGACGGCACCGCAACCTACACCTGCTACGGCTGCCACGAACACTCCACGGGCAACGTGCGCGGCCAGCACGAGGGCCGGTCCCTCGCCGAGCTCCGGGACTGCGTGCGCTGTCACCCGGGCGGCCGCGAGGCCGAGGGCGACTGACTCAGCCGACGATCACGATGCCGAGGTAGCCGTCCACGGTGACCCGGTCGCCGGTGCGGATGAGCTCCGCGGCGCGCGGCACGCCGGTGACGCACGGCAGCCCGTACTCACGCGCGATGATCGCGCCGTGGATGAGCATGCCGCCGCGGCGCTCGACGATGCCGGCGGCGAGCGGCACGATGAAGGTCATCTCCGGCGCGATCGCGTCGCACACGAGGATCTCGCCGTCGGCGAAGGCCGCGAGATCCTCACGCGAGCGGACCACCCGGGCCGGGCCCACCGCGAGCCCCGGCCCGGCCGGCTGCCCCACGATCTGCCGGGCCTGGGCACGGACGCCGGCCCCGGCGGCATCCGCGGCCGGGCGGTCCGGAGCGGGCGCGGCCGCTCCATCCGGAGCGGGCGCGAGCGGCGACGGCAGCGTCACCTCCCGCGGCCGCCAAACGTCGTCCACAGGCAGGCCGCGGAACTCCGCCTCGCCCAGCGCCTCGTCCAGCAGCCGCCGCAGACGGTCGAGGTAGAGGTTGTCGTCGTCGCGGAGCCGCCAGCTGGCGCGAGCGAGGTCGAGCAGAGCCTCGGCTCGCTCGCGCTCCGCCTCCGCGTGTGCTTCCACGAAGCGGCGCGCCCGCGCGGCCGCGTCGGGGCGCGTCGGGCCTTCGCTGCTCGTGGGCGCCGCCGCGGCGGCGGGCGTGGCCGGCGCGGCGTGCGCGGCGAGACGTGCGGCCAGCGCCAGCACCTCGGCCCGGCCGTGCAGGTCGCCGGCCTCACCGAACTCGGCGATGAACGCGTCGGCCGTGCGCTGCGCCGCCTCCTGCTCCCCGTCGCGCAGACGAGCGGCGATGCGCTGCAGGGCGGCGTTGCGCCGCAGGCTCAGCATCGGCGTCGCCGTGAGGAGGTCGGTGAACTCGTAGGGGTCGTCGGGGTGCAGCGCGTCGTTGTAGGCGGCGCCGAACAGGCGGACGCCGTGGGCGAACGGCACGAAGTCGGCGACGTAGACGTCCACCGCCTGGTCGTGGGCGTCCTTGCGCCCGCGGAGCGCGGCGAGCAGCCCGGCGTCGTCGAGCTCCTCGAGGCGGACGGTTGCGAGCCGGTCGGCGGCGGCCGTCATCTGCGGCAGGTCCTCGTCCTCGATGCGGCGGCGCAGCCGCTCGAGGTTCTCGAAGCTGCGCCTCAGGCTGAGGTACTGGGCGCGGCCGTCGCCGGCCTCACCCGCAAGGGTGGTGATCGGCCGCGACTGCAGCGCGAAGAGCTCGCCGCGCCGCAGTGTCCACTCCACGTCCTGCGGCGCGGCGAAGTGCCCCTCGGCGCGCCGCGCCAGGCCGTACACCACGGGCACCTCCTCCTCCGCGAGCGGCGCAGTGCCCGCGAGGCCACCGGGCAGGTCCACGAGCCTCACGCCTTCGTCGGCGGGCGCCATCATCTCGCGGCGCTCCGGACGGTGGTGGTCGAGGAGGGAGCCGTCGCCGCGGGCGAGCGTCCAGCGGTCGGGCTCGACGACACCGTCGACGAGGCCCTGGTTCAGGCCGTGCACGGCCTCCACCAGGGCCCGCTCCTGATCCTCCGGATGGCAACTGAACGCCACGCCGGAGCGCTCGCCGGCGACGATCTCCTGCACCACCACGGCCATCACGCTGCGCCGCGGATCGAGACCCAGCTCGCGGCGGTAGAGCAGGGCGGCGTCGGACCAGAGCGACGCCCAGACGAGCTTGACGTGCTCGAGGACCGCGTCGACGCCGCGCACGTTGACGTAGGACTCGTGCAGCCCGGCGAACGAGGCCCCGGCCGAGTCCTCCCCGGGCGCGGACGAGCGCACCACCGCCGGCACGCCGGCGAAGCGCGCGGCGAGCGGCTCCGCCAGCGCCGCCCGCACCTCCTCCGGCAGCGGCGTGGTCAGGAAGAGGTTGCGGATGCGCAGCGCCGTGTCCCACATCTCCTCCCAGCGCATGTCGGCGAGCTCCTTGCGCTCCAGCTCGAAGCCGATGCGCGCGCGCAGCCCGGTGGCCTCCAGGTACGCGGCGTAGGCGTCGGTGGCCACGGCGACGAACGGCGGCACGGCGATGCCGGCGCGCGCCATGGCCGCGAGCGCGAGCGCCTTGCCGCCGATGCGCGCGGCGATCCCGGGGTCGAGTTCCGGGTCGATCCGCTCCTGCGGGATGACGAAGTCGAGGGCCGCCACCGTGCTACTCGAGGTGCAGCTCGGTGACGTTCTGGAAGCGGCGCACGATGTAGTAGGTCGCGACGGTGAGCTCCACGAGCGCGCTCGTCGGCGAGCTCGCGAAGGGCCGCAGGAGCGGGTGACGCGCGAGGAAGGCGGCGAGCTGCTCCGCGCGCTCGTCGCCCTCGAGCTCGCGCGCCGTCCCCACCGCCGTCGCGGCGACAGCCTGGTGGAAGTCGAGGTCGTCGGCGGAGCGGCTGTCCACCAGCATCGCGACCTTCGGGTCGGACGTCAGGAAGTGGAACTTGCGCGTCGCCCGCGTGGTGCTGAAGTAGAGGTGGCGGAGATCGTCGGAGGCGCGCACCGCGACGAGGCTCGCGTAGGGGTGCTCCGGTCCGTGCGTGGCGAGCACGCCGAGCCGCTCCCGCGCGAAGAGCTCGCGCAGCAGGTCGAGGGGCTCGGCGGCGTCCACGGCGTCCATGCCCTGCGTCCTACCCGTGCCCCGCGTGGGTGAACCGGCTGCGCGCCCGCCCGCGCCGGCCGGGTCAGACCCAGTTCGCCACGAACCTGCGACGCGCGCGCGAAGAAGTCGCCCCAGCCCTCCGGCTTGGGGCGCAGGACGACGGCGTCACCATGCCGCTCGATGAGCACCTCGCGCTCAGCCGGCCAGCGGGTGTCTCCAGCGCAGCCCCTCGAAACGCGCGAAGCCGCGGTCGGCGGTGACGACCTCGGCGTCGAGGTCCATCGCGATCGCGGCGAGATAGGCGTCGGGGACGCGGTCGGCGGTGGCGCCCGCGGCGCGGCAGACAGCGACCAGTCTGCCGGCAAGGCGCTCCGACAACGCCGGCACCACGGCGGCCGGCGACGCGAGCACGACGTCCACGAAGCGCAGCGCGTCGCCGAGCGTGCTCGGGCGCGCGAACACGCGCGGGTTGGTGACCACCCGCAGGAACCCCGCGAGCACGGGCGTGGCGACCGCGACAGGCTCGGGGCCCAGGAGCGCCGTCTCCAGCCAGGCCCGGTAGCGCGCGCAGTCGGGCACGTCGTCGCGCGCGGCATAGACGAGCACGTTGACGTCGGGCACGATCACGCGCGGCCGGAGGACGGACCGTCGTCGGGCGTCTCCGTGTCGCCCGAAGGCTGCGTGCCATCGCGCAGTCCCGCGTCGCGCTCGCCCTCCAGCAACTCCAGCAGGCGGGCGTTGTCGTCGAGGTCCACACCTGGCCGCAAGCCGCCGCCGCCGATGACCGGCAGCCGCACCGGCTGCTGCCCGGCGGCCTCGCCGCGCCGCGCCAGCGTCTCCCTCAGGGCGTCCTGGATGACGTAGCTGAGCGTGCGATGCGTGTCCGCCGCGACCCGCTTGTACTCCGCCAGCAGGGCATCGTCGATGGTGAGCGTGGTGCGCATGACGGTCTCCATGCGTCAAAGCATCATATCTCTGCATCATAGCATCAATACCCCCGAGGGGTTGACACTGCCGGAGATGAGCCGTGGCGGGAGGACGCATCGGAGCCGTACGTGAAAGAGCACCGGCCGGGAGCGCGCTGCGCGCCGCCCGGCCGGTGCTCTCAGAGGGATCCGCCTACTTCTTCTTACTCTTCTTGCCCTTCTTCTTGCTCTTCTTGTCCTTCTTCTTGGCCATCGTTCGCTCCTCGCCCGTCGCCTGAACGCGCTCGTGGGACCGTCCTACCCACCCACACCGCACTCTGCACGCGAAGATTGACGATGGCGATGACGACGCCGGGGTGGCGAGACCGTCCGAGAAGACTGAACCAGGGCGTCGACATCATGTATGCGAAACGGTGTAGCACAGGCGGCCGTACGCCCTGAAGTACAACGGTACACCTGCGCGTACAACCAGGCGTGCCAGTCCCCGCGATGCATACCCATGGAGTCCTCGGGTTCGCAGCAGCGGCGCCCTCGGGCACGTGCCCCGCCGTGGGGCGAAGGACCTTGTCAGCGGCGGCGGTCGTCGCCGGCGCGGACGACGAGGGGCGGAGCGCCGCAGGCGCCCCGCCCCCTGTCAGCGCGGCCGGCCGATCAGGCGAGCCGTCTCACTGCACGGTCACCTGCGCCGGGTTCAGATGCTTGAGGAACTCGAACGCGAGCCTGGTGAACGAGCGCAGGCGCACCATCGGCCGCTCGGGATAGAGCGCCTCGATCTTCTCGAGCGTGTCGTTGGTGTGCCAGAACGAACCGTACTCCTCGGTCTGCTCATAGCCGTCCAGGTCGCCGATCTCCCAGTTGGTCGACTCGAAGGCGACGTCAGGCGCCGAGCGCTCGTGCTGGTGAGATGAATGGCGCGAGTGGCGAGGGGCGCGCGGCAGCGGCCGCGCGCCCCGTCCCGTCAGCGGACCTTGAACCTGAAGGCGGTGCTGAACGACCCGGCGCCGGCGGAGTTGACGCCGCGCACCTTCCAGGTGAGCCATACGCCCTTGGGGAGCGCCTTGCCGGCTCTCCACGAGAGGGTCGTCGCGCCGGTCTTCTTCTGCAGGAGCCTGCTGCCCCTGTAGACGCGCACCTCGTACTTGGCGGCCCGACTCGTCTTCCTCCACTTGAACGTGGGCCGCGTGGTGCCGATCGTACCCTTGGGCGAGACGCACGAGGCCTTGGCCGGACTCGTCAGGCGGCCGAACATGATGTTGTGCGTGCACCAGTTGCTGTTGGTGAGCCGGTACTTCCAGGAGCCCGCCGGCCAGAGGCTGCCGTCGCCGGCGCCGAGCACCGTCAGGGCCGCGCCCGACCAGCCGGTGACGGCGGTCAGGTCGACGTAGCCCTGCACCTGGTTGAAGTCGTTGAAGCCCATGGCGGTCAGGAACGCCGGCGCGAAGATGCCGTCGAAGGTGGCCTGGGTGCCGTTGCTGCCGTGCGCACTCAGGCCGGCAAGACCGGCCGAGGTGAACGTCGGCGGATCGATGTCGAGCCAGTGCATGTTGGTCACGAACAGGCTGTTCTGGAAGTCGCGCGCGGCAAGGCTCGAGCAGTCGACGCTCAGACCGAACGCCGCGCCCGCGTCGCCGCTCGCCGACTGGACCGGGTCGGTCACGGTGGCGCGGACGGTGAACTCGGTGGCGGCGGTGAGCGCAGCCGGGTCGGCGGGCTCGATGGAGACGAGCGAGTCAGGGTCGCCGAGCAGGGCGACCGCGTTGATGCGCTGCCCCGCGGTCTTCTGGAACACGAGCTCGAGCGGGACGCCGTAGAACAGCGGCGTGAGGCCGAGCTCCGTCTCCGCCAGGCCGGGCATGCTCGCGCTCGGCGGCATCTGGTTGAGGAAGCCCATCACGTAGACCTCGCTGCTATCGTCCCAGAAGCCCGCGCCGAACGCGGCGCCCGGAGCCAGCGAGGTCGCGCCGGTGCCGGGCGGCGCCATCGGCACGGTCACGAAGGGCGTCTCGGCGACGCCGTACGTGGAGTCGGCCGGCAGCCAGGTGATCGGCCCTGTGACCACCGTCGCCAGCGCCGCGGGCGCCAGCACAAGCGAGAGGAGCAGCACGCCGAGCAGCGCCGGCAGCAGCCGCACGCTCCGCGCACTCGAGCAGCGTCGGATCATGACCCACCTCCATGAGTGTGTTGCGCTCCTCATGTCGGCGAAGAGGGGGTATGACTTGACCCGTACGAGTTCGGGCGCTCACCAGGCATCCTGGATCCGCTCGAGGACCTGGATCTGCGCGCCACCGGAGAGGCTGCCGCTCGCCGGCGGCGAGACCTACTCGGGGAACGCCGCGGGGGACTTCGTCGCCGCGGCCCCGTTCGCGTTCTTCGCGGCGCCGGCGGCAGGTCGGCGACACGCAGACGCCGTCCACACGCGGCACAGCGGCAGAGGCTCCTCCCGGCGGCGCGTCATCCGCCGCACCAGGGCGGATCGTCAGGGGACGCTGATCCCGTTGACGAAGATCCCCTTGGGCATCGAGAAACGCATCGCGCCGGGACTGCATACCGCGTTGCCCGGACGCGCGTCGCCCACGATGCCGGCGAGGTTGTACGCCTCGGCTCTGGGCATGACAAGCTTGCGCTCCAGGAAGTCGACCATGTCGCGCATAGCGCAGCTGGTCGCCTCCTCCATGGTCATGCCCCAGCCGCAGGTCATGACCTCGGTCGGGCTCTCGATCATCGGGCGCGGGAGCGATCGTCCTTTGAGGACCCTCACGCGCAACGTCACTACGGAAGGGACCTCGAGCCCCGCGGCGGCCGTCTCTCCATCCCCGATGATCGCGTGGGCGTCCCCCAGCGCCAACAGCGCGCCCTGCACGAACACCGGCAGGTAGACCGTGTTGCCGACGCACACGTCCTTGTGGTCCATGTTCGCGCCGTGGTCGCCCATGTAGAGGTTGGACACGGGCTCGTCTGCCGGCGCCACTCCCAGCGTGCCCAGCATGGGCTTCACGGGGATGCGCACGTCGTCGCGATACACGATGACGCCGTTCTCGACGCGGGCGATCTTGGTGAAGGCGCCGATCGGGTCATCCTTGAGAAAGCCGAACTCCCCGGGGTAGAGCGGTGCCGAGCCCTGCTCGCCCACCTCGATGTGCAGCAACTCCACGGCGAGGACATCGCCGGGCTCGGCGCCCTCCACGAAGATCGGCCCCGTCGCCGGGTTGAGAAGGCCGTGATCGAGGTCCTCCGGGTCGTCCTGAGGGGTCTGGATGAACCCCCCGAAGCAGTCGTGACACTCGGCCAGCACGACGTCACCGTCGCGCACCCGGAGAGCCGGCGGGTTGGCTTTGTCCATCACGTACACGACGCTGTCGCTCCCGATGCTGTGCACCGCGTTCTCCTGTCGTCCGTCCATCTCAGGTGTCCTTGAGGGCGTCGCCGAGGAACACCTCGATGACGGTCGGGTCACGTCGGACCTCCTCCGGCGTGCCGGTCGCCAGCGTCTTGCCCTCGGCAAGGACGTGGATCCGCTCGCACAGCCGCATGATGAGCCGCAGATCGTGGTCGACGATGAGGATGCCGCAGCCGAACTCAGCGCGGACCCCCATGATCGTCTCCAGCAACTTGTCGGACTCAGCCTCATTCATGCCGGCCGCCGGCTCGTCGAGCAGCAGGAAGTAGGGCCGACCGGCGAGGGCGCGCGCGATCTCCACACGGCGTTGCGCCCCGTACGGCAGATTGAGCGCCTGCACGTCCGCTCGCGACGAAAGCCCGAAACGGGCGAGGAGCCGCTCGACGTCGACCCGGTGATCCACGCCCTTGGTCGCATGCCCGCTGACGGACCCGACCTCCACGTTCTGGCGCACCGTGAGATGGCTGAACAGCCGGATGTTCTGGAATGTGCGCCCCACACCCATGTGGGCGATGCGATTCGGCCTGAACCCCTCGACCTCCCGCCCGTCGCAGATCACCTTGCCGGATGTCGGCGCGTAGACGCCGGAAAGGACGTTGAGGAGGGTGGTCTTGCCCGAGCCGTTGGGACCGATGAGGCCCACGATCTCGCCACCACCGACCTCCAGCGAGACGCCGTCCAGCGCGTGGACTCCGCGGAAGTGTTTGGTGACGGCGCGCGCCTCCATGAGGTGTGAAGCATGCGGCGGCGCCTGGGTGGTGGCCGTCATGCCTTTCTCATCGTTGCCTGCGGCCATCTCACGTCCCTTCCTTCTCGTCGCTCAAAGGTCCGGCGCCTGGCGGACGGTGACCCGGGAAGAAGCGCTGCCGCCCCTTCCGCAGCCAATCGTCGAGCTCCCACCAACTGAGGATGCCGTTGCGGCGGTAGATGAGGATCAGCAGCGTGATGATGGCCAGGATCATCTGCTGCAGGCCGTTGATGCGCGGCACCTCCATCCCGAAGAAGCTGCCGCCCTCCAGGTTGTAGAGGATCTGCGAGATGACCGTGACGACGGCGGCGCCGAGGATGGCGCCGGACACCGTGGCCATCCCCCCGATGACGAGCATCGAGAGCACCGCGAACACCTGCGTGTAGTAGAACTGCGATGGGTCGAACGCCAGGTTGAACTGCGCCCAGACCGAGCCGCTCAACGCCGCGAGCGCGGCGGATGCGACCCAGGCGATGTACCTCGACTTGACCACGCTGACGCCGGTGGCCTCGGCGGCGAGCGGATCCTCGCGGCTGGCCTGCAGCCGCAGGCCCACCCGAGAATCGCGGAACATCACGCCGACGATGACGGCGAAGGACGCGAAGGCGAAGGCGCCCCACAACGTCGTGTTCTGAGGCAGGCCGTAGACCCCTTGAGCGCCGCGGGTCATGCCGAACCAGTTCGCATACACCCCGTGGGCGATGACGAGGAGCGCAAGCGTGCTCATCGCCATGGCCGTCTCCTTCATACGGCACAGGACGATGCCGATGAGGGCGGCGACGAGCGTACCGGCGGCCGTGGCCACGACGATCGTCGGCAGGAGCTTCCACTCCGTGTTCAGCAGCCACGACGGCATGCTGTCGAACACGTCACTCTTGATCACCGCCGGCACCGTCAGCCATGCGGTCACGTAGGCGCCGATGCCGACGAACGCCGAGTGACCCCAGGAGACGACCCCGGAGTTGCCCGTGAACATCTGAAGAGCGATGACGATGATCACCGTGATGAAGAAGTTCGGGATGATGAGCGTGAGGCTGCTGCCGGTCCCCGCGCTCAGAGCCCCCACGATGGCGATGATCAGAAGGATGCCGATGAGCAGCCCCGAGGTCTTCGTGACGTTGCGGACGTACAGCGACCTGCGCAGGCGGTCCATCAGGCACGCTCCGCGACGGGCGCCAGCAGACCGTTGGGCTTGAAGTACAGGATGACGATCACGAGCAGCAGCGCGAAGGGATCGCTGAAGGGAGCGACGCTCGTCGGCAGCACGGCGATGAAGAACACCTCGGCGGCCGCGAGGATGAAGCCTCCGAGCACGGCGCCGGGCAGGCTGCCGAGGCCGCCGATCACCGTGGCGATGAAAGCCTTGAGGATAGGCGTGAAGCCCATCCCCGGGTCGACGGAGCCGCTGCGCGAGATCCACAGCACGCCGGCCACACCGGCCAGCAGGCCGCTGATCACGAAGGCAAGGGCGATGACGCGGTTCGCCCTGACGCCCATGAGGCGTGCGACGGCGAAGTTCTCGGCCGCCGCGCGCATCCCGATGCCGGCGATCGACGTACGCATGAACACCAGGAGCCCGAGCAGACACGTCACGCCGACGGCGATGGTGATGATGCTCAGCCAGCTGATCGACAGGGGCCCGACGTGGACGGCCCGGATGAAGATCGTCGGGCCCTCGATGCCCTTGGTCCGCGGAGAGACGACGGCGCGAAACACGTTCTGGATGATCACCGCCAGTGCGAAGGAGCTGAAGAGCAGAGTGAGGAAGCTCGCATTGCGCAGCGGACGAAAGGCGAACCGCTCCATCAGCAAGGAGGCGATCGTGGCGAAGGCGATGCCGACGATGATCGCGATCCACCACTCCACACCGTTGATCGTGAGCAGGTACATCGTGTAGCCGGTGATGGTCAGCAGCTCACCGTAGGCGAAGTTCACCAGGCCCATGACGCCGAACACCAGCGCCAGGCCCAGAGCGAGCAGGGCGTACATGCTGCCCAGGCTCAGGGCATTGATAATCTGCTGGCCGATCTCGACGGCACTCATGTGGCATCAGCTCCCAGGTAGACCTCCTCGAGGTCGACGGCGCTGAGGAGCTCCTCCGCCGATCCCTCCATCTGCGTCTCACCCGTCGCGAGCACGTAGCCGCGAGACGCGACATCCAATGCCAGGCTCACGTTCTGCTCGACCAGGAGCACGGTCACGCCCCGCGAGGGCAGCTCCCGCAGCAGCTCGAAGATCTGCGCCACGATCCGCGGCGCGAGGCCGAGCGAAGGCTCGTCGAGGAGCATGAGCCGCGGCTTGCTCATCAGGGATCGCGCCAGCGCGAGCATCTGCTGCTCACCTCCCGAGAGCGTGCCGGCGAGCTGCCGCGAGCGCTCCCGGAGGATCGGGAAGAGCTCGAACATCTCGTCCATCGTCGCGGCGACTTCTGCCTTGTCCTTGCGTGTGGCCGCGCCGATGCGCAGGTTGTCGGTGACCGAGAGGTGGGCGAAGATCCCGCGTCCCTCCGGAGTCAGGGCGATGCCGTGCCGCACGATGTCCTCGGGCTTCATGTGCACGATGTCCCGGCCCTCGAATTCGATGCCGCCGGCGGACGGCTTGACGAGACCGGCGATGGTGAGAAGCGTCGTGCTCTTGCCCGCCCCGTTGGCGCCGAGCAACGTCACGACCTCTCCCGGATACACCTCTATCGAGACGTCGCGCACTGCCACGATCGGCCCGTAGCCGGACGTGATGTTGTCGAGCTTGAGCAGTGGTCGGTCCTGTTCCAACAGACTCAGACTCCTCTCTTACCAGCCGGCGTAGGGGGCGATCTTGGACTCGTCGAAGCGGCCGGCCTCGCAGTCGGACAGGGCGTGATCGATGATCGCGAGCGCCTTGTCCGCATCGTCGTGGCCGAGGATCAATGGAGGCGTCATCTCGATGACGTTGGCCAGCAGACCGCAGTAGATGACCAGCAGTCCGAGCTCGAAGCAGCGATACACGAGCTGGGCGGCGAGCCTGGACGCCGGAGCCTTGCTCGCTCGATCCTCGACGAGCTCGAACCCCAGCATGAGACCCAGGCCACGGACGTCGCCTATGGACGGGTGCGTGCGGGCCAGGTCGCGGAGACCGGAGCGGAGCTGCTCACCCACTGCACTCGCCCGAGCCATCAAGCTCTCGTCGCGGATGACGTCGAGGGTGGCCAGCCCGGCAGCACACGGAACGGGAGCTCCACCCAGCGTGTAGAGGTTGTAGATGTCCGCGTCGAGCAGCTCCCTGCGCGCGACCACGGCTGAGAGGGGCAGACCGCCGCCGATCGGCTTGCCGGCGGCGAGTGCATCGGCCGTGATGCCGCTCTGCTCGAACGCCCACATCGTGCCGCTGCGACCGAGACCGACCTTGACCTCGTCGAAGACGAGCCAGATGCCGTGACGGTCGCAGAGCTCCCGGAGAGCGCGCAGGAACCGGGGCGGGGCCGGGACGTCACCGCCATCCGACTGCATGGCCTCGAGCAGGATGGCGGCCGTGTCGTCTGCGGGGGAGACGTTTGCGAGAACGAAGTCCTCGAGATAGGCGAGGCACTGTAGCGCGCACTCGTCCGGGCCCGCGCAGCCCCAGAGACAGCGGTAGCAGTAGGGATACGGGACCTTGGTGATGTTGCCCGCGCCGATCGTCCGCGCCTGCGTGGAGTGGCCGGAGAGCGCAGCCGAGCCGGCCGTCTGGCCGTGGTAGGCGCCGACGAAGCTGATGAGGCGCCGGCGCCCCGTCGCCACCGGCAGAAGCTTGCCGAGGCAGTCGTTGGCGTCGGAGCCGCTGGTGCCGAACCACGCCGCCCGCGGCGCCTCCCCCGGAAACGAGTCGCAGAGCCGCTCCGCCAGCGCAATCGTCGGCGGCGCCGGGTAGCTGCAGAGCATGGTCGACCAGGAGCGGTCGAGCTCGGCCTCTACGGCACGCCGGACCACAGGGTGCCGGCTCCCGGTCTGCAGCACGCCGCCGGCGGCGATGAGGTCGAGGTACTCGTTGCCGTCGACGTCCCAGACCCGTACACCCTCCGCCCGCTCGAGCACGAACGGGTAGAAGCGGATCTTGTGCACGGTGCCCATGGCCGCGGCCTCTCGGTCCAGCCAGGCGTGCGTCTCGATCAGCCGGCGCTCGTCCACCCCACGATTCCTTTCAGTGCCGGCCGGCGGGGCGGGAACGCCCCGCCGGCCCCTCGCGTGCCTTCTTCTCAGACAGTCGCCGCGCGGCTCACAGCGGCGCCGGCACGAAGTCCGGATACGGCAGGTTCTTGACGAAGGTGAACTGGTCGCCGTCCATCTTGAGCAGGGCCACCTCGCGCTTGGCCTGCCGCGTGGTCGGATCCATGACGAAGTCGTCGGTGGTGGCCAGCTGGACGCCGCTCAGATTCGCGATCGCGTCGCGCAGCGCCGTGCCGCCCTCTCCGCCGCTGGCCTCGAGCCCGGCCTTGAGGACGTAGATGAGGTCGTAGCCGTTGGCCACGATCACCGTCTCCGGCGGACTGCCGGTCTTGGCCTCGAAGGAGTCGTAGAAGGCGCCCAGCGTCGTCCCGGGCTCCGGATAGGCGAACGTGGTCAGGATCATTCCGTCGAGAGCCTCAGGCCCCGCCGAGAGGATGTCGGGCGTGTCGTTGCCGTCTGAGGTGACCACGGGGATGTCGACGCCGGCCGCCTTGAGCTGCTTGAGGAACACGGGGGTGTCCGGCATGAACATCGGTGTGTAGATCATGTCCGGCTTGGGGCTGGCGTTCTGGATCTTGGTCACCTGTGCCGAGAAGTCACCGGCGCCGAGCTTGTAGTCGGCGGTGCCGACGATGCTGCCGCCGAGCTTCTCGAACACATCGGCGAAGTAGGTGGGCAGGTTGGCGGAGTAGGCCACGTCCTGGGAGCGCAGCAGATACGCGGAGCGGTAGCCCAGGTCGGTGTAGCAGTAGTTGGCCATCGCCGCGCCCTGGACGTTGTCGCCCATGATGTACTGGAACGAGTACTCGCCGTTGTCCTTGGGGAGGTTCGGCGCCGTGCCGTCGCCCGTGTCGGACGGGATCTGCTTCGCCGTCGCCAGCCGGTTGATGGCGGTGACGTTGTCCGACGTGGTGCCGACCATGTACTGGATGCCGGCGTTGATCAGCTCCTGCGCCGTCTGGATCGAGAGCGCCTTGTCGTTCTTGTTGTCCTTGTACTCGAGCTCGAGGGTCATGCCGTTGATGCCGCCGGCGGCGTTGATCTCCTCGATGGCGTACTCGACGCCCTGCAGGATGGGCGTGTCGTAGGACGAGTAGCCGTCGCTGAGGTCGGCCGAGTAGCCGATCTTGAAGACTTCTCCGGTGCCGGCGCTGCCGCCGTCGCCCTCCGTGTCGTCGCCACCGCAGGCGGCGAGCGCCAACGCCAGCGCCGCGACCAGCAGCAAGCCGATGATCAGGTACCGCTTCTTCACTTCGTCCCCCTTGGTCTGGGCCGTCCGCGCAGCGGACGGCCACCGCTTCTACCTGGTTCCCGAGAACGCGTTCGACTGTGGAATGGTCTGCTCGCCGAGTCGCTCGTGTGTGGTGTCACCCCCCTGAGAAGCTGCCGGGCTGAGTAGCCCGCTACCGACGGCCGTGCAGAGGCCCGCGACGATGCCGCATCGAGGCGGCACCGAATCGAGCAGGATGTACTCGGATGGCGAGTGATCAAGACCCCCGACCGGGCCAAGCCCGTCGAGTGTCGGCACCCCTTCAGCGGCAGTCCAGCAGCCGTCCGACATGCCGCCGCTGGTCTGGCCGCCCACGCTCAGGCCGGCCTCGCGCGCCGCTTGTACGGCCGTCGCGAGCAGAAGCTCTCCGGCAGGCGTGGGCTCGATGCCCGGCCACGTACCCTGGTTCTCGACGGTGACGGTGAGCCCGTCGTAGTCGCCCGCGCGGGCGATCTCCGCGAGAGCCCAGTCGAAGTCGGAGCGCGCCGGCGCACGCACGTCGACGATCGTCTCGGCGTGGTGCGGAACGACGTTGGCGATCGTGCCGCCGGAGATCGTCCCGGCGATCACGGTCAGCCCCGGGCGGGCGCCGTCCAGCGCGGACAGCCGCAGCACCTCGTGGCAGAGCCCGATCACCGCGCTCCTCCCCAGGCCGGGCTCCGTGCCCGCGTGCGCGGATGTGCCCTCGACGGCCAGCCGCAGCCACGCGCCGGTCTTGCGGCCGGCGACGAAGTCCCCGTTGTCGCGGCCGCACTCGAGGACGAGCACAGCGTCTGCGCCCCGGACGCGGTCCAGCGTCGCGAAGGGGACGACTCTCACCTCTTCGTCGGGGACGCTGTGCAACTCCACCGCCGCGAACGGCCGGGCGCCGTTCGCAAGCGCCTCCATCGCGGTGAGGGCGAGGAGCAGCCCTCCCTTCATGTCGGCGACGCCGGGGCCATACGCGCGGCCGTCAGTCACGGTCATGGGTCGCGCCGCGGCGGTCCCGGCCGAGAACACGGTGTCGTGGTGCCCGAGAAGGACGATCCTGCCGACGCCGTTGCCGGGAAGGCGGCAGATCAGGTGCCCGCCTGCGGGGTGCTCCACGATCTCCGTCTGGCAACCGCACGCGGCGGCCCAGCCGGCGAGCATGGCCGCCACCTCGTCGCGGCCCTCCGAAGCGTCCGGGCCGCTGTCGACGGCGGCGAGTCCCGCCAACCGCCGCACGAAGTCCGCCTCGTGTGCCGACGCCCATGCGACGGCCTCGGCGGCGGCACCAGACGCCGCCCGCCGGATCTCGGGGCTGTCGTCAGGCGATGCCATGGAGCCTTGCCGTGTTGCCGGCCAGCACGCCCCGGCCTATCTCCTCTGCCTCAGGCACGGTCAGATAGTCGCGCTGGACGGCGCGCCCCAGCACGCGCTCGAGAGCCTCACGCGCCATGCGCGCCGAGAGCCAGAACACCTCGGGCTCGGAAGCCTCGTCCGAGCCGTACAGGATCTTGCCCGCGGGCACGACGCCGAGCAGCATCTCCAGCTCCCGGTCGATCCCGAGCGTGGCCCACGGCAGGAACTCGGAGAGATCGATGTAGACGAACGGCAGGATGCTGGCGATGTACGCCGCCTCAGCCATCCAGGGATAGCCGCCGTGGATGAGGACGATCGGCTGGTCCATGTGGTCGTGCAGGAGCCCGAAGACGTCCTGTGGACGCACGTGCGCGAGGACGATGTCGGGGTCGCCGCCGCCGCAGTGCAGGTGCATGACGAGGTCGTGACGCCTGGCAGCGCGCAACGTGGCCCGCAGACAGTAGTCGCGCACGACCTTGCCCGGGCCGCGGTCCTTGGGCCAACCGGCCGCTCGCCACTGCTCGTAGGCGGCGCCGGCCTCAGCGGCCGTGGGGTCCCGCACGTCGAGGCCGGTGCGGTAGGCGATGATCGACTTGAAGCCGACGGTGTGCGCGTCGGTCGCCGCCTCCTCGAGGCGCTGCTCGAAGCCCGACTCGAAGTCCGCCCATCCCGTGTCCACCTTCTGGAGCTCGACGATCATCGGCTCGATCCGGGCCACCCGGTGCACGGGCACGCCCAGGCTGCTCTCGAACTCCGCCCTGAGGACGGGCGGCTGGGGGAAGCCCTCGTCGGCGATCACGGCCGCGATGTGTTGCTCGGCCATGAGCCCGGCGCAGTAGCCGGCCGGGTCGGCGGCGATCGCGGCCGCGCGAGCGGCGGCGAGAGCCTGCGGCTCGGGGGCGACGCCGAGTCGCTCCGCCAGCCAGCGTCGCGCCGTCAGCGCGAACACCGTGCCGTCCCGCAGGGCGTGCACCTGGGCGGCCAGCGCGGGGTCCGTCTGACCCGACGAGAGGAAGCACATGCCCATCATGGTGAGCCTGTCCTCCCAGCCGAGCGGGTCGAGCCCTACGAGGTCCGCGGCGCGGAACCCGTGGCAGTGATCGTCGATGACGGGCGCCCCGGTCAGGTCGACGATCTTCTCGTGTGCGCTCACCTCAGCGTCCTCCTTCGTGCCTGCGGCGGCCTAGAAGCGCCACAGGTGCTCCTTGACCAACTCGTCGATCGGCCGTCCCTCATCCGCCTCGACCTCCGCCCTGCGCACCGCGATGGTGCAGTCATGGAGGAGATCGCCCATGGCCGCGCGGAGGACCTGGGAACCCTCCAGGGCATCCGCGGCCTCACTCAGGCTGGCGGGCAGCTGCTCGTAGCCGGCGGCTGCCCGCTCCTCCTCCGTGATCGAGCCCGGGTCGACCCAGCAGGGCTCGGGGAGCACCATGCCCTGCTCGATACCGTTGAGACCGGCGGCGATGATCGCGCCGGGCAGCAGGTATGGGTGCCCGGCGCAGTCCGCCGCCTTGAACTCCATGTTGGCGGTGTCCTGACGGCCGCCGGCCATCCCGGTGATGAAGCGCAGCGCGGCTTCGCGGTTCTCGTGTCCCCAGACGCGATAGGCGCCTGCCCAGTGCTTTGGCTGCAGGCGCTCGTAGGATGGGACCGTGGGGCAGGCGATCGCGATGATCGCGCTCAGCTCGGCGAGCACGCCCGCGAGGAACGACCCACCGGTGGCGGTGAGACCGATCACCCCGTCACCGTCGCAGAAGAGGCTCTTGCCCTCCCGGTCGTAGAGGCTGAAGTGCAGGTGGCTGCCGTTGCCCAGGCCGGGCACGGTGATAGGGGAGAACGACGACCGCCAGCCGTACTCGGCGCTGAGTGCGCGCACCGTATGACGGAAGAGCACGTGCCAGTCGGCGGCCGACAACGGGTCCGCAACGCCGAGCGACACCTCCATCTGCCCGGGCGAGTACTCGGGGTGGAGCTGCGACACGCGTATGCTCTGAGCGCCGAGCGCGTCGAGCAGCGCCGCGGAGAACCCATGCGTCAGGGCCCACGCGTTGGAGCTGTAGCCGGGGCCGCGGTGCACGGGTACGGCGGAATCATCGTCGGTGGCCTCGCCGAGGAACCACTCGAGCTCGTAGGCCATGCGCACGGCGTAGCCACGCTCGGCCGCCTGCGCCGTCATCCGCTTGAGGAACCCACGCGGGCAGACCGAGAGCGGGGCGCCCTCCTGATCGTACAGATCCATGGGCGCCCAGGCCCACTCGGGCGTGGCCGCCAGCTGCACCACAGCGGCGGGGTCCGGCAGCATGCGGATGTCGCCGACGGGCCCCTTGATGGCCTCGGTCGTCGTGAAGTGGTCGTTGCTCAGCACCAATGCCCACAGGATCGAGAAGCCCGACCCGGAGCGCACGAACGACGCCAGATCCTCAAGGCTGAAGCACTTGACCCTGGTGATGCTCCCGCTGTCGACCATGGTGGCGACCACGTGCCGCACGCCGGCCGACCGGAGCTCCTCGACGAGGCGCTCGAGGCGCCTCTCCTCATCAGTCGTCACAACGCCTCCCACACTCAGTCGGTTTCTCTGACGATCTCGCCCCACGTCGTCCCCGCGCGCAGCCGCTCCAGCGCCTCGATGCGCGGCTTGGCCTGCGCGCCGAGCTTGACCGACAGGCCGGCGATCACCGCCTCCACGACGGCCAGTCCCGGGACCATCGTGTCGAAGGGCGATGGCCCCTGGACGGTGCACGTGATGACGTGCCTGGACACCTCGGCGACGGGGCTCAGCCACACATCGGTGAACAGGACGATCTGGGCGCCTGCTTCGGCAGCGCGCTTCGCGAACTCGATGGTGGAGTTCTGGTACCTGCGATAGTCGAACACGACGAGCACGGTGCGCTTGTTCACGTCGATCAGCTCGTCCCAACCAGGGGTCGGCGCCGCGACGACGTGGCGGCACCCGGGCCGCATCATGTTGAGGTGGGCGAAGAGGAAGAAGGCGAAGATCTGGCTGAAGCGACCCCCGGTGCACCACACGGAGTGCCGGGGGTCCGCCAGCATGTCGACCACCGCGTCGAACTCCGCCTCGGAGATGCCCGCGAACGACTTGTCGAGCTCGGCGCGGAACACGCTCAGGCTGCTCTGGAGGATGCCGCCCAGGTCCTGCCCACTGGACTCCGGGTACTGGGCGAGCGACGAGGTGAGCTTCTCCTGGACCTCGTGGCGCAGGGCCTCTTGGAACTCGAGGTAGCCGTCGAAGCCGAGTTTGCTCACGAAGCGCATGACCGTGGGGCCGCTGGCCCCGGCGCGCTGCGCCAGTTGCGCCACGGTCTCGAGCCCCGCGATCGGATACGAGGCGAGAAAGACGCGAGCCACCTTGCGCTCGGCGGCCGTGAGGGAACGCATCCGCTCGTGGACCAGGTTGGCCAGACTCTGCGGCCTCTCCAGCACTCGGCCGTTCCCCGCCATCGCACCCCCTGGCGCGCATCGTTCGCGTTAGGAAGAAAGATTACGGAGCGACGGCAAAACAGTCAATGGGGAATGCTCGTTCCAGAGGGCACAAGGGGGGTGCAACCGTCAACGAACGGTTGCCGCTCGCCCCGGCGGACACTGGGATGCGACCGAAGGAGGAGTGCTCTCAGGACTGGCCCGGGTCGAGCAGCCCCGGCAGCTCAGGGTCGACGTCACCGAGCCAATCGCGAGCGTCGGCAGCGGTACGGCGCAGGACGCCGCAGAGCGCGACGACCGCGGCGAGCGTCTGCTTGGCGTCTTGGGCCTCGGCGAAGTCGTTGCTGTGGTACGAGACGACGAGCGAGTCGTTCAGGTGAGGCGGCGAGGGCGCCTGCGCCTTCCGCAAGGCGCCCCAGCTCGTGCAGGAGCGCGTGGAGACGCGCGAGATCGGCCTGCGTCCGCTCGCGCGCCCGCGCGGGCGCGCCGCCCCACGGGCGCGCGCCTCCTCCGCATCCACGTAGTGGTCGACCAGCCGCGCGAGACGGCCGGCGAGCGCCTCCGGCACACCGGCCTCCACCAGATCTTCGGCCTCCAGCTCCCCGGCAGCCAGCTCCGGGCAGCCGGGGTTCAGGCAGATCCAGCCGCAGCCGTCGTCGTCCAGCGTGCTCACGTTGGGGACCATCGGCTCGCCGCACGAGTCGCAGATGACGGCAAGGAGCTCGCCCATGAGGACCTCCCGGAGTCGCGGGTTCGGGTCAGCAGGGCGAGTGTGCCACGATCAAACTAGGATCGTCGAACGCCGTCTCGAACGCATCTGCCCTCTACTCGCCAATTCCGCGCGAGGCATGCCTGAAGGGAGACGGGCGAGCAATGAGACCGAGCTAACGAGACTGCCAGTATCGATCGATTTCCGGGCCCTTGAGACGCTCCGTCTTGTTCCCCCGGCGAACGAAGAAGTGCTCTCCATTGAGGTACTGGCGGGTCTCCGACGGCTGAATGATCACCCGACAGATGTCGTAGGTGGAGTCGGAGTCGCCATCCCTGGCAACTCAATTTCGGCAATCTCGACAAGCTCCTGATCCAAGACGTCGGGACCGATGCGACTCTCGATCGAGCTCGGTCAGTCGCCTCTGGTAGCCGTCCCAGCCTTTCTTGTCGTACTCCATGTCCAAGCCAAGTATGAGCTTGTCCTCGATGCGCAAGCAGCGGCTGCCAGACGCTCGTCGTCCGCTGCGCGCGAAGTCGACCTGCTCGAGCACGCCGACGACGACCTCGCCGCCCTTGGAATTCAGCATGGCCACGATCGAGCGCAGAACGCCCTCATCCTCGAGTCCGCGCGCACCGCCCGTCACGCCATCGCCGAGAAGCAGGCGCTTCACGTCCAGCGACAGGGAACCCTTGAACTCCAAGGTCTCGCTCTCGTCGCGCGCGACCAGCTTCTTGACGCTACTCGTGCGGAGCTGCACGTCGCGGGCAGCTGCGGCCTTGCGTCGCTCCTCATACCAAGGCGAGCGAAAGCCCACCTGTGCTGCGTAGATGATCCTGACACAGCTTCTCCCGGACCTCGTTGCTCCTCTCCAGAGCCCCGCCTGCCTTGCGGTAGGTCTCGATGACCTTCGGGTCAGCGCAGGTCGAAGTGGGTGACCAGCGGGCTCAGGAACTGCGCGACAGACTCCGAGAAGCGCGCGATGTCGTCCAACTCCTTGGGGCGTTGGAGGTTGGCGGCAACGCACGTCCCTGAGTATCCCGAAAAGGACCGGAAGAGAAGCCTTGGTCCTCAGGTAGTGGTCATCTCCGGCGGCCCAGTCCTCAGGCAGCGCTTCCTGGAACACGCCGAAGAATGCCGCAATTCGCGATGCTGCGATATTCGACAGTCTGCATCGTGGCCCCCGTGGAACAGAAGTTCTTCCTTCGGATTCACCAGGCCGAATCTGTTCATAGCGTTGCAGACGGAGTACAGCGACAGATTCCCCGGATTGTCATCCTTCGGGATCTTGATGCTGCCGCGGAACGGCGAGTACTCGGCGTTGTTCAGCAGCTTGGCGATGCAGGAGATCATCCAGAGCTGCCGCTCTCGCGCATCCTCCGACTCCGCGTACAGGTCCTCATAGAGGTCCCACAAGCAGATCAGGCGGCACGGCCTTCTGGTTCTTGTTGATGTCAACGAAGATCTTGGCCTGAGTGTGCGACGACTCATTGACGAACGCGATCACGGGCAGCATGGCCGTGTTCTTCTCTGCTAGGTCCGCGAAGCCGTACAGGCGATGCTGACCGTCGATGATCCAGGCGCATCCGTAGTAGGGAGGCAGAGTGACAGCACAGGCTCGGCCCCGTCCTGCAGGCTCTGCAGTGTCATCTTGTCGCATAGCTTGTCCTCGCGGACGAAAGGCTTGGGTGAAGTTGACGATGATGCTGCCGGGGAAGAAGCCACCCGCCCGAATGAACTGCTCGATCTGCCGGACTCGATTCTTGTTGATCATCCGCTGATAGCTGTCGGTCAGATCGGAGAACCTGGAGTCGCCTGTTCGATGATGAACGAACGCAATCTTGAGCAGCTGATCTGGCGACAGCACAAACGAGTAGAAGGTCCGGCCGCCCATCTTCGCCTTGAGCGCAGGCACCTTGACCTGGAAGTTCTTGATCTTGCTGTTCCGGAACACGCGGTTGTACACAAGATACTTCGCGCCCTCTCCAGCCAACTGCGCCAGTTCCTGCATGCTCGAGAACGTCGTACTCGTCCCACTTCACGATGTCGTGATCACGGGCGTCGAGCACATCGTTGTCGGACCACAGCGATGTTCTCGGTAGCCAAGACGAAGACGCACCGAAGGTCTCTCCGGTCCAAGGCGACCCGGAGCGCATTCCGCATGTCGTCCATGTTGCCGACGATCTCGGCGATGTCCCTCTTGAGATCCTTGGGTCCGAGATCTCTTCGCGCCTTGCACTCGACGACGAAAGCAACGTCGTCATCGACCGCAACGACGTCCAGCTGCTTCGTCTTCTGGATACCTTCCCGCGTCTTGAGCTTCAGGGAGAAGTCCGGGAGTGCTGATGAACTGTGCGCCAAGGTCGAACAGGAGCTTCCAGACCCTGTTCTCAAGGTGCTGCCAGGCTCCTTTTCGCAGATGAGCCTGGTGCGCGTCTTGCCTTCCCGCTTGACTTGCCAGCCTTCGGGTATCGACGTCGCCGGTCTTGATGCTCTGCTCGATCGTTTCCTTCGTTCGTTCTCGGTAGTCGCGCGAGTCGACTTCGTCGGTCGGTACAAGAGCTCCCCGATGAATGTGCAGCAAATCCATCCCCTGCGACCTCCCTGTGCCACATGGCAGCCTGTCGGTCAGGCGCACTACTGATCGAGCAGTTGAAGACGATCCTATCGCCTGCACCGAATGAGATCGATTGCGCAACTTCCGCACGATCACCTAGTGTCGGCGTGATGTTCGTGGGCCACATCAGTCATCGCCCGTGAGCGCCGACTCTGACTCCGCTCGCGCCCGCTACGGCTGGGAGAGCGACTTCCCCACTTTCTCGGGGACAGAGCCGCGCGTCGTGCGCATCTCGCTCCAGGAGTTCCTGGCAGACGCGAGTGACTCGCAGGTTCGCGCCTGGGACGACTCCATCCCTAAGATCCAGGTACGAGGTCGGCAAGGTCGTGCAAGTCGACGAGCTCGCCGACCAGTACACGGCCATCCTGGAGTACGAGCTCCCGCTCGAATCTCGTCGGCCCGATGTCGTCCTCCTCGTCAACGGCGCGGTCGTCGTCCTTGAACTCAAGGGCAAGGCCGAGGCCGAGCAGGCCGACCTTGATCAGGCCGCTGCCTACGCCCGCGACCTGCGCTGCTACCACCGACATTGCGCCGACCGTGAGGTCCACGCCGTGCTCGTCCCGACAAGAGCGCACGGCTACGGCGGCGTCCGTGACGGCGTGCACATCGCCGGCCCAGACGCGCTCCACGAGCTCATCCAGAAGCTGCAGCGCTCATGGGAGCGATGGGCCGCTGACCGCCGACCAGTTCCTCGCCAAGGATGCCTACTGCCCGCTCCCTCGCTGGTCCAGGCGGCCCGCGAGCTCTTCCTCGACGGCAAGATCCGGCCGATCCACCGCGCCCTCGCCGAAACCCAGCCGGCGATTGACGCGATCTCTGCCATCGCCCACAAGGCAGCGAGCACGCAGACGAGGCATCTCGTGCTCGTGGCGGGTGTCCCCGGCTCAGGCAAGACGCTTGTCGGCCTCAGCGCCGTTCACAACCCGAGTCTCGACGACCTGAAGGTGGAACGAGCCGGCGGCGAAGCCACCGGCGCCGGCCATCTTCCTCAGTGGCAACGGGCCACTCGTCGAGGTCCCTCAGTACGAGTTGCGCGGTGCCGGCGGTGGCGGCAAGACCTTCGTGCGCGGCGTCAAGGACTACATGAAGCAGTACTTGGGCGACAAGGGCGCTATCCCGCCTCAGCATGTGATCGTCTACGACGAGGCGCAGCGCGCCTGGGACCTCCAGCAGGTGATCAACAAGCATCCGAACATCCGCGAGCACAAGTCGGAGCCGGAGGCCTTCGTCGAGTTCGGCGAGCGCATCCCCGAATGGTGCGTGCTCGTCGGGCTCATCGGCTCGGGCAGGAGATCAACGTGGGTGAGGAGGCCGGCCTCGGCCAGTGGCGCGAAGCACTGGAGCGAGCCGGCGCACCCGAGCAGTGGACCGTGCACGCGCCAGTGCGGGTGCTGGACGAGTTCTTCTCCGGATCGACCGTGCCCGCGAGGACCGCGGCAAGCGAGACGCTCGATCTCACGGTCGAGCTCCGCTTCCACTTCGCTGCCGACCTGGACGAGTGGGTCGACGGCCTGCTGACGGACGGCGATGAGCGCACGCGAGAGAACTCGCCAAGCGTCTGGAGGACGCCGGGCTACCACCTGCGGATGACCCGCGATCTCGAGATGGCGAAGAGCTACTTCCACAAGCGCTACGCCGAGGCGCCCGCGGCCCGCTACGGTCTTGTAGCCTCCTCACGCGACAAGGCCCTGGCCGAGTGGGGCATCCCCAACGACTACCAGTCCACCAAGGTCATGCGACTCGGCCCATGGTACGGCGACGGAGATGAGAGTCGTCGCTCCTGCCGGCACCTCCGCGAGTGCGTCACCGAGTTCGGCGCCCAGGGCCTGGAGCTCGACGGCGTGCTGCTCGCCTGGGGGACCGACCTCACGTGGACGGGCGACGGCGCTGGTCCAACGCTCACGCCAAGAACCACGCCCGCGGCACTCACGTGCGTGATCCCTTCCAGCTCCGCGTCAATGCATATCGCGTGCTGCTCACCCGTGGTCGCGATGGCGCGGTCATCTTCGTCCCGTCGATGACCGAACTCGATGCCACCGCAGCCCGGCTGCAGGGGTACGGGGTGAAGGTCCTCGACAGCTAACAACAGCCTGTTCCTCGGCTGTAGGCTTCTGGCGTGATGGACGACTCTGGGATCACAGCGACTCACGCGATTCCTTGGCTCCTAGAGGGCGGCGCAGCGGAGCGCCACGCCGCCTTGAGCCGGCTCCTCAAAGCCGCGCCGGATGCGCCGGCGGTGCAGCAGGCGCGGCGCGCTATCATGACTGAGGGCCCGGTCCCCGCCATCCTGGCCGCGCAGCTGCCGGACGGGCACTGGGTCGAGCGGGACAGGTTCTACACGGCCAAGTACGACGGCACCGTATGGAACCTCATCATCCTCGCCGAGTTGGGCGCCGACGGCGCGAACGCGCGCGTGCGGGCCGCCTGCGAGGCGATCCTGTGCGACGCGCAGGATCCGGACTCGGGCGGCTTCTCCTCCCAGCGCAGCAAGCGGGCCGGCGGCGGCCTCCACAGCATGGTCATCCCGTGCCTCACCGGCAACATGGTCTTCAGCCTCGTCCGCCTCGGCATGCTGGACGACCCGCGCGTGCAGCGCGGCCTCGACTGGATCACCGCCTGGCAGCGGTTCGACGACGGCGAGCGCGACGTGCCGACGGGCCGGCCGTACGACATCGAGATGTGCTGGGGCCGCCACACCTGCCGCATGGGGCGGTCAAGGCGCTCAAGGCGCTCGCGGAGGTCCCGCCCGAGCGCCGCACGCCGGCGATGCGCGCCACCATCGGCGCCGGCGCCGAGTACTTGCTGCGTCATCACGTCTTCAAGCGCAGCCACGATCTGGCCAAGGTCTCCAAGCCAAGGCTGGAAGACGTTTCGGCTTCCCGCTCATGTACCAGACCGACGTGCTCGAGGTCCTCTGGATCCTGGGCCGGCTCGACCCTGCGTACCTATGCGAGACGAGCGCAGCGCGCGAAGCGCTGGACCTCGTCGCCTCCAAGGCCGACGCCCAGGGCCGCTGGAAGCTCGAGCTGACCTTCAACGACCGCTTCGTCGTGCCCGTCGAGGCCAAGGGCCAGCAGAGCCGCTGGGTGACCATGCGCGCGCTGGAAGGTTCTGAAGAACGCGTCGTCCACGCCGGAGTCGCCATCACATTAGACCGCGCCCCAATCGCCGGTCGTCCGCAGGCAATTGTCACTCTGTGCGGAGCCTGGACGCCCATCTACGATGAATCGATGAAGACCCTGTTCCTCGACGAATCCGGCGACCACAGCTTGCGCATCATAGACCCCCAGTACCCGGTGTTCGTGCTTGGCGGCGTGATCGCGGACTCCGAGTACGCAGCCACAGACATGCACGCCGCCGTCTTTTTTTTTTTTTTTTTTTTTTTTTTTTTTTTTTTTTTTTTTTTTTTTTTTTTTTTTTTTTTTTTTTTTTTTTAAAAATATTCGTCCCTCGTCGATCCCAAGCTGCGATCATCTGCTTCCACGGTCGCCTGAATGCCCTCATGCGACGCCTCGACTACACCGTTGTCGCCTGCGCGGTGCGCAAAGACGCACACCTCGCTGCCTACGGAGCGGCCGCCCTCGATCCCTATGCCCTGAGTCTCAACGTACTGGTCGAACGGTTCTGCTTCGCGCTCGCCGACGCCCGGGAGACTCAACCGGGACTCATCGTGGCTGAGCGTCGCGACAAGGCGCTGGACTCTGCGCTGCTCGCGTCGTGGCGCAATCTGCGGGAACGAGGCACTTCCTATCTCCGGCCGGCGGCGATCCGCGATCGAGTGTCGCGCCTGCGGGTCGAGAGCAAGGGAGCCGGCATCACCGGGCTCGAGATGGCTGATCTCGTCGTCTCGCCCATCGGCCGATTTGTGGCCGGCAAGCCGCCCCGTGAGGACTGGGCGATCGTCGAATCCAAGCTGAGGCGGCGCAAGGGCGAGTACCTTGGCGCCGGCCTGGTGATTCTGCCCAAAGAGTAAGGCCGGGACCCGCTACGCAGTTCCCGACCTCTGCCCGGAGTATCGGCATGAGGCGGCTGGGTGTCAAGAGTGACGAGCGGATGGGCGAAGCGCTGGACCTCGTCGCCTCCCGCGCCGACGCGCAGGGCCGCTGGACGCTTCAGCAGACCTTGAACGACCGCGTCTGGATCCCCATCGAGACCAAGGGCGAGCCGAGCCGCCGGGTGACGCTGCGGGCGCTCGAGGTGCTGCGAGCTGCCTCGATGCGCTGACGGCCCGATGTCGCCCCGGCGGGGTATCTCCCCCAGTAGCGGACCGAACAGAAGGGGCTCACTCATGGACATCAACCAGAACGCACCCGTGATCGCGCACGAGCAGCTCCACATCGCCGCGGACGTCCAGACCGTCTGGAACGTGCTCAGCGACATGGAGCAGTGGCCGAGCTGGAACAAAGCCGTCCGTTCGATGTCGGTGCACGGCCCGCTCGCCCCAGGGACATCGTTCGACTGGAAGGCGGGACCGGGGACCATCAAGTCGCGCATCGCCGAGGTGGATGCGCCGTACAGGATCGTCTGGACGGGCGTGACCTTCGGCATCAGGGCCGTCGACGCCTTCAGCTTCGAGGCGTCGGACGGCGGAACGCTGGTGCGCCAGGGCGAGTCCTGGGACGGCCTCCTGGCGCGGTTGTTCCGCTCACGCATGGAGCGCACCCTGCGCTCGAGCCTCCGCGACGGCCTGCGCTCCCTGAAGGCCGAGGCGGAGCGCCGGGCCGGCGCCTCTGTGGCGGCCTGACGGCCACCCCCTCGCTTGCCATTCAGCGAGGAACTGGTCGAGCTGCGTACCGACTGAGCCGACCAGCCGCATCCGCGCTGAGGCGACGGGGGTCGCCTGGGATCCCGTTGGCCGAACGTATGATGGACGCATGAGCGACGGCGCTTCACCGCCGAGCACCGAACCCATCGCCTGGCTCCTCGAGGGCGGCGCGGCGGAGCGCTACGCCGCCTTGACCCGTCTGCTCGGAGCCTCGCCGGATGCGCCGGAGGTGCAGGAGGCGAGGCGCGCCATCATGACGGAGGGGGCCGTCCCCGCGATCCTGGCCGCCCAGCTCCCGGACGGCCACTGGGTCGAGCGGGACAAGTTCTACCGGGCCAAGTACCAGGGCACCGTCTGGACGCTGCTCATCCTCGCCGAGCTCGGCGCCGACGGCGCGGACCAGCGGGTGCGGGCCGCCTGCGAGGCGATCCTGCGCGACGCGCAGGATCCGGACTCAGGCGGCTTCTCCTACGACCGCGCCAAGAAGGCCGGCGGCGGCCTGCCCTCCGGCGTCATCCCCTGTCTCACCGGGAACATGGTCTTCAGCCTCATCCGCCTCGGCATGCTGGACGACCCGCGCGTGCAGCAGGCCGTCGACTGGATCGCCGCCTGCCAGCGCTTCGACGACGCCGAGGGCGACGCGCCCGCCGGCCGGCCGTACGACCGCTACGAGATGTGCTGGGGCCGCCACACCTGCAGCATGGGGGCGATCAAGGCGCTCAAGGCGCTCGCGGAGGTCCCGCCCGAGCGCCGCACGCCGGCGGTGCGCGCCACCATCAGCGCCGGCGCCGAGTTCTTCCTGCGCCACCACGTCCACCGGCGCAGCCACGACCTCACTCGCGACTCCAAGCCCGGCTGGCGCCGCTTCGGCTTCCCGCTCATGTACCAGACGGACGCGCTCGAGATCCTGCTCATCCTCACGCGCCTGGGCTACCGCGACGAGCGCATGCGCGAAGCGCGGGATCTCGTCGCCTTCCGCGCCGACGCCCGAGGTCGCTGGAGGCTGCAGCAGACCTTCAACGACCGCTTCTGGGTCCCCATCGAGACCAAGGGCGAGCCGAGCCGCTGGGTCACGCTCCGCGCGCTCGAGGTGCTGGGAGCAGCCTCACTGCGCTGACGGCCCGATCGTGCCCCGGCGAGGTATGTCACGGATGCACGCGTCGGCGGCGAGGTACGCGGCGTGGATCCAGTCCCAAGCCCCACTGCAGAGGTCGCTTCGACCGCGTGAACCGTTGTCAGAACTGACGACGCAGTGCGGAGTCGTTCGATCGACGATCGTCGACGGAGGACTCAGCCCCAGCTCAGGCCCCCAGGGGGTGGCGCGTGACCCCGCCGGCGGCCGCGTGGCCGTCCAGCCAGCGGCCCATGAGCAGCCACCACGCGGGCACGGCCAGGAAAGCGGTAGCGCCCGCGGTGACGCCCGCGGCGCGCAGCACCGTGCGCAGGGGCGCGGGTGCGGCCAAGGACCCGGCCGCCGCGCCGGCCCCGAAGAGGGCGGCCCATGCGGAGGTCTGGCCGAGCCGTGCGGTCCGCCGGGGCAGGCCGGCGTTCCGAGCCAGCCAGCCGCTGGCGAGGCCGATCCAGGCCAGCTGCACACCGAAGGCGCCGGTCGAGGCCGCGGAGGACACCTTGAAGGGCAGCACGCCGGCGACAAGCAGCGGTCCCGCAGCGGTCGCGACCCCGAGCGAGCCGAGTGTCGCGGTGTGCAGGGCTCGCAGCCCGCCGCGGGGTGGCAGGTGCCGCCCGATCGCGACCGCGGCCGGGATCATGCTCGCGGTGGCCACGGAGCCGACGATGTCGTTGGCCGGGCCGAAGCGGTTCTCCCGGCCGGCCGCGGGGATCGATGCGAAGAAAGCCACGAGCAGGACGTTGGCGGCCGCGCCGCTGGCGCCGGCGAGATAGGCCCAGCGGGCGCCTCGCGGGTCTCGACTCACGGGGGCGCCGGCGGGGGTGGCACCTGACCAAGGGTCGCTCACGGCGGTCATGGGATGGCTCCTGTCCGGAGGTGTTGCCGGCGGGCCCGCCGACCAGGCGGCGAGCACGCGAAGGACGTCGTCCCGTTGCAGTTCGGCTCTCCCCCGATGCTCCGATTGTCACACGCGGAGCGAGCTCGGGCCACGGCGACCTCCCAGGCCTCCCGCTGCCCGACCTCAGGCGAGCCCCATGCTCCGGAGCTGGCCCTCCGAGTAGCCGAAGAAGTGTGCCGTCTCGTGCAGGACCGTGACGCGGATGTGCGCGACCAGCGCGGCCCGCGTCGTGAACGCGCGCTCCAGGTTGGCGCGGAACAGGTGGATCGTGTCCGCGTAGGGGGCGCCGAAGCTCGCGGAGCGCCGGTTCAGCGGCACGCCGTGGTACAGGCCGAGGATGCGCGGGTCGATGCCGTCGGCCACCATCTCCGGCGAGGGCCGGTCCTCGATCATGATGGCCACGCCGTTCAGCTCGTCGAGCAGCGCCTGCGGGAGCTCGTCCAGGGCAGCCTGGGCGACGGACTCGAACTCCTCCGGGGTCAGGAGAGGCCGCGGCCGCTCGGCGAGGGCATCAAGCTTCAGCACCCGGGTCCACTCGAGCGCCGCGCCGTCGCGATCGCCGCCGGCCACCAGCGCGCGACCGAGCAGGTAGCGCGCCTCCGCCTCGAAAACGGGAGCGAGCCCGCCCGGCGAGACGATGGCGCGCAGACGCTCGGCGGCCGCGCGCGCGTCGCCTGCGGCGAGCAGGCGCGCGGCTTCGTGGTAGTCGGCCGCGAGTGACATGAGTTGCATCATAGACCGCCATGACCAGGCTCGCGCGGGGCGCCGGAGATGCGGAACGTCACCGATCCGTCTCCCGAATCGGTAGCCACGCGGCGTCCTCGTCATCCTCCTCACGCGCATGTCCGGCACGCACACTCTCTCCGGGAGGTGAGATGCGATGAGCGCACACGACCAGGCGACGCGTCCGCGCGGTGCTACACTGGCTTCGAGGAGGACGCTGGATATGGATCCGCGCCGCACGCAGTACCAGACAGACGCCCAGGGCAGGCGAACGGCCGTCGTCCTCCCCATCGCTGAATACGAGCAGCTACTCGAGGACCTCCACGACCTCGCCGTCATCGCCGAGCGGCGTGACGAGCAGACGGTCGACGAGGCAGAATTGAGGCGCCGGCTCGCAGCCTCCGCCGCCTCCCCCTCAAGTCCCGGGCTCGCTGCCTCGAGCGCATCGACGGGCTCCGCCTGACCCCTCGCCCAAAGGGCGTGCGTCAGGTAGTCGGCGGGGAGCGCACCTACCGCCTTCGAGTCGGCGTCTATCGCGTGATCTACCAGGTCGACGATGCGTCGCGACTGGTGACCGTCCTCCACGTGCGCCACCGCAAGGACGCCTATCGGTGAGTGCGCCGCACGCCCCTCCGTGTCAGCCGCCCGACAGCTCCCCGCCCAGCCGCACGACCTCGCGCACCAGCAGGTCGAAGTCCTCGCGGCGGCTGCGGTGGTTGGCCACGGCCACGTGCAGGTACTTGCGCCCGTGGATGGTCGAGACGGAGGGAACGGCGATGCCGCGCTCCTGCAGCTCCAGCTCGATCTCCTTGTTGAGCTGGTCCAGCGCGGCGTCGTCCATGCCGGGGCGCACGTAGCGGAAGCAGACGATGTTGAGCGCCGCGGGCAGCGCCTGCTCGAGCTCGGGGGTGGCCGCGACCAGGCCGGCGAGGTACCTCGCCTGGTCGATGTTCTGCTGGATCACGCGCGCGAACTTGTCCGTGCCGTGCTCCTTGAGCGCCATCCACACCTTGAGCGCGTTGAAGCCGCGCGAGAGCTCGTACCCGTAGTCCGAGAGCCAGGGCACGTCGACCCCGGTCAGGCCGCGCTCGCCCTCTCCGTGGGCGAGATACGACGGCGTGAGCGAGAAGGTCTGCAGCTGCGCGTCCGCATCGCGGACCAGCACGCAACCGACGGGGTAGGTCAGGTTCATCCACTTGTGCAGGTCGAACGCGAGCGAGTCGGCGCGCTCCATGCCGGCCATGAGGTGACGTGACTCGGGAGCGATGGCTGCCCAGGCGCCGAAGGCGCCGTCCACGTGGAACCAGAGGCCCTCTCGCTCGCAGAAGCCGGCGAGGGCGGGCAGGTCGTCGATGGAGCCGGTGTTGGTGGTGCCGGCCACGCCGACGACGCAGACGGGGCGCAGCCCGTCCCCGCGGTCGCGCGCGACCATCTCCGCGAGAGCCTCGAGGTCGATGCGCAGGAGGTCGTCGGTGGGCACGCGCCGCAGCGACCGCGTGCCCATGCCCAGCAGCTCGACGGCCTTGGTCAGCGACGAGTGCGCCTCGACCGAGCAGTACACCGTCAGGCGCCGCGGCACGCCCGCCTCGCCCGGCGCCGCCTCGCCCGGCGCGCCCGCCAGGCCTTCAGCGCGCACGTCGAACCCCGACTTGGCACTGCGCGCCACGGCCAACGCGATCAGGTTGGACGCGGAGCACCCGCTCGTGAGCAGCCCTCCGGCCTCGAGCGGGTACCCGAGCATCTGCTTGCACCAGTCCAGCACCTGCAGCTCGACGTAGTTGTTGGCGACGAACGAGTAGATGCCGCTCACGGCGTTGGTGGACGCCGCCAGCATCTCCGCGATCACCCCCATCGGCGTGCCGGTGCCCAGCACCCAGCCCCAGAACCGCGGGTGGCTGTTGCCCAGCTGGTAGGGCCGCACGTACTCGAGCCACTCGGCGTAGATCTCGTCAGCGGGCTGCGGCCCCGCCGGCGCCGGCCCAGCGAAGTGCGCCTTGACGCGCGCCGGCGCGTGCTCCCACGCGGGGCGCTCGCGCAGGGACGCCATGTGATCCACGGCGTCGTCCACGGCGCGGTGCCCGAGCGCGCGCAGCTCCTCCCAGTCCTGGGGGTCGAGGGACTCCTCCCGATCCTGGGGGTGGCAGGTCTCTTCGTGCGTCATGGCGGTCCTCGTGCGGTCGCGGCGGGCCCGGGGATTCTATCGCGACCACGCCGCGCACCTGCCGGGCGGCCGAGGAGGTCACTCGCCGGACGCTCTGTTCGCGTAGAGACATTGGCTCTACATCTCGGCCAAATCGCGTCACGTAGTGGTGGGATGTCTCTACATTGTCTCTACGTCTTCAGAGCGACCTGCAGCCATACCCTCTCCGCCTCGCCCGGCGGGCAGGACGCGTGCCGCGGTGGGGCGGCGGTCTTCAGCCCGGCTCGCCGCCCCGCCCGCCGACGCACCAGGGGGCAGTCTTCCTGACAGGGGTGCTCAAGGTCCGCGAGCGACGGTCCGATAGCCTCACCTGTGGGCGTTGATACCTCAAGACCGCACTGCGTACGCGTGCAGGAGGCCGCTGACCTGCTCGGGGTCAGCGCCAGCACGCTGCGGCGCTGGGCCGCCCAGGGCAGGGTACCCTGCCTGCGCACGCCGAGCGGGCAGCGCCGCTTCCTCGTCGAGGACCTCGAGCGCTGCCTCACGCCGGAGGCGCCGTCAGCCCCCCATCACGCATCCCCGGGCAACCCCGAAGAGCGCTACCGGCTGCTGTACGAGACGAGCCGCGACCTCACCTCCAGCCTCGACCTTCACGAGGTACTGCAGGCGGCCGCGCGGCGTCTGAACACCATCCTGGAGATCCCGGACTGCGACATCTACCGGCTGGTCGACGGCGAGCGCCTCGTCTGTCTCGCGTCGACCACACGAGGCGTCCTGGACGACGACTGGGTCGGCAGGGAGTTCTCACTCGCCGGCTGGCACGGCACCCGTCTCGCCCTGGAGACCCGCCTCCCGATCCCGATGGGCAGCCTCGACGACCCACGGCTCGGCGTGCAGCAGCGCGAGCAGATGGCGCCTTACGGCCAGCACAGCTGCCTGACGGTGCCACTGGTGAGCCGCGACCGGGCGATCGGCGTGGTCGACCTGATCGACTACGTCGAGCGCGAGTTCACGGCTGAGGAGGTCGCCACCGCCGAGGCGATCTGCCAGCAGGTGGCGCAGGCTCTCGACAACGCGCAGCTCTACGAGGAGGTCCGGCGCCTCCACCTCGGCAATCTGCGCGCTCTCAGCTCCGCCCTCAGCGCCAAGGACTACTACACGCTCGGTCACGCCAGCCGCGTGGCCGCGTACACGGCGCTGCTCGGCCGCGAGCTGGGCTGGCCCGAGCAGCGCCTCGAAGCGGTGGAGAACGCGGCCTTCCTGCACGACATCGGCAAGATCGGCGTCTCCGACCGCGTCCTGCTCAAGGCGGGCCCGCTGACGAGCGAGGAGTGGGAGCTCATGCGCCAGCACCCCGGCATCAGCGCCGAGATCGTGCGCCCGCTCTTCGACGAGGAGCTCGTGGCCGGGGTGCGCCACCACCACGAGCGCTTCGACGGCCTCGGCTACCCCGACGGTCTGGCCGGCGACGACATCCCCCTGACTGCCCGCGCCCTGTGCGTCGTCGACTGCTACGACGCCATGTCCTGCCAGCGGCCCTACCGGCAGGCTCTGACCTACGAGCAGTGCGTCGCAGAGCTCGAGCGCTGCGCCGGCACGCAGTTCGACCCGGCCATGGTCGAGAGCTTCCGTCGCGTCCTCCTCAGCCTGCAGCGGCGGCGAGCGCTCGTCGAAGAGCTCGCCGCCGAGGCCGTGCGCGGCATCGACCCGGCAGCCCACGCCCTGCTGCGCACGCACGCCGACCAGGAGCGGCCGGAGTACGTGCGCATGGTGGACACGTTGCGGCGGCTGCGCGACGCAAACCCGCCGGTGCGCTTCATCAGCAGCTTCGCGCTGCGCGGGGAGCAGTGCATCTCGGTGCTCGACACCGGCGAGACCGAGGACGACCTCTCGCGCTGCGGCGACCCCTGGCTGCCGGAGGACGGGCTCGCGCGCGTGCTCGCCGGCGAGGACCTCCCCGCCAACGTGCTCAACGCCGACGACTACGGCGTCTGGGTCTCGGGCATCGCCCCGGTGCTGGACGCGGGGGGGCAGGTCGTCGCGGCGCTCACCGTCGACGCGCCGGCGGTCGAGTCGCGCGGCTGGTCGGCCGAGGGCGACCGCTCCCAGACGCTGGCGGCGATGCTACGCGCGGCGACCATCCGCTTCAGCCGCGCCGAGGTCGAGGCGATCACCGACGGCCTCACCGGCCTCTACAACCACCGCTACCTGCACGAGCGCCTCGAGGAGGAGCTCGTGCGCTGCCGCCGCTGTGGGGGCGAGCTCTCGGTGCTCTTCTGCGACTGCGACCACTTCAAGGAATACAACGACGCCCACGGCCACAAGACCGGCGACGCCGCCCTGGGGCGCATCGCGCGGCTCTTCGAGGCCAACAGCCGCCGCACCGACCTGGCGGCGCGCTACGGCGGCGAGGAGTTCGTGCTCGCGCTCGTGGACACCGGCGCGGCCGGCGCGCGCATCGTCGCCGAGACCCTGCGCCGGGAGATCGAGGAGGCCAGCGGGCGTCGCGGGCGGCCCCTCACGGTCAGCATCGGGGTCGCCACCTTCCCCGACGACGCCGGCTCGCGGGACGAGCTCCTCGACAAGGCCGACTGGGCGATGTACGCAGCCAAGCGCGCCGGCCGCAACCGAGTCCTGGCCTTCTCCGACGGTCTCGTGCGCAACGAGACGTGGCTCTCACGGCGCGGAAGGTAGCTCCGCTGTCCTAGAATGCGTCCATGACGCAGCCGCCGAGCCAGGACCGATTCGAGACGGTGTTCGAGGCGTCGCCCTTCGCCCTGGCCGTGACGAGCCTGCAGGACGGGCTCACGGTGGGCGTGAACGCGGCGTTCGAACGGCTGCTCGGGTGTCCCCGCGCCATGATGATCGGCAAAGCGAGTCTGGACCTCATGCCGGGTGACGACGAGAGCCGGGCGCTCATCGCGGGCGCGATGAGAGAGCGGCGCAGCCTGCACGACGTCGAGTGCGTCCACAGGATACCGACGGGTGAGGAGCGCATCCTGTCCATCGGCGTCACGCCGATCCAGGTCGACGGCGCCGACCACGTGCTCACGACCATCGACGACGTCACCGAGCAGCGACGGGCGCAAGACGCTCTGAAGGACAGCGAGGCCAGGTACCGGACCATCGTCGAGACCACAGCGGAGGGTGTCATCATCGGCCGGACGGACGGCGTCATCCTGTACGCGAACCAGCAGATGGCCGACATGCTCGGCTGTGCGGTCGACGAGCTGACCGGCAGAAGCGGGCTCGACTTCGTCTTCCCGGACTGGGAGATGGAGGTGCTGGAGAACAGAGCCGCGCTGGACTCCGGCAGCGTGCTGCGCGGGGAGATGAAGCTGCGGCGCAAGGACGGAGGCGCCCTGTGGACATGGTTCAGCTCCTCGGCGATGGTCGACCAGTCCGGCGCCCACGTGGCCAATCTGACGATGCACACGGACACGACCAAGCGCCGGCGTGCCGAGGAGGCGTTGCGCGACAGCGAGATCGCGAAGGCCGCGCAGAAGGAGCGGAACCGCCTGGCCCGAGAGCTCCACGACTCCGTCACGCAGGCTCTCTTCGCTGCGGCCCTAAGGGTGGAAGCGCTGCGGAGCTCACCCGAGCGTCTTCCCCCCGAGGCGGCCACGGTCATCGAGGAGGTCGAGCGCCTCAACCGCGGCGCTCTGGCCCAGATGCGGACGATGCTGCTCGAACTGCGCGGAGAGACGGTCGAGGACGTGCCCATGGAGCAGCTGCTGCGCCACCTGGCCGACGCGACCGAGGGCCGGGCGGCGGTGACCGTGCAGCTCTCGATCGCGGGAGAGGAGCGCCTGCCGCCCAGCCTGCACGTCGCGATCTTCCGCATCACCCAGGAGGCTCTGAACAACGTCGTGCGCCACGCTCATGCGGCCACCGCATGGGTGAAGCTCGAGCTTGGACCCGGCAGCGCGCGGCTGGTCATCGGCGACGACGGCCGCGGCTTCGACCCCGGCCGCCCCGTCGACCCGAGCCACCTCGGCCTGGTGTCCATGCGCGAGCGAGCGGCGGAGGCCGGCGCCCGGCTCCGCGTGACGAGCAGCCCGGGTGACGGCACCCGTGTCGAGCTCGAGTGGAAGAAGCGCGGCTGAGCGACGGCCTCAGGCGAGCGACCCGGCAGCTCCCGGCCCTGACCGCAGTGCTGTGGGCTCGATCGCATCGCGCCAGGCGACGAACGCTACCTCCTCCCTGAGGGTCGACCTCGGCGTACGAGTGGTCGGCAACCTCAACGGCCGCGGGCAGGCGTGAAGCGCAGCACCACCGACGTCTCCACCTGCCGCTCCGGGATGCTCCAGTAGCGACGCAGCAGCCGGTCCTTCTCCTCAGGCGTGACGAGGGCGAAGCCGTGGCGCTCGTAGAACGCCACGGCCCACCAGGCGGCCGCCCAGGTGCCGACGAGGAGCGGCCGCGCGGGCGGCTCGCCGGCGAGCCCGAGCAGGTGCGCGAGCAGCCGGCCGCCCACGCCCGCGCGCTGCCGGTCCGGCCGCACGTAGGCGTGCCGGATCAGCGTCACGTCGTCGACGTCCTGGATGCCCATGACGCCGGCGAGCGCCGACTCGTCGGTGCTGAGGCCGGTCGCGGGACCATGGGCCTCGAACAGCCCCCAGAAACACACGCCGGAGGAGTTCTCCGCACAGAGCTCGTCCTGCGGCATGTACGGCTCGTTGTAGCGGTCGGCGGGGATCACGCCCGCATAGGCGGTCGCCGCGGCGTTGACGACGGCGACCATCGCCTCGAGGTCGGCGTCGGTGCAGGGGCGGATTGTTGCGCGCTCGTCGCTCACGCAATGATGCTAGCCGAAGCGCGGTGACGGCGGGAATCCATCCCTCCTCCCCGCGCATCCCCTGGGCAACCAGCATGCAGGCTCCGGAGGCGCAGGAGTCGGGAGCTCCGCGAGGCCACTGTCCGCTGACGGCTCAGCGCGCCGGTCGCCCGTCGGAGAGCTGGGCCGCGTACAGCCTCCAGACGCCGGGCACGCCCTTCAGCTCATGCTCGCCACGGTCGACGAAGACCAGGCCGGAGCCGGCCACAAGGTCTTTGACGACGTTCGAGACGAGGATCTCGCCGGGTCCGGCGAGCGCGGCCACGCGGGCGCCGATGTGCACGGCGATGCCGCGGACGCCGGCGCCCGTCACCTCGATCTCCCCGGTGTGGCAGCCCGCCCTGATCTCGAGACCAAGCGGCGCGAGCTCACGACCGACTGCCGCCGCGCACTCCACCGCCCGCGCGGCGCCGTCGAACGTCGCCAGAAAGCCGTCACCGGCGGTGTCCACCTCGGTGCCCCGGAAGCGCCTGAGGAGCTCGCGCACCGTGGCGTGGTGTCGATCGATGAGGTCGCGATAGGCGGTGTCGCCGATCTCGGCCGCCTTCTCCGTCGAACCCACGATGTCGGTGACGAGCACGGTGGCGAGCACCCGGCCGGCCCGCTGCGCCGCACGGGAGCCTCTCGCGAGGAGCTGCTCGATCGCGTCGCGGGAGGCGACGAACGCCTCCACCACCCGGGGGTCGAACTGTGCCCCCGAGCTGTCCACGAGCTCCGCGAACGCCGCCTCGTGGGACAGCGCTTTGCGGTACGGCCGGTCCGACACCAGGGCGTGACAGGCGTCGCAGGCGAACACGATCCGGGCGGGCGGCGGGATCTCCTCACCGCGCAGCCGGTCCGGGTAACCACCGCCGTCCCAGCGCTCGTGCGCCGAGCGGATGATGGGCGCGATGGGGCTCAGGTACTCGATGCGCGCGACGATGTTCTCGCCCATCAGCGTGTGGTCGGCGACCAGGGCGGACTGCTCGCGGGTGAGCGGCCCGGGGGACCGCAGCACGGTCCCCGGCACTCCCGACTTGCCGATGTCGTGCAGGATGGCCGCGTAGCGCAGCACGCGCAGGTCCGTGTCACTCAGCCCCATCTTCACGCCCACGATATCCGCCATCCCTGCGATGAGGCGGCAGTGGTCGGCGGTGTACCCGTCCTTGGCCTCCACGGCGCTCGCCAGAGCCGTCACCGTGGAGAAGTAGCTGCGCTCGAGGTGCTGGAGCATCTCCGCGTTCTGAGCGACGAGGGCCAGCTGGCCGGCCAAGGCCGAGAGCAGCGCCAGGTCCTGTGCGTCGAAGCGCCGCCGGCGGCCGAGCGACGACGAGCGCCCCGGAGGCCCGGCCGGCGCGCCTGAGTGGGGCGGCGGCGATGCTGACGGCGCCGAGGTCATCGCCGGCGGCCTCGCCCTCCCCCTCCTCGACCAGGACGGCGGACCCGGCGGCCACGGCCTTCCGCGCCGCGGCCTCCAGCCGGGTCGCGGCAGCCCCCGGCTCGCCGCTCGCCGGGCGCAGGCCGCCCCCATCCGTCAGGTAGAGGCAGGCCGCGTCGGCCTTCATGATGGACTCGACGTGGGGGAGCATGCGCGGAAGCTGCGCCTCGAGGTCCACCGTATCGGCGATCGTCTCTCCGAAGACCACGTTGACATCGATGAGCTCCTCCGTGAGGCTCCGGAGCTTGTCCGAGAGGTCCGTCACGTGCTCGCTCACTCGCTCGGACATCGTGTTGAACGCGCCGGCGAGCTGCCCGACCTCGTCGCTGCCGCCGACGTGGATCTCCTGCCGGGTCTCGCCGCCGGCCATGCCCACCGCAGCCGTGGCCAGCTCGCGGAGCGGCGTACTGATCCGCCGGGACAGGAGCAGCGCCGCGATGACGGCCACCGCGAGCGCGACCACCAGGGCCGCGGCGGCGACGGTACGGATCTCCGCGACCGCCGCACTGACGACGCTCCGGTCCATGGAGATCTGGACGAGGCCGGACCTGAAGCCGTCGACGTCGTACACACCCACGTACGCGCTGCGTTCGTCACCCTCCGTGAACGTCTCCCCGTACTGGTTCAGCCCCCCACCGCTCGCGGGAGGCGGCGTCGCCGCCGTGACGAACCGCTCGGTCACGGCCTGCGGCGCCGGCCTCACGCGCACGCCCGCGTAGGACCCGATGGTCTTCCGCACCTCCTGGTCGACGGGACGCGCCACGGCGAGCACTGCGAGCTGCTGGTCGGATCCAGAGCCGTCGCCGACGGGCTGCGCGGTCACGATCGACAGCTGCCCGTCGAGAGTCTCGTAGCCGCTGGCGGACGCATTCATGGTGATGACGTGCTGGACCTCCGGCTCCAGGAAGAGCGAGCCTGTCTCCGTCGGACCGGCAGAGAGCAGGAGGCGCCCCCCGGGCGTGAACAGCTGCGCCGTGCCTCCGGCCGCGAGGACGCCGAGCTGCCGGCGCAGCCAGGCCACGTCGTCGCGCCGGACCGCGCTGACGAACGCCGGCCACGCCGCCGTGTCGCCGACGACAGTGCGCTCCTGGGAGGCGGCGTCGTCCAGGGCCTGGCTCACCGCCGTCTCCCGTGCCGCCATCAGACCGTTCTCGAGGCGCTCAAGGTTCCGCGCCGTGCGTGCGTAGGTGTACCCCGCGTAGCCGATCAAGGGCACGAGGGCGCAGGAGAGACAGGCGATGAGGAGCTTCACGCGGATGCTCATCGCCGCCCCCTCCCTACTTCATCCAGGCTCTCCACAGGTCCACCCAGCCGATCGGATTGAAGCGCACGTTGACGGCACGGCTGCCGACGAGCCGCGCGTCGGCGAAGACGATCAAGGGGATCTCGGGCGAGTCGGCGAGGATGAGCTGTTCGGCCTTGGCGTACCGCTGCAGCCGCGCCTCCTCCCCGGGCGTGGCGCGCGCCCGTGCGAGGAGGGCGTCGACCTCGGGGTTCGAGTAGGACGTGCCGTGCGAGTACGGCGACTGGCTGCTCTCGAACAGCACGAAGAGGAAGCCGTCCATTGACGGGTAGTCGGCGATCCAGCCTGCGAGGTACACCTGGGCCTTGCCGGCGGACACGTAGCGCACGTAGTTGTTGAAGTCGATCCCCTTCGCCTTGATGGTCACGCCGATCTTCGCGTAGCTCGCCGTCAGGATCCTCACGGTGGCCAGTTGCTGCTGCCCGACCGGGTAGGCGAGCCTCAGCGTGACGGGGCCGATGCCGTCGATCAGCTCCTGTGCCTTCGCCGGGTCGTAGGGGTACGGCCCCTGGACGGCGCGCGAGCCGGGTACGCCCGGTGCCACGACACCGGTGGTCGGGGGCAGGAACACGCCGCCACTGGAGGCATCGATGACGCCGCGCCGGTCGCACCCGTAGGCCAGGGCCTGCCGAAGCCGGAGGCCTTGCGTCCCTCCCACCAGCGGGTCCTTCCAGTTGAAGCAGAGATACCTGAGGGCGAGGTCAGGCGTGATCTCGACCCGCCAGAGCCTGCTCTCCACCTGCGGCAGCGAGCGCGACGCGGCGACCTGCCCGACCGGCAGCAGCGTCCAGTCGACCATCCCCTTCTGGAACGCGAGCATCATCGACGTGACGCTGTCGAACACCTGGTAGTGGATCGCGTCGATGTACGGCCCGCCGGAGGTGTCCCACCACACGTCGTTGCGCACGAGATCGTAGGACGCGCCGGGGACGCTCTTGAGGAACTGGTACGGTCCCGTGCCCACGGGGTGAGCCGCGTAGGCCCTGCGACCCACCTCACGCAGGTGGTCCGCCGGCCAGACCCAGAAGGCCTGGTTGCCGAGGGTGTCGGGGAACTCGGAGAAGGGATGCTTGAGCGTGAAGCGGACGGTGTAGCGGTCGATGGCCTCCACGCAGAGCGCTCCCGCGTCCGCCAGGCCGTCTTGGTCCGTGCCCTCGATCAGCGCGTACATGTAGCTCGTTCCGCCTGCGTGGGCGGGGTCGGCGAGGTAGCGCAGATCCGCGACCACGTCCTCGGCGGTGACCTCGCGGGACACGGGCGCATGGAACATGACCCCCCGGCGCAGCTTGAACGTCCAGGCGGTCGCGTCGGCGTTCCCGCTCCAGCTCTCTGCAAGGCAGGGGACCGTCCTCATCGTGCCGTCGGTCTGCTCCTCCCACCTCACCAGGCCCTCGTACACCTGGTGCAGGACGGCGCAGCCTTCCGACGATTGCGCGACGGAGGGCTCGAGCGAGCCGGGGTCCATGGCGAGCGGGTAGGCGTAGGTGCCCCCCTGCTTCGGCGTCGGAGCCGCGCCGCCGCCGGAGGCGCCGCCCGTGGAGGGGCCGCAGGCGGCCGTGGTGACGGCGAACAGGACGGTGGCGAGGAGGACGGGAACGAGAAGCGCCCGGGGGAGCCGCGCCGAGGCGCACGGAACAGGCGCGAGCTGGCGCCGGACTGCATGACCGCCCTGGCTCCTGCCTTGGCGACGCCCCACGGCGCCCCTCCCTCACGGGCCGATACGCGCACCATACCCCCCGCGGTTGGGCGGTTCACGCGTTGACGTGAGCCCCCGGCATCCGCGACCGGTGGCAACGAGTGGCGAGGGACCTAGTCCAGCGACGTTCCCGGCGGGAAGTTGTGGCGCGTATCCGGGGCGACGGTCGGAGCGTCGTCGGTCCTGAATGAGTCCAGCGCGCCGGACGGGAAGTTGTGGCGCGTGTCCGGGGCGAAGGTCCTGGCCTGCATGCCCGGCGCCCTCCCCGTCAGGGCGAGGATCTCGGCGTGGGTCTCGAGCTGTGGCATGGCGGCCGCGCCGGGGGCCGTCAGGACCACCGGCGTCCTCTCGACCGTCACATCCGCCGGCTGGTTGATGAGCACGAGCACCGCCGCCGCGGCCAGTGCGGCCAGCAGTACCACGGTGATGGTCATCCACGGGATGTGGATGTGTGTCCTATGAGCGATCGTGCTGCTCATGACTCCTCCCCTGTTCCTGTGCTCCCCAAGTGACAGATACAGCGTAGGAGCCGGACTTCGTCACGTCCTCGCCCCATGAGGGTGATTCGGAGAGCAGTCGGACAGGGGACCCGCGGGGGACCTGCGGCAGTGGGGATCACACGGCGGACAGGCGAAGAACGCTAGTCGCCGGCGGGCTCGACCACCGACCCGCCGGAGCTGTCGACATCGCCGAGCTGCGGCGAACCGGCGTACTCGAGGCGGGAGCCGCCGCTGGCGTCGGCGCTCAGCGTACCCGTCACGGTGACCGCGCCGCGCGAGCCGCCGGAGAGCCGGAGGTCGGCGTCCACGGCGGGCAGGCTCAGGAGCTCGAAGCGGCTGCCGCCGGAGGCGTCGAGCTGCAGTCTCTGGGCCGATCCCCGCAGATCGACCGCGCCGGCGCCCGAGATCTCACCGGCGAGCTCCTGCGCCTCGAGCTCGCCCAGGACCCGGCCGGCGCCGGAGAGCTCGAGGCCGACCTCGCCGGCGCCCGCGCCGATCAGCGTCATCGTGCTCGCCCCGGAGGCGGTCAGGGCGAGCGGGTCGCCGGAGGCGAACCCGCTCGCGCTCACGGTGGACGCGCCACTCGCCTCGAGCCCCGTGAGGCCGGGCATGGTCACCGTCGCCTCGAGCGTCAGGTCGCTGTACGCCCACAGTGGCTCCAGACCGACGCGCAGCGTCTCGCCGTCGAGCTCCACCTTGAGATGTTCCTCGACGAGGTTGTCGTCGACGGTCACCGAGACCGCGAACTCCGCGCCCTGCGTGATCGTCACCGTGAAGCCGCTGTCGGCGCTGACGTTGGTGAAACCGGTGAAGTCGTAGACCTTCGTCGCCGGCGTGCCCGAGCCGGTCACCTGGCCGAGGCCGCCGGTGCTGGGCATGTCGCAGCCGGCGGCCGCCAGCGCGAGCGCGAGGAGTACGAGCGTGACCGTCGCGGCGAACGCTGCGGTCGCCGGCGACCAGCCCCCCGTGCGCGGTCGCGCGCCACCCGGTCTCACGTCGGCCTCCCTCCTCCCACACGGTACGCACCCACGGCCCGCGGCTGTCGGCGATGATAGCAGTGCCCCGGCTGCTCCGCCCTGTCAACAGCGTCAGCCAGCCTCTTCACCGGGAATCTTCTCAGGTGGGACAGCGATACGAGGAGGGGACCATGACGACCATCCCTCAGAAGCTCCACGACGTGCTCGCCGGAGGGCACAACATCTGGGTGGCGACCACCGAGCCGGACGGTGCGCCCAACGTCTCCATCAAGGGCAGCGGGCTGTTGCTGGAGGACGGCCGCATCGTCTTCGCCGACCTCTACGGCCGGGACACCTACGAGAACCTGCGGAACGACCCGCGCGTAGCCATCGGGGTGCACGACTACGCCAACAAGGTCGCGATGGAGGTCAGGGGGCACGCGGAGATCGTCGACGAGGGCGAGCTGGTCGAGGACATGAAGAGGCGCCTGGCCGGCATCAGCGAGAAGTGGCGGTTGCCGGCGGTCAAGCACGTGGTATGCGTCACCGTCGACGCGGTGGTGGACCTCTGGCCGGGACCGCACGCCGGCGAAGAGGTCAAGGAGGCTCAGGTGGCCAGGACCTGAGCGTCCGGCTGCCGGAGGGGCGGGCCGCGGCGACGATCGGCAAGGCGGCCACGGCCCGCCCCTTCGGCAGCCCGCTCGGCGGGCGGCCCCGACGAGCGATCAGCGTTCGCTCAGCACCGCCTGCAGCAGCGCGACGCCACTCGGCTCGTCCGGCGCGTCGTCATGCCCGGCGCCGCCATCGGCCCACGCGGGGACCGAAGGAGACGCCGCCAGATTCCCGCCGAGGCCGAAGTAGTCGCCCGCGTCGGAGTCGGCGCAGATCACGGCGTCCAGCAAGGCGGCGCCGCCCGCGTGCGCGCCACGCTTCTTGCCGTCTCGCGCCGCCTCCGGGCGGGCGCCGTCCAGCCCCTTCTCCACGCACGCGCGAACAGCGTGCGCGGGGGCCGGCGTGGTCAGGCAGTCGCTCGCGCCGGCCCGCCAGGCGTCGGTCGTGTCCGAGCGCTCCGGGGTCGCGAGGACGACCATGTAAGTGCGGCGGCCCTGGTGGAAGTCGCGGACCAGACGGCACATCTCGGGGCCCTCCACCCCGGGGAGGTCCCAGTCCACCAGGGCCACGTCGGGCGGCTCGTCCTGCAGGAGCAGGTCGAGCGTGTCGAACCCGTTGTCCGATGTGATGATCTCGAGGGGCTGTTCCAGGCCTTCGACAGCTTCGGTGAGCGCATCCCGCTCCCGGCTGCTCTGATGTGCGATGAGGAGTCGCATCATGGTCTCCCGGCGTCAAGCCCGTCTGGGCAGTGGTTCATGCTTCACTGCCCGCGTCGTCGCGCCGCGCAGGTCCTGATATAGGACGTTCGTCCAGCGGTGCCCGACAAGCTGTGAACACGACGGGCAACGCGGGCGGGTGCACCGTTGGCGACGCGGCGACCGCAGGCCATCCGCGCCGCACCGTCCCGATGGGCTCAGCCGCGCCACACCGTCCGGGTCCCGAGGTCGAAGCGGTCGCCCTCGGCAAGCACGTGCAGAGCGAGGCCGCTGACGGAGAGGCCTCGCCCCTCCCCGGCCACGGCCGGCCGCGGCTCCGCGCCGTGGGCGTCCACCACGCAGACCACGGCGTGGCCCATCACGGTGATGGAGGCCTCAATGCGCCGCTGGTGCTTGCCCTCGCCGAGCTGGACGAGGTTGTAGTCGTCGAGGCGGAGCACGGTGATGCCTCTGTGCTCCGCCTCCTCGACGATCGCCGCCGTGGACGGGCCGAGGTAGTGATCCGCGCCGATGTCTTCGAGCTCGCGGATCACGCCTTCGAGGTCGATGTCATCGCGGCGGCCCTCGAGGAGCGCGTTGACGATGTCGATCGCGCGCTCTCCGGCCGTGATGCCGGCCTCCTCGACCCAGTAGCTGTAGATGACCTGATACACCCCGGAGGTATCGGTGTCGATGGTCTTGCCGAACCCGACTTCCATGCCGGCGATGTACTGCAACTCGAGCGCGAGGTGCTCGATCACGTGACCGAGCAGCGTTCCCTCGCGCATGCGCTTGATGAGCCCGCCGCGCTCGTTCTCCGAGCAACGGTGCTCTTCGAGGCTGGGGACGAGCTCGAGCAGCGCGTCGGTGAACCCGGGGAGGGCGTCCATGAACACCTCGTGGTACTCACCGAGGTCGACGTTGAGCACGACGACCGGGCGATAGCTGTAGTAGTTGGCGCCCCGGATGGCGCGCGAGTCGAGCAGCTTGACCATTCTCGTCCCTCCCTCTTCGGGGAAGGTGCAATCGTACAACAGCGCCGCCGGCGGGCCGACGCGCCGCGGACGCAGCCGACGCGCCGCGGAGCCGGCGCCGCGGACTGGGCGACGCGGACTGGGCAACGCTGACCGTGCAAGGTAGTGCCGCACACAGTCGCACGCCCGGACGTACGTGCCGATGTACAAGAGTACAACCGCGAGTACGCCTGAGCGTGCGAGTCCCCACAGCACCATGGCAGGCTGGATCTGACCGAAGGATCGAGCAAGAGATGGGCGCGCCTGCGACCCTACAGCTGCGTCGCCAGGCGCGGGCGCGCCTCCTCGAGCGTGTCGGCGCGCACCACGCGGTCGCGGCCGCCGTCCTTGGCCGCGTACATGGCGCGGTCCGCGCTGGCGAGCAGCTCCTGGCCGTCGCGGCGCTCGGAGAGCGTCGCGACGCCGATGCTGATGCTCACGCCGGCGTGGCCGGCCACCACGTACAGCTGGTCGACGCGCTCGCGGACGCGCTCCGCGACCTCCATCGCCTCGTCGATCCCGGCGCCGCGCAGCAGCACGCAGAACTCGTCGCCACCGTACCGGGCGGCCACGTCGCCGCGCCGGATCGACGAAGTCAGGATCCGGCTCACCCGGCGCAGGATGTCGTCGCCCACGAGGTGCCCGTGGCGGTCGTTGAGCTGCTTGAAGTGGTCGATGTCGCAGAACAGCAGCGCGATCTCAGCCTCGTCCGCGCGCTCGCCGGACAGTGTCTCCATGAGAAGCTCGTGGAACCGACGGTGGTTGTAGAGGCCGGTCAGCGCGTCGGTCATGGACTCGATCTCCGCGCGCGTCTGCCGTGCCGCCGCCGTGCGCATGATGTCCGCGAACGTGTCGCTCACGGCGCTCTTGAGCACGCCGGCCGGCAGGCCGTCGCCGGGCTGCCTGCAGGTCGTCACCGCGCCGACGACGGCTCCGCCCTCGGCGCGGATCGGCGCCCCCGCCGCGATCCACGTGCCCCAGCGATTGACGACGACGACGTTCGCGTCGTGGCGGCGGCCGGCGAACGTCTCGAGCGTCAGGTCGTCCGAGAACACCACTTCGCCGGTCGGCACCGCCGTGGCGTCGTCCTCGTCCGAGTCCACCACGATCGTGCTGCGCAGCTCGCCCGCCGGCGCCGTCGTGAACATGGCCTCCACCTCGGGGTGCGCGCGCCGCGTCTCGCGCAGGGAGCGCAGGATGCGGGCGTACTCGGCGCGGGCGACGTCCTGCGGCCGGCGCAGGACGGCGTGGTCGTCCGCATCGATGGCGGCCGCCGCCTCGACGGCGGCGGCCTGCAGCACCTCGCGCTGCGCGTCCAGGTGGGCGAGGACGCCGATGAACGCCTCCACCATGTCCGGGTCGAACTGTGAGCCGCTGCAGCTGCGCAGCTCCCCGACGCACTCGTCGTGCGTCAGCGCCGGCCGGTAGACACGGCGCGACGACATGGCGTCGTAGGAGTCGACGAGGCACAGGAGCCGGGCGACGACGGGAATGTCCTGCCCGGCCAGGCCGTCCGGATACCCGGTCCCGTCGTAGCGCTCGTGGTGGTGGCGCACGCCGGCCACGTACTCCTCGTCCAGCAGGGCCTCGATGATCTCGGCGCTGATGGTCGGGTGCTGCCGCATCAGCGCCCACTCCTCATCGGTCAGGGCGCCCGACTTGAGCAGCACGCGGTCGGCCACGGCGATCTTGCCGATGTCGTGCAGGTACGTGGCCTCTTCGAGGAGCTGGATGCGCCGCGGGCTCCAGCCCAGCTCCGCGGCGAGGAGCACGGCGTAGGCCGCCACTCTCGCCGTGTGGCCGATGGTGTAGATGTCCTTGGCCGTCAGCGCCGAGCTGAGCGCGCGCAGGTTGCCCAGGTGCATGCCCTTGACGTTCTCGAACAGCTGCGCGTTGTGCATGGCCATCGCGGCCTGCTCGCCGAACCCGCGCGCGAACTCCATATCGGCCTCCGAGAACACACGCTCGGCGGCCGTCTCGACGAGCGTGAGCATGCCGAGCCGCGCGGCTCCGAAACGCAGCGGTACGGTGAGGCACGTCTTCTCGCCGTGACGCTCCATCGACTCCCGCACGTCGGCAGGCAGGTCCGGGTCGGAGATGGTCTCGACGACGATGTCGTCGCTCTCGAGCAGTTGCCTGTCCGAGGGGTACTCGTCGAGGGGATAGGGCTTGTCCAGGTCCTCGTAGACGGACGGGTTCTCCTCGTACACGCAGCGCATGCTCATCGCGTCGGCCTCGGCGTGGTACTCGAAGATGAGCGCCTCGGGGAAGCCGAGCGAGGTCGCGGCCGTGCGCACGAGTGACGCGAGCACGTCCTGGATGTTCAGCGAAGACGTCACGGCACGACCGGCCACGAGCAGCGACTGCAGCCGTCTCGCGTGGTCGGCCTGGCGCTCGTAGAGGGTCGCGTTGTCGATCGCCAGCGCCGTCTGCCGCGCACAGGCCTCCGCGGTAGCCACCTCCTCCGCGGTGAAGACACGGTCTCTCCCCGACTGCGTGATCTCGAGGGTGCCGAGCACGCGGCCGCGCGCGCGCAGGGGCGTAGCGAGCACCGAGTGCTGGTCCCACTCCCGCATCGTCGCGCGCTCCCCATCACCCAGACGGTGATCGGCCGTGGAGGCGATCGCCACCGTCTCGCCGCTCTCGATAGTCAGACGCGTGACCGCCCGGCCCTCGAGTGACAGCCGCCGGCCGCTCCACCCCTCGACGGCCTGGCCGTCCACCCACGCGGCGAGGCACTCGACGACGCCGGCCTCGCGCTCAGCCCAGATCTCGCAGCCGCTGGCATCGAGGATGGTGCAGACGCGCCGGCAGGCGGAGTCGAGCACCTCCTGCAGGTCGAGGCTGGAGCCGAGCTCCAGGCTGAGCTCGTTGAGCAGCCGTTCGCGGCGCGCCCGCGCGATGAGCTCTTCGTTGCGCTGCTCCAGATCGCGGTACACGCGGGCGTTGTGCACCGCGGCTGATGCCTGGTTGGCCAGGCCGCGGGCCAGCTCCATCTCCTCGGCGGAGAAGCGGCGTTCGCGCTCGGTCTCGCAGATCACGAGGAGTCCGAGCGTCGCGCCGCCGAACCGCAGCGGCAGCGACAGGCAGGTCTTCTCGCCCCACCGTTCCATGGACGCGCGGCTCTGCGGGTCGAGCTGCGGGTCCGAGACCGTCTCGAGGACCGGCTCCGGGCTGAACAGGATCTCGCGCTCCTTGGGCCGCTCTTCGAGCAGCACGATCTCTCCGTCCACGCTGAACCCAGGGTCGACACCGAACCCCGCGCGCTCGATCAGCGCATCCTGGTCCTCGGCGTACTCCCAGATCACGCAGTAACGCGCCGTGAAGGTGCGCACCACCTCGCGCGCCACCGCATCCAGCACGTCCTCCAGCACCAGGCTCGAGGTCATGCTGCGGCCGGCGTGCAGCAGCGAGCCCATGCGCGCGGCCTGCCCCTCCTGGGCGCGCGCCGCTTGCAGGCGGTGGACGGCGAGCGCGGCGAGGTCGCCGAAGTCGCGTGCGTGCGTCATGCGCGCCGGCGGCAGGCGCCAGGCGCCGGGTCCGAACAGGACGAGGCAGCCGTTCGCCCTGCCTCCCAGGCCGAAGGGGATACAGAGGCGCGAGGGCTCGTGCAGCGGCTCGCCGCTGCGCAACATCTCGCGCTCGGCCGGCCGCTCCTCGAGCGGCCAGGCTTCCGCGACGGCCGGATCGTCCGCAGGGGCGGCGGTATCGGCGGAGGCCGACGCCGCGTCCGCGCTCGCGAGGCTCACCAGGGCGTCGAGCGGCCCATCGTGCTCCATGACGAGGCAGCGGTCCACGCCGGGCTCACACACAAGCGCGCGCGCTATCCTCGTCAGCGCCTCAGCGGGATCCTCGGCCCGGGCCGCCGCGCGACTCACCGCGCCAAGGGCGCCGCCGGCCGGATCCCCGTCTCCGGCGCCCCCCCCGGACTCCCCGAGTCCACCGGCGCCGCATGCCGCACCCCCGTTGCCGCCGGCGTCCTTTGCGTTGCCGCCGGCGTGCTTCCCGTTGCCGCCGGCCCCGCACTTCTCGAGGAACCGCCGCAGATCGCCGGGCAGGAACTGGCGCTGCCCGCTGGGCGTGCGGCGGCAGGGGACCACGCCTGCATCCGCCCAGCGACGCAGCGTGTGTTCGCTGACCTCCAGCATCTCGGCCGCGGCCGCCACCCGCAGCCAGCGACGGCGGCCGTGTGGCCGTCGCCCCTCTCTCTCCGTGTCCATACGGCCTTTGTCGGCCGGTCACCCTCGTTTCTATACCATCTCTTCGCGCAGGCGCCGCTGCGTGCCGCGCCTCACGCCGCCCGGCCGAGCCGCCGTGGCGGGATGTTGTGGTTGAGCCTGAACACGTTGTCGGGGTCCCAGCGCGTCTTGACCTCGACCAGACGCTCGTAGTGGTCGCCGAACCCGGCGCGCAGCTGCAGCTCGCCCTCCTCGAGGAACCCCGGGAAGTTGAGATAGGTGCCGACCGTGTGCGGCTGCAGCGCCTTGATGAGGCTGCGTGCCCACGCGACGTTGACCTCGTCGGCGTCCGCTTCGTCCCAGTCCGCCTCTGGGTTGACCAGCCAGCCGGCGGAGCGACCGGCATAGGCGGAGCCTCCCGCCGGCTCCTCGCGCAGCGCCCCGCCCATCTGCCACACATCGATGGTGCTGAGCGGCGACGGCTGCGTGGACGCGTACTCGGCGACGACGTCGATCACGGCGTCGCCGAGCTCGGCCAAGGCGGCCGACTTCCAGTAGTAGTGCCGCCCGCGCGGGTAGTCCTCGTCGAGGAACTGCTGCAGCCGCGCGTACGGCTGGCGGCCGCTGAGGTCGGCGATGGGGGTGGCGAGTTCCCGCAGCGGCCGCAAGTGACGCTCGCCCTCGTCGGGCGGGCCCACGTACGCCGCCGCGACCGCGAGCATGGGCCGCCCGGCCGCTTCAGCCGGGACGCCCTCCATCTCGGGGACGCTGCCGGTGAAAGCGATGGGAGCGACCTCGTCGGGCACGTCGCCGGCGATCCCGCGCAGCGCGCGCAGGCCGGCGACGGTCTCCGCCCCGTCATACAGCACGAGCACGTAGGCGACCTCGGGACCGACAGGATGCAGCAGGAACTCGAACGACGTGACGACGCCGAAGTTGCCGCCGCCGCCGCGCAGCGCCCAGAGCAGGTCCGGGTTCTCCTCGGCGGACGCCCGGACCAGCTCCCCCTGCGCGGTCACCAGCTCGGCCGCTACCAGGTTGTCACAGGTAAGGCCGTGCTTGCGCCGCAGCCAGCCGATGCCGCCGCCGAGCGTGAGGCCGGCGACCCCCGTCTCGGAGACCAGGCCGGCAGGAGCCGCGAGCCCGTACGCCTGGGTCGCGGCGTCCACTTCGCGCCAGATGGCGCCGCCCTGGACGGTCACGCGGCGGCGCTGCGCGTCCACATCCACCGCGTTCATGCGCGACAGGTCGATCAGTACGCCGCCCTCGCTCGTGGCGAGGCCGGCGACGTTGTGCCCGCCACCCCGCACCGCGATGGGCAGGCCGGCGGCCCGGGCGACGCCGACGGCCGCGGCCACGTCGTCTCCGTTCGCGCAGCGCGCCACCGCGACCGGACGCTTGTCGATCATCCCGTTCCACACGGACCGGGCCGTGTCGTATCCCTCGTCGCCGGCGCCCACCACCTCTCCCGTCAGGTGGGTCCTCAGCGCGCGCACGACGTCATCTGTCTGACCAGCAGCGGTCATGACGACCTCCTCGTGAAGTGCCGATGGCTTGGGTGTTCCCAGACCTGGCGATTGCGGGGCGGCCCGGCCGTCGGCGGAGGGCATGGCCTCGTCCCGGGGCGCTCGGGGTATGCTCGTCGTATGGAAATCGCCGTCGAACCGCCGCCCGGTGCGCTCCGGCCCCGCGGACCAGACCGGCGCCGGGAGCGCCGTCTCATCTTCCTGGAGCGGCGCTCGGGCTTCGACCGGCGGCGGCGCGAGGGCCGATCGCCGGTGTCGTCCGCGGTCGAGGCGCGACTGCTGGCGCTACGCGATCAGCCGCGCGTGCTTGCGGAGACGCTCGTCCTGGTCAACCTCCTCAGCATGCTCGACCTGCTCCTCACGCTGACGGTCCTGCGTCTGGGAGCCATCGAGCTCAACCCGATCATGGACTGGCTGTTCGAGCTCGGACCGGGGCCCGCGGCGACGGCCAAGATCGGCGTCATGGCGCTCGCCACGTTCGGGCTGTGGCTCCTGCGCCGCTACCGCAAGGCGCTCGCTACCACGGTGCTCCTCCTCGCCGGCTACGGCGCGCTGGTGACGTTCGAGATCATCGGGCTCATCGGGCTGCTGTAGCGACGCGGACCTCTTCACAGCCGCCGTCGACCGAACATCCGTTCGCATCCGTCCGGCCGGGATGCTAGCCTCCCGCCCAGCCCACCGAGGAGGACTCCCCCATGCTCGTCGAGCTCAACGCCGAGCAGCTGGCCGCCGCCCAGCACGGCGACGGACCGCTGCTCATCGTCGCCGGCGCCGGCACCGGCAAGACGGCCGCGCTCGTACAGCGCGTCGCCCACCTCATCGAGCGCGGCGCCGACCCGCGCCGCATCCTGTTGCTCACGTTCACGCGCCGCGCCGCCGCCGAGATGCTGCGCCGGGCCGAGGCGGTGCTCGCGGCGCGAGGCCACAGCTCCGGCGCCGCCTCCGAGCGCGTCTGGGGCGGAACCTTCCACGCCAGCGCCGCCCGCCTGCTCCGCATCCACGCGCGCGACGTCGGTATGGAGCCGGACTTCACGATCATGGACCGCGGCGACTCTGAGGACCTCATGCACGTGGCGCGCACGCGCCTCGGAATAGCCGCCGAAGGCTCGCTATCGAGCGGGGCGCCGCAGATACACCGCTCATTGGGCCGCGGCGGCTCGCGGTTCCCGCAGAAGTCCACCTGCCTCGACGTGTACTCGCGTTGCGTCAACGCCCAGCTGCCGCTGAACGAGGTGCTGCACACGGCCTTCCCGTGGTGCCTGCCGGCCGAGGAGGGCCTGGCCCGGCTCTTCGCCGCGTACACAGACGCCAAGGAGGAGCAGCAGGTCCTCGACTACGACGACCTGCTGCTGTTCTGGCGCGGCCTGCTCGCGGACCCCGCCGGCGGCGCCCGCGTGCGCGAGCGCTTCGACCACGTGCTCGTGGACGAGTTTCAGGACACCAACGCGCTGCAGGCCGACATCGTGAGCCTGCTGCGCCCGGACGGCACCGGCGTCACCTGCGTCGGCGACGACGCGCAGGCCATCTACGGGTTCCGCGCCGCCACGGTGCGCAACATCCTCGACTTCGAACAGCGCTTCGCCGGCGCGGACGTCGTCACGCTCACGCAGAACTACCGCTCCACGGCGCCCATCCTCGCCGCCACCAACGCGCTCATCGCCGAGGCGGCGGAGCGGCGTGACAAAGAGCTGTGGACGGACCGGTCAGACGGTGGCCGCCCGGTGCTCGCCACCTGCCGCGACGAGGACGAGCAGACGCAGTGGATCTGCGAGCGCATCCTCGCGCACCGCGAGCAGGGCACGCAGCTCAAGGAGCAGGCCGTGCTGTTCCGTGCCCAGCACCACTCCATGGCGCTCGAGATGGAGCTCAGCCGCCGCAACATCCCGTTCCACAAGTACGGCGGGCTGCGTTTCGTCGAGATGGCGCACGTCAAGGACCTCATCGGCTTCCTGCGCCTCGCCGAGAACCCCAAGGACGCGATGGCCGGCCTGCGCGTACTCGGCCTCGTGCCGGGCATCGGGCCGAAGACGGCGGCGACGCTGCTCGAGACGCTGGGCGCAGCCGCCGGCGACTTCACGGCCGCCTGGTCCGGCGCTCGCGTCCCCGAGCCGGCGCGCGCCGTCTGGCCGGCCGTCGTCGAGCTCTTCGCCACGCTCGCCGCCGCCGGCCCGTCGGACGTCCCCGCGCAGGTCCACGCCGTACGCAGCGTGTACGGGCCGCTCCTCGAGCGCCGCTACGACAACGTCCAGGCGCGGCTGCGCGACCTGGAGCAGATCGAGGGGCTCGCGGCTCGCTCACAGACGCGCTCGCAGTTCCTCGCCGAGCTGGTGCTCGACCCGCCCGCGTACACGCAGGAGCTCGCCGGCCCGCCGCTGCTCGACGAGGACTACCTCATCCTCAGCACGATGCACTCGGCCAAGGGCCTCGAGTTCGACGTCGTCTACGTCATCCACGCCGCCGACGGCAACATCCCGTCGGACATGGCCACCGGCAGCGCCGCCGAGATTGAGGAGGAGCGGCGCCTGCTCTACGTCGCCTGCACGCGCGCCCGCGACCAGCTCTACGTAAGCCACCCGCTGCGCTACTACACGCAGCCGTGGGCCAAGGCCGACACGCACGGGTACGCGCAGCGCTCGCGCTTCCTCACGCACGCCGTGACGGCCCACTTCGACGAGGTCCAGACGGGGCCGGAGGGGGCGCAGCCCGACGAAAGCCCCCTCGGCCGCGTCATCACCGCCTCCATCCGCGCCGGCGTGCGCTCGCTCTGGGAGGCGCCGGCGGAGGCGTGAGCCGTGAGCCGGGCAGCAACGCCGTCCGGCTCACGGCCCGCCGGCACGGCCCTCAGTCACATGACCGTGAGCTTGCTCGCGCCGATGGTCCGCTGCGCGTTGCCGGCCGTGTCCGTTGCGAGCACGCGCCAGCGGTAGGTGCCTGGGGCCAGCCGGGCGCGGAACGCCAACGTGTAGAGCTTCCCCGTCTGCTTCGTGCCCAGGTTGAAGGTCATCATCGTCCTGCCGGCGCGCGTCAGCACGATCCTCACACCGGTGGCCTGGCGACTGAACTCGTCGTTCACGCGGTAGCCCAGGCGCGCGAGTGCTCCCTTCTTGACGGTGACCGTCTTCAGCGCTGCCGTGACCGGGCCGGTCACGTCGACCTTGAAGCCGGTGCTGGTCGGCACGTTGCGGTCGGCCGCGTCGCCGAGCCCGAGCTGGCCAGAGGAGTTGTAGCCCCAACCCTGCAGCACGCCGTCGCTGGGGACCCCGAGCGAGTGATGGCCGCCTGCCTGGACCACAAGCCAGTCGGAAGCCGAGCCCACCCGAGTGAAGCTCGACCGGTCTGTCGTGTCGCCGAGACCGAGTTGGCCGTAGCCGTTGTACCCCGTCGCCCAGAGGCCGCCGTCCGCCTTGACTGCGAGGGTATGCGATGAGCCCATCGACACTGCCGCCCAGTCTCTGGTCGCACCGACGGCGTTGGGGACGAACCGGCCGACCCCGTCGCCGAGGCCGAGCTGGCCGTTGTAGTTGTCGCCCCAACTCCAGAGCTGGCCGGACCGCAGGATCCCGGCGGCGTTGAAGAAGCCGACGGTGGCGGCCGTCCATGCCGCGCCCGCTCCGACACGGACCGGCTTCAGGCGATTCGCGCTGGTGCCGGTCCCGAGCGCCCCGAACTCACCCTGGCCCCAGGCCCAGAGCTCGCCGCCCCGGGTGCAGGCCAGCGTGAAGTTGCGGCCGCTCCGGACGTCCCGCCAGTCGCTGCGCGTGCCCACCCGGGCGGGCGCGCTGCGGCCGTTCGTCGTGCCGTCTCCGAGCTGACCGGTGGAGTTGTAGCCCCAGGTCCACAGGGTCCCGTCCCGCCTGATCCCCGCACTGTGTTGGTAGCCGGCCGAGACCGTCGCCCAGGCGCGGCTTCTCCCGATCCGCACGGGCGCCGTTCGCATGTCCATGCTCCCGTCGCCCAGCTGGCCGAACATGTTGTCGCCCCAAGCCCAGAGGGAGCCGTCCGCCTTCACGGCAAGAGAGAAGAAGTTGCCGCCGTCCGCGTACTTCCAGTCGTGTGCTGGCGTCACCTGGGAGAGGGTCGAGCGATCGAGCTGGTCTCCCAGGCCGAGTTGGCCGTCGTTGTTGAGGCCCGCGCTCCACAGGGTGCCGTCGCTGCGCAAGAGCAAGGTGTGAAAGCTGCCGGGTGCGAGCAGCGGCTTCACCGCGCCGGCGGTCGAGGGCAGACCGATGAGCAGCATGGCGGCCGCGAGCGCCACCAGGAGCCGGTGCGCCAGCGGCCGCGCCTTCGAGTACGTAGTCACGAGAATCCTCCATCCTCAGCGGACCACGAGCTTGCTCGCTCCGATGGTCTGCTGCACGTTGCCGGCGGTGTCCGTGGCGAACACGCTCCAGCGGTAGGTACCCTTGGCAAGCCGGGCGCTGAACGACTTCGTGTACTGCCTCCCGGTCTGTCTGGTCCCCAAGTTGAGTGTCCTCACCGTCTTGCCGTTGCGCTTCAGCACGATCCTGACAGCGGTCGCCTTACGGCAGAACTCGTCCGTGATGCGATAGCCGAGACGGGCGAGCGCTCCCTTCTGGACGGTCACCGTCTTGAGCGCCGCGGTGACCGGGCCGGTCACGTCGACCTTGAATCCGGTGCTGGTCGGGACGTTGCGGTCGGTCGCGTCGCCGAGGCCGAGCCGGCCATACAGGCCGGCTCCCCAGCTCCACAGCAGGCCGTCGCCGGTCGCTCCGAGCGAGTGGTAGTTCCCTGCTCGAGCCTGGAGCCAGTCCGTGCTCAAGCCGACCAAGGCGAAACTCGATCGGTTCGTCGTGTCACCGAGACCGAGCTGCCCGCCGTCACCAAGGCCCGTCGCCCAGAGGCTGCCGTCCGTCTTGACAGCAAGTGTGTAGGACTGCCCGCCCGACACCGCCTGCCAGTCGCTCGCCGTACCGACGGCCGTCGGCCTGAGCCGATCGGCCAGATCGCCGAGGCCGAGCCCGCCCGTGCCGTTGAAGCCCCAGCTCCTGAGCTGGCCCGACTTCAGAAGCCCGAGGGAGTGGTAGCCACCGGCTGCAACCGCCGTCCAGGCCGTGCTGGTGCCGACGCGGACCGGCTCGAGGCTGTCCACCGTTGTCCCGGTGCCAAGAGGCCCGTTGGCGTTGAGGCCCCAGGCCCAGATCTCCCCGCCCCTGGTCCGGGCCAGCGTGTGGTAGTCGCCGGTTGAGACGTCTTGCCAGTCGCTGCGCGTGCCCACCTTGGCAGGAACGCTGCGGTTCGTCGTCGTGCCATCTCCGAGCTGGCCGAAGCCGTTGGAGCCCCAGGTCCAGAGGGTCCCGTCCCGCTTGATCGCCGCGCTATGACGGTCGCCGGCAGAGACCCTCGCCCAGTCGTGCTCCGGCCCGATCTGGACGGGGGTCGTCCGCGGGGTCGTGGTCCCGTCACCCAGCTGGCCGGACGCGTTGGAGCCCCAGGCCCAGAGGCTGCCATTGTGCTTCACTGCCAGAGAGAAGTAGGTACCGCCATCCGCGTATCTCCAGTTGCGAGCAGGCGTCACCTGCGCGAAGGTCGAGCGGTCGAGCTGGTCTCCCAGCCCGAGCTCGCCGGAGCTGTTGAGACCCGCGCTCCACAGGGTGCCGTCGCTGCGCACGATCAGGGTGTGCATGGACCCGGGCGCGAGCATCGGCCTCACCGCGCCAGCGGTCGACGGCAGGACGAACAGCACAAGCCCCGCCGCGAGCAGCAGGAGCGGCAGCGCCCGTGCCCGGGCCTTCGAGCAGGAAGTCATTAGGGTCCCTCCAATCAAGGCAAGTTTACTCTTGATTGCCCTGTTCCCCATGCGACCACGCCGTCGGCGAGAGCGGCGGGGCGGCGCAAAGCAAGGAACGGGGGCCGGCTCTTGCGCAGGAGCCGGCCCCCGGCATTGCAGCCCGTCCTCGGCCCGAACGGACCTCAGCGGCTACGTCCAAGGACGCTCGGTCCGTGCCGGGCACGTGTACGTCCGCCGCTGCTCGAGCTCCCTGGTGATGTTCCTAATGGATCTCCTTTGGACGGCTCTTTCTCCCGGTCACCGGCGTGAGCCGGGCCGATCGCTGTCTTCAGTACGTCTGCGTCGCGCCGCTCGCGGAGCCGCCGCAGAAGCCGGTGCCCGTCGTGCCGCTGCTCTGGCCGGCTCCCGTGGAGCCGTCTGGGCTGTCGCCGTCCCGGCCGAACCCATGACTGCCGTCGGCCGGCAGTGTGTGGGTCTCGGTCAGCTCTTCCTTGAGGTGCGCCGATAGGCCCGAGAGTGAGGGCAGGAAGGCCCTGGTCCAGGAGCATGAGGCGCGCGGATTCTCCTCAGGGTGCACCGCGGCAACGGACCGGTAATCGCCGCTACGGCGCCGCAATGAGCCAAACGACATCGCCACTTCTCCGACGGGTGAACCCAGCCGGCGCGGGTATGCTCCTGCGCGAGATCTCTCCCCGGGGAAGGAGCGCGCCGTGTCCGACTCAACCGCAGGCCTGCTGATCGCCAAGAACGCCGCCGACCTGTACCTGCTGCCCAGCATGGCCAGCCGGCACGGTCTCGTGGCGGGCGCCACGGGCACCGGCAAGACGGTGACTCTGCAGGTGCTGGCCGAGGCGTTCAGCCGCGCCGGCGTGCCCGTCTTCGCCGCCGACATCAAGGGCGACCTCTCCGGCGTCACGCAGCCGGGCGGGGGCAACGCCAAGGTCGACGAGCGCGTCGCGCAGCTCGGCCTCTCCCCCTGGCCGTTCGAGGGCTCGCCGGCGATGTTCTGGGACGCGTTCGGCGAGCAAGGCCACCCCGTACGCACCACCGCGTCCGAGGTCGGGCCGCTGCTGCTCGCGCGCATGCTCAACCTCAACGACATCCAAGAGGCCGTGCTCACCGTCGCCTTCCGCGTCGCCGACGACAACGGCCTTCTGCTGCTCGACCTCGACGACCTGCGCGCCATCCTCAAGTTCGTCGCCGACAACGCGGCCGAGATCGGCACCGCCTACGGCAACGTCTCCGCCGCCTCCGTCGGCGCCATCCAGCGCTCGCTGCTCGCGCTGGAGGAGCAGGGCGGGCAGAAGCTCTTCGGCGAACCCGCCCTCGACCTCTTCGACTTCATGCAGACCGACGCCCAGGGACGCGGCTACGTCAACATCCTCGCCGCAGACAAGCTCATGATGGCGCCCAAGGTCTACTCCACCCTGCTGCTCTGGCTGCTCAGCGAGCTCTTCGAGCGGCTGCCCGAGGCCGGCGATCTGCCCAAGCCCAAGCTCGTCTTCTTCTTCGACGAGGCGCACCTGCTGTTCACCGACGCGCCGCCGGCGCTGCTCACCAAGATCGAGCAGGTGGTGCGCCTGATCCGCAGCAAGGGCGTCGGCGTGTACTTCGTCACCCAGAACCCGATCGACATCCCCGACACCGTGCTGGGCCAGCTGGGCAACAAGGTGCAGCACGCGCTGCGCGCGTTCACGCCTCGCGAGCAGAAGGCCGTCAAGGCGATGGCCGAGACGTTCCGGCCCAACCCCGACCTGGACGTCGAGGCGGCGGTCACCGACCTCGGCGTGGGAGAGGCGCTGCTCTCGCTGCTCGAGGCCGACGGCAGCCCGGCGATGGTCCAGCGCGCCCTCATCGTGCCGCCCCACGGCCACATCGGGGCCATCGCGCCGGAGCAGCGGCAGCAGGTCGTGGCCGCCTCCCTGGTCGCCGGGCACTACGAACAGGTCCTCGACCGCGAGTCGGCCGAGGAGGTGCTGGCGGCGCGCGCGCAGGTGGTGGTCGCCGCCGCCGAACAGGCCGCGGCCGCGGAGGCGGCGGCCAAGCAGGCGGAGCAGGCGGCAAAGCCGGCGCCGCGGCCCAAGGCGGGGCCCCAGCAGCGTCAGGCGAAGGCCCCGGCGCGGCGCAGCGACAGCATGGCCGAGACGCTCGGCAAGAGCGTGATCCGCGCCGTGGGCAGCCAGGCCGGCCGCTCGATCGCCCGCGGCCTGTTCGGCACAATCCTCAAGGGCAGGTAGAGCGGCAGCGGGACCGGCTCTGGCGGAGGCGGCACCTGAGCTGTACTGGGGTACGGGACCAGCCGGAACCTGGTCTGCACGACCGTTTCGGCTCGGTCGCCGCGCTCGCCTGAGATCCCCGTCCCTCTCGCGTACGTGCGCGGGCCCGGCAGCCCCCGCCGTAGAGCGGCTCTGCTGCCGGGCCCGCGCGCCCGCACCTTCGTCAGCCGGGCGTCACTGCGTCGCGTGGCAACTCGTGGCGCTGCACCCCGTCGCCGGACACGTCTGCGTGGTCGCGCCGCTGCCCGAGTCCGCACTGCTCGACCCCCCGTAGCCGTTCCCGGAGCCGCCAGACCCGTCGTAGTAGTAGTCGTCGGCGCTCTGCACCCCGTCGCTCGCGCCCTCCGACTCGCTGGTCGTGGCCTGGGTGGTCACGGTCTGGGCGCTCGCCGTGGAGGTGCCGAACAGACGACCGCCGAGCTGGATCGCCGAGAACACGGCGAGACCCGTGAACAGTGTGACGACGAGGACCGCTGCGGTGTTCCTGGACAGGTTCTTCATCGTTCTCCTTCGATGGGGGGTCACGGGCGAGAGCACGCGTCGTACGGCACGGGAACGGTGGCGGCCTGCCGGCGGCGTGGCTCGGCGTCGAGCCGGCGCGTCGCCAACCGGATAGCGGCCACGGGGTCGGGCGACGCCTGCGGGCGCGGGCGGCCGAGCTTGCCGGCCACGTTCACGATCCAGCGCCAGTGCAGCGCGAAGTGCACGAGCAGGAGGAGGACGGTCGCGTCGGCCGACCACGCGTGCGTGCTCACCCACAGCGCGTCCGGCACGATCGTGATCCCGAGGGTCCTGGCGACCGACTGCGAGATCAGCAGGCCGCTCAGCATCACCGTCACCGCGGCGACGAAGAGCGCGGCGTCCACAACCAGGTTGACCTTGGGCGTCGCCTTCACGAGCTCGGCGAAGCGACGCAGGATCTGCAGCGTCTGGTCCCAGTTCACGATCACGTGGAAGAGCAGTGGCACGATGGTGATCACGCACAGCCACTCGTGCACCGCCACGCCCGTCCACGCGGGGTTGTAGGCGAGGAAGAGCGCGCCGAACAGCGCGAGGTCGAGCCAGAGGCGGGCTCGCACGGTCATCGACGCTCCTTTCCTCGGGGGTTCCACTCCAGCGGCCGCCCATGACGGCCACGACCACTGTAGGAGACGGATATGAAGCCGGGATTGAGCGGCGACTACAGGTCCGTAACCAGCGCGCCGCCCGGGTTACGGACCTGTAGTCGCCGCGCAGGCGGCGCGCAACCTGCGCCGGGGATAGTCGTCCCACGACGGCGGTGATACGCCGGCACGCGACCCGACAGAGAGGTGCGTCATGTCCGACCCGACCAACGAGAACGCCGGCGCGACCCCGCCGGAGAACCCGCCGGCCGGCGAGGCGCCGGAGGCGGCGGCGGCGCAGGACCAGGCCGCGGCGGCTGCCGAGCAGCCCACGGCGGTTGTTCCGCCGGCCTGCGCGGCCGCGGCCGCCGGCCCTCCCGCCCACGGGCGGCCCCTGGTACCGGCGGCGCTGGGCGGTCATCACCGGCGCGGTGGCAGCCGCGGTGGTCCTCTTCCTCGGCGGCATGGCCGTCGGCACCACCATCGACGGCGACGACCGCGGCGAGTTCCGCGGCGCCAACGGCCCCGGGATGTTCCGCGACGGCGGCGGCCAGGGCCCCGGCCACGACGGCTGGGGCGACAGCGGCCAGGGCATGGTCCCTCCCGGCATGGGCCAGGGCGGCCAGGGCCACGGCTGGGACCGCGACGGCGACGGCGACCCTCACGGCTGGCGGTCCCCCGGCGCGACGCCCACCCCGGACCCTTCCACCACGCCCCAGGCTCTCCAGCTTTGACCCGAGCGCGGACCGTGCGGCCGCCCCTGCCTCTCCCGGCAGGGGCGGCCGCACGCCCGTGCTACGCTTTCGCCATGGCTGACCGCGCCCAGACCATCCTCGTGATCGAGGACGACCCGGCCGTAGGCGAGGCTCTCGTCGAGGGCATCGGCACCGAGGGATACCGGGTGCACTGGGAGACCACCGGGGGCGGCGGCGTCTCCTTCGCCCGCGACCACTCGCCGCAGCTCATCGTCCTCGACGTCCGCCTGCCCGACGGCAGCGGCTTCGACTTCTGCCGCCAGATCCGCCAGCTCGGCCTGCGCCAGCCCATCCTCATGCTCACCGTGCAGGCGGACCAGATGGACAAGGTCCTCGGCCTCGAGATGGGCGCCGACGACTACCTCACCAAGCCCTACCACCTGCGCGAGCTCATCGCCCGCATCCGCTCCCTGTTGCGACGCGCCTACGGCGAGTTCGCCTCCACGGAGGCGGACGTGCTCTACGCCGGCGACCTCACCATCGACCGCACCCGCGCTACCGTCATCCGCGACGGCCGCTCGCTCAACCTCACGCCGACCGAGTTCCGGCTCCTCGTGTTCCTCGCCCAGCATCCCGGCCAGGTCTTCAGCCGCGGCCAGCTCATCGAGAACGTCTGGGGCAGCGACGCTGACTTCTACGACGACAAGACCGTGAGCGTCCACGTGCGCCGGCTGCGCGAGAAGATCGAGCACGAGCCGAGCAACCCCTCCGTGATCCTCACCGTGCCCGGCATCGGGTACCGGCTGGCGACCTGAGGCGCGGGGCCGTGCGGACCCGCTCGCTCAGATGGCGGCTCGCGCTCACCTACGCGGGCATGGCGCTGCTGACGGCGGTCGATCCTCGGCGGCATCCTCATCGCCGTGCTGGCCAGCCACTACACGCGCGCCGAGGACTCGTACCTGGACGCGAGCGCCAAGCTGGTGGTGGCGGACCCGCCGCCGCTCACCACATACCAGGACCTCACCTCGTGGGCCCAGGCGGCAGCGCTCACCACCCAGACGCGCGTGCAGGTGTACGCGCAGGACGGCACGCTCGTCGTCGACTCGGGCTCGCCCGACACCCTCGACGCGGAGGCGCTGCTCGATCGCGACGACGGCTTCGGCCACGGCGGCCGCGAGCGCGACCGCGACGGGTTGCCGAACCCCCTCGGCAACGGGCTCTTCGGCACCGGCGGCGGCACGCGCTCCGACCGCTCGCTCACCATGGACATGGGCAACGGCGCCTACGTCAGGCTCTCCGAGGGGCCGGCATCCGGTCGCGACGCGCTGATGAGCGCGGTCGTGGCGTGGATCCTTGCGGCCGCGCTCGCCGTCGGCCTCGCGGCCCTCGCCGGCTACCTGATCGCCGCGCGCATCGCGCGACCGGTGGTCGCGCTCACGGAGGCGAGCGACCGCATGGCGGCCGGCGACCTGGGCGCCCGCGCCCCCGTCGCCGGCGGCGACGAGGTCGGGCGCCTCGGCGAGTCCTTCAACGGCATGGCCGCACGCGTAGAGACCACCGTGACCTCGCTGCGCCGGTTCGTCGCCGACGCGGCGCACGAGATCGGCACGCCGCTCACCGCGTTGCAGGCCGACCTCGAGCTGGCCGAGCGCAAGGCGACGAGCGCCGACGAGCGCCGCCTGGTCGACCGGGCGCTCGCCCAGACCGGCCGCCTCGCCAGCCTCTCGGACAACCTGCTGCAGCTCTCGCGCCTCGAGGCGGGCGAGCCCGCCGGCGAGCGGCAGAGCACCGACCTCGCCGCCGTCGCGCTGGAACTGGCCGACGGCGTGGCCTCACGGGCGGAGCAGGCCGGCGTCGAGCTGGTGCTCGACGTCGCCGCCGGCCCCCTCCCCGTCCCGATGGGGCACGCCCGGCTGCAGACCGTCCTCGCCAACCTGCTCGACAACGCCGTCAAGTTCACGCCGGAGGGCGGCAGCGTCGCCCTCGCAGTGCGCCGGGACGGCGCCGCGGTGATGGCGACGGTGTCCGACACCGGCGTCGGCATCCCGGCGAACGAGCAGCGCGAGATCTTCGAGCGCTTCCACCGCGCGCGCAACGTCTCGGCCTACCCCGGCAACGGGCTGGGGCTCGCCATCGTGAAGGCGGCGGTTGAGCGTAGCGGCGGCACAGTCTCGTTCACGAGCTCGGAGGCCGGCACCACCTTCGCGGTCCGCCTGCCGCTCGCGTAGCACGCGCCGCAGGTCGTCTACTCGGCGCCGTGCTTGCCGGCTCGCGGCGGAGCCGCCTCGGCGCCCTTCGCGCTGCCGGCATCGTCCCCGGCTCCGGATCCGTCCCGTCCGGGCCGCGACGGCAGGTACCGGCTCAGAGGCAGCCCCTGCGCCCTGCGCTTGACTCCGCCGCGACCCGCCGTGGGCTCGCCGCCGACCGCGGCCGGCCGTTCGCCTGAGGGACCGGCCCCCGGAGGCGCGGACGGCGAGATCACGCCGGCGGACGCCGCCGCGGTCACCCCAGCCACACCCGGCATGGTCTTGGGGATCACGTTGATGATCGCCTCGCAGGGCAGGTTGTTGAGCACGTAGTCGATGGTGCGCCCGAAGACCTTGTCGGCGATGCGGCGCTTGCCCTGGGAGCCGAGGACGATGACCTCGGAGCGGCGGGCGATGGCTTCTTCGACGATCGCCCGCCCCGCCGACCGCGCGGTGACCACGACCGGTGTGAGCTTCACGCCGAACATGTCGGCGGCGTGGGCGGCGTTCTCGAGCACCTGCCGGGCACGCTCGCGCTCCTCCGGCAGGCTGGCGTCGATCGGCAGGTTGAGCGGCACCTCGATCACGTAGAGCGCGTCGATGGACGACCTGCGCTCGGTGGCCAGCTGGCAGGCCAGCACCATCATCTCCTCACTCACCTGGGTATCGCGCACCGGCACCAGCAGTTGGTCGTAGACCACGTCCTCCTGGAGGGACGCCGGCAGCGTGGGCGACTTGACCGTCTTGGTGAGCGAGTAGCCCTGCGCCTTGCGAAAGATCACGTAGGCGACGATACCGATGCACACCCATGAGACGCCGATGAGGCCGCTCCACGGCTTGTAGTACAGGATCACGCACCAGACCGAGAAGGTGCCCACCGCGCCCAGCACGGCGGTGAGCGGGTACGACGTGCCCCGGATGGTGACGTTGAGCGGGGGCCGGAACGGCCGCGCCAGCTCCGGCTCCTTGCGCCGCAGCACGATGACCGAGACGTGCGCGGCCGTGAACGCGATCATCGAGCCGAAGGCGTAGAGATCTGCCAGCAGCGGGATCTCGCCGGGCAAGATCAGGATCACCGCGACGACGCCGAAGAGCACGATGGCGATGTAGGGGGTGAGCCGCGTGGGGTGGACGCGCCCGAGCACCCGCGGCAACTGGCGGTGCTGGCCCAGCGAGAAGGCCAGGCGCGAGACACCGATGATGCCGGCGTTGGTGGCGATGAACAGGATGGTGGCCGCCAGGATGCCGACCCAAGGACCGAGGATCCAGCGCAGCCAGGCGACGTTGTCCGGGAGGAAGCGCACCATGCCCAGCACCGGGTCGGCGAGGAAGTTGCTGCCGAGCTGGGTGCCGTACAGCCTCGTCACCTGTTGCCCGTCGTCCGTGGTCACCTCGCCGGTGGGTTCCTGGGCCGGAATGACCATGGACCCGTCCGCCTGCTCCTCCAGGGGCACGTAGGCGACCACGCTGGGGTCGGACTTCAGGCGGTAGGTGCCTTCGGGCTCGCCGGGGACGACCTCGACCGGCACGGTCATGCCCGTCGCGGGGTCCACCGGCACCGTGTTGTAGTCGACGGTCATCGACGAGAGCGCCGCCAGCGGCATGCCGATGTAGACGACCAGCACCGCGATGATGACGAAGTTCATCGAGCGCGGCACGTCCTTGTCTGGGTGGTGCGCCTCCTCGGCCATGTTGGAGATGGTCTCGATGCCCGTGTACGCCACCGTGCCCATGGCGAGGCCGTAGAGGAACTGGCTCCAGGTCGGCGCGATGCCCCAATGGATCTGAGAGATCAGGATGTTCGGCTCGAGCAGCAGGACAAGCGCGATGATCATGATCAGGACCTGCGTCCCCAGGTCCAGGAGCGCGAGCACCACGTTGAGGCTGGCCGCCTCCTTGATGCCGACGACGTTGAGGACGACGAGGACGAGGATGGTGAGGGCGCCGCCGATGACGTTGTACGGCGGCTCCTTGAGGATGGGCCAGAAGATCGAGAGGTACTGCGGCACGAACAGCGCCGAGATGGCGATGGTGGCCGTGTACGTGAGCATCTGCGCCCAGCCGATGCCGAAGCTGGCGAACTCGTTGAAGGCGCGGCGCGTGAAGCTGGAGGCGCCGCCGGCCTCCGGCATGGCGGCGGTGGCCTCGGAGTACGACCAGGCGGTGCACACGAAGAGAGCACCGGTGATCACGAACACCGCCGGCGTCAGGCCGAGCGCTGCCACGGCGACGACGCCGAGGGCGTAGTAGATGGAGGAGCCGACGTTGCCGTACGCGGTGCTGAAGAGGGCCCCGACCCCCAGCACCTTGTGCAGCGAGTGTCCTTCTCGGCGTTTGCGGCGTGCCACGATGTGTCCTGTACGAGCCCGGTCAGACCCTGGAGTCGGGCTCGCGCACGCCCATGGCAGGGCGGCCGGCGCAGACGACGACTGCCCGCAGGACGCTGCCCGTGAGCGCGGGAAGCAGGATCCTCTCGATCACCTCATCCTCCTACGCGACGGACCGGGATTGCTGGTCGAGACTTCATTGAAGCAGTCCCGGCCCCGCCCTACATCGAGCGTGCGAAGGAGCCTCAGGCCATCCCCTGGTGTGAGGCTCCTCTACGCCCTAAGGATGAGAGCGGACGAAGAGAGGCGAAGGACGTGAGCCGCGGCCGGGTCAGACCAGGCCGCGGCGGATGGCCGTCGCGGTGGCCTCGGTGCGCGTGGCGACCCCGAGCTTGGAGATGATGCTGCTGACGTGCGTCTTGACGGTGGCCACGCCGATGACGAGGCGCTCGGCGATGTCGGCGTTGGTGAGCCCGTCGGCCATCAGCTTGAGCACCTCCCGCTCCCGGGCGGTGAGGGAATCGGCGCCCGGCGGGGGCGCGGAGACCGAACGCACGAGCGCGTCGGCCGCCTCCGGCGCCAGCGTGGAGCGCCCGGCGTGCGCGGCGCGCACGGCCTCGGCGAGCTGGTCGGCGGTCACGTTCTTCATGAGGTAGCCGATGGCGCCGGCGCGCAGCGTCTCGCCGATGAGGGCGTCGTCGGTGAAGCTCGTCAGAGCGACCACTTTGGTGCCGGGTGCCGTGGCGAGGATCTGCCGCGTCGCCTCCACCCCGGACACGCCCGGCATCACGAGGTCCATGAGAACGACGTCGGGGCGGAGCTCCCGGCACAGCCGCACGGCCTCCTCGCCGTCACCGGCCTGGCCGGCCAGCTCGATGTCGTCGAACATGCCCAACACGACCTCGAGGCCGCTGCGCACCAGCACGTGGTCGTCGACGATGACGACCTTGATCCTCTGCTCGCCTGCGCCTGTGGGCACGCCGCCTCCCTCGCTCATGGTTGCTCGTCCGGGCGCCAGACCGCGGTCACCGTGGTGCCGGCGCCCGGCGCGCTCTCGACCGTGACCTCGACGTGCGGCGTCCTCCCCGCGCTCCCTCATCATCGCAAGCCCGAGGTGCTCCGGCGTCACAGCCGCCACGTCGAACCCGTGCCCGTCGTCGCGCACCGACAGGCGCACGACTGGTCCCGTCATGTCGAGCATAACCCAGGCCTCGGTCGCGCCGGAATGGCGGTTCACGTTCTGGAGCGCCTCCTGGGCGATGCGGAACAGGGCGACGCTGACGTCCTGGGGCGGCGGCGTGCTGCCGCGCAGGTCCACGTGCACGGTCACGCGCGAGCCGCCTTCGGTGGCCGCCGCGAGCTGCTCGATGAGCGTGGCGAGCGACGCCTCGGCGAGCGCGTCCGGACGCATCTCCATGAGCAGCGTGCGCATCTCGGCGAGCGCCCCGCGCGCGAGCCGCTCCACGTCCTCCACGTTGTCGCGCGCCTCGCTGCTGCTCGGCCGCCAGCGGCGGCGGACCGCCTCGGCCTTGAGGCTCGCGGCGAACAGCGACTGCGTCACGGAGTCGTGCAGGTCGCGCGCCAGCCGCGAGCGCTCGGTGGCCGCGGCCGCCTGCCCGATCTCGTCGCGCAGGCGCGCGTTCTCGATGGCCAGCGCGACCTGCCCGCCGAAGGACGCGGCAAGGCGGACGTCGAGGTCGGTGAACGCGCGTTCCTCGCGGTAGGTGAGCGCGAGCACGCCGTAAGCCTCGCTGCGCACGAGCAGGGGCACGGCGAGCAGCGCACCGCCCTCCTGCGCCCTGGAGACCGCGACCGGGGCGTGACCGGCGAGCGCGCGGGCGACGGGCTCGTCAGCCGCCGTGGCGGGCAACGTACCCCCGCACGACGACAGACCACTCGCGGCGGCCACCTCGAGGACGTCCTGCTGCGGGTCGTAGCGGTAGACACAGCAGCCGTCGCTCCCCAGCAGCTGGCTGGCCTGGTCGATCACGCGGCGCAGCAGGTCGGACAAGGGACGGTCCGAGTCGAGGACCACGACCTCCTGCAGGGTCTGCAGCTGGGCGGCGAGCGACTCGAGCATCTCCGTGGTGGAGCGCTCCGTCTCGTACAGCTGGTCGACCTGCTTGAACAGATAGGCCAAGGCGATCAGCGCAGCTCCGCTGAGGACGCTGAAACACACGACGGTGATGGTCGGACCGTCCCAGCGGTCCTGGATCACGATGACGTACAGGGCGAGCCCGAGGCAGACGAGGCTGACCACGATGGTCTCGCGCACGCGCAGCGTCAGCGCCGCCAGTGTCACGGGAACGAGATAGAAGCCGGCGATGGGGTAGCTGGGGAACGCGACGTCGAGCACGAGCGCGCCCGCGATGGCGGCCACGACCAAGGTCATCACGAGCGCGCGACGACGGCTCAGAGCGGTGATGCGCCCAACGAGGCGCGGGAACCGCCGGGTCTGCATGTGGGCCCGCTCACCGACCGTCGTACCGGCCACGCTCCTCCTCCGTCGCCCGGCGCCCAGCCTACCGCCGCCGGCGGCGGGCAACAACGGCCCCCCTCGCGGGATCGGGGCGGGTGCCCTGTGACATGACCCGCACCGTTGCCCCACCGTCGGCCTGAGGCTAGGCTGCGGATACCATTGGAGGACGGCCATGACGACGATGGACCTTCTGCAGCGCGTTCCGCGGGTGGCGTGATGCTCACCTACCTCGACGGCGCCGGGTTCCTCGGCACGAAGGGCAGCGTGGGCGCGGACCTGGCGCTGCTCATCACGATCGCCGCGCTCGTCATGCTCACCATCGGTGTCGGGCTCGCCCGCACCGGGCGCTATCCGGCGCACCGCTGGGTGCAGACGGCCGCCGTGATTCTGAACGCGGTCCCGGTCGTGGTCTGGATGATCCGCTCGTACTGGCTCTACGTGAGGCCCAACCTGCCCGGCAACCTGGAGAAGTCGACCAACGCGCTGACGACCGTGCACGCGGTGACCGGGCTCGTCGGCGTCGCGCTCGGGCTGTTCGTGGTGATCCGCGCCAATCAGCTCACGGCCAGAGGCGAGAGCGTCGCGCGGCACAAGGACTTGATGCGCGTCGCCTACATCGTCTACCTGCTCGGCACGGCGCTCGGCGTGTGGGTCTACGTCGCCATCTACGGGTGACCGCCGCGCCGCGCGTGACCACGCGGCGGCGTCCCATGCGCGTACGACCGGCGCATCCTCGCGGTCAGCGTGGTCGCTGCAGCTCGTCTTGGGGACACTGTTCGCCCACGCCTACGACGCGCGCGTCTTCATGGCGACCGGCTACCTGGTGGGGACCGGTCACGGCCCCTACTCCCCGCTCGACCTCAGCGGCCGTCTTCCAGCACGCCGGCTTCAGCGCAGCTGACGACGATCGGCTACCCCCCCCCTGGCCCCTCGTCACGGGGCTCATCTACCGGGCGACGTACGCGCTCGTGCCGAACCTGCTCGTCTACGACCTGGCCCTCAAGCTGCCGCTGATCGCGGCGACCGTCGGGCTCGCCTACCTGGTGGGCGCCAGCGCTGGGGCAGGCTCGGGGCCCAGGCCGCGACGTGCCGCCGGGCCTGGGCCTTCATGCTCCTGAACCCGCTCATCCTGTTCACCGGCGCGGCCTGGGGCCAGATCGACGTGATCGTCACGCTGCTCACGGTCGTCGCGCTCGTGCTCGTGTGGCGAGGGAGATGGGCGAGCTCCGCCGCGCTGCTGGCGCTGGCCGTGTGCACCAAGCCGACGCCGCTGCCCGTGCGTGCTCGTCGTGCTCGTGTGGCTGGCGGGACAGAGCGCCGCGGGAGGCGCTCCGCTACGCCGCCGTCACGGCCGTCGTGGGCGGCCGTGTTCATCGTCGTGCCGGTCGTCGCGCTCGGCTGGCGTACCGCGCAGATCTGGCATCGGCCCAACGCCCACTTCCTGATGACCGGCGGGATGTCGTACACGACCGTCGCCCGGCTGTTCCGCGACCCGCTGCACGTTGCCCGGTCACTGGTGGCTGATCGGGATGCTCTGGGTCGTTGCGCTCGCCGCGGGCCTGGCCCTCCTGCACCGCGGCCCCGGGTTCGAGGACCTGGCGCGCGGCAGCCGTGGCGCTGGGGCTCGTCTTCCTCCTCACGCGCGCCTGGCTGGCCGAGCCCAACGTGGTGCTGGTGCTGCCCCTCGTCCTCATCCTGGTATCGCTCGGCAGCCTCGACCGGCGCCTGCTGACGGCTCTCGTGGCTGATCCCGCTCGCCTTCGCGGTCGCGAACGCTGGCGCCGCTGCAGCTGCTCTGGCTCGACGTTCCCCGCGGCCTGGCGGGCGTCGGCTGGCGGCCGCGGCGGACTTCTCCTCGGTGAGCGCTGCCGCCGCTCCGGGCGACCCTGGTCGTCGCCTGGCAGGTCGCCGGCTGGTGGACGGTCGTCGCGTGCCTGCGCCCCCGGCGCGACGGCGCCGCGGTCCCGAACGACTACGGCGGGAGCGGCCGTGCTACGCCGCCGTCCGGCTCCCCGGCGGGCTCGAGCTGCGCATCGACCGACGATGGCGCGGCGGAAGGAGCAGGACGGCCCGGAGGCGACCGGCTACCCCACCGAGCGACTGCAGAAGGGTCTCGTGCTGCTCGACGACGGACGCGATCTGAGCGAAGAGGGCGTCGGCATCGGCGTGCCGGTCCTCAAGCGCGGCCTGCAGGCCGTCTTCCCCGGCTGCCATGGACGCTCGCCGCCCGATCGAAAGGACCCACGTGGCGGGTGACGGCCACGTACCGTATGGACCTCGTGGAAAGGCTCGCCGACGACCGCGGCGGCCCGGTGCGCTCGCGGTCCGTCTACGCGCTCAGGGACGTGCTGGCCGCCGCGCACCGGCGTATCCCGGCGGCTGCGCGCGCCGCTCACGGCGTTCTCGAACGCTGCCCGCCGCCGTCTCGAGTGGGTGACCACCTTCGACGAGGGTGCCGGCCCGGTGGCGACCATCCCCGTCGAGTATACGATCACCGGGGGCGAGCTCGGTCGTCACCGTCGTTGCGGACCTCCGGGGCGTGCCGGCCGGCGCGCGACCGAGATCGCGCTGATGAACGAGCTCGGCGCCGGCGCGTTCGACCGCTACGAGGATTCCGCCGGCTCCTCTCTCCGCGGCGACGCGATCGGCACCTGGGACGAGCGTCGACGCCGCGACGGCCTCGTTCGTCAGCCAGCGGCGAGGAGTCGCCTTCACGCTCGCTCAGGCGCCTGCAGCGCGCCTGATGCGGGGCCGGGAGGCCGTCGCCGGGCGGCTCGCCTGGGCCGGCTTCGGCTACGTCCTGCGCCCCGGCCGGCCCACCTTCACCTACGACGTCCGCATCTCGCGGCCGGAGGGACGGAGGATGAGGGGCATGAGCTCCGTGCTGCTCGTGTATCCCTTCTTCCGCCGCTCGCTCGACCGCTCCCGCTTCCGCTTCCCGCCGCTCGGACCGGCCTACGTGGCGGCGAGTCTTCCGTCAGGCCGGCCACGCCGTCCGGCTCCTCGACTGCACGTTCCTGGGCCGCGAGCAGGCGCTGCGCCTGGCCCTCGCGGCCAGAGCGGACGTCGTCGGCGTCTACTCCATGGCGACGATGCGCGACGATGCCCTCTGGTTCGCCCGGCAGCTCCGCGGCCGCTGCGACCTCCTGGTCGCCGGCGGGCCGCTGCCGACCTGCGAGCCGGAGGCGTTCCTGGCCGACTTCGACGTGGTCGTGCGCGGCGAGGGCGAGCAGACCATGGTCGACGTCATCGCCGCGCACGCCGCCGGCGCGGACCCGGGCGAAGTGCCGGGCGCGGTCGCCGCGAAGGCGGGCGGCGGCGCGGCCGCCGCGTCCCCGCCGCGGCCCCTCGCCGGCGACCTCGACGCCCTGCCCTTCCCCGCCCGCGACCTGCTGCCCAACGCCGCCTACATCAGCCACGGGCGGCGGCGCTACGGCTACGCCGTCACCACGGTGATGGCCAGCCGCGGCTGTCCGTTCGCCTGCGAGTTCTGCAGCAACGTGGTCTTCGGCGGCTCCTACCGCGAGCGCTCACCCGCGGGGGTCGTCGACGAGATCGAGCAGGCGCTGGCGCTGGGCTACGACCGCATCGCCTTCGCCGACGACGTTTTGACCTTGCGTGGCGAACGCGTCGTGGCGCTGTGCGACGAGATCGAGCGGCGCGGCCTGCGCTTCGCCTGGGAGTGCCTCGCGCGCGTCGACGGCATCGACGGCGCGACCGCGGCGCGCATACGCCGCGCCGGCTGCCGGACCGTCTTCTTCGGCATCGAATCCGGCTCGGACGAGATCCTGCGCCTCATGCGCAAGGGCATCACGGCGGCGCGGGCGCGCGAAGCGGTATGGGCCGCCCACGACGCGGGCCTCGAAGTCGGCGCGTTCTTCATCCTCTGCTACCCCGGCGAGACCGACGACACGGTGCTCGAGACCCTGCGCTTCGCCGCCTCCCTGCCGCTCGACTACCTCGGGCTCTCGATGCCGTATCCGCTGCCGGGGACGCGGCTGCGCACGCGCGCTCGAGGGCCGCGTCACGGGAGAGGCGCGGCCCGACGGCAGCCTCCTGCTGAACCAGCAGCTCGACGTACGATGGCGACTTCTCGGCGCTGAAGATGCGTGCGGCCATCCTGACCGGGAGGGGGCAGTTCGTGCTGCGGCGGCGGCTCGGGCGTCTCGGCCCCGCCGCCGTCCGGCTCACGCGGGCGCCGGCGGAGGCTCTGTTCCGGCGCCTGCGCTGACGCCGGACCGCGCTGCCCGACGGCCCGACCCGGCGGAGAGCCGCCTACGGGCCCCGCCCGCTTCAGGCGGCGTTCGTCCGCTTCGCCGCGAACGCCGCCATGGTCTCGTCGATCCGCCGCCGCAGCCAGGCCTGGTCGACGTCGGAGGCGAAGACGAAGGTCAGCTCGTTCTCGTGCGTCCAGTCGCGCCCCTCGTCGCTTCCGCCGAGGCGCTCCCAGAGTCTGGACCCCGGCAGCGGCAGCGGCACGTTGAAGGAGATCTCCGCAAGCGGCAGCGCGAGCGCGAACGAGAGCGTCTTCTCGATGTCGGCCACCGTTTCTCCCGGGTAGCCGACTATGAAGAAGGCGGCGACCTCGACGCCCGCGTCCCGGTACACGCTCGTCGCCCGCACGCTCTGCTCCACCGTCATCTGCTTCCGCATCAGGTCAAGCGTCGCCTGGCTGCCGGACTCCAGGCCGAGGTAGACGCGACGGCAACCGGCGTCCCTCATGAGGCGCGCAGTGGCCGGGTCGATCCCGTTGGCGCGGGAGAGGCAGCTCCAGGTCAGGCGCAGCGGCGCCACGCGGCGGCAGAACGCCTCGAGGTAGTCGGGGCGGAGCGTGAAGGTGTCGTCGGCGATCCACAGGCCGTCGTACCCGAGACGGACGATGTCCTCGACCTCGGCGAAGACCCTGTCGAGCGGGCGCAGGCGCACGGCGTCGCCGAAGACCGGCTTGGAGCAGAACTCGCAGCCGTAGGGGCAGCCGAGCGTCGCGATGAGCGTGGTCGGCCGGTGGCCGGTGGACGCCCACGCACCCTGGTAGGCGCGGTGATCGAAGTCGCCGCGGTCGGGCAGGGGAAAGCCGGCGATCTCCCTCTGCGAGAGGTGCACCGGCGGGTTGTCGATGCGGAGGCCTTCGCCGTCTGCGACGAGGCCGGAGTACGCCTCCAGCGGCAGGTCACCGAGACCATCCCGGGTGGCCCCGCGGGCGAGGTGGTCGCGGCAGAACGCGGGGAAGCTGACGTCCGCCTCGCCTCGGAAGACGAGGTCGACGTGCGGCAGAAAGCGGCCCGGGAACACGGTCGGCAGCGGCCCCCCGGCGACCAGCAGGGCGTCCGGCAGACGCTCGCGGAGCGCCGCGGCGACCCGCAGGGTGTTGCCGGTCAGGTCACCATGCTCGAGATGCCGACGACGGCGGGCCGCCAGGCGACCACGTCGTCGACCAGCGCCTCGAGGGAGCTGAAGGTCCCGTCGAAGACGCGCGCCTCCACGCCGGCCCTCTTGAGGTGCGCGCTCAGGAGCGCGGGACCGAGGGGAGGGAACAGCACCTCGGTCCTCGCCCTCGTGCGGAAGTACGGGAAGACCAGCGCGACTCCGGACATCGCTCTCCTGCCTCGTGACACCACCTGTGCCCCCTCAGACATGGTAGCAGGCGGTCGCGCCCACTAGGGGCTCGCCGGTGACGCATGAGAGACTTCTTAGCGTTCTCTCACGATGGTCTTAGGGAGCCCGGACATATGTCTTACGACAGTGTCACACGGGCACCCGGCTCGGCCGGAGCACCCGGGATCAGGAGGGACGAGATGAACGTGTACGCGAAGGATCGCACGGCCCGCAGGAAGACTCTGCTGGGAGTGACCGTAGGCCTGATGCTCATCGCGATGGTGCTGGTGACGCTCGCGAGCGCCGCCCAGGTCGGCGCCAAGTCCACCGCGACCATCAAGAGGGCCCCGCTGTCCGGATCGGCCGCCTTCCCCGCCGTGAACGGCGAGGCGAAGTGGAAGGCCAAGGAAGAGGAGCGCGAGCTCGAGGTCCAGATCGAGGACGCCAAGAGGCTCGCCGGCAAGCGGCTCACCGTCCGCATCGGCGGCAAGGTCATGGGTCACATGCGGGTCAACGCCCTGGGACGCGCCCGGCTGGTCAGGGACACCCAGGCAGGCCAGAGCGTGCCCACGTCGGTGACGGGCAAGGGCGTGAGGATCAGTACCGGCGGCGGAGCGCTTGTCGCGAGAGGAAGGTTCTGATCACCCGGGTTCGCGGGCAGGATGGCCTCGAAGGGGACGGCGAGGGTCTTGCCCTCGCCGTCCCCTTCGGACGACCATAGGGAGCATTGGCCCGGCGCCGCCGGCGGCGCCGGGCCCGAGCCTGTGGAGGGCGCGTCGATGCGTGTGCTGGTCGTAGAGGACGAGAGCAGCATCTCGGGATTCATCCGGCAGGGCCTCACGGAGGCCGGCTTCGTCGTCACCGTCGAGGCCGACGGCCGGCGAGGACTGCAGCGGGCGCTCTCGGCGGACATCGACGTCATCATCCTGGACATCATGCTGCCGGGGATGAACGGCCTCGAGGTGCTGCGCCGCGTGCGCTCGGCCGGCCTGGCGACGCCCGTCCTTCTGCTGACCGCGAGGGACGAGATCGACGACAGGGTCGGCGGCCTGGACGCCGGGGCCGACGACTACCTCACCAAGCCCTTCGCCTTCGCGGAACTGCTGGCCCGCACCCGCGCCCTGCTCAGGCGGCCACCGCTGCAGGCCGACGACGTCGTCCGCGTGGGAGAGCTGGAGCTGGACCGGCGGTCGCGGACCGTCCGCGCCGGGAGCCTCTCCATCAACCTCAGCGCGCGCGAGTTCGCCCTGCTGGAGTACTTGCTGCGCCACCCGGGACAGGTGCTCACGCGCACCCAGATCGGCGAAGCGGTCTGGGGCCTGGACTTCGAGCACGAGTCGAACGTCGTGGACGTGTACATCGGCTACCTGCGCCGCAAGCTGCCCGCGGGCGGCGGCGGACCGGCCATCAGGACCGTCCGGGGCGTGGGATACATGCTCGAGGAGCCGGCCGGGTGACGCCGGGCGGCGCACCTCGAGCGCACGTCGTGGAGCCGCCGGCCCAGGGCCGCGGACTCCGGCGGCTCCTCCCGGGACGCAGGACCCTGCGCCTGCGGCTCACGCTCTGGTACGTCGCCGTGTTCGCGCTGAGCACGGGCGTCATCGCCGTCCTCTTCTACATGGGCCTCGAGACCGCCCTGATGGATCAGCTCGACAGCGGCATCCGTGAGACGGCCGTCACCGAGGCCAAGACCAGCGTCGGCGACTTCCTGCCCGCCGGCGGCGAGCCGGCGGCGAAGGATACGGCGAGCGAGTCCATGATCAGGGTGCTCGCCGCCGACGGCGACATCCTCGGCGGCGCGGGCGCGTTCCGTCTGCCGGACGCAGCCGGACAGCCCGGCGCGGGCTTCGCGACGGTGGCCGCGCCCGGCGCCGCTGCCGCCTGGCGCGTCTACTCGCAGGCGGTGACGCTGCCCACGGGCGAGCCCGCATGGCTGCAGACCGGCCGCTCCCTGGCGGCCACGGAGGCCGCCCTCGCCCGCCTCCGGCGGGCCCTGCTGCTCGGCCTGCCGCTCATGCTCGCGCTGGCCGCAGCCGGCGGCCTGTTCCTCGCCGGCCGCGCCCTGGCGCCGATCGACCACATGGCCACGGCCGCCGAGCGGATCACCGGCAGCGATCTCAGCGGCCGCATGGGCCCCCAGGGTTCGGAGGAGCTTGGGCGGCTGGCCGCCGCCTTCGACCGCATGCTCGAGCGGCTCGAGCAGGCGTTCCGGAGGGAGCGGCGCTTCGTGTCGGACGTGTCCCACGAGCTGCGCACGCCGCTCACCGCTCTGCGCGGGCGCATCGAGGTGACCCTCACGCGCCCGCGCAGCCGCCCCGAGTACGAGGACACCCTTCGGTCGCTCGAGGCGGAGGTCGAGCGGCTCACCCGGCTGTCCGAGGACCTGCTGCTCCTGGCGCGCCTCGACCGGGGAGCCCCCGCGCCGCGCAGGGAGCATGTCGATCTCAGCGAACTGCTCACGGCCGTGGCCGAGCAGGTCCGGCCGCTGGCGGAGGCGCGTGGTCAGTCGCTGGAAGAACACGTGGATCCAGGCCTCGTCCTGACCGCGGACCAGGACCAGCTCATCCGGCTGTTCTTCAACCTCCTCGACAACGCGGTGAAGTTCACCAGCGACGGCGGACGCATCGGCCTCGCCGGCCACCGCGACGAGGCGGGCGTGACGGTGGAGGTCAGCGACACCGGCGCGGGGATCGCCCCCGAGCACGTCGACAAGGTCTTCGACCGCTTCTATCGCGCCGAGGAGTCCCGGGCGCGCGCCACCGGCGGTCACGGCCTCGGCCTCGCCATCGCCGGCGAGATCGCCCGCGCCCACGGCGGCACGCTCTCCGTGAGCAGCCGCCTCGGGCGCAGGTTCGACCTTCACCGTGACACTCCCGGCTGAGGAGATGCGGTCTTGACGGGCGCCCGCGAGCTCATCGACCGCCGCTACTCCTGCCGCACGTATCTCGAGCGGCCGATCGCGGAGACCGACCGAGAGGCGCTCGCGGCGTTCATGGCGACCAGGACGACGCGGACCGCTCGGGTCGGCCGCGCGCTTCGGCCTCATCGCGGCCTCGCCGGACGACGCCGGCGCCCTCCGGCGTCTCGGCACCTACGGCTTCATCAAGGGGGCGACGGGCTACATCGTCGGCGCCGTGCGCAAGGGGCCGGGCGACCTCGAGGACTACGGCTACCTGCTCGAGGAGGTCGATCCTCGACGCCACCGGGATCGGCCTGGGCACCTGCTGGCTCGGCGGGACGTTCACGCGCAGCACCTTCACGTCCCGCTTCGGCGGCGTCGCGCCGCGACGAGACCATCCCGGCCGTCGTCTCCATCGGGCTACCCCGGCGACGACGGCGCCGAGCGCATCCGCGAGCGCGAAGAGGGCACGCGGCGGTTCCCGCCGGACGAGCTCTTCTTCGCCGGCGAGTTCGGCCGAGCCGCTGGGGCCGCGGCGGCGGACGGCTACGGCGAAGCCCTGGAGGCCGTCCGCATGGCGCCGTCGGCGACCAACAAGCAGCCGTGGCGCATCGTGCGCCGCGGCGACGACTGGCACTTCTACCTGCGTGCGCACCAAGGGCTACGGCAAGGGCAGCCCGTTGTTCAAGCTGCTGCGCATCGCCGACCTCCAGCGCGTGGACCTCGGCATCGCCATGTGCCACTTCGAGCTGGCCGCGCGCGAGTCGGGCCTGGAGGGCCGCTGGGTCGTCGAGGACCCGGGCCTCGCGTCGCCGGGCCCGGGCATCGAGTACACGGCCACCTGGCGCGCCGCCGTCACGACTTCGCCGGCCTGACACGCTCCACGCCTCCTGCCGCCGGCGCCGGTCGGCGACCTCATCCGGTCTGACTCTGGCTCCGCGATCCGCCCGGCGGCGTTCATCTCGCGTTCATGCACTCCCGGTGACAACCCTTGCGAGACCTGTTCACGACGGCGCCGGATCGCCGGGCCGAGAGGAGTGGATGTCATGGACGCAGACTGGGAAGGCGCCGGCGCGCCGGCGAGCACGGCAGCTTGGAGGCGCGCGAGGGGCGGCTGGCGCAGGCGCGCTCGCGGGCTCTCGCGCGCCCCGCCGGGCCGAGGGCGAGGTCGCGCCGCCTGGTGGCGAGGCTGCTCGGCGTCCTCGCCGCGATCGGCATGGTCATCAGCGTCGCGCTCGTCGTCCCCGTCGAGTCGGCGAGCGTGCTCGCCGGCGCCGGCGGCGTGCTCACCGCCGTCGGCCGCGTCGCCGCCATGTCCGGCACCTATCCTGCTGCTGGTCACGCTGCTGCTGATCGCGAGGATCCCGGCGGTCGAGCAGGCCATCGGCCAGGACCGCCTCGTCAAGCTGCACCGCACGCTCGGCCCGGCCATCCTCGGCCTCATCGCGTCCACGTCGTCACCGTCGTCCTGGGCTACGCCGCCCAGGTCGGCGACCGGCCCGTGGCACGAACTCGTCCTGATGGCCACGACGTTCCCGGGCATGATGCTCGCCGTCGCCGGCCTGGGCCTGCTCTTCCTGGCGGGGTCCACCTCGTACCGCTACGTGCGCCGCAAGATGAAGTACGAGACCTGGTGGGCGGTCCACCTCTACACCTACCTCGCCGTCGCGCTCTCGGTCCCGCACCAGATCCTGACCGGCGCGCCCTTCATGGGTCACCCGCTGGCCACCGCCTGGTGGCTGACGCTCTGGTTCGCGACCGCCGGCGCCGTCATCGTCTACCGCTGGGGCCTGCCGATCGCGCGCAGCCTCCACCACAGGGTGACGGTCCACTCCGTCGAGGAGGAAGCGCCCGGCGTGGTCTCCGTGACCATGACGGGCCGGCACCTGCGACAAGCTCGAGGCGTCGGGCGGCCAGTTCCTGCACTGGCGCTTCCTGAAGCGCGGCATGTGGTGGCAGGCGCACCCGTACTCGCTGTCGGCGGTGCCGACCGCGAACCGGATGCGGATCACCGTCAAGGACCTCGGCGACCACAGCGACTCGCTGGCCGCCGTCGAGCCGGGCACGCGCGTGGCCATCGAAGGCCCGTACGGGGCCTTCACCCACCACGCGCGGCACACCGACCGGGTCGTGCTGGTCGCGGCCGGCGTCGGCGTCACGCCCGTCAGGGCGCTGCTCGAGGACCTGCCGCGCCACGTCGACGTGGTCGCGATCCTGCGCGGCGCGCAGCCGGCGTGACCTGGTCCTGCGGGACGAGCTCGCCCACCTGGTGGGCGAGCGCGGCGGGCAGCTCCACGAGCTCGTCGGGCCGCGCTCGCACGCGCGCCTCGACGAGCAAGGTCTCGCCCAGCTCGTGCCCGACATCGCCGACCGGGACCTCTACGTCTGCGGTCCCGCTGAGTTCATGCAGAGCGTCATCGCCGCCGCGCGCCGGCTCGGCGTCCGCGGCGAGCGCATCCATCACGAGGACTTCGCCTTCTAGGCGCGAGATCCGCACACACGACCCGGGAGAGACCACCATGAAACGCTCAGCCATCGTCATCGCCGCCACCGCCGCCGGCCTCGCCGCCGTGCTCAGCTTCAAGCCGCACGGCCTCGCCGATGGCGGCACCCAGGCGGCGTCCACCGCCGGCCTCACCACCGGCAACGCCAACGTCAAAGGCGCGCGGACGGTCGTCGGCAGCGACCAGTCGCTGGCCGGCAACCTCGGTGACATCCAGGTCAAGGTCACCGCCTCGAACGGCAAGATCGTCAGCGTCGGTATGGCGAAGATGAACCTGCACGGACCGCAGAGTCAGCAGATCTCACAGAGCATCATCCCGCAGCTGGAACAGCAGACCATCGCCTCCAACGGCGGCCCCATCCAGGGCGTCTCCGGCGCCACGTACACGAGCCAGGCCTACGCGCGTTCACTGCAGGCCGCGCTCGACAAGCTCTCGGGAGGACCCAATGCGCAATTGGCAGCAGCAGGTAATGGGAACGGTGGTCTCGTTCAGCATCGCGGAGGCGAGCACGACGACTGAGTGGGAGGAGGACCTCGAAACGGCGGGCGTGTGGATCGGCGAGGCCCGCCGCCGCGCCGCGGCGAAGCTGCGGTGGGTCGACGACGTCTTCAGCACCTGGAAGCCGGAGAGCCCCGTGAGTCGGCTCCGGCGCGGCGAGATCGAGCTCGGCGACGCGCCGCCCGAGGTCGCGGAGGTGCTGGAGCTCTGCCGCCGGGCGCGCGATGCGTCGGGCGGCTGGTTCGACCCTTGGGCCATGCCCGGCGGCGTCGACCCGACCGGTCTGGTCAAGGGCTGGGCGGTCGAGCGGGCGCTGGGCGAGCTCAAGCAGGCCGGCGTGCCCGCGGCGATGATCAACGCCGGCGGCGACATCGCCGTGTACGGCCGCCCGGCGCCGGGGCAGCCGTGGCGCATCGGCATCCAGCACCCGCTCGCGGCGGACAGGATCCTGCTGACCGCGGAACTCGTCGGCCGCCGGCGCGGTGGCGACCTCCGGCTCCTACGAGCGCGGCGAGCACCTCGTCGACCCGCACAGCGGCCGGCCGGTGAGCGCGCTCCTCTCGGCGACGGTGATCGGGCACGACCTCGCCTTCGCCGACGCGCTGGCCACCGGCCTCTACGCCTCCGGAGGCGAGCTCCTCGAGCGCATCTCGCGGCTGGCCGGCTACCACGGGTTCGTCGTGGACGGCCGCGGGCGGGTACGCGCCTCGCGCGGCTTCCCCGTGGGCCTGCGCGGCCTCGAGGCCGTGCCGGTCTGAGCTGTCCGCGCGGGCACCGGCGGCCGCTCAGGCCGGCGGCCCCCACCGCCTCAGGCGGCCGGGAGCGTGAGCGTCACGCGCGTGCCGGCGGCGACCCGGCTCTCCACACTGAGGTCGCCGCCCATGCCGCGAAGCGCCCAGTGGGCGATCGCCAGGCCGAGACCCGACCCGCCCTTGGCGCGCGAGCGCGCCGCGTCGCCACGGTAGAACCGGTCGAAGACGTGGTCGAGCACCTCGGGCGGCATGCCCTCGCCGTGGTCGGTGACCACCACCTGGGCGCCGGCGGCAGTGCGCTGCACGGCGACCTCGACCGTCGCGCCGGGCGACGAGTGCTCCACGGCGTTGCGCACCACGTTGCGCAGGGCGCGGCGCACGTGGCCCTCGTCGCCGACGGCGAAGGTGTCGCCGACGGCGTCGGCGCCCAGTAGCCACGCCGCCGGTCGCCGCGAGGGCGCCAAGCCGTCCACGGTCTGGCGCGCGAGCGCCGCGAGGTCCAGCGGCTCCCGCGCCAGCGGCTCCTGGTGCGCGTCGATCCGCGACAGGGTGAGCAGGTCCTCCACCATCCCCGACATCCGGTCGACCTCCTCCAGCCCGCTGAGCAGCACCGGGCGCGTCGCCTCGTCCAGGTCGGGGCGGCGGAGCGCCACCTCGAACTCCGCCTTCATGATCGCCAGCGGCGTGCGCAGGTCGTGAGAGGCGTCGGCCACGAAGCGCTTCTGGGCGGCGACGCTCTCCCGGATGGGCCGCAAGCGTGCTGCGCGCGTAGAGCAGGCCGCCGACGCCGACGACAGATCACGATCACGGCGTCGACGGCGACGAGCTGCCAGCGGAGTGTAGCCGAGCGAGCGGGAGACGAACGCCTGCTCCGACTCCGAATCCTGATAGGCGCCCGACGCCGCCGTCCGGATGTCGGCGCGCACCGTCAGGTACATGAAGACGCTCGAGACGACGACGAGCACGACGACGAGCGCGGCGAACAGCAGCGCGAGCCGGCAGGCGGGCGCGCGCGAAGACGTCGGGGCGGGCGGCCTCAGACATCATCTTCACCCGTCACACCGGCGTCTCTCCCGGCGCCGGCAACTTCGCCTCCGTGCGACTCGTCCGCGCGCAGCGCGTAGCCCGGCGCCGCGCACGGTCTCGAGCCGCACGCCGCCGCCCGGCCGGTCCAGCTTGCGCCGCAGCCGGCCGGCGTACACGTCGACGATGTTGGAGAACGAGTCGAACTCGTCGTCCCAGGCGTGGTCGAGGATCCAGTCACGGCTCAGCACCTCCCCCGGGTGCAGGAGGAAGAGTCGCAGCAGACTGAACTCCTTGGGGCTCAGGGCGAGCGGCTCACCGGCAGTACCTGGCCACCCGCGCCGCGGGGTCGAGGGTGAGCTCGCCCAGCGTCAGGACCGGTGGCAGGGCGCGCCGCGGCCGGCGGAGCAGCGTGCGGATGCGCGCCAGCAGCTCCTCGAACGCGAATGGCTTGACGAGGTAGTCGTCGGCGCCGCTGTCCAGGCCGGTGACCTTGTCCGCCGTCGCGTCCCGCGCCGTCAGCATCAGCACCGGCAAGAGTGAGGCCCTGCTCCCGCAGCTCCTTGCAGAGGGTGAACCCGTCCACGCCGGGCAGCATGACGTCGAGGATCAGCAGGTCGTAGGGCAGCTGGTCGGACGGGCCGGAGGCGGATGGGGCGCCGCGCCGGGCCGCGAAGCGGCGGCGCGCGGCGCCCCCGTCGTACAGCACGTCCACGGCGTAGCCCTCCGCCTCGAGCCCCGTCTTGAGGGCCCGGGCGAGCTTCTCGGCATCTTCCACGACCAGGATCCGCACGCGCTCGGTCCTCCTCCGCCCGGCGTCACGTCACCCACAGCCTTCCCCGCCGCCGTGCGGCGGTCAAGCGCACGGCCGTGTCCCGCCCGGTCCAGCGGCGCGCGCGCCGTCTCAGACGGTCGTCGCATATGATGGAGGCGTCCCCGACAGCCGCGGAGGAGCACGTCACGTCCGGGATCCGCCACGCAGAGATCGACGCGCGCCCAGAACATCAGCCGCATGTGCCTGGTCTGCGGCCGCGACAACCCGTTCGGCCTCCACGCCCGCTTCTACGAGCTGGCGCCGGACGAGCCTGCGCGGCCGCCGGCGCGGGCCGGCCGGCCGCCGGCCCGGCCGCCGGCCGCGAGCTCCTCGGCGTCTTCACGCCGCGCGAGGAGCACCAGAGCTACCCCGGGCCGGCTGCACGGCGGCGTGAGCTCGGCGATCCTCGACGAGACCATCGGCCGCGCCATCCTGCTGCTCCAGCCCGACGCCTGGGGCGTCACCGTCGAGTTCAGCGTGCGCTTCCGCCGGCCGCTGCCCCTGGACGAGGAGATCCGCTGCGTCGCGCGCATCACGCGCGACACCAGCCGCCTCTTCGAGGGTACGGGCGAGATCCTGCTGCCCGGACGGCGCCGTCGCCGTCGAGGCCACCGGGCAAGTACCTGAAGCAGACGCTCGGCCGACATCACCGACGACGGCTTCGCCGAGCGCGAGTGGTTCGCCGACCCGCGCGAGCCGCCGGAGCGGTCGACCTGTAGCGCCGGCGCGCCGCGCGACCCCGAGAACGGCCGAGGGCGGGCGGTCCCTGCGGACCGCCCGCCCTCGGCGTCTTCACACGTCCGGCCGTGGCGGCCGGGAGCGGCTTCACTTCACCCTGAACGTCTTGACGAGCTTCTTGGCGGTGTAGGTGCTCGTCTTGGCGATCGACGCCGTCACGCGGTGCGCGCCCTTCTTGACGGCCTTGTAGGTCCACGTGAACGCGCCCGTCGGCACTCACGGTGGCGGTCGCGGTCTTCATCTTGACCCACTTGGTGCCGACCTTGCGCTCGACCTTCAGGCGACCTTCGCGCCCGCCAGGGAGGCGGCGGGACCGGCGGTACCGGTCATCTTGACGACTCTGCTTGACCTTGACGATCGTCGGCGCGACCTTGAGCGTCATGGTCGTGGTGGCGACGGCCGGCGGTACCGCCGTGGCAACCGGGGGTGGTGCCGCAGCCGGTGGTCCCGTGCTGCGCCTGGCCCGGCGATGAGCCGACTCGCGCCGTCGTGGCAGCTCGCGCACGCGGACGGCACGCGGCGGCGTCGCGGTGCCGTTGGCGTGGCACGTGGGGCATCCGGCTCCCGGGTGGCCCGCCCGCGTTGTGGAACGCGTCGTTCATCGAGTAGTTGTGACAACTGCTGCACTGACGTGAACGTCTGCTGCGCGCTCGCCGGCGCGGCGCGCCAAACCGAGCGTGACGATGGCGGCCAGCGCCATCAGCACCGCCAGGATGAGTGCGGGCGCCAGGCGCCCGCGATGCGTGTGCACGATCCCCATGCGTCTCCTTTGCTCGATTGCAGGAATCGACTTCGGGGAGACACTTTACCGAGTATGGAGCGCCGTCGCCACCCAAACCACTCCCCGGCCTTCACCATGGCTGTCCGCGGCGCGCAGGACGAGATACAGTGTGCGCGCCCGAACCAAGGTCTCGAGATGGAGAGAGCGCCATGCCGACCGCCGACCAGCCGCGCCGCCCCGTCACCGCCTGGCTGCTGCTCGTGCTCCTGCTGGTCCAGGGCCTGGGCGGACTCGCCGGCGGGCTCTCGCTCACGCATCAAGCCCGACGGCTCGATCATGGGGATGTCCACCTCGCTGCTCGACGGGTCGCCCTTCCGCGACTATCCTCGATCCCCGGCCTCATCCTGCTGCTCGTGCTCGGAGTGCTGCCGCTGGTGGCGGCGGCCGGACTCTGGCTGCGCCGCCGCTGGGCATGGTACGCCGGCGTTCGTCGTCGGCTGCGGGCTCATGATCTGGATCCTCGTGGAGATGACGATCATCCCCTACGACGTGCTGCAGCCCATCTTCGGCGGCATCGGCGTGCTCATCTTCGTCGTCTCTCTGCTGCGGTCGGTGCGCCGCTTCTACGGCGTCGGCCTGCCGGGCGAAGCCGACGCCTGACCGCCCTGCCAGCCCGGACAACACAGGTTCCTGCAGGCACGCGGCGAACATGCCGATGCACAGGGGGCAGAGAAGCCAGCAGGAGCTTCCGTGCGGGCAGAGACGATACGACAGCGCGTGTTCCTCACGTTCGCCGCGGGCGATCTCGCCCAGGCGCGTCCGGTGACCGCCCGCCTTGTGGCCGGCGGGGGCCTTGCCCTCGATCAGGCGCTCACCAGCGAGCCATTCGCGACGGTCCGTGGCGACATCATCCGCGCGAGCCTGCTCACCCGCCTGCGCCACTGCGCCAGCGCGCTCTGCCTGTACGGCGCGCGCACCGTCGACGACGAGTGGGTGCGGTGGGCGCTCGAGACGGCCGCCGAGCTCAAGCTCCCCCTGCTCGGCGCGGCGTTGCCCGGCGAGGACGCGAGGGATGCCGAGCGCTTTCTCACCCGCCTCGGCGCGGAGACTCGTCCCGCTGAACGGCGAGGCCATCGTGGCGCGGGCGCGCGCCGCGTCCACGTTCCCCGCGGCGCGCGCCATCGACGCCGCGTCGATCGCGGAGACGCTCCACCTCATGCGTCACCCGCTGCGCTGACGCGGGCACCCGTGCGACAACCGCCGGTCATCATCACCGCCGCCCTGACCGGCTCCCGCATCAGCCAGGGAGCAGACGCCGGCCATCCCCATCACCCCAGAGGAGATCGCCGCCGAGGGCATCGCCGCCTGGCATGCGGGAGCGGCGATCGTCCACGTGCACGTCCGCGACGCGGCGGGGCGCGGCGCCCAGGACATGGACGCGTTCCGGCGCGTGGTGAGCGCCCTGCGGGCGGAGACCGACATCGTCCTCTGCCTCACCACCAGCGGCATCCCCGGGAGGAACCTGCCGACCGCCGAGCGCATCGCGCCGCTCGCGCTGCGGCCGGAGATGGCGAGCTTCGACGCCGGCACCATCCAGCATGGACGCCGGCATGTTCATCAACGAGCCCGAGTTCCTCGACGCGCTCGCCGCCGAGGCGCTGGCGACGCGGCGTCAAGCTCGAGCTCGAGTGCTTCGACCTCGGCATGGTCGAGACGGCGCTGCGCTACCACGCCGAGGGTAAGATCCCGGCTCCGCTGCACTTCCAGTTCGTCACCGGCACGCGCTACGGGATGCCGGCGACGGCGCAGGCGCTGGTCGCCGCCGTGGACCTGCTGCCCGCGGACGCCACCTGGTCGGTGATCGGCGTGGGGCGCACGCAGACGCCCATGGCGATGCTGGCGCTGGCCATGGGCGGACACGTGCGCGTGGGGCTCGAGGACACCATCCACTACCGCCGCGGCGAGCTCGCGACCGGCAACGCGCAGCTCGTCGAGCGGGCGGTGCGGCTGGCGAGCGAGATCGAGCGCCCGGTGGCGACACCCGACCAGGCGCGAGGGATGCTCGGCCTCAGGTAGAGCCTGAGCCTCCGGCGGACTACGAGCCCGCGGCGGAGCCTCGGCCCGCGAACCCGTCGGCGACGGCCAGGACGTCGTCGAGCATCGCGAGGCCGGTCTCGAGCTCGTCGCGCCCGACGACCAGCGGCGGGGCGACCAGCAGCAGGTTGCCGTGCGCGTACAGATGGAGGCCGCGGTACATGGCGGTCCTCCGGAGGGCCGCCATCGGCTGCGCGGCCTCGCCCGTGGCGGCGTACGGCACGAGCGGCTCGCGAGTCTCGCGGTCGCGCACCAGCTCGAGACCCCACAGCAGGCCGAGCCCGCGGACCTCGCCGACCGACGGCGTGATCGTCGGCGAGCTCCAGCAGCTCGGCGGCGAGGATCTCGCCCATGGCCGCCGCGTTCTCCACCAGGCGCTCCTCGCGCAGCGTCGCGATGGTCGCGACCCCCGCGGCGCAGGCGAGCGGGTGACCACAGGCCGTGAGCCCGCTCGCGAACTCGTGCTCCTCCAGCCACGGACGCAGCTTCTCGCTCACGACCATCGCGCCGAGCGGCGCCGCGCCGCCGCTGATGCCTTTGGCCAGCGTCATGATGTCGGGCACGACGTCCCAGTGCTCGCAGGCGAACCAGCGCCCGGTGCGGCCGAAACCGGTCATGACCTCGTCGAGGATGAGCAGGATGCCGTGGCGGTCGCACACCTCGCGGATGGAGGCGAGGTAGCCCTGCGGCGGCACGAGGACGCCGTTGGCGCCGGTCACGGTCTCGAGGATGACAGCGGCGACCGACTCCGGGCCCTCGTACTGCAGGATCTCCTCGAGGTGCGGGCCACCGGCGGCGATAGCGCAGTCGTCGGCGTGACCGGCCGCCGGGTCGAACGCGTGCGCTCCAGGCGCATCGTAGGCGTATCCGGCGGAGCAGCGGTACGGGTAGGGATCGAACATGCGCACAACGCCCGGGACGGCGGGCTCCGCCGGCCAGCGCCGCGGGTCGCCGGTGAGCGCCGCGGCGCCGGCCGTGGCGCCGTGGTAGCTGCGGTAGCGGGCGACGACCTTCTGCCGCCCGGTCACCCAGCGCGCCAGCTTGACGGCATTCTCGTTGGCGTCGGCGCCGCCCGTGGTGAACAGCGTCATGCCGAGGTCGCCCGGCGTCACCTCGGCGAGGAGCCGGGCGAGCTCCGACCGCGGCTCGCTGGCGAACGAAGGCGCCAGGCCGTACAGGGCCTCCGCCTGGCGCCGCAGCGCCTCGACCAGCCGCGGGTGCCCGTGGCCGAGGTTCAGGTTCACGACCTGCGACGCGAAGTCGAGGTACCGCCGCCCTTCGGTGTCCCGGAACCAGCAGCCTTCCCCGCCGGCGACACGGATGGGATCGATCCCGCCCTGGGCGCTCCATGTGTAGATGACGTGCTCGCGTTCCATGGCTCGACTCTATCGGGTCGCGCCGCAGCCTGCATCGCGCCCCCGCATGGGAGGAGCCGAAGCAGGGCACCAAGGGCGTAAGGACCGGCGAGGAGGACCTCATGGACATCGGCATCATCGGCTCGGGGCGGGTCGCGCAGACGCTCGCCGCGAAGCTGCTCGAACTCGGCAACCGCGTCACCGTCAGCTCTCGAGACACGACGCGGGCGAAGGACCTCGGGGCGTCGGGCGCCGTCCCCTCGGCGGACGCGTTCGCGGCCGCCCAGCGCGAGCTGGGCCGCGACGCCGCGGCGGGAAGCTTCGCCGACGCCGCTGCCGCCGGCGAGGTCGTGATCAACGCGACGGTGGGCGGGCACTCGCTCGAGGCGCTCGCGGCCGCCGGCGCGAGTCGCCTCGCCGGCAAGATCCTCATCGACGTCGCCAACCCGCTCGACTTCTCACGCGGCATGCCGCCGGCGCTGCTGTTCTGCAACACCGAGTCGCTCGGCGAGCGCATCCAGGCCGCCTTCCCGGAGGCCCGCGTCGTCAAGTCGCTCAACACGACCAACGCTCAGGTGATGGTCGACCCGCGACAGCTCACCGAACCCAGCGCGATCTTCGTGGCCGGCAACGACCAAGCGGCCAAGGACTGGGTCCGCAGGGAGCTGCTGGAGCGCTGGTTCGGGTGGGAACAGGTGCTCGACCTGGGCGACATCACGGCGGCCCGGGGCCTCGAGATGTGGATGCCCCTCTGGCTGCGGCTGATGGGGGCCACCGGGACCGCGGCCTTCAACCTGCGGATCGTGGCGTCGACCTGACCCGGACCCCGCGGACGCTCAGCGAGTGACGCCGCGCAGGAGCGGCGCAGACGACCGCGCGAAGCGCCAGCGCAGCGCGCCGCCGCTCGTGACCGTGAGCGTGACCGAGCCGTTCTTCTGTGTGCTGAACAGGCGCGCGCCGCCGGCGCGCAGGCGCTGCACGGTGTCGTCGGAGGGATGACCGTAGGAGTTGGCGCCGACGCTGATGACACCGACGCGCGGCCGCGCGGCGGCGACGAAGCGCCGGGTCGTGGAGTAGCGGGAGCCATGGTGCGAGACCTTGAGGACGTCCACGGGTGGGCCGCGGGCAAGGCTCGCGCCCGCCGCGGCCTCGCCGGCGCCGGTGGAGTCGCCCGTGAACACCACGCGCCGGCCGCCGGCCTGCAGGAGCAGCACGACGCTGTCCGTGTTCGCGTCGCCGCTCATAGCGGCCGGCGCGAGCACCGTGACCTTGGCCTTGCCGAAACGCGCCGTGAGGCCGCGGCGCACCTGCACCGGCAGGGTGCCGGCGCCGCGAAGCGCCGTCGCCAGCCTGCCCTTGACGGCGCCGGCGATCCACGCACGCCGCGGGCGGTACTGCCGGAGGAGCGCGGCCAGCCCGCCCGTGTGGTCGGCGTGCTGGTGCGAGATCACGAGGGTGTCGAGACGGCGCACCCCGAGCCTGGCAAGCGCCGCCCTCACGGCGGCCTCGGAGCCCGACGGGCCGCCGTCGACGAGCCCGGTCCAGGCGCCGCTGCGCAGCACCGCCGCGTCGCCCTGGCCGACGCGCACGAAGACGACGCGCAGCGCCGGTACCGGCGAGGAGGTGGGGCTCGGCCGCGGCGTCGCCGCGCTCCCCGACCCACCTTCGGCCGGCGCGCCGGCGTCCGTCGTCGGCGCGCCGCCGCCGGACGCTCCGCCCGAGCCGTCCTGCCCGCTGGGGGCGGTCGATCCGGCGGGGCCGCCGCACCCGCTCGCCGCGAGGGCGAGAAGGATGGCGGCCAGCACCATCGGCAGCCGCGCACGCACGTGTGCCCAGTCCCTGTCCACTGGGTGACACTACCAGCCGGGCCGGACGGTTCCTTCCGTGCCACCCCGCGAACGTGGGCCCTCCGTGGCCTACCCGCCGTGCCACAACCCTCGCCCGCGGGTACAAGGGGTCAACCGACGCTCAGAAGGAGGCCGCGTGTCCCGCTCCACCGATACCAGCACTCCCACCGGCGACGACACGTCCATCGCGGGGTTCATCCGCCGCCTGCCCAAGGCGGAGCTGCACCTGCACATCGAGGGCACGCTCGAGCCCGAGCTCCTGCTCGAGCTCGGCCGCCGCAACGGCGTGGATCTGCCCTGCTCCACAGCCGAGGAGTGCCGGGCGCAGTACCGCTTCAGCGACCTCCAGGACTTCCTCGACATCTACTTCGCGGGGGTGGCCGTTCTCGTCACCGAGCAGGACTTCTACGACCTCACCGCCGCCTACGTGCGCCGCGTCGTCGCCGACGGCGCGCGCCACGTGGAGGTGTTCTTCGACCCGCAGAGCCACGTACCGCGCGGGGTTCCTTTCGCCGACGTCGTCGGCGGGATCACCCGCGCGCTTCGTGACGGCGATGCCGACCACGGTCTCAGCTGGCGCCTGATCATGTGCTTCCTGCGCGACCGGCCGTCGGGCGAGGCCATGGAGATGCTCGAGCTGGCCCTGCCCCACGGGGACGTCATCGCCGGGGTGGGGATCGACTCGGCCGAGGCCGGCCATCCGCCGGGGGGGTTCGCCGAGGTGTACGCGAGGGCGCGGGCGGCGGGCCTCGTCGCCGTCGCGCACGCCGGCGAGGAGGGCCCGCCCGCGTACATCTCGGAGGCGCTCGACCTGCTCGGGGTGCGGCGCATAGACCACGGGGTCGCCGCCATCCAGGACGTCGAGCTGCAGCAGCGCCTGGCCGCGGACCAGATCCCTCTCACCATGTGCCCCCTGAGCAACCTCGAGCTGCAGGTGACCCCGGACCTCTCGCGGCACCCGCTCAAGCGCCTGCTCGACGCGGGGGTCGTCGTCACGATCAACTCGGACGACCCGGCGTACTTCGGCGGCTATCTTCTGGACAACTACGTCGCCGCGCAGAAGGCGCTGGGCCTGACCCGCGCCGACCTGGCCCAGCTGGCGCGCAACTCGATCACCGCGTCGCTGCTCGCGCCGGAGCGCAAGGCGGAGCTCGTCGCCGAGATCGATCGAGTGGCGGCCGAGAGCTGAGGCGCGGGGCGCCTCAGGCCGTCACCCCGCCGTCGACGACCAGCGTGCGGCCGGTCACGAAGCTCGCCTCGTCGCTGGCCAGAAAGGCCACCGTGGCGGCGAGCTCCTCCGGCCGGCCGATGCGCCCGAGCGGGTAGCCCTCGTCCTGCACGCTGAAGTAGGCCTCGGGGTCGGGCGCCTCGGCGACCGCCTTGGCCAGCATCGGGGTGTCGAAGATCGCCGGGCTGACGGAGCACACGCGCACGCCGTCCGGCCCGTGGTCGATGGCCATGGCCCGCGTCATCATCACGACCCCTGCCTTGGCCGCCGAGTACGCCGCCGCGTTCGGCTCTCCGTGGATCCCGGAGTCGCTGGCGATGTTGACGATGACCCCACCCTTGCGCGCCGTCATGTGGCGCAGCGCCGCCCGGCACATGAAGTAGGCGCCCTTGAGGTTGACGCCCATGAGACGGTCGTATTCATCCTCGCTCATCTCCGTGGTCGGCTTCTCGATCCAGATGCCGGCCGAGTTGACGAGGATGTCGAGGCGGCCGAAGCGCTCGAGCGTCTCGGCGACGAGGCGGTCGCAGTCGGCGACGGTGGCGACGTCGCCCAGCACGACCGCGTGCTCGCTCGCGTGACCGTTGGCGCGTGCCAGCGCAGCCGCGCGCGCGGCGACGGCCTGCGTCCTCGCCGCGTCCCGGCCGCCGACGGCCACCCTCACTCCCTCCTCCGCGAAGCGGTAGACGATCGCCTCGCCCAGGCCCGAGGAGCCGCCGGTGACAAGGGCCACCTTGCCGTCCAGTCCATGCATCTCTCTCTCCTTCAAACCGCGGTGTAGCCGCCGTCCACCGGCAGGAGCACGCCTGTGAGGAAGCTCGCGTCGTCGCTGGCCAGATACGCCACCGCCGCGGCCGCCTCGGAGGGCAGACCGATACGGCCGATGGGGTGCGCCTCGTTGAGGATCGCCCTGTACGCGTCCGGCGTCATGCCGAGCTGGTGTGACTCCTTGACGAAGAGCGGAGTGTCGATCTCGCCGCAGCAGATGGCGTTGACGCGGATCCCGCGCTGGGCGTAGTCGAGCGCCATCGCCCGGGTGAGCATGCTCACGCCGCCCTTGCTCGCGCAGTAGGCGGCGCTCTTGAGGTCGCCGACGAGGGCAGCCACGGAGGCGTTGTTGACGATCGCGCCGCCTCCCTGCGCCAGCATCACCGGCACCACGTGGTGCGAGACGAGATAGACCGCGCGCAGGTTGACGCCGAGCTGGCGGTCCCACGCCTCCTCGTCGACCTCGTGGACCTCGCCGGGCTCGAAGATGCCGGCGTTGTTGAAGAGCACGTCGAGGCGCTCGTGGCGGGCGACCACGCCTTCCACGAGCGCCTTGACCTCGGCGCCGCGCGTCACGTCGCAGCGCGCGGCGCTCGCGAGCTCGAGGCCGCGGCCGCGCAGCGCGGCCGCCGCGGCCTCCCCCGCCTCGCCGTCCAGGTCGGCGATCACGACGGCGGCTCCCTCTTCGAGCAGCCGCCCCGCCGTCGCCAGCCCGATGCCCGAGGCGCCGCCGGTGACCAGGGCGACCCGGCCCTCGAACCGGCGACACGCGACGCCAGGCGTCCCGGCGCCGCCCGCCGTGCCCTGCCCGGCGCTCACGCGTCCGTCCCCACGACCGGCGCCACGAATCCCGCGTGGTCCAGCGCCCGCTTGTACTCCGAGTCCATCTCGAGCGCTCCGCCGGGGAACCCGTACTCGCCCTGCATGCGCACGAAGTCGTCGCAGCAGAACGCCTGCGCGGGGAACACGCCTGCCTCAGGGTTGCCCTTGTAGCCGGCCAGCCTGCCGGTGGCGAGCAGCTCGAGCGCGACCACTCCCGGGAACGCCGTCTGCGCCACCACGCCCTGCGTGCCGTACAGCGCCACGCTCTCCTGGTTGTCGGCCACCTGGTAGAGGTAGACCTGCCGCTCGAGCCCGTCTTTGCGCCCACGCACCCATGTACCGGCGCAGGTCTGGCCCACGTACCGCTTGCCGATCTCGTTGGGGTCGGGGGCGGCCGCCTCGATCACGTCCCGCGGCCGCACCTCCTTTCCCCTCACGTTCACCGGCCTCAACGAGTGCATGTTGACCGACTTGAAGACCTCCATGGCCTGGATGAACTCGTCGCCCAGCGCGTACTTGAAGGTCGCCTTCTTCACTCCCTTGAGCAGGTCGTGGAACCAGCCCACGTGCAGGACCTCTTCGTGCTCCACGTGGGCGACGTCCACCCAGCCGATGCCCTCGGGCAGGTAGAACGGCTCCGGGTCGCTGAGCGGCGGCACGGTGTAGAAGCCGCGGTCCAGCTCCCACACGACCGCGGGGTTGGTGCACTCCTCGATCGTCATCCAGATGGAGAAGCCGAAGCTGATGCCCTTGAAGCCGGGGATCTCAAGATTGGCCCCATCGCGCACCCCGATCTCGTCGATCTCGTCGAAGAAGTGGTCGGCGGCGTAGCGGCAGTACCAGTCGGCCATCCCCGGCTCGACGCCGATGCCCATGAGCCCCAGCTTGCCGATCTTCTCGAACTCGCTGCTCAGCGCGATCTCGTCCTGGCCGAGGACGACGTTCGCCTGGTTGAACGGGTCGGTGGGATGCGGCACCGAGAGCGTCGTGGACGCGTCCATGTGGTGCACCCGCGCCGCCAGTGCGGCCTGCAGCGTGAAGGGATTGAACTCGACCGGCAGGAAGCTGCAGAGGACGTCGACGTCGTGCTTCGCGCACAGCGCGACGACCGCGTCGACGTCCGCCGCGTCCACCTGCTCCGCCGGGAACCGCTTCTCGTCGCCCATCCGCGCGGACGCCGCCTGGGCCTTGGCCGGGTCGTAGTCCGCCAGGACCATCTTCTCGAAGAGCCCGCCGCCGGGATCGCGCCGCCTGGCAATCGCCGTCGTGGACTCCCCCACCCCGCCGCTGCCGACGATAAGGACCCTCATGTCGCCCCCCAGTCTCGTGTGTGTGACGCCCCCGGACCCTCTGGCCGCGCGGCACGCTCCTTCACGATACGTCGCGACGGGGGGGCGTCAACGAGCGATTCTTGGGCAAACTGCACGGCCGGCGCACGGATGACGGCTTCCCGGCGCCGCCCCGCTCCGAAGAAGCCGGGTGGTCGCAGTCCCGCGAACCAGCGACCGATACACCCCGCGAGGCAGGAGGCACGCGCTGCGCGCTGAACTCCCACAGAAGCGCCCCGAAAGGCGCACGGCATCGAGGAGGAGGTCCATGGACTACAACTACGAGTACGACGTGAACGACGGAGCGCTCGGCGCCCTCTTCGCCGTCTACCTCATCTTCATGATCGCGATCTACGTGGTCACCGTCGTCGGTCTGTGGAAGATGTACGTCAAGGCCGGCAGGCCCGGCTGGGCAGCCATCATCCCCATCTACAACTGGTGGGTCTGGGTCGAGATGATCGGCCGTCCCCGCTGGTGGTTCTGGGCTCTCGTGGCGTCGGTGCTGCTCTCGTGGATCCCCATCGTCGGCATCATCCTGGGCATCCTGATGTTCGTGCTCTACCTGATGGGCTGCCTCGACATGGCCAAGGCCTTCGGCAGAGGCGCGGGCACCGGCATCGGCCTGTGGCTCGTGCCGTTCGTCTTCGCGCCGATCCTCGGCTTCGGCGACGCACAGTACCTGGGACCGGTCGCGGCTCCCGCCGGTGGCGGCTACGGCGCCGCCCCGCCACCGCCTCCCCCGGCGGGCGGCTACGCCGCGCCGCCGTCTCCGCCGGCCCCGCCGGCGACGCCGGCCGCGCCGGCCACCACCGCCCAGACCGGCGCACCCGCGGCACCCGTGACTCCGCCGGCCACACCCGGCGCGGCCGCCCCGGCGGCTCCTGTCACGCCGCCGGCCACGCCCCCCGCGGCCGCGCCGACGACTCCCGTGACGCCGCCGGCCACCTCCGCGGTGCCGGAGTCACCGGCCGTGCCGGCCGAAACGCCGGCGACCCCGGACGTCAGCCCCGCGGCCCCGGAGGCGCCGCCGGCGCCGCCGGCGAGCTCGCCGCCGCCACCGCCGCCGCTGGTGTAACGCCGGACACACACCGACCGACCCGGACGGGCCGGGGCTGCGCCGCAGCCCCGGCCCGTCCTACGTACGGCACCTCTTGTGATCGTGCCGCGTTTTCCGACAGCTGCTCGCGGGCAGGCACTCCCTAATCGGACGAAACCACTCCGGCTTCTGTTCCAGGCAGGGCCGTCGGGGAAGGGACATCATGCGACTCTCGACCACATCGCTTGCACGCGCGTCCGCGAGGCGGCCGTGGCTGACGCTGGCGCTCTGGGGCGCCGCCCTGGTCGCCGCCGTCGCCGCCATCGTGCTGGTGCTGCCGGGGAGCCTGACGGCTCAGTACAGCTTCATCGGCGATCCGGACTCCCAGCGCGGCAGGGACCTCCTGCAGGAGCGCCTCGACATGCCGCAGAAGGCGAACGAGGTCGTCATCCTGCGCTCCAGCCAGGCGACGGCGACCGACCCGGCCTTCCGCGGCGCCGTGCTGGCGCTGCAGCGGGACATCACCGCGCTCGGCCCGGACGCAGTCGACAGCGCCGTGAGCGCCTTCCGCGGCGGCGACCAGACACTCATCTCCGCCGACGGGCGCACGGCGATCATCCCGGTCGTCATGGCCGGCGGCCTGACGGAGGCCGAGGACAACATCGACAAGGTCCACGCCGTGGTCCACGCGGCCGACGGCAGGGGCGGGTTCGACACGCTGGTCACGGGAGCCGCGAGCATCAACAGCGACTTCAGCCAGACCGCCGAGTCCGACCTGCGCAAGGGCGAGGGCATCGGCGTCCCGATCGCGCTCATCATCCTGCTGATCGTGTTCGGCGCCGTGGTCGCAGCGGGCCTGCCCATCCTCCTCAGCCTGCTCGCCATCACCATGGCCATCGGCCTCACCGCGGTGGTCGGCCAGACGTTCGACGTCTCGGTGTTCGCGATCAACATGGTGAGCATGATGGGTCTGGCGACGGGCATCGACTACTCGCTGTTCATCATCTCGCGCTTCCGCGAGGAGCGGGCTCGTGGGCGCGACAAGCTCGACGCCATCGCCGTCACCGGCGGCACCGCCAGCAGAGCCGTGCTCTTCAGCGGCCTGACGGTGGTGCTGGCGCTGCTCGGCCTCCTGATCGTGCCGACCAACATCTTCGCCAGCCTGGCGATCGGCGCGATCCTCGTGGTGAGCATGTCGGTGGTCGCCGCGCTGACGCTGCTGCCGGCCGTCCTGAGCCTCCTCGGCGACCGCGTCAACAGCCTCCGGGTGCCGTACCTCGGCCGGCGTATCCTGGATAACCGGTCGACCGGGCGCGCGCCCTGGATCGCGCGGGTCGCGTACCGGGCGATGAAGCGGCCGGCGCTCGCCCTGGCCGTGGGCGTCGGCGTCCTGCTGCTGCTCGCCTACCCCGCCCTCGACATGAAGACCGGGGTCTCGGGCGTCAACACGTTCCCCAATGACTTCGAGAGCAAGCAGGGCTTCGCCGTGCTCGAGCAGCAGTTCTCGGCCGGCGGGGTGAACCCCGTGGAGATCGTCGTCGACGGCCAGGTGAACGACCCCGCCGTCCAGGCGGCCATGACCCGCCTCACGCAGGAGCTGGGGGCCGACCCGTCGTTCGGCCCGGTCCAGGCGCAGACGGCGAAGTCGGGGAACCTCGCGTTGCTCTCCGTGCCCGTGAACGGCGACGCGGTCGGCGACCTCGCGCTGGACAAGGTGCGCGAGCTGCGCGGCACGCTCATCCCGCAGGCGTTCGCCGAGTCGGGAGCGTCCGTCTACGTCACCGGCCAGACCGCCGGCAACCTCGACTACATCGACATCGTGAACCGCTACTTCCCATGGGTCGTGGCGCTCGTCCTCAGCCTGAGCTTCCTGCTGCTGCTGGTGGCGTTCCGGTCGGTCGTCATCCCGATCAAGGCCATCCTGATGAACCTGCTGAGCGTCGGCGCGGCCTACGGCCTCGTCACGCTGGTCTCGCTGAAGGGCTGGGGCGCGAGTGTGCTCGGGTTCGAGCAGGTCCCGGTCGTCGAGCAGTGGGTCCCGTTGCTGCTGTTCGCCGTGCTGTTCGGCCTCTCCATGGACTACCAGGTCTTCCTCCTGAGCCGGATCAAGGAGGCGTGGGACCGGACCGGCGACAACACGCTGGCCGTGACCGAGGGCATCGGCGCGACCGCCGGCATCATCACCGGCGCCGCGCTGATCATGGTCGCCGTGTTCGCGGGCTTCGCCGCCGGCGACCTGGTGATGTTCCAGCAGATGGGCTTCGGCCTCGCCGTCGCCGTGCTGCTGGACGCCACGCTCATCCGCACGATCCTGGTGCCGTCGGCGATGAAGCTGCTCGGCCGCTGGAACTGGTACCTGCCGAGCTGGCTGGAGTGGCTGCCGCACCTGAGCATCGAGGGTGCGCCGGCCGCGCCGGCGACGAAGCCGGCGCCCGCAGGACCGGGCGCACCGGCCGGCCCCGGCCTCGAACCTGTCCCGGCGGAGGAGCGCGCGGCCTGACACCGAGAGGCGGGCCGGCGGAGCAGGATGCGCCCTCCGCAGGCCCGCCTCAGCGCGATGGGGTGCCGTGCGCCGACGCCGGGTCGTGGGCGCCGCGCGTCAGTGAGACGGCGGCGCCGGCCAGCGCGAGCGCGGCGCCCGTCAGCATCGCGTAGCGGTAGCCGCTGGCGTAGGCGTCAACGGCGCGCGCGGCCAGCGCCCCGCCGCCGTGCCCGTGCGTGAGCAGCAGGCGTCCGCCGGCGCGGCCGAGCTGGCTGGCGGCGATGCCGCCGAGCAGCGCGACGCTGAGCGCCTGGCCGGCCGTCCGCATGGTGCCGAGGAAGGCGCCGGCCTGGCTGAGCTGGTCCCGGCGCACGCTCCCCATCACCGCCGAGGTGTTGGGCGCGCTGAACGCCGCCATGCCCACCCCGACGACGGCGAGGCAGGCGGCCACACGCCACAGCGGCGCCGACTCCGGCGTGAGCGCGAGCAGGGCCATGCCGGCGGCGATGGCCACCATCCCGCCGGTCGCGAGCACACGCGAGCCGATCCGGTCGCTCAGGCGGCCGCTGAACGGGCTGAGCACGGCCATCAGCAGCGGCATGCTCAGCAGCAGCCAGCCGGTGAGCGTCGCCGACTCCTCGTGGACGAGCTGCAGGAAGATGGCGGTCAGCAGGCTGACGCCGTACAGGGCCATGTAGTTGAGCAGCGCCGCCGTGTTCGCGGCGGCGAAGAGGCGGTTCTTGAGCACCAGGTCGAGGTCGAGGATGGGCGACTCGACGCGCCGCTCCCAGACGACGAAGGCGACGAGGCTCGCCGCCGAGACGAGCAGCAGGCCCAGGGTGGCCGGCGAGCCCCACCCCCATTCGACCGAGAAGGTCAGCGGAACCAGCAGGCAGACGAGAAACGCTCCCAACAGCACCGAGCCGAGAACGTCCAGGCGAGGCCCCGGTACCTTCTCGCTGCGCGGCAGCATGAACCAGCCCCAGAGCAGGACGACGACGCCGATGGGAATGTTGATGAGGAAGATCCAGCGCCAGCCGACGGAGTCGGCGATGAAGCCGCCGAGAGGCGGTCCCACCGTCAGGCCGATGTACACGGCCATGACGTTGATTCCCAGGGCCCGGCCGCGCTCGTGCGGCGGGAACACCGCGGTGACGATCGCGGCCGACGTCGCCCCCATGAGCGCGGCGCCGGCCCCCTGGACGACGCGAGACGCGATCAGCCAGGAGCCGTCCCTGCTGACGGCGCACAGCAGCGAGGCGACGGTGAACACGGCGATGCCGAGGAGGTAGTAGCGCACCCGGCCGCGCTGGTCGGCGATGCGCCCCGCCGGGATGAGCAGGACCGCCGTCGTCAGCAGGAACGCCGCCGAGACCCACACCGCGGCGGTGAAGCTCAGGCGGAGGTCCGGCCCCATGACCGGGAGGGCGACGCTGACGATCGACCCGTCCAGCGGCCACATGAAGGCGCCGACCGACGTCAGCGCCAGAAGCTGCCAGCGACGGCGGTGCGCGTCTTCGACGGTGATGCGCTTGATGAGAGCCAAAGGATCGGGTGGTGCCCCGGGTCAGGAGACCCAGGTCACAAGCTCGTCCAGCGGGGCGCGCGAGCGCGCGAAGGTGTTGGCCGGAGCCGTGAGATCCGGGTAGCCGAGCGTCACGGCGACGACCATACGCTGCTCCTCCGCCCCGGGCAGCAGCTGGCGCAGCAGGCCGGGATAGCGGACGAGCGTGGTGGACTGGCAGGTGCCGAGCCCCTTGTCGTGGGCGGCGAGGCACACGTTCTGGACCAGCGACGCCGTGTCGTAGGTCGCGTAGGCCGGCGCCAGGCAACCCTCGAACCCGAAGACGAGCAGGACGGGCGCGCCGAAGCACTCGGCCATGCGCGCCATGGAGGCGGCCGGGCCGGCCATCTCGCCGGCCGCCTCGAGCGTCTCCGCGCGCGTCTTCATGAGCTCGACCGCGCGCGCCGAGCAGGCCTGCGGCCAGTCCTCCGTCGCCGTCCCCGGCAGGTCGGAGGCGTCCGCCTCCTCGCGCTGCAACGCTGCCTTGAAGGCGGCCTTGAAGCGCCCCAGCGCCTCGCCGGTCACCACCCACACGCTCCAGGCCTGCGTGTTGCGCGACGACGGCGCCCAGCGCGCCTCGTCGAGGATCCGGCGCACCAGGTCGTCGTGGACCGGCCGGTCAGTGTAGGCGCGGATGCTGCGGCGCCCGCGCACGACGCTCTCGAACTCCATGTCTTCTCCTTCGTTCGCGAGGGTACGGCCAAGCGTACATCGCGCCGTGCGCGGGTGCCCAGAGGCGCCTGGAGCACACCTTGACAGGCTGCGCGCCGACACCCTATATTTCACATAATGTCTAGACAAATCAGCGTAGAACACGCGTTCCCGTCCGGGGGTCGCCTGCCACCCAGGACGTGCTCCCCCACGCCCACCCCGCCGCGCCCAGCCTGCCGCGCGCTCCCCGCGCCGGCGTCGTCCCCGCCCTGACCGCACAAGGAGGCCCCCTTGACAGAGACCCTGACAAGCGCGCTCGTCGAGATGCGCGAGGACGACGTCCTCGCCGCCGTGCGGGCCGCCAAAGACGCCGGCGCCGCGCCGGCCGACGTCATCGCGGCCCTGCAGGCCGGCATGAAGACGATCGGCGACAAGTACGAGGCCGGTGAGTACTTCCTCTCCGAGCTCATCATGTCGGCCGAGATCTTCAAGCGCGCGCTCGAGGAGCTCGGCCTCGACAAGTCGGCCGCCGACACGGGCACGCGCGGCACCGTCGTGCTCGGCACGGTGCACACCGACATCCACGACATCGGCAAGGACATCGTCGCCAGCGTGCTCAGCGCCAACGGCTTCAAGGTCGTCGACCTCGGCGTCGACGTGCCCGTGCAGAGCTTCGTCGACGCCGCACGCGAGAGCGGCGCCCAGGTGGTCGGGCTCTCCTGCCTGCTCACCACCGCCTTCCCCGCCATGCAGGAGACGATCGCCGCGTTCGCCGCCGCTGGACTTCGGGACACCGTGAGCATCATCATCGGCGGTGGGCCGGTGAACGCCGACCTCGCGCAGCAGCTCGGCGCCGACGGCGCCGGCATCAGTGCGCAGGAGGCCGTCATCCTGGCCGCCGAGGCCGTCGAAGGAGGTGCCGCATGATCGCCCCGAGCAACGATCCGCGCTGGGAGCGCCTGCGCAAGGCGGTCGCCCTCGAGCCGGTCGACAAGGTCCCGGTCTGCCTCGAGGGCGTCGCCTGGTGTGCCCGCGTCGTCGGCATGACGCTCGAGGAGTTCCTCAGCGACGCCAACATCTCCACGCAGGCCGAGATCGACTCGTTCAAGCTCGTCGGCAACGCCGACTGCGTGAACAACCCCTCCTTCTCCTCTTCAGCGCTCAACTTCATCTGGATGACGGGCGTCAAGCGTCCCGGCTTCGAGGTGGGGCCCGACGAGCCCTGGCAGGTCGAGGAGTCCGGGCTCATGACGCATGAGGACTATGACGCGATCCTCGAGATGGGCTGGCCCGCGTTCCAGGCGCAGTTCCTGAACGAGCGCATCCGCCCCGGCCTGCTCGAGGAGTTCGTCGGGTACCTCCAGAAGGGCCCCTCGGTGATCGAGCAGTGCACGGCCGCAGACATGCCCTACCTCTCGATGGCGATCGTCATGCAGCCGTTCGAGTCGCTCTGCGGCGGCCGTACCTTCACCCAGTTCGTCCTCGACCTGTACCGCACGCCGGACAAGGTCGAGGAGGTCATGCAGTCCATGTTCGTCGGGCCTCAACGACGCCGCCATCGCCGGCTGCGCCGCCATGGGCGCCCCCGGCGTATGGATCGGCGGCTGGCGTTCGGCCAGCAGGATGCTCGCGCAGCCGCTCTGGGACCGCTTCGTGTGGCCCTACGTCAAGGAGTGCGTGGCACAGGTGGACGCGGCCGGCCTCATCCCCATCCTGCACTTCGACTCCGACTGGACGCGCGACCTGCCGCGGCTGCTCGAACTGCCGGCCGGCAAGTGCATCCTCTCGCTCGACAGCATGACCGACATCCGTAAGGCCAAGGAAGTGCTCGGCGACCACATGTGCATCATGGGCGACGTGCCGCCGGCCCTGCTCAGCAGCGGCACGCCCGAGCAGGTGTACGAGCACTGCACCAAGCTGATCGCAGGACATCGGCCCGACCGGCTACATCCTGCAGTCGGGCTGCGACATCCCGGTGGACGCGCCGCTCGCGAACGTCAAGGCGATGGCCGACGCCGCCGAGGACGCGGCGAGCTGATGGACGACGCCACCGGACGGCCGGATGGGCTGACGTTCATCGCCTGCCCGGCCGTCCTCGGCGAGCTCGCGGACGGCGCCGCCGACGGCGTCGACTGCCGCGAGCTCGAGGCGCAGCTGCACGTGAGCCCGGAGCGGCTCAAGGAGGCGCTGCGCGCCGCCGTGGCGGAGGCGGACGTCCCCGGCGCGACCATCGTCCTCGGTTACGGCCTCTGCTCCAACTCCGTCCTCGGCCTCAAGACCAAGCAAGCCACCCTCGTCGTGCCGCGTGTGGACGACTGCATCGCCATGCTCCTCGGCTCCAACGAGGCGTTCTCGGCCGAGTCCGAGAAGGAGCGCGGCAGCTACTACGTCGCCAAAGCGTACCTCGAGGAGTGCGACACCATCATGAGCGAGCACGAGAAGCTCGTGGAGAAGCGCGGCCGCGAGCGGGCCGAGATGATGATGCGCCTGTTGCTCAAGCACTACACGCGCATCGTGCTGGTCGACACCGGCCGCTACGACCTGCAGCCGTACCGGGCCCGGGTCGCCGAGTTCGCCGAGACCTTCGACCTCGCCGTCGAGGAGGTGCCCGGCACCACGCGGATCCTCGATGCGCTCGTGGCCGAAGACTGGGGCGACGACTTCGTCGTCGCCCCTCCCGGCCACGAGCTCACCCTCCAGGACTTCCGGCCCGAGCTGTTCGCCGGCGGGGCGCCCTCCCCGCCCCCCGCCACGCCGGACGGCGACCCGCCGGCGTGAACGTCCTCTGCATCGCCGGCTTCCTCGGCTCGGGCAAGACCACCGTGCTCCTCGAGGTCGCGCGGGCGATGAGCGCACGCGGTGCGCAGCTCGCCATCATCGAGAACGAGATCGGCGAGGTAGGCGTCGACGGCGGTTACGTGCGCGAGCAGGGGCTCCCGGTCCAGGAGCTCTTCGGCGGCTGCATCTGCTGCACCCTTCAGGTGGGCCTCGTCGAGACGCTGCGCACGGTCGAGACGCGCTACGAGCCCGACTGGGTGATCATCGAGCCCACCGGCCTGGCCGCGCCGGGCGACATCCTGGGGCTGGTCGTCGACAACTGCCCGGCCGTCGACACCATCCGCGTGCTCACCCTCGTCGACGCACCGCGCTGGCCGATGCTCCTCGAGATCGTCGAGCCGCTCGTCAGCGCCCAGCTCGAGGCGGCCGACATCGTCGCCGTCAACAAGGTCGACGAGGTCGACGAGGAGGCGCTCGAGGCGGTCATGGGCAGCGTCCGCGCGCTCGCCGGCAAGGCCACCGTCCTGCCCGTGTCCGCCACCGCCGGTACAGGCATGAAGCGCCTGCTGGGCGCCGTGGTCTGATGAGCGGGCACGACGGGCACGACCACCTGCGCCACCTGCCCGAGGACGCCGCGCCCGCGGTCTTCGCGGCACGGGCGGATGTGGTCTTCGCCCCGCCCGCCGGGGCCGACCAGCTCGAGATGGCCGTCACGCGCTTCTTCGCGGCGCTGTCCGACGGCCTGGCCGGCGTCGGCTGCACGCTGGTCGGCCACATCAAGGGCACGCTCGCGGCGCGCGGCCGCGGCGACCTCGCCTTCCACGCCACGACGCTCGACGCCGCGCCGGCGCTCACCGGCGGAGTCGCCGGTACCGCAGGGGAGGTCATCCTCACCGTCAACGTCATCGTCTTCGGCGTGGACGAGGAGGCGCTGCCGACGATCGTGACCGGAGCCTGGGCGCGCGCGAGCGACGCCGAGACCGTCTGGCGCGGCTGAGCCTCCTCCTCGGCCCCCAACGAACGGCGACGGAGGTCTTGCGGACCCCCGCCGCCGCGTGACGCCTTCTCTTCGGCCGCGTCACGGGCCGCTCTGCGCCTTCCGCGCTCAGGCTCCGTACTTGCGGCCGGCTTCGATGAACGCGTGGTACGAGGCGGGGTCGGCCTCGTCCAGGACGATGCCGCTGCTGAGGATGAAGCCGCCGTCGCCGGCCGTCTTGCCGAGGAGGCCCTTCACGTAGGCGTCCATCTCCTCCGGCGTGCCCATGGCGAACAGCGCGGCCGGCACGTTGCCGCCGATGCACTGGCGCTTGCCGACGATGGCCTTGGCGCGCTCCATGTCCGTGGCGTCGAACATCCAGATCATGCGGTGCGGCGGGATGTCCTCGTCGGCGATCACCTCGAGGCGCTCGTTGTACGACCCCTCGACGAACACCCACGGCACGAGGCCTTGCTCGATCAGCCCCAGGAGCACGGCCTTGAACGTCGGCCAGTACAGCTCCTTGAAGTCGGCGTCGGACATGAAGCCGTCGGCGCCCTTGTGGATCGGGATGAACACGATCGGGTTGCCGGTCATGTTGTTGGAGCGCACCGCCCAGTCCATGGCCTGCGGCACGAGCCTCTCCATGGCGGCGACGATGTTCTCTGGCTGGCGGAACTTGTCGAGCATGAGCCCGCGGGTGCCGCGCATGGTGTCGCCGAGGATGTCGTAAGGAGCCTTGGTGGCGCCGCCGGCGGTCTGCGGGATACCGAGCGTGGCCATGACCCTGCCGTCGGCCGCCATGGCTGCCTGCAGCCACTCCATGGCGGCGTCGCCGGCCTCGGCCAGCTTCTTCAGCATCTCCTTGACCGGCGGCGCCGAGAACCCGGCGAAGAACGGCGCCGAGAAGGGGATCTCCACGAGATCGGTCCACGGCGCGAGCATCGAGAACGGCTCCATCGCCCCGAACACGCGCGGCAGGTAGGTGCGCTGCCAGTACGTGCCGGGGTCCTGGATGAGCGCCGCGTACTCGTCGCCCTTCATCCACTCCTGCTCGCTGTACTGGTAGCAGGTGTCGTCGGGCGTGCCGTGTCCGGGCCAATCGTAGAGATGGTAGTCGAGGATGTCGAACAGCTTGCCGGGGACGATGCCGAGAGTGAGGCCGATGCCGTCGGGCATGGTCTCCTCGTGGAACCGGAACCAGTCGTCCTTGAAGATCTCGTAGTCGTAGTACGCCTGCTTGGCCGTGTGCCCGAAGAAGCGGAACGGCAGGAGGCCGATCCACGGGGCGATCGGCACGGTCGACGGCTTCTTGAGGTCGAGCACGTCGCGGTAGAGCTGCACGCGGTCGCGGTAGGCCTGTGCCACCTCGGAAGAGGCGAACTCGATGGGGATGTTCTGCCAGGCGTCCAGCCGTGCCTGCAGCCGCTCGTCCGGGGTGAGCTCGTTCCAGTTCTCGGGCAGTGTCATGACGCACCTCCCACCCACGACTTGGCGAGCTCCACGGCGGCCACCGCGTCCTTGCCCCAGGCGTCCGCGCCGGCGAAGTCGACCACCGCATCGGTGACGGGTGCGCCGCCCAGCATGACCTTGACGTCGCTGCGCAGGCCGGCGGCGTCGACGGCGGCCACGGTGGCCTTCATCGACTCGAAGGCGACGGTGAGCAGGCCGCTGAGCCCGAGCACCTGCGCCTTGCTCTCGCGCACCGTCTCGACGACCTTGGCGACCGGCACGTCGACGCCCAGGTCGACGACCTTGAAGCCGGCGATGTCGAGCATCGTGACGACGATGTCCTTGCCGATGTCGTGGATGTCGCCCTGCACGGTGCACATCACCACGGTGCCGAGCTTCTCCCCGGCGGCATCGGCCTTGAGGTACGGCTTCAGCTTGCGCGGTGACTGCCGGCCATGATCTCGCCGGCCATGATGAGCTCGGGGATGAACGCCTGGCCGTCCGCGAACCGCTGGCCGATGACGTCCATGGCCTCGCGGCACTCCTGGACGATCTCGAGCGGGTCCGTGCCGCCCTTCAACTCCTCCTCGGTGATCCGCAGCGCATCGTCCTCGCGCAGCTCGATCACGGCTTCTTTGAGCCCTGACGCCATGGGACCTCCCTGGTCTGTCGTGACGAGCCGCGCACCACCGCAAGAGGCCGCGGCTCCCCCGTCGCCGGCGCCGCCGACAGGCGGGCGCCGTGCAAGTCCGGCGCCAGCATACCAGCAACTTCCCTATTGGTCTAGGGAAGTTGCTGGTGCAGTGGTAGAATCCGGCCCAGGCCGCCGAGGGAGGCGGTCCGCGACCTGGAGAGCGCCCGAGATGACAGCCCGCAAGCCGATCGACCGGGAGTCGTTCGAGCCGCCCTACGCGCAGCTCGCGCGCGCCATCCGCGAGCGCGTCGCGCACGGGGACTACCGGCCCGGCGACCGCCTGCCGTCCGAGGCGGAGCTGTGCGCGGCGTTCTCGGTCAGCCCCATGACGGTACGCCGCGCCATCGGCGAGCTCGTGCGCGAGGACGTGGTCGTCACCGAGCACGGTCGCGGCACCTTCGTGAAGCCGCCGCAACTGGCCGCCGCGACGTTCGACCTCGACGACCTCATGCGCTACCTGGCCAGCCCGGACGTCGAGGCGCGCATCCTGGAGGCGCGCATTGTCTCCGCCGGCCCGCGCGTCGCCGAGAAGCTCGCCGTGGTGGAGGACGACCGCGTCATCTCCATCAAGCGGCTCCTGCTCCGCGGTGAGGAGCCGGTCTTCTACCACAGCGAGTACCTCGTGTTCGATCCGGCGCGCCCGCTTGTCGAGGCCGAGCTGGCCACGACGGCCCTGCAGGACCTCTTCTCCGGCGCGTCCGGTGCCGACCTCAAGTTTGGGCGCCTCACCCTGCACGCCTCCGCCTTCACCGAGTCGGAGGCGGCCCACCTGGGCGAGCAGCCGGGCACGCTCGCCTGGGTCCTCGAGCACCTGTTCTACGACTTCGACGACCGCCCCGAGAGCTGGGGCCGCTTCGTCGGCCGCGCCGACCGCCTGAGCTTCACGACCACCGTCGGCGTCGTGGGCCCCAAGGAAGGAGCGTGACCGCCGTGAGCAGCCCAGCCGCTGAGACCCTCGACGAGCTCATCGTGCGCATGGACGAGCGCGGAGCGCTCGCGCAGATCCGCGAGCGCCTGGACCGCGGGAGAGGACCCGGCCGCACTCGTTGAGGAGTGCCGCACCGGCATGGAGCGCGTCGGTCGTCTGTACGAGGAGGGCACCTACTACATCTCGGCTCTCATCATGGCCGGCGAGATCATCCGCGAGGCCACGGAGCTGCTCATCCCACGCCTCACCGAGACCGCGCGAGGAGACCGGGCGGAGGCAAGATGGTCATCGCCACGGTGAGAGGCGACATCCACGACATCGGCAAGAACATCGTGATCGCGCTGCTCGACGCCGAGGGCCTCACCATGATCGACCTCGGCGTCAACGTATCGCCCGAGCAGATCGCCGAGGCCGTGGAGCGCGAACGCCCGGACGTGCTGGGGCTCTCCTGCCTGCTCACCTCCGGCTACGAGGCCCTGCGCGAGACCATCGAGCTGGTGCGGGCGCAGTCAAGTGACTGGCACCCGCATCTCCCCATCGCGCTCGGCGGCGCCGCCGTCGACGAGATGGTCAAGGAGCGGACCGGCGCCGACGCCTGGTGCACGGACGCGGCTCGCGGGTTGGGCGTCGTGAGAGCGCTCCTGGACTGAACGGACGGCGGAGGCCCGTGCGGGCCCCCGCCGTCGTCTCAGCTCCATACCCCGAGCGCGCTCAGGTTCGTTCCGCGAGCTCACGCCTGCGCGCCGTACTTCCTGCCGGCGTCGATCATGGCCTTGACGCACTCCGGCCTGGCGGCGTCGATGACGATGCCCGAACCCAGGATGAAGCCGCCGTCGCCGGCGACGTCCTCCATGAGCTGGCGCACGTAGTCGTCCATGTCCTGCGCCGTGCCGGTGGTGAGCAAGGCTCCGGGGACGTTGCCGCCGATGCACTGGTAGCCGCCCAGGTGCTTCCTGGCTTCCTGCATGTTGGTGGCGTCGAACATCCAGATCATCTTGCCGGCCGGGATCTCCGGGTCGTGGATGGCCTCGAGGCGCTCGTTGTAGCCGCCCTCGGCGAAGCACAGCGGCACGATGCCCTGATCGATGAGGCCGAGCAGGACCTTCTTGAAGCTCGGCCAGTAGAACGTGCGGAAGTCCTCGTCGCTGAGGAACCCGTCGGCGCCCTTGTGCAGCGGGATGAAGACGAAGGGGTGCTTGTTGATGTCGCACGGGCGCACGCCCCAGTCGATCGCCAGCGGCACCAGCCGCTCACAGGCCTCGAGCACCTTGTCCGGCTGGCGGAACTTGTCGAGCATGAGGCCACGGGTGCCGCGCATGGTGTCGCCGAGGATGTCGTACGGGTGCCTTGGTGGCTCCGCCGGCGAACCCGGGGATGCCGAACCTGGCCATGGAGTCCTGGTCCATCTTCGTCATCGCCTGGATCCACTCCAGCGCGGCGTTGCCGGCCTCCATCATCTTCTTCAGCATGTCCTGCACGGGCGGCGTGCCGAACGGGATGAAGAACGGGCCGACCATGGGGCCCTCGACCAGGTCGGTGAAGGGGTCGAGCGTGGCCCACGGCTCCATGGCGCCGATCACGCGCGGAAGGTAGAAGCGCTGCCAGTAGTTGGACGGGTCGGCGATGAGCTTGTCGTACTCGTCGGCGGCCATGTACTCGGCCTCGTTGTACTGGTAGCCGGAGTCCTCGCCGACACCGTGACCGGGCCAGTCGTACAGCTTGTAGTCGAGCGCGTCGTACACCTTGACCGGGGCGATGTTGATGGTGAAGGCGAGCACGTCCGGCCGGTAGATGTCGTGGAAGCGCTGCCACGCCTCGTGCAGCTTGTCGAAGTCGTAGTACGTCTCCCTGGCCGTGAGCCCGGCGTCGAGGCCGGGGAACAGCGCGATCCAGGGGGCGATGGGCGGACGCGACGGCTTCTTGAGCTGCACCGCGTCCTTGAACATCTGCACGCGTTCCTGGTACTCGGCCTTGACGGCGTCGGACGCGAACGCGACGTCGGGGTTCCGCCACACCTCGAACCGCTTCTCGAAACGCTCCTCAGGGGTCAACTTGTCCCAGTTCTCCGCGAACGCCATCACGCACCCCCGATCCACCGCTTGGCGAGCTCGACGGCCTCCACGGCGTCCTTGCCGAAGCCGTCGGCGCCGGTGTAGGCGACGACCTGCTCGGTGATGGGCGCGCCGCCGATCATCAGTCTGACGTCGCCACGGAGGCCGGCCTCGCCCGCCGCGGCGACCACGCTCTTCATCGCGTCGATGGCGCTGGTGAGCAGGCAGCTCATGGCGATGATCGTCGCGTCCTTCTCGCGCGCCGTCGCGACGAACCTGTCGACCTTGACATCCACGCCAAGGTCGACGACGTCGAACCCGGCGATGTCGAGCATCGTGGCGACGATGTCCTTGCCGATGTCGTGGATATCGCCCTGCACGGTGCCGATCACGATCACGCCGAGCTTCTGCTCCGGCGCCGCGCCGACCAGATGCGGCTTCAGCTTCGCGGAGACGCCCGTCATGATCTCGCCGGCCATGATGAGCTCGGGGATGAAGGCCTCCCCGTTGGCGAACTTCTCCCCGATCACATCCATCGCTGCCTTGCAGTCGGCCAGGATGCCGACCGCGTCGGCGCGGTTCGCCAGCAGGTCGTCGACCATCGCCAGAGCATCGTCTTCCCGCAAGTCGACGATGGCCTGTGTAAGCTCTTGCGTCACGGTTCCTCCCTTTGGGTCCCAGCCGGGCCCGGCTCCTCCAGTTGCGCCTCGCCTCTGTACAGCGCCCCTCGTCACATGTCAATAACATGATGTATAGATATTGCGCGCAAGGCAAGCGTCGCGTTGCACCGCTGATATGATGCGACACATGGCACGATCGTCTGAGGGCAGCAGGGACATGACGACGGTGCCCCGGGGGCGCGGGATCGACCGCTCATCCTACGAGCCGGCCTACATCCAGCTCGTGAACATCCTGCGGGGCGCCATCGCCAGCGGCCAGTATCAAGCGGGCGACCAGCTCCCCACCGAGTCGGAACTGTGCGCCGCCTACGACGTAAGCCCCATGACCGTGCGCCGCGCGATCGGGATGCTGCTGGACCAGGGAGCGGTCACCACGACGCGTGGCCGCGGCACCTTCGTCCAGCCACTCCGCCTCGCCACGGCCACGTTCGACCTCAGCGAGTTCCACGACATCCTGGCCGAGCCGGGCGTGACGGCAAAGGTGGTCGAGGCGCGCGTGCTGCCCGCCGGGCCGCGCGCCGCCGCCAATCTCGGCGTAGCGGACGGCACGCACGTCGTCTCCATCCGCCGCATCCTGCAACGCGGCGCGGAGCCGCTGATCTACCACCGCGAGTCGCTGATCTACGACCCCACCCGGCCGACGATCGAGTCGGAGCTCGACGTCACCGCCCTGCGCGACATGTTCGAGGGCGGCGCGGGCAGCGGCCCCAAGCGCGGAGAGCTCGTCCTGCACGCCTCCGCGCTCTCCGAGGAGGAGGCCGGCCGCCTCGCATTGGTCCCGGGCGGCGCCGCCTGGGTGCTCGAGCACATCTTCTACGGCTACGACGAGAAGCCGATCAGCTGGGGTTGCTTCATCTGCCGCGGTGACCTGTTCTCGTTCCGCGCGAGCGTGGGCGCGCCGGCGCCCGGCGGCGCCACCGGCGCGAGGAGGAGCCGCCGATGACCGAGTTCGAAGGCCTCGATCCGGCATCGCTCGCCGCCCGCATCGCGGCGCTCGACGAGCAGGGCGCGCTCGACGCCGTGCAGGCGCGCATAGCCGCCGGCGACGACCCCCTGGCGATCATCGAGGAGTGCCAGCTCGGCATGCGCTGGGTCGGGGAGCACTACCAGTCCGGCAAGTACTTCATCTCCGGCCTCATCATGGCCGGCGAGATCTTCCGCGAGGCCATGGTCGCCCTCGGCCCCCTGCTGCCGCCGGAGACCGCGGACGCGAGCCAGGGCGGCGTCCTCATCGCCACGGTCCGCGGCGACATCCACGACCTGGGCAAGAACATCGTCACCATGATGCTGCGCTCCTACGGGATCGTGGTACACGACCTCGGCGTCGACATCTCGCCCGACGAGGTCGCGCGCAAGGCGGTCGAGCTGCAGCCGGACATCGTCGGTCTCTCCGGCCTGCTCACCGTCGCCACCGACGGCATGAAGGCCACCGTCGAGGCGCTCCGCGGCGGTGAGCGCCGACTCGGCCGCCGCCTGCCGGTCATCATCGGGGGCGGCATCGTCGACGAACAGATGTGCGGCTGGACCGGCGCCGACCTGTGGGCCAGCGATGCATCGCGTGGCGTGCGGCTCATCCGCGAGGCGATCGCGGCCGCCCGGGGCTGACCGTCCGCCGCCGCCCCCCGGAGCGGCGACGGCTTGACAGTCCCGTGCCTCCTGCCCTACGGTTCCCAGACCGCTTGCCGGGACGGCAGGCACGTGATGAAGGGCCCGGTGCTCACCGGAGGTGTCACATGATTGGCCCGTGGCAAAGGACATACGAGTCATACCTGAGCTAGTCGAGGCGCGCCGCCTCGCACTGGCACACAACGTCCTGCCCGTCACCCACTCGTTCGTCTCCGACCTCGAGACTCCCGTCTCGGCGTTCCTCAAGCTCGGCGCCCCACGCCGCGCCTTCCTCCTCGAGAGCGCCGAGCAGGGTCAGCACATGGGGCGGTTCTCGTTCCTCGGCGTGGGCGCCCGTGCGCTGGTCACCTACCGGGACGGGCGCCTCACGGTGCAGGAGAACGGCGACCGCCTGAGCGTGGAGCACGACGACCCGTTCACGGCCGTCGCCGACCTCATGCGCAGCTACCGGCCGCCCCAGAGCGGTGTGGCCGCTGACCTGCCGCCGCTCGCCGGCGGCCTCGTCGGCTACTTCGGCTACGACCTCGTACGCCGGCTGGAGCCGCTGCCGGACGCTCCGCCGGACGACCTCGGCCTGCCGGAGATGGCGTTCCTGCTGGCCGACACGGTGCTCGTGTTCGACCACCTCAAGCACGCGATCACCGTCGTCGCCAACGCCTTCGTCGATGGCCGTGACGTCGACGGCCCCTACGCGCGCGCCGTCGAGCGCATCGCCGACGTGCGCACCAGGCTGGCCGCGCCCCTTCCTCGGGGCGCGGCAGGCCGCCTCGTCGATGCCGCCGTGGTGGGCGCGGACGCCGGCGCGTCGGGGCGAGCGGCCGCAGGCGGCCTCGCCCGTCCGGTCACCTCGTCCATGACCCGCGACCAGTACGAAGCCGGCGTGGAGCGCATCCGCGACTACATCTACGCCGGCGACGCCTTTCAGGTCGTGCTCAGCCAGCGCTTCAGCACGCCCGTCGACGTCTCGCCGTTCTCCATCTACCGCGGCATCCGGGCGGTCAATCCGAGCCCGTACCTCTACTACATCGCCTTCGACGATTTCGCCCTCTGCGGCTCCAGCCCGGAGCCGCTGGTCACCGTGCAGGGCGACCGCGTCGAGACGCGGCCGATCGCCGGCACCCGCCGGCGGGGCGCGGACCCCGCCGAGGACCGGCGCCTCACCTCAGATCTCCGCGCCGACGAGAAGGAGCGCGCCGAGCACGTCATGCTCGTCGACCTCGGCCGCAACGACCTCGGCCGCGTCTGCGTTCCCGGGACCGTCACGGTGGACGAGTTCATGGCGATGGAGCTCTACTCACACGTCATCCACATGGTCTCGTCCGTGAGTGGGACGCTGGCCGGCGGCAACGAGCCGACGGACGCGCTCAAGGCCGCCTTCCCCGCCGGCACGGTCAGCGGCGCCCCCAAGGTCCGCGCCATGCAGATCGTCGACGAGCTGGAGACCGTGCGCCGGGGCCCCTACGCGGGCGCCATCGGCTACCTGAGCTACGGCGGCGACCTCGACACCTGCATCTGCATCCGTACCGTGATCGTCAAGGACGGCGTGGCGCACGTGCAGGCCGGCGCCGGCATCGTCGCCGACTCCGTGCCCGAGAAGGAGTACGCTGAGACGAAGAACAAGGCCGCAGCGCTGCTGCGCGCGATCGACCTCGCCCACGAGCAGTTCGGCGACGGAGGCACGTGATGACTACCACACCCCCCCGCCCCGGCCACGGCGCCAGGGTCTTCATGATCGACAACTACGACTCGTTCACCTACAACCTGGTGCAGTACCTCGGCGAGCTCGGCGCCGACATCACCGTCAAGCGCAACGACCAGGTGACCGTCACGGAGATCGAGGCCGCTGCGCCGACGCACCTCGTCGTCTCCCCCGGTCCCTGCACGCCCAACGAAGCGGGGCTCAGCATGGAGGCCATCGCCCACTTCGGCGCCGCGCGTCTGCCGGTGCTCGGCGTCTGCCTCGGCCACCAGGCCATCGGCCAGGTGTACGGCGGCGTGGTGCGACGCGCGGGCGCGCCCGTGCACGGCAAGACGGACCAGATCCACCACGAGGGCGCCGGCGTGTTCGCCGGCCTGCCCGACCCCTTCACGGCGACGCGCTACCACTCGCTGGTCGTGGATGAAGCCCTGCCGGACTGCCTGGCGCTCACGGCGTGGAACCAGGAGGGCATCGTGATGGGCGTCGGGCACCGGGAGCTGCCGGTGCACGGCGTGCAGTTCCACCCGGAGAGCGTACTGACCGAAGTGGGACTGGACCTGCTGGCGACGTTCCTGCGCCTGACCGGGGCGGAGAGCGGCGCCGAGCCGTCGAGTCTGGCCGCCGGCGAGGCAGCTGCGCGGCGCGAGGCGGCCACGCCCTCGCCGCGGGAGGCGCGCGATGCCGAATGAGGTGCTGAGCACGGCGCTGGCGGAGCTCACCGCCGGGCGTGACCTGACGGAAGAAGACGCGCGAGCCGTGCTGCTCGAGATCATGGGCGGCCGGACCGGCGAGGCCCAGACGGCCGCCTTCCTGAGCGCCCTGCGCGTCAAGGGCGAGACGGCGGCCGAGATCGTCGGCATGGCCCGGGCCATGAGCGAGCTCGCGGAGAAGGTCGCGGTGGACGCCGACGTCATCCTCGACACCTGCGGCACCGGCGGCGACGCCGCCGGCACGTTCAACATCTCGACGGCGGCGGCGCTCGTCGCCGCGGCCGCCGGCGTCACCGTGGCCAAGCACGGCAACCGCTCGGCCACGAGCAAGTGCGGCAGCGCCGACGTGCTTGAGGCGCTCGGCGTCGCCATCGACCTCGCGCCCGGGCAGGTGAGCCGCTGCATCGCCGCCTGCGGCATCGGTTTCATGTTCGCGCCGCGTCACCACCTCGCGATGAAGCACGTCGCTCCGGTGCGGCGCGAGCTCGGCATGGCCACCACGTTCAACCTCATCGGGCCGCTGACCAACCCCGCCGGCGCGCGCCACCAGCTCATCGGCGTGGCCGACGCCCGCTACGTCGACCGCATCGCGCAGGCGGTGCGCATGATGGGCAACGCGCGCAACCTCATCGTCCACAGCGACGACGGGCTGGACGAGATCTCGACCACCTGCGCGACCGCGGTCGTCGAGGTCTTCGCCGGCCATGGCTACGACGAGCGCTACCAGGTGACGCCCGAGCAGTTCGGGATGGAGCGCGCGCGCCTGGAGGACCTCGCCGGCGGCCACGCCGCGACCAACGCGGCCCTGCTGCGCGCCGTCGTGGACGGCGAGCCCGGGCCGCGCCTCGACATCGTCCTGCTCAACGCCGGCGCGGCGCTGTACATCGCCGAGGCCGCCGGCAGCATCGCCGAGGGCGTCGCGACCGCGCGGGCGGCCGTCGCCTCCGGCGCCGCCCGCGCCAAGCTGGACGCCCTCGTCGCGACCAGCCGGCGGATCGCCCGGGAGAGCCCGTGAGCACAGGGCGCAATCCCCTGTTCCCGGGCGCCCGCCCGGCCGCCGCGTACGAGCAGCCCGCCCCCGGGGGGTTCCTCGCCGAGATGATCGCCGGTTCGCGCCGGCGCGTCGCCGCGGCGCGCGTCTCGGGCCGTCTTCAGCGTCCGGCGACGGTCGGCGAGCCCGGCCGGCTGCGCGACGCGCTGTCCCGGCCGAGCTGGACCCCCGGCGCGCCCAGTCCCCAGCTGGCTGTGATCGCCGAGGTCAAGCGACGCTCGCCGAGCAAGGGCGACATCGCGCCGGAGCTCGACGCGGTCGCCCAGGCGCGTGCCTACGCGGCGGCCGGCGCCGACGCCATCTCGGTGCTCACCGAGCCCACGCGCTTCGGCGGTTCGCTCGACGACCTGCGCGCCGTGGCAGCCGCGGTCGACCTGCCCGTGCTCCGCAAGGACTTCATCGTCGACCGCGGACAGATCTGGGAGGCGGCCGACGCCGGGGCAGCCGCGATCCTGCTCATCGTCGCCATCCTCAGTGACGACCGCCTGCACGAGCTGCTCCTCGAGGCCCTGGACTGCGGCCTCGACCCCTTAGTGGAGGTCCACGACCTGGAGGAGACGCGCCGCGCCTGCCGCGCCGGCTGCACGCTGGTCGGCATCAACAACCGCGACCTCGTCACCCTCGAGGTCGACCTGGAGACCACCGAGTACCTCGCGCCCGCGCTCGGCCCCTGCATGTTCCCGGTGAGCGAGAGCGGCATCTCCACGCCCGTGGATGCGTGTCGCGCGGCCCTATCCGGCGCGAGGGCACTCCTCGTCGGAGAGACGCTGGTGCGCACGCCCGCAGAAGACCTGCCGGGGCTCATTGCGAGCCTCAAGGACCCGGGATGGCCGGCGTGACCCGGGTCAAGGTCTGCGGCCTCACGCGCGCCGAGGACGTCCGCCTGGCGGCGGAGCTTGGCGCGTGGGCACTTGGGTTCGTCCTCACCGAGAGCCCTCGGCGGGTGGACGTCACGCGGGCGGGACGGCTGACGGCGGTGGCGCGAGAAGCCGGATCGGCCGCCGCTCCGGACGCGCTGCGCGACGCCTCCTCCCCGCGCGTGCCGCCGCTCACCGTGGGCATCGTCACCACGGAGTCGCCGTTCTGGATCGCAACCGCACTGGAGACGTCGCGGCTGGACGCCGTGCAGCTCTCGGCGGGCGCGGACGGCCCGACGGTGACGGAGGTCCTGGCCGCGGTCCGCAAGCAGCCGCGCCCGCTCGTCATCGCCGCCGCCGACACCCCGGACGCGGGCCTCGCGGACTTCACGCTGCTCGACGCGCGCGCGCCCGGCGCGTACGGCGGCACCGGGCTCACCCTTGACTGGCGTACCCTCGAGGACGAGCTCCCGACACCACGCGAGCGCCTGGTCCTGGCCGGCGGCCTCACCCCGGCCAACGCCGCCTACGCCGTGCGCACACTGCACCCGGCGGCCGTCGACGTCTCGAGCGGCGTCGAGTCGATCCCCGGGGTCAAGGACGCGGCGCTCCTGCGTGCGTTCTTCGCCGCGGTCGGGTATGCCGATAGGGACGTGGCGGCCGAGGCCGATACGGCCGCCACCGCGAGGAGGGCCGAAGGATGACCATTGAGACGCGCTTCGGCCCCTACGGAGGGCGGTTCGTCCCGGAGACGCTCATCCCCGCGCTCGACGAGCTGACGACGGCCTACGAGGAGGCGGCGGGCGACGCGGTCTTCCAGGCCGAGCTCGCGCGCCTCCTCGGCGAGTACGCGGGCCGCCCCACGCCGCTCTACCACGCGGAGCGGCTGAGCGCGCGTTGCGGAGCCACCATCATGCTCAAGCGCGAGGACCTCTGCCACACCGGCGCGCACAAGATCAACAACGTGCTCGGCCAGGCGCTCCTCGCCAAGCGCATGGGCAAGCGGCGGATCATCGCCGAGACCGGCGCCGGCCAGCACGGCGTCGCCACGGCGACCGCCTGCGCCCTGCTCGACCTCGAGTGCGCCGTCTACATGGGCGCCGAGGACGTGCGCCGGCAGGAGCTCAATGTGGTGCGCATGCGCCTGCTCGGCGCCTCCGTCGTCCCCGTCGAGAGCGGGTCGCGCACGCTCAAGGACGCCATGAACGAGGCGCTCCGCGACTGGGTGACCAACGTGCGCGGCACCTTCTACTGCATCGGGTCCGTCGCCGGCCCGGCGCCCTACCCTGCGATGGTCCGCGACTTCCAGGCGGTCATCGGCGACGAGGCCATCGCGCAAGTGCGCGAGCGCTTCGGCCACCTCCCCGACGAGGTGGTCGCCTGCGTGGGCGGAGGCTCGAACGCCATGGGCATCTTCCACCCATTCCGCGACCTCGCCTCCGTGCGCCTGACCGGCGTCGAGGCGGCCGGCGAGGGTCTGGACGGCCGCCACGGCGCCCCGCTCGCCAAAGGCTCGCCGGGCGTCCTGCACGGCTCCTACAGCTACCTGCTGCAGGACGCCTGGGGCCAGGTCGCGGAGGCGCACTCGATCTCGGCCGGCCTGGACTACCCCGGCGTCGGACCCGAGCATTCGTGGCTCAAGGACTCGGGACGCGCCGCGTATGCGGCGGCCACCGACCAGGAGGCGCTCGCCGCCTTCCGCGCCCTCGCCGAGCTCGAGGGCATCATCCCGGCGCTCGAGAGCGCCCACGCCGTGGCCTACGTCCTGCGCGGGCCGTCGAGCGCCGAACCGACCGTCCCCTCTGCCTCCGCCACGGGCCGCTTCACCATCCCCGGTGAGACGGACGGGTTCGATCCGGCCGGCACGCGGTTCGCCCGCGGCGACCTCGTCGTGGTCAACCTCTCGGGACGGGGCGACAAGGACGTGTACGAGGCCGGAGCGAAGCTGGGGGTCGTCTCGTGAGCGTGCGCAAGCTGCCGTACCGGCCGGAGGAGCACGGGGACCACGCGCAGCTGGCCCCCGGAGAACACGGGCCCGGCCACGCGGGCGACGAAGGCGACGAGCCGCGGCCGCTGCCGCGCGGGCTCGCCCCGCGGCTGGCGCGCGCGTTCTCGGCGCCGCGCGCCGGGCGCGCGGCGCTGATCCCGTACCTCACCGGCGGCCACCCGGACGCGGAGACGAGTGAGCGCCTCGTCGCCACCCTGATCGATGCGGGCGCCGACATCGTCGAGCTCGGCATCCCGTTCTCGGACCCGATCGCCGACGGACCCGTCGTGCAGCAGTCCACGCACGCGGCGCTCACGGCCGGCGTGACGCCCGACGACGTGCTGGGGCTCGCCGCCGCGCACAGCGCCCGGGCGCCGTTCGTGCTGCTCACCTACCTCAACTCGGTGCTCGCCTACGGCCCGGAGCGGTTCTTCGCGCGCGCGGCCGGCGCCGGCGTGGAGGCGCTGGTGATCCCCGACCTGCCGCTCGACGAGGCCGCGGGCCGGAGCATCTCGCTCGCGCGAGAGGCCGGCGGGCTGGCGGCGCTCGCCGCCGGCGCCGGCGTCTCGCTCGTGCCGATGGCGACGCCGACGAGCACCGGCGAGCGCCTCGAGCTCGTCGCCGCCGCGGCGACCTCGTTCGTCTACTGCGTCGCCGTGACCGGCGTGACCGGCGCCCGCGCCGAGGTCGGCCCCGAGCTCCCCGCGCTCCTCGCGCGGCTGCGCGAGCGCACAGACGCGCCGCTCGCGGTGGGATTCGGCATCTCGACGCCGGAGCAGGCGGCCGCTGTGGCGGTGCTCGCCGACGGCGTCATCATCGGCAGCGCCCTCATCGACGCCGTTACGCGGGCGGCCACGCCCGACGACGCCTGCACGGCCGCGCGCGCTCTCGTGAGGGCCGCGAGCGCGGCGATCGCCAGCGACTGAGCGCACCCGGGGCGCTGCATGAGGATCCGTCTTCCGCGTCTGCAGAGAGACAAGCGCTTCCGTCTGTTCATCGCCGACGCAGACGACGCCCCTCCCGACCGCTGGTTCGGCTCGCTGAAGGCGGCTCTGCGCGCCTTCGACCAGCTGGACGAGCGCTGGAAGCACCTCGCCTGGATCATCGAATACCAGGAGGAGCCGAGGTTCGGCGGCATCCCCGTTGCCCGCGACGTCGTCCACATGCGGCACGGCGGACTCAGCGGCGACACGGGGCCCGATCCCCCGGGGGACTGAACGGAGAGGGGATGGTGGGCGACGTTGGAATTGAACCAACGACCTCCAGCTTGTCGAGCTGGCGCTCTCCCAACTGAGCTAGTCGCCCACGCAGGAACGGGAGTATAGCAAGGTCGTGGTGCCATGTCAGCCGCGCGGGGTACAAGTGGATGTGGAGCTCCGGGGGCGTCGTGTCGGTGGAAGGTGAACAGCAGGGTCTGGTGACCGCCGCGGTACCGGTCGGCGTTTGGCCGCGCTGCATCGCGCAGGTGTTCGACGCCGTCGTCACCGGCGCTGTCGCCGCCGCCGTCCAGCTTGCGTTCAGTGGAAGTGACCCGGGGCTCGGGCCACTGACTCTGCCGATCTGGCTCGTGGTAGCGCTGCTCTACTTCTTCTTGAGCGAGGGCCTCTGGGGTGCTACCGCGGGCAAGTGGCTGCTGGGCCTGACCGTGGTGCGTGAGGACGGAGCAGACATAGGGCTCGGCGCGGCCGCCGTGCGCACCGCCGCCCGGCTCGTCGACGGCCTCTGCTTCTACGCCGTGGGCGCCGTGCTGATCTGGTCGAGTGGACGGCGGCAGCGCCTCGGGGACAGGCTGGCCGGCACGCTGGTCGTTCGCGCGCGGGAGGGAGTGCGGCTGCGTAGCGACGGGACGCACGTGCTCGCCTCGCAGGTGCCGCTCGTGGGCACCGGCCCGCAGCCGCCGCACACGACGGCCTGGCTGCCGAACCCGAGCGCGGACGCCGACGAACCGCCGCCGCCATCCGCGTTGCCGACCTGGGAGTACGACCCTCCTGCTGAGAGGGAGCAGGTGCCACGGAAGGAATGACGCGGTGCACGGCGAGCGAGCCTGCTGTCGCCGCGCGGCCTCATCAAGGAGCAGACGCCGTGGAACGGCTGAGGCCGGGCCGGCCCCAGGGGGCTCGCCCGGCCTCAGCCGTTCTTCACAGGCGCCGCGGGCTGCGCCCAGGCAGTCAGCGCGTCAGCGCGAGCGCTTGCCCGGCACGCGGCGCTTGACGCCGGTCTTGTTCCAGGCGCGGTGGGCGCCGCCGTTCCACACGAGCTTGCCGGCGCGCGGCTGCACCTGGCTGCTCTCGAGGATGCTGCGCTTCTCGTAGTCGAAGTGCGGCAGGTCGTGGCGCTCCAGCGTCGCGCCGATGAGCCGCTCGATCGCGACCAGGTCGTGGACGTCCTCCGCGGTGAGCAGGCTCACGGCGATGCCGCTGGCCCCCGCCCGCGCCGTGCGCCCGATGCGGTGCACGTAGTCCTCGGGGTTGGTCGGGATGTCGAAGTTGATGACGTGCGAGATGCCGTCGACGTCGATGCCGCGAGCGACGACGTCGGTGGCCACGAGCACGGCGATCTTGCCCTCTTTGAAGCCGTCGAGCGCCTGCTGGCGCTGGCCCTGCGTGCGGTCGCCGTGGATGGCCTCGCAGCTGATGCCCGCCTTGTTGAGCGTGCGCGCCAGCCGCTCCGCCCGGCGCCGCGTGCGCGTGAACACGAGCGTGCGCTCCGGGTCGTGATGGCGGAAGTACTCGACGAGGAGGTCGACCTTCTGGTCGTGGTTCACCGGGAGGACCTTCTGCTCGACGTTCTCGACCGGCGTGGCGGTGCCGCCCAGCTCGATGAAGATCGGGTCATGGAGTGTGTCGGCGATGATGTTGAGCACGGTCTTGCTCATGGTGGCGGAGAAGAACAGGTTCTGGCGCCTGGCGGGGATGGCGTCGATGATGCGCTTGACGTCCGGCCAGAAGCCCATGTCGAGCATGCGGTCGGCCTCGTCGAGGACGAGCGTGTCGACCTTGTCGAGCAGCACGTCGCCCTGGCGCAGCATGTCGAGCAGGCGGCCCGGAGTGGCGACCAGCAGGTCCACGCCCTTGCGCGCGCGCTTGGCCTGCGGATCGTAGGGCACGCCGCCGAAGACGGCGACGACGCGGCGGCCGCTGTAGGTGGCCAGCGTCTCGCCGACCTCCTCGATCTGGCCACAGAGTTCGCGCGTCGGGGTGACGACGAGGGCGGTCGGGCGCGCCTTCTTGCCGTCGACGATCATCGGCTCGCTCATGCGCTGCAGGATCGGCAGCACGAAGGCGGCCGTCTTGCCGGTGCCCGTCTGGGCGCACCCCACGACATCGCGGCCGGCGAGCACGCGCGGGATGGCGTGCTCCTGGATCGGCGTCGGGTCCACGTAGCCCATGGCGGCCACGCCGGCGAGCAGCTTGCCCTCCAGCCCGAGCGCCGCGAATGCGGGGATCTCGACCTCGGGCGCCGGGCCTGCGGGCTGCTCGACGTGCTTGCGCTCGGTGTAGGTCTCGTCGACGCCCTGGCCGCCGCGGCCCTGGCGATCTCTGCCGTGGCCGCGGTCACGGTCGCCGCGGCCCTTGCCGCCGCGGTCGTCACGGCGGCCGCGGTCGTCACGGCGGCCGCGGCTCTCGCCGCCCTCGCCGGAGCGCTCGGGCGCGACGGCCGGCGCATCCTGCGCCGCTCCCGCCGCGTAGCCGGCGGCCGGCGTGTCCCGGCCGGTGGTCTGCGTCGGCGCGCCACCGCTCTGGGCGGCGCCGTCGGCCCCGCCGCTGCCGTGGCGGCGCCGGCCGCCGCGCTTGCGGCGGGGCTTCTGCCCGCCCTCGGCCGGCGCGGTACCCGTGGACGGGGCGCGTTCGGGGCTGGCGGGGATGGTCGTGTCGGTGGTGCTGGGGGTCACAGGTGCTCTCTTCCTCGACGGCTCCGTACGCGGCGACGCCTCGCTCTCCACGGGAGCATGCGAGTGCTCGCCCGGGATCAGCGGTGTGCGCGGGAGTTCGTCTTGCGGGGGGCCACCCTCTGGGCGGCCAGACTGACTACGGACTGGTGTTCCTTTCCTTTCAGAACACTGCCCGGTTGCCACAATGTCTGGGGGTCTGCTGCGGGAGGAAGCCCCGGCGCGCGGCGCCTGGGGACAAACCGGCTCCCGTCTTCTGAATCCAACCTTATCAGGTCTGGATTCTACCCTCAAGCGGCGATACCTACGCGCCGGCCGCCATCTCCCCCGGAGGCATCTCCCCACGGCGCTTCCTGGAGCGCTTCGCCTCGTACATCCGCATGTCGGCGCGGGTGAGCAGCTCGTCCGGATCGTCCAGGCCGCGCCAATCGGTGACCACCGTGCCGTAGCTGAGCCCGATGTGCAGGCCGAGATCCTCTCCGGCCGCGGCGATCGCCTCGTCGAGGCGCCGGACAAGGACGATCGGATCGGATGGTCGACTCGGCGACCACGCAGAACTCGTCACCGCCGAGGCGCGCGATCAGGTCCGTCTCGCGGAACGCCACACGCAGAGCCTCAGCCACCGAGCGCAGCACCTGGTCCCCGTGCTTGTGGCCCAGCCTGTCGTTGATGGCCTTGAACCCGTCGATGTCCCCGTACAGCACCACGACGCGCGCACCGGAGCGCTTCGCGCGCTTGCCCTGTTCGGGCAGGAGCACGTAGAAGCCGCGCCGGTTCTTCAGGCCGGTGAGCTCGTCGTGGAGCGAGAGCTGCTCCAGGCGGAGCTCCTTCTTCTTCCGGGCGGCGATGTCGCGCGAGATCGACAGGACCATGAGATCACCGTCGACGTCCGTCATGCTGGAGCTGATCTCCACGGGCACCTGTTGCCCATCGCGCGTCTTGCGCGCGCTCTCGTACACGATACTGTCCTCGTGCATGAGCCGCTCCATCACGCGCCGGAGCTGCCCCGGTGTCGCGGGCGCATCGACGGCGCGCGGCGTCAGTCTCATCAGCTCGTCTCGGGTATACCCGAACAGCCTGCAGGCCGCGTTGTTGACGGCTGCGAAGGTCGACGGCTCGCCGTGCGCGTCCAGGCCGTGCAGGTACACGGCGTCGTTGCTCGCTTCGAAGAGGAGGCGATAGCGCTTCTGGCTGGCCCAGAGCTGGCGCTGGGTGGCCTGCAGGCTCGGCCACAGTGTCCTGCAACTGCCGCCGCTGCGTGACGACTCGCTCGACCGCCCAGCCCAGCCCGATGCCGACCGACGCGTAGGCGGCGACGCTCACCGCGTAGTGGTCCGGGGGCACGTCGTGGAACACGAAGAAGGAAACGGTGAGCACCAGGATCGCCCACAGCGCCGTCAGCAGCCCGCCGCGGAGCCCGCCGAGACACGCACCCGCCACGATGAGAGGCACGCCGAGGACCTCCAGGGAGGACTCGGGCAGGAGCAGCGCGGCGACGCCGAACAACAGAGCCAGAGCGGCGACCGCGCGATTGGCGCGTACGGAGTTCAGAGGGGCCTCCTTCGTCGGCGGGGGCGACAAGGTCGTCATGCCCTTTGCCCTCACTGTCGGCAGCAGAACGGGGTCCTTGAGCGTTGCGGGCGGCGCAGACGGCCTCACGCTGCTACGGGGTGGCGAGGCCCCAGTCATAGGCCTCACCGGCCGCCCTGAGGCGGGCGCGCGTCGGCTCGTCGCAGAACGCGCCCGCCAGGGCGTGCTCGTACATCGCCCGCGGCGTGTGCCCGAGGCGGACGGCGACCGCGGCGTCCGCGGAGAGCGACGTCTGCATGAGGACGGGGTCGTCGCTCCCGATGGAGCACTTGACGCCGGCGGCGAGCATCGCCGGCAGCGGATGCTCGTCGAGCGAGCGAACGACGCCCGTGCGCAGGTTGCTCGTGGGCGTGACGTCGCAGACGACGCCGCGCTCGGCCAGATCCGCCAGGAGCGCGGCGTCTTCCACGGCGCGCACGCCGTGCCGCAGGCGGTCGGCGTGCAGGTCGTCCAGGGCGGAGCGGATGGACGCCGGGCCGGCCGTCTCGCCGGCGTGCGGCGCCGCCTTCAGCCCGCCCTCTCGGGCGATCGCGAAGGCGTGCGCGAACGGCGCCGGCGGGAACCGGCCCTCGCTCCCGCCGAGGCTGATGCCGGCCACTCCCCGGTCGCGGAAGCGCACCGCCCACGCGGCGAGGCGCTCGCCGATCTCCGGCGGGAAGTTGCGCGTGATGTCGGGCGTGAAGCGGAGCTCCACGCCGTGCCGCTCCCGGGCTTCTTGGGCCCCGTCGCAGTAGCCCTCGAACACTTCCCCCCACGGCACGCCGCGGAGCGCCGGCTCCGAGGGGGAGAACAACGGCTCGGCGTAGTAGCAGCCCTGGCTCGCCAGCTCCGCGGCGTAGTCGACGACGATCTGGCGGAAGTCCCTGCCGTGGCACAGCACGCCCGTCGTCTTGACCCACACGGCGATGAACTCGTCGAACCCGCGGAACCGGCAGAACCTCTTCAGACCGGACACGGTGCGCGCCGGCAGCTTCACGTCGTTGCGGCGGCCCAGCTCGAGCAGGCGCTCGGGCCGGATCGTCGCCTCGAGGTGCACGTGCAGCTCGATCTTGGGATACGGGGAGGCGCTCATCGACCCGGTTCCCCGGCCAGCAGTTCCATGAGCAGCGCGTCGCGCCAGACGCCGTCCTCGACGCGCTCATACTGCCGCAGCACGCCCACACGCCGGAAGCCCAGCTTCTCGTAGACGTGGACCGCGCGCTCGTTCTCGAGCGCCGGGTCGACCGTGAGGCGGTGGTGTCCGCGCGCGTCCACGAGCCATGCGACGAGCGTACGCATGGCGTCCGGACCGACCCCACGCCCCTGAGCGGCCGTGCCGACGAAGATGTCCACGGCCGCCGAGAAGTAGTCTGGGTCGGTCTCCTCGGAGTACTGGATGCAGCCGGCCACCGTGCCGTCCGGCAGCAGGATGGTGAACGTGACCGCGTCGAGCTCGTCGACGCGCTCCCACTCGGCCCGTCGCCACCAGCGCGCGACCTCGGGCTCGTCGAGGATGGTCAGAAGCGCCGGCAGGTCGGCAGGTTGAACGGGCCGCAGGGTCACCAGGCTGCCGCGCAGCTCGGAGGGCGTGTCTGAACCTGCGTCCACCTGGGGGAAGGCTACTTGCGCGGTTCGCTGCCGCCCGCGCGCCAGACGAGGTACGCGTGCACGAAGCCGTCGAGGTCGCCGTCGAGCACACTCTGCGCGTTGCCGACCTCGTGGCCGGTGCGCGTGTCTTTCACCATCTGATAGGGATGCAACACGTAGCTGCGGATCTGGCTGCCGAAGTCGACGTTGAGCACCTCGCCGCGCTCGCGCGCGAGCTCCTCCGCCCGCTTGCGCTCCTCGAGCTCGACCAGCTTCGACTTGAGCATGTGCATGGCGACGGTCTTGTTCTGCAGCTGAGAGCGCTCGTTCTGGCACTGCACCACGATGTTGGTGGGGATGTGCGTGATGCGGATCGCCGAGCTGGTCTTGTTGACGTGCTGGCCGCCGGCGCCGCTGGAGCGGTAGGTGTCGATGCGCAGGTCGTCCTCGTCGATCTCCACGTCGACGTCGTCGCTCACGAGCGGTGAAGCGTCGACCGAGACGAAGCTGGTGTGGCGACGATTGGCGGAGTCGAACGGGCTCAGGCGCACGAGCCGGTGGACGCCGCGCTCGGCCTGCAGCAGACCGTACACGTTCTCCCCCTCGACCGTGAGCGTGGCGCTCTTGAGCCCCGCCTCGTCACCCTCCTGCGAATCGTTGACCTCGACCTTGAAGCCGCGGCGCTCGAACCAGCGCAGGTACATGCGCAGGAGCATCTCGGCCCAGTCCTGAGACTCGGTGCCGCCGGCGCCGGGATGGATGGTGAGGATCGCGCCGCCCTCGTCGTACTTGCCGCTGAAGAAGCGCTGCTCCTCGCCGTGCTGGAGGTCGGTCTTGAGGGAGGCGACGCCGGTCACGAGCTCCTGCAGGAGCTCGTCGTCGACGGCGTCGCCGCTCAGCTCCTCGCGCAGCAGCTCTTCGGTGGACTCGAGGTCGGCGAACCGGGCCTCGAGCGCGACGAAGTCCTCGAGCCGACGCTTGGCGCGGCTGTACTCGGCGGAGACCTTGGAGGCGTGCTCCTGATCGTCCCAGAAGTCGGGAGCGCGCATGCGCTCCTCCAGCGCCTCGATCTGCTCTGTCAGCCTGGGGGGGTCAAAGATAGCTCCGCAGCCAGCCGAGGCGCCCTGAGGCTTCCTTCAGCCGCTCGCGGAGCTCATCCAGGTGAACGAGTGCTTCTGGGGCGGTGGGACTCATGACCGAGGTAGTGTACCCGAATCGCCGGGGCGCTTCAGCCGCGCGGTCGCAGGACCGGCGGGCATCGCGCGCGAAGAGTGCCTGTGCACGGGCGCGGGGGGGCAGAGTAGTCGACAAACCGGAGCGGGGGGGACCATGAGCGAAGAACACGAACGCGAGACCGCCGAGCCGCCGCGCGGCGTGGGGCTTCGCGATCCCGCCACCGGCCTCGCCGCCGAGCTCCTGCTGGACGAGCGCACCAACCAGGCGCTCAAGCACGCTCAGCGCAAGCGCCTCACGTTCGCCGTCGCCGTCTTCCGCGTGGACCGCTTCGAGTCCGTCGCCGCCTCGCTGGACGACGCCGCCCGCCGCGCGCTCCTGGGGGAGCTGGGCCGGCGGCTCGGCGTCACCGGACGCGCCGAGGACACCATCGCCTACCTCGGCGACGGCACGTTCGCGGCGTTGCTGCCGGGTGCGGCGGGGCCGGCCGAGGCGGGAGCGGCCGTGGGCGGCATCCTCGCCGCCACCCGCGATCCCCTCACGGTCGGCGCCCACGAGCTCTTCCTGACGGTGAGCATGGGGGTCGCGGTCTACCCCAGCGACGGGGTGACGGCCGCGGAGCTTCTGCGCAACGCCGGCGCGGCCATGTCGCTGGCCGCGGACGAGGGCGGCGACCGCTGGCTGTTCCTCCACTCCAGCATGAACGCCGAGCGCGCCGACCGGCTTGCTCTCGAGACCGAGCTCGAACGGGCGCTCGAGGACGACCAGTTCTTCCTCGAGTACCAGCCCGTCGTCTCGGCGACCCGCGAGGAGATCGTCGCGGTGGAGGCCCTGATCCGCTGGCGGCATCCCGACCGCGGTGTGGTGCCGCCGCTCGACTTCATCTCAGTCGCCGAGGACAGCGGGATCCTGGTCCGGATCGGCGCCGGCGTCCTCGACCGCGCGTGCCGGCAGGGACGCGCCTGGCAACGCAGCCTCGGCAGGCCGTTGCTGATGAGCGTCAACATCAGCGCCCGGGAGTTGCTCGATCTGGAGCTGGTGGAGACGGTGAGGCGCACGCTGCGCTCGACCGGCTTCGATCCCCACGCGCTCGAGCTGGAGATCACGGAGGCGGCGGCGATGCGGGATGCGCGCCACACCGCCCGCGTCATCGGCGCCCTGCGCGCGATGGGCGTGCGCGTCGCGATCGACGACTTCGGGACCGGCTATTCATCACTCAGCCACCTCGTGCGCCTGCCCATCTCCACGGTGAAGATCGACCGCTCTTTCGTGCACGATCTCGTGTCGGTCAGGGAACGCGCGGCCGTGGCCGCCGCGACGATCGCCCTCGGGCACCGGTTGGGACTCACCGTCGTGGCCGAGGGCGTCGAGACGCTCGCCGAGCGCGACGCGCTCCGCGCCGATGGCTGCGACGTGATCCAGGGCTTCCTGTACAGCGGGCCGCTGCCGGCGGACGAGTGCGGCGAGCTGCTCGAGGCAGGGACGATCAGGCGGTAGCCGCGCCGAGGAGCGGCAGAGACCCTATGACCTTCCGGGACTCGGAAGCCAGGTCGGCCGGTCAGGCCCCATGGCACTTCTTGTACTTCTTGCCGCTCCCGCACGGGCACGGGTCGTTGCGCCCGACCTTGTCGTAGACGACCCGCTGCTGCACCTGCACGGGCTGCGTGCTCGTCGTGGCTCCGCGCCCGCCGCCGGCCGCCACGTTGGGCGGCGGCCGGTCGGCCAGCCCGTCGTCCGTGGGGAACTCCCCGGCGGCCATCGCCGCGCCGGTGAACGACGTCTGGTTGATCAGGTCGTCGCCGCTGGTGTAGTTGAGCGCCACCACAGGCTCGTCGAGCGTCATGGCGGTGAACATCGCGAGGTCCTCGGGCGAGTTCTTCATGAGCGTCGTGACCGTGCTCATCTTCACGCTCTCGAGCATGTCGTTGAAGAGGTCGAAGCCCTCGCCCTTGTACTCGACGAGCGGGTCCCTCTGCCCCAGCGCCCGCAGGTGGATGCCCTCCTGCAGGTAGTCCATGTCGAGCAGGTGGTCCTTCCAGCGGCCGTCGATGACCTGGAGCATGACGGCGCGCTCCACGCTGCGCATCTGCTCGGCGCCGATGAGACGCTCGCGCTCGTCGTACTGGCCGAGCGCGTCGTCCACCGCGAGACCGACGACCTCGTCCACGGTCGCCTCGTCCAGGTCGATGTCGGTCTTCTTGATCACAGGGTTGTAGATCTGCTTGAGCCCGATGAGCAGCGAGTCGAGGTCCCAGTCCTCGGAGTACTGCTCGCCCTCGATGGCGCCGCGCACCGTCGCCTCGACGAGTTCGGCCACCATCTCGCGCACCTGCTCGCCGAAGTCCTCGCCCATGAGGATGCGCTGGCGCTGGTCGTAGATGACGCGCCGCTGCTCGTTCATGACCTCGTCGTACTTGAGGACGTTCTTGCGGCGCATGAAGTTGAGCTCCTCGACCTTGACCTGCGCCTTCTCCACGACGTTGCTGAGCATCTTGGCCTCGATCGGCTGGCCCTCCTGCGGCCCGAGACGGCTGAGGATCTTGAACATGCGGTCGCCGGCGAACAGGCGGATGAGCTCGTCCTCGGCGGAGAGGTAGAACCGGCTCTCGCCGGGGTCGCCCTGGCGGCCGGACCGGCCGCGGAGCTGGTTGTCGATGCGGCGGCTCTCGTGGCGCTCGGTGCCGAGCACGTACAGGCCGCCGGCCTCGATCACGCCCTCGCCGAGCTTGATGTCGACGCCGCGGCCGGCCATGTTGGTGGCGATCGTGATCGCGCCCTTCTGGCCGGCGTTCTCGATGATGTGCGCCTCGCGCTCGTGCTGTTTGGCGTTCAGCACGCTGTGCTGCACGCCGTGGCGCTCGAGCAGGCGCGAGAGCATCTCGCTCACCTCGACCGAGACGGTGCCGACGAGCACCGGCTGGCCCTTCTCGTAGCGCTCCACGACGTCGTCGACGACGGCGGCGTACTTCTCCTTCTCGGTCGTGAAGATGAAGTCGTTCTCGTCCAGGCGCACCATCGGCGCGTTGGTCGGGATCTGCACGACCTCGAGGCCGTAGATCTGGCGGAACTCGTCTTCCTCGGTCTTGGCGGTACCGGTCATGCCCGCCAGCACGTCGTACATGCGGAAGTAGTTCTGCAGCGTGATCGTCGCGAGCGTCTGGTTCTCCTCGCGGATCGGTACCTTCTCCTTGGCCTCGATGGCCTGGTGCAGGCCCTCGGAGTAGCGCCTGCCCTCGAGGATGCGGCCGGTGAACTCGTCGACGATGAGCACCTCGCCGTTCTGGACGACGTATTCGACGTCTTTGGAGTAGAGCGCCTCGGCGCGCAGCGCCTGGATGAAGTGATTGACCAGGCCGCCGTTGGAATCCTTGTAGAGGTTGTCGATGTCGAGCGCCTTCTCGACCTTGGCGACACCCTCCTCGGTGACTGCCACGGTGCGCTGCTTCTCGTCGACCTCGTAGTCCTCCCCGGGGATGAGGCGCGGAACGACGCGGGCGAACTGGCGGTAGGTGTCCGCCGCGGTCTCCGGAGCGCCGCTGATGATGAGCGGGGTGCGCGCCTCGTCGATGAGGATCGAGTCGACTTCGTCCACGATGCAGTAGGTGTGGCCGCGCTGCACCATGTGCTCGCGGCGCATGGTCATGTTGTCGCGCAGGTAGTCGAAGCCGAACTCGGAGTTGGTGCCGTAGGTGACGTCGGCGTTGTACTGGGCGCGGCGCTCCTCGGGGGTCATGTTGGCCTGGATGACGCCGACCTCGAGGCCGAGGAAGCGGTACACCTGGCCCATCCAGTCGGCGTCGCGCTTGGCGAGGTAGTCGTTGACCGTGACCAGGTGGGCGCCGTTGCCGGCGAGCCCGTTGAGGTACATCGGCATCGTGGCGACGAGCGTCTTGCCCTCGCCGGTCTTCATCTCGGCGATGTCGCCGTCGTGCAGCACGATACCGCCGAGCACCTGGACGTCGAACGGGCGCATGCCCAGCGCACGCTTCGCCGCCTCGCGCGCGACCGCGAACGCCTCGAAGAGCAGGTCGTCCAGCATCTCGCCGTTCTCGTGCCTCTGGCGGAACTCGGCGGTCTTGGCGCGCAGCTGGTCGTCGCTCAGGCCGGCGACCGCCGGCTCCAGCTCGGTGACCCTCTGGGTCTGTTCCTGGAGCGTCTTGAGTCGCCGGCCTTCACCGGCATGCAGAAGCTTGTCGACGATCTTGATCACTGGAGCACGACTCCCGGAGTCTCGGAGATGAGGTCTGCGCTCATTGTCGCACAGCGCGCCCATGCGCGACGCACGTGCCGCTCACCGCCCCGGCACGAGACGCGGCCAGGCCGGACTCCGCCTCAGTTGAGCGGCACCCTTACGGCGCAAAGCTCGATTCGCCCTCTTCCGTCCGTCAACTGAGGAGTGCTCCTGCGGCGCACCCCTCGATTGAGCCCTCTTCCGTCCGTCAACTGAGGAGTGCTCCTGCGGCGCACCCCTCGATTGGTATCTCTTCCGTCCTTGTTCAACTGAGGAGTGCTCCTGCGGCGCACCCCTCGATTGAGCCCTCTTCCGTCCGTCAATTCTCTACCGGCTCGATGAGGCCGTAGTGCCCGTCGTTGCGGCGGTACACCACGTTCGTCCGGTTGGACTCGGCGTTGGTGAACACGAAGAAGTCGTGGCCCACCAACTCCATCTGGAGCGTGGCCTCGTTGATAGACATGGGCTTGAGCGCGAACTGCTTGGTCTTGACGATGCGTCCGTTGTCGCTCGCGTGCTCCGCCTCGCCGGCGAGCTCGTCGGCCAGGGCGGCCGCAGCGGCGACCGGCGCGAGCTCGGGCGCCGGCTCGACCGGCGCGACGATCTTCTCGTGCCCATGCTTGGTCTTGCCGTGGATCTTGTCGTGGTACTTCTTGACGCGGCGCACGAGCTTGTCGGTCACCAGGTCGATGGCGGCATACATGTCGGTGGAAGACTCGCGCGCCCTGATCACGGGTCCGCGTGTGAACACCGTGGCCTCGGCGATGCACGGCTCGGGGATGCTCGGGTTCTTCTCGACCTTGAGCTCGAGCTCTACCCTCGTGACCTCGTCGATCTTGCGCTGCTGCAGGAGCTTGTGGACGTGCTCGATCTTCTCGTTGGCGTAGTCCTGCAGGGCGGGCGTAACGGTGACATTGCGGCCCTTGATCTGGGTTTTCATCGACATCGCTCCTTGTGGACGGCGTGGTCACGCGATGCTTGGACAGGCGTGGCGCGAACGGTACGCGCGAAGGTGAAGACGTGGGGGGCGTCGTGACCTGCATGAGTGAGCGCTTCAGCACACTCGCTCAACGTTTCACCTGTGGTGTAGACGTCGTCAATGATGATCACTCGCTTGAGTCTATTACGTACCCCGAAGCCGGTCTGGCGCAACGCGAAGGCTTGATGGACGTTGGCCGCGCGCGCGGCCCTGTCGAGCCCACTCTGGCGAGCCCCGTGACGCACGCGGCGGAGCAGCGGAGCATAGGTGAGTCCGGCGTCCGCCGCAAGCCGGCGGGCCATCGACTCGGCGAGGTCGAAGCCGCGGGCGAGCCGGTGGTCGCGGTGCGCCGGCACGGAGGTGACGACGGCGCCGGCGCCGGCCCGGAGGGCAGCAGCCGTGAAGGCCGGCGCCGCGCGCTCGGCGAGCTCGTCGCTGAGCGAGCGCAGGGCGCGGAACTTGCAGGCGGTGACGAGGGCGCGCGCCGGCCCCTCGTAGCAGAACGCCGCCGAGGCTGCCGAGAAGGCAAGACCGCGGCCGGCGCACTCGCGGCACGCCGGCAGACCGTGCCCGGAGGAGCCGGCGCGCGAGGGCCGCGCCGGCCGGCCGGCGCGGCGGAGCGGCGCGCCGCAGCGGCGGCAGCGGTCGTCGGGCAGCGGCCGCAGGTCGGCGGTGCAGGTCGCGCAGAGCCAGTCGCCGGCCGCCCGGCACACCACGCAGCGCCGAGGGAAGACGAGGTCCAGCAGGCCGTCGAGTGCGCCCCCGGCGTGCACTCGCGGCATGGCGCTCACTCCCCGGTACCGCAGGGGCCGCCGGGGCCGATGAGGGTGTGCGGCTCGAGGCGCGCGCCGGCGTCGACGAGCGCGTGCGCCGCCACCTCGGAACGGTCGCCGATCACGGCGTCCTCGTGCACGACCGCGTCGTGGTGGACGACGACGTTGCGGCCGAGGATGCTGCCGGCGAGTCGTGAGTCCCTGCCTGCCTTGGCGCCGCTCCACTGGATGACGCCCTCGAGCACGGCGCCGCGCTCGACGACGCAGCCGTCGCCGATGATGAGTGGGCCGATGAGCTCGGCGCCGGCCTCTACGAGGCAGCCGGCGCCGAGGAGGACCGGCGGCTCGAGCCGCACGCCGCGCTCGATCTCGGTGCCCTGGCCAACCCACACGCGCGGGGCGATCCGGCGCCCGGGGATGTCCACGTCCACCCGGCCGTGCAGCGCGTCGAAGTTGCCGATCCGGTACTGCTCGATGTTGCCGACGTCGTTCCAGTAGCTCTCGAGCCGCCAGCAGTGGAACGGGAGGCCGTCGGCCAGCAGGGCCGGGAACACGTCCTTGGCCCAGTCCACGAAGGCGCCCGGGGTGATGTAGTCGAAGATCCGCGGCTCGAACGCGTAGATGCCGCAGTTGCAGAGGCGCGACCTCGCTTCCTCGCGCGAGGGCTTCTCCTGGAAGCCTGTGACCCGCATGCTCTCGTCGTGCACGACCACGCCGTACAGCGAGGGGTCCTCCACCTCCTTGACGGCCAGCGTGGCGATGCCGCCTGACCGCTTGTGCGCCGCGAGGAACGCGCTGAGGTCGACGTCGGTGAGCCCGTCGCCGCTCATCACGAGAAAGGTCGAGTCATCGAGGAACTCACGGAACGCGCTGGCGCCGCCGGCGGTGCCCATGAGCTGCTCTTCCAGGTTGTAGCGGAGGTCGACGCCGAACTCCCTGCCGTCACCGAAGTGGGCGCTGATCTTGTCGGGGTGGTAGTGCAGGTTGGCGGCGATCTCGGTGACCCCGTGACGGCGCAGCCGGTGCAGGAGGTGCTCCATGACCGGCCGGTTGAGGATCGGCACCATAGGCTTGGACGTGAGTCCGGTGAGCGGGTACAGACGCGTGCCGAGGCCCGCAGCCATGAGGTAGGCGCGCACCGTCATGGGCGGCACCCCCCCGCCCCGCACACCGACGCCAGCGCCGCGGCGAACGGCGGGCGCAGCACCCCGGCCTCGGTGACGATGGCGGCGATGTTGGCGGCCGGCGTGACGTCGAACGCCGGGTGGCGCGCGACGGCGCCGTCGGGCGCGACCCGCTCGCCGCGGAACGCGGTGACCTCCGCCGGGTCGCGCTCCTCGATGGGGATCGCCTCGCCGCTCACGATGGTCATGTCCACGGTGGAGAGCGGCGCCGCCACGTAAAAGGGCACGCCGTGCTCCTTGGCGAGCACGCTGACGCTGTAGGTGCCGATCTTGTTGGCGGTATCGCCGTTGGCGGCGATGCGGTCGGCGCCGACCACGACGCCGTCGACCTCGCCGCGGCGCATGAAGTAGCCGGCCATGTTGTCGCTGATGAGCCGGTACGGGATGCCCTCGACCTGGAGTTCCCAGGCGGTGAGCCTGGCGCCCTGCAGCCACGGCCGCGTCTCGTCGACCCAGACGGAGATGTCCGAAAGGCGCGCCGCCGCCGTCCGGATCACGCCGAGGGCGGTGCCGTAGCCCGCCGTCGCCAGGGCGCCGGCGTTGCAGTGTGTGAGGATGCGGTCGCCGGCGGAGAACAGCGCCGCCCCGTGGCTGCCGATACGCAGGCAGCGGTCGACGTCGTCGTCGTGGATGGCCTGCGCGCGCGCGAGCAGCACGCCGGCGACGGCCGCCGGAGTGGAGCCAGGCGCGGCGAGCGACGTCTCCCAGGACAGCCGCATCTCCTGCAACGCCCAGCTGAGATTGACGGCGGTGGGCCGCGTGGCCAGCAGGCCGCTCGCCGCCTGCTCGAGCGCGGCCCGGAACGCGGCCGGGTCGTCCGCGCTCGCGGCCGCGGCCTCTGTCGCGGCGAGCGCGATGCCGCCGGCCGCCGTGACGCCGATGGCCGGCGCCCCGCGGACCGTCATATCGCTGATGCGGTCTGCGACCTCGCGCCAGGTGCGGCAGGTGACGTAGCGCTCCTGCTGCGGCAACGCCAGCTGGTCGATGAGGACGACCTCGCCCGGCAGGATCTCGACGGTGCGCACGCGCAGGCGCGAACCGCCGGGCCCGCTGCGCTCGCCGGTCCCCGCCGCTCCTCCCTGTGCCTGGTCTGCGGCCCCGCTCACCAGGTACCCCCGATCAGGTGCCCTGGTCCCAGGAGGCGAGGTACTTGGCCTGCTCCTCGGTGAGCGTGTCGCACTCGACCGCCATCGACTCGAGCTTGAGCCGCGCGATCTCGTCGTCGATGTCCTTGGGCACCACGTAGACCTTCTTCTCGAGGCTCGCGTGGTTCTTGACCATGAACTCGGCCGAGAGCGACTGGTTGGCGAAGCTCATGTCCATGACCGCGGCCGGGTGGCCCTCGGCCGCCGCCAGGTTGACCAGCCGTCCGTCGGCGAGCAGGTAGATGCGGCGGCCGTCGGCCATGGTGTACTCCTCGACGAACTCGCGGACCGTGCGCTGCTTGACCGAGAGCGCCTCGAGCGCCGGGATGTCGATCTCGACGTTGAAGTGGCCGGTGTTGGCGATGATCGTGCCGTCCTGCATGACCTCGAAGTGCTCGCCGCGCAGCACATGGATGTCGCCGGTGGCGGTGACGAAGAGCTTGGCGACCTTGGCGGCCTCGGCCACCGGCATGACGCGGAAGCCGTCCATGACGGCCTCGAGCGCGCGCAGCGGGTCGACCTCGAGCACGAGGACGTCGGCGCCATGGCCCTTCATGCGCATGGCGAGGCCCCGGCCGCACCAGCCGTAGCCGGCGACGCACACCGTGCTGCCGGCGATGAGGATGTTGGTGGCGCGGATGACGCCGTCGAGCGTGCTCTGGCCGGTGCCGTACCGGTTGTCGAACATGTGCTTGGTGTTGGCCTCGTTGACGGCCACGATCGGGAACATCAGCCTGCCCTCGGCTTCGAGCGCCTTGAGGCGGATGACGCCGGTGGTGGTCTCCTCGGTGCCGCCGATGATGTCCGCCGCCATGTCGGGGCGCTCGCCGTGGAGCACGCCGATGACGTCGGCGCCGTCGTCCATGGTGATGTTGGGCCGATGGTCCACGCAGGCGTTGATGTGCGCGTAGTACGTCGCGTCGTCCTCGTCGTTGATGGCGTAGACGCGCACGCCGTACTCCTTGACGAGAGCGGCGGCGACGTCGTCCTGCGTGCTCAGCGGGTTGCTGGCGCAGAGCACCACGTCGGCGCCGCCGGCGGCCAGCGTGCGCATGAGACCGGCCGTCTCGGTGGTGACGTGCAGGCAGGCGCCGATGCGGATGCCCGCGAGCGGCTTCTCCTTCTCGAAGCGCTCGCGGATGGCGCGCAGCACGGGCATGTGCATGTCGGCCCACTCGATGCGCAGCACGCCCTCGGGGGCGAGTCCGATGTCCTTGATGTCGTAGTCGTTGCTCAACCTGAGCCTCACTCTCTGTCGGATCGGGGCGCCTGCAGTACCGCACAGGCGGCCAGTCTCAAGACGTAGTACGCGGCGACGATGGCGGCGGGGACGAGGGAGTCGGACACGATGGGCCAGCCACCCTCCCGGACCGCCCGGGCCTCGAAGCGCGTGAGGCGGCGGGCGTCGGCGACGCCCGCCGCCACGACGCCGGACGAGTATACCCGAGCCCCGTTGCGCGAACGAACGTCGCCCGGTTGATATATGCCGGTCATGCTGGGGAAGTCGCGCGGCGCGCCGGCCGGCCAACGGCCGGTGAGCGGGCCGCGTGCCTCGAGCCCCACGTGGTCGCCGACGGGGACGAGGGCGCCCGGAGCGGGCCTCTCCTCCGCGTGGCCCACCCACAGGGCGGGCACGACGAGCCCGACGAGGCTGCCGCGAGCCTGCGCGCCGAGCAGCGCGAACAGAGGACCGTCGAACGGAACGGGTGGGCGCAGCTGCGCCCGCGTCAGGCTCTCCAGCCGTGCGCCGGGGAACAGCGCGGCGCCGGCGGCGCGGCACGCCGACTCGGCCGCGGTCAGGACGAGCGCGACGGGCTCGATCGACACCGGCGTCAGCAGGCGTCGCCGGCGAGGTCCGCCTTGAGCGCCTGGATGGCGTCGACCGGGGTGGGGTCGACGCCGTACAGCAGCGCGAGGTAGCACGAGGCGTAGTCTCCCAGCTGGACGAGAGAGAAGAGCCGCGCGAGCCGCGAGGCGCCGCGCGCGGCCACCAGCTCGGTGCGCACCCCGAGCGCCTCGTAGGCACACGCCGTGAGTTCCGCGCGACGAGTGAGGCGCTCGTCACCCGACTGGTCGTGGAGGAGGAGCGCGACGGTGGATGAGGTGACGTGCGGCAGGCTCGTCCAGCCCATGAGCTCGTTGTGGTCCAGCTCGGGCAGCTCGTTGAAGAAGGCCGGAGCCTTGGCGTTCTCGTTGATCTGTCCCTTCCAGCGCCGGGCGACAGGGGTCGTCGCCCCGGCGCCGTACACCACCGCCAGGCGCTGCTCGAGCCGGCGTGCGAGGGTCTTGGCCGGATTGTCCTCTTCCGGGCAGTCCGGCCCGAGGATGGCGTTGTCCGCCTCCAGTTGCCGCGCGGCGCCGGTGACGTCGCCGGCATGCTCGGAGCACAGCCCGGCCGCCTCGAGAGTGGCGAGGAGCGGCATCGACAGCGAGCCCACCGCGGCGCGCGGCTGGCCGCCGCCGGGGACGCGGACGAGCGGCAGACCCTCGGCGTCCGCGAACGCGGCCAGGGTCCCGCCCGACGACACGCACACGGGTGCGCATTCGCGCGACCGCGCCTGCGCGGCGCAGGCGAGGGCCTCCTCGGTCTCTCCGGAGTAGCTCACCACGACCACGAGCGTCTCTGGGCCCGCCCACTCGGGCAGCGAGTATCCGCGCACGACCGTCGCCGGCACAGGAAGACCCGGCAGACAGGCCAGCACGAGGTCGGCGCCGATGGCGGAGCCGCCCATCCCACAGATGACGAGCCCGTCGGGCTCGGCAGGCGGGATGGCCGGGAACGTCCCGAGGAACGCACCGACGAGTCCCCCGCGCGCGCTCTCGTAGCCCTCGCGCAGCTGCCGCGGCAGACCGGCGACCTCCTCGAGCATGCCGGCCTGGTCTATCTCGTCGGCCCGCGCCCGGCCGAGGTCGACTGCGTCGCCCACGTCAGCCCTCGAGGATCACGGAGAGCACGAGGTCGCGCTTCTCCTCCATGAGCGCCCGTGAGTCGGCGCCGAGGTTGAGCCGCAGCAGCGGCTCCGTGTTGGACGGGCGCACATTGAAGTGCCAGCGGGGGTAGTCCACGGAGATGCCGTCGAGGTGGCCCTGCTCACCGTCGGAGAACCGCTCCTCGATGCGGGCCAGCGCAGCGGGGACGTCGTCCACGACCGAGTTGATCTCGCCGCTGATGAAGTACTTCGCACGCAGCGGCTCGAGCAGCTCCGCCAGCGTCGCCCTCTTCTGGGACAGCAGCTCGAGGATCAGCAGCGCCGGGATGAAGCCGGAGTCGGCGTTGTAGTTGTCGGCGAAGTAGTAGTGGCCGGACACCTCGCCGCCGAACAGCCCGCCCTCTCGGCGCATGCGCTGCTTGAAGAAGGCGTGGCCGACGCGGTTCAGCAGCGGCACCCCCCCGTTGGCGGTGATCACGTCCGGCACCGCGCGGCTGGCGCGCAGGTCGTAGAGGATCTTCGCCCCGGGGTGCTTGAGCAGCAGCGCCTCGGCGAGGAGCGCAGTGACGAAGTCGCCGGGCACGAACTCGCCGTCCGCGTCGATGAAGAAGCAGCGGTCGGCATCACCGTCCCAGGCGATGCCGAGGTCGGCCTTCTCGGCCACCACGCGCGCGCGGATCTCGCGGCTGTTCTCCTCCAGGAGCGGGTTGGGCTCGTGGTTGGGGAAGGTGCCGTCGACCTCGAAGTACATCTCGACGGCCTCGATCGCCGTGCCCGCGAACACCGTCGGCGCCAGTTTGCCGGCGACGCCGTTGGCGGCGTCCATGACCACCTTGTACGGGCGGAACGCGGTGACGTCGACGAGCCCGTGCAGGTGCTCGACGAAGGCCGGGTAGAGATCGATACGCTCCAGGCCGGCGCCGGCGCTGCGCGCCGGCAGCTCCTCGAGCGCCTGGCTGCGCTCCTTGAGCTCCGGGATGCCCGCGTCGCCGCTCAGCGGCAGCGCTCCCTCGCCCACCAGCTTCATCCCGTTGTACTGCGGCGGGTTGTGCGAGGCAGTGATCATCACGCCGCCGTCCAGCCCGCGGGAGGCGACGCCGAAGTAGAGCATCTCGGTCGGGACGAGGCCGAAGTCGACGGTGGAGGCGCCGCCCGCGGCGGCGCCGGCGGCGAAGGCCTCCAGCAGCCCAACGGACGACGGGCGCGGGTCCATGCCCGCGCCGAGGCGCGACGCGCCCAGCTGCTGCGCCAGCGCGCACCCGATGCGCTCTGCCACCGCCTCGTCGAGCTCCTGCGGGTACAGACCACGGACGTCGTACGCCTTGAAGATGCCGTCCGGGATCGTCATGAGCCCTCCCTGCCGCGCAGCTGTTCATAGAACTGGATGGAGTTGTCGGGAAGCACCGTGTCCGGGTAGACGCAGATGCCGCCGGCGAGCCGGTTGCCGGCGCCGACCACGCAGCCCTGACCGAGGACGGCGCCGCTGAGCTGCGTCCCGGCGCCGACGCTGGAGCCCTGGACCAGGATGCTGCCCTCCACCTGGGCGTGGGCGCCGATCACGACGCCCGCCTGGACGACGGCCTCGACCACCGTGGCGCCCTCGCCGACCTCGGCGCCCGCGCCGAGGACGGCGAGCGGACCGACGCGCGCGCCGGCGCCCACCCGGGCGCCGGCGGCCACGTAGCAGGGCGGCACCACGCGCGCCGCCGGGTCGATCTCGGCGCTCGGCGAGAGATGCAGGTACTGCTCGCCGAGCTCGTCGGCCACCGAGGTGCGGACCTGCCGCTCGAGGATGTCGAAGTGCGCCTGCAGATAGCTGTCCGGCGTGCCGATGTCGCGCCAGTACCCGCGGTCCACGTAGCCGTAGAGCGAGCCGGCCGCGGCGAGCTTGGGGAACACGCCCCGCTCGATGGAGAACAGCCGCCCGCGCGGGATCATCTCCAGGACCTCAGGCTCCAGGACGTAGACGCCGGCGTTGATGAGGGCCGTGCCCTCCCACTCCCCGGGCTTCTCGAGGAAGCTTGCGACCGAGCCGTCTTCGTGGAGCTCCACCAGGCCGTAGCGTCGCGGGTCCTCGACCGGCGTGAGGAAGATGGTGCCCATCCCGCCCTTGTCCAGGTGCGTCGCGGCGAGGGCGCTCAAGTCGACGTCGCTGAGCACGTCGCCGTTGAAGACGTAGAAGCTGCCTTCGTCGAGCAGGCCGTCGCAGTTGGCGATGGCGCCGGCCGTGCCGAGCGGCTCGTCCTCGACCGCGTACGCGACCTCGAGACCGTACCCGGCGCCGTCGCCGATCACGGCCTCGATGGCCTCCGCGAGGAAGCCCGTGGAGAAGATCGCGCGCTCGACCCCGTGGAGGGCCAGGTTCTCGAGGATGTAGGCGACGAACGGCCGTTCCACCACCGGCGCCACCGGCTTGGGCACGCGGGAGGTGACGGGGCGCAGCCGCGTGCCTTCGCCGCCGACGAGGATGACGGCCTGCCGGGGGATGGCTCGCGCCGCGCTCATGACAGGCTCAGCGGGCGACGGGCGCGGGGACCTCGTCGCCCAGGCCGATGCCCTCGTACTCGAGTCCGGCGTCCGCCGCGACGAGCGGGTCGATGAAGTTGCGCCCGTCGATGAGGAGCGGGCGCGCCATGGCGGCCGCGGCGGCGCGCCAGTCGAGGCGCGCGAACTCCTGCCACTCGGTCACCAGCACCGCCGCGTCGGCGCCCTCGAGCGCCTCGAGCGGGTCCGCGCAGATCGCGACGCCGGGGAACAGCGGGTGGTCGCCGGCGTCGAGCATGGGATCGTAGGCCATCACCTTGGCGCCCTCGTGGATGAGGCGGCCGGCCAGGACGATCGAGGCCGCCTCGCGCAGGTCGTCGGTGTTGGGCTTGAACGTGAGCCCCAGCAGCGCGACGGTGGCGCCGCGCAGCGTACCCAGCCGCTCCTTGAGCTTGCCGACCACGCGACGCTTCTGAAGCGCGTTGACCTCGATGACCGCGTTGAGCAGCTGGAAGTGGTACCCGGTGTTGCCCGCCAGCTGCTTGAGCGCCTGCACGTCCTTGGGGAAGCACGACCCCCCATAGCCGATGCCGGCCTGAAGGAAGTGCGGCCCGATACGGTGGTCGAGGCCCATGCCGTGAGCGACCGTGCGCACGTCGGCGCCCACCTGCTCGCAGACGTTGGCGATCTCGTTGATGAAGGAGATCTTGGTGGCGAGGAACGCGTTTGACGCGTACTTGACCATCTCCGCCGTGGGGACGCTGGTGCGCACCACATGCGTGTCGATGCCGCGGTAGAGAGCCTCGACCGCCGCGCCGTCCTCCTCGCGGAAGCTCCCGATGACGATGCGGTCCGGCTCGAGGAAGTCCTGGATGGCGGCGCCTTCGCGGAGGAACTCCGGGTTGGACGCGTAGGTGATGTCGCTCGCGCCCATCGCCTCGAGGTCGGCCATGATCTTGTCGCCGGTGCCTACGGGCACCGTGCTCTTCATGACCAGCAGCCGCCGCCCCTCCCGCGCCGCGATCTCGCGCACCGCGTGCTGCACGCGCGAGAGGTCGGCGTCGCCGGAAGGCGAGGGCGGCGTGTCGACGGCGATGAAGAGGATGCGGCAGCGCTCGAGCAGCACGTCGGTGGACGTGGTGAAGGAGAGCCGCGCCGCGTTGTCTGCGACGAGCTTCTCGAGCCCCGGCTCGTAGATAGGTACCTCACCCCGCTCCAGCCTGGCGATCTTGCCCTCGTCGACGTCCATGCATACGACGTCGTGCCCGAGGTGAGCGAAGCAGACGGCCGAGACGAGGCCGACGTACCCGGTACCGACGACCCCGATGGGAGCGGCATCCATGCGGAACAGAACCTCCGTGAAAGGTGAGAAAGAGCCCCGTTTACGGCGGGAGTCTACCACGGGAGGCTGACGCCCGGCTCGCCGCCCGTGGCCGCGCGGCCTACCGGGCGAGCAGCTCGAGCTCGTAGCGGCTGGCGGCGTCGTCGGGGTTCAGCGCCAGGGCGCGCGTGAAGGCGGCTCGCGCCGCCTTGTCCCGCCCCAGCGCGCCGTGCTGGAGGACACCGAGCTCGTACCAGACCGCGAAGTTCTGCGGCTGCAGCTTGACCGCGGCCTGCAGCCGTTCGAGCGCCTCGCGGTTGCGGCCGAGCTGCTGCAGGAGCGTCGCCTCGGTGATCAGCGGGCCTACCGCAAGCGGGTCCCACGCCGCCGCCCGCCGGGCGTGGTCCAGCGCCGTCGCGACGTCGCCGTCGCTCGAGGCGGCCAGGGCGGCGTTCTCGGCGCGCAGGGCGAGGTACGGCGGCAGCCAGCTGGCGGCCAGCAGCAGCAGCGCCGCGCTGGCCACCACACGCGGCGCCCAGCCGGGGCGGCGCGCGCGCCGCCCTTGCGTCGTCGTACGCGTCGCGCCGGGCCCGCCGGCCTCCCCGCGCTCCTCACCTTCCGCTCCGTCGGCACACGCCACGGCAGGTCCGGTGTCCGTCGCCTCCGCGACCTGGACCACCGTCTGCGGCGCCGTCGCCGCAACGGACTCCTCCGGAGCCACCGCCGGCGCGGCCTCCTCGTGACGCGACCTGCGCGCCGCCCGCCGCTCGTCGCCCGCCCGGGTCGCCCGGTAGGAGACGCAGACGGCGATGAACACGAAGACGGCCGTGCCGATCGCCGCCATGTCCCAGTCCCAGTCCGCCGTCAAATGCACGACGAACGCGATCACCCCCGCCTGCAGCGCCACGAGCAGCGGATGCAGCGGGTCGCGACGCTGCGAGAACGGGTTGCCCACCATGGCTGCCACGAACAGCACGACAGACGCGACGAAGAGCGCCAGGCCGACCACGCCGAGCTCGCTGAGCACGTTGAGCCACTGGTTGTGGGCGTGCTTGACCACCCCCCCGATGTCGCGGAAGCGGTAGTGCGTGAAGGGGAACGTGCCCGCGCCGGTGCCGGCGATCCTGTCGTACCGCGACTGGCGCACGGCCTCACGCCAGATCGCGATGCGGCCGCTCGTGTTCAGGGTGACGAGTCGTTCCGCCTGGTTCGCCCCGCTCGACTCCCCGGCGTCGGTGAGCAGTTCCTGGATCCTGTCCTCGACCCACGGGGTCCCGCCGCGCGCCTGGACGAACCGCACCGGGCCGCCGACCGCGACCACGAGGACCACCGCGAGCACGATGGCCCCGGCGGCGGCCGTCGCCCAGCGTGGCCAGGCGACTGCGCGGTGCAGCAGAGCCACCGCCAGCTGCGCGGCGGCCGTCACCACCAGCGCGGCGATCGCCCAGCGCAGCAGGGTGCCGCCCTGCAGCGTGCGCAGGGCGTCGTCGGTCGTGCGCCCGAACAGGGTCTCCAGGTCGCGGAGCCGCCAAAGGACGAGCCCCACCGGCGTCGCCACCGCGACGAGCGAGGCGAAGCTCGCGAGCCGCGTGGTCGTGAAGGCGAAGTACAGCACCAGCGCCACCGCCAGCGCGACCCAGCCCCCGCGCGAGAAGGTGAAGAAGAACGCGAAGCACATCGGCACGGCCGCGGCGGCGGCGGCCGTTCGCAGCGCCGCCCCCGTCGCCCTGTCTCCGGCGATCGCGAGGGCCACGCAGAGACCCATGACCATCATGACCGCGAGCACGTTCCAGTAGCCGATCGGGCTGTCAAGACGTGCGTACGTGTGCGCGTGGGTCACGACCGCCGGCAGACCCTTGCCGAGAAAGGCGTACACGCCGACGGCCGCGGCGATGCCGAGATACCCGTAGGCCACGGTCCAGAGCTGCAGGCCGCGCGCGGACGTGAGGCCGAGCACGGCGGCCACCGCGAGGTAGAACGCGGTCAGGTTGAACGAGACCCACGTGAGGTCCGGGCCGAACGACCAGAGCACAGACAGGCCGGACCACGCCGCGAAGGCGCCGAAGACCCCCAGCGCGGCCAGATACAGGAGCGGCGGCCGCGTGCTCCGCCGCAGGAACCAGACCCACACGGCGGCGGCGCAGAGAAAGGCCACTACGATCGGCGTGCTGCGGCCGATGACGTAGCCGCCGGAGAGGAACGAGAACGCCGCCACGGCCGCCAGGGCGAGGACATACGGGACGGTGTTGCGAGACCTGGAGAGCGGCGTCCCCGCAACGCGGAGGGTGTTCACGGGGGTCTCCATCGACGGCATTATACGTTCATCGTCGCGGGGGTCGCGGACGACGGAACGTCCGAGCCTCCTCCTTTTCGGGTATGGTCATCTACGCGGGCAAGTGGTACAAGTGACCGAGTGGCACTTGTGCTGATGGAAAGTCGTGGAGGGGGGTGAAGACATGAAGGGCAAACTGTTGGTCGTCATCACGGTCGCCCTCCTGATCGTCCTTGTGTTCGCCGTGGTCGCCCAGGCGGCAGTGCCGCAGTCGACCATCGACGCGATCCTCGAGGATGCCAAGGATGGGACCCTCGACGAGAGCTGGACGGCCGCCGAGGTCCGCGCGGCCTTGGCCTACGTGCAGAACAACCCCCTTGAGCAGCAATATTCGGCTGTTCAGGGCGTGCTCGAGGACTATCTCGCCAGCCTCCAGGCTCCTGGAGAGCAGGGCGGTGAGCTCGCGTTCACCGGTGGTGAGGTGTTCCTGATCCTCGCAGCTGGCGCCGCGCTCATCGGCGGAGGCGCGCTGCTGCGTCGCAGTCAGGCCTAGCCTGACCGCGACAGGTGCTACGCCGACGGCGCACCGCCCTCCCGGGCGGTGCGCCGTCGGCGTCTTCTGCGTCAGTCACCGGCCGTCAGGACCAGCTTTCGCGGCGCGTCGTCAACCCTGAAGACACTTCCTGGCGGCAGCCCCAGGTCGCCGGCCAGAGCCAGCGCCGCCACGCGTGATCCCGGCCTGAAGGCGATGGCGGTGTCGCCGCCGGCCTGGGCCGGGAGCGCGGCATCCGGAGCGAGGCGCGCGCCGGGATAGCCCCATAGGCGCAGACGCCGCAACAGGCGCTCGGTGACCGTCGAGGAGGAGATACTGACGCCGACGCCGGTGTGGCGCGCGGCCACGAACGCGAAACCGAGGCGCGTCGAGGTGAGGCGCGGCGCGAGGGTCCCCGGCCAGCAGGCGCGCACGAGCGTCTGGACGTTGCTCCGGGCGGCCGCGACGAGCTCCCTGCTCTCGCCCTCTTCGAGCTGGCCGGGAGGGGACGGCCAGGAGACCGGAAGGCGTGCGGCGCTCACCGCCGCCGCAAGGACCTCCCGGTCCGCGGCGGCGGACGACGGCTCGCCCACAGACGCCGGCAGCGGACCGGAGACGACCGCCTCCTGGCGGCGGTCGCGCAGCATCGCACACACCTTGGTGACCGCGGCCGTCGCGGGCGCGCCAGGCTGGGCCGGCGCGACCAGCGCAGCGAGCGCCGGTCGCCGGTCGAGCTCGCGCGCCGCGCGGAACGCCAGACGCTCGTCGTCGCCGGACACCAGGGTCACCTCGACGGGCGCCCCGGCCGACGCGGCGAGACGCCGGCGCACCTCGCCGGCGTAGCGGGCCGCCGCCTGCCGCGCCAGGGGCGCGACGACGAGCACGCGTGCGGCGCGGGCGCGCTCCGTGATCAGCCTCCCGGTCTCGGGCGGCCGGATGCCCAGCGCGAGCGACTGGCGCAGGGGCTCCACCCTGCTGGCGTCCGCATGCCACACCTCCCCGCCGCGGCAGCGTTCCACGATGACGGGTGCTGCACGCACCTCCACGAGGTCGCGGTCGACCTCCTTGAGTGCCTCCGCAAGGGAGGTCGCTCCCTGCAGGGTGAGGTCGCTGCGCACGAACCCGAAGCCCAGCACGTAGTTGGAGAAGGCGACCACCCCGAGCTCCTCGAACGGCACCTGGGGCAGGGAGTGCAGCAGGCTCTCGTACTGGGTCGCCCACGCGTTCGCCTCGCCGCCGCGCCCGCGCCACGCCGCGCGGGCCTCGCGATAGCGCGTCCGCGCGGCGCGGACCTCGTTCATCGGGACCATGGCTTCCACGGCGAGGTCCATCGCCCTGCGGTCGAGGGCGATCCACGCGTCGATACTCACGCCGAGCGCGCCCCCGAGGGCCGCGGCGGCGGCGCTCGGCCCGGCGCTGCCGGCGATCGCCGCCACCGGCGCGTACCCGTCCGTGGGAGAGAACCCGGAGATGCGCGGCGCGACGACGACCGCCGCGAGCGCCTTCTTCTCCGCGTCGAGGTGCAGCCACACGATGCCGGTGCAGGAGCCGCCCCGGCCGGCCATCACGAACAGCGCCACGTCGTCCGGGGCCGGCGCCTCCAGGCGCACCGGCGGCTCCTGGCCGACCACGCGCTGCCACGGGCCGGGCGTGGCCAGCAGGATGACGACCCCCATGGCGAGGAGGCCGCCGAGCAGGAGGGCTGCCCAGGGATCGAGCCGCCGCGCCAGTGCGCGCAGCCGGTTCACCTCACGGGCTTGCAGGACTTCGCGAGGCCCATCATGAGGTCGTTGGAGAGCTGGTTGTCCAGCGTGTTCAGCACCCAGTACAACGTCCCGCGTTCCTTCCAGGCGACCATGTGCAGCTGATCGCCCTGGTAGAAGAGCATGTAGGTGCGACCGCCGATCCTCTGCCTGGCGCTGGGGTTCCGGATCGCCGGCGGGTCCAGCCAGCGCATGGCCTGGATGCTCCAGTAGCCGGACTGCGCCGTCCGGACGACGGCGACGAAGGCCGCGGAGTTCTTGCCCTCCGTCGTCTCGATCGCGTAGTCGCGGAACTGGTCGTACGTGAAGCCCGATGCCCATGCCGTGGGCGCCTGGAGCCTGAGTGGCGTCTCGGCGTCCAAACCCTGCCACGTCGCCCACTCGACCTTCTGGTCCTTCAGCAGAATCTGCTGCTCCTGCACGACCTCCTCCGGGATGTCTATGACGCCGTCGAACGAGGAAGCGACGAGCACGGTGATGCCGTCGCTGGTCCCCTGGGCCCTCCGGACGATGCGCACGTCTGCGGGCGAGAGCATCGCGCCGATCTCCCTGGCCTGGCTCTCCAAGCTCTCGGGCGCATAGACGGCCGTGACCGTGTCGGGGAACCCGTAATCGTCGGCCACCGCCTCCGCTTCGTACCCCTGTGCGCTCAGCTGCGACGCCGCCGTGGTGGCCAGCCCGTCTACGCCGCTGCCGTTGTAGACCTTCACCGTGTACATCTTCTTACCGATCCTGTCGACCTTCGCCTTCGCCGTCGCCGGCGCCTGCGCCGGGTTGGTGAACCGATGCACCGCTTCGGCGATCTCTCCCTCGGTGGCGGTGACGTAGGAGATGCCGTCGATCATCGGCGTCAGACCCTCGAGGTGCGCCTGATACACCTCGGACGTGTCGACCTCGAAGGCGAGGTCGACCAGCGGCTGGATCTTCTGGAGTGAGCTGAGGCTCGACTTGGTCTCGCCCGTGATGGCTTTGATGAGTTCGAGGACCCTTCCCCAGTCGCCGCTCCAACGCTCCGACTGCCGCTGCGCTTCCTTGAGGAACAGCTGCTGGCGCTGCATCCGCGTGAAGTCGCCCTTCTGGTCGTGACGAAAGCGCACGTAGTTGAGCGCCTGCTTGCCGCGCACCAGCTGATACCCGGGCTCAAGGTTGATGGACTTGTAGTCGGCGCTGGCCGGGACGAAGTACTTGTGGTCGATGGGGAGATAGACGCCACCGAGGATGTTGACCACGTGCCAGAACCCGGAGAAGTTGACTTCGATCCAGCCGTTGACGGGCAGTCCGGTGAGCTGCTTGAACGTCTCGATCACGAGCTTCGGCCCCCCGTAGGAGTAGGCCGTGTTCATCTTGTCCTGGCCGTAGCCGGGGATGTCCACCAGCAGGTCCCGCGGCAGCGACAGCATCGAGATGCTCTTGGTCTCCGGGTCCAGGCGCACCAGCATCTGGGTGTCCGAACGACCGGGGTCGCCGGGCACGGTGCTCTTGTCCGAGCCGATGAGCAGGATGTTCATCGGCTTGTCGGGCAGCGGCCGGTCGATCTCCTCGTCGGCCGCCTCGATCGCCGCGACCTCCTCCGGGGTCCTGGCGGCGGTCCCGGTCGAGCCGACGTCGGAGACGAGGCCGTTGGCGTAGCCGACGGCCAATCCGGGCGTGGCCAGCACCAGGACAACCACTGCCACGCCGGCCAGCTTGACCGCGAGGCTGCGGCCGAAGGCCAGATAGGCGGTGACCAGGGCGACGGCGGCGACCACGACGACCGGCGCTCCCACCACCACCCAGTCCGGCACCTTGCCCGAGAGTTCGGCCAGGTCGAGGGCGGCCCGGGAGTTGCCCACGGCCTCGCGTCCGTAGAACCAGTAGAGGAGCGCCGCGGCGACCGCGGCCGCGGCCACGAGCGCCCAGAGCCACCAGTGCCGCGGCGCCGGGCCTCCCGGCCGCGCCGCGCGCCGGAGCCGCCGCGCACCAGCGGCGCAGGCGCGGCGGCGGTCGCCTCCCGGACGTGCTCTTCTTCTCCGACCCTGTAGACCCGGTAGCTGTCCATACTCGTTCGCCGCGGCGCGCTCACGCGCTGCGTACGGCCTCGTCGTCGCATGACCGGAGAGACGCGCGCGTCTCGGGCCCGGTTCGTGGCTCGTCCCCCGTGCGCGAGACGTCTGCGCCGAGGCCGCTGAGCTTGCCGGACAGGTCCTCGTACCCGCGATCGATGTGGTGGACGCTGCGCACCTCCGTGACGCCGTCCGCCACGAGCGCGGCGGTGACCAGCGCCGCACCACCG
>CAVPJG010000014.1:0-27015 GCA_963705205.1 uncultured Thermoleophilia bacterium
ATGGACATCCGCCAGCTACGCCTGTTCTGCCGGTTCGTCGACCGCAAGAGCTTCTCGCTCGCGGCCGACGAGATGCCGCCATCACCCCCAGCCGGCCGCGAGCCAGCAGGTGCGCAGCCTCAAGCGCGAGCTCAAGACCGTCCTTCTGGACCGCTCACGCCGCACCGTCGTCCCCACGACGCGCCCGCCGGTGCTGTACCGCTACGGCCGCGGAGTAGAGTGTCGACCTCGACGAACGCGCCCGCACCAGGGTGATCCTCGACCTCGGCGAGCTCATCGCCGGCCGCGTCGTGGTCGGCCCGCATGCCCACCGGCCCGGGCGAGCACGTGTTGCCGGCCATGCTCACCCAGTTCAAGGCTGAGTTCCCCGGCGTGACGATCTCGCTGGCCGTGGACGACACGCACGCGGTGATCGAGCGCATCCTATCGCGCGAGTTCAAGATCGACGGCGCGGTCGGCGCCGTGACGCCGCGCCCCGAACTGGTCGCCGAGCCCCTCGCGCGCGATGAGATCGTCCTGGTGTCCGCGACCAGCTTCCACCCCTGGGCGTCGCGCGACGACGTGACGCTCGACGACCTCGTCGCGGAGCCCCAGCTCATCCCGCAACAGGGCGCCGGCGTCCGCATCGTCGTCGAGGACCACCTGCGCCGCGCCGGCGTCCGCCCCGAGCGCCTCAACATCGTCATGGAGATGGGACTCATGGAGTCGGCCAAGAAGGCGGCCATCGCCGGCGGCGGCGTCGCCTTCCTGAGCCGCTGGGCCATCGGCCCCGAGGTCGAGCACGGCACGCTGGCCGTCGTACCGATCGAGGGCTTCCGCGTGCTCCGCGACTTCTACACCGTGCGCTCCAAGACCCGCGTCCTGAGCCGGGCCGCCGAGGCGCTGCTCGCGTATTTCCGCGAGCAGTACGCGGCGGCCGGCTGACGCACACGACGGCGGAGCCGAAGCAGCCCGCTCGCGGAATCCCGCCCGGGCCGGGCGGTTGCGTTGCGAGCGGGCCGGTGTTTCCATTGTAGTTTCGCATGCGTCGGCGGCCGCGGATAAGGACTGCTTCTGCCCCGGGCATGGGCAACAGCGCCAAAGAGGGATGAAGCAGTCCTTTGGCTTATGCTATGCTTATTTGACAGATAAGTGAAAGGCTTCCATACTCGCCGCCATTCGTCGCAGGGCCGGGACCGTCCCGGCCCGCATGAAGGACGCGAGGGAGCGATGACCGACAGCGAGAGCAGCGTCGTGGCCACGGCCGCATGGCTGTCGACGCGGACGCGGACGTCTTCGACCCCGAGATCGACGAGACGATTCCGCCGTTCCCGCCGGCCCAGAGCCCTCCGGCTCGGCCGGGGCGTGGCTCAAGCGCTCGGGCGTCGGGCTCGCCGGCTGGGGCCTCTTCGTGCTCGTCATCTACCTCACCGCCGGCGAGCACCTCAACGGCTACCTCAGCGCCGCCGGGCTGATGATCGGCTTCCTCGTCGGCTGACCGGCATGGGTGGCGGGGCGCTGATGACGCCGGTGCTCATCTTCGTCTTCGGCTTCGAGCCGACCATGGCCATCGGCACCGACGTCGCCTACGCCGCCGTCACCAAGATAGCCGGCTCCTGGAAGCACTGGCGCCAGGGCTCGGTGGACATCCCCCTGGCGCTCTGGCTCGCGCTCGGCAGCATCCCGGCGTCGCTCGCCGGCGTCGCGACGATCGCCTACGTGAAGTCCACTTACGGCATCGAGCTCATCAACGGCGTCCTCTACAAGGCCATCGGTTCGGCCCTGATGCTGGTCGCCGTCCTGCTCATCGTGAAGGTCGTCATGCACGTGGACGCCGCCCACCGGCGCGAGAACATCAGGATGACGCGCCGGCTCAAGCTCATGACCGTCGGCTGGGCCTCTGCACCGGCTTCATCATCGGCTTCACGTCCGTCGGCAGCGGCACGCTGCTGGCCGTGTTCCTGATCCTGTTCTATCCGCTGACCACCGACAGGATCATCGGCACCGACATCTTCCACGCCATGATCCTGCTGCTCGTCACCGGACTGCGCAGATCAGGGTCGGCAACATCGACCTCTGGATGGTCGCCTCGCTGCTGATGGGCTCGATCCCGGTGTGCTGCTCGGCTCGCAGCTCACGGTCAAGGCGCCGACCCGCGTGCTCCGCACGATCCTCGCGGCGGTACTGTTCCTGAGCGGCCTCGCGCTGCTGTTCAAGGGGTAGCGCCCCGTGCCCGGAACGGGGTCTGGTACCATCTAGCGGGCGCCGCGAGAGGCGGCGCGTGACCACGGGAGGATGACCGATGTCGAGTTCCTGACGCTCCCCGAGCGCACGACCAAGCCGCGCGAGAGCGGTCTCACGCACGTGCTCGACAAGGGGTACAGCCTCGAGCAGGTGCGCCAGTTCATCGAGGTCTCCGGCGACTACGTGGACATCGTGAAGCTCGGCTGGGGCACCGCCGTGGTCACGCCGAACGTCAAGGAGAAGATCGCCCTCTACCAGAGCTTCGGCATCCCCGTGTGCTTCGGCGGCACCTTCTTCGAGGTCTGTCTGCGCCAGGGAAGTTCAACGAGTTCCTGGCGCTGGTCGACGAGTGCGAAATGGAGTGCGTCGAGATCTCGGACGGCACCGTCGCCATGGACCAGGAAGAGAAGCTCGCCATCCTGCGCAAGCTCAGCAAGCGCTACAAGGTCCTCAGCGAGGTCGGCAGCAAGGACAAGGCCGTGGTCATCACGCCGTCCACCTGGATCGACTCCATCAAGCGCGGCTCGAGGCGGGCGCCTGGAAGGTCGTCACCGAGGGTCGCGAGAGCGGCACGTGGGCATCTACCGCCCGACCGGCGACGTCAAGGACGGCCTGCTGGGGGAGATCCGCGAGTCGTTCGACACCTCGCAGCTCCTCTTCGAGGCGCCGATCAAGAAGCAGCAGGCCTGGTTCATCACGCAGTTCGGCACCAACGTGAACCTCGGCAACATCCGCCCGAGGAAGTCATCTCGGTGGAGACGCTGCGCGTCAGCGTGCGCGCGACACGCTGCTCGCCTTCCACTGACCACCGCGGACCGCGGCATCGGCCAGGACCATTGATGAAGCTCCTCCTCGTCCGCCACTGCCAGACCGACTGGAACCGCGAACCCGTGCGCTGCCAAGGGTGGGCTGAGGTGGAGCTGGACCAGTGGGGCGCGCCCAGGCGCGCGACCTCGGTCGCGCGCTCGAGGGGCGCGCGTCGGAACTCATCGTCACCAGCCACCTGGTGCGCGCCCGGGAGACCGCCAAGATCATCCACGCCGAACTGGGCGGCGAGCTGCCGTTCGTGGTCGACCCGCGGCTCGCCGAGACGCACCGCGGGGAGTGGGAGACGCGGCGCTTCTCGTCCATCATCCGTGAGGAGTCAGCCACCTGGCGGCGCTACCGCGAGCACCCGGAGACGTTCCGCTTTCCCGGCGGCGAGAGCCTCGAGGCGCAGCAGCGCCGCGTCCTGGCCTGTCTGCGCGACTGTGCGCTGGACGGGCGCTCGGCGCTGCTCGTCACGCACGGCGCAGCATCCGCCTCACCCGCTGCTTCCTCGAGGGCCGCGGCATCGACGCGTTCCACGAGACCGAGACGGTCAACGGCGGCATCGACGAGATCGAGACCGAGGGCCTCGCGCAGCACGTCGACGCCGATCTGGCGTGACGCGCACCCGGAAGGCCACGGAACGTCCCTGTGGTATCCTTCGGCCCCGTGCCGACCGCTCGTGCTTTTCGCTGCTCGGGGACTCATGACCCGACCGAAGACGCCACTCCGACCGCGCCTGAGGACGCCGCCACGACAGAGGACCGGCGGCCGGCTCCGCGAAGCTCAAGCAGCGCGTCATCCCCGACCCGCCGGAGATGGACCAGGCTCAGGGCCGGCGGGCCTTCTGTTCGTGCTCGTCCTCGTGCTCTTCACCGCGCTCGTCATGGGCGCGGTACTCGCGCTCAACGTCGTCGCCGACCCGTACGGCTCCGTGGGCACCCACTACTTGCCAACGGTCACGACGTCCGACCGCACGGTCAAGGCCGACCGGGTCGAGCAGCTCGAGGAGGGTCCGGAGCTCGTGCTGCTCGGCAGCTCGCGCTCGATGCGCTACGAGCCCGAGTACCTCGAGGAGAAGACGGGCCTCAGCGCCTTCAACGCCGGCGTCAACGGTATCGGCGGCACCGCGGACGCGTGGGCGATGTCGCAGACCATCCACGACACCTGGCCCGAGGCGGACCCCGCGTACCTCTGGCTCCTGGACGTCGAGTCGTTCGTGCCGTTCGAGGTCGGCGCCCGCACCGCCAACGAGCCACGCATGGCCCAGTACGTCGGCCAGGCGTCGATCGGCAAGGGCCCGCGCGAGTTCGCCCGCGCCCTGTGGGACAACCGTTCCACCCTGTTCTCGCTGGACACCGCCAAGGACTCCGCGCGCCTGCTCCTCTACCGCGAAGAGGCCAAGAGCAGCCAGAGCAAGTACCGCAAGCAGATCCTCGCCGACGGCGTGCTCAAGCCGCGCAAGTGGAGCGAGAGGGAGTGGAAGCGCCGCTGGCCCAAGTCCGTCGAGCGGTACAGCAACCTGCACAAGAACGTCTACAAAGGGCTCGACCCGACGGCGCAGGAATACTTCGAGAAGACCCTGGCATTCATGAACGAACAGGGCCAGACGCCCGTCATCGTGCTGACGCCGGTCAACCCCAAGCTGCGCACGATCCTCGCCCCCCTCGGGTGGACCGAACGCTACGAGGAGGTCGTCGCCTACGTCGAGTCGCTGCAGGGCGAGTACGACTTCGTCTTCATCGACACGACCGACCCGCGCGTCTTCGGATTCGACAAGAAGGAGTGGTACGACGGCGTCCACCTGACCACCGTCAACACGCGCCGGGCCATCGACTACATCCTCGAGCAGACCGGCGGCTGGCCGCCGACGCAGCCGCCGGCGAGCGCGCAGTAGGCCCGGCGGCGTGCTCCTCAACAGCTACACCTTCCTGCTGATCTTCCTGCCGGTCGTCGTCGTCCTCTACTGGGTGATGCCGCGCGGGTACGCGCGGCTGCTGTTCCTCGTCGCCGCGTCGCTCGTCTTCTACGGGCTGTGGGACTGGCGTTTCATCCCGCTCCTGCTCGCGACGACGCTCGTCGACTGGGTCGCGGGGCGCTCCCTCGCGGCGAGCGAGGCGGAGGGGGCGAGCCGCCGCCGCAAGCTGATCCTGGCCGCGGCCGTCGCCGTCAACCTCGCGTTCCTCGGCTACTTCAAGTACCGCGGCTTCTTCGTCGACCAGCTCGACGGCATCCTGCGGCTGCTCGGCGCCGGCGAGCCGCTGCCGCCGGTCGAGATGCTGCTGCCGATCGGCATCAGCTTCTACACCTTCGCCGGCATCTCGTACACCGTGGACATGTACCGCGGCAGTACAGGCCGGCGAAGAGCGTGGTCCACTACCTGGCCTGGGTCACGCTCTTCCCCTACATCCTCGCCGGCCCCATCATCCGCTACGGGCATGTGGGCGCCCAGCTCGAGCGCGCGCAGCAGCGCTTCCGCTGGGCGCTCATCGGCACCGGCCTCTTCTTCCTCGTCATGGGGCTCGCCAAGAAGATGCTGGTGGCCGACATGATGGCGCCCTACGTCAACGAGCTCTTCTCGCACCACGCCCACCTCGGGCTGTGGTCCGGGTGGGCGGCCGCCCTCGGCTACACGCTGCAGCTCTACTTCGACTTCTCCGGCTACAGCGACATGGCCGTGGGCGTCGCGCTCATGATCGGCCTGCGCTTTCCGCAGAACTTCGACTCGCCCTACAAGGCGGTCAACCCGTCGGACTTCTGGCGGCGCTGGCACATGACGCTGTCGGGATGGCTCGGGACTACCTGTTCATCCCGCTGGGCGGCTCCCGCGGCAAGACGTGGTTCACGGTGCGAAACCTGATGATCACGTTCCTGCTCGGAGGGCTGTGGCACGGCCCCGCCTGGACGTTCGTCTTCTGGGGCCTCCTCTGGGGCTTCTACCAGTCTGTGCACGTGGTCGCCAAGAAGTACGGGCTCACGCCGAAATGGGTGTGGCTCAACCGCATCCTGACGTTCCTCGCCGCGGTGGTCGCATGGGTGTTCTTCCGCGCCTCATCGCTGCGCGCCGCCAAGAACGTGCTCGAGGCCATGCTGGGCCTGCAGGGGGTGAGCGGCGAGGGCATCCTGCGGGTGGCGCCGCTCCTCGCCGCCTTCATCGTCGGCGGACTCCTGTGGGTGAACCTGCTGCCCAACACATGGGAGATCCAGCCGCGGCCCAAGCTCCGGTACGCGCTGCTGCTCGGGATCCTGCTCGGCGCGTCGCTGCTGGCGCTGAGCAAGCCCAGCCCATTCCTGTACGTGCAGTTCTAAGGGATCTCAGAGGGACTGGCTGAGGGTGGCGTCCGCCGCTCCCAGCGCTGCAGCACCTGGTCCTGCGGCAGCCGCACCCAGAAGCCGAACGCCTGCTCGTCGCCGACGAGGCTGGCCTCGCCGTCGCGCACGACCTCGATCCAGCCGTGCCAGCGCCCGGCGAGGTCGAGCGGCCACGAGGACGACACCTCGAGCGACTGCCCGGCGGCGAGGGTGAGCGGCTGGTCCGAGACCATGTCGCGCACCACGCGGCCGGGACCGCGGATCGCCAGGCGGACGCCCCCGAGGTCGAGCGGCTGCCCGCCGCTGTTGGTCAGGGTGAACCAGGCGTAGATGCGCTGGCCGACCTCGCGGTCGCCCTTGTCGAGCTTGACCGAGCCGCTCAGCGCGACGAGGCCGGGCTCCGTGGACGGCGGGGTGGGGCTGGGGACGGGCGCCGCGCCGGTGGCGGCGATGCGCGTGTCGGCCCAGTCGCCGCCGAGCTCGCTCATGAACGCCTTGACGTTGGCGACCCACTGCTCGGTGCCGTCGGGGCAGTACTTGGGGGCGATGGCGTCGACCGAGACGAGACCCGCGGCGTGATACAGCTCGCCGCTCAGCCCCTCGGCGACGCGGGCGATGGCCTCGTCCCAGGAGGCGAAATCACTGGTGGGCCAGGTGGGGCCGTAGAACCAGTTGAAGGCGTTGTAGGTGCACTGGTCGCCGTTCTCCGAGTAGAGGAACGCGCCGAAGCTGGTCTCCGCCCCGGCGATGGCTACGAGGAAGACGGGGTCGACGCCGTGCTCCTGCCCCTCACGGACGAAGGTGGCGCCGCTGCCGGTCATGGGGGACGCGTGCTGGGCGAGGAAGGTGTCGAGGGCGCCGGCGTCGGGGCCCGCCGCGGCCGCCGGCGCGAGCGTGAACGCGCCGGCCAGGGCGGCGGTCAGCAGCAGCACGGCAACGAGGACGGCCTGCACACGCGCTCTGTTCTGGACGACCCGCACGCTCACCCAGGCTCCCTTGCCGGACAGTGGAGGTCAAGTATAGCCGGGCCGGCGTTGTGCGCCGACCCGGCCCGGACGCCGTCCCGGGTGGCGCCCGCGGGGGAGACGGCGGCGGGCGGTGGGGCGTTCGCGGGCGCGACGCAGCAGGTAGGATGAGACCATGACCGGAGACCTCGACCGCTTCGCCTGCGACGCCCGCTTCCCGGGCCTGCAGGCGGTGCGCCTGATCCGCCGCGCGATCGCGAGCACGCGCCTCGACCTCAAGGGCCTATGCGTGCTCACGGAAGCCTCGGTGGGCTACCGGCGCCTGACGCCGGTCATCGCCGCCCTGGCCGGCGCCGACGCGGTGTACGCCGTCGGGCGCGACAGCGCGGCCGCCTCGCGCAAGCAGGCCGAAGAGCAGACCGCGTACTTCGCCGAGCTCGCGCGTGTGAGCGCCCGCGTGGAGCTCCTCTCGACACGCCTGCAGGCGCCGCTGGCCACGGTTGATGTGATCACCGACCTGCCGGGGGTCCGGCCCATCGACGAGTCCATCATCCGCAACATCGCCGGGACCGCCGCCGTCACGCTCATGCGCGGGACGGCGCACTGGCGCCCGGGCGACGCGGACGTCGCGACCTGCCGGCGACACGGGATCGCCGTCGCCGGGCTGGACGAGGAGGCCGTCGGCCTCCACCGCTACGCCCCTCAGGCGGTGCTCGCCGGGCTGCTCGACCTCGGGATCGAGGTGACCGGTTCCTCGATCGTCGTCGTCGGCGGCGGCCCCGCCACCCCCTACGTGGTGCAGGCGCTCGCGCGCCTCGACGCCCGGGTACTCGTGGCGGCGCCGGAGACGGCCGGCCGGGTCGGCCTGTACGGCGGTGAGAAGGCCGGCGAGGCGCTCGGCGACGAGGCCGTCGCCGGCCGCCTCGCCGAGGCGGACGCGCTGGTGCTCTGTCCGGCAAGCGCGGATACGCGGACCGTCGGCCCCGGCACGCCGGTGGACGCGGCGCGCCTCGCGGCGGCCGCGCCGCACCTGGCCGTGGTGGGGCTGGATGCCGAGAGCGACCTGCGTGCGCTCGGCGCCGCCGGCCTGCGCTGCCGGCCCGCCGGCGGCATCGGCGGCGTCTTCGACCTCCTGCCGCAGGCCGTGGTCGCGCAGCACGCCGCCGGCCTCAAGGTCGCCGAGGTGATGACGCGGGCGCGGCGGCGCGGCTCGTCACCGCCGGCCGCCGAGCAGCTCGCCGGCGCGGAAGCCCACGCCGAGCTGCTTCCCAAGGACATCTCGGCCGCACGGCGCTAGCGCGCCACATCGCTCCCGTACGTGCGTCAGGAAGTCCGGCCGGAGGCCGGATGGTAGAATCCCGCCGACCACGGCAACCGGCGGCCGGCGGCCGTCCCCGCGGCCGGCCGCGCCCACCCAGTCTCCGGAGGCACCACGAACCCATTCGCCAGGCTGCGCGTGGCGAGGCGCAGGAAGCCGGGGAGCCACGGCTATTCCCTGCTCCTCAAGGACTCCGTGATCTACGGGGCGGGTCGCGCCCTTCAGAAGTTCCTCGTCGCCCTCCTGCTGCCGCTGTACACCGCCTTCCTCAGTCAGGCGGACTACGGCATCCTCGGCATGGTCGTCACGGTCACGACCTTCCTCGACGTCTTCGTCACGCTGGGCTTCGACGTCGCCTTCAGCCGTTTCTACTTCGACGACAAGTCGGAGACGGCCCGGCGGCGCGTCATCACCAACGTCTTCTACGTCTCCACCGTCTACCCGCTGATCCTGCTCGGAACCGTCGGGCTCCTGATGCCACAGCTGGCGCCCGTCCTGCTGGGCAAGGAGTACGACGCCGGCGACTGGCGCTACTTCGCCGTCGCGCTCGCCACGCTCTTCTTCAGCAACCTCAACGACCTGCCGTTCACGCTCTTCCGCCTCGAGCACCGTCCGTGGATCTTCTCCGCCTACACCATAGGCCGCATTCTCATCCAGGTGCCGCTCTCCATCGTCTTCGTCGCCGTGTTCGACTGGGGCCCCATGGGTGTGCTGCTCGCCAACCTCATCACGGCGGCGGGCATGCAGATCGGGCTGCTGCCCACGTACATCCGCAAGGTCGACTGGCGCTGGCACTGGCAGCTCATGCGACCGATGCTCGCGTTCGCCGTCCCCGCCCTGTTCACCGGCATATCGTTCTACTGGCTCAAGCTCTCGGACCGGTACTTCCTGCTGCACTACCAGGGCAAGGCGGTCGTGGGTCTGTACACGGTGGCGTACTCCCTGAGCCAGCCGCTGTACCTCACGCTGATGGCGTTCCGCATGGCCTGGCCGCAGTGGCACTACGCCAAGCTGCACGAGCCGGAGAGGCACAAGAAGATGGTGTCGCGCTCGTCCACGTACTTCCTCGCGCTCAACGCGCTCATGCTGGTGCTGATGGGGGCGTTCATGCCGTTCATCGTGCACACGTTCCTCAACGAGAGGTTCTGGAGCATCGGGCCCACGACGTTCGTGCTCGCGCTCTCCGTGGCGGTCTACGCCGTGTACTTCGTCTTCTGGGTCGGCTCCAACGTGGCCAAGAAGAACCGCATGATCCCGGTGTTCTTCCTGATCGCGTCCGCGGTCAACATCGGCCTGAACTTCCTGCTGGTGCCCGAGTACGGGATGTACGCGGCGGCGTGGACCACTGTGGCCGGGTTCGCGATCCTCGCCGTGACCGTCTACTTCTACTCCGAGAAGTGGTACCCGATCCCCTACGAGTGGGGCCGGCTGCTCAAGATCGTGCTGGCGGCCGCGCTGACGCTGGCCGCCGCCTGGGGCGTCGGCCGGGCGCTCGGTCAGGACGTGTACATGCCCTACGACCAGCTCGTGCTGACCACGCTGGCACAGGTGCCGACGCTGCTGGTCTTCCCGCTCGTGCTTTTCGCGACCCGGTTCTTCACGCCGGGGGAGCGCGAGAAGATCGGGGGAGCGCTGCGGCGCGGGCGGGCGCGCAGGGCCGCCGTGCCGGCCGCGGCGGCCGGCGGCGGTGGGGCCTCCGTCGCAGCCGCGGCCGACGCTGCGGCGGCCCCCGTGGACCGCACGCGCCAGCTCGACCAGGACGACGTCGAGGCCGAGGAGGAGGAGCTCGAGATGGAGAAGCAGGCGGAGGTCGACCTCCTCGAAGGCCCCACGACGACCACCATCACATGAGCCCCGAGGATGACAGCATGAGCCCCACCACCGGCAAGAAGATCCTCGTGGTCGCCAACCCGTACCCGCCGATGGCGAGCGCCGGCACCACCCGTGTCGTGCGCTTCCTGCGGCACCTCCCCGACGAGGGCTGGGAGCCGTCGGTGCTCACGGCCACGGCCGAGGGGCCGGCGACGGTGCCGGCCGGAGTGCGCGTGGCGCGAGCGGCGGTGCCGTGGCCGCGTCAGCTGCTCGGCGGCGGCCGGCGCAGCACCAGGGTCAACCGCTGGGTCGCGGTGCCCGACCCCTATTTCGCCTGGGTCGGGCCGGCGGTGCTCAAGGGCCGCGAGATCCTCAGGCGCGAGCGCTTCGACGTCATCATGAGCAGCTCGCCGCGTGCAAGCGCGCACCTCGTCGCCGCCGTCCTCTCGGAACACGCGGGCGTTCCGTGGCTGGCCGACTACCGCGACCCCTGGTCGACGTACCAGTTCCGCGTGTATCCGACGCGCGCGCACAAGCGCGCTCACGAGAAGCTCGAGGCGTGGGCGCTCGGCCGAGCCGTGGCCGTGACGGCGGTCAACCGCCCGATCGTCGACGACCTCGTCGCGCGGCACCCGTGGCTGGGCGGCCGCGCGCACGTGCTCCCCAACGGGTTCGACCGCGCCGAGCTGCCGGCGGACGTCGCACTCGGGCAAGGCTTCTGGATCGTCCACACCGGACGGCTCTACGGCCGCGAGCAGCAGGTCGCCGCCTTCCTCGAGGCACTCGCGGCTTTGCCGCACGACGTCAAGGCGCTGTTCGTCGGCGTCGACGAGAGCCGAGTACGCCCCGACGCCGACCGGCTGGGCCTCGGCGACCGCGTCCGCGTCGAACCGCTGGTGCCGCTGCCGGTGGCGCTCGGCTACCAGCGCGCCGCCGGCGCGCTCCTCCTGGTCAACGGGCGCCGGCCGGAGAGCATGTCCAGCAAGGTGTTCGAGTACCTGCAGGCCGGCCGGCCCATCTTCGCCATCTCGCCGGCCGGCTCCGCCGCGCGCGGGCTCTTCGCCGAGGTCGGCGGCGGCACGTGCGTGCTCCCCGACGACTCGATGAGCGAACCGCTCGCGGCCTTCGTCGCCGCCGCGCGCGGAGGCACCGCCCCGCTCGCGGATCCCGAAGCGCTGGAGCGGTACGAGCTCGGTCACCTGACCGCCGAGCTCGCCGCGATCCTCGACGACCTTGTCACCGATCCCTGGGCTCCGGCTCCCGGCGCTTGATCCGCCCGATGGTATCGAGGGTACGTCGGGGGCACGCGCTGACTGAACCTCACGCAGAGCTCGCTGGTAGGATTCGGACATGATTGCGGGCTCTTCGTCAGAGGCCGGCGCCGGTCACGGGACCACGGGCGCTGCCCCGGGGGCCGGCCGCCGGGGCTCGGCGCCCGGCGGCAGGTTCTCCGCCGCCGACGCCGCGCTGCTCGGCGGCGGCGCCCTCCTGACCGCGCTGGTCGCGGCGGCGTCTACGCGCAGTCCTCTCGCCGCCGGCGCCCTGCTCGTGGTCATCGCGCTCGCGGCGGTGGTCATCCTGGGCCGCAAACGCCTCGCGCGCGCCTCCGTCGGCGCCGTGCTCACCGCGCTGCTGGTCTCGCTGCCGCTGCTCGCCTTGCTCGGTCCGTCCTTCGCCCTGCCGCAAGTGCCGCAGGCGTTCCTCTTCCGCCTCGTCCTCGCCCTCGTCCTCTACGCCGGCGTCTGCTATCTGTTCGTGCGCCGCGACCCCTTGCCGTTCGCCGCCAAGGACATCGCCCTGCCGGCCGTGTTCTGGTTCGCCTGGCTGCTGCTCGGGATGGTCTGGGCGCCGGACAAGCTCGCGGCGCTCACCTACATCGCCATCGTGATCACGATGGCCGCCGTGTTCCTCGCGACGGCGGCGGCCGGCGGCTCCCACCGGCGCCTCGTCTGGTTCGGCTACTCGATGCTCGCCGGCTACGCCTTCGTCGTCGGCTTCACCATCCTCGAAGCGCGGCTCGGCATCCGCCTGCCCACGTCGCGTCTGCTCACGGCGGTGACCTCCCAGACCTACGCGGTCACCAGCGTGTTCCACAACCAGAACGACCTCGCCACCTACATCGTCCTCTGCTGGCCGTTCATGCTCTGCGCGTTCTTCTTCACGCGGCGGTTCAAGTGGCTGGCGCTCACGCTCCTCTTCATGGCCATGGGCGCCGCCGCGTTCGTGCGCACCGGCTCGCGCTCGAGCCTGGTCGCGGCGGGCATCTCGTCGCTGGCCGCCGTGGTCCTGTTCTGGCACCTCGGGCCGAGACTCTCCAGCCGGACCGGCAAGGTCGTGATGGGGCTCGTGATCATCGCCCTCGTCGTCGCGGCGGGCTGGCTGCTCTTCAACAACAGCTCCAACGCCATGCTGCGGCAGTTCCGGCTGGAGGCGCTGCTGAGCCAGGCGCAGTCCAACAAAGGCTCGGGAGCGATCCGCTCCGATCTGACGGAGCGCGGCCTGGAGATCGCCGGCGGCACCTGGCTCGTGGGCGCCGGCCCGGGCCAGGCCGAAGGCATCATCGGCTCCGGCACCGACGCTCTCGGCATCAGCAACCTGCACAACTGGTGGCTGGAGACCTACGCCGACGGCGGGCTCGTCGGCTTCTCGCTGCACGTCGTCTTCTTCCTGCTTCTGGTGGTCGCGCTCTGGCCGGTGGCCCGGCACGACCCCGACCGACTGACGCGCTACCTCGCCTGCGGCACGTGGCTGGCGCTGCTCGGCTGGACCGTCGGGTCGGTGGGGCCGAGCAGTTCCGTTGGCTTCGCGCCGATGTGGATCCTGTACGGGCTGGGACTCGCGGTGGTCTCGCGCTCGCGGCTGGCGGCGAAAGAGCGGGAGTCGGGCCTGGAGCCGGGCGGGCCGGTTCGCCCGCCCGGCGCGCCGGCGAGTATCATCGCCGAGGCGCCGGACGACCCGGCGAAGGCGGCGACGATCGGCCAGGCCGGCCGCGCCGCCGCACCCTGAAAGGACGTCATGCGCCTCGACACGTTTCTCAAGCGCGCCGCCGAGCGCCACCCGGCGCTCGTCCTCCAGGTCTCCTGGGCGAACGGCCTCGACATCATCCGCGACCTTGCGGCGGAGGGCGTGCCGCTGCTCGCGCTCGACGCCAACCCGCGCGCCCTCGGCCTGCGCTCACGCCTCGCCGCCGGCAGCGTCTGCCCGGACCCGCAGCGGGACGAGGAGGCGTTCGTTTCGTTCCTCGAGGACCTGGGCCGGCGCCTGCCCCGCAAAGGCGTCCTGTTTCCCACGCACGACCAGTACATCTGGCCCGTCTCCAAGCACGCGGAGCGGCTGGAACAGTGGTTCCTGATCCCGTTCTCGCGCTGGGAGACCATGCAGCGGCTGCACGACAAGCGCGCCCAGATGGAGGCGGCCTGGCGCGTGGGCGTCGACACCCCGAAGACGGTCTTCGTGGACTCCGTTGCCGACCTCGAGCGCGGCGCCGAGGAGATCGGCTTTCCGTGCATCTTCAAGCCCGTCGAGTCGCTCGCGTTCAAGACGCGCTTCCGCCGGCACGTGCTCGAGGTCGGCTCCGCCGAGGAGCTGCACGAGGTCTATGCCAAGGTCGACGACTGCGGCACGCTGATGCTGCAGGACATCGTGCCGGGCGGCGACGAGGAACTGTACACGCTCGGCTCGTACCTCGACGCGCGGTGCCGGCCTCTGGCGCAGTTCACGGGACACAAGCTGCGCCAGCACCCCCCGCGGTTCGGCCACGTGAGCATGGCGGTGAGCAAGTGGGTACCCGAGCTCGCGGAGGCGGGGCTCCGCCTGCTCCACGAGCTCGGGTACCACGGCGTCAGCCAGGTCGAGTTCAAGCGCGACCCGCGCGACGGCCGCTTCCGTCTCATGGAGGTCAACGCGCGCCATTGGATGTGGCACTCGCTCGCCACCGCCTGCGGCGTCAACCTCTCGCTCACCGCCTACCGCGACGCCATCGGCGAGCCGTACATCTCGGCCCGCCAGGTCGACGGCCTCAAGTGGGTCGTCTCGCTCACAGACGCGCGCGACGCGTTCGCCCGCTGGCGCAGAGGCGAGGAGAAGCTCTGGCCGTGGCTCAGGAGCTACCGCGGCGTGCGCGTGGACGGGCTGTACTCGCTGCGCGACCCGCTCCCCGGTGCTCTGCTCACCGCGCGTCAGGCAAAGACCATCGTGTCGCGCGGCGGCAGGCCGGCGGAGGGGGAGTCGCCGTGAGGATGGAGCGGTTCCTGGCGGCCGCGGCCGCGCGCCCGCCGGCCGCCGTCTTCCAGGTCGGCTACGCCTGCGGCCTCGACATCCTCCGCGACCTCGGCCGCCACGGCGTCCCTCTCCTTGCCTTCGATCCGGCCCCGGACGCCATCGGCCTGCGCTCGCGCTACGCCACCGCTCGCGTCTGCCCGGACCCGCTCGCCGACGAGGAGGCGTTCGTCACCTGGCTCGAGACGGTCGGGCCCGGCCTGCCGCAGCGCGCCGTCGCCTTCCCCAGCCACGACGAGTTCATCTGGCCGCTCTCGCGCCACGCCGGGCGGCTCGAGCCGTGGTACATCGTGCCCTTCTCACGCTGGGACGTGATGTCGAGGGTCCACGACAAGCGCGCCCAGATGGAGGCCGCCGTGCGCGCCGGCGTGGACACGCCGACGACGGTGTTCGTCGGCTCCGGCGCGGAGCTCGAGGCGGCCGCCGGTGAGATCCCGTTTCCGGCCGTGCTCAAGCCGGTCGAGTCTCTGGCGTTCAAGCGCCGCTTCCACCGGCACATCCTCGACGTCGAGACCCCGGCCGAGCTGCGGCGCATCTACGACAAGGTCGACGACCTCGGCGTGCTGATGCTGCAGGAGCGCATCCCCGGCGGCGAGGAAGAGCTCTGGACCGTGGGCTCGTACCTGGACGCCGAGTCGCGGCCGCTGGCCGTCTTCACCGGGCACAAGCTGCGGCAGTACCCGCACGCCGGCGGCAGCGCACTCGCCGGCGTGAGCCGTTGGGACGAGAAGCTCGCCGACGCAGGACTCCGGCTTCTGCGGGAACTGCGATTCCACGGCGTCAGCCAGGTCGAGTTCAAGCGCGATCCGCGCGACGGGCGCTTCCGGCTCATGGAGGTCAACGCGCGCCACTGGAAGTGGCACGGGCTGGCCGCGCGCTGCGGCGTCAACCTCTCCTACGCCGCCTACCGCGACGCGATCGGCGACCCGTACATCGCCCGCCGTCAGCAGGATGGCGTCAAGTGGATCGTGGTCAACAAGGACGTGCCGCTGGCGCTCATGGAGATCGCCCGGCGCCAGCGAAGCGCGCGCGAGTACGCACGCTCACTGCGCGGCACGCGCATGGACGGCCTGCACGCGTTCGATGACCCGCTGCCGGGCTTGTTCAACGCCGGCGCCGCGGTCAGGCAGGTGCTGACGCGCGCGCCGCGTTCGAGGGAGGACGTGTGAGCAGCCGCGAGTCGCGGCGCCGGCGGCCGCGCGGGGGAGCGCGCTCGTGACCCTGCCCGAGCTGCAGGTGTACGTCGGCGCGCCCGAGGCGTTCGCGCCGCGCGCCGAGTGGGTGCTCAGCACGCTGCTCGCGCCGCTGGGCCGCGGTGCGACGTTCACTCGCGACCCGGCGCAGGCGAGCGGCGCCGCGCTGGCATACGCGGCCGCCCCGGTGGCCGGTGTGCCGACGGTCCCCTGCGACGCCGGGGCGATGGAGCTGATCACCGCGGAGCGGCCGCTGCCGGCAGGCGCCTTCACGGGGCGAGGGAGTGGCGACGGCGCCGCCGTCGCCGCCTGGCCCGCCGGCCCCGAGGCCGGCTTCGCCGCCTCTTTCGACCTCGTCGCCTCCGCGTTCGTCCTGCTCGCCTGCTGGGACGAGCGCACCACCGGCGAGCGCGACAAGTACGGCCGCCTGCCGTTCGCCGCGAGCATCTTCGCCGCCAATCCCGGACTGCGCATCGACGAGCCGGCTGTGGACCGCTACGCGGAGCTGCTGCGCGGCGCCCTGGCGCCGCGCCTCGCGGAGCTCGGTCTCGAGGCGCTCCCGGCAACAGGGAGCGTCTGGGGAGCGCGCGGCCGCTGCGCGATCGCGCTCACCCACGACCTCGACAACCTGTGGCGCTGGACACGGCGCGGCTTCGCCGCCGCCGGCTACCGCACCGCCCGCGCGGCCCGGCACCTCGATGGCCGCGCCGTCGCCCGCGAACTGGGCGACGGCGCCGACTGGCTGGTCCGCCACCTGCCGCGCCGCACCGACCCCTTCTGGACGTTCCCGCAGATCCTCTCCGGCGAGGACGTACGTGGCGTCTCCTCGACCTTCTTCGTCATCGCCCGGCACACGCACAAGCAGGACGGCAACCAGCCTGGGACGTACGCCAAGCGGATCCCCGAGGCGCTGCGCCTGGTCACGGAGGCCGGACGCGAGGTGAGCCTCCACGGCAACGACGCCGACCGCCTCGCGCTCGCCGAGGTCGTGCGCGACCGGGACAGCCTGTCCGGGCGCTCGGGTCGCGCCGTCACCGGCATCCGCTACCACTACCTCCGGGCCCTCTACCACGAGACGCTGCCGATGCTGGAGCAGGCCGGGTTCACCTACGACACCACGCTGGCGTTCGCCGAGCACGAGGGCTTTCGCTGCGGCTGCTCCTTCCCGTTCCGGCCGTACGCAGTGGCCGACGAGCGGCCCCTCGACCTCGTCGAGCTGCCGCTCGCGGTCATGGACGGCACCCTGCAGGAGCCGCACTACCGCGGGCTGCGCGGCGGCCGACGCCGAGCACGCCGCCGCCTCCATGCTCGCCCGCGCCCTGCGCAGCGGTGGAGCGGTCAGCCTGCTGTGGCACAACAACCGCTTCGACAAGCGCGTCTCTCGGGGCTACGACGCCGTGTACTGGCGCCTGATCGACCAGGCGCTGGCGCGCGGCGCCTGGTGCACCAGCGCCGCCGACGTGGTGGCCCGCTGGAAGGAGGCGACGGCGTGACCCGCGTCCTCCACCTCAGCGTCGTCCACAAGCCCGACGATCCGCGCATCTACGAGCGCGAGTGCCGGACGCTGGCCCAGGCCGGCTACGAAGTGATGTACATGGTCCCCGGGACGGAGCCGGGCCGCGACGACGCCGGCGTCATCCTGGCGCCGCTGCCGGAGCGCGGCCGCAGCACACGGTTCCTGAGCTCCGTGGAGATCACCCGGGCTCTGCGCCTGCTCAAGCCCGACGTGCTGCACGTGCACGACCCGGAGCTGCTCACGCTGTTCCCGGCGGTCAGGGCGTTCGTGCCACGGCTCGTCTACGACATGCACGAGTACGTGCCCGAGGCCGTCGCCGGCAAGCCCTACCTCCCGGCGAAGATCCGCCCGGCCGCCTCGCAGACCACGGCCGTCGCCCAGAGGAGCCTGGCGGCGCTGGGCTCGGGCGTCGTGGTCGTCACCGACGACCAGCTGGCCGCGCTGGGCAGCGCGCCGAAGCTCCGTCTCGTGCTGCCCAACTACCCGCGGACCTCCCGCTTCGAGGGCGCCGAGCCGATCGCCAAGCTCGCCGCCGACCCGCGCCTCAAGCTCATCTACGTCGGCAGCCTCTCGCGCGCCCGCGGCTGCACGATGATGCTCGACGTCATGGAGCAGGTCGAGCCGGACAAGGCCGTCCTGTACCTCGGCGGCACCTTCAACGACACGGCGCTGGAGCTGGAGGTCGGCGAGCGGCTGGCCCTGGGCCTCGCCGACCGCGTCAAGCTGCTCGGCCGCGTCCCGCCGCGAGAGCTGCCGCGCTACCTGGCGGCGGCCGATGTCGTCTGGGTGCCGTCGCAGCCCGACCGCCAGTACAGCCACCCGACCATCCCCACGAAACTGCTCGAGGGCATGACGATGGGGCTCGCCGCGCTGGTCAGCGACATGCCGGGGCGTGGCGAGCTCGTGCGCCTCGAGGAGTGCGGGCTCGCCGTGGAGCCGGGCGCCAACGGCCACCTGCGGGGGCTTCGGCGCCTCCTGATGAACCGCCGGGCGCTGCCGGAGATGGGCGCTCGCGGCCGCCGCGCGGTCGAGCGCCGCTACAGCTGGGAAGCCGTGCAGGACGACCTCATCGACTTCTACGGCTCGCTCTGCGCCGGCCTCCCCTGACGGCCGCCCGGCGCCACGACCCTCACCTGGGCTCGCCGAACAGGCACCTCTCCGCGTTCTTGGCGAAGAACAGCTCCCTGACCTGCGGCTTGACGGCGTCGGTCCACGCCTCCACCGCGGCGCCGAACTCCACCAGCGGGTAGTCGGTGCCGAACAGGCAGCGGTCCTTGAGGTAGGAGTTGACCGCCTGGATGGTCGCCTCGGGCAGGTACTTCGGCCAGAGGGCGCTGAACTCGAGGAAGATGTTCGGGTGCTTCTGCGCCACGGCGAGGGCGAGGACCCCGAAGCCGTTGCCGGCGTGCGAGATCACGAGCTTGAGGCTCGGGAAGTTCATGGCGATCTCGTCCATGTACTGGGGGTCGCCGAGCCACATGCTCTGGAAGCGGTTGTAGTGCAGGCTGCCGTGGACGATCGCCACGAGGTTGTTGCTCTCGCAGTACGCGTAGATGGGGTAGAGCACGCTGGCGTTGGCCGGGATGCCCCAGATGAACGGGCTGACGTTGACCCCGAGGAAGCCGGCCTGACGACACCGCTCCAGCTCCTCCAGATTGCGGCGCACGCCGTTCGAGGGGTGGACGCCGGCGATGTAGTAGAAGGGGTCGTCGTCGCCGAGGCCGTCGCGGACCTCCATGATGTGGTCGTTGTCCGCGATGGACCCGCCGCACACGACCCCTCGCGCCACGCCCTCACTTCGCATCATGGCCACGAACTCCGCCATCTCGAGCGGCGTGAGTCTGGGCCGCATGTTGTAGAGCTCGATGTACTGGGAGAAGTGTGGCGCCGGATCGTCGGGGTTCCAGGGACCGAGCATGTGCGGTGTCCGCAGGCGCACGCGGAAGTCGACGACGTCCATAGGGGATCCTTTCGTCTCTCGGGCGGCTAGTTCGATCGTGGCAGTCCTTCCAGGACGAGTGAGGTGATGTACCAGTGCGCGTTGCCCGTGACCGCGGGTTCCCCCCGCAGCTCCTCCGGGATGTAGAGATAGAACTGGCGCGGGGCCGGCCTCTTGAACAGCCCGCCCCGCGTGAACAGCGAGGAGTCGATGAAGCCGGCGCGGCTCAGCCGGCGCGGCAGGAGGGTGGAGCGCCGCAGCGCCAGGCACTTGACGCGGGACAACCGGAGCTCCCGGCCCCACCGGGTCAGCGCCGCGAAGAGCTGGTCGAACAGCTCGGCGCGGGCGCCGTCCACGAGGACGTCGACCACGTGCAGGTCGCCCTCCTGGACGAAGGCGATGGCGTACCCCAGGAGCCCACCGTCCCCGTGCATGGTCAGGTACCTGTGCTCCACGTGGGGGTCGTCGTTCACCCGCCACCGCAGGTAGCCGGCGCTGCGGTCGACGGTGACGCCGTACTGGCGGCGGTTCCGCTCCCAGAGGCCCGCGATCGCCTCCAGCGGAGCATCCGCTGGGTCGTGCACGGCCACCCGGTACCGGCTCGAGCGTTCGCGACGCACGTGGCTGTACGCCTGGAGGGCCCCGGCCAGCAGGGAGTCGAGCGCGGGGGCGAGCTTCTTCGCGCCCTTTGCCCTCAGGATCGAACCGATGTCCTCACGGAGCACGCCCGTCTTCAGCCAGAGTGTGTAGTTGGCCCAATCGTCGAACGCGACGTAGCCAAGCTTGCTGCGGACCCGTCCGACGGCACCGGCCGACACCGTGCCCGCCGTGGTGAAGAAGAAGCTGTACCGCTCCTTCTCCCGCTCGAAGCACTCGCGCTCGTGCGCGGAGTACAGGCCCGTGCCCCGGTGGTCGGGGTGGCTCATGCAGTTCTCCGTCTTGCCCGCGAGCACCGGACGGCCCCAAACGCTGAGCGGCGTGGGGATGAGGCTGTACTGGGCGACGAGCTGGTCACCTTCCTCGCGGTCGAGGTCGAAGACCAGGTTCATGCTCCCCTGGCCGGCCCACGTGTCGAGCCACTCCCAGGCGAACTCCTCGGGCGTCCGGTCTCTGCCCGTGAGGGACAGGTAGAGGCGGTTGATCTGAGCCTCATCGCCCGGCTGATAGGCACGACTGAGTGTACGCACTCGGGGAGACCTGCCTCGCCCGGACTGCTCGTCGAGCAGGCCGTCGCCACGGGCAGTATCCTCCAGCATCGCCTGAGCGCACAACCGGCCGGTCGTCATCCCCGAGCATGTAAGATGTGGCGCATGGACGGAGCTCACGATCGCGCCGACGCGCGCGCCGGCACGGTCGGGGGCCGGCTCCTCAAGGTCCTCGTCGTGTCGCACTTGTATCCGTGGCCCGAAGCCGAGCGCCACCTCTTCGTCCACCAGCAGGTCCTGGCGCTCAAGGAGCTCGGCGTCGAGTCGCGCGTGCTGTCCCCGACGCCGTGGGCGCCACGCGCCCTCTGGCGTAGCGAGCGCCAGCGGCGGCGCGGCCGCAAGCCGCGCCAAGCGGTCCGCGACGGCGTCGTCGCCGAGTACCCGCGTGTCCTGCAGCCGCCGCGGCACCTCCTCTTCGACCGCCTCGGCGACATCGCGTACCGCACCGTCCGCCGGCTGCCCTCGGTGCGGTCGGCCGGCTATGACCTCGTGCACGCGCACCAGGCGCTGCCGGACGGCGCGCTGGCGCAGCGCCTCGCCGCCGACCTCGGCGTGCCGGCGGTGATCACCGTGCACGGCGCCGACGTCTACCAGCACCTCCGTATGGGCGGCGCCGTGGAACGGCGCGTTCGGCAGGTTCTCGGCGGCGCCGACTCGGTGATGGCGAACTCCAGCGTCGTCGCCCGCCTGCTCGCTGATGTGGTGGCGCCGGAGAGGCTGACGGTCGTCCTCAACGGTACCACCGGCCTGGACGCTCAGGTCGAGCCGGCGTCCGACTACCTCCCCGGCGAACCGCTCGTGCTCACCGTGGGGCAGCTGATCGAACGGAAGGGCACGGCCGACCTCATCACCGCCATGGGCAAGCTGCGGCGCAACGGGCGGCGCGTCCACCTCGCGATCGTCGGCGAAGGACCGTTGCGGCACGCACTCCAGGAGCAGGCCGCGGCTGAGGGCGTGACCGACGACGTCCACTTCGTCGGCCGCATGGAGCACGCCAGGGTGCTCGCGATGATGGCGCGCGCGCAGCTCTTCGCCCTGCCGAGCTGGGACGAGGCCTTCGGGCTCGTCTACACGGAGGCCATGGCCCAGGGCACACCCGTGCTCGCCCTCCGGGGGGGAGGCCCCGAGGACTTCATCGACCCCGGCGTGAGCGGCGGCTGGCTGATCGCCGCGCGTGACCCCGACGCCATCGCGGGAGTCATCGCTCAGGTACTCGACGACCCGGACGGGGCGGCGGCGATCGGCGCGGCAGGTCGCGCCACCGCCCTCGGCCTCAGCTGGCGGCGCAACGCCCGCCTGACGCTCGACGTCTACGAACGCGTCTCAAGGGCCGGTGAGGCGGTCCGGGACGATTTGGTAGACTTCTACGGTTCGCTCTGCGCGGGGCCGGCCTGACGCCGCCCGCGCCGGCCGCAAGGAGATCCCTTCGTGAGCATCGAACGCTTCGACAACGTGCTCGTCCTGGCGCCGCACACCGACGACGGTGAGTTCGGCTGCGGCGGCACCATGGCCCGCCTCATCGAGAACGGCGTCAAGGTCACCTACGCCGCCTTCAGCACCGCCGCAAAGAGCGTCCCCGAGGGGTTCCCCAAGGACGTGCTCAAGCACGAGGTCCGCGCCGCGACCGGCATCCTCGGCATCGCCGAGGCCGACCTCAAGGTGTACGACTTCGAGGTGCGCACCTTCCCGACCATGCGCCAGGACATCCTCGAGGAGATGATCGTCCTGCAGCGCGAGCTCGATCCGGATTGCGTGCTGCTGCCGGCGCTGATCGACCTGCACCAGGACCACAAGACCGTCGCCGAGGAGGGGCTGCGCGCCTTCAAGCGCACCACCGTGATGGCCTACGAGATCCCGTGGAACAACCTCAACTTTCGCAGCAGGCCTACGTGCGGCTGGAGGAGCGCCACATCGAGAAGAAGGTCGCGGCGCTCTCCTGCTACGCCAGCCAGGGCCATCGCAACTACCTCAACGAGGACTACATCCGCAACGTGGGGCTCACCCGCGGCATCAACATCGGCTGCCAGTACGCCGAGGTGTTCGAGGTCTACCGCTGGATCCCTAGCGCCCCACGCCGCCGCGACCAGTCCGGAGTCCGCATGACCCTGTCCCCGCTCAATATCGTCCTCACCGCCGCCGGCTGCCCGGGCGCGAGCACGCTGATCGGGCAGCTCAAGGCGAACGGCGAGCGCGAGATCCACATCCACGGCGTCGACATGCGGCCGGACGCCGTCGGCAGGTTCATGTGCGACGGCTTCAGCCTCGTTCCGCCGGGCGCCTCCCCCGAGTACATCCCGGGGCTCGCCGCTGTCGTCGAGCGCGAGCGCCCGGACCTGCTCTTCGTCCAGTCCTCGCACGAGATCGAGACGGTGGCGCGCCACCGCGACGTGTTCGAGACGCTCGGGACGCGCGTGCTCGCCGACGGCGTGCGCGGCATCGAGATCGCCGGCGACAAGGCGGTCATGCACGCCGCCTGCAGCGAGATCCCGGTACCGCAGCCGGAGCTGCTCCGGCCGGCGAGCCTGGAGGAGTTCGTCGCCGGCGCCCGCGAGCTCGGCTACCCGGACGTGCCCGTCTGCTTCAAGCCACCAGTCGTCAAGAGCTCGCGCGGCTTCCGCATCCTCTCCGCGCACGTCGATCGCGTCCCGACCTTCTCTACGCGAAGCCGATCAACCGGGGACATGACGCTCGACGAGTTCGTCGACCTGTTCGCCGGCTACGAGCCGTTCCCCGAGCTCATGCTGATGGAGTACGTCGACGCGCCCGAGATCACCATCGACCTCTCGCCGACAAGGGGACGTGGTTTCCGCCAGACGCGCAGCCGCGAGGAACTCCTCACCGGCCTCGCGATGGCGTTCAAGACCATCGACCGCGCCGCAGCTCGTGGAGCTCTCGCGCAGGGTGATCCACCGCCTCCGACTGGACTACTACCGGTAACGTGCAGGGGATCGGCGGCCGGCTGCTCGAGAATCAATCCGGCGCGTCAGCACCTTCATGTACAGAGGACTCATCATCCCGTACCTTGGGATGAAGTCCGCGCTGGGCGAGCTCGGCGCGAACGACGTGGCGGAGATCCAGGCACGGGTGCGCACCAGCCGCAGGTCGGTGCGCTTCTACGACCAGGTGTTCTGGGACGAGTGAGGGGTGCACATCCTCTTCCTGACGCACTACTTCACGCCCGAGAACAACGCCCCCGCCGCGCGCGTGCACGGGATGGCGCGGGGAGTGGGCACGCAGCGGGCACCGCGTCGCCGTGCGACCTGCGCGCCCAACGTCCCCGCCGGGTCGTGTACGAGAGCTAGGAAAACGAGCTGTACCAGGAAGAGTGGATCGACGGCATCCACACGGTACGCGTCTGGACCTGGCTCGCGGCCAACGAGGACGCGTGCGTCGTGGCCTCAACTACGTCTCGTACCTGGCCGCGGCGGGCGCGGCCGGGCCGCTGCTGCGGCCGCGCGCCGACGTCGTCATCGCCACCACCCCGCAGTTCTTCGCCGGCTGGGCCGGCTGGCGGTCGCACACACCCACGGCGCGCCGTCCTCCTCCTCCTCTCTCTCCTCGTGCTCGAGGTCCGCGACATCTGGCCCGACTCCATCGTCGCCGTCGGCGCCCTCGGAGGGGTCGTAGCACCCGTGACGCTCGGCGGGCTTCGAGCGCGCCCTCTACGACAGCGCCGATCTCCTCGTCGCCGTCGGCGACGGCTACCGCATGAACATGATCCGCAAAGGCGTCGGCCCCTGTCCCGCATCTCCGTGGTCACGAACGGCGTCGACGCCGACCTGTTCGAGCCGCGCGAACCCGACCAGGAGCTCCGCGCGCGGCTGGGCTTCTCGCCCGGGACCTTCGTCGTCACCTTCGCCGGCACCATCGGCATGGCCAGCGGCCTCGAAGTGGCGCTCGGCGCGGCCCGGGGCTCGAGGAGAGGGCCGCGGCGACATCGCCTTCCTGCTTCGGTGTCGGCGCCGAATGCGTGCCGGGCTGGAGGAGACTGCCACGCGCAGGATCTCGCGAACATGATCTCACCGGCCTTGTGCCACCCACCGACCTGCCGGCCTACCTCACCAACAGCGACGCCTGCCTCATGCACTTCCGCAAGGACGAGCTCTTCGGGACGGTGGTGCCGAGCAAGTTCTTCGAGGACGCCGCCATGAAGCGGCCAATGCTGCTCGAGTTCGAGGAGGACGCCCGCGGCGATGCTGCACGAGGCGGACTGCGGCATCGGCTTCGGCCGTGCAAAACCGAGGAGCTGGCGGCGGCGGCCGAACGCCTCGCCGCCGCAACGCCGCAGGAGCAACAACGTTCGGGAGAACGGCCGCCGCTAGGTGCTCGAGCGCTCGACCGCCACAGGCTCGCGAACGACTCCTGGAGATCCTCGAGGACGCATGTGCACGCCCGGGACTTCGACGGCCAGCAGCCACACGGTCGAGGCACCCCAACCGGCTGGGCCGCAGGGCCGCGCGGGCCCGCAGCGCAACCCGGCCCAGCCGTCTGTGGTACACTGGCGCGAAGCAGCCGCCGCCTCCGGAGGAGGAGCGCATGGAAAACGACAACACCACATGACATGGTTCCTGGTTCACCACGCTCGCCCGCAACGAGTCGCTGGTGGCTGGGGGCTCGTCTCGTCGTGCTCGGCATCATCGTCGGCGCGGTCGTCACCCTGGCACAACCCAAGGAGTACACGGCCACCGCCTCCGTGTTCATCGGCGAGCACAAGCACCCCAGGGCAACCCAGTGGGCCAGCGCCTCAGCTCCAACCTCGCCAGAGCCACCGTGCTGTGCAGCTGCTGGCCAGGTGGAGCCATGTACTCGATCGAGCACCGCCGGTCGCGCGCCGGCGTGCAGGACATCTCCGCGAGCCGGCTGCGCGGGAGACCACCGTGAGACGCCGTCATCGACCATCAAGAACCACCACCTCCGTCGTCAACATCGTCACCGTGGCGGCGCCCGACACCGATCCACAAGCGCGCGGCGGCCGCCGCCAATGGCGGCCTCGCGGATGTACTTGTCTCGAGCGCATCGACAGCGGCGTCGGCGAGAAGATCGCGGTGCTGGAAGAGCAGTTGGCCGCGGACAAGAAGTCGCTACGAGGAGTCCCTGGCCCGCAGCGCCGCGGCGCAGAAGTCGATCGCCGACATCGCCGCGGGCGGCGGTTCCGCGAGCGAGAAGGCCGCGGCGTCGGTGGCCTACGCGGCGATCGTCCAGGCCGCCGCCACGCAGCAGGAGTCGCTGACCAGGGCCATCCAGGACAGGCGAGTTGCTCCTGCTCTCCGCGCAGAAGAACGAGCAGCCGCGGATGCTGCACGAGGCGGCGGTCCCCGACGAGCCGAGCGGGCCCAGCATGACGGTGAACGTCGCCGTCGGCGCGCTCGCCGGACTGGTGATCGGGGTCATCGTCGCCTTCGCGCGCCGCGGGCTCGCGGAGCGGCGCGCCGCCCGCGTCGCGGCCTGACCGCCCGCGCGTCTCAGGCCCCCCGCGTCCATGGGCGCCGCCCGCGCGGCCGAGCCCCGGCCGGGATGACGGCGGAGCAGTCCGTCAGCGGTCGTACACGTCCGGGCGTCGATGGCTGAGTGACGGCACCTGCCGGCGCACCGCGTCGAGCCGGGCGAGGTCCAGATCGGCGACGCAGAGGCCGACGCCGTCGGCGAGCCGCGCCAGCACCTCGCCCCACGGGTCGACGATCATGCTGCGGCCGAAGCAGTCGCGGCCCGGGCAGATGCTCGCCCACCTGGTCCGGGGCGACGACGAAGCAGCCGTTCTCGATGGCCCGGGCGCGCAGCAGCACCTCCCAGTGCGCCGCTCCGGTGTACGCTGTGAACGCCGCCGGCACGCAGAGGATGCGCGCGCCGCGCAGAGCGAGAGAGCTGTACAGGCCTGGGAAGCGCAGGTCGTAGCAGATGGAGAGGCCGAGTCGTCACCGGAGCGCCGTCGACGGTATCGATGTCGGCGGTGACCACTTCCGCGACCGGGCACGACCTCCTCGGACTCCCGGTACTGGGCGGTCGCCGGCGAGTGACGTCGAAGAGGTGGATCTTGCGATACGCGGCGCGAAGGTCTCCGGTCTGGGTCGAAGAGGGCGGACACGTTGGAGACGAGGCCGCCGTCGGCGCGCCGGACGGCTCGTAGACGGACCCGGCGAGCAGCGCAGATGCCGCGCCGGGCCGCCAGCCGCCGCGAGGGCGCGGTTGGACGGGCCCGTCCGGCGCCTCCGCGGTGGCGACGGATGCCCTCGCGGCGGCCCTTGAAGACCCACGTCTCCGGCAGGGCGACGAGGCCGTGCGCCCGCGGTCGGCTGCCGCCTCGACCAGAGTCGACGGCGTTGCGGACGTTGGCGGCGCACGTCGTCGCGCGTGTTCATCTGCACGCAGGCGACGCGCAGCACGCGGGCGGCCGGCGCGGCAGCGTTCGCGGCGTCCGGCCGGGCGCTCACTCGCAGGCCCCGCCGGAGC
>CAVPJG010000015.1:0-447502 GCA_963705205.1 uncultured Thermoleophilia bacterium
GGGCGGAGTTGTCCTCGACCATGGTGTACTCGGTGGTGTCCAGGTACGGCAGCTGGCGCCCCTGGTCGTCCTTGCCCCAGTAGGTCGGGTTCTTCTTGAAGGTGGCCCTCTGCTTGGCCGTGTACTGGTCGAGCATGAACGGACCGGTGCCGACCGGGTTCTTGATGATGTCGCCCGTGTAGGTGCGCGGCAGGATCGCGGTGTTGTAGTTGCCCGAGGAGACCATGTACGGGAAGTCGGCGAAGGGCTTGTCGAGATTGAACTCGACCGTAAGCTCGTCCACAGCCACAGTGCCCTTGGGCGACAGCACGCCGTTGAGCTGCGAGAGGGCGCCCGAGCCGTTGTCCGGATCGAGGACGCGCTCCATGCTCGTGACCACGTCCTCGGCGCCGAAGGGGCTGCCGTCGTTGAACGTGACGCCGGAGCGCAGCTTGAAGGTCCAGACGTCGACCGTGTCGTTCGGCGTCCAGCTCTCCGCGAGCTTGGCCCGCAGCGAGTTGTCGTCGTTGAGGTCGATCAGGTACTCGAGGAACTGGTAGACGAGGACGATGCCGCCCTGGTCGTAGATCGTGACCGGGTCGGGATCGGTGATCGGCGCGGGGCCGATCCACTTGAGGTTGCCGCCGATGACGGGCTCGGGCGCGCCGGACGCGCTCGGCGATGCCTCGGTGCCTCCGTCGTCGCCGCCGCACGCGGCCAGGAGCTGGCCGGCGGCCGTCAGAGACAGGCCGAACACCGATGCACGCACGAGCATCTGACGCCTGGTCATCTTGCCCCTGAGGACCTGCTCGACCAGGTGCTGACTGTACTCCCTCTCGAACTTCGCGCTAGCCATATCGTTACTCCCCCTGACGCAGTCTTGTGTGAACCACACAGAACCTGGCGATTGCCCGGCTGAAGGGCCGCCCCCGATAGATACGGGTCACCATACACACGCGCGCCGCCGATGGCAAGACGGAATTGACCGGTCAGTTAGTCGTTGACCCCCGCGTAATCGTTCAGAAGTTCGTCTTGACTGGCATTGGACGACATTATCTTCGCTACCCCAGCGGAGGTACCGTCGCGTGTGCGCCACATCCTCCCGGAAGACGTCGTCTCTGCCGGCACGGGTGACCGGATGGTATGTACCACCGTGCCCCATGCTACTCTTGCCCGTGTCGTCCGGTAATGCCAAGCTGCCGTTCGGAAGGACGACCTCGAGCTGCCTGTCCTGGGGGTGACGGTGGGGAACACGCGGCGGACGCCGGAGCGGACCAGCCCGCTGTACCTGTGGCTTGCGGCGCTCCTGCGCGACCAGATCGAGGCCGGGCACCTGAGCGCGCACGGCTTGGTGCCGTCTGAGCGCGCGCTGAGCGAGCGGTACGGCGTCAGCCGAATGACCGCGCGCCACGCCCTCGAGACGCTTACGCTGGAGGGCTACCTCTACCGTAACCCTCGGCGCGGCACCTTCGTCTCGGAGCCGCGTCTGCGCTTCAGCGTCGGGAGCTTCACGCGCAACATGACGCAGGCGGAGCGGACGCCGGGCACCAGAGTCCTGTCCGCCACGACGGTCGACCCGGACCCCGTGGTCGCCGACCTGCTGGGGGTCCCCGCCGGCGGCCGGGTGCACGTGCTGCAGCGACTGCGCACCGCGATGGGCGAGCCCATCGCCATCGAGAACATCCAGCTCTCGGCGGCGCGCTTCCCCGGCCTCCTCGAGCACGATCTGGCCGGCTCCCTGTGGGCCGTCCTGCGCGCGCGCTACAACGTGAATCCCGAGCGGGCGGACGCGCGCGTCGTCGCCGTCACGCTCGACAGGTTCGAGGCTGAGGCTCTCTGCGTCAAGGCCGGAAGCCCTGCCATCGTGCTCACCCGCACCGTGTACGACGAGGAGGGCGGAGTGGTCGAGCTGGCGCGGGACGTCTACCGCGGAGACCGGACGGAGTTCTCGGTCACGGCGCCCGTGGAGGACTCTGTCGGCTAGTACAGGCGCCGGTCCTCAGCCGAGCCGTACGCCCTGCCGTCTCAGCTCGGTCTGCAGCGCGGCGACGCTCACAGCGCCGGTCGTGCGACCGGACCGGAGGGAGACCGCCGCCGCGACCCCGGCCGCCTGCCCGGTCACGGTGCAGCACATCATGCCGCGCGTGGCGGCGTGGGAGATCCGGTCGCCGGCCACGCAGCGGCCGGCGACCAGCAGGTTGTCGACCACGCGCGGCACGAGGATCCCATACGGGACCTGGAAGTACCGGCCGGTGGTCGGCAAGACGAGCCGGCTGTAGCCATCCAGGAACTCGGGGCAGATGCCTACGGCGTCCTCGAACCGCGCCTCGCCGCAGACGTCGTCACCGGTGAGGTCGTAGCGGCCCTCGATCTTGCGCGAGTCGCGCGTCCCCAGGGACATGGAGAACGTGCGCAGCCGGGCGTGCTCGAAGCCGGGCGCGTAGCGGCGAAGCGCCTCGATCGCCAGCATCGCCTGGCGCCGGCCTTCGATCTCGGCCCGCGTGAGGTCGCGCACGTCGGTACAGTCGTACCCCTTCATCAGCACCATGTTCAGGTACGTCGCCTCGCCCTCGTCGGTCAGCCGGCCCCAGGTCCCCCCGATGCTGTTCAGATCCTCGGGGATGAGGCCGTCGCGCCGCGCCAGCTCGAACGGCTCCTGGAGGTAGGGGCTGAAGAGGTGGTCCTCCTTGCCCGACGTCTCGGTCTGCCAGCAGCGGCCCCAGTCGCCGTAGGTGGGCGACGTCTGGGCCACGTAGTCCAGGAAGCGACGCTTGTCCACGCCCGAACACGAGAAGACGGCGCTGACGCCCATCATCGCGTCGCGCGGGGTCTTGCGGCACGGCGCCCCGGCGCGGTCGGCCAGGTCGGCGTCGCCGGTCGCGTCGATCACGCGTCCGGCGAGGATTACCCGCCGCCCGGACTTGCTCTCGGTGACGACCCCGGTCACGGTGTGGCCGTCGACGATCGGCTCGACCGCCGCGCAGTGCAGCAGCGGGTCCACGCCGGCCTCCAGCACGAGCTGGTCAGCCACCACTTTGAACAGCTCCGGGTCGAGCGCCTCGCTGTCCGACTGCGACTCGGGCTGTGAGGCGCCGGCCTCCCGAGCCCGCTGTTCGAACTCGATGCCGAGGCCCTCGGAGTCGACGGTCCCCTCGTGGCGGTACCAGGCGAACGTCTCGACACCGACCTGGGTGATCACCCCGCCGAAGCAGCCGTAGCGGTCGATCAGGGTCGTGCGCGCGCCGGCCCTCGCGGCAGCGACCGACGCCGCGAGCCCGGCGGGCCCACTGCCGACGACGAGGACCTCCGTCTCGCACAGGACGGGCGTCTTCTTCGGCGCCTCAACGATGTACTCCATCCGATCCCCCGCGGCGCGCTGCGAGGCGCCGGTGTCAGCAGTTGCACGGAGCGGCGTGGGCCCGCCCGCCCGCGTTCTTGACAAAGTATGGCACAGCGCTCATGGTACATACCACCCCACTGGTACATACCAAGAACGTGACGGCCGTGAGGCTCGACGGGCATTCCGGTCGCGCACGCAGACGCGGCCGAGGGAGGTGGCGTGGCGAGACTGCTGGAGCATCAGGGCAAGGGCCTTCTGCGCGAGGCCGGCCTCGCCGTGCCGGCCGGCCGGCCGGCGACGACCGCCGAGGAGGCGGCCGGTGTCGCTGCACGCATCGGCGGGCCGGTGGTCGTGAAGGCTCAACTGCAGGCCGGCGGACGAGGCAAGGCCGGCGCGGTGCGCGTCGCCGCCACGCCGGCCGACGCCGGGCAAGTGGCGGCGGACCTCCTCGGCGCGGAAGTCAAGGGCGTGGTCGTGACCACGGTGCTGGTCGAGGAGCGGCTCGATATCGATCGCGAGTTCTACGCCGGCGTCATCCTCGACGCGGCCCGCGACGCCCGACGGCCCGTGCTCATGGTCAGCCTGCAGGGCGGCGTGGACATCGAGTCGGTCCCCGATGAGGCCATCTACCGGCTGCCCGTCTCTCCACAACGCGGGCTCGAGGCCGGCGCTGTGGTCACCGCGCTCGCGAGCGCCGATCTCCCTCAGCGCGTCCTTGCGCGACTCGACGCGGTGTGCGTCGCGCTCGTGCGGGCCCACCGCGAGCTGGACTGCTACGCCCTCGAGGTCAACCCGATCGTCCTGACGACCGCCGGCGATCTCATCTGCGCGGACTGCAAGATGCAGATCGACAACGCAGCGGCCTATCGGCACCCTGAGATGGGCATCGAGGTCGCCCGCGACTTCGGCCACCAGCCCACCCCGCTCGACCTTGTCGGCTGGGGCATCGAGAAGGCCGACCTGCGCGGCTCCGGCTTCGTCATGGACATGGGCTATGACGGCGTGAGCCCCGGCGCCATCGGCTTTCATCCCATCGGCGGCGGCTCGGCCATGATGGCGATGGACGCGCTGAGCCGCATCGGCCTCACCCCCGCCAACTACGCCGACACCAGCGGCAACCCGGTGGGCTCCAAGATCTACCGGGTCGCCAAGGTCGTGCTCTCCCAGCCCGGCATCCAGGGCTACCTGCTCGGCGGCTTCATGATGGCCAACCAGGAGCAGTGGCATCACGCCCACGCCGTGGTCAAGGCGCTGCGCGAGGTGCTGCCGAGCCGCCCGGGGTTCCCCTGCGTCCTGCTCGTGTGCGGCAACAAAGAAGAGGAGTCTCTGGCGATCTTGCGAGAGGGGCTCGCCGACTGCGGCGGCGCGACCCGGGTGGAGATCTACGGGCGGGACCGTGTCACCGACACCCTGTTCATCGCCGGCAGGATGAAGGCCCTGGTCGAGGAGTACCAGACGGAACTGGAGGGAGGCGACGGTGCTGACGTTCGCTGAGAGGACGATGACGGTCACCGTCGACACCGCCGCCTGCCGGGCCTGCGCGTCCAAAGCGTGCGTCGCCGCCTGCGCCAGGTACAGCCGCGGCATGCTTCGGCTCGAGGACGACGCGCCGTCGGTGGCGCACCTCTCCGAAGAGGAGGTGCGCAGGCAGGGGACGGAGTGCCTGGCGTGCGAGCACGCCTGTCGGCTGCGAGGCGAGGGCGCCCTGCGCATCGACGTGCCCGTCGAGGGCCTGGACGACTACCTGGCCGCGGCGGGTGGATGATGGGTATCCTCATCGACTCGAGCACGAGGGTCATCGTGCAGGGAATCACCGGCCGCGAGGGGTCGCTCCGCGCGCGCTACATGCGCGAGTACGGCACCCGGGTGGTCGCCGGCACCAGTCCCGGCAAGGGCGGCCAGACGGTGGACGGGATCCCCGTCTTCGACACCGTCGCCGAGGCCGTGGCGCTCGCAGGCGGGGTCGACTTCAGCGTCCTGTTCATCCCCGGTCGCGTACTGCTGCCGGCGGTCAAGGAGGCGGCCGACGCCGGGGTGCCCAACCTCGTCTGCTGCGTCGAGTCGGTGCCCGTGCACGACGCGATGGCCATGATCGAGTACTGCGCCGAGCGGGGGACGAGGATCCTCGGCCCGGGCTCCATCGGCGCGATCACCCCGGGTGAGGCGGTCGTCGGGTGGCTGGGCGGCAGCCTGGAGTGGGCCAACAGCTTCTTCACCCCCGGGCCGATCGGGGTGTTCTCGCGCAGCGGCGGCCAGTCGGGCACGATCCCCTGGGTGCTGCGCCGCGCCGGCCTGGGCGTGAGCACCGCGGTCCACACCGGCACCGAGCCGGTGCTCGGCACGTCGATGGCCGACCTCCTCCCGCTTTTCGAGGCGGACCCGCAGACCCACGGCGTCGCCGTCTTCTCGGAGATCGGCGGCACTCAGGAGGAGGAGTGCGCCGAGGTCATCGCCAGCGGCGCCTTCACCAAGCCGTTCGTCATCTACGTGGCCGGGGCCTGGGCGCCCGAGGGCCAGCGCTTCTCCCACGCCTCGAGCATCGTGGAACGGGGGCGCGGTTCGGCCGCCGGCAAGATGGCCGCCATCCGAGAGGCCGGGGGGTACGTCGCCGACAGCCCCAACGACATCCCCGGCATCCTTGTCGACACGATCGTAGAACGTGGAGGAGACACCCCATGGCAGTGATGCGCTCAGTGCAGTACGTGCCCGGCAACAACGAGAAGATGGTCGCCAAAGCGCCAAGCATCCCGGCGGACATCATCACCCTTGACCTCGAGGACTCCGTGCCGCCCGCCGAGAAGCCGCGGGCCAGGGAGGTGGTGGCCGCCAACCTCGCCGCCGCCGGCGCCGGCGGCTCTGAGGTCTACGTGCGTATCAACAACTGGGAGACCGAGATGACCGACGACGATCTCGAGGCGATCGTCCACCCGGGGCTGCATGGGGTCACGCTGGCCAAGTGCGGTCATCCCGACAACGTCCGCCGCCTGGACTGGAAGCTCGAGGAGCTCGAGCGCCGGCGTGGGATGGAGATCGGCTCGGTCAAGGTCTCGTTGCTGCTCGAGACCGCCAAGGGCGTCATCTTCGCCTACGACTCCTGCGCGGCGAGCCCGCGTGTGGTCAGCGCGATCTTCGGCGCCGTCGACTTCACCAAGGACATGCGGGTCAAGCTCACGTCCGAGGGCGAGGAGCAGAAGTACGCGCGCCGGCACGTCGCCGTCGCGGCGCGCGCCGCCGGTGTGATCGCCATCGACGCCCCCTTCGTCGCCTATCAGGACATGGAGGCCTTCGAGGCCAACGTCCGTGACGGGCGCCAGATGGGCTACGAGGGCCGCATGATCATCCACCCGAGCCAGGTGCCGGTCTCCAATCGCCTCTACGCGCCCGACCCCGCCGACGTCGAGTGGGCGGAGGGCGTCGTCACCGCCTTCGAGGAGGAGGCGATCGCGAAGGGCACCGCCGCCATCTCCCTGAACGGCAAGATGGTCGACACGCCGGTCTACGAGAACGCGAAGGCGATCCTCGCCGCCCAGCGGGAGATCGAGGCGAAAGAGGCCGAAGCCTCGTCCGGGAGGGACCTGTGAGCACGACCGCCTTCGGGATGCGGCTCGCGCGGCGGTCGGCGCCGCGGGACACGCGCAAACGCCAGCTGCGCCAGCTGGCCACGCAGACGTTCGACGTGCTCGTGGTCGGCGGCGGAGTGACCGGCTGCGGCATCGCGCTCGACGCCGTCAGCCGCGGGCTGTCGGTCGCGCTCGTCGAGAAGCGCGACTTCGCCGCCGGCACGTCGAGCCGTTCGAGCAAGCTCATCCACGGGGGCCTCCGTTACCTCGAGCATCTCGACCTGCGCCTGGTGCGCGAGGCGCTGCACGAGCGGCGCCTGCTCGTCGAGACCCTGGCGCCGCACCTGGTGCACCCGACGCGGTTCCTGCTGCCGCTGGAGCACGGGCTCAAGGACCGGGCGTATCTCGGCGCCGGGCTCCTCCTGTACGATGCGCTGGCCGGCGCCCGGTCGGCGATGCCGCGCCACCGGCACCTCTCTCACAGCGCCTGTCTGAAGGCCGCGCCGTCGCTGCGGGACGACGCCCTCACGGGGGGCATCCGGTACTACGACGCCCAGGTCGACGACGCGCGTTTCGCCGTGACGCTCGCAGGCACGGCGTTCGCGTACGGGGCGGTCTGCGTCTCGGCGGTCGAGGTCATGTCGTTCCTGCACGACGGCCCCAGGCTCGCGGGCGCGCACCTCAAGGACCTAGAGCGCGGCGACGAGTTCGACGCCCGCGCGCGCGTGATCGTCAACGCGACGGGCGTGTGGACCACTGAGCTCGAGCGGCTGGCCGGCGTCGAGTCACCGCTGCCGGTACGCCCGTCGAAGGGCGTGCACATCGTCGTCCCCAAGGATCGCATCGACTCCGACCTCGCGCTCATCCTCCCGACGGAGAAGAGCGTCCTCTTCGTGCTGCCGTGGAGTGACCACTGGATCATCGGGACGACCGACACTGACTACGAGTACGGCCTCGACCACCCCGCGGCCAGTCGCTCCGACATCGACTACTTGCTGGGGCACGTCAACGCGGTCCTCCGCACCCCGCTCACGATCGAGGACATCACCGCCGTGTACGCGGGCCTGCGGCCGCTGGTCGCCGAGGGTTCCGGCGATACCGCCGCAGTCTCGCGCGAGCATCTCGTCCGGCGCAGCGCGCCGGGGCTCGTCAGTATCGCCGGCGGGAAGTACACCACCTACCGGATCATGGCTCGCGACGCCATCGATGTCGCCGCGCAGGACCTGCCCTTCGAGGTGCCGCCGAGCCGCACCGAGCACATGCCCCTGATCGGCGCCTACGGGGCGGCGCAGGCTGAGTCGCGGGCGCGACTGCACCCCGCCGCCGAGGCGATGTCCCCGGAGCAGATCCGGCACCTGATCAGCCGCTACGGCACCTTGGCGCTCGTCGTCATGGACATGGTCGGCGCCGAGGCGTCACTGGCCGAGCCCCTGAGCGGGGCGCCGACCTATCTGGCGGCCGAGGTCCGCTACGCCGTGCTCTACGAGGCGGCGCTTCACGTGGACGACGTGCTGACGCGCCGGACGCACATCGCCTTCGAGGCGCCCGACCGTGGCCGCGAGGCCGTGGAGCACATCGCCCGGCTGATGGCGCCGGCGCTCGGCTGGGACCAGGAGATGATCGACCGGGAGGTCGCGCACTACCGCGCGCGGCTCGACGCCGAGAGCGCCGCGCAGGCGATGCTGGACGACGCCGGCGCCGACGCGGCGCGCGCGCCGGTCAGGGACGTGAGGCTCGAGGCCGAGTAGCGGGCGCTCAGGCGGGTGGCGGCACGAGCACGTACTTGCCTACGTGCCGCTTCTCGAGGAACTCCGTCTGCGCCTCGGCGATCCTCTCCAGCGGGAACGTCGCCGCGACCACGGGGCGCAGCTCGCCCGCCTCGATGTAGGCGATCAGGGCGGGGAACACCGGCTCGTCCCACGCCGTGCAGCCGATGAGCCTGAGGTCGCGCAGGTAGAGCGTGCGCTTGTCGAAGCTGACCACGGGGCCCGCGATGGCGCCGGACGAGACGTAGCTGCCGCCCCGGCGCAAGGTCGAGAGGAGGTCGTCGAGGCCGGGCCCTGAGACGTTGTCGACGACCGCGTCGACAGTACCCTCCCCGAGGGCGTCCACCAGGCGCGCGTCCCGGTCGACGACCCGCGTCGCGCCCAGCGCCAGCACCCGCTCGGCCTTGCCGGCGCCGGCCACCGCCGTGACCTCCGCGCCGCGCAGCCGCGCGAGCTGGACCGCGGCGGACCCGACGCCGCCCGAGGCGCCGGTGACGACGACGTGCTGCCCGGCCCGGACGCCGGCGCGGCTCACCATGTTCTCGGCGGTCCCGTAGGCGCACGGGACCGCGCCCAGCTCCGCGTCGCTCAGGGAGCTGTCCACCGGGAAGACCTCGGAGGCCGGGACGCGTGCGAACTGGGCGAAGGCGCCGTCGAAGTCGGAGCCCATCCACACGGTGTCCAGAGACGCGAAGCCCCGGGGGCGCATGCAGGAGCGGACGAGGACGCGGCGCCCCACGAGGCCGGGCTCGCCGCCGGCGCCGACCTCGGTGACGCGACCGCAGCAGTCGGTGCCCTGGATGAACGGGAACGGCGTCGGGGCGTCCCAGCCTCCGTCCGACCGCTCGGTGGCGTGGGCCTCCTGCAGCTCCGCGGTTCGCCCGGTGCCCTCCTCGACGGCCGCCGAGTACCAGCCGAGGCGGGTGTTGATCTCGGTGGTGTTGACGCCCGCGGCCAGGACCCGGACGAGGACCTCGCCCTCGTCGGGTACGGGTCGCCGGACCGTCTGGTGGGCTAGCCTGTCAAGTCCGCCGTTCCCGGTGGTGACCACGGCGAGCATGGCCTCGTCCCCGGGGCGCAGCTCGAACCGGCCTGAGTCCTGCCGCACTCGGCGGCGGATGACCTCGTCAACGGACGTCATGGCCCTCCCTCGCTTTGCGCGCCGGGCGGCCGGCTCCGACTGGATGCCGCTAGAGCCGGACGTCCAGCGACAGCTTCGCCAGCGTCTCCTCTGTCGGCACGCCGTCGGCGTCCCACCCTCGCACGCGATAGTACTCGTCCAGGGCGGCGCGGAACTCGTCGGCGCTCACGGTCTTGCCGGCGGCGGCCCCGGCGGGGTGCGGCACGCCGAGGATGGCCGGCAGGCGGTCGTGCTCGCGGCCGAATCCCTCACGCAGGTTGAGCAGCCGGCCGAGGTTCCAGATCCGGGCGCCCGTCGTCATGAGCTCCTCGTGAGTCGTCTCGCGGCCCCAGAGGCGCCGGAAGTGGACGCCGAGGAAGTCCGTGTCCATGTACATGTTGGCGCACCAGACGCCCGTCCACGCGAGGGCGCTGAAGTCCTGCTGCTCCGCGACCAGCGCCGGCTTGCCCTTCAACGAATCGGCCGGCGCCTCTCCGCCGAGGATGTCGTCGGCGGCGGTGAAGGCGCGCATGTGGCAGGCGCCGCGGTCGGAGGTGGCGTAGCCGAGGCCCATGCCGAAGGTGCCGCGCGGGTCGTAGGACGGAAGCTCGAGCCCCTTGATGTGCGGCGCGAGCTCCTGCCGGCCCTTGAGCGCGGCGAGGTCGCGGGCGCCGAGCGCCAGCTCGGCGCCCCAGCCCTCCCGCCGCGCGATGAGCCCCGGCGCCGCGAGGTAGCCGGCCGCGTCGCCGAAGGCGAGGCCGTAGTCGGCGGCGCCCCTCTCGCACAGGTCCATGGCGAGGGCCACGACGGCGCCCGTCGACATCGTGTCCAGCCCGAGCTCGTCACACGCCTGGTTGAAGGCGGCGATCGTGGCCAGGTCGCCGATGCCGCAGTTGGCGCCGCAGAGGCCCAGGGTCTCGAACTCAGGCCCCTCGCAGAGGTGATCGCCGAACTGGTGGACCTGGCGGCAGGCGAGCGGGCACTGCGTGCAGGCGCGGATCTTGGTGCGTACCTTCAGCAGCTGGGCGGAGTCGATGCTTCCGGCTTCCTCGAACTGCCCGGAGCGCCAGTTGCGCGTCGGCAGGGCGCCGGCGGCGTTGACGAGGTCGACGAGGAAGGGCGTGCCCTCCTCCCACGTCCAGGCGTTGTCCCCTGTGAGGATGCGGCCGTTCTGCAGCTCCAGCAGGTCCCGGGTGAAGGCGGCCGCGTCGCCGACGGTGACGGCTCCGGTGCCACGGACCACCACGGCCTTGAGGTTCTTGCTGCCCATCACGGCGCCGGCGCCTCCACGTCCGGCCTTGTGGTACTGGTCGGTGGAGAGGCAGGCGAACGGGACGAGCTGCTCGCCGGCGGGGCCCGTGGAGAGGACCTTGTGCCACGGGCTCATCTCCTCCCGGACCCTCTGCTCGAGGGCCGCCGTCTCGAGGCCCCAGAAGCGGCCCTCGGCCGGCAGGAAGTCCACCCGGTCGTCCTCCACGAGCACGAGGACCGGGTGCGGAGCCCTGCCCGTCACGACGACCACGTCGTAGCCCGCGTACTTGAGCTCCGGTGCGAACGAGCCGCCGACGTAGGAGTCGAGGAGCGTCCCGGTCGCCGGGCTCTTGCAGCCCACGGCCAGACGCGAGCACGTCGCCGCGGCGGTGCCGGCGAACGGGCCGCTCGCGAGGATGAGCGGGTTCTCCGGGGCGAGCGCGTCGGTGCCCGGCGCCAGATCGGCGAACAGGTAGCGGAGCAGGAGTCCCTTGCCGCCGACGTAGAGCCGGGCCCAGCCCTCGTCGAGCGGCTCGACCGTCGCCGTCAGGGTGGTCAGGTCGAGCCGCAGCACGCTTCCGGTGTAGAAGTCCACGCGTCTCCTCACTGTGGGGCGGCGCTCCCGGAGTCATGGTTCTCCGCCGGGGCCCGTGCTACAATGCCGCCATTAATCGGCCGGTCAATTAGCGTCTCCATTGCACAGTGACCGGAGAGGTATGTCAACCCGTTCCGGGATCACCCGGCCGAGGGGAGGAGAGCGTCCCATGGTGGCGCCACCTGGAGGTTGGAGCACGGACGGGGACGGTCTCTCCCGGCTCACCGGCAACCTGCAGTTCGCCTTCGAGGACCCCCTGTCATCCATCCCGGAGACGGCGCAGAACCTGCTGCTGGCCGCCAAGGAGATCATCGCCGATGAGGGCTTCGAGGGGCTCACCCTCAAGACCGTCAGCGAGCGCGCCGGCGAGAACAAGGCGATGGTCTCCTACTACTTCGACAACAAGGCCGGCCTCATCGCCGCCGTGCTCGACTCCGTGATCCACGATGAGTACCTCGACTCGCTGCACCGGATGAAGGACGTCGCCCCGGGCGAGCGCATCCCGCGTCTGGTCGAGGAGATGCGCCGTATGGCGGAGTCGGTGGAGGACTTCCAGGTCTTCTACGAACTGCTGCCGCACGTGCTGCGCGACGAGGCGCTGCGGCGCCGGATGGCCCTGCTCTTCCGCTGGTACTGGAAGATGAAGCTCGAGTGGCTCGGGGTGCAGGATGGCGCGCGCGGTCTGGCCGACCCCCACCTGCTGGGCGTCGCCCAGCTCCTCAGCGCCGTCATCGACGGGCTCGCCATCCAGGTCGCCGTCGATCCGGACGTCGACCTCGCCAACCCCTACCGGGCTCTCGCGCGGATGCTCGAGTGCCTCGAGGTGGTCAAGGCCGAGGCCTGAGCCGGTCGGCGCGGCGGAGGCTCCGCGCCGCGTGTCAGCCCAGGCAGTACGCGTCGAGCTGCCGCCGGACCAGTGGGTCCAGGTCGTCCGGCGGTTCGTAGGACTCGAGGAGCTCCCGGACACGCGCTGCGGCTGCGGCGGCGAGGTCGCCGCCGCCCTGCGACCGCCACGTCTCGTAGGGCGCGCGGTTCATGATCGTGCGGCGGACGCCGTCGCGCGCGTGCTTGCGCGTGTGCGCGTGCCCGAGCACGGTGCCGCCCGGCCCGGCGGCCTTGACGACGTCGAGCGCGAGGGTCTCGTCGTCGACCTCGATGGGCCGCCGCGCGACGCGGATGCCGCTGAGCACTTCATCGTCGATCACGAACTTCTCCGGTGAGAAGCAGTTGAAGGACGAAAGGATGCCTGCGGCGTGCAGGACGTACTGCGCGCCGGTGCGCAGGACGGTGTCCACGGCCAGCGCCGACTCGATGCCGGCCTGGGCGTCCGGCAGGTGCGCGTCGGTGACCGAGCCGCCGGCGCGTACGGGGACGCCCAGCCAGTGGCCCAGCCGGACGGTGGCTTCCATGAGCGACCAGTAGGCCGGAGCGCCGATCATGAGCGCGCCGCTCTGCATGGACGAGAGCGACGACGTGCCGCCGTACAGGAACGGCGTGCCCTCCCTGGCCAGCTGCGTCAGCACGAGGCCGACGAGCAACTCCGCGTGCTGCACGGCGAGGAGGCCGGCCAGCGTGATCGGCGCCGTCGTCCCGCCCATCGCGCAGACGGCGACGAGGACCGGCTGGCCGAGGCGCGCCAGGCGCAGCAAGACCTGCGCGCCGTCGGCCGAGAACTGCAGCGGCGACGTCGTGTTGATCACCGACCAGAGGCGCGGACGCGCGTGCCACTCCGCGCCGTAGAGGATCTCGAGCACGTCCGTGGCCACCTGGAACTCGGCGAGGGTCGTCACGGTGTAGCGGCAGTTCTTGTCGCTGGAGGTGGCGTGCAGGTGGGCGACGGCCCTGGGCCGCCACTCCTCCGGTATGTCGTTGGGCTCGACGCTGTAGCCGAGCACGTCGATGTTGGGCGAGAGGTGGGCGAGCCGCACCGCCGCCGTCAGGTCGGCCAGCGTGCCGCTGCGGTACTCGCCGTCGCTGAGGACGAAGGGGGGGCCGGAGGCGCTCGCAAGTACCGCCGGCTCACCGAGACCGACGTGCAGGTCGAGCTCGGGCCGCCGCCCGGCGACCGTGTACCGCGCGGGGGCGGTGGCGCGCGCCCGCTCGACGAGTGCTTCGCCGAAGCGGGCGCGCTCCCCGTCCACCCGCGCGCCGTTCGCCTGGAGCAGCGCGAGCGCCTCGGGGTCGAGGACGGCGCAGCCGACCTCCTCGAGCAGCGTGAGGGCTGCCTCGTGGATCTTGCGGCAGCCCCGTTCGTCGAGGACGGCCCGGGCGGCTCCGTTCACGCCGGCTCCTTCGTGCGCGTTCTGCTACTTGCCGGCGGCAACGAACCCGTCGACCAGTCCGTCCACCGTCTGCTTCATCTCGGCGCTGAGCGGCTCGGGCGTGTGGTTGGTCATGATGTCCACGAGCTTGAGGTGTGCCTTCTCGGTGGCGTCGAGCGATCCGGCGGCCTCCCAGTTCTTCTGGGTGCTGCGGTTGAGGATCGTCGGCCGCCACTGCAGGTTCCGCACGTGCCGCTTGGTGTGCTTCTGCCCGAGGAAGTCGCCGCCCTGCCCGACCGCGGCGATGGTGTCGAGCGCCAGCGTCTCCTCGCTGACCTCGATGCCCTCGAGCGCGCGCCGGTTCATCGAGATGACCTCGTCCGTGAGCACGACGAGCTCGCCGGCGCCCGTGAGGCCGAAGTCGAGGTAGCCGATATCGTGGTTGAGGTTGGAGCCGGCCTGCATCGACAGCAGGGTGAGCTCGGTGATGTCGATGCCGGCGTTGGCGTCGACGCACTGCGAGTCGCTGGTCCCGGCGTAACCCCAGTTGGGGATGTCCATCCACTTGGCCATCTCGGTGATGCCGAGGTAGGTGGTGTAGTACTCGGCCGAGTTGTAGAGCGCCTGGACGGTGTTCATGTCGAGCTTGACCGGGCCCATGCCGGTGAGCAGCGGGGAGCCGGGACGGCGCAGCTGGTGGATGACGACGCCGAAGAGCGACTCGGCGACGGCCTGCACGATGTGACCGGCGTGGGTGATCGGTGCCGTGGCGCCGGCGATCGGCGCCGGGGAGTAGATGAGCGGGATGCCCCAGTCGGCGCAGAAGAGCAGCTTGTCGAGCACCTCGGGAGCGTGCTGCAGCGGGCTGACGGGCTCGCCGTAGTGGATGAAGTACGGCTTCTCGCGCAGCTCCTCCGCTCCGCCGCGGAAGGCGCAAGCGATCTTCCACATGACCTCGATGTCGTCCCTGCCCGCGGCGGTCATGACCATCGGCTTGGTCGTGTTGCTCACCATGGCGCGGTAGCACTCGAGGTAGGAGGCGTAGGCCGCGATGTCGTGCGGGTGCGCGGCCGACATGATGAAGTCGATGTTGGGGAGGCCGTCGCACAGGTGCGCCATCCTGGCGGTGTCGGCGAGGACGCTCAGGCGACGCTCACGGGTCTCGAAGTCGTAGATGCTCATGAGGTCCGAGCCCGTACCGAAGTACGAGTTGTAGCCGCCGAGCTCCATGGCGAGCTCGCCGCCCCGGTCGTAGACCGGGATCATCGACGGCACGGTCGCGCGAGCAGCGTCCACGGCCTCGCGCGGGATCTTGACGAGGTCCTCGCCTTCGACGGTGGCGCCGGCGCCCTTGACGAGGATCTCGCGCGCCTCGGCGTGCGGCACGGTCATGCCCATCTCCGAGATGATCGTGAGGGCGGCGTCGTAGATCATCTGGCACTTGTCGTCCGACAGCATCCTGAGGCGGCTCTCGAGCTGGGACGTGGGCAGGTCGGTCATCGTGATGTCTCCTTGGGGGGTCTAGGACTCTGCGGGCTCGGTGGACTCGATGAAGGCCTTGAACGCGCCGAGGCCCTCCTCGATCTGTGCGGTGGTGACGCCTGAATAGGCCAGGCGGAGATGGTACCGCTTCTCGTTCGGCAGCGCTTTGCCGAAGTGCAGGCGGGTGCAGAACGAGACGCCAGTCCTGTCGAGGAGGAGGCGCCGGAAGTCCTCGTGACCGGCGCAGCCGGTCCGGCTGACGGCGTCAGTGACGTCGGGATACAGGTAGAACGTGGACGCCGGCGTGTGGCAGCGCACGCCGGGTGTGCTGTTGAGCAGGCGCAGCGCCGCGTCGCGCCTGCCCTTGAGCCGGGCCATCATCTCGCGGGGCCCGGCCTGGCCGCCGGTGAGCGCCTCGAGGGCGCCGTACTGGGCGAAGTGGTTGGGGCAGGACTCCACGTTGACGTTGAGTCGCGTGATGATGTCGATGATGGGCTTGGGCCCGATGGCGGCGCCCAGGCGCCAGCCGGTCATCGCGTACTTCTTGCTGAACGTGTAGAGGATGACCGTGCGCTCCTGCATGCCGGGGCGCGAGACGATCGACTCGCTGGCGCCCTCGAAGCGCACGTCGAAGTAGGCCTCGTCGCTGAGCACGAGCAGATCGTGCCTCACGGCGATCTCGGCGATGCGGTCGAGCTCCTCGGAGGTGCACTCGGCGGCGGTGGGATTGTGCAGGTCGTTGAGGATGAGCAGGCGCGTGCGTGGCGTGATGCGCCGCTCGATCGCGTCGATGTCGATGGCGTAGCGGTCGCCGGCGTCCACGTAGCCGTACGGCACCGCGACCCCGCCCACGAACTCGATGAAGGAGCTGTAGATCGGGAAGCCGGGGTTGGGGTACAGGACCTCGTCGCCCATGTTCATGGCGGCCATGAGCCACTTGCCGATCACCGGTTTGCCGCCCGGCTGCACCGACACGTCGTCGGCCGTGTAGGTGACGCCGCGCGCGGCGCCGACGTCGGCCGCCAGCGCCTCGCGCAGCGGCATGATGCCGGCGTTGGCGCAGTACGTGGTCTTGCCGTCGCGGATCGCGCGGTCCATGGCCTCCACGATCGGCTCGGCGGTCGGGATGTTCAGGTCGCCGAGGTGGAACGGGTAGATGGTCTTGCCTTGCGCGGCGAGCGCGGCCGCCTCGGCCGAGACGGCGAAAACGGTCTCGGTGCCGAGTCGCGCGACCCGGTCCGCCGGCGTGAAGCCGCCGCGAGGCGCGGGCGTCGTGGGGCGTTCAGTGGAAGCGGGCATGGTGATGTCCTGCCGTTGCCCTGCGCCTCAGCTCGCGCCGTCGGCCCAGGAGGCGAACCTCTCCTGCTCCCCCTCGAGCATGCGGTAGCAGTGCTGCTCCTCGGGGAAGGCGCCGCCGCGCACGTCGGAGACGTACTCGGTGAGGGCGGCGGTGGAGACGGCGGCGAGGTCGGCGTACTTCTTCACGAACTTGGGCGTGAACGCGGCGAAGGTGCCGAGCACGTCGGACACGATGAGCAGCTGGCCGTCGACGTCGCTGCCGGCGCCGATGCCGAGCACCGGGATCGGCAGCTCGGCGCGGATGAAGCCGGCGACCTCGGGCGGCACCGCCTCGACGAGCAGCAGCTGCACGCCGGCGGCATGCAGGGCGCGGGCGTCCTCGACCACCAGCCGCGCGCTCTCCAGGGTGCGCCCCTGGGCCTTGTGGCCGCCGAGCTGGCCGGAGGACTGCGGGGTGAGCCCGATGTGGCCGCAGACGGCGACGCCGGCGTCGAGGATGGCGCGCACGCGGCTGACGGTGCGCACCCCGCCCTCGAGCTTGATGGCGTCGACGTTCGCCTCCTTGAGGAAGCGGATCGCGCTTCGGACCGCGTCCTCGTCCGAGGCCTGGTAGCTGCCCAGGGGCATGTCGCCGACGACGAAGGTGTGCGGGGCGCCGCGGCGCACCGCCTCCGCGTGCACGATGCACTGGTCCATGGTCACGGGCACCGTGCCCGGGTAGCCGTAGACGCACATGCCGAGCGAGTCGCCGACGAGGATCATGTCGATGCCGGCGGCCTCCTCGAACTGCGCCGTCGGGTAGTCGTAGGCGGTGAGCCAGGCGATCTGCTCGCCGGCGCGCTTCATCTCGTGCAGGTCGAAGAGACCTTTCTTGGCGGGCATGGGGGTGGACCTCCTGTGGGGGACTGAGGGAGCCGAGGCGCGGACGCTGCGCTCCTATTCTTCTGTGACGATCGGCCAGCCTTCGTCCTCGACGGGCTCGGCCAGGACGAGCATGGTCTCGAGGTTCATGACGCCGGGGATGCGGGCGATGTCGACACGGATGAGCTGCCCGAGGTGGTCGAGGTCGCGCAGCGCGAGCTCCACGACCATGTCGAACTGGCCGGTGACGTGGTAGCAGGCGCGGACGCCGGGGACATCCTTGATGCCCTTCTCGAACGCACGGATGGACTGCTCGCTGTGCTCGCGCAGGCGGGCCACGACGAGCGCGCGCACCGTGACGCCGAGGGCAGCGGGATCGATGACCGCACGGTAGCCGCGGATCGCGCCGCTGCGCTCCAGGCGGCGAACGCGGCCGAGCATGGCCGACGGAGAGAGGCCAAGCTTGCGCGCGAGCGCGAGGTTGGACATGCGTCCGTCCTCCTGGAGAGCCAGGAGCACTTCACGGTCGAGAGCATCCACGCCTTCCCCCTCCGGGAGCCGTTGGTCGTCGGCCCGAGTATTCAGTCTTATGTTCGCTCAGTCAAGCGAAGAAGCGAACATTCTGCCGTGAGAGGGCTGCTTCACTGTTCGGATTGTCCGCAATGCGGCTGGACAGAGGGCGCCTGAGGGGCACGCCGCCCCCGTCGTCGCGTTGCGCGAAGGGTCTCGCGCGGCGAGTGACGCCACCGGTGACGCCACCCATGATGCCTGTGCCCGACGGCGTCTCTCCTGCGGCGTGAGGCCCGAGGGGCCGTGCCACGTGGTGAGCTGACCGCGCGGCGTCAGGGGCGCTCGCGGGCGACGATGTCGGCGAGCGCCTCGAGGACGGCGACCGCGTCATCGAGGATGACCACGTCGGCCTCGTCGGCGATGGCGGCGCGAGCGTCAATGTCGATCGCCGCGATGAGCCCCGCCCTCTCGACGCCCCAGAGGAAGGCGGGCGCGCCGGAGGCCCCCGCGACGATGCAGACGTCGGGGGCCGTGCGGGTACCGGAGATCCCGATCTGCCGGTCCGAAGCCGCCCAGGCGTTCATCACGACCGGCCGCGTCGCCCCGAAGGCCGCACCCATCCGGGCGGCGGCGGCGGCGATCCGCTCCACGCCGGCGCGGCCGCCGGCGCCGCGTCCGGCGACGACCAGGAACTGCGCCGTCTCGAGGTCTCCGGTGGCCGCCGTCTCGAGGACCTCGACGTCACCGTAGGGCTTCGGGGCGGAGAGGTCGTCCTCGAGCAGCTCCGCCGAGGTCTGCACCACGTGCTCCGCCGGCGGCTCAAAGCTGACGTCGAGCCATCCGGCGTCCAGCGTGACGCACCACGGGCGCGGTCGCAGCTCGAACCGCCCGATGAGGTGGTTCGAGGAGATGTGTCTGCGGCATGAGAGCACGCCGGCGGCCGCGACCGCGTCCAGGACGCCGGTGACGACGCCGCCCCCGGAGCGGGCGGCCAGGCGCGCCGCCAGCTCCGCGCCGAGCGGGTCGCCGGGAAGGATGAAGAGCTCGGCGCCGCCATCCGCCGCGAAGGCGGCCAGGGTGGTGGCCATCAAGTCCGGACGGTGCGGGGGCGTGCGGACCAGGCGGACCGACGGCGTCGGTGCCAGTGCGAGCAGCCGCTCGCGATCGCTCTCGTCGGCATAGAAGAGGTGCGTGACCGCGTCCCCCGGATGCTCCGGCGAGAGGCGAAGGCCGTCGCGCAGGAAGCCGCCGAGTGCTCGCGCGCGCCGCTCGACCGCCGCGCCGGTGGCGTCGAGGACGAGCGCGATCCGCGGCGCGCCGGCGGCAGTCACATCCGCTCCAGCCGGGCGCGCAGGTGTTCCTCGTACAGGGCGCGGGCCTCATCTCCGGGCGTCGCGCCCGTGATGACGTCGCCGGCGCGGCTCCGGTCGATGGTCTCCACCCAGGCGAGCGTCGAGGGCTCTCGCGAGAGGGCGGCCGGGACGTCGACGCCGAGGTCCGCCGGCGTCAGGGTGGTGATGGCGCGCTCCCGCACGGCCAGCCGGTCCTTGAGCGTCGGGACGCGCAGCCGGGAGACGAGGGCATTGCCGACCGCCAGGACGCACGGCGGCGTGATCGTTGCGCGCAGCACCCGGTCGCCGTCCGAGAAGGCCACGCGGAGGCGGTGCGCGGCCGGTTCGACTTCCGTCACCCCGGACAGGCTCGGCCGGCCAAGCGCTTCGGCGGCGAGGAAGGGCACCAGGCCGGTGTCGCCAGGGCCGCAGCACGAGCCGAGGAGCAGGACCTCGCCGCCGAGGCGCCGTGTCGCGGCGGCGACCAAATCTGCCGTCGCCGCCGGGGCGAAGTCGAGGTCCGCGGACGGCTCGACCCGTGCGCCCTCGTAGCCGAGGGCCTGCAGGGTCGCGAGAAAGGGGTCCGCCTCGCGGCCGGCGACGGAGAACGCCACGAGGGACGTCTCGAGGCCGCGCTCCGCACGCGCGTCGCGCAGGCGCAGCGCGAGCTCGAGCGCGGCCTCGTCGAAGACGTTGAACACGCGACGTACGTACCGGGTGGCCTCGCCATGCGCACCTGGCTCGGGCGCCGCCCGCGCCCAGTCGGCCGGCCGCAGCGCCTCGTAGTCCGGCGTCACCTTGAAGCCGACGGCGATCCGCACCCGCGCTCCTTATCCTCGGCGATGGACACCGGCCGTCTGCCGGCGCCTCTCCCCGTCAGATCGGGAAGATCGTCCCCTTGTTCATGATGCCGTGGGGGTCGAACGCCTTCTTCAGGGTCTCCAGCATGTAGTAGGAGGAGCCGTACTCGTCCTTGACCCAGGGCGCCCTTGCCTTACCCATGCCGTGGTGGTGGACGATCGACCCGCCGCGCCTCAGCGTCTCTTCGCAGATGATGCCGATGATCGGCAGGTAGTACTTGTCGGTCTCCTCCTCGGGCCCGACGCCGACCACGTTGAAGAAGTAGTTGAAGTACATGTTGGTGCCGTTGATGTAGCTGTGAGAGGAGTGCCCGCCCATCATCGTGATGTCGGGGATCTCGTCGATGATGCGCTGCTTCGCAGCCTGGTAGATCTCGTTGATCGAGCTCCAATCGGCGGAGATCTCCGTGGTGCGGTTCACGTTGCGAGTCTGACGGATGCGCTCGTCCTCCGCGGTGATCTTGCTCGCGTCCCAGCAAAGGTCGTTGAACCAGGTCTCGATGTACTCGCTGGGTACCTGCGTGCACTCCGGATGCTGGTCGACGATGGCCTGGATGCCGTCTGCCGTCGCCTTGGCGACGGTGGTCGCGCCCTCGGCCATGAACAACAGCACGCAGTCGTCCGGCGCCGCGAAGTGCGAGAAGTGGATGCCGGCGTCGCCCGGGTCGTAGACCCGTGCCACCGACGGCTTGTAGCCGTTGACCATGACGTCGCGCAGCACCTCGAAGCCGAGCCCCATGTCTTTGAGCGTCCAGCCCAGGAACACGTTGTTCTCGGGGAAGTAGGGAAACAGCTTGACGGTCACCTCGGTGATGAAGCAGAGCGCGCCTTCGTTGCCGATCACGATGTGGCGGATGTCGGGGCCGGCGGCGCGCCGTGGTACGTTCTTGATGCGGCAGACCTCGCCGCCCGGGAACACGGCCTCGAGGCCGACGACCATGTCCTCGATGCCGCCGTACAGCGTCGAGAACTGGCCGATGCTGCGCGTGGCTACCAGGCCGCCCATGTGCGCCACCGGCTTGGACTGCGGCGAGTGACCGGTCGTCAGGCCGTGCTCGCGCACGCGGTCCTCGAGCACCTGCAGCGGAACGCCGCACTGGCAGGTGGCCTGCATGTTGTACGGGTCGACCTGGACGATCTCGTTCATGGCCGACCCGTCGATGATCACCGAGTCTGGCACGGCGCTCTCGAGCCCGCCCTCGGTCGCAGTGGCGCCCGTCCTCGGGATGACGTTGACCCCGTTGTCGTTGGCCCAGGTCAGGATCCGGGCGACCTGGGCCGTGTCGGCCGGCAGCGCGATGGCGGCCGGGACGGGCATGGTGTGCACGTCGAAGATGTTCTGCAGCTTGCGGAAGTTGTCCACACTGCTCTCGACGAGCACCTTCTCGTCGGTGACGACCGCGTCCGGGCCCACGATGCGCCGCAGGCCCTCGACGATGGCTTCTCTGCTCAGTGGCATGTCGGCGTTCCTTTGCGTTCCGTGGGCTGGCCCTGGGTCAATGGAAGATGGAGAACGACTGCTCGAGGATCGGGTCGGTGGCGTCGTGGATGTCGCGGTAGACCCTGTCGTTCATGCACCGGTAGACATCGTGGTTCTCAAGGTTCGGCGCGAAGGACTCGCGACTCTGCTTCATGGCGGCGGCGGCGGTCGGGAAGTCGGGATACGCACCGGTGGCCACGGCGGCGCAGATGGCCGATCCGAGGCTCGCGCCGCTGCTGCCCACGTTGCGCGACGCGGGCACGCCGAACACGTCGGCGAAGATGTTCATGAAGAGGGGGCTGCTGGCGCCGCCGCCGGAGACGACGATCTCGCGCAGGTCGATGCCGAGCTCGGCGCACATGGCGTCGGCGTTCTGCTTCATCGTCAAGGCGATGGCCTCGAGGATCGAACGGTAGACGTGCGCCCTGGTGTGGCGCGCGTCGAAGCCGATGATCTCGCCCTTGCGGAAGGGCTTGTCCGTCGGCGCGAGCCAGTCGAGCACCGTCATGAGGCCGCAGCTCCCGGCGGGGACCAGCTCGGCCTCACGCTCGAGGTACTCCTCGCGCGACACCTCCTGGGTCGCCGCCGCCGCCGCGAGCTCCGGCCCCAGCAGATCGAGGAACCAGCTGAGCGTCCACATGCCGCGGCGCACGCCGCCGCTCTCGTAGAGATAGCGTTGCGGGATGCAGGCGAAGTTCGTCCAGAACGCCCCTGCCGCCTGGCGGTTCTCGTGCCCGTGGACCATGGAGGCGATGTAGGTGCCCAGCGAGACGAGCGCCGTGCGCTCGTCGAGCGAGCCTGAGCCGAGCGCCTCCACCGCCTTGTCGTTGGCGGTGGTCACGACCGGCAGGCCCTCCGGGATGCCGGTCGCCGCGGCGGCCTCGGCGGTCACGTAGCCGGCGACGTCACCCGGCATCTGCAGCTCGACGAGCAGGTCGCCGGTGACCTTGAACCGCTCGAACAGCGCGGGATCCCACTGCCACGTGTCGGTGTCGATGGGCCACTGCAGGATGATGTTGTTGGCGGCGCTGTCGCGGAACTGCCCGGTGAACCGGTGGGTCATGTAGCCGGAGGAGGTGGTGACGTAGGCCAGCTCGGGATCGTCCGGGATCCAGGGCTGGTAGGCACGCGTGTCCATCCAGCTCATCACCGGCTCGAGTAGCGAGCCGTCCGCCTTGAGGAAGGCCTTGCAGCAGCGGATGGTGCAGAGGCCGACCCCGACGATGTCGGCGGGGTCACCCGTGAACTTCGTCATCACTTCGCGACTGGCCGCGACGATAGACTCCCAGAGGTCGTCGTCGGGGTGCACGGCATACCCCGGCTGGGGGTGCTCCATGGGGAGGAGTGTCCGCCTGGCGTCACAGACCACTCTTCCCCCGAGGTCGTAGATGACCACCTTGGTGCTCTGGGTGCCGTTGTCGATACCGATCAGGTACTTGCCAGCCATCGCTCAGTCCCTTCCCGCGCTAGCGGACGAGGTAGCCGCCGTCGACGACCAGGACGTGGCCGCTGACGTAGTCGGACGCCCTGCCGGCGAGGAACACGGTGGCGCCCATGAGGTCGGCGGGGTCGCCCCAGCGCGCGGCCGGGATGTGGTCCAGGACGCGCTGGTTGGTCACCGGGTCGCTGCGCGTCGCCGTCGTGATCTCGGTGGCGTAGTAGCCCGGCGCGATTCCGTTGACCTGGATGTCGTACTCCGCGAGCTCGTCGCAGTAGGCCTTGGTGAACCCGGCGAGGCCGTGCTTGGTGGCCGCGTACGCGGACGACCAGCGCCCGCCGAGGAACGAGAACAGGGAGCAGATGTTGATGATCTTGCCGGAGCGCTGCGGGATCATGACCTTGGCAGCCTCGTACGCCATCTCGAAGGCGGCCGTCAGGTTCACCGCGACGGTGGCGTCCCACTGTTCGCGGCCGAAGTCCAGGACGGCGGCCAGCGGGCAGATGCCGGCGCTGTTGACGAGGATGTCGAGCGAGCCGAGCCGGTCGACGCAGGCGGCGACGATCTCGGCCGGAGCGCCGGCGGCGGTGACGTCGGCCTTCATGAACTCGTAGCGGCAGCCGCGCTCCTCGACGAGCGGGCCGGTCTGGCCGTCGTCGTCGATGATGCTGGGCACGAAAAGGTCGGCGCCGGCAGCGGCGAGCGCGAGCGTGAAGGCCTGGCCGAGACCTGTGTTGCCGCCGGTGACGATGGCGTTCTTCCCCTTGAGGGAAAAGTAGTCCATCCCGAACTCCCTGATGTCCGTCACGGGGCTCTCCTTTGGCGCTGTCGGCGGGGTCTCGGGCACGCAGTATTCGGCTGGATGTTCGTCAAGTCAAGCCGCCTGGAGAACATCCTGCCGTCGGCTGGCTTGTCGGGTGCATTTCTCGCCGTGATGGCGGCGCTTGCCTGCGGGCGATCACTGTGCGGTGCCACCGCACCGCACCACGGCGCACCGCACCGCACCGCACCGCACGATGACCCCGCCACGTCGGTCATTCAGGCTCGAGCTCCGTGGGGAAACCGGGTGCGCGCAGGTCCGTGCCCACGGCCTCCTCGAGCATCTTGACGACCATGGGCGACTGCGCCCCCCCGCCGTACATCGCGCGGGCGCGGGCGAAGATCTGCTCCGTGAGGCCGCCGAGCTCCAGCGGCACGCCGAACTCGCGGCCCATCTGGTGGGCGAAGAAGAGGTCCTTGCGGGCCAGGTCCATTGTGAAGTTGATGTTGTAGCTCCCGCTCAGGATCAGCTGGCCCTCGGTCTCGTGTACGAAGCTGTTGCCGGAGCTGGCTTTGATCACGTCCCAAGCCAGCTTGAGGTCGATCCCGCCCTTCCTGGCCAGCATGAGCGCCTCGCCGTCGGCGACGAGGTGGATGAAGGCGAGCATGTTGGTGATCACCTTGATCACCGTGGCCTGGCCGAGCTCGCCGATGTAGAAGACCCGCCCGCCCATGGCGTCGAAGGCGGGCCGGTGCTTCTCGAAGACCTCTGGCTTGCCGCCGACGAGCACGGTGATCATGCCGGCGGCGGCACGGTGCACGCCGCCGGTGACCGGCGCCTCGAGCGTGTCGATGCCCCTGGCCGCCGCGAGACTCGAGAGGCGCTGCAGCTCGTGGGCGTCGTTGGTGCTCATGTCGATCCAGGTGCCGCCGGGGGCGAGGTTCTCGAGGACGCCGCCTTCTTCGGCGACCACGGAGGCCACGGCCTCGGGTGACGGAAGGCACGTGATGATGGTGTCGGAGGCCTGTGCGGTCTCGGCGATGGAGCCCGCACACGTGGCGCCCGCCTTGCCGAGATCGACGGAGCAGCTCGCATCCACGTCGAAGACGGTGAGCGGGAAGCCGGCGCGCAGCAGGCTGCCGGCCAGGTGCCTGCCGAGGGCGCCGAGCCCGATGTAGCCGATCCTGAGCGCCATGAATCCTCCGTTCGCGTGGTTCGTCAGGGTAAGTGCCGCGCCGAGCTACTCGCGCCGGGCGCGGCGCAGGCTTGCCTCGTCCACGCCGCAGACGCGCGGCGAGCTGGTCGATCTGGTCGGGCGCGAGGCAGGTCTTCTCGGCGTGCCGTGCTAGCAGTCGTTCGACCTCGGCCTCCGCCACATCCATCTCGGTCAGACCGTCGTCCTCCCACTTCTCGTAGGAGTACCGGTTGGAGATGGTCGGTAGGTAGTGCTCGCCGGCGCGGATGCGCTTCGCCGTGTCGCGCTCGGACAGGTAGCTGCCCCCGGGCCCCACCCGGGCGACCGATTCGGCCGCCAGGGTCGCGTCCGAGACCTCGACCTGCCCCTGCAGCCGCCGAGCCATCGCCGCCATCTCGTTGTCGACGACCGACTGCGGCAGGTACATCGTGTTGTGCGAGTCGATGAGGCCCCAGCCGGAGATGAGGTCAGGGTTAGCGCCGCAGACGGTGGCGAGCTTCAGCGCCTTCTCGTAGCCCGTCTGTATGCCGCTGTGCTTGCTGTCGGTGGAGAGGCCGGGGTTGAGGGTCGGCACGCCGAGGTGGTGGCCGACCTCCGTGGCCATGGCGCCCATGAGCGCGCTCTCCACGTTGCCCATCGAGAAGGTCGTGCGCAGCATATCGAGGACGCCGGTGCCGGAGCAGAAGATGAGCCGGGCGCCCGGCGCCGCGACCTGCAGCGCCGTGGCGGCGCCGAGGAACTCGGCGACGCCCTGGGCGATGGACCCGGCCAGCGCGACCGGCGAGGTCGCGCCGGAGATCGCCATCGAGTAGGCGTGGACGGGCACGCCGTGCCGGGCCAGCGCCACGTGCATGTCGAGCGCCGGCCCGTCGATCTGCAGCGGGGAGGCCGCGGTGAGCACGGTCGAGATCCGCGGCCGCTCCCTGAACCGGGCGAGGTCCCCGGCGAGCAGCTCGCAGATGCGGCCGACGGCCGCCGGGTCGTCCGGCGGGTCGACGAAGGTCACGTGCTTGGTCGTCTCGGTGAGCAGCGCGAAGTACTCCACGAGCTCGCGCCGCTCGACGGGCACGTCCGAGGCGCTCACCTGCGTCCACATCACGTCGAGCTGCGGCAGCTCGTCCATGAGGCCGGTGCACTCGCGCAGGTCCTGCAGCGTGCTGGCGCGCCGGACGCCTGTGCGGAAGTCGAGCGTTTTGGCGACGCAGCCGCTGGGCGCGAAGTGGAACGGCTCGCCCTCGTCGAGCAGGACGTCGTCGTCAGGCGTCGCCCCCGCGAGTACGAGCCGCCGGGGACACTGCGCAAGCGCCCACTCGACCAGTTCGCGGGGCAGGCGCGCGATCCCGGACGACTCGTCGACGCGCGCGCCGCGCGCCGCGAGCTCGGTCAGAACGGCCGAGCCGGCGAAGCGCATGCCCACGTCGGCGAGCAATTCCATCGCCTCGTCGGCGATGCGATCCTTCTCCTCGACGCTCAGCCACTCGGTCTTCGCTCTCATGGATCCCCCGCCGTCCGGTCTGGGCTCTGCGGCGGCGCGCCTGCGTCGCCGGCGAGGACGATGGCACGTCTCCGCGGCGGTGTCAACACGGGACCTGCGCTTTGCACGGTACTTGGAACCAATAGCGTTGCATTGCAACGTCAGATGTACATAATGCGTGGTGACACAACGCAAGACGGGTGCTGGATAGTAGCATCGCTCTTGCCGTGAACGAGCCAGGTCAGGAGGACCGCAGATGGGGCCGGGAGTCAGGTGGGGGGAGGCACCCTTCGGGACGACCGAGCTGGACGAGATGGACCGGCGCATCCTCAAGCGGTTGCGTCCGGACGCACGGCGCTCGTACGCGAGCATCGCGCGCAGCCTCGGCGTGTCCGAGCCGACGGTGCGCAATCGCGTCGACCGGCTGATCAAGCGCGGAGCGATCCTGCCGTGGACGGGCGTCAACCCGGCCGCCATCGGCCTTCCCGTCGATGCGATGGTCGGCGTCCGCGTGCAGCGCGGCTTCAGCAAGGGCGTCGGCTCCCGGCTGGCGGCCATGGAGAACGTGGCCTACGTCGGCTACACGACCGGCTCCTTCGACATCCTCATCGAGGTGCACCTGCCCGACAACGAGGGGTTGTACCGGTTCCTCAACGAGGATCTCGAGGAGATCGAGGGCATCGCCCATACGGAGACCTGGCACATCCTCCGCACCGACACCACCAACTTCGAGTGGGAGGGTGAGGACGTCGGGAAGGAGCCGCTGGAGCACGAGACGGACTGAGGGAGGACGGCGGGAGACCGGCGGTCCGGCGTACGGCCCGGTCGCGTCCGTCACGCTTGACATCATCCGGGCCCTGCTGTGTAGTGGCCACTAATTGACCGGTTGATTAGTGCGAACGGGAGCGCTTCGCTCCTCGTCCGCGTCAGAGAGAAGGGGAGCGTATGACCAACGAACCCAGGGTGCCGACCCGCATGGGCGACGGCACCTTCACGCACCTGACGCGCAGCGAGATCCGCGCCGACCTCGTCGCCGGGTCGGAGATCGCCGCCAAGCGCGCCAAGGTGCCGCTGCTGACCGACGAGGAGATCGACCACCTGCTCGAGATCTACGCCTCGCCGCTGCGCTTCATCGGCGTCGACGTCGGCGAGGAGATCGTGCTCAGCTGCGACGGCACCGGCATGAAGACTCACGCCACGCGCATCGGCGACCTGCAGAGCTACGAGCAGTGGATGGGCGCCGACCTGCTCGAGCTCTGCGTCGGCGACTACTCGCTCAAGGTCGTGCGCACGATCCTCGCCTACGAGGCCCAGTACATGCACGACGCCCAGCTCTGCACGATCGCGCCGCTGCAGTACGGCGTGATGCCCAACCTCGGCCTCTACTCGAAACCCGACGGCCCCTGCGAGAACTGGAACGAGCTGCTCCCGCTCGGCAAGATCCCCGAGGCGCGCGCCGCCGCCGAGGAGGCGGTCGAGATGGCCGTCGTCGACATGGTCAACCTCGCCGACTCGCAGTGGGAGGCCGGCGCCGACGCGATCGACTGGGACACCACCGGCGCCTCGGGCGACCCCGAGTTCCTCGCCGCCCTGCGGGCGACGAAGATCATCCGCGAGAAGCACCCCGACATGGGCGTGCAGCTGGGCATGGCCGGCGAGTTCGTGCTCGGCATGCACGGCGAGCTCGAGTGGGGCGGCAAGCGTCTGGCGGGTCTGTGGCCCAAGGACCAGCTGCTGCTCGCGCAGGAAGCCGGCGCCACCATGTTCGGCCCCGTGGTCAACATCAACACCGGCAAGAGCCTCGCCTGGAACATGGCGCGCGCGATCGCCCTCATCAAGCCCTGCATGGAGGTGGCGACGATCCCGGTGCACCCCAACGCCGGCATGGGCGTCGGCGGCGTGCCGATGTTCGTCCACCTGCCGTCGGACGCGGTGTGCCGGGCGGCGAAGTCCTTCGTCGAGCTGCTGCACGTCGACGGCTTGTAGGTGGGCTCGGGCGATCCGCACGGAATGCACAACGCCCACGCGCAGGCGGCGAGCATCGGCGGTATTCGGGCAGGCGGAGACCTGGTTGCCCGTATGCAGATGACTCGGGGCATGCGCCTCAAGGAAGCCAAGCAGTACGTCGCCGACAAGCTCGGCGTCACCCCCTTCGATCTCTCGGACCCGGTCGTGATGACCGACGTCCGCAACGAGCACGGCTTCGGCCGCGTCCACAGCTACGCCATCAGCCAGCCGTGGCAGGCCAACCAGATCGAGGCCAAGTTCAACATCGCCCGTGTGCTGGACGTGCCGATCAACAGCGTCGAGAAGTTCAAGGAACGCACGACCCCTCCGTCGGCATGAACGACCAGCTCAAGCAGGCCATCATCGACGGCGACGAGGCCGTCGCCCTGGCCATGACCCAGGCCCTGCTCGCCACCGGCGCCAGCGCCCGCGAGATCCTCGACGCGGCCCTGCTCCCGGGCATGGAGGTGGTCGGGGCGCGCATGCGCGCCGGCGAGTGCTTCATCCCCGAGGTGCTGCTCAGTCCGCCCGCGTCATGCAGGCCTGCCTCGATCTCCTGCGCCCGCACATGGCCGCCGGCGAGGAGGCGGGCATGGGCTGCGTCGTGATCGGTACCGTCGAGGGCGACCTGCACGACATCGGCAAGAACCTCGTGGGCATGCTCCTCTCCGGCGCCGGCTTCGAGGTCGTCAACCTCGGCACCGGGGTGACGGCCGCCGCCTTCGTCGCCGCGGTGCGCGAGCACCAGCCGAAGATCGTCGGCATGAGCGCCCTGCTCACGACCACGCTGCCGCACATGGCGGAGACCATCGGGGCGCTCAAGGACGCCGGCCTGCGCGAGGCCGTCAAGGTGATGGTCGGCGGCGCCCCCGTGACCGCCGCCTACGCCGAGGAGATCGGCGCCGACGGCTACGGCGCCAACGCCGGCATGGCGGTGGAGCGGGCGAAGGAGCTGGTGGGGTAAGCACCAGAGGACCGTCAGAAGCTCCTGTCAGCGCCGGCCAGCGCTGGCGGGCGGCTGGTGCGGCGAGCCGCAGCAGCCTCAAGTGACCGCCGGCCGGCGCGACTGCGACACCTTCTGAGCCAGCCGGCGGTCCTCGTCAAACAGGCTTGCGAGGGACACTGCGAGCCGGGACCTGCCCTGCACCTTCGGGTTGCCGGGCCGGGTGAGGAGGTCCGGATGCGAAGGAATCCGCGCGCGGGAGCGCGCAAGAGCGGCGGCTTCAGGCTCGAGGTGTTCACTGAGGACGAGCTGCGGGAGATCCACGGCGCGACGCTCGAAGTGCTGTCGCGCACCGGCGTCTTCGTCGAAGACGAGGAGGCCAGGGAGATCTTCGCGGCGGCCGGCGCCGAGGTCGACGGCGAGCAGAACGTGGTGCGCCTGCCGGCGCACCTCGTCGAGGACGCGCTCCGCTCTGCGCCCTCCACCGTCGTCCTGTGCGGCCGCGACCCGGCCAGGGATGTCGTGCTCGAGGACGGCCGGGTCGGGTTCACCAACTTCGGCGAGGGCATCCAGGTCGTCGACCCGTACAGCGGCGAGCTGCACGAGAGCCGCAAGCAGGACGTCGCCGACTGCACGAAGATCATCGACGCGCTCCCCGAGATCGACGTCGTCGAGCGGCCGCTCGGCGCCCACGACGCGCCGCCGGACACGGCGGCGCTGCACAACGCCGAAGCCATCTTCACCAACACGACCAAGCACGCCACCATCGGCCCGCTCTCGGGCTTCTGCGCGCGCAAGATGATCGACATGGCGGCGGCGATCGTCGGGGGGCGGGAGCAGCTGCGCCGCCGCCCCATCCTCAGCTTCCTCACCTGTCCTGTGAGCCCGCTCAAGCTGGTCAGGGACGCCTGCGAGATCATCATCGAGGGCGCCCGCGCCGGCATCCCGGTCAACGTGCTCTCGATGGCCATGGCCGGCGGCTCCTCGCCCGTGTCGCTCGCCGGCACCCTCGTCACCCACAACGCCGAGGTGCTCAGCGGTATCACCCTGGCGCAGCTCACGAAGCGCGGTGCGCCGGTCATCTACGGCTCCTCGACCACGGCGCTGGACCTGCGCTTCGCCAGCGCCTCGGTGGGCAGCCCCGAGTGCGGCATGATCGGCGCCGGCGTCGCCTGCCTGGCGCGCTTCTACCTGCTGCCCAGCTGGGTCGCCGGTGCGTAGGGCGACTCGAAAGTGGCGGACGCCCAATCCGGTCACGAGAAGACGATCACCAGCCTGCTGCCGGCGTTGGCAGGGGCCAACCTGATCTACGGGCTGGGGATGCTGGAGTCGGGCGTCACCATCGATTATGCGCAGCTGGTCATGGACGCGGAGTTCGCTCGCATGGTCAAGTTCTGCGTGCCGGGGATCCCGGTCACCGACGCCACGCTGTCCGTGGACGTCATCGGCGAGGTCGGGCCCTTCAAGGACTTCCTCTCACATGAAGACACGTATGCCGGCATGCGGGGGCAGTCGTCGTCCAAGCTGATCGACCGGCGGGTCCGCGAGGAGTGGAACCTCGCCGGTGCGACCACGCTGTACGACCGCAGCCTCGCGGAGGCCCGGCGCATCCTGGAGACGCACGTGCCGGAACCGCTGCCTGACGGCGTCACGGCAGAACTTCGTTCGATTATCGACGCGGCAGAAAGCGAATTGGGAGTGCGCTGACGCGTCTGACGGTGTAGTGTTCGGCGAGGCGGCCCGGCGTAGCGCCGGCCGCCTCGCCCGCAACGCCGTCCAGGAGTGACCATGTCAGACAGCAGCAAGGAGATCGGCGCCGGCCGCGTCAGCTTCCTCACCGAGGAGCAGAAGCAGCGCATCTACACTACGGCCCTCGGCATCCTCGACGACATCGGCATGGTCGTGCTTCACGAAGAGGGCGAGCAGGTCATGCTCGAGGGCGGGTGCACCAGGGACGAGGACGGTCTCGTCCACGTCCCCGCGGCGCTCGTCGAGCAGGCGCGCGAGTCAGCGCCGGTGAGCTTCGTGGTCTACGACCGGGCCGGCGAGCCGGCGATGGACCTCGGCGGTCGTCGCTCGTACTTCGGCAACGGCTCGGACGTCATGCACCTGCACGACCTCGAGACCGGCGAACGCCGCCTCGGCAGGATGGAGGACGTGGCCGAGGCGGCCCGCCTCTGCGACTCGCTGCCCGAGATCGACTTCGTCATGTCGGGCGCGTATCCCGACGGTATGGACGCGGGGGAGGCGTACCCGCGCCAGTTCCGTGCCATGGTCCCCTCGACGACCAAGCCGCTGGTGATGACGGCCGGCGGCGTCGAGACCGTCGAGCCGATGTGGAAGATGGCGTGCGAGGTCCGCGGCGGCGAGCAGGCCCTACGCGAGAAGCCCTACTTCATCATGTACAACCAGCCGGTCACGCCGCTCAAGCATCCGTTCGAGACCGTCGACAAGCTCCTCTTCTGCGCCGACAAGGGCGTCCCGTCCACGTATTGCCCGTCCCCAGTCGCCGGCGGCACCGCCCCCATCACCACCCCCGGCCAGATCACCCTGGGCATCGCCGAGGCGCTGTTCGGCCTCGTCATGCACCAGCTGCGGGCGCCGGGGGCCCCGTTCGTCATCGGCCAGGGCCCCAACACGCTCGACATGGCCACGTCGCAGTCCTCGTACAACTCCCCCGAGTTCATTCGAGCCTACGCGCTGGAGTGCGAGATGGCCAAGTGGCTGGACATCCCCAACTGGGGGTTCAGCGGCCACACCGACGCCCAGGTCGTCGACGCTCAGGCCGGCATGGAGGCCGACGAGATCACCAAGCTCTCCATGCAGCTGGGCGCCAACCTCAACCACGACGTCGGGTACATGGACTTCGGCCTCTCGGGTTCGCTGGCGGAGGTCGTCCTGGTTGCCGAGTTCATCAGCCGCAACCGCCAGCTGCTCAAAGCCATCGAGGTCGACGACGAGACGCTGGCCGTGGACGTGCTCAGGGCGGTCGGCCCCGGCGGCGACTTCCTCGGCCAGCGGCACACGCGCAAGCACCTGCGGGAGAGCCAGTGGCGCGCCAAGGTCCTGAATCGCGCCAGCTACGACCGCTGGTACGAGAACGGCGCGACCGACGCCACCGAGAAGTCGCGTCTGCGGGCGCTCGAACTGCTGAAGACGCACGAGGTCGCGCCGCTGCCCGAGGGCCTCGCCGAGCGGCTCGACGCGGTGGTGCCGGCCGGCTGAGCCGCCGCGCCGGCCCACTGAGCGACGGCCGCCCGCCGGCGCCGGGCCGTCGTCAGTTGGCCGGGACGGTGCGTCCCTCGGACCACGCGCGCAAGAAGGCGATCTTCTCGCGCGCGGTCGAGGCGATCGGCGGCGTCCGCCTGAGCTCGTCGAGCAGCAGGGCGGTGGTCGGAGCCGCGTTCGCGGAGAAGGCCGTGTACAGCGCCGAGATGACGACCTGCTCCAGCTCCGCCCCGCTGTACCCCTCGCTCTCGGCTGCGAGCAGCCGGAGGTCGAACTGGTCCGTCGCCTGCTTGCGGCGCCGCAGGTGGATGTCGAGGACTGCGGCCCTCGTTCCCTCGTCGGGCAGGTCGACGAAGAACGTCTCGTCGAACCGGCCTTTGCGCAGCAGCTCCGCCGGCAGGCGCTGCACGTCGTTGGCGGTGGCGACCACGAACACATCGCCGCGGCGCTCCTGCAGCCAGGAGAGGAACGAGCCAAGGACCCGCATGGACGTCCCGCCGTCCGCATCCTCGCCGCCGGCGGCGAACGCCTTCTCGATCTCGTCGATCCACAGCACCAGCGGCGCGAGCCTGTCCGCGGAGGCCATGGCCTTGCGGAAGTTCTGCTCTGTCTCCCCGATGTACTTGTCGTAGAGCGCGCCGGGATCCAGGCGCACGAGCGGCAGGCCCCAGGCCGCGGCGACCGCCTTGGCGCAGAGGCTCTTGCCGCAGCCGGGCACACCGACGAGCAGCACGCCGCGCGGGAACTCGAGGCCGAAGTCCGCGGCGCGCTGCCGGTCCTCCATGAACAGGCGCCGCTTCCCGAGCCACTCCTTGAGGTGGGCGAGGTCGGCGATGTCGTCCAGCGACTGGACCGCGGGCTGGAACTCGAGGAGGCCATCCCGCTCCACCAGCTCCCGTTTGGCCTCGACGATGCGCTTGACGTCGTCCGCGTCGAGCCGGCCGTCTTCGACGAGCACCCGGGTGAGCAGCTTCTCGGCCTCCGCGAGCGTGAGGCCCTGCAGGTTGGCCAGCAGGCGGTCCTGGTCGGATGGGGCGAGCGAGACCTGGATCCCCATCCTCGTGGAGAGGTCCCTGACCACGCGCTGCTGCAGGCTCTCGTACTCCTCGCGCGTGGGCATGGGGAGCCGCAGAGGGCCTACTTCCGTGCGCAGCGAGTCCGGGAGCTTGATGCCGGACCCTGTCAGCACGATCGCGCCGGAGCGACCGGCGAGCTGCCGGGCCGCCTCGCGGAGCAGGTCCGCCACGTCGGGCCTCTCCAGCTCCGGGCCCAGGCCGTGGAACACGTACAGGGCCGCGAGCCGCGAGCTCACGACGTGACCGAGTGCGGTGCGCGGATCATCGGTGCCGTAGACGCCGGCCGGCGCGCCGGCTCGGCGCAGCCCGGTGGCGCGCCTCCACACGAAGAGCGGGAGCTGTAGCTGCCACGCGGCGCGCTCCGCGAGCGCCTCCGCGCGGTCCTCCTCCGCCGTCTCGACCAGCAGGGCGCCGTAGCGGGAGCGGATCAGGAGCTGGAAGTCGTGGAGTGGGTCCTGGCCCATCTCTAGCCCTCGGCCAGTGGGAGCAGCGCGATGGCGTCGGCGCTGCAGGCGGTCGCGCAGAGGCCGCAGCCGCGGCAGAGGGCGGCGTCGAACTCCGGCCGACCGTCCGACCGGCAGACGATGGCCGCGAACGGGCAACGCAGGCCGCAGCGGCCGCAGGCCTTGCAGAGGTCCATGTCGAGGCGGGCGACGTGCCGGCGCACGGGCCACGCCTCGCTCACCGCCAGACGCTCCGCAGCCAGGTGCGGGAAGCAGCAATCAGTGCAGCAGTTGCAGATGGACGAGGTCCCGGCCGGGTCGTCCCGCACGTCGGCCGTGTGCATCAGGCCCGCCTTGTCGCCGGCGCGCAGGACGTCGAGCGCGCGCTCACGCGAGATCTCCCAGCCCAGGCCGCGGTCGTTGTCGAAGCGCAGGCACACGTCCATCGGCCTGCGACACCCAGAGACGATCGAGCGGCAGTCGCAGGGCCAGAGGTAGATGTGTTCCTGGGCGTCGATGATCGCCTCGGCCTCGTCCAGGAGGATGTAGCCGTAGCGCGCTTCGTAGGAGTCGCCGGGACGGCCGTCCCTGGTCGCCTCGACGTCGGGGCGGATCTTGGCAGCGTAGGAGTCGACCTCCCAGTCGGCGAGCTGCCGGTGGGCGGCGAGGGGGACGTCCTTCCAGCCCTCGAACATCGCCCAGATCTCGAGGCGCGCGTGAAAGTCGGCCGGCGCGTGGCCGCCCTCCTCGTCGCGGTCGAGCACGCCGCGGCGCACGGCGCGGTCCAGCCGCGTCTTGCCGAAGCGGTCGAGCCCATCGCCGGACCCGTCGTCACCGGCGCCGCCGGTCGCGAGGACCAGGTCGGCGTCGCCCCCGTCGTAGAAGCGGTCGAGCCAGGGGAGTATGAAGTCGGGCGCGCCGACCGCCTCTGCCAACGCGCGCAGCTCGGGGGTCCCCTCGGCGGGAGCCGGCGAACCGCCTGGCTTCGCATCCGTTTCGCTCACGCACCGCTCCTCACCCGGCTTGTCAGGGACGCCTGCGATGGTACGACATTCGCGGCCGGCGAGCCTCATCGGCACCTGGTGCGGCCTCGGTCGTCAGACGCCGCGGGGACGATCCTGAGGAGAAGCCTCACTCCCGCTGGCCGTGGGAAGCCTGAGGATGTAGACGGTGACGGCGGCGGCGACCGTGAGCATCACGACGTCCACCGCGAGCAGCGGTACGAACAGGAGGACACTCAGGAGCACGCTCACCCAGAGCGCGACGAGCGCGACGATCTTCGCTCGGCGAGCGATGCCGCGCCCGGCCACGTAGTCGGCGATGAGGCTGCCGAACACCGGGTGCGTCACCAGCCAGCGGTGACAGCGCTCCGAGCTGCGCACGAAGCAGGCCGCGGCGAGCAGCAAGAACGGCACCGTGGGCAGGACCGGGACCGCGAGGCCGACGACTCCCAAGCCAAGCGCCGTCCAGCCGCAGACGAGCAGTATGGAGGAGCGCGCTCGTGGCATGAGGCCAGTCTAGGCGGCCAAGGGCCATGCTCCCTTGATGCTCGTCAACGGTGCGGCGGCGTCTCCTGCGCATGCGCTTCCCCGCTCCCGTCAGATGAGATGGCGAGGATGTGACCCTGGACGGCTTCTCGCACCGCCGCCAGCTCCACTGCCATCAGAAGATGACCGCCACGCGCGAAGCTCATCAGGCGTGCGTCGGGGATGGTGCGAACGGCATACTCGGCGTTGTGGTAGAGCTGCAGCCTGTCGTCCTCGGCGTGGACGACGAGGGTGGGCGCCCGGACAGCCGCGATCCTCGCGTCGGGCAGCGCGGCCTCGTTGTCGAACGCAGCGCCGGCGGCGCGCGGCGCGACTGGGTTCATGCCGTCTATGACCTGGTCGACCAGTCTCCGCTGCTCCGGGGTGAGGGCGCCGACGACCGCGTCGTCGGCGCCCATCAGCTCGGTCATCTGCTTCCTGAGCAGCCCGGTGACTGCCCAGTAGAGCGCGTCGTGCTTGAACAGGGACGCCAGCGTCGTGCCCTTGCGGTCGGCCGACGCCTGGTCGGGGTCCCGGGACGACGCGACCCCGCACGAGACCAGCGCGAGCGACGAGACACGCTCGGGGTGCAGGGCAGCGAAGAGCAACGCGGATGGGCCGCCATGCGACAGGGCGACGACGGCGGCCTCCCTCACGCCGAGGTGGTCGAGCAGCCGGGCGTAGGCATGCGCCTGGTCATCGAACGTGACGCCCTCCACCAAGGTCGAGCGCAGATAGCCGAAGCGGGACGGCGCGATCCAGCCGAACCCGTCGCCGAGCAGCGCCCTCGCGATGAGCTCGCCCTGGTCGTAGCCCCCGCCGCTCCCGTGGATCACGAGCACGGTTGGGCCAGATCCGCCCGAGACGTACTCGACGTCGCCATAGGGTGACGGGATCACCGAGCTCGACCCGCGGATGCGTCCGTAGGCGCGTCTCATGTCGAGGGCGTAAGCCGAGGCCACCGGAGCGACGGCTGCGGTGGCGGCTGCCGCCGCGACGGACGCCGCCGTCCTCCAGCGCCCCGTGGCCCCTCTCTTCCGTCCGCGCCGCTTCTTCATGTCGCGCTCTGCCTGCGTGTGGCGCTCGCGGGGACCGGGCCCAAGACGACCCAGAGGAGCGCGAGGTCGACCGCGAGGGGAAGGACGGCCCAGCCGGAGATCCAGACCAGCTGGAGCACCATCGACAGCACAGCCCCAGTGATCACGAGCCCCCGGAGCCAGGACCGCGGCACGAGCCACCCGAGCAGGGCGCCGGCGGCGAGGACAAGGCACACCGCCGCCGTGATCCCGAAGAGGGGCGTGATCGCGTCGCGGATGCCGCCCGCCGGCAGCAGGGTGGCGGTGTCGAGGAAGAACGGCCAGAGCAGGCCGCCGCCGACCCACCACGGCGGCGGACCCTGGCCGGCCGCGGCGGGCACGAGCGCCGTCAGGTTCAAATGGGCTCCCAGCAGGAGCAGGACGAGGATCGAAGCTCTCTTGCGCATTGGACTTCTCCTTCGTTTGCGGAAACTCACACCGCTGTCAGTTTCCATGAGGGCCGAAAAAGGCCGTACCTCGGATACGGCCAGACTGCCTGCTCAGTCTATGAATCCGACGATGCGCTCCAGCAACTCCGCGTCGTGATCGTACGAGGGGTCGGTGTTCACGAGCACCAGATACTCGACGATCATCGCCGTGACCATCCTCTCGACCAGGGAGGCGTCACCGGTCCTGAACTCGCCGGCGTCCATGCCGCCCTGGACGAGCTCGCGCAGCAGATCGCCGTTCGCCTTGCGGAACGCATCCGCGGCGATCTCGTACTCGCGCAACCACTCGTCCTCGCTGGTGGCGTCGATGTGGGTCCGGGCCACGTCCAGTAGTGAGCGCACCGCGGCCTCCACGCGCTGCCTGAAGGTCGGCAGCTGGGCCACTGAGGCCGCCAGCTGCGTCTTCATACGCTGCGCCGTGCGCGCGACGACGTGCGCGTAGATGTCGCGCTTGCCGTCGAAATGCGCGTAGATCGTCTTCTTGGAGATCCTGAGCTCGCGGGCGATCTCGTCGAGCGTGGTGCCGTCGTACCCGTCGCTCTCGACGCGGCGCTCGAACGCCTCTGTGATCCGCTGCTTGGTCGTGCTCATCAGACGACTTGGGGGTGATGGAAACTCATGACCTCAATAGTTTCCGCCATGGAAACCGAAATGTCAAGCAGTTTCCGGCGAGGTCTCACCCGGCCGCTCAGCCACGGTCGGTCCGTTTGTGGTAGTCCTTGATCGCCCTGCCTATAATCTTCGCCTTGCGGCTCTCCTCCGCTCGCAGGCGTGCGTCCGTCTTGGCCGCCACGAGCTGCGCCTCGCGCAGGAGCTTGTGGTAGCTCACCAGACGTTCCGGCGGCAGCTCTCCTGACTCCACGGCGGCCTGGACCGCGCAGCCGGGCTCGTCGCTGTGCGTGCAGTCGCGGAAGCGGCACGATCCGGCGAGCCCCTCGATGTCGGGGAAGACCGAGGCGATGCCCTCCTCGGAGCCGGTCAGGCCGAGCGCCCGGAGTCCCGGGGTGTCGATGAGCACCCCGCCGCCCGGCATCTGCACGAGCTCGCGGGCGACAGTCGTGTGGCGGCCGCGTCCGTCGCCGACGCGCACTTGGCGCGTCGCCTGACGCTGCTCGCCGAGGAGCCCGTTGATGAGCGTGGATTTCCCTGCTCCCGAAGGCCCGACCAGGACGGCCGTGCGATGACCGGTGATGTAGGCGAGGAGCAGCTCGGCGCTCTCGCCGGACAACGCGTTCGTCACCAGCACGTCAACGCCGATGGCTACCGACTCCACAGCCGCGCGCGCCGCCTCCGGGCCGGCGGAGAGGTCTGCCTTGGTGAGCACCACCACCGGGGCGGCGCCCGAGTCCCAGGCGAGGGAGAGCTCCCGCTCGATGCGGCGCAAGTTGGGCTGGTCGGCGATCGGATGGACGACGAACACCGTGTCGATGTTGGCGGCGAGGACCTGGACGTCGGAGGCCTTCCCCGGGTCGCCGCGGGTGATGGCGCTTGCACGGTCGAGCAGACCTTCGATGAGGGGGATCTCGAGGTCGTCGCCGGCCAGCACGCCCACCCAGTCGCCGACGGCAGGCATGTCGGCCGTGCCGCGCGCCGCCTTCAGGAGGCGGGCGGAGAGTTGCGCGCGGACGATGCCCCCCGGAGTGGCGATCAGCGCGCTGCCGCGGTCGGTGCGGATCACGCGCGCCGGCGTCAGGCCCTGTTCGGCGAAGGGCTCGAACAGGGCCTGCCAGCGCGACGAGTAGCCGAGCGCCGTGAGTGCGTCCTCACGCTCCCCCTGCGGCGACGAGTTCACGACCACCGACGGCGTCGTCCCAGCAGGTCCCGGAGAGTGATCACTTGCACCTCGGCCTGGCCGCGGTCCGGAGCCGGCTCAGAACTCCGGCGGGAGCTCCTTCATCTGCGCGGCGGTGAAGACGGGCCCGTCCTTGCACACGTACACGGGCCCGATGTTGCAGCGGCCGCACTTGCCGAGCCCGCACTTCATGCGGTTCTCGAGCGTGGTGTAGATGGCGTCGTCGGCGAAGCCGAGCTGCTCCAGCACCGGCAGCGTGAGCTTGACGACGATCGGCGGGCCGCACAGGACGGCGACGGCGTTGTCGGCCTTGGGCGCCGTCTTCTCGACGACCGGCGTGACGTAGCCGACCTCGCCGGTCCAGTCATCTGTTTGCCCGCCGGGGTCGACCGTGGTGACCGTCTTGACGTCGGAGCGCGAGGCCCACTCCTCCAGCTCGCGCTTGTATACCAGGTCGTCCACCGAGCGGGCGCCGTAAACAATGGTCACGTCGCCGAACTCGTCGCGCCGGTCCAGGACGTTCCAGATGACGCAGCGAACCGGCGCCAGGCCGATGCCGCCGGCGACGAACACGACGTCCTTGCCCTTCCAGTCGTCCACCGGGAACCAGTTGCCGTAGGGCCCGCGGAAGCCGACGGTGTCGCCGACGTTGACCTCGCGCAGCTCGGTCGTCACCTTGCCGATGGCCTTGAAGCTGCACTCGATGTAGCCCTCGCGCGTCGGCGAACTGGCGATGCAGAACGTGCTCTCGCCGGCGCCGAACACGCTGTACTCGCCGAACTGGCCGGCCTTGAAGGCGAAGTCCTTGCGCACGGCGTCATCCTGGAACTCCAGGCGAAGCGTGCGCGTGTCGGAGGTCTCGTCGACCACCTCGGTGACGGTGGTCAGGAGGGGCTGGTAGATGTTCACGATGCCGCCTCCTCGGGCTCCGCGGCGTCGCCCGGCCGGCGGGCGGCGATGTCGATGGCCTGCAGGATCTCGACGAGGTCCTGCCCCGCGTGGCAGACGCGCGTGCAGCGGCCGCAGCCGGTGCAGAGCACCTCGCCGAACTTGAGCGGGTAGACGGCGAACTTGTGGTTGATGCGCTGCCGGTAGCGCACGTGCTGGTTGTCGCGCGGGTTGTGGCCGCTGGCGTGCAGGGTGAACACCGGCGACTGGCAGGTGTCCCAGCAGCGACGCCGGGTGCCGCGGCCGACGCCCTCCTGCTCGTCCACGATGTCGAAGCAGTGGCAGGTGGGGCAGACGCTCGTGCAGGCGCCGCAGCCGTTGCAGCGGATCGCCAGCTGCGCGAGCAGCGGGTCCTCGAAGTGCGTGTCGATCCAGTCGCGGACGCTCTGGGGGTCGATCTCGAGGTTGGCGGCGACGCGCTCGCGGGCGGCCGCCCGCTCGTCGTCGGCCTCGCGGCCCATGGTGTCCGCCGGCACGTCCGCGGTGAAGCGCGCCTTGTGGCCGTCGACCAGGGCGCGGCCCTTGTCGGTCGCCGGCTCGTACACGTAGCCGCCATCGACCGGCGTGAGCAGCCCGTCGGCGCCCTTGACGTCGTCGGGCGCCGCGCCGACGGCGGTGCAGAAGCAGCTGTCGTCGATCATGGGGCAGGTGAGGTTGACGATGGTGGTCGCCTCGCGGCGGCCGTTCCAGAGCTCGTCCTCGTAGTCCCAGTTCATGACCTTGTCGACGACCTCGAGGGCGGCGGCGTCGCAGGGCTTGGCCGCCAGCACCACGCGCGGGGCGAACTCGGTCGGGACCTCCTCGACCTCGACCGTGGTGCCCTTCTGCTTCCAGCGGCAGAGCGCCTCGTGCTCGGGCAGGAAGTAGCCCTTGAGCGAGAGCTGCGGCAGGCCGCGGCTGAGGTCCAGGTCGTCGGCGGAGGTGATGGCGCGGTAGTCGATGTCGACCAGGGAGCGGTCGAGGCTGCACGCCGTCGCGGCGATGGCCGCCGGCGACTGGCAGATGTCGGTGGCGACCGGCGCGATGACGCCGATGCCCGCGCCGAGCAGGTCGGCGGCGAGTCCGCGCAGGTCGCTCTCGGAGATGTGATACCGGTCGCTCACTTGATGAACTCCTGCTGATCGTCGAGGCGGTAGTCGCCTATCGGCGCCGCGACCTCGGGGTCGTCCGTGACGGTGTAGTCGTAACGCTCCTGCACGATCTGCTGGAGCTTGCGGTTGACCAGGCTGAGCGGTATGCCGACGGGGCAGAACCGCTCGCACTCGCCGCAGTCGACGCAACGGCCGGCGAGGTGGACGGCGCGCGTGAGGTTCCAGCTGAAGTTGCCGCGCGGGTGCGCGGACGACTCGATCCACTGCGGCTGCGTCTTCTCGACGATGCAGCGCTCGCAGATGCAGAGCGGGCAGACCTGGCGGCAGGCGTAGCAGCGCACGCACTTGCCGAACTGGTCGGTCCAGAACGCCCAGCGCTCCTCCAGCGACTGGCCGTCGAGCGCGGCCACGCGCTCGTCGACGGTCATGACCGGGCGCGGGGGCTCCGGCTGCGACTCGCCGACGAGGTGGTCCGTCAGGGCCGGCTCGCGGTTGTCGCAGCCGTAGCAGCGCGGCGCCACGTTCTCCGGCGTGAGAGCCAGGGCGGCGGGCAGCTCGTTCTCCTCGAGCACGCCGCCGCACTTGACGCCGATGAGCACCACGTGATCGCGGTCGATCTGCTGCTCGCGCAGCAGCCCGGCGACGGCCTTGACGTCGCAGCCCTTGACGACGAGCCCGATCTTGCCCAGCTCCGCGACGTGGTCGCGCCGCGGGTTGAGGTACGTCACGAGGTTGTGCACGCAGCGCGTGTCGAAGATGAGCTTGTCAGTGTCGGCCGGGTCGGCGACGAAGACCGGCCGGGCCCCTCTGCGGGCGTCCTCCCAGCCAATGACGACGCGCACGTCGCCGGCCTCGAGCAGCTCGCGGGCGATGCGGCGCAGGTCCTCCACGCCCGTGTAGGCGGTGACCGTCTCGGTCATGAAGCCACCTCCTCGCTCGCCGGTACCGGGGCCAGGCCCTCGGTCGCCGCCGGCCACGCTTCGATGGCGTCCGGCGCCAGGGCGCGGTACGTCTCGAACGGACCGAGCTCGCGGACGTTGGTCACGGCCTCGTTGACCACGTCCTTCCACTTGGCGCCCTCGCTGGCGGAGACCCAGCTGAAGGTCATGCGCCGTGGGTCGACGCCGAGGAACGCCATGATGTCGTGGAACACGGCGAAGCGCCGGCGGGCGTGGTAGTTGCCCGACGTGTAGTGGCAGTCGGCCGGGTGGCAGCCGCTGACGATGACGCCGTCGGCGCCACGCTCGAAGGCCTTGACGATGAACAGCGGGTCGATGCGGCCCGTGCAGGGCAGGCGGATGATGCGCACGTTGCTCGCCATGTGCAGGCGGCTGGTGCCGGCAAGGTCGGCGCCGGTGTAGGTGCACCAGTTGCAGACGAAGGCGGTGATGCGGGGTTCGAAGTCGGTGTGTGCGTCAGTCATTGGCTTCTCACTCCCACGCGCAGAGCGCGTTGATCTCGCTGAAGATCTGCTCGTCGGTGAACGTCTGGAGTTCCACGCTCTTGCTCAGGCACACCGCCTGGCAGGTGCCGCAACCCTGGCAGACGCCCGGATTGACGTAGGCGGTGTGGCCGCAGACCTGTCCGTCGACGGTGCAGATCTCGCGCTGCTCGATGGCCCCGTAGGGGCACACCAGCTCGCAGCGCATGCAGCCGATGCAGGTCTGCTCGTTGACCACCGCCACGGCCGGCTCGCGCTCGAGCTCGTCCGAGCTGAAGAGCGCGAGCACCTTGGCGCCGGTCGCGCTCGCCATGGCCACCGCGTCCGGGATGTCGCGCGGCGCCTGGCAGGCGCCGGCGACGAAGACGCCGGCGGTGTTGGTCTCGACGGGGCGCAGCTTGGGGTGTGCCTCGTTGATGAAGCCGTCGGTGTCGACGCTGCAGCTGAGCTTCTGGGCGAGCTCCTTGACGCCGTCGTTGGGACGCATGGCCGTGGCCAGCACGACCATGTCCGCGTCGATGACGACCTGCTCGCCGCTCAGTGTGTCGAAGCCCCAGACCTTGAGCGCGTCGCCGTCCCGGAAGATACGGCTGACACGGCCGCGGACGTACTCGGCGTGGTCCTCCTCGATGGCCCGGCGGCTGAACTCGTCGTAGCCCTTGCCGTTGGCGCGGATGTCCATATAGAAGGCCACCGCGCGCCCGTCGTGGACCTTGTGCTTGTACAGCATGGCGTGCTTGGCGTTGTACATGCAGCAGATCTTGCTGCAGTACGACATGCCCTTCTCCGGGTCGCGGGAGCCGATGCAGTGGACGAAGACCACCGTCTGCGGCTGCTTGCCGTCCGACGGCCTGAGGATCTCGCCGGCCGTCGGCCCGCTGGCCGAAGCCAGGCGCTCGAACTGCAGGCCGTCGATGATGTCGGGGTCCTCGCCGTACCCGTACTCGCCGTACCCCTTGAGCCCCTCGGGCTGCTCGCGGCCGACGTCGTAGAGCTTGTAGCCGGTCGCCACGACGATCGCCCCGACCTCCTCGGTGACGAACTCGTCCTCGGTGTCGTAGTCGATCGCGCCCTTGAGACACGCCTCCTTGCACTTGCCGCAGGCGTCCTTCTTGAGGCCCTTGGCGCGGCCCTTGAACAGACTGCAGTTGGGCCGGTCGAGCACCGGCTGGTTGGGCACCGCCTGTGGGAACGGGACGTAGATCGCGGTGCGGTTGCTGAGCCCGGCGTCGAACTCGCTGGGGATCTTCTTTGACGGGCAGACGGCCATGCAGTCGCCGCAGCCGTTGCAGAGGTCCTGGTTCACGGACCGCGCCTTCTTGCGCACCGTCACCTCGAAGTTGCCGATGTACCCGTCGACCTTCTCCACCTCGCTCCAGGTGTGGAGCTTGATGTTGGGGTGCTGGTACGCCTCGACCATCCGCGGCGTGAGGATGCACTGCGAGCAGTCGAGCGTGGGGAACGTCTCGCTCAGCTGGCTCATGTGGCCGCCGATGGACGCCTCTTTCTCGACGAGGATGACCTCGTGCCCTCCGTCGGCGATGTCGAGCGCCGCCTGGATGCCGGCGATGCCGCCGCCGATGACCATGGCGCGCTTGGTCACCGGGATCTTGATGACCTCCAGCGGGCGGTTGTGCTTGACCTTCTCGACGATGGTCCGCCCGATGTCGATGGCCTTGGCCGTGGCCTCGCCCTTGTCCTCGTGGATCCAGGAGCAGTGCTCGCGGATGTTGGCCATCTCGCACATGAACTTGTTGAGGCCCGCCTGGTCGACGGCCCGTCGGAACGTCTTCTCGTGCATGTGCGGGGAGCACGCGGCGATGACGACGCCGGTGAGGTGGTTCTCCTCGATCGCCTTCTTGACCAGGGCCTGGCCGGGGTCCGAGCACATGTACTTGTAGTCCTCGGCGACCGCGACGCCCGGATGGTCCTTGAGGGCCTCTGCGACGGCGGCGCAGTCGACGGTGCGGCCGATGTTCTCACCGCAGTGGCAGACGAAGACGCCGATGCGGCTCATGCGTCACCTCCGGCGTCGGGGGCGGCTGGCTCGGCCTTAGCGGCCGCTTTGGCTTCCGCGGCCTTGGCCTCCCGGGCGGCGGCCTTGGCGGCCTTCTCCTCCGCCGCCTTCTTCTCGTCCGCGACACGCTGTTCGGCGCGCGCCGTCAGCTCGGCGAGCAGCGGCTCGGTGGAGATGAAGTGGCGCTTGAGGCCGAGGGAGTCGGGGGCGAGCCCGAGGGCAAGGCCGACCACCTGGGTGATGAAGAGCACCGGGATCCTGGGCTGGCCGCGGGACTCCATCGCCTTCTGACGCAGGTCCAGGTTGGTATGACAGAGCGGGCAGGCCACCACGATGGCCTCGGCGCCCGAGCGGCGCGCGTCCTCGATGATCGCCCGGCCCATGCGCAGGACCGACGAGGTGCGGCTCACGCTGAACGCGCCGCCGCAGCACTCCACCTTCATGTTCCAGTCGACGGCCTCGGCGCCGCAGGCCTCCACGACCTCATCCATGAACATAGGCTGCTCGGGGTCGTCACCGCCGCTGAGCTCGGGAGGGCGGACGAGAAGGCAGCCGTAGTAAGAGGCGAGCTTGACTCCGACCAGCGGGTTGGGGGTCTGACGCGGCGCGGCGGCCAGCTCGGTGATGGTCGGGGCCGCGTCACGGAGGAGCATGGCGACGCTCATCACCTCGACCGAGTTGGCAAACGGGCGGCCGAGGATGTCCGGCATCTGTTCCGCCAGGCCGGCGTCCTCCGCGACGGCGAGCTGGGCTGCAGCGAGGCGGTTGTAGCAGGCGGCGCAGGGGGCCAGTACTCGGTCGAAACCGGCGGCTTCGGCCAGCGCCAGGTTGCGGGCGGGCAGAGCCACGCCGAGCAGGTGGTCGGTGGTGTGGGCGCTGCTGGCGCCGCAGCAGTTCCAGTCCGGGATCTCCGCGATGGCGATGCCGAGGGTCTCGACGACGGCACGGAGGCTCTCGTCGTACTCGGGCTCTGTACCGTGCAGAGAGCAGCCGGGGTAGTAGGCGAGGACGCCCTGGGTCGGCTGCTTGGTGGCCGCGGTTTCCGCCGCTGCGTCGGCAACGGTGCTCATGGGGTCACCCCGCACTTGTCGAAGACACGCTTGACCTCGGCCACTCCCTTGATCTTGTCGGGCATGATGCCGAGCTTGCCGCGGGAGAGCAGGCCGGGGGTGTTGGTGACGTCGTTCATGAGTGCGCCGCTGCGCAGCTTGTAGCCGATGACCAAGCCGACCTCGTGCAGGCGGCCATTGGTGCGGATCTGCTCGAGGAACGTCTTGTGGAACGCGTCGATCGTGCGCGGCTTGACCGCGATGCCCTCTGCGTGGCTGATCTCTCGCACTGCGTCGATGATGCGCGCCGGGTCGCAGTCGTTGGGGCAACGCGCGCTACACGTCTCGCAGGTGAGGCAGAGCCAGATCGACTCGTCGCGCAGGGCCTTGTCGCGCGCCGCGTAGACGACCTTTCGCATCACCTGGTGGGGGCGCAGGTCGGACTCGGAGGCCATGGGGCAGCCCGCCGAGCACTTGCCACACTGGTAGCAGGTGGCAGGATTGACCCCGGTGGCCAGTTCTATTTCGGCTGCCAGTGTGGATGCGGTGGTGGTGGTCATAGGCGCGGGTGTCCTTCGTGCGGGGCGGGAGGGATGCGCCTTTCCGCCATTTGTCGACTGCTCTCAGGGGGACAATGACCCGAGTCTCAGTGTAGGGGGCGGCACGGGGGGCGGCAACTCGACGCGACGGTACGTTGTATCACTTGTATCAGGCCGAAACGGCGAGCCGGTTGTGCGTCACGGCACAAGAAACCCGGACGGCGCCGGCTCAGGGGCTGGCCGCGGATGAACGGGCTCGAGGCCACACGCCTCATCAAGGAGCGGCATCCCGACGTGCGGGTGCTCATCCTGAGCATGTACGACGATCAAGAGTACGTCGTCCAGATCATCCAGGCCGGCGCGTCCGGCTACGTGCTGAAGCGCGTGGTCACGGAGGACCTGGTGAGAGCCATCCACGTGGTCCAGGCCGGGGAGTCCTTCCTCTATCCGCCCATCGCCGCGAAGCTCATCGGCGACTACTTGCGGGTGACCGGGAGCGAGAACGCCGGCCAGGCCAAGGGCGGAGAAGCCCTCACCGCGCGCGAGCGCGAGGTCCTCAAGCTCATCGCCGACGGGAACTCGAACCAGCAGATCGCGGAGCAGCTCGGTCTGAGCCGCAAGACGGTGGACAGCCACCGCGCCAACGCGATGCGCAAGCTGGACCTGCACGACGTCACCGAAGTGGTCAAGTACGCCCTGCGCACAGGACTGATAGCCCTGGACTGATGCCCGAAGAGCTACCCGAGCGACTCGCGGCCCGTGAGGGCCCAGCGCGAGGCGGACCGGCGGGCGCGCGCGTCGGGTTCGGAAGAGCCGCGCGCGGGCCGGTTCAAGGGCTCGGCGTGGTCTGCAGCGAGGGCGCCGCGCTCGGCGCCCAGACCGGCGACAAAGCCTGATCGGCGAACGCCGTCGATCCGCCGCCGCCGGCCGGCATGAGGTAGATGGTGCCCGTCGGGTACATCTCCTCATCGTATGCGGCCCAGGCGATGGTCTCCCCGTCCGGGGACCAGGCGAGGTCCTGGACGAAGACACCCTTGTGCCTCGCCAGGACGACCGGCCTGCCCCCCGTCTCCGTGTCGAAGGCCCAGAAGGTCATGCGCCCGGAGCGCCTGGGCGGGACCCCGGTGAAGACGACCCTGGTCCCATCCGGGTTCCAGGCGTAGCCGGCCGGGAACTGCGCCTCCCTGGCGGGCATCAGGATCCTCCCGTCGTCGGCGCCCACCACCGTGTAGCTCGTGCCCACGTCGCTGCCGGCGCGCCGGTAGATGAGCGCCTCGCCGCTCGGGGAGATGAGCGGGTCGTCGAACGCGCGCGCGTTGACGTCGAAGAAGGCCTTGCTGACATCCAGATCGGTAGCCCGGCCGGAGGCGCGGTCCAGCACCTCGAGGTGCTCCCGGCCCGTCACCATCCCGTGCCGGCCCGTCTTGACGTCGGTGTAGCAGACGAACGCGACCTTGGCGCCCTCCCGCGAGGCGCTGACGGCCACGCCGCGGAGCGGGACGCCGCCGGCGTCGAGCAGCGGCGAGAACCCCTGGGCGGCGGTGTCGTAGACCAGAAGGTCGGCGTTCTGGCCTGCGGCCCTGGGCGGCTCGGTGTAGCCGGCGACGAGCAACTCGGTGGCCGACAACCAGGCGATGCTGTCCACCGCGAGCACATTGGGCGTACCGGCCGTGGCCTGCCTCGATTCCCCGGTCGCGGCGTCAAAGAGCCACAGTTCGTTGCGCTCGTACCTGCCGGCGACGCACGCCAGCCACTTGCCGTCGGGTGAGTACGCGATCTGCCGGATCTGCTCGTCGCTGAAGTCGGCGATGGGCTGGACGGCGCCGTCCTCACCGATGGCGGCGAGCCGGTCGGCCTTGGAGCCGACGGCGCCCACGAGGTACCGGCCGAGCGTCGGAGAGGGAGAGACGCCGACGGTGGCGCCGGCGGACGGCACCGGCGACTGATCGCCGGCGACCTGCTTCTCCCCGCGCGGGACGAGCAGCAGCGCGGCGGCGGCAATGAACGCGATGACCATGGCGACGGCGAGCACCACGAGCCACGTCGGGGCGCGTCTGCCTCCGGGTGGCGACCCCGCGGGCGGCAGGACTGGAGGGTCGGCTCCGGGCGGCGGCGGGATCGGAGGCGACGGCCGCGCCTCGAGCGCCCCCCCGGCGATGGCGGATCCGCAGCCCTGGCAGAAGCTCGCGTCGTCGTCGTTGGCGCGCCCGCAGGCCGGGCAGGTCCGGGCCATGTCTCCCCTCCAGAGATGGTCGGCCGGTCGTGAGAGGCATCGTATCCGCTCGGGATGCGGCGCGACAGGGGCAGCGCCGTATGCCCGTCGCATCGAACTCAGTCGACCTGTGCACGCGGGCGCTCCCCATGCGCCGGCCCCTCGTCCGGCCGCGCTCAGCCGGCGAGTGCGGGGTCCTCCGGCGCTAGCGCGCCGCGCACGCGCCCGCGACCGGCGAACATGAGGGCGGCCGCGACGAGTGCCGCCGCCGCCCCGTAGGCGAACGTCGCCCACGCCCCCCAGGCGCTCCAGAGCAGCCCACCCACCGTGCTCGCGGCGAACGTCGCGAGGCCGGTGGCGGTGTAGTACAGGCCGAGCGCGGAAGCGCGCTCTCCAGTCGGGATGGCGCGCCCGATCAGCGCCTTGCTGGTGCCCTCGGTCGCGGCGATGTAGAGGCCGTAGGCCGCGAAGAGGGCCGCGAGCGTCCAGCCGGACCCCGCGGCGGCGAAGCCTGCGTACACCGCCGCGAACACCAGGTAGCCGGCGATCACGACCGGGTACTGCCCCACGCGGTCGCTGAGGCCCCCCAGCGGCAGCGACCCCGCCGCGTATACGACGTTGTACAGCACGTAGAAGAGGATCACGGCGCTCGTGCTCATGCCTACGTCCTGGGCTTTGAGCAGGATGAAAGTGTCGCTGGAGTTGCCCACGGCGAACAGCAGTGAGCCCGCGAGCAGCCAGCGGAAGGCCGGCGAGGCGGGCAGCGACAGGCGGAACGCCGTGCGTTGCGGCGCCTCCCGATGCTCCTTGACCAGGAAGACGATGGCGACGACGCTGAGGACCCCGGGGATGACGGCGACGGCGAAGATCCAGCGCAGCGGGACGTCGGCCTGCACCAGGACGAGCGCGACGAGGGGGCCGAGGACCGCGCCCATCGTGTCCATGCTGCGGTGCAGGCCGAACGCGAGGCCTTGCTGCCCGGGGTGCGTGTTGGCCGCGATGAGGTCGTCCCGCGGCGCCGTCCGCATCCCCTTGCCGAGGCGGTCGGTGAAGCGGCCGACGAGGGCCAGGGGCCAGCCGGCGGCCAGGGCGATGACGAGCTTGCCGAGGGCGCCGAGGCTGTAGCCGACGAGCACGAAGGGCCTGCGGCGACCGGTGTAGTCGGCGGCCTGCCCGAAGGGGTACTTGGTGATGCTCGCCGTGGCCTCGGCGATGCCCTCGATCAGGCCGAGCAGCGCGACCGGGGCGCCGAGGACGCCGGTCACGAAGATAGGGAACAGCGGGTAGGCGATCTCCGAGCTCAGGTCGGCGAGCAGGCTCACGAGGCCGAGCCTGCGGACGTTCGGATCGAGCGTGCGCAGCCCGGCGAACCGCTCCCGTGGTCGGCGGCGGGCCATGGCCCGATCGTATCAGCCCAGCGGCTCCAGGACGGTGAGGCCCTCCGCACGGGCCGCCTGGCTCAACTCGGTGTCGAAGGACGAGAAGACGAGGGTCTCCGGCGCGGCGAGTTCGCCCACAGTGAGCGCCGCCGCGAGCTGTATGGAGTCGTAGCCGCGTAGCCGGCGCCGCCACGCGAGCGTGGCGGCGCGGTGCTCATCGAGGTCGATCGCGAGGTAGTCGGCCCAGTCCCTCCTCAAGTCGGAGAGGGCATGATGGCAGGCGCTTCGCGACAGACCGCTTCCGCGCGGGCGGCGGGACAGCGCCGCCGCCGCCTCGGCGAGCGTGGCACGCGAGGTCGCCACCAGGTCGGCGCCGTCGATCCACGTGGCGACATCGTCCGATCCGGGCTCTCGAATGTAGTGCTTGAGCAGGCTGCTCGTATCGAGATAGAGGATCACTCGTCGCGGTCGCGGAGATCGAGGACGGTCTTCGAGATCGGCTCGCCTGTGTTGACGATGGGCGGCCCGGTGGGGCCTTTGGGCTTGCCGCCCGACCATCTGACCATGCCGCTCTCCATGAGACGGCGGAGTCCCTCGTGCTCCGGCGACGGCGCGTGCATGACGACGACGTCCTTGCCACGGTGCGTGACGACGACGGTCTCGCCCTGGCTGGCCAGACGGATGTACTCGCTGAGATGCGCCTTCAGCTCGCGAACGCCGACGGTGGTCATTGTGACCTCAATTCACGGTTGCGATGAGACTACATCAAGAGTGTACCCGTGATGGCGGACGCCGACAAGGATGACGCTCGTCCGCGGACGCGACCGGCCCGGTTGCCGGGCGCGTGGCCGGGCCGGGCGACGGATGTCGCTCACCCGGCCCGGCGCACAGCCGATACTGAGCGCATGGACGTCCTGCGCCGACAGCTGCCGCGCGCCCTGCCGGACCGGCGCCCGCTCGTCGCTCAGGCGCTCGGGCTCGCCGGCGTGCTCGCGGCGACCCTCCTGCTCGCCCTCGCGCTCGCGGCGCCGTCGCTCGCCGCCGCCTACGGAGACGGCGCCGCCATTCCCGTCCTGCTCTTCCCGGCGGACAATCCGTGGAACACGCCGGTCGACTCCCTGCCGCTCGACCCGCACTCGGCGGACTACATCGCCAACATGAACCCGGGCCGGGGACTGCATCCAGACTTCGGCACGGTGTGGGACGGCGCCCCCATCGGCATCCCTTACACCGTCGTGTCGGGGGCGCAGCCCAAGGTGCCTATCTCCTTCTACTACGAAGACGAGAGCGATCCGGGTCCCTTCCCCATCCCGCCCGACGCCCCCATCGAGGGCGGACCCGGCTCGGACGGCGATCGTCACGTGCTCGTCCTGGACGCGGACAACAGGGTGCTCTACGAGGTGTACGACGCGCACAGGCAGGCGGACGGCTCGTGGCAGGCCGGCTCCGGCGCCGTCTTCGACCTGACGTCCAACGCGCTGCGGCCGGCCGGCTGGACCTCAGCCGACGCGGCCGGCCTGCCGATCCTGCCGGGGCTCGCGCGGTACGACGAGATCGTCGGCGAGGGCGTGCTCGACCACGCCCTGCGCTTCACGGTGGCCCACACACAGCGTGCCTACCTCTATCCCGCGACGCACTACGCCAGCTCCTCGACCGACCCCGGCCTTCCGCCGATGGGGCTGCGCGTGCGCCTTCGCGCCGACTTCGACGTGAGCGGGTTCCCCCCGGTCGTGCAGACGATCCTGAGGGGGCTCAAGAAGTACGGCATGATGGTCGCCGACAACGGCAGCGACTGGTACGTGAGCGGGGCACCCGACGCGCGCTGGGACGACGACGTCCTGCGCGCGCTGCAGGGAGTGACCGGCGGCGACTTCGAGGTGGTGGACTCGCGCGCGCTGCTGCCCGGCGCCTTCTACGTCGGCCTGCCGGCGACGGCGACGGCGCGCGAAGGCGTGCGTTGGACGCGCGCCGGCGGGTTCTTCGACGGCGCCGGCGCGCTCTGGACGGCGACGGTGGACTACGGCGCCGGCGCCGAGCCGCTTGCGCTTGGCGCCGGCGACACCGGGCGGAGCGGCACCTTCGCGCTGACCCACACGTGGCCCGACGATGGGCGTCGCACGGTCGAGGTCAGCCTGACCAACGAGTTGGCGCGCGCGGCGACGGCTACAGTGGCGGTCACGGTGAGCAATGTCGCGCCGAGGATCACCGGCGGCCCCGACGCGAGGGTCCGCGCCGGCGCACGGTTCTCGCGGACCTGCCGGTTCGCCGACCCGGGAGCGGACAGCTGGAAGGGCTGGGTCAGGTACGGTGACGGGTCGCCGCGGCGGACGCTGCGTCTCCGCGCCGACAAGACGTTCCGGCTTTCACACCGCTTCGCGGGGCCGCGCGGCCGCCGCTGCACGGTCACGCTCTGCGTGACGGACGGCGACGGCGGCCGCGGCGTCGACCGTTTCCGGGTCACCGTGCGCTGACTGCGGCACGCCGCCCGCTGCGCCTCGCCCGCCTCCCGCCTCAGAACCCGCCGGGGCCGAGGTAGGCGGTGAGGCCGGCATCGGCCTCTTCGTAGATGCCCCAGACCTTCTTGACGGGGCTGAGGTTCTTCCACTCCCCGACGCTGCCCTTGGGGGTGATGATGATGTCCCCGGGGCCCGCGACGTGGACGTCACCGTCAGCATCGGTGATCTCGACCCGTCCCTCGATGATGTAGGCGACCTCGTGATAGGGACGCTCGAAGTGGCGCTGCTGCGCGTCGCGCTTCCAGAGTCCGAAGCTGAACCTGTCGTCGTCGGACATCGCCGCGGTGAGCTCCTTGCCCGGCGGGTACCGTTCCCCCGGGTTCACCATCGCCTCGTCCCAGGTCACTTCATCCGGCCTAATCACGCGGATCCTGGTGTCGCTCAGATCGCCCATGGCCCTCCCCCATCGAGTGCGGCGTCGTAGAATGGCCGGTGCGCCTGCGGGGCACCGCCAGCTGAGCCGGCTGAGCCGTTCGATCGCAGCGTCGCTCCGGCGCCGCCATTGTACGCCTGGCGACGCCGCAAGTGTCCGTCTACGGAGGAGGTCGGGGGTGCAACTGCAGTCGGTGCTCGAGGAGCGCGTCGTCCAGGCGGTGCGGGACGCCAAGGACGAGCTCATCGGCCTCACCGCGGAGCTCGTCGCACTGGACACGACCGCGCGGCTGCCGGGCGACCCGGCGCGCGACGAGGAGAGGCTGCAGCGGGTGCTCGCCGCGCGGCTCGAGGCGCTCGACGCGGAGGCGGACGTGTGGGAGCCGGAGCCGACCGGCGACGGCGACCGCTTCGTGCCGGCCGGCCTCGACTTCGCCGGCCGGCCACAGCTCGCCGCCACGCTTCGCGGCTCCGGCGGCGGCCGCAGCATCCTGCTCAACGGCCACATCGACGCCGTGGACGTGGAACCGCGCGACCAGTGGCTCAGCCACCCGTTCGTCCTCGCCGAGCGCGACGGCTTCCTCTTCGGGCGCGGCGCCAACGACATGAAGGGCGGGATCGCCGGCTTGGTCATCGCCCTCGAGGCGCTGCACCGCCAGGGCGTCCGTCTGGCCGGCGACGTGGTGTTGTGCACCAACACCGACGAGGAGTCGTCCGGCGCCGGCGGCTACATGTGCGTGCGGCACGGCGTCAAGGCCGACGCCGGCATCGCCGCCGAGGCCACCGACTTCGACGCCTGGGTGAGCTGCCGCGGCACGGTCACACCGACGATCACCGTCGCCGGCCGCGCCGGTCACGCCGAGATGCCGCAGCCGGACTGGCGCGACGGCGGGGCGGTCAACGCGATCGAGAAGGTGGTCGCGGTGCTGAACGGGATGGGCGCGCTCCGCGAGGAGTGGAGGGCGCGCCCTGACCACGTCCATCCGCTCCTCGCACCCGGAGACATCGTCCCGACCATCGTCCGCGGCGGCACCTGGATGGTCACGATCCCGGCGTCGTGCGCCGTCACCGCCGACATCACCTATCTGCCGCAGCACGTCGACGCGGAGGGCACCGGCAAGGCGGTCGAAGCCGAGGTGATCGACCGCCTCACCAGAGCGGTCGCGGACGACCCGTGGTTCGCGGAGCACCCTCTCGTCTTCACGTGGTCGGACGACGTCGTGCCCGCCGAGATGCCGGCAGACCACCCGCTGGTCCAGACCGCGCTCGGCTGCGCCGGCGCGCTCGGCCACCGCGGCGAGCCGGCCGGCCTCAACAGCTGGCACGACGCGGCCACCTTCACGCGCGCCGGCACGCCGACCTTCAGCTTCGGGCCGGACGGCATCGAGACTGCGCACGCCGTCAACGAGCGCGTCAGCGTCGGCGGGCTCGTCGATTTCAGCGCGGCCGTCGCGCTGACCGTGATGCGCTGGTGCGGGACTCCTTGAGGCGCTCCCGGATGCTCGAGCCGGCCGTTGACCGCGAGTCCGCCAACGTCCCGGCGGCCTCGCCGCAAGAGGAGACCGGATGAGCGAGGACGTTGCGACGATGTTGCGGCGGGCCGTGGGGCGAGACCGCGTGCTGACGAGCGCCGCGGACCTTGCGTGCTACGCCTACGACGCGACGGCGGACGATGCCGGCCGGACGCCCGACGTCGTCGTGCTGCCGGCGTCTACCGCCGAGGTCGCCGCCGTCGTACGCATCGCCCGCGACACCGGTACGCCGGTCTACCCACGCGGCGCCGGCACGAGCCTGAGCGGCGGCGCGATCCCCGCCCACGGCGGCATCGTGCTCAGCACCGCGGCGATGGACGCTGTGCTCGACGTCGACGCGAAGGACCACGCGGCGACCGTGCAGCCGGGGGTCGTCATCCAACGACTCAACGACTTGGCGGCGGAGCACGGACTGATGTATCCGCCCGACCCCGGCTCGGTGGCGGTCGCGACCATGGGCGGAAGCATCGCCGAGTGCGCCGGCGGCCTCCGCGGCCTCAAATACGGGGTGACGAAGCACTACGTGACCGGCCTGGAGGTCGTGCTCGCGAACGGGGAGACGGTGCGTCTCGGCGGCAAGTCGACGAAGAACGTGACCGGCTACGACCTGGTCGGGCTCTTCGTAGGGTCCGAGGGCACCCTGGGCGTGATCACCGAGGCGACGGTGCGCCTGATCCCAATGCCCGAGGCGAGGGCGACGATGAGCGCGACGTTCGCGACCACGGGAGAGGCGACGCGCACCGTCGCCGCCATCGTCGTGGGCAACGTGATCCCCGCGACCCTCGAGTTCATCGATGCGACCACGCTGCGGCTGATCGAGGAGTACACGCACGCGGGCCTGCCGCTCGACGCGGCCGCCATGCTGCTCGTCGAGGTCGACGGCTCTCCCGAGGCCGTGGCGCGCGAGGCCGAGCTGGTCGAGCGGATCTGCCGCGCGCACGGGGGGAGCGTCGAGCGTGCGGCTGATGACGAGGCGCGCGAGCGCCTCTGGGCGGCCCGCAGGGCCGCCTACCCTGCGCTCGCGCGCCAGAGCCGCGGGACGATCGTCGAGGACGCGACGGTACCGCGTAGTCGCGTCCCCGAGATGCTCGCGGCGATCGAGGACATCGCCGCTCGCCACGACCTGACCATCGCCACAGTCGGCCACGCCGGCGACGGCAATCTGCACCCGACCGTGCTCGTCGACCCGGACGACGCGGAGGTCATGGAGCGCGCCCACGCGGCGGTGGCGGAGATCTTCCGCGCCGCCCTCGACCTCGGCGGCACGCTCAGCGGCGAGCACGGCATCGGTTCGGCCAAGGCGCCCTATCTCGCCTGGGCCCTCGGGCAGAGCGGCTTGGACCTGACGCGCCGCATCAAGCACGCACTCGACCCCCAGGGCATCCTCAACCCCGGGAAGTTCACCGGGTGACCGCCGGACCGTCAGCGGACGACCAGGCCCTGCTTCGCGCCCTCGAAGAGGCGATCGCGGTCTGCAATCGCTGCGGGAGCTGCCAGGCCGTATGCCCCGTCTACGCGGAGACGCACACGGAGCCGGGGGTCGCCCGGGGCAAGGTGCAGCTCGCCGCGGGGGTCCTCAGTGGCGCCCTCCCGGTCGACGGCGACACGGCGGAGGCGTTCGCCACCTGCACGACGTGCATGGCCTGCGAGGACGCCTGCCCGTCGGGGGTGCCCGTCGTGACGATCGTGAACACGGCGCGAGCCCAGGTGGTCGAGGAGCGCGGGCTGCCGTGGGTCAAGCGGGCGGTCTTCGGCGGCGTGCGCCGGCCGGGCGTGCTTCGGGCGGCGGCGGACGCCGCCGCCCGCCTGCAGGGCGCGGCCTTCAAGAGGACGGCCGGTCGCGACCTCCGCCGGCTCCGCTTCCCCTACGGCCTCGCCGCCCGGCGCGCGTACCCGCCGCTGGCGGCGCGGCCGTTCGAGCTCGCGCCCGCGGCGAGCGCCTATCCGCGGCGGCAGCGCTTCCGGTCGGACGGGCCACGCGTTCTGCTCTTCCCCGGCTGCATGGTCACTTATGTCTACCCCGGCATCGGTCAGGCCGCGGTCCAGGTCCTGGAGCGCGCCGGCGCCTCCGTGGTCGCTCCGCCGGAGGCGGCCTGCTGCGGCGTGCCGCTGGAGGCGCACGGCGACGTCGCCGGCGCGAAGGACCTCGCGCGTCTGCAGCTCGACCAGCTCGAAACGCTCGAGTTCGACGTGCTGGTCGCCGCCTGCCCCACGTGCACGAGCTCCTTCGTCCACCGCTACCCGCGGCTGCTTGCGGGAGAGCCGCGGTATGCCGCGCGGGCGCAGCGGCTCGCGGCGCGCAGCTACGACGTCACGAGCTACCTGGTCGACGTCCAGAACGTGAGCCCGCCCGCCGGCAGCCTCGAGGCCACCGTGACCTACCACGACCCGTGCCACCTGGTCCGCGGTCTCGGGGTGGCGCGTCAGCCACGCGAGCTGCTCACCGGCATCTCCGGGGTGCGGCTCACGGAGATGCGCGAGCCCGCGCGCTGCTGCGGCGGCGCGGGCTCGTTCTCGCTCACCCATCAGGAGCTCTCCATCGCCATCGGGGCGCGCAAGGCCGCCGACATCGCCCAGACCGGCGCCGAGGTCGTGGCCACCGCCTGCCCGGGCTGCAGGATGCAGCTGGCGGACGTGCTCGCGCAGGCGGGCGACGACCGCCCCGTCGCGCACGTCGTCGAGCTCCTCGCCGCCGCTGGCCAGCTCTGACCCCCGTTCGGTCCGCGCACGCTCGGGCATAGAATCGGCCTGCCGCGTGCCCGGGCCCGCGTCCGTCCAGGGAGGTTCCATGATCGTCCACCTGTCCATCCACACGCCGAAGCCCGGCAAGGAGCAGGAGCTCATCGCCTCGATGCACCGCTACGGCGCCGCCGGCGTCGGGCAACCCGGGCTGATCGACGCGAAGACGCTGCGCGACCGGCACACCGGCCGCCTCATCGGTATGGCGCGCTGGGAGGACGAGGAGTCGTGGCAGGCGGGTGTCGGGGCTATGCGCACCGCCGTCGCGGACGACCCGTTCGACGAGTGGGAGGCGGCCGAGGTCGAGGGCTTCTTCCTCGAGGAGGTCTGACCGTGAGTACCGGCACGGCGACCCCGGCCGGCGGCGCCGGCGAGCACCACGACGTCGTCGTGGTCGGCGCCGGCGTCTCCGGCCTGGCGACCGCCTGGCACCTGCGCGACCGCGACGTGCTCGTGCTCGAGGAGGCCGAGCGCGTCGGTGGCCGCATCCGCTCCGAGCGCCGCGGCGACACCTGGCTCAGCTTCGGCGCCCACGTGTACGGCGGCGACGGCACGGCCACCGACCGCCTGCTGCGCGGCCTGGGCGTGACCGCCCTGCCGCTGCCGGGACAGCTCGCCGCGCTCGCGTATGCCGGTCGCATCGTCACCAGCCCGGTCGAGACCTACCCGCTCCGGCTGCCCCTCTCGGCGCGCTCCCGCGCGGCGCTGGTCCGCGCCGGCCTCAAGCTGCGGTACGACGTGGCCCGGTACGACCGGATGATCAGGCCGCGGCCGGGCGAGTCCCCCGCGGAGCGGCAGCTGCGCGTCGTCAACTTCATGGACGACGAGTCGTTCAGCGAGCGCATCGGCCCGCTGCCGCCGGATGTGGACGCGATGTTCCGGTGCACGCTCACGCGGTCGAGCGGCGAGCCGGAAGAGCTCGCCGCCGGCTACGGCGTCGGCTACTTCCACCTGGTGTGGGACCGGTCGTCCGGCCTCTCCCGCGGCATCGTCGGCGGCCCGATGAGCATGATCGAGCGGCTGGCGAGCATGACGCCACAGATCCGCTGCGGCGCCCGGGCGACGCTCATCGAGGAGTCCGGCGACGGGGTACGCGTGCGGTACGAGGGCGGCGGCGGCGGCGAGCACGTCGTGACCGCCGCCGCCGCCGTGCTCGCCGTGCCGGCGTCGGTGGCGGCCTCGCTGGCGCCGGGCCTGCCCGGCGAGACTGCCGCGGCGCTCCGCGAGGTGCGCTACGGGCAGTACGCCGTCGGCGCCTTCCTGGTGGAGGGCACGGCGCCGCTCCCGTGGGACGGGCTGTACGCGGTCGCCACGCCGGGCCGCTCGTTCGGCATGGCCTACAACATCGGCAACGTGCAGCTGCAGCCGGGCGCGCCTCGACCTGGGCACGGCAGCGTGATGGTCTACGCGGCCGCCGACCTCGGCGCGCGGCTCCTGCTCGAGGACGACGAGACCATCGCGCGACGCTTCCGTGACGACCTGTGCGCCGTCTTCCCGGAGGTCACGCGGCGCATCGAGGACGTCGTGATCCAGCGCTGGCCGCGCGGCATCCCGTTCGCGCACGTGGGACGCGGGCGGCTGCAGGCTCCGCTCACCCGGCCGCTCGGCCGGCTCCACCTCGTCGGCGACTACCTCGGCACGCGCTACGTGGAGACCTGCGCCGAGAACGCCGAGGCCGCCGCCCTGCGCATCCGCGAGCAGCTCCCGCCGCGCGACGTCCCCGCGTGAGCGATCCGGCCGCTGAGGCGCGGGGAGGCCGGGCGCCGGTGGAGGCCGGCGGGGCGGCTGCGCCGCCGCCGGCCCGCGACCGGGGCCGCGCCCTGGTCGCCGACGCGGCGCTCCTCAGCGTCGCCATCGTCTGGGGCCTCAACTTCGTCGTCATCAAGGACGCCATCGCCGACACCGGCCCCATGACCTACCTGCTGTGGCGGCACATCCTGGCGGCGATCATGCTCGCCGCCGTCATGCCGCGCACCGTGCGGCAGACCACGCGCCGCGACTGGCTGTACGGCGCGGTGCTCGGTCTCTTCCTCTTCATCGCCTTCGTCACCCAGACGATCGGCCTGCAGTGGACGACGCCCGGCAAGAGCGGGTTCATCACCAGCCTCTACATCGTCATGGTGCCGTTCCTGTACTGGATCGTGGCGCGTCGCTCACCCGGCTGGGCGCAGATCGGCGGCGCGGTCCTCGCCACCGCCGGCCTCGGTCTTCTCAGCTTCCGCGGCGGGCTCGGCATGTCCAAGGGCGACCTGCTGACTCTGATCGGCGCGCTGGGTTTCGCCGCGCAGATCGCAGCTACGGGGTTCTTCGCGCCCAAGACCAAGCCGGCCGTGCTGGCCCTGACGCAGATCGTCGCGGCGGCCGTCCTGTTCATCATCGTGACGCCGTTCACCGAGCACATCACCTGGGGCTTCGGCTGGCAGGGTTGGGCCGCGATTGTGTGGACGGCCCTCTCCGGCACGGTCTTCGGCTTCCTCATCCAGGCGTGGGCGCAGAAGTCGACGACCTCGACGCGGGCGGCGGTGATCCTCGGTCTCGAGGGGCTCTTCGCGGCCGTGTTCGGCCTCCTCTTCGGCATGGACGTGCTCAGCTGGCGCTTCGTCGCCGGCGCCGCGCTGATCCTCGCCGGCGTGATCGTCATCGAGACGCTGCCGGGCCGGCGCGACGGGCCAAACCCAGCCGACGTGCTGCCGCGCGCGGACTGATCGTCGCGCGGGGCTGACGGGCCGGCGCCTCCGGCGCCGCTCCCTCTGGTACGCTAGTCGCGCAGGGCTGGACCATCACGAGGTTCGGAGGCCGCCGTGGACTGGGACTGGGAAGACGGGCCGCCGCGAGACACTCCGCCGCTGCGGCGTACGCCTGACGAGCCCGGACCGGCGGCGGAGCCGGGCCCGTCCGAGCCGAAACCGCCCGAGTCGGGGCCGCCCGAGTCGAAGCCGCTGGAGACGGGGCCGCCGGAGCCCCTGGATGAGACCGTGACACAGGTGTTCTCGGCCGACGCGGCTTGGGAGCAGACTGGCGAGCAGGCGCCCATCGAGACCGCGCCGCACGCGCCTCCACCCGAGTACGTGTTGCCCGAGCGCACGGAGACCGGGCGCCCCTCCGCGCAGGGCGATGCTGAGTTCGCATACCTCCCGCCGGATGCCGACGTGGGCGCCGAGCGAGAGCGCCGTCCGCGCTCACCGCAGGACCGGGCGGCGCGGCGCGAGCAGCGCCGCCGTCAGCTCCGCCGCCGCAGGCTCGTAGCGCTGGCGATCCTCGTGGCGATCGTCGTCCTCATCCTCTTCCTCGTGATCCGGGGATGCGGCGGGTCAGACGCGGGCGCTGCCGCGACGGTCTTCGTCACGGCCTTCGTGGACAGACGCTTGCTGGTGGTCCCGGGGCGGATGTGAGGCCGGCGAGGCCGCTCGCGGCGCTGTGCTTCACCATCGCGTTCGCAGCGTTGGCGGCTCTCGGGGGCTGCGGCGGAGACGGGACCGAGGCGCCGGAGCACCCCTTCGGGGAGCCGCCGGCGCCCGTCCCGGGTGTCCACGCCTGGGCCGTCGGCGAGCCGGGCGTCCTGCTGGTCACCGCCGACGGCGGTGCGAGCTGGACGCGCCAGAAGTTCTTCCTGCCGCAGCGCGGCGTGGACGTGGCCTTCACCGATGTCCGGACGGGGTGGCTGGTCACCGATGCCGGCGTCGTGCTCGCGACCTCCGACGGCGGCGCCGCCTGGACGGTGGTCGAGCAGGTGAAGGTCGCCGTGAAGGCGATCGCCGCTGCCGACGCCGCCCACGCCTGGATCGTCGGCGGCGCGCTCGGCGCCGCAGGCGAGCCCGGGGCGTCCGCCGTCTTCAGGACCGCCGACGGCGGCGCGACCTGGCGGCGCACGGGCTTCGGCATGGCCCAGCTCGCCGACGTCGCCTTCGCCGACGAGCAGCACGGCGTGCTCGTCGCCCTCGACAGGATCTGGTCCACGCGCGACGGCGGCCGCACCTGGCGCCTTCGCCGCGAGCTCCCCATGACCGTGCTGACGAGCGTTGCCGCCGGCGATCCCCGGCACGCCTGGGTCGCCGGCTGGGACACGCAGCTGGGAGACCCGCTCGTGTACGCCACGGTGGACGGCGGCGCGACGTGGCGCCGGTTGCGCGTCGACGTGCCGCCGGCTGAGCCCGGCGCCCTGCAGGCCAGGCAGATCGCCTGTGCTGGTGCGTCGCGCCTCTGGATCACCTGCAGCGCCGGAGTGCTCGCCACCGCAGACGGCGGCGTGACCTGGCAGGTGCAGGAGGTCCCGGCCGGCCAGCCGCTCGCGGTGGCCGCTGCCGACGAGGGGCACGTGCTGGCCACAACGGAGAGCCAGCCGATCCTCGCCAGCGCCGACGGCGGTGCCACGTGGCGCGCGTTCGGCTCGAAGGCGTTCCTGGAGCAGCCGCTGGTCTCCATCACGGCCCTCACCGCCGAGCCCTCCCCCTGACGCTGGCACGGGCTTCGTCGTGGCGTCCTCGCAGGCGTCACCGTTGCCTCGTCCGCGTCCGATAGGATGGCCGCGATGGCGACGCCACTCGGCAGCACACAGGTGTCGCGCCGCAAGGCGCTCGTCGCCGACGTGCTGCTCTTCAGCGTCGCCATCTTCTGGGGCAGCAACTTCGTCTTCATCAAGGACGTCGTCGAGCGCACCACGGAACTCGCCGCCGGCGGCATCGTCGCCGGCACCATGCTGTACCTCGTGCTCCGCTACGTGGTCGCCACGGGCATCTTCGCCGTCGTGCAGCCGAGGAGTTGGCTCGGCTCGTCGCGCGGCGACTGGGCCCGGGGCGGTCTGCTCGGCGTCTTCTACCTGACCGCTCTCATCCTGCAGACTGTCGGCCTGCAGCGGACGTCGCCCGGCGTGAGCGGGTTCATCACGGGGATGAGCGTCGCCATGGTCCCGTTCCTGTACTGGTTCGTGGCGCGCCGCTCGCCGGGCCGCTGGCAGATCGTCGGCGCGATCGTCGCGACCATCGGCCTCGGTGCGCTCAGCCTGCAGGGCGACTTCTCCATCCGCTGGGGCGATGCCCTCACGCTGCTCGGGTCGCTGTTCTACGCGCTGCACATCATGACCACCGGCTTCTTCGCCCCCAAGGTGAAGCCGACCACGCTTGCCGTGACCCAGATGGCGGTCTCGACCCTGATCCTGGTCGTCGTGACACCGTTCGTCGTGCACATCACCCTCGACCTGCCCTGGCAGGTGTGGGCGGCCGTGGTGTGGACCGCCGTCAGCGGCACCATCTACGCCTTCTTCATCCAGAGCTGGGCGCAGCGGTACACGACCTCCACGCACGCCGCCATCCTGCTGGGGTTCGAGAGCGTGTTCGCCGCCGCGGCCGGCATCGTCGCCGGCATGGACTCGGTGACGTGGCGTCTGCTGGTCGGCGGGTCGTTGATGCTCACCGGCGTGTTCATCGTGGAACTGCTGCCTGGGAGCAAGGCGATCGTCGCGGAGATCGAGGCGGAGGAGGGCCCGTCCGGCGCGGCCGGGCCCTCCGGTGCGCCGTGAGCGGCTCGGCGCCCGGCGGCTACGAGCCGCTGACGCTCACGCCGGCGGAGCGCGAGCAGATCGAGGAGCAGTTGTGCGCGTGCTTCGGGCTGACGCCCGCCGGCGCCCGCGCCTGGGTCGCCACATCGGCCCGCTCCGGCTGGTACTACGGCTGGAAGGTCGGGGAGACGGTCGCCGCGAGCGTCGCCTTCGAGCCGCTGGCGTTCGCGCGCGGCGGGCGCCGGGCCGACCCGGATCCACTGCGCGCCCTCATGCTCCAGAGCCACTACGTGCACCCCGACTATCGCGGGCAGGGCTACCGCGTGCGCGAGGCGTTTCTCGACGTCGTGCTGAAGCGGCACGGCGCCGAGACGGTCGTGATCTGCCTGTACGAAGACGCGCTGGCGCAGTACTGGCGCGAGGTCGGCTTCCGGGTCGAGCATGGTCGCGAGACGATCACCGTCGCGGCGGCGCTGGCGCGCTGGGCCGCCGCCCTCTCACCGGTCGTCACCGCGGACTACCTGGCGGTGAAGCGGGAGGAGGCCGAGGCGGACGGTGCGACGATCACCGAGACTGACGGGCTGGCGCTGGTCCGCGCTCGTGGTGCGGCGACCCACACGGAGCTCCTGGTCGCCGATATCGACCGGGCGCTGCGGGCGCCGAGGGCGATGCTGGCGGAGTCGCTCGAAGTCACGACGATCATGAGCTACCCCTCGCCCCGTGGGCTCTTCTGCCCCGTCGAGGTGTGACCCGGCGGTGAGCCGCGTGCGACGTCGGGGCTCGTGATAGCGTGACGGCGTGACGTGCGAGCCCGCAGATCGTGGTCTGGCCGACCTGCCGCCGACCGCCCGGCGCCTCCTGGCGGCGGCCCAGGACATCCTCGCGGAACGCGGCTATGCGGAGCTCACCATGACCGCCATCGCGCAGGTCTCCGGCGTCAACCGAGCTTTGGTCTCCTACTACTTCGGCGGCAAGGCCGGCCTCCTCGCCGCGCTGGTCGAGACGCTCTTCCTCAACCCCGACGTGGGCTTCGTGGAAGAGATCCGGTCGAGCCGCGTCGGCGAGGACCGCGCCGACGCGTTTCTGGACTGGCAGCGGCGCGTCTCCCAGAACGACCGCACCAATCGGATGCTCTACGAGCTGCTGCCGCACGCGCTCAGGGAACCGGAGGTGCGGGCGCGCTTCGCCGAGGAGTATCGCGTCTACCGGGAGGTCGACGGCGCGTGCCTGAGCGGCGCGGTGCGCGAGCTGAGCGACCAGGAGCTCGAGGCGCTCGCCGCCGTCAGCATCGCGGTGGTCGAGGGCCTCGGCATCCAGCGGGCCCTCGACCCGGACGGGTTCGACCACGAGCGCGCCTGGCGGATGTGGCGCGACGTGGTCGGCGCCTATCTGCTCCTGCCGTCGTCCTAGTCGGCTCCGCCGCCTCCGCCGCCGCCCCCACCCCCTCCGCCGCCGGAGAAGCCGCTGCCACCCGACGAGGAGTGGCCGCCGCTCCCGCTCGACGACGAGGGAGGGCTGGCGGCGGCAACGGCCGCGCTCACACCTCCCGTGAAGGACGAGAGCACCTGCGACACCCCGCCGGAGGACGCGGCGAACGCGGGGGTCGTGAACCAGAAGACAGAGCGGAACTCCGCGTCGTCGGCGAGCTCCGGCACGCTCACTTGCAGATGTTCGATCACCTCGGTCGCGATGCCGAACACGACCGCCATCACCAGGTAGCGCTCCCACAGGACCGCCGCAGCGGGGGGCTTCTCGTGGAGGCGGCCGAAGTCGCGCAGGTACCGGTACAGCGCCCGGTACTGCTCGTGCAGGTCGGCTGCCTCTCGCGACCGTCGCTTCATGACAGGACTGGCCAGGGCGAGGGCGATGCAGAAGAAGACGGGCGCCAGCAGCCACCACTCCTGGCTGAGGATGAACGCGAGCCAGATCGCCGCGGCCGCGAGACCGGCGACGGCCGCAGCCCACGCCATGCGACGGCCGCCGCCCTTCTCGACGAAGCCCAGCTCGCGAGCCCGCCGTTCGACTCCGTGACGCCACGTGTCGACGCCGCCGCGGAAGCGCGCCGCGTGTTCCTTCGCCCACTGCTCGAGCTGCTCCATCGTCAACGACTCGTCGCCGATGGCGGCGTCCAGCAGCCGGACGAGCGGCTGGGTGAGCTCGTCGGCCATGTCCAGCTTCGTGCGGTCGAGCGAGAGGACGAACGCCGGCCGGGCCGCCGCCCCCTTCGCGCTTGCGTCGGCCTCAGGCGCGTCTCCGCCCGGGGTGATCTTCAGCACGCCGCTCACGGCGAGGTCCAGCAGCGTGGCGGCGAGGTCGTCGTCGCTGACGGCGCCCATGCGCCAGAGCGCTCCGACGAGCGCCGGCGGGATGCCCTCCGGCACGTCGCGCAGGTACTTCATCCGGCGGCCGGGCCGGTACTCCCGCCCCGACCTGATGAAGAGCACGAGCCAGACTGCGAGCGCCGCCGCCACCAGGGCGCCGCTGATCGCCCAGGCGATGCGATCGCTCCGTTCCTCGGCTTCGACCGCGGCTCGTGCGACCGCGCGCTGCTCGTTCGCCTGCCGGGCGAGGTCGGCTTCCACGGCGATCCGGCTCTCGAGCACCTCGATATCGGTTTCCGGCGCGTCCGCGAGCAGCCGCTGCGGGAAGAGCAGGTGAGCCTCGACGAAGGTGTTCGGCGGCAGATCGTCGACCGAGAACGTCACCGAGCCGTCCGCCGCTCGCCGCACCACGCCGTTCAGTGGCCCGTGGCCCCACGCGCGCACCTGGTCGGCAGGCGCACCGCCGGGGAGCTTGACGATGGCGCGCATCCTCTCAATCGGGACGTCCCAGCCGCGGCCGACGAGCTGCCAGGAGAGTTCCCCGGTATCGGCGTAGCGCTGTGCGGCGCCTGGAGCGCGCCAGCGGAAGGTGAAGGCGGCCGGGCGATCGTCGAGGGCGGCGAAAGCCTCGATGCGCAGCGAGGGGCCGCCGGGCGTGCTCCAGTCGGTAGTCACCCGGTAGTAGCCCCGCGGCCGGTCCTCCGGGGCGACGGACGACCAGGGCGAAGGCGTCGCGTCCCGACGGGGGTCGATCTCCGTTGGGGGGCCGGCGACCGGGGTCCATCCGGAAGGGAGACGCTTGAAGGGCCCCGCGGGGCCCGACACGCCAGTCACGACGACCGGCGTCTGCGGGTGGATGGGGATGTCGCGGTAGACCCGCGTGAAGTCCCCGTGGAAGGTGTAGCTGAAGCGCTCCTCCGTCTCCAGGGCGCCGTCCGGCGCTACCGTCACCTGGATGCTGACATCGTCCACCGAATACGACTTGCGTTGCGACGGGATCCACACCAGGACGACGAGCAGCACGGTGGCGACGACCGCGACGACGACGGTCGCGCATCCGAGGCATCCGCGCTCGCTGCTGCCGCTCATGCCGGCCTCCCCAGGGGCGCCCAGTCGGCGCCATCCTACAGCCGGCGCCGCTCGACAGGCGATGGCGGGAGGACTTGACAGGCCGGAGTTAAACGGTCATTTAGTTCTGCGTTCGCTTATCCGGGCCCGCGCCTTGAGTCGCCGGCTCGCCATCAGGAGGAACGGCCGTCATGACAAGGTACACCGTCGACCCCGCCGCGCTGCCCGGCTTCGCCGCCCTGCGCGGCCGCCACTTCTTCACCGACCAGGACTACTCACGCGAGGAACTGCTCGGCCTGCTCGACCTGGCCGTCGCCCTCAAGGCGCTCTACCGGCGCCGGCCACTCACCCCGTACCTCGAGGGTCGCACGCTGGCGATGATCTTCGAGCACCCGTCCACGCGCACGCGCATCAGCTTCGAGGCCGGCATGACGGAGCTCGGCGGCCACGCCCAGTACCTGCGGCCGGGCGAGATCCACCTCGGCGGCCACGAGACCGTCGCCGACACAGCGCGCGTCATCAGCCGCCTCGTCGACGCGATCATGGCCCGCACGGCGTTTCACACGACGCTGGCCGAGCTCGTCCAGCACGCGACCGTCCCCGTCATCAACGGCCTCACCGACGACTACGACCACCCGGTGCAGACGATGACCGACGCGATGACCATCCTCGAACACTTCGGCACCGTCCAGGGGCTCACGTGCGCGTTCGTCGGCAAGTGCGCCGACGCGATGGGCACGTCGGTAGCTCTCACCCTGACCCGCCTGGGCAGCAGCATGATCATGGCGGGTCCTCCGGAGGAGCAGATGACGCCGGAAGTAGAGGCGCTCGCGCGCGCCAACTGCGCGCAGTCCGGCGCCTCACTCACCCTGACCGACGCCGCCGCCGAGGCGGTCGCGCAGGCCGACGTCGTCTTCACGGTCGGCTGGTGGTGGATGCAGCCCGAGGACGAGGTGAACGAGCTGCGCCGCATCCTCGGGCCGTACCAGGTGAACGAAGAGCTTTGGGCGCACACCAAGCCGGGCGCGAAGTTCATGCACTGCCTGCCGGCCGTGCGCGGTGAGGAGATGACCGACGCGATCCTCGACGCGCCGTTCTCGATCGTCCTCGACGAGGCCGAGAACCGCAAGCACCTGCAGAAAGCGCTGCTGCTGGCGCTGATCGGCATCGACGAGCTGCCGGCCGATCCGGTCCTGCAGCCGATCGCCAGGGCGGTGCTGTCATGAGCCGCGGCTGGTTCAAGCCCCCGGAGGTCGAGGCCTACGGTGTCGACCGCATCGCCGAGGGCGAGCGGACGGCGACGCCGTGGTCCTTCGTCTTCATCGCCATGGGCAACAACATGTCGCTCGGTGTCGTGCTCTTCGGCTGGATCCCCATCACCCTGGGCCTCGGCCTGTGGGACTCGATCAGCTCGATCCTCGTCGGCACGGCCGTCGGCGTCTTCATCCTGGCGCCGCTGATCGCCATCGGGTCGCGGACGGCGACCAACAACTCCACCAGTAGCGGCGCCCACTTCGGCGTGCGCGGCCGGCTGATCGGCTCGTTCGTCGGGCTCGCGATCGCCATCGTCTACACGGCGATCGCCGTCTGGACCGGCGCCGACGCCATCCTCGGCTCGCTGCACCGGCTGTTCGGGACGCCCGACTCGACCCTGCCGCGCGGCATCGCCTACGCCGTGCTCACCGTCCTCATCACTCTGGTGGCGATCTACGGCTTCAAGCTCCTGCTGCGCTTCGAGACCGCCCTCCTCGTGGTGGGGGGCGGTCTCATCCTGCTGATGCTGGTGGCCCTTGCCGGCAAGTTCACGACCGGCTACAGCGGCGGGGAATACCTGCTCGCCGGCCGCTGGGAGACGTGGACGCTCTCGGCGCTGGCGGTCGGCGTGGCCGGTCCGCTGGCGATGGTCGGCCTCACCGGCGACTGGGCGCGCTACGTTTCCCCGGCGCGCTACTCGACGAAGCGCCTCGTCCCCCTGGGGATGCTCGGCGTCTACCTCGGCATCGTCATCCCGCAGCTGATCGGGGCCATGGCCGCGGTGACCTTCGCCGACCCCTACGCCCCCTTCGTGGACGGGCTGATCGCCGCATCCCCCGGGTGGTACGTCGTCTGCATCCTGCTGCTTGGCATCCTCGGTTCCGGCGGTCTGGCCGTGGGCACGTCCTACAGCTGCGGCCTCGACCTGGACGCCATCGTGCCGCGGCTGACGCGGGTGCAGGCGACCATCGCCACGAGCGTGGTCGCCGCCGGGCTCGTGTACCTCGGCGCGCTCGTCTTCAACCTCGCCGACTCGGTGCTCGCCATATCCATCATCCTGCTCGCGTTGAGCACGCCGTGGGCGGTGATCACCGGGATCGGCTACATCCTGTGTCGCGGGCGGTACGACCTCGACGCGCTGCAGGTGTTCAACCGCGGCGAGCGGGGCGGCAGGTACTGGTTCGTGGCCGGCTTCAACTACCGGGCCGTCGTCGCATTCCTGGCCGGCGCTACCTTCGGCATCCTGGCCGTGAACACCACGTTGTATGTCGGCCCATTGGCCAACCTCGTCGGCGGCGTGGACGTGAGCTTCGCCGGCGCCGCGCTGGTCGCCGGGACGGTGTACCTTCTGCTTCGGGCCGCCCTTCCGGAGCGCCTCGGGGAGCTGCCACCCGTCCCGGAGCCGGGCCCGACCGACACGGCCGTCGAACGGACGCCCGCAGAGGTGCCACAGGCGGCGGAGAGCGCCTGAGGCACGGAACGAGGGCGGCGGCGCGACGGAGACGTTCGCCCGCCGCTCGCGCGTCCCCGCGGACCCGGTACACTGTCGCCGACGACGAGGAGGCCGCGATGACGCGTGAGGTGACGCTGGCGGCGACGCAGTTCGCCTGCAGCTGGGACATCGACGCCAACCTGGTGGCCGCCGAGCGGCTGGTCCGCGAGGCGGCCGACCGCGGCGCGCAGATCGTCCTGCTGCAGGAGTTGTTCGCGACGCCGTACTTCCCCATCACGCAGGACAAGCGGCACTTCGGCCTGGCCGGGCCGGCAGAGGGTCACCCGCTCATCGCGCGGTTCGGCAGGCTGGCCGGCGAGCTCGGCGTCGTGCTCCCGGTGAGCTTCTTCGAACGCGCCGGCCGGGAGTTCTTCAACTCCGTGGCGATCATCGACGCCGACGGCGCCCTTCTCGGCGTCTACCGCAAGAGCCACATCCCGAACGCCGGCGGCTATCACGAGAAGTACTACTTCTCGCCCGGAGACACCGGCTTCCGCGTCTGGGACACGGCCCGGGCGCGCATCGGCGTGGGGATCTGCTGGGACCAGTGGTTCCCGGAGAGCGCGCGGAGCATGGCGCTGCTGGGCGCCGAGGTGCTGCTGTACCCGTCGGCGATCGGCAGCGATCCCCCGGCGCCGGGCAAGGACTCCCGCGACGCCTGGCGCTGCGTCCAGCGTGGGCACGCGATCGCGAACGCGCTGCCGCTTGTAGCGTCGAACCGCATCGGGGCGGAGGCGTCGCCCGGCGGCGAGCCGAGTATCCGCTTCTACGGCTCGTCGTTCGTCGCCGCCGAGACCGGCGCTCTCCTCGCCGACGCCTCGCGCGACCGCGAGGAAGTCATCACCGCGACGGTCGACCTGGACGCCGCGCGCCACCACCGCGAGGACTGGTCGTTCTTCCGGGACCGGCGGCCGGAGCTGTACGGGCCGCTGGGCGGCCTGGACGGTGGCGCTACGTAGAGACGCGGCGCAGGATGTGCCGCTCGGACCCGTCCGGCCGCGCGAGCAGGAGGGCGTCCGCCCCCTCGTCGTACGTGATGACCCAGCGGACGTCCTCCGTGTTCTCGCTCCAGACAAGGATCCTATCGCCCTCCAGGCGCGCGGGCAGGGGCTTGGGGGAGGTGGGCGCAAGGGTCACCCAGTACCGGGTCACGTCGGTCTGTCCATCCGCGGCGCTCACAGTGAGGCGGACCGGCTGCGACGTGGTCTGTTCCTGCCACACGCCGAGCGCCTTCGTCTGGATCGGAGGACCCGCGTCGGCCTGTCGCCAGATGGCTCCCGCGATGACGGCGACGGCCACTACCACGAGCGCCAGGATCGGGATGAGGACGACCTTTCTCGACACGGCAGACCCTTTCGCGTCAGGGGCCCCGACTACTCCTCTTCGCTGCGCCTGTTCCCGAAGAACCGCGTCAACAGGAACATGACGACGATCAGGATGACGACGCCGCCCATGCCGACGGCCAGCCAGGTCCAGTTCACGGTAGGCTCGTCCTCCGCGGCGGCGGCCACCTTGGGCTCCACGAAGCGGTACGTGTCGATGTTGTTGTAGCTGTAGATGACGGCGCCTTCCTGGCCGCTCGCCTCACTCGGCACGTGCACCCAGCCCTGCCACTCGTCGGTGTTGAAGGCCTCGAGCTGGTTGGGGTAGGCGAGGATCGCGTACCCGGCTCCCTCGTAGAAGATCTGCTGCATCTGCTGGACGATCGGGACGCGCTGCGCTTCGTCGATCGTGGTGATCTGTTCGTCGTTGAGCCTGGTGTACTCGGGGTCCGTCCAGAGACAGTCGTTCCAGCCCTCGATCTGCTGCGGCGTGTAGATGTCGACGATGAAGTTGGGGTCGACGTCCTGGACCCAGTACCAGATGAACAGGTCCCAGTTGGGCGTGTAGGTGTCGCCGGTGTACTCGTACTGGTAGTTGATGAGCGTGCCGGCGTCGATGACCTGCAGGTCCAGCTTGATGCCGACGTCCTCGAGCCAGCCGACGATGAGCTTGGCGGCGGTCTGGTTCTGGACGGAGTCGGTGGTCGCGTAGAAGCGCAGGCTGAGCTTTTCGCCGTCCTTGGTCTCGCGGAAGCCGTCGCCGTCGACGTCCTCGTAGCCGGCCGCGTCGAGGATCTCGTTGGCCTTGGCCGGGTCATACGTGAAGGCCTGATCGGCCGGCGGCTCCCAATGGTACTTGGAGTAGGGGACGATGAGGGAGGAGCCGAGCGTCGCGTACTGCTGGTAGGCGACGTCGACGACCTTCTGCCGGTCGACGGCCCAGTTGACGGCCGTGCGGAACTGCTGGTCCTTGAGCACGGGATTGCCCTTCGAGTCCGGGCTGTCGTAGCAGTTCATCGCCAGCTCGATGAAGTTCCAGGACGTGGACTGGCTGGTGGTGATGCCCTCCTCGTTGCCCAGCGGTTTGAACTGCGCCGGCGGGATGTCGACGGCGCCGTCGATGGTGCCGAGCTTGAGGTCCTGGGCCATGGTGTCGGGGTTGGTGTAGAGCTCGAACACCACCTCGTCGACCTTGGGCCGGCCCGCCCAGTACGTCGGGTTGGCCTCGAAGCGCACGAACTTGCCCTTCTGCCACTCCACGAGCTGGAAGGGCCCGTTGCCGACGATCGGCGGCTTGTTCTGGTAGCTGGTGGTCGCCTCCTTGCCGCTGACCTTGCTCCAGATGTGCTCCGGCAGGATGGGGACGACCATCCGCAGCATGTTCGCCTTGGGTGCGTCGGTCGTGACCTTGACGTGCGTGTCGTCGATCGCCTCCGCTCCGGTGATGCCGTTGGTATAGGTGGAGAGGTTCAGGAGCTCGTTGTCGACGATGTAGTTGAAGGTGAACGCGACATCGCGCGCCGTGACCGGCTCGCCGTCCTGCCATGTGGATCCCTCTCGGATGGTGAAGGTCCATTCCTTGCCGTCCTCGGAGACCTCCCACTCGGTCGCGAGCTCTGGCCGCGGCTCCAGGTCCTTGGAGTCGAAGCCGACGAGGAAGTCGTAGTTCATGTGCCAGAACATGTAGTCGATGCCCTGGATGCCGATGAACGGGTTCAGGTTGTCCGGCTCCTGCACCATGCCGATGTGCAGCGTGAGCTTCTCGCCGGGGGAGGGGCTGGAGGAGGCGGCGGCGCGGGCGACGCCGCCCGCCGCGGCGAGCACCAGCAGCAGGACCAGGACCATCGATGCCTTGATGAGCGGACCTGCCTGCCGGGTGCCTGCTGCCATGCTGTTCCCCCCTGGTGCGGATGGACCGGCGTCGCCAGGCGCCGCGCCCCTGTGAGCCGACGATATGGACCGGCCGCGGGGGCGTCAAGGGACGCCGCGGCCGCCCGTCGCTCCATTTCGGGAGGTAGACTGTCCGGGCGGCGGAGCCCGGAGGGCCGCTCCGCCTCATCAGCGTCGCCGTCCACGGGAGGCCACATGCCCGACACGCCTTACGAAGACGTACAGATCGAGGGCCACCTCATCGACTCGCTCATGATGCCGCACATCATGGACGAGGTGATGGACCTCGACGGCGAGTTCGAGATGCTCACCTTCGAGGTCGGGCGCATGAAGGACGACCCCTCGCACGCGGTGATGCGCATCTTCGGGCGCGACGCCGCGCACCTGGACGAGATCCTCCAGGCGATCACCGAGTTCGGCGTCGTCGCCGTCAAACCGCAGGACGTCGTGCTCGAAGAGGCCGACATGGACGGCGTCTTCCCGGACGCCTTCTACTCGACGACGAACCTCACGACGTTCGTGCGCGTCGGCGGCGAGTGGATCCGCGTCGAGCATCCCGAGATGGACTGCGGCATCCGCGTCGACGTTGAGGCCGGTGCCGCGGAGACCGTGGCCATGAGCGACGTCCGGGCCGGCGACCGCTTCGTCACCGGCCACCGCGGCATCCGTGTGCTCCCGCTCGAGCGGCCGCGCGAGAGCCAGCCGTTCGAGTTCATGGCGTCGGCCGTGAGCAGCGAGAAGCCCAAGGCGCAGATCGTGCACGAGGTGGCGCACATTTTGCGCCAGGTCAGGGATGAGGGCCGGATGACGATCGCCGTCGTCGGCCCCGCCGTGGTGCACACGGGGGCGGCGCCGCAGCTGGCCCGCCTCATCGAGGCCGGTTATGTGGGCTGCGTGTTCGGCGGCAACGCCGTCGCCACCCACGACATCGAGAGCAACCTCTTCGGTACATCGCTCGGCATCAACCTGAAGTCGGGGGTGCCGGTGCCCGGAGGCCACGAGCACCACCTGCGCGCCATCAACACCATCCGGCGCGCCGGCAGCATCCAGGCTGCCGTGGACAGCGGCATCCTTACCGGCGGCCTCATGTACACGCTCTCGAAGACGGGCACGCCCTGCGTGCTCGCCGGCAGCATCCGCGACGACGGGCCGATGCCCGAGGTGATCACCGACGTGATGCAGGCGCAGAAGGAGATGCGCCGCTACGCGCAGCAGGCCGGCGCCTGCCTCATGCTGAGCACCATGCTGCACAGCATCGCCGTCGGCAACATGCTGCCCGCCAGCGTGCGCACCGTCTGCGCGGACATCAACCCCGCGGTAGTGACCAAACTCGCCGACCGCGGCTCCTTCCAGGCCATCGGCATCGTCACCGACGTCGGGTTGTTCGTGGAGCAGCTCGCCGACGAACTGACGCGTTGACTCGGCGCGCACCGTCGGCCCGGCCGCGATCGGCCGGCGTAGGCCCGTGGCTCCTCGATCCCTCTCGCTGGCGGCGTCCGCGGTCGCCGGCCACGCGGGCCAGTGTCGCGCGAGGGCTCACGGCAGCTCGGGCAACCCGTCCTCGCCGATCGTCCAGAGCGGGTTGAAGGCGACCTCCCAGGCGTGCCCGTCGGGATCGGCGAAGTAGCCTGAGTACCCGCCCCAGAAGCGGTCCTGGGCCGGCCGGAGCGACGTCCCGCCGGCCCTCAGCGCTTCTTTTGGACAGGCATCGACCAGCTCGCGACTCTCCACGTTCATCGCGAGCGTCATTCTGATGGAGCCGGGCTCCGCCGGCATCTGCCCGGCCTCCTCCGCGATCGCGTCGAGCCCGTAGAGAGCGAGCCGCGACCCCGCGGTGCGGAAGAACGCGACCTGCTCCTCCGGCTCGCCGCTGAGCGGCCAGCCGAGCGCCTGATAGAACGCCCGTGCCCTGGGCACGTCCGCCACGCCGAGGGTGATCACGCTGATCCGTGCGCGCACCGACACCTCCTCGCCTCGTCAGCGTCCTGCCGACCTGTCCAACCGTCTCGCTGGTCTTCCTCCACGCGAGACGGCTTACGGCCGTGGCTCTCCGCCAGCCATGGTTATACTCCTGGTGACGAGCCCCGCACCGTACGACCTCCCCAGAGGTGACCATGAAGCCGCGCACCATCCGTGAGAACGTGTACCTGATCGGCGCCGTCGATTGGGATCGCCGCCTGTTCGACGCTCTCATCCCGCTGCCCCACGGCACCTCGTACAACGCCTACTTCGTCAAGGGCAGCGAGAAGAACGTGCTCATCGACACCGTCGACCCGGTCCACTGGCACACGCTGTCGCTTCAGCTGGACGAGCTCCCCGCGCCCGACTATCTCGTGATCCATCACGTTGAGCAGGACCACTCCGGCTCGACGCCGATGCTGCTCGAGCGATACCCGGAGCTCACCATCGTCTGTAACGAGAAGGCCAGGGGGATGCTGATCGATCACCTGCACGTGGACGATGCGCGCTTCCACGTGGTCGCCGACGGGGACGAGGTGTCGCTGGGCGACAAGACGCTCAAGTTCCTCTTCACGCCCTGGGTCCACTGGCCCGAGACCATGAGCACGTGGCTGGCCGAGGACAGGATCCTGTTCAGCTGCGACTTCTTCGGCTCGCACTACGCGACCAGCGACGTCTTCGCCGACAAGCACGAGGTCTACGACGGCGCCAAGCGTTACTACGCCGAGATCATGATGCCGTTCGGCGTCCAGGTACTGAAGAACATCGACAAGGTGACGCAGTACCCGATCGAGACCATCGCCCCCAGCCACGGACCGGTGTACGACGACCCGGCGTTCATCATCGGGGCGTACCGTGACTGGGCCGGTGGAGAGCCGCAGAACATCGTCTGCCTCCCCTACGTGACCATGCACGACAGCACGCGGGTGATGGTCGACCACCTCACGGCCGCGCTCGCCGACCGCGGCGTCGCGGTCGAGCGCTTCGACCTCACGACGCTGGACGCCGGCGAGCTCGCCAGTTCGCTGGTGCACGCCGGCACCATCGTGCTGGGCGCGTGCACTGTGCTCACCGGCCCGCACCCGCTGGCCGCCTACGCCGCCTTTCTCGCCAACGCTCTCAGGCCGCGCGCCAAGTACGCCACGGTCGTCGGCTCGTACGGCTGGGCCGGGAAGACGGTCGAGACACTGGTCGGCATGATGCCCAAGCTCAAGGTCGAGCTTCTCGACCCGGTGCTCGCCAAAGGCATGCCGAGGGCGGCGGACTACGCGGCGCTGGATGTCCTGGCGGACACCATCGCCGAGAAGCACCGGAGCCTCGCGCCGCGCAACTTCGCCGACCTCACCGTCTGCCGCACCGACGGCTGACCGTCAAGAGCCTCATCGCGGGCGTGAGCCGAGCGCGCACGCCCGCGCGTGCCCTCCGGAGTCCGTGAAGTAGAGTACGGCCATGCTCACCGTGGCCTTCGGTCTCGCGTCGGCGCTCGGCTACGCCGTCCACGACTACCTGCTCGTGCGCATCGTGCGCTCCGTGTCGGTGTGGACGGCGCTCATGTGGGTCATGCTCGTCGGCCTCGCCGTGCTCCTGCCGCTGGCGCTCGCCGTCGACGGACTGCCGAGCGGCGACGAGCAGTGGCGCGCCGCCGGGTTCGCGGCGGCCAGCGGCGTGCTCGAGTTCCTCGGGCTGGGCGCGCTCCTCAAAGGGCTGTCCACCGGCAATCTCTCGGTCGTCACGCCCCTCGGCTCGCTGGCCGGCGGGTTCGCCGCCGCCGCGGCTATCCTGCTCGGCGAGGCGCTGCCTCCGATCGCCTGGGTCGGGCTGCCGCTGGCGGTGGCCGGAGGGCTGATGGCGTCGGTCGAGCGGGCGCCCGAGAGCGCATTGGGCGAGCGCCGCCGCACGCGGGCCACCGCGGGCGCGGGCTGGGCGCTGCTCTCCGCGGCCCTGTTCGCCGGGACCTTGCTCTTCTTCGCCGAGGCCACGGCGCTGCCGCCCTTCTCCCTCGCAGCGATTGGGAGGGCGGGCACCGTGGTCATCGTCGTCCCGGTGGCGCTGCTCACGGGGGGGCTGGTCCTGCCGCGCCAGTTCCGGCGCCGGGCGACCGTCGCCGGGGTCGTGGACGCGGGGGCCTTCGTGGCGCTCGCCGCCGCGATCAGCCTGGGACCGGTCGCCATCGCTTCGGTGTCGGTCGCCCAGGCGGGCACGTGGGCGGTCCTCATCGGGCTGGTCGTGCTGCGCGAGAGGCTGGGCCGCATACAGCTGGTGGGCGTCGTGCTCACCTGCATCGCCATCACGATGCTGGCCGCGGCGGGACTCGAGTAGCCGGGGACGAGCGCCCTCCGCACGGCGGTGGCGCTCAGCCGCCGCGTTCTCGCAGGTACTCCTCGGCGAGCTCACGCAGCCGGTCTCGCCCGAACGGCCAGCCGTGCCCCGGGTAGACGATGTCGACGTCGATCCGGCGCAGGACCTCCATCGTCGCCAGGTAGGTCTCGACGTCGGACTCCGGCAGCGTGTCGATGAGCCCGCCGTCGTAGACGGCGTCGCCGGAGATGAGCGCGCGCTCCTCGTGGTCGATGAGCCCGATGCTGCCGGGCGTGTGGCCGGGCAGGTCGATGACAGTGAAGCGCCGGTCGCCGAGGTCGATCTCGTCGCCGCCCCGCACGAGGTGGGTCGGGGCGGCGCGTTCGGGCCGGAACGCGAACGGATCGAACCCGGGAGCGGGGACCGCGTCGACGAGGACCGGCGGCGGCACGAACCCGCTCCCCGCGAGCTGGGCCAGGATCTCCTCGGACCACAGCGCCGGCGCCAGCGGCGCGCCGTCGCGCACCGTCGTCGCGAGCTCCTGCTCGGCGGGGTGGAGCAGCCGCCGCTCGAACTCGTGGAAGCCACCGACATGGTCGACGTGCGCGTGCGTGACCACGCAGACGATCTCCCGGGGCCGCCCTGCGCGCGCGAGGCGCGCGAGATACCGGCGCAGCGGGGCCACGCCGTTGCCGGTATCGACGAGAAGGTCGCGGTCCCGCCCGCGGAAGTGCCAGAGGCTCGCTCGAAGCAGCTGGTCCACGTGCGGTTCGGTGAGCGCTGCCGTCCGCCCGGTCACCCAGGTGAGGCTGAACCAGTCGGCGGCGACCGGGAGCTCGGGGACGCTGTCCATGCCGTATCCTCTCCATCGGGAGTGAATCGGCGCAACCGGCCGGTGCGACCGGCGCGCGGTAGAGCCGGAGGGCGAAGACGCCGCTGTCCTCCTGCCGCTGGCCGGATGGACTCGGGTAGACTGGCCGCGTGCTCACCGTCCTGACAGGTCTCCTGACCGCGCTCTGGTACGCGACCAGCGACATGTTCTCGCAGCGGGTGACGCGGCAGACGCGGGCGCTGACGCAGATGCTCTGGGTGCTCGCGACCGGCGTCATCATCATCCTCCCGGTCGCGCTCCTGATCGAGGGGATCCCGGCGGCCGGCGAGTGGCAGGGCGCCGGGCTGACCGCGCTCGCCGGCGCGCTCTACTTCTTCGCCCTCTTCTGTCTGCTGCGCGGGCTGAGCGTGGGGGACCTGGGCCTGGTCTCGGCACTGGTCTCGCTGCAGGGCGCCTACGTCGCCGTCGTGGTCGTGCTGCTGGGTACACCGGTGACGCCGCCGCTGGCCGTCGCCTTGGGATTGTGCGCCTTCGGCGCCATCCTCACCTCCCTCGATGGCCGTGCCGGCTCGACCAAGGGCGCGCCCTGGGCCATCGCGGCCGGCATCCTCTTCGCCTGCATCATGCTCTGCTACAACTACGCGGACATCGGCTGGCTCTCGCAGACGGCCATCTCGCGGACGGTGTCGCTGCTGGTGACGTTGCCGGTCGCTCTCCTCAGCGGCAGTGTGGCAGTGCCGCGGGCGCTGCGCACGCGCGCCGTCGGCGCCGGCGTGCTCGAGCTCGCAGGCCTCTCGCTGCTCACGATCACGTTCGCGCTCGGGCCGCCCACGGTCGCCGGCGTGACGACCACCCAGTTCGGCACCTTCGCGGTGATCCTGGGCTTCGTGCTTCTCCACGAGCGCCCGAGGCCCAACCAGTGGGCGGGCATCGCCTGTACGATCGCCGGCGTCTCGCTCATCGCGGCGATCGTCTGAGACGCGCGTCTGACGTTCACCCGCGCGCCTCCATCCGGTAGACTTGGCCGACCTTCCGGGGACCCGGCCCCACACCCGTGGGTAGCCGCGCCGAGCCCGGCCGTTCGTCAAGGAGATCCGAGCCGATGGCAGCCAACATCATCGACGACAGTCATCTGAAGAAGACCCAGGAGATGTTCGCCAAGTGCCAGGAGGTCGTCTCCGGGGGCGAGTCCAGCTACGCGCGCCTCATCGGCACCCGCCCGATAGTCATGGAGCGAGGCGAGGGCGCCTACTTCTACGACGTGGACGGCAACGCGTACGTCGACTGGTGCATCGGCTACGGCCCCATGATCTTCGGCCACCGTCCCAAGCCCATCCTCGACTCGATCATCGCCCAGATCTCGCAGGGCGGCATGCTCTACACGTTCCCGCACGAGCTCGACTACGAGGTGGGGCGCAAGATCGTCCAGGCGGTGCCCGGCATCGAACAGGTGCGGTTCGCCAACTCTGGGAGCGAGGCGACCCAGGCGGCCATCCGCCTCGCCCGCGCCTACACCGGCAAGGACAAGATCATGAAGTGGGAGGGGAGCTACAACGGCTTCCTGGATTGCCACGCGTTCTCGCACGTGCCGGCCCTCGAGGCGGCGGGTCCCGAGAAGTACCCGCGGACGCTGCCCAGCCAGGCCGGCATCCCCAAGGCGGTCGAAGGCACCGTCGTCATCGCGCCCTTCAACGACATCGACGCCGTCGAGGTGCTCATCAAGCGTAACCGCGACGAGCTCGCCTGCGTGCTCGCCGAGCCCATCCTTGGCGACGCCGGCATCATACCGCCGGTACCCGGGTTCCTCGAGGGCCTGCGCCGCATCTGCGACGAGAACGACGTGGTGCTCATCTTCGACGAGATCATCACCGGGTTCCGGGTCTCTCTGGGCGGCGCGCAGGAGCTCTACGGCGTCATCCCGGACATCACCTGCATCGCCAAGGCGGTCGGCGGCGGCACGCCGGGCGCCGCCGCGTTCGGCGGCAAGAAGGAACTCATGGACCTCGAGGCCGAGGGCGTGGTGCTCCACGGCGGCACCTACAGTGGCAACCCCATGACGCTGGCCGGCATGAACGCCGCGCTCGACATCCTCATCAACGACCGCGAGCGCGTCTACGGGCACCTCAACACGATCGCCAACGCGATGGTCGACGGGATGAGGAACATCTTCGCCGAGAACGGCGTGCCCGCGTACATCAGCCAGGTCGGCCCCATGTGGCAGGTCTTCTTCGGCCATGAGGAGCCGGTGACGAAGTACCGCCAGGCGCGCCAGAGCGACACGCGTTTCTTCGGCATGCTGCAGACCGAGTGCCAGATGCGCGGCGTGTACTTCCACAACTTCAACTTCGAGCGCTTCTTCGCGAGCACGGCGCACACCAAGACCGAGGTCGACCGCAGCCTCGAGGTGATCGCCGCGGCGACGAAGATCGTCAAGACGCGGCTCGGCGACCTGCCCGCCGGGGTCTGAGCCGCAAACCGGCGGTCAGCGCAAGCTGAGCACCCAGAGAGCCTGGTAGACGACCACTGCGGCGAGGACGGCGGCGAGCAGCGCCGCCGCGACGGTCGCGATGCGGTAGGCCCGCAGCCGCCAGAGCAGCAGCGCGCCGACGGTCACGATGCCGACCTTGAAGGCCAGGGCCGGCACCGCACCAGCCCGCAGGAAGAAGTCCATGATGCCGTTGGACTCGGTGGCGAAGCCGAGCCACATCGAATAGCGCGTGAGCGCCAGATCGGCGGCGTTGAGCAGCCACAACTCGGCGAGGAGCAAGAGGAGCAGGCGGTCGCGCGACTCGCTGGGGCGCGGCGGCGTGCGGCGGATGCGGGACTCCGGGCTCATCGCGGGAGTCTCGTCACGATGACGGCGTAGGTCGAGCCGCCCGCCCTCTGGATCCAGGCGACCGTGGCGCCACTGACGGCGACCTCCGTGACGGCGCCGTCCGCCTCGGCGACGACGAAGGCGTCGGCCTCGCCGAGGCGGCGTCCCATCACGCGGTCGCCGGACGCCGTGCGCTCCGCCCAGATCACCGTGCGGCCGTCGTAGGACGGACCGGCCAGGCCGGAGATGCCGGAGGCTACAGTGGTGGTGGGGCCACCGTCGACGCCGACCGCAGCGACGACGCCGGAACCGTCGGCCTCGCCCTGGCCCCACACGAGCGTGCGGCCGGCCAATGCGATGGCGGTCAGCCTGCCGCCCGTGAGGGAGGCGGAGACCGGCCAGGTCGTGCCGGTGACCATATCCCCGGCCACAAAGGGGCCCGTCCAGCTGGTCGCCCAGACGACGAGGCGGCCGGAGACGACCGGGGCGCCGTCCCCCTGGGCCACCTCGAACGCCTCGCCGCTGCCGACGCGCGCACCGTTGATCGTCGGCGCGCCGATGGAGTGTGCGGAACACCAGACCGTGACGTCGCCCGAGATGGCCGGATAGGAGCGCGCCGAGCCGACCTCGGCCAAGGTCCAGCGCCTGCCCGATTCCGTGTCGTAGGCGACGGCCTGGACAGCGAGGCTCGCCTCGCGCTCCGCCTCGAACCACACCGCATACCGGTCGCCCACCGCCGGGTCCCACGTGGTGCGCATGCCCGGGCCGGGGCCGAGGAGGCGGAGGTCGCCCGAGGCGAGGTCGAGGTACTCGATGGAGGCGCCGTTCTGCCAGAGCAGCCGGTCGCCGCTCAGGCCCAGGCCGCTGAACTCGCGCTGATGGTGGGCGGAGACCTTCCAGCCGTCCGCCGTCCGCTCGACCGAGGGCGGCTGGATAGAGGCCGACCGCTCGAGGTGGTACCAGGCCGCCCCCAACGCCGACCCGGCGGCAAGGACCACCAGCGAGAGGACCACGGCGCGCAGCCAGGACGGGCGGCGCGACGGCGTCTCGCCTGCGCCCGGCGGGGCCGTTGCGCCGGGCAGGACCGGCGGGGCCGCCGCGGACGACGGCCCTGTCAGGGCGGGTTCGGCCGTCAGATCGTTCCGCACAGCTGTAGCAGGTCCGCGTAGACGCCGTATGCAGTCTGCGGCACCAGCGCGTGGCGTTCGCTGACCAGAACGTCGGCCATGAGGTCGGTGTGCAGCAGCGCCCCCAGCGACTCGCCGCTGACGGCGGCGAGCGGATGCTCGATGCCGAGCTCCTCGGCGCGCAGCCTGGCGCGGACGGGGCCGGCCTGACGCGTCGCGTGCCGGCCGGCCGGCGAAGCGCCGCCGGTTTCTCGCTCCCGCCAGGCGCTGCAGACCAGCCGCAGGCGGTGGCCGGCCTTCCGCGCCGCGACGATCCGCTCCAATGGCACGTCGCGGAGGCTCTCGCGCTCCACGTCTGCCGGCGTGATGCCGGCGTGCATGGCGACGTTGGCGAGCGCGGCGGCCTTGCTGGCGGCGTCCCAGCCGTCGATGTCGTTGCTGGGGTCCGCCTCCGCGTAGCCCTCGGCCTGCGTCTGCGCCAGCGCGTCGTCGAAGGTCCTGCCGGCGCCCATCGCGTCGATGATGAAGTTGGTCGTCCCGTTGAACACCGCCTCGAAACCGAGCAGGGTGCAGTCTGGGAGTGTGTATTCCAGGAGGCTGAAGACGGGGAGGCCGTCCATGACGGTGCTCTCGTAGCGGATGCGGCGGCCGCTGGCGGCCGCCGCCGCCGAGACCTCCGGCCAGCTCCAGGCGATGGGCCCCTTGTTGGCGGTGACCACCTCCATGCCGAGGCGGAACGCCTCGAGGACGTGATCCGTGGCCGCCGGCCGATACGACGCGGCGCCGGCGGCGACCCCGGTGAGGTCTCCCATCACCGTGAGCTCCACGAGGACGTCCGCCTCTGAGGCGGCGAGCAGCTCGGGGGCCGGCCGGGGCGCGAGCGGCGGGGCTGGCCCGTCGCCGACCGCCGCGAGCACCTCCGCCGGCGTCTTGCCGGCCGGATCGATCAGGCTGCCGTGGCGCGTGCCCACGGCGCTGATGAGCACCCGCAGTCCGTGCGAGTCGGCGAGCGCCCGCTCCTGGGCGGCCAGCAGCTCGCAGAGTGCCCTCGCGACGCTGCCGAACCCGAGCAGACAGAGCTTGACCGTGCGGGGGGTGTCCCGAGCCGGCTCCTCGTTAAGACCAGCCAGCGAGATGCTGACGTCGCGGGGGGCTCCGGCCGGCGTGGCCAGGCCGGCGCTCATCGCACGGAGCGGGAGAGGTCGCCGACCGCGACCACCAGGCGCTCGAGCTCCCCTTCCGTGGTGTACGGGGCGAGCCCGACGCGCACCAGGCCGCCGCGGGGATGGAGCCCGAGCAGTTCCACGAGCCGCTGGGCGTAGAAGTCGCCGTCCCACGTGAAGAGGCCCCTTGCCCCGAGGGCCCGGCAGACCTCGCCCGCCTGGAACCCGTCGAGGGTGAACGAGACGGTGGACGTGCGCGGGCTGCCCTCTGGCGGCCCGTAGAGCGTGACGCCGGGGATGCCGGCGAGCTGCCCGCGCAGGCGCTTCGCGAGCGGCTGTTCGTAGGCCTCGCCGGCCAGCATGCCGGCGACGACCGCCCTGCGCCGGCCCTGCAGGCCCGCAAGGAGGTGGTCCTCCACCATCGCGACGTGCCGCTCGCCGAGGTCGGCGATGAAGTCGATCGCCGCCGTCGTCCCGGCCATCCCCTCATGGTTCAGCGTGCCGGTCTCCCAGACGTACGGCGGGTCGGGCTCCTGCGTGCTCAAGCGGACCGGCTCCAGCGCCTCCGTGGTCCGGCGGCGTGCGTACATCAGGCCCACGTGGGGGCCGAAGAACTTGTAGGCGGAGCAGAGCAGGAAGTCGCAGCCGATCGCCCTGACGTCGATCGGCCCGTGCAGCGCGTAGTGCACGGCGTCGACGACGCTGAGCGCGCCGGCCTCGCGGGCCAGCGCCGACGCGCGCACGACGTCGTTCACGGTGCCGACCGCGTTCGAGGCGTAGCCGACCGCGATCACGCGGGTCTTGCCCGGCTCCACCAGCTTCTCGAACGCGTCCCAGTCGAGGCTGCACGTCTCGAGGTCCACGGGGACCTCGCGCACGACAGCCCCGCGCTCGGCCAACCGCAGCCACGGGCCGCGGTTGGCCTCGTGGTCGAGCTGGGTGATGAGCACCTCGTCTCCGGGCCGGATGTCCCGGGCGACGGCATCGCTGAGCAACTGGCCGAGCGTGGTCATGTTCGCGCCGAAGCTCACATCCTCCCAGTGGCAGCCGAGGAGGTCGGCTCCGGCCTCGCGCGCGGACTGCACCACAGCGTCCGTCTCCTCCGACGTCGCGAAGGCCCCGTGGATGTTGCAGTTGTGGTTGACGAGGTAGTCGACGACGGCGTCGACGACCCGCTGCGGCGTCTGCGTGCCTCCAGGGCCGTCGAGGTAGGCCGCCGGTTGTCCGTCGACCGTCCGCTTGAGGGCGGGGAACTGGCTGCGGACGTAGGCGACGTCAAAGGGTGACATGGGCTCACCTCAGGCGGGTGGTGACAGGAAGACCAGTGTACCGTCCCGTGCAGGAAGGGCGCACATGGGGCAGGATGGTAGGACGATGCCGAGCGGGGGCGACAACGCCAGACGAGAGAGAGTGCGCGCACGCGACCAGAGACTCGAGCGCGCGCTCGATCGCCGGTTCCCAGTGATCTGCTTCGCCTGGGACGGCACCGCCGTGGCGCGGCGTGAAGCGGACGCCTCCGCGGTGCGCAGCCGCGTGGAACGGCTGACGGCGCTCGGCGTCGACATCGCCGTCATCAGCAGCGCGCACGTCACAGAGGTCGACGAGCAGCTGCACGCCCGTCCCGGCGTCGAGGGCCGCCTGTTCCTCTATCTCTCGCGCGGCTCCGAGGTGTACGTGGTCGGGCCGGCGGGCCCGCGCCTTCTCGAGCGGAGGCAGTCCATGCCGCTGGAGGAGGAGTTGCTCGACGCCACCGCGGAGGCGCTCTGCGATCGCCTGGCCGCCGCCGGGCTCGACGTCGAGGTCGTGCGGCACCACCTGAACCGGCGGTCGGTCGATCTCGTTCCGGACTGGCCGGAGCCACCGGGCGCCGAGGTCGAGGAGCTGCAGCGGCAGGTCGAGGCGCGGCTGCACGGCGCCGGCTTCGCCGGCGGGCTCAAGGAGTGTATGGAGCTCGCGCGCGAGCTGGGGCGCGAAGCCGGTCTCCCCTACCCGGCCGTCACCAGCGACGTGCGCCACATCGACATCGGCTTGACCGGCAAGGGCGACGCGATGCACGCCGTGTCGCGCGCCCTCGTCGCCGGCCGCGGCCGACAGCCGCAGGACCTGCTCGTGCTGGGCGACACCTTCGGCCCCGTCGCCGACGGCCACGGGACGGACTCGGCGATGCTCATTCCCGAGCTTCGCCGCGCCGTCTACGTCAGCGTCGGCGCCGAGCCGTTCGGCGTGCCGCCGCAAGTGCTGCACGCGGGCGGCGGCCCGATTTCGTTCCTCGACATCCTGCACGATCAGCTCGCGATGCGCGAGATCGTCGCGCAGCGGAGCTTCCCGGAGCCGACCGGCGACCCCGCCTGGCGGTTCGAGGTGAGAGGCTTCGACCCCTTCCGCGAGCGCGAGGTCGAGACGTGGCTCACCGTCGCCAACGGTGAGACCGGCACGCGCGGCGCGCTCGAGGAAGGCTCGGCCATCTCGACGCCGGCCACCTTCGTCGCGGGCGTCTACGGGGATGGGACCGACGATCCGCCGTTCCGCCAGCCGGTCCCGGCGCCGGACTGGACCGGCCTTAGATTGATGGTGGCCGGCAGCGCGATGACGCTCTCGAACGGCGAGATCATCGACCACGAGAGGGTCCTCGACCTGCGCCACGGGGTGGTGTACCGGACCTGGCGCCAGCGGCTGCGGAGCGGGCGCACCGTGCGCGTGCGCACCGCCCGGTTCGCCTCGCTGGCGGACCGCCAGCTGATGGCGTCGCGGGCGGAGGCCACGCCCGAGGACTTCTCCGGAGCGCTCGTGTGGCAGAGCGCCATCGGCGTGACTCACGCCGGTGGACCGACCAGGGAGACCGAGTTCGAGATCCTGGACGACCCGCCCGGGATGATCGCGCGGACGCGCGGGCGCAACGGCGGCGGCCACGTGCTCGCCGTCACCACCAACCCGGCGCCCGGCTCGCCCGTCGCGCGCACGCCGCAGCAGGCGCGCGACGTGATCGGCGGGCGCCTCGAGCCGGGGGATCCGGCGACGGTGGACCGGCTCGCGGCGATCGTCTCTGCGCGTACCAGGGTCCCGTCGGCCGACGTGGCGCGCCGCGCCCTCGAACGCGCCCGGGACGCGGGCTACGACGAGCTGTTGCGGCGGCACCGGGCGGCGTGGGATGCCGCCTGGGACGCCGCCGACCTGCGCATTGACGGCGACGCCGAGGACCAGCACGCCTTGCGCTTCGCCATCTACCACATGATCAGCACCGCCCACCCCGGGAAGGACACGGTCTCCATCGGCGCCCGCGGCCTCGGCGGCATGTCCTACTTCCTGCACGTGTTCTGGGACACGGAGATCTTCGTGCTGCCGTTCTTCATCTACACGCAGCCGGAGACCGCCCTGACCATGCTCAAGTACCGGTACCGCAACCTGGCGGGGGCACGGGAGAAGGCGTCGCACATGGGCTTCCGCGGCGCGCTCTACCCGTGGGAGTCCGCCGACAAGGGCGTCGAGACGACGCCGCCCTACGGCTACGGGCCGAGCGGCGAACAGGTCCCCATCCTCTCGGGCCTCATGGAGCACCACATCTCGGCGGATGTGGCCTGGGCGGTGTGGGAGTACTGGAAGGCGACCGGCGACGACGCGTTCATGGCGACCATGGGCGTCGAGATGCTGCTGGAGACGGCGCGGTTCTGGGTGTCTCGCGCCGCGCGCGACCGGGAGGGCCGGTATCACGTGCGCGTCGTCGTGGGCCCCGACGAGTATCACGAGGGCGTGGACGACAACGCCTACACCAACGTGCTCGCGCGGTGGAACATCAAACGTGCGCTGGAGGCGCTCGCCTGGCTGGAGCGCGTCGACCGGGAACGCGCCGTCGAGCTCAAGAAGCGGCTGGGGACGACGGCCTCGGAGCTCTCCACCTGGCGCAAGGTGCGGGACGGCTACGTGACCGGGTTCGACCCCGAGACGCTGGTCTACGAGCAGTTCGCCGGGTTCTATGAAATGGCCGACGTGCCGATCGAGAAGATCCGGCCGCGGCCGATGGCCGCCGACCTGCTGCTCGGCCGCGACGTCACGCTGGTCAGCAAAGTGGTCAAGCAAGCAGACGTTGTGATGCTCTGCCACGTGCTCGCCGATGAGATCGACGAGGCGACCACGCGCGCCAACTACGACTACTACGAGCCCATCACCTGCCACGGCAGCTCGCTCAGCCCGGGCATCCACGCGGCGGTCGCGGCGAGGCTCCACGACATCCCCGAGGCGACCGACTACTTCAAGATGGCGGCGGCGATCGACCTCGCCGACAACATGGGCAACGCGGCCGCCGGCCTGCACATGGCCACCATGGGTGGCCTGTGGCAGGCGGCCGTCATGGGTTTCTGCGGCATCATGCGCCGCGGCGAGGCGCTGCGCCTGGACCCGCAGCTGCCCAAGGCCTGGAAGCGGGTGCGCATGCCCCTGCGCTTCCGCGGCGCCAGGCTCAGCCTTGACTTCCGCGCCCGGAAGGACGGAGTGGACGTGGGTATAACGGTGGAGAACGCACCCGTCACTCTCCAGCTGGACGGCGTGGAACGGGAGTTCTCTCCCGGGCGCCACCAGCTCCGGCGGCGCGGCGGGGGACCTTGGCAGGTGGAGGCCGGATGACGCTTCTCGTAGCCGTAGCAGACGCCCAGGCCGACCGGGAGCTGATCGCCTCGGCGCGAGCCCTCGCGGCCGCGGCCCGCTGGGAGATCCGCGCGGTGCACGTGCGCGAGCCGGACCTTCCCGAGCCGGGCAGCGCCGACCTCGAGGGGCTCGAGCTGAGCGCTATCGACGGTGATCCGGTGGAGGCGCTCACGCGGCTCGTCGGCGGCGGCGGCGAGGTCGACGCGTTCGCCTTCGGGCTGAGCTGTTCGTGCGCCCCCGGGCCGGCCGCGGGCATGGGCCACGTGGCGGAGGCGCTGCTGAACAGCCACGTCGCTCCCGTGCTGCTCGTGCGGCCGGACATGCGCCTGGTCGCCGGCCTCAAACGCCTGTACGTGCCGCTGGAGGGCAGCCCGTCGACGTCGGCCGCCATGCGAGCCGCCGACGACGCGCTCTGCGCCCGCGGCCGGGAGATCGTCATGCTCCACGTGGTGACCGGCGGCGACACGCCGGCGGAAACGGGCAGCCTGCCGGCGCCGCGCATGACGGACCAGGAGCACTACGAGTGGAGCGCCTGGCAGGACGAGTTCACGATGCGCTTCTCGACCTGTCCCGAGGGCGGCCGGCACCGGGTCGCGGTCCGCGTCGGTGACCCGGCGGAGATCATCGCGGAAGAGGCCGGCAAGAACGGCGCGGAGCTCATCGTGCTGTCGTGGAACGGGAGCTTCGCGAGCGGTCACGGCGCCGTGATCAAGGAGCTCCTCGTCACGGCGCCCTGCCCGCTGCTCCTCGTGCCCAGCGACGCTCCGCAGTCGGATCCCGCCTGAGCCCCGCTCCGCCGCGGCAGCCTGACGCGTGTCCGGCGCCTTTCTGCGCGCCGCAGTATCAGGAGACCATCGATGACGTGCGCGGTCCTCGAGCACCGACGGATCCATCGACGGCATGAGTGACGGCGCGGGACGTGCGACTTCCGTGCCGCGCCGAGTACGTCAAGGCCGCGTAGAGAGGCGCGCCGCGGCCGTACATATTCCGTAAGGACTCCCGCCGCGGCCGTCGGCGACGAGTACCGTGGAGCCATGGTCGACGTGCTCCTCATCGCGCTGGTCATCGGCTTCTTCCTCGTCGCCGATCTCTTCGTCCGCGGCTGCGCCCGGATCCTCGACCGCGGCCGCGAGGACCGGGAGGGTGGGCGATGACCGCGGCGGACGTCGTCTTCTTCGTCATCATCGCGGCGCTTCTCGCCTACCTCGCCTGGGCACTCATCGCGCCCGAGGACCTGCAGTGACCGGACGGGTGCAGGAGCGAAGATGACCACTGCCGCATGGATCCAGATCGCCGTGCTGATCGGACTGCTGCTGCTCGGGACGCGTCTGCTCGGGCCGTACCTCGCCAGGGTGTACGGCGGCGGGCCCGCGCCTGGGGACCGCTGCTTCCTGCCGCTCGAGCGGCTGATCTACAGGGCCGGCCGCATCGATCCGGAGCGTGAGCAGCCGTGGTTCGTGTACGCGCGCTCCATCATCGCCTTCAGCCTCGTCTCCGTGCTGGGCCTGTACGCGCTCCAGCGCCTGCAGGGCTGGCTGCCACTCAACCCGTCCTCGGTCGACTCGACGCCGCCGTTCCTCGCCTTCCACACCGCGGCGAGCTTCGTCAGCAATACGAACTTCCAGAACTACGCCGGCGAGTCGACGATGAGCGACCTCGTCCAGATGACGGGACTGACCGTGCAGAACTTCGTCTCGGCCGCCGTCGGCATGGCGGTCGCCGTGGCTCTCATCCGGGGCCTCACGCGCCACCGCACGGAGACCATCGGCAACTTCTGGGTCGATCTGACGCGGGGCGTGACCCGCGTGCTGCTCCCGCTGGCGCTCGTGCTCGCCGTCGTGCTCGCCGGCCTTGGGGTCGTGCAGACGCTCCGGGGGCCGACGGCCGTGACCACCGTGGAGGGCTCGACGCAGACGGTCTACCGCGGACCCATCGCCAGCCAGGAGTCGATCAAGGAGTTGGGGACGAACGGAGGCGGCGTCGTGAACGCCAACTCCGCGCACCCGTTCGAGAACCCTACGGGCCTCACCAACTTCCTGGAGATGCTGGCCCTGCTTGTCATCCCCTTCGCGCTCACGTACGCGTTCGGGCGTCTCGTCCGCGATCAGCGGCAGGGCTGGGCGATCTTCGTCGCGATGCTCCTGCTGTGGGCGGGGTCCGCGGCGACGGCAACGTACTTCGAGGTGCGCGGCAACCCGCTCGTCGAAGCCGGCGCCGTCAACATGGAGGGCAAAGAAGTGCGCTTCGGGGCCGCGACGTCGGCGCTCTTCGCGGCCTCGACGACCGGCACGTCGACCGGGGCGGTCATCTCCTCGCACGACAGTCTCACGCCCGGCGGCGGCGCCGTGCCGCTCGTCAACATGCTGCTCGGCGAGGTCTCGCCGGGGGGCGTGGGGGCCGGCCTCTACGGCATGCTCGTCTTCGTGCTCCTCGCCGTGTTCATCTCCGGCCTCATGGTCGGGCGCACGCCAGAGTACCTCGGCAAGAAGGTCCAGGCGGCGGAGATGAAGCTGGTCGTGCTGTACCTGCTCGCGGTGCCGCTGCTGGTGCTCGTGTTGAGCGGCGCGTCGGTCCTGCTGGGCCCGGCGAAGGAGTCGATCCTCAACCCCGGGCCTCACGGGCTCACCGAGGTCGTGTACGCGTTCGCCTCGCAAGCCAACAACAACGGATCGGCCTTCGCCGGCCTCACCAGCGACACAGGCTGGTACAACACGACCGGTGCGCTGGCGATGCTCGCCGGCAGGTTCTTCCTGATCGTCCCGGTGCTCGCCATCGCAGGCTCGCTGGCGCGCAAGCAGACGGTGCCCCCGAGCGCCGGGACCCTCCCCACGCACAGCCCGCTCTTCGTGGTCATGCTGCTCGCGGTGATTGTGATCGTCGTCGGGCTGACCTACTTCCCGGTGCTGGCGCTCGGGCCGATCGTGGAGCAACTGGCGCTGTGACCCGCAGGTCCTCAGCGATGTTCGACGGCAGGCTGATGCGCGGGGCGGCGCGGGACGCGGTGCTGAAGCTCGACCCGCGCCGCATGGCCCGCAACCCGGTGATGTTCGTGGTCGAGGTGACCAGCATGCTGGTCACCGTGCTCGCGATCCTCGATCCGACCGTGTTCGCATGGTCGATCGCCGCGTGGCTCTGGTTCACGGTGCTGTTCGCGAACTTCGCGGAGGCGATGGCGGAGGGCCGGGGCAAGGCCCAGGCGGAGGCGCTCCGCCGCACCCGCTCCGAGACCGTCGCCCATCGGCGTGCCGAGGGCGGCGGCCTCGAGGACGTGCCGTCGAGCGGGCTGGCGCGCGGCGACGTCGTCGTGGTCTCGGCCGGAGAGCTCATCCCGGCCGACGGCGAAGTCATCGAAGGCATCGCAAGCGTGGACGAGTCGGCGATCACCGGCGAGTCTGCTCCGGTGATCCGCGAGTCGGGCGGCGACCGCTCGGCGGTCACCGGCGGCACGCGCGTGCTCTCCGACCAGATCGTCGTGCGTGTGACGCAGGAGCCCGGCGCGAGCTTCCTCGACCGCATGATCGCTCTCGTCGAAGGGTCGTCGCGCCAGAAGACCCCCAACGAGATCGCGCTCGACATCCTCCTCGCCGGCCTGACCATCATCTTCCTCGTCGCCGTGGCCACCCTGCAGCCGTTCGCCGTCTACTCCGGCGCGCGTCAGGACGTGGTCGTGCTCGCGGCCCTGCTCGTCTGCCTGATCCCCACCACGATCGGCGCGCTGCTCTCGGCGATCGGTATCGCCGGCATGGACCGGCTCGTGCAGCACAACGTGCTCGCGCGATCGGGCCGGGCAGTCGAGGCGGCCGGCGACTGCTCCACCCTGCTGCTCGACAAGACCGGCACGATCACGCTCGGGAATCGTCAGGCGGCGGAGTTCCTGCCGCTGCCCGGGGTCACGGAGCAACAGCTCGCCGACGCGGCACAGCTCTCCAGCCTGGCCGACGAGACGCCCGAAGGGCGCTCCATCGTGGTCCTGGCCAAGGAGCGCTTCAACCTGCGCGCCCGCGAGCTCTCGGGCGCCACGCTCATCCCGTTCACGGCGCAGACGCGCATCAGCGGCGTCGACATTGACGGCCGGTCGATCCGCAAAGGCGCGGCCGAGGCCGTTCGGCGGCTGCTCAGCGAAAGCGGCCGTCAGCCGCCGGTCGAGCTCGACGAGCTCGTCGACGGGGTCGCCGCCGCGGGCGGCACGCCGTTGGTGGTCGCCGAGAACGGTGCCGCGCTCGGTGTCATCCGCCTCAAGGACGTCGTCAAAGACGGCATGCGTGAGCGCTTCGCCGAGCTCCGCCGCATGGGCATCCGCACGATCATGATCACCGGCGACAACCCGCGCACGGCGCAGGCCATCGCCGAGGAGGCGGGCGTCGACGACTTCCTCGCGGAAGCCACGCCCGAGGACAAGATGGCGCTCATCCGTCGCGAGCAGGCCGGCGGCGCGCTGGTCGCCATGACCGGGGACGGCACGAACGACGCTCCGGCTCTCGCCCAGGCCGACGTCGGCGTCGCGATGAACAGCGGCACGCAGGCCGCGCGCGAGGCCGGCAACATGGTCGATCTCGACTCCAACCCCACCAAGCTCATCGAGATCGTGGAGATCGGCAAGCAGTTGCTCATCACGCGCGGCTCGCTGACGACGTTCTCCATCTCCAACGACGTGGCCAAGTACTTCGCCATCATCCCGGCCATGTTCGCCGGAGCCTTTCCGGTGCTCGACACGCTCAACGTGATGGATCTGGCAACGCCGCAGTCCGCGATCCTGAGCGCCGTCATCTTCAACGCGCTCGTCATCGTCACGCTCATCCCCCTCGCCCTGCGCGGGGTCCGCTTCCGTGCCGTGTCCGCGGCGCGTGCGCTGCAGCGCAACCTGCTCATCTATGGGCTCGGCGGGATCGTGGCCCCCTTTGTGGGTATCAAGGTCATCGACCTCGTCCTCTCGGCGTTCGGAGTCGTGTGATGCGCCGGCAGCTGCCTACCGCCGCCGTCGTCTTCGTCGTCTTCTCCGTCCTCACCGGGCTCATCTATCCGCTGGTGGTCACGGGCATCGCCCAGGTCGCCTTCGGTGCCAGGGCCGACGGCTCGCTGGTCGAGCGCGACGGCGTCGCGGTCGGCTCCTCGCTCATCGGCCAGTCGTTCGCGGGTCCCGGGTACTTCCACCCGCGTCCCTCGTCGGCCGGCGAGGGGTACGACGCGATGGCGAGCGGGGCCTCGAACCTCGGGCCGAGCAACCCCGCACTCCTCGACGCCGCGGCCGAGCGCAAGGCGGAGTACCGGCGCGCCAACAGCCTCACCGCCGGCGAGCGGGTACCCGGCGGACGCGATCACCGGTTCGGGTTCCGGTCTCGACCCCGACATCTCACCGGACAACGCCCGCCTGCAGGCTCGACGGGTCGCGGAAGCGCGCGGAGTGCCGCTGGAGCGCGTGCTACGCTTGGTCGACGAGGCGACGGAGGGCCGGTCACTCGGATTCCTCGGCGACCCCGGCGTGAACGTACTCGAGCTCAACCTGGCGCTCGACGAGCGCCTCTAGCGGAGGGCGGCATGAGCCGCGGCACGTTGCGCATCTACCTGGGCGCCGCTCCCGGCGTCGGCAAGACGTACTCGATGCTCAACGAGGGCCGACGCCGCCAGGTGCGCGGCGAGGACGTCGTGGTGGGCTTCGTCGAGGCGCACGGCCGGCAGCGGACCGCCGATCAGGTCGGCGCACTCGAGGTCGTGCCCCGTGCGGCAATCGCCTACCGGGACGCGGTCTTCGAGGAGATGGACCTCGACGGGGTGCTCGCGCGACGGCCGCAGCTGGCGCTCGTTGATGAACTCGCGCACACCAACGTCCCGGGCTGCCGCAACCAGAAGCGCTGGCAGGACGTCGAAGAGCTGCTCGACGCGGGCATCGACGTCATCTCCACGGTCAACATCCAGCACCTCGAGTCGCTCAACGACGTCGTCGAGCAGATCACCGGGATCGCGCAGCGAGAGACGATCCCGGACGAGGTCGTGCGGCGAGCGGACCAGCTCCAGCTGGTCGACCTCGCCGTCGAGACGATCCGTGCGCGGCTGTCCCGCGGCGACATCTATCCGGCGGAGCGCATCGACGCGGCGCTGGGCAACTACTTCCGCGCCGGCAACCTCGCGGCGCTGCGCGAGCTCGCGCTGTTGTGGATCGCCGACAGGGTGGAGGAGGGACTCGCCGAGTACCGCGTGCGCCACGGAATCTCGGCGACGTGGGAGACGCGCGAGCGGGTCCTGGTCGCGCTGTCCGGGAGCGCCGACGGCGACCGGCTCGTGCGCCGCGCGGCGCGCATGGCGCAGCGCCTGAATGCCGAGCTGGTCGCGGTGCACGTGCGCCCCCAGACGGGGCTGGCCACGCAGTCGGCCGGTCTGCTCGAGCAGCAGGGCCGACTGGTCGAGCGGCTGGGCGGAAGTTACCGCGAGGTGGCGGGCGCCGACGTCGGCGAGGCGCTGGTCGAGACCGCGCGGACGCTCAACGCGACGCAGGTCGTCGTGGGCGCCTCAGAGCGCTCCGCCTGGAGTCTGTTCATCCGCGGTTCGGTCGTCAGGACGGTGATCAGGCTGTCCGGGGTCGGCTTCGACGTCCACGTCATCGGCCGCGAGGCCGGCGCGGGGGCGAGCGCCCCTCCCGAGCGACGGTTGCGCCGGCCACGCTCGTTGCCTCCCCGGCGAGTGGCGCTGGGGTTCGCGCTCGCCCTGATCGGGGCGCCGCTGCTGACCTGGGCACTCACGCACGCCCGAGCGCAGGTCTCGCCGTCGGGCGCGCTGCTGTTGTTTCTGCTGCTCGTCGTGGCGGTGTCGGCGATAGGGGGGCTATGGCCTGCGCTGATCGCGGCGTTGGGCGGTTTCCTGCTCGTCAACTGGTACCTGACGCCGCCGCTGTATACGTGGACCATCAGCAACCCGGACAACGTCCTCGCCCTCCTCGTCTTCCTGGCCGTCGCGGCCGCGATGAGCTTCTTCGTCGCCCAGGCGGCCCGTCGTGCGGCGCAGGCGACCCGAGCACGGGCCAAGGCGGAGACGCTCATGCGCCTTGCCGGCTCGTCCAGCGTCGAGGCGATCCTCGACGGCCTGCGCCGCGCGTTCGCGCTCGACGGCGCGGCGCTCTTCCACGATGCCGACGGCAGCTGGGAGCTCGAGGCCTCCAGCGGTGAGGCCCCGGCGTCACCGGAGGGCGCCGGCCTCGTCGTCGAGGTGGACGTCCGGCACGTGCTCGCGGCGTCGTCGTCGGAGCCGCGCACCAGTGAGGACGAGCGGATGCTGGATGCGTTCGCGAAGGAGCTGGCCGCCTCCATCGAGCACGGCGAGCTGGAGGCCGAAGCCGCGACTGCGGAGGACCTGGCGGCCGTCAACGAGCTGCGCGCCGGCATCCTCTCGAGCATGTCCCATGACCTGCGCACGCCGCTGGCGGGCATCAAGGCTTCCGCCACGAGCCTCCTCCAGGACGATGTGGAGTGGACGGAGGAGGCACGCCGCGAGCTGCTCACGACCATCGACGAGGAGACCGACCGGCTCGACCGGGTGGTCGGCAGCCTGCTCGACATGAGCCGGCTCCAGGCCGGCGCGGTCGTGGTCCACCGCGAGGTCATCGTGCTCGACGAGGTCCTCGCGGCGGCGCTCGCCGGGCTTGGTGCAGGCACGCAATGCGTCGTAGTGGACATCCCGGAGCAGACTCCCCAGCCCTCGGCGACGAGGCGCTTCTCGAGCGAGCTTTCGCCAACATCATCGCCAATGCCGTCGCCTTCTCCCGCGGCGAGCAGGTCCTCGTGCGCGTCGGGCGTGTGCGGGACGACGTCGACGTCCGCATCGCCGACAGGGGGCCGGGCGTCCCCCCGGAGGAGCGGGACCGCATCTTCCTGCCGTTCCAGCGGCTGGGGGACACGCAGCGGCGGGAGGGCGTCGGGCTCGGGCTTGCCATCGCCAAGGGTTCGTGGAGGCGATGGGAGGTACCATCGAGGCCGACGACACGCCGGGAGGAGGCTTGACGATCGTGGTAAGGCTCAGGGCGGCCACATGACGCGCGTGCTGGTCGTCGACGACGAACCGCAGATCCTGCGCGCGCTCGGCATCAACCTGCGCGCGCGAGGCTACGACGTCGACCTGGCCGCGACGGGAGAGCAGGCGCTGCAGCTCGCCGCCCGTGACCATCCGGACGTGGTGGTGCTGGATCTCGGCCTCCCCGGGATCGACGGCGTGGAGGTCATCGAGGGCCTGCGCGGCTGGACCCGGGTCCCGATCATCGTGCTGTCGGTGCGGGACCGTGAAGAGGACAAGGTCGACGCCCTGGATGCGGGCGCCGACGACTACGTCACCAAGCCGTTCGGCATGGACGAGCTTCTCGCGCGCATGCGCGCCGCCCTGCGCCGCGTGGCCCCGGCCGATGAGCCGGTCGTGGTCGAGACGCCGGACTTCACGATCGACCTTGCCGCGCGCCGGGTCACTCGCGCCGGCGACGAAGTCCGGCTCACGGCAACGGAGTGGCACATCCTCGAGGTCCTGGTGCGCAACGCGGGACGTCTCGTCACGCAGCGGCAGCTCCTGCAGGAGGTCTGGGGACCCAGGTACGAGACCGAGACGCACTACCTGCGCGTGTACGTCGGGCAGATCCGTCGCAAGCTGGAACCGGTCCCGAGCGCGCCACGCTACTTTCTCACGGCGGCGCGCATGGGCTATCGGTTCGAGCCTGGGCCCGGGCGGTGAGGTCGCCCGTCGGGGCGACCGCTAGGAAGCCCGGGCCGCCCGCCTCGTCTGCGCGCGGCTCGGCCGGGCCGCCTCTCCCACCAGTACGGCAGGCTTTCCGCGGAACACGGCGATGAGCGTCACCCCGATGAGGACGCTCGCGATGCTCACCCACTGCGGCTGCGTGAGCCCCCCGAACCAGATGGGGTTGATGCGCACGAACTCGACGAGGAAGCGCTCGATACCCGAGAGCAAGAGGAACCAGCCCCACGTCCACCAGCCGGACTTCTCGTAGCGCGTGGCCAGCCGCCAGAGGATCCAGACCACGAAGGCCATGGCGATGATCTCGTAGACGGGCGTGGGGTGGACCTCCACGCCCGGCGGCGTTGGCACCGTGCCGTTGGGATAGCCCATGGCCCAGGGCAGATCACTGGGCTTGCCGTAGTCGCCGTCCCCGGCGAGCTGGCAGCCGATGCGGCCGATGAGGTAGCCGAGGGCGGTGGCCGGGGCCAGCGCATTGGCGACGATGTCGAGCGGGTGGCGCCTGACGAGCGTCCAGCCGACCACGCCGATGAACCCGCCGATGAGGCCGCCGTACCAGGTGAACCCGATGCCCCCGAAGGCGGCGCCCCAGAAGTCGGCCTTGACCAGCGCGTAGTTCTCGATGAGGTAGTAGATGCGGGCGAAGACGAAGCCGCCGACGCCGGCGGCGATGATGAGCTCGTAGGCGAACTCCGCCGGCACGCCGCGGCGGCGCACCAGCGGCCTAACGATGGCGATGCCGGGCACGATAAGCGCCAGCGCGGCCATGAGCCCGAAGCTGTAGAAGCGGTAGTCGCCGATCTGGAAGAGGATGGGTCGCATCGCTCGTGTCAGTGTAGGCCGCGGGGCGACCGGCGACCAGCCGGGGGGAGACCTGGAGTCCGGCGCTCGGGCGGGCCGGCGAAGGCCTTGCCCGCCAGCTCCTCCACGAGCACCGCATCCACGTCGCCGTTGTACGGCGAGACGGCGTTGGCGGCGCCGGCGGCCGCCGCGAGACGCAGCGCCGCGGCCGTCCCATCGCCACGCTGCAGCGCGAGCGTCAGCCCGGCGGCGAACGAGTCGCCGGAGCCGACGGGGTTCACGGCGTCGACCCGCCGCGTCGCGACGCGCCACTCGGCGCCGTCCACGGCGGCCACTGCCCCGGCGGCGCCGAGCGTCAGGATGGCGCCGGCTGCTCCGGTGCCCATGAGGCGCCGGCAGAGCTCGAGGCCCTCGGCCACGAGCACCTCCAGCGCTGCCTCCTTCTCGTCGTCGCAGCGCGCCCCGGGCCGGCCTACCGCCGAGCACGCCTCCGCCAGGTTCACCTTGACCAGGTCCGGGCGTTCGATGAGCGCTCCGGCGAGCTGCTCGCCGTCGGCGTCGACCAGCACCCGGTAACCGGCGCCCCGGGCCGTGCGGACCAGGGCGGCGTAGAAGCCGGGCGAGGCGCCCGGCGGCGCCGCCCCGGTGACCACGGCCCACTCGCCCGGCCTTGCGGCGCGCTCCCCGGCGAGCTCCCGCAGGGCACGCTCGTCGGCGCGCGAGATCTCCGGGCCGTATTCGTACAGGCGTGTGACCGACCCGTCGTCCCCCAGGACGACGGTCGAGACGCGTGCCTCGCCGTCCGTGGTGACCGCCGCGAGCTCGAGGCCCTTTTCGCGCGCGAGCTCGACGATGAGCCGGCCGCCACGCCCTGCGGCGAACCCCACGAGCCGGCCGTCGCCGCCCAGCGCCAGCGTCGCGCGTAGCACGTTCGCGCCCTTGCCGCCCGCCTGCGTGCGCAGCGCGCGACAGCGCGTCATGCCGCCCGGCCGCGGGGGGCCTCCGGCGAGCATCCGGTCGATGGCGAGGTTGGGGCAGATGACGAGGGTCATGGACACTCCCGTATCGCGGTGGGCGCGTCGCCGGGCCGTCCGCGGCGGGGTGCGCCGGGTGCTCAGCGCTTGAGGTGCACGTACCCCTTGCCGTCGGCGATCTTGACGTTGGCGTCGAGCGCCGCGGAGAAACCCTGGAACCTCTGAAGGATGCTGTCGGCCTGCGATCCCTTGACCACGGAGGGGACGCCTGAACCGCCGCCGACCACCGGGATCAGCTGCGCGTCGATGCCCTCCTCCGAGACCTTCGCCCGCACGAGCACGGTCTCCGCGGTCTCGCCGCTGAAACCGCTGAAGACGAGGTTGCCGAGGCTGTAGAAGATGAGCGCGCCGTGGTATGCCTCCACCCCGTTGAGCAGGTGTGGGTGATGGGCGAAGACGATGTCGGCGCCGGCGTCGACGACGGCCTTGCCCTCGCTCTCCTCGAGGGGGCTGGGCGCACGTTTGTACTCGAAGTTCCAGTGCCAGCCGACGATGACGAAGTCCGCCTTCTTCGCGGCGGCCTTGACCGCCTTCTTGACGGCGCCGATGTCGGCGCGGCCGGGCGCGACGCCGGGGCTCGACGAGGTGGCGGGATACCCCACGGGCAGGACGTCGGTGAAGCCCAGGAAGGCGACCTTCACGCCGTCCTCGGTCTCGAGCACCGTGCCCTTCATGGCCTCTTGGAGGTCCTTGCCGGCGCCGACGACAGCGATGTCGTTTCTCTCGCAGTACTTGATGGAGTCGAGCAGCCCGGAGTCGCCCATGTCGCCGGCGTGGTTGTTGGCCATCGTGACCACGTTGATGCCGCTGGCGGCCATCGCCGGCGCGAGGTCCGGGTTGCCCTTGATGACGACGTCCTTCCACCCCTGTGCGTCGCCGCCGGTCGTGAGCGGGCTCTCCAGGTTGACAAAGCCGAAGTCACTCTTCTCGAAGATCGGCGCGATGCTGCTCGAAGAGGCCGCTGCCCATGCTCCCGACGACCCCGCTCACGCCGAACCCGCCGATCACGTCGCCGCCGGCCGTGACCGAGAAGGTCGGGGCCGCGGCCGGGGTCGGGCTGGGTGACGCGGACGTTGAGGGTCCCGCGGAGGGCGCGGCGGTCAGGGCGGCCGCGGCGGCGGTCGCGGCGGGGCTCGCCTGCTCCGCGGCGGCCTCGTTCCCGCCGCCGAAGGGTCCCCAGCCGGCGGCGGCGGCAACGCCGGCCGCCGCCGCGACGATGATGCCGAGCACGATGAGCAGAAGGACGAAGCCGCCGCCCCGGCGCCCGCGGCGGCGGCTCCGGCCGCCACGGCCCCGCGGCGGCCTGTCACCGCCGGACGGCGCGCCCGCGAGGCTCTCGTCCTGCGTCGTGCCGGCGCGGTACAGGCGGTACGGTCTGTCGTGTCCGGACGGCGTGCTCATCGGTCACCATAGTACACGCGCGACCCGCCTCTCGCGTCCGCGCCGGCCGTCGGCGGGAGGTCCGGTCCGCCGCCTCCGAGTATCAAGGGCGCGCGCCACCGGGCGATAAGATAGGCGAACCCCTCGATCCGTCGCGGGAGGCCGCGTGCGCGCACACCGTATCTCCAGCCTGGTCCTCGCCACTCTCGCGGCCGCGACCCTCTGGGCCGCCGCGACGGGTTGCGGGATCGACCTCGGCTCGTCCGGTGACACCGCCCGGGCCGACCTTGAGCGGACGCTGCGCCTGGCTCGCTACGAGTTCGGCGCGGCCGCGGACGCGCTGGTGGCCGGCGATAGAGCGGCCTTCCTCGACCGCCTGCCGCACGACGGCGGCAGCCCGGAATCGGTCGCGGCGAAGGCGGGCCTCGCCGAGCTGTTCGACAAGCTCGCGCCGCTGCCGTGGCGTACCTTCTCGTTCGAGGTCACGCCGCTGGACCCGGCGCAAGGGATCTACCGGGTCCGGGGCATCGGGCAGCTCGGCGACGCCGGGCCTCCCGACAGGATCGCCGTCGTCAGGTACCTCAAGCTGCTCGGCGTCGCCGACGGCGCGGTCGTGCTCGCCGACGAGACCCCGGAGGACCTCCGCCGCCGGTACCTGATGGCGCTGCACGACTCCCTCGTGCTGCAGCGCCCGGGGCTCATCGTGCTCGGTGATACGCAGGTGCGCGGACGAGCGGCCGCGGTGCTGGCCGCGGCCGCGCGCGCGCGGCCCCGGCTCGCGGCCCTCGGCATCGGCACCGGCCCGACCGTGGTGATCACCGTGTACGGGTCCGCCGCGGACGTGCGCGACGCGCTGGCCCTCGGAGCCTCGACAGCGCGCCTCGTCTTCTTCTCCCACCCGTCGCTGCGCGTAGCCGGGGACTCCTGGCCGACCTACGACGTGGGCGTGATGGGCCCGTGGCTGCGCGACTGGGTTGGGTCCATGGACGAGGTCCTGCGACACGAGCTCGCGCACGCGTACACGGTGAGCTGGTTCGGCGACGACGAGGAGCCGCCGGCGCTGCTCGTCGAGGGGATCGCCCAGGCGGCCGAGGGAACGCCGGCGACGCCGGCCCTGCGGCAGGAGGTCGCCACGGGCGACCAGCTCTGGCCGCTGCCGGAGTCGTTCGCCGACACGGACGTGTGGGACGGCGGCGACGCCGAGGCGGTGCGGCTGGGCTACGAGATCGGCGGGGCGCTCGTCGCCTTCGTCGTCTCGCGCTGGGGCCCGGAGCAGCTGCGGCCGTTCGTCCAGGCGCTGTCCGCCGCCGAGCCCTCAGAAGCAGGCATGGATGCGGCGCTCGGCGGCACGCTGGGCGTGAGCTGGCGCGAGTTCTTCGCCGGCTGGCGCAGCTACGTTCAGGCGGGAGACTGACGGCGGAGTGCCGTCCGGCGGTGCGGCCGTACAATGACGGTATGGCCGCACCGCCTCGCAGAGCCCGGCCCGCCCTCCTCATCGCAGGGGCGGGCCTCGCGATCCTCCTCGTCGTCCTCGTCGCGAGCGGAGTAGGCCTGTCTCTCCGGGAGGAGCGGGCCCAGCCGCGACCGGCAGCGCCCAGGGTCACCACCCGGGACATGCAGGCGGCGCTCGACGACGCGACGCCGGCGCTGCTCAGCAGGGACCGTGCCGCCTGGGGCGCAGCCCTGCCTGCCTCGACCGGCGACGCCCGGCATGCCGTCGACGTGCTGTACCGCCGCCTCGTGCGGCTCCCGTGGACGCGCCTGCGGCTGATGGCGGAGGCGGTGCGCGACCGGCCCGGGCGCTTCTACGTCGGCGCGGTCGGCGAGGTCGGCGGCGCCGGCCCGGCCGACCGCATCATGGCCCGCCGCGTGTTCGACGCCGGCCTCCGTGGCGGGCGGCTCGTGCTGCACGACGACGTCACGCCGCGCGACGTGCGCGGGCAGGACGCCATGGCCTTCGCACAGCCGGTGGCGGTGCGCCGCAACGGGCTCGTCGTCATCGCCGACAGCCGCGAACGGGCCGCCGCGGAGGCTCTGGCGGCGGCGGGCGCGCCGGCCCGTGAACGCCTCGGGCTGCTGGGCATCAGCGCGAACGAGCCGATCGTCGTGTACTACTACTCGTCCCGGCGGCAGCTGCTGCGCTCCCTCGGAGAAGACCCCGGCGAGTCGCGCATCCGCTTCTTCTCGCGCGCTCCGAAGAGGCTGGGCGAGGCGCCCACCTGGACGCGCGACATCGGGGTGCTGGGCCCGGCCCTGCGGGGCAAGGCGTCCTGGACGCCACGGATGCTCGCCCATGAGATGACCCACGCCTACACGTCGCGCTGGTTCGAGGGGGCGAGGCACGCGCCCACGCTGCTCGCCGAGGGACTGGCGACCGCCGTCGAGGGCGGTCGCTCGTTCCAGCCGCTGCGCGACGACCTGGCGTCCCCCAAGTCGGCGTTCCCGCTGGAGAAGGCACTCAGGGTCAAGAGCCTGTGGAAGGGCAACCGCATCGACAAGGTGCGGCTGGCGTATCTGGAGGGCGCCTCGCTGGTGCTGTACGTCCGGGACCGCTGGGGGCTTCGCGGCCTCAAGCGGTTCGTCGCCGCGGTCAGCGATTCCGACCTCACTTCCGAGGGTCTCGACGAGGCCTCGCGGCAGAGCGTCGGCGTCGGCTGGAAGGCACTGCGCTCGGGGTGGGCGGCGTTCGTCGAGACGCTGCCCTGACGGCGCCGGCCTCGTCCGGGATTGAGGCATCCGTCCGTCCTTACGTACCCGCGTAAGGTTGCGCGGCGGGGGGCGCGGGGGTACACCCTAGTCAGCAGCTGCTCGCTGCCGCAGTGCGAAAGGAGAAGTGCATGCGCTCCAAGGTCCTCATCCTCGCCACGCTCGTCGGGCTTGCGGCCGTCGTCCTCGTGATCGCCGTCGCCGTCGCCGGCGCCGGGCAGTCCGATCCCCTCCCCGACGTCTCCGCCCCGGACCTGCTCGGGAAGATGGCGCAGGCAGGGGACGTGACCGCCGTCAGCGGCGAGGTCGCCTGGCAGAACGACCTCTTCGGCGACCTCGTGCAGGCGAGCGGCATGGCCCAGCTGCCGGCCCAGTCGCCGCTCACGAGCAGCGGGTCGGGACGCGTCTGGGTGAGCGACGCCGGCGCGAGGGTCGAGTCGCAGGGCGGCGGCGGCGACCAGGTGGTCGTCGTCAACAAGGCCGAGCGCACGGCTTGGGTCTACGACCACGCGCAGAACACGGTCAAGAAGCTCGTCGTGACCGGGACGGCGCCGGCGGAGACTCCGTCTCCGGCGCCCGACGCCACCGCGCTCACGCCGGCAATGATCACCCTCTACCTGCAGCAGGTCGCCCGCTTCGCGACCGTGGAGGTCGCCGGCCAGACCAAGGTCGCCGGCCGCGAGGCGTACCAGCTGCGCATGACGCCCGTCGCCACCGACACCGCCCTCGGCTACGTCGAGGCGGCGGTGGACGGCGAGACCATGCTGCCGCTGCAGCTCGACGTGTACGCCAGGGGCGGGACCACGCCGGTGCTGCGCTTCGGGTTCACCAGCGTGAGCTACGACGCCATCGACCCCGCGACGTTCGCCTTCACCCCGCCCGAGGGCGCCGAGGTGACGACCAAGACCGTCGACGGCGACCAGATGCGCAGCAGGATGCGGCGCGCGTACGAGGGTGGCGCCGGCACGGAGCCCACCGCGGCGCAGGAGACGGCCGCGGAGAAGGCGGTGCGCGGCGCGCTGCTCACGCGCGAGCAGGTCCAGGAGCTGGTGCCCTACCAGCTGGCCTGGGCGCGCGACGACGCGGCGCGGCCGTTCCGTTGGGGGTACGTGCTGAGCTCCGCCGGACCGCTCACCGCCGGGGGGGCGCCGCTCATGGAACTGATGGGCGCCGCCACCGGCATGGACTGCGATTCCCTGGTCACGAGCGAGCCGCACTCGCTGCGCGCCGGCGCCGAGACGACCGGGCCTAGCAGCGCGCTGCTCTACGGCGACGGGTTCGGCGCCATCGTCCTCGGCCAGACCAGGACCACCGCCGAGCTGGAGAAGCAGCTCGCCGAGGCCCGCAAGACCTCGCAGATCCTCGGCAGGGCCACCGTCGGCGGCGCCGAGGCCCTGAAGATCGGCACCCCCCTCGGCGGCGTGATCGTGTGGGAGAAGAACGGCACCACCCTGGTAGCCGCCGGCATGGTGCCCATGAGCGATCTGGAGGCGTTCGCGAGCTCCGTTCGTTGACGTGGAAGACCCTGAGACGCCAGACGTCGCGGAAGCGCAAACGTTGAGTGAACCGGAGGGGGCGCGGCCCGGGCAGCGGAGCTGCGACGGCCGCGCCCCCATCCTGACGACCCATGCCCTCACCAAGCAGTTCGGTCGCCTGCGCGCGGTCGACGGCCTCGACATGCAGGTCTGCAAGGGCGACCTGTTCGGATTCCTGGGTCCGAACGGCGCCGGCAAGACGACGGTCATCCGGCTGGTCCTCGGCCTGATCCACCCCACCAGCGGTCACGCCGAGGTCTGCGGCCACCGCGTCCCGGGCGAGCTGCAGGGCGCCCTGCGGCACGTCGGCGGGTTCGTGGACGACCCGACGTTCTACCCGCTCATGAGCGCGCGCCGGAACCTCCGGCTGCTCGGCAGCATGACGGGCCCGGTGAGCGAGGAGCGCATCGACGAGGTGCTCGAGATCGTCGCGCTCGCCGACCGGGCCGACGACCGGGTCGGAGGCTTCAGCCACGGGATGAAGCAGCGCCTCGGCATCGCCCAGGCACTGCTCCACAGCCCCGAGCTCATCGTGCTCGACGAGCCGACCAGCGGCCTCGACCCGCGCGGCATGAAGGACGTGCGTGAGCTGATCCGCGAGCTGGGTGAGGCCGGGACGACGGTCTTCCTCAGCTCGCACCTGCTGCACGAGGTGGAGCAGGTGTGCACGCGCGCCGTGATCATCAACCGGGGCCGCGTGGTGGTCCAGGGGCCGGTCAGCGAGCTCAGGCCGAAGAACGACGCGATCAAGGTGCTCACCGGCGACCAGGGCCGCGCCCGCGAGGTGCTGCGCGGCCAGTTCGGCGCCGGCGACGTGAAGGAAGACGAGGGCTTTCTCGTCGTCCAGGCCGATGAGGACGCCGTGCCCGAGATGGTCCGGCGGCTGGTCGCGGACGGCGTCGAGGTGCGCGCCGTGGTCCCGGCGTCGGAGCAGGGGCTCGAGGACTTCTTCCTCGAGCTCACCGGCACCGACGCCGCCGGCGAGCCGGCGGGGGGCAAGCGGCGCGCCGGCCTCGCTCGGCTGCTCCCTGGTGGCCGGCGATGAGCCCCGGCGGCTGCAGCTGTCCGCCCGCCGGGCCTCCCGATCCCAACGGGCCCGGGCCGGTCCCCAAGGCCGGCGGCCCGGCGTACACCACCACCTCCGGCGAGCCGATCTGGGGGCCGGGGGAGGGACCGCGTGGCACCTCGGCGGCGCTGACCTCGGCCGAAGCTTCGGGGGTCGCGCCGGGCGGCTCGGTCGCAGCGCCGCCCGGCGGATCACCTCAGCCGCCGGTCCAGGCTCACGGCAGCACCGCCGCCGGCATGCGCGGCCACGCCTGGGGCGCTCTGCGGCGCGAGTGGATCAAACTGCTGTTCCAGCGCCGCAGTTACCTCATCTGGGGCGGCGCGTTCCTCATCCCGTTCCTGATCTCGCTGGCGCTGTATCTGGCGAAGTCGGATCCGCACGGCGGCGACGGCCCGCTCTTCTTCGAGCGCATCACCTCCAACGGCATGTTCGTGACGCTGGCGTCGCTCTCCGCACTGATCCCGTTCCTGCTGCCGATGGCCGCCGCCATGGTGGCCGGCTACATGGTCGCCGGCGAGGCGGAGCTGGGGACGCTGCGCATCGTCCTGCTCCGGCCGACCCGGCGCGGCGCCTTCATCCTGGCGAAGTGGACGATGGCCGTCGTCTACCTCGCCGTCGGCTTCGCCGTCATGGTGGCCGGCGGCCTGCTGTTCGGCGGCCTCTTCTTCGGTCTGCACCCGATGATCACGCTCTCGGGCAGCACGGTCGGCGTCTGGCAGGGGCTGGGATTGATCGTTCTCAGCTGCCTCTACGGACTCGCCGCGATGGCCTGCATCGTCTCGATGGCCCTGCTGTTCAGCACGCTCACTGACTCGAGCCTGACCGCGCTCATCGCGACGATCGTCATCTACATCGTGATCACCGTGCTCATCCAGTTCAGCTACTTCGACTGGCTGCGGCCGTGGGTCTTCCCGCAGTACCTGACGGAGTTCATCAACTTCTGGCGCGACCCGATCTACTGGCGACCCATCCTCAAGGGTCTCGGCATCTTCACGCTCTGGAGCGGGGGGCTCACGCTGGCCGCATATCTCGTCTTCCGGCGCAAGGACGTGCTGTCGTAGGGTAATAAACGAGTATGCCGGCACTCGTCAAAGCCAGTGTGGTGCTCTTTCTGGCGGCTGAGGTCCTCATCGTCGTCGCCATGGGCTCCGACGCCGTCTTCATGGTCATCGCGTGGGCGGTCGTCGCCGCGGTGGCGGCCGGCGTGGCGCTGGTGGTGCACGCCGCCGCCGCCCGGATCCTGCTGGCGGCGCTGCTCGTGGCGGCGTGCGTCCTCTTCGCCGTGGAGCTCGGTCTGTTCTTCCTTCCATCCGCTGCGGCGCTTCTGGCGGCGGCCGTCGCCGACCAGCAGCACCACGGACTCGTCCACCACGGAGGTTGAGCGTCATGCTCCATGCGACCGGCGGGCCACCGGGAACGATGCGCGCGATGCGGCTGGCGGCGCCCGCCCCCGCGGCCGAGGCGCCGCTCCGGCTCGTCGAGCTCCCGGTGCCCGAGCCGGGTCCGGGCCAGGTCCTCCTGCGGGTGCTCGCCTGCGGCGTCTGCCGCACCGACCTGCACATTCTGGAGGGCGAGCTGCCGCCACACCGCTCGCCCGTGGTGCCCGGCCACCAGATCGTCGGCGAGGTGGTGGCGCTCGGGGCCGGCGCCGAGCTCGTCGCTCCCGGCGGCGCTCCGGGTGCGACGCCGCTCGCCGCCGGTGACCGCGTCGGCGTGCCCTGGCTACACCAGACTGACGAGACCTGCCGGTTCTGCGCGCGTGGCCGGGAGAACCTCTGCGAGCACGCGCTGTTCACCGGCTGGGACGTCGACGGCGGCTTCGCCGAGTACACGGTGGCGTCGGCCGGGTTCGTCTATCGCCTCCCGGCCGGCATGACCGCCATCGCCGCTGCTCCGCTGCTCTGCGCCGGGATCATCGGCTACCGCTGCCTGCGGCTGGTCGGCATCGTCGGCGACGAAGCCGGGCTGCCGGGCGGGGTCGCGGCGTCCGCGGGCGGCGATGTGTCCGCGCCGAAGCGCCTCGCGATCTACGGCTTCGGCTCCGCCGCCTCGCTGTGCACACAGGTCGCCATCTGGCGCGGCTGGGAGGTGTACGGTATCGCCCGCGACGCGGAGCACCGGGCGATGGCGCGGGAGCTCGGCGCCGTCTGGGCCGGCGAGGCGGGCGACGATCCCGGCGTGCCCTACGACGCGGCGATCGTCTTCGCTCCGGCCGGCGAGCTCGCCGTCGACGCCCTGCGGCAGCTCGACAAGGGCGGCGTCGTCGCGCTGGGCGGGATCTACTCCTCGCCCATCCCGCCCATCGAGTACCCGTGGATCTACCACGAGCGCGTCGTGCGCAGCGTCGCCAACTCGACGCGGCAGGACGCTCGCGAGTTGCTGCGCGACGCGGCTGCGATCCCCATTGAGAGCCGCGTGCAGGAGTACCGGCTCGAGCAGGCCAACGAAGCGCTGCTCGACCTCAAGGAGGACAGGGTGCGCGGGTCGGCGGTCCTCCGGATCGCCGGCGATTGATGGCATCCGTTCCCGCTTGAGAATGCAGACGCAGGACTTGCGTTCTCCTTGCGCTTGCGTTTCGCTTTCGCTAAGTTGAGCCCATGCCGACGACGCTCATCATCAGCGTTCTCGATGGTTCTGACGCAGAGGATCTTCTCAGGATCGTGGATACGGCGGCGCCGGGGCTGCGCCGGCGGCTCGGGAGGTCCCTTGGGGACGCACTGCGCGGCCGGCCCGCCGCCGTCAGGCGCTACGTGGCCGCCTACGGCGAGCTTATCGACGCGCTGCTCGCCTCGGCCCACGAGGCGCGCCCCGAACTCGTCGTCCGCGACGACGGGGGCGAGTACTGCGTGGTCCACGACGCGGGCTGTTCGAGGGCGCCGGTCGAGCTGCTGAGATCGTTCGCGGCCGCCGCGCCTTTCTCGGCGTGGGTCCGTGCCAAAGGGCTCGGGGCCGGCGTCGCTCTCGACCTCGTGGCCCGCCTGCGCTCGCTGCTTCCGGGCGCGCAGCCGCTCCCGCTACCGGCGGGCAGCTCCCTGCCACAGCACGCAGGCGAGGCCGAGGCGCTACTGCGGTTCACGCGGCTCGTCGCCGAGGCGCAGCTGGCGGAACGCTCCGACCTCGAGCGAGTGCGTGCGGTGTTCGGGCTGAACATCACCGAGCTCGGCGCGCTGTTCGGTGTGACGCGCCAGGCGGCCGGCCTGTGGCTCGCCGACGCGCCGCCGCCGGCTCGCAAGGCCAAGGCGGCGGCCGTGGCTGCGATCGCCGACCTGCTCGCGAACCGGCTCAAACCGGCGCGCGTGCCCGGCATCGCCCGCCGGCCCGCACCGGCCTACGGCCAGAGGAGCATGCTCGAGGTCATCGCCGCGGACGAGCATGAGTGGCTTCTCGAGTCGGTCCGCCGCTCGTTCGACTACGCGGCTACTGCGTGAGATCTCGCGACGTCGTCGATCGATTCCTCACCGTCGCGCGGGGCGGAGAGTACCTGCGCGTCGCCGATCCGAGCTGGAAGGATCCGCTGAGCGGGGAGTTCGCCCGCCGGCTTGGAGGGCGGTGGAATGCGCCGGGCGGATTCGCCGTGGTCTACCTGAACGGGGACGCGCGGGTCGCGCGTGCCAACGTCCTCGCGCGGTTCTCCGGTCTGCCGTATGGACCCGAGGATCTGGAGCCGGCGGCGGCGCCCGTGCTGGTGAGCACCGACGTGGAACCGGACGACTTCGCCGATGTCGTCTCGGACGCCGGCTGCGTCGCGGCAGGGCTGCCGGTCACGTATCCCGCGGACTCCGGCGGCAGGACGGTGCCGCACGAGGACTGCCGCCCCGTCGGCCGGGCAGCGTGGGACGAAGGGCTGCCCGGCATCGCCTGCCGCAGCGCCGCGCCGGCCGCCCCGGCCGGCGGCGAGGAACTGGCATGGTTCTCCCGCGGCCGCCGGCTCGCGGTGACAAGCGTCGAGGCGTTCGCCGACTGGTTCTAGCTCGCGCCGCCGTCGGCCGGCCTCGCCCGCGCGGCGAACCGCGTCATGATGGTCCGCGCCGGCAGGAAGCCCCCTGCGCTCGTAGCGGCTCGTCGCCGGATCGGTGCGCGCGGGTCACGCCCGCGCCGTCAGTACCCTCAGATGCAGTCGAAGAGGGCGAAGTCGTCCGCGCCTGCTGAGGACTGGCCGCCGCAGGCGCCGGCGGCGACGCAGGCGTCGCCGGCCGGGACGGCGGCCCCGGCCGCGACCGCCTCGGCCGAGAGCTCCTCGAGCAGCGGGCGCACGAGGCCGCAATACGGGAACGGTGCGGCGTAGCCTGCGGCCTCGCCGCGAGCCCGGGCCGCATAGTGCGCCTGCACCCAGCACTCCCCGCCGCAGGCGTCGGCGACCGGGCAGGCGAGGCATTCGGCCCGGTCGCGGGAGCGCGCGGCGCGCAGCAGCCGCAGGCTGCTCGACGTGCGCCAGATCTCCTCGAGCGGCTGCTCGCGCAGCGAGCCGGCGACGAACGCCGGGTCGCCGGCCGTGATGACGCAGGCGTGCACGCGGCCGGCCGGGTCGATCGAGAGGTCGCGGCAGCCCGCGGCGCAGAGATCGTTGCGCCTGCCGACGCGCCGGCGCCAGCCCGTCAGGTTGTCCACGGTCAGGCCGATCTCCGCGGCGACCGCCAGCAGCTCACCCATCGCCGCCACCAGTTCGGCTCCGTCCGGCACGAGTCCCTCCGCCGGTACGCATCCGCCCAGGGGGGTGCCATCGGCCGATGATCCCCACGACATGCCGCGCTGGTGCGGCAGGATGAGGTGCAGCCGGCCGATCCCGGCGGCGCACAGCTCGCGCGCGAGCTGCGTGAGGCCGGGCAGCGCCGGCCGTACCAGCACGGTGTTGGCCACCGGCTCCAGGCCGACCGCGAGCAGGTTGCGGACGGAGGTCATGACGTCGTCGTAGCTTCCCGGGCCGCGCAGGGCGTCGTTGATCGCGCGCGGTCCGTCGACACTCACCAGAGGCGTGAGGAGGCCGCGCCCAGCGCGACTCAGCTCGGCCGCCAGGCGTTCGTCGACCAGACTGTTGAAGAAGAACCGCGCCTTCGCCTCATGCGTTCCGGTGATGTGATCAGCGAGCTGTACGAAGTCTTCGCGCACCAGAGGGTCGCCGCCGATGAAGACGAAGCTCCGCGCGCCGAGGGTGACGCACCGGTCGATCGCGCCGCGCCACTCCCAAGTCGTCAGCTCGTCGGCGGCAGAGGCCGCGCCGTCGTAGCAGTGCCGGCAGGCGCGGCCGCAGCGGTGCGTCAAGTGCAGGTACACCTCGCGCAGTCCGCCGAGCGGCTCGCCGCGCAGAGCGGACCGGCCCTCGAGTCGCTCCAGCACGCCGAGGTCCGCCGGTCCGTCGATGTCCACCCACAGCGGCAGTTGCGCCACGCGCCAGCCGATGGCGCGCGCTTCCCTCGTCGTGTGGTCCAGGAGCCTCGGGCTGCTCATCGGGGACGCCGCGAGCAAGCGAGCGAGCGCCCCGGCGCCGGCGTACCAGGTCCGTCGGCCGGCGCCGATCAGGTAGTAGCCGCCGTCCGCGGCCGGGCCAAGCACGAGGTCGGCCCGGTCGAGTTCGGCGAACGCCTGCTCGAGGAACTCCGGCGGGAGTGCAGGGCTGTCGCTGCCGACGATCACGACCATGTCCGCTCCGTCCGCGAAGAGCGCACCGAACACGCCGGCCAACCGCTCGCCAAGCCCCTTGCCGTGCTGTTCGAGCCGTCTCCAGTGCGGGCGGCTCTCGAGGACGTCTACCGGGACGCGGTGTGCGGGGTCCGCGGCGGACCGTGACTCCGCCGGCGCCTCGGCCAGCACGAGCGAGGCCGCCGGGCCCTGCTCGGCGGCGTCCAGCGTGCCGCGGAGCAGGTGCTCGTACACGGCGAGGGCGCCGCCGTCGCCGAGCGCGGTCGCCAGGCGCGTCTTGACCTCTCCGCGCACCAGAGGGCGCGCCATCACCGCGATGGTCCGTCCGGTCATCGTCTCAGTATGGCGACGGCTCCGTCCGGCGACAACAGGGGCACACCGGCGGAGACTTGGGCGGATGTCCGGCCGCGTAGGACCTGACCCGCGTCCTCCTTGAAGATCACGGCCCCAGGTATCGGCGAGCATGGCGCCCGACCCCGGCACGCCCGACGACGACGGCCCCGAGCTCACCCCGGAGACGCGCCAGCTTGGCCGCGAGCGGCAGCGACTCGACGAGCGGCGCGGCCATCGCGATGAAGAGGGGCAGCCACAAGCCCGCGGCGAGCCCCAGCGCCAGCGGCGTGAGCCAGTACCACGCGTGGACCACCGGCAGGCACAGGACGAGCAGGGTGAAGGTCCAGGCGAACGCCTCCGCGGTCCGCTCGCGACCACGGAAGCTCCCGGCGATCCACAGCGCGCCACCGGCGAAGAGCGCGAGCGCCAGCCAGCGGGCGAGCTCGGGAGTGGTGAGCCGGGCCAGCAGCGTGAACACGAGGGAACCACCGGTCCAGCCGGTGCCGCTCTGGAACAGCGAGCCGAAGGACCCACCGGTGGCGAGGTAGGGCACGTAGGGGAGGAGCAGCGCCGGCCCAAAGCCGGCGAGGAAGCGGGCGGGCGAGGCCCGCCCGCCGAGCAGCGCCGGCACCAGCAGGCCGAGCGGCGTGACCTTGAACGCGACGGCGAGACCGAGTGCGATGCCGGCCCAGCCGTCGCGACGGCGCACGAGCAGAGCGGCGGCGAGCACGCAGAGCAGCATCGCCGCCGCCTCCGCGTGCGCCGACTCCCACGTCTGCACGATCACCGCGGGGCAGAGGAGGTACAACACCGTGGCCTGCAGACGCAGTCTCCTGGTGGCGAGGAACCAGATCGCCGCGGCGGTCGCGAGGTCGAACGCGCCGAAGACGAGCTTGAAGAGCACGACCTCGGCGCGCGGCGTCGGCGCGGTCTCGAGCTCCAGAGCGCGGGCTGCCGACGCCACGCCGAGGAAGACCGCCTGCGTGAGGGGCGGGTAGACTGTCCTGAGTTCGTCGTGGTTGATGCGGTCACGGCCGGCGTAACGGACGCGGTCGAGCGCGTGCTCGTACGGCCGGTACCGGTAAGGATTGATGCCGGCCAGCTGCACGCGCCCGTCCCAGACGTAGCGGTGGTAGTCGTCGCTCAGGCTCGGCATGACCGGCAGGAAGATGAGGCGCAGGACGACCGCGGCGACGATGGCTCCGCGCAGCGGCAGGCTCGTCGCCGCAGTCGCCAGCAGCGCGAACCCGGCGCCGGCGAGTACGTAGAATGCGGTGAACCAGGTCGCGTGGACGAGCAGGTCGCCGGACAGGGCAAGCCCGGCGAGTCCGGCGGCGAGAACGGCGAGCCCGAGGTACGCGCGAGACCGTGGCGTCTTCAGCAGCTTCATCTGCGCCAGACTACTGCATCGTGGTTCCCGTGCTCGACGAGGCCGTGGCCCTGCCCGCGCTCCTGGCGGAGCTCCGCGGCCTCGGCCTGCTGGGACGCACCCTGTTCGTCGACAACGGCTCCTCCGACTCCGGACCGGACCTGATCCTCGCCGCCGGGGCGCGGCTGTTGCGCGAGCCGCGCCGGGGCTACGGCTACCCCTGCCTGACGGGCGCCCGCGCGGCTACGACCGCGGGCGCCCGCGCCGTCGTCTTCCTCGAGGCCGACGGCACCGACGACCCGTCCCAGGTCAAGCATCTCGTCGGGCCGGTCCTGGCCGGCGTCGCCGACCTCGTCATCGGGTCGCGACGGCGCGCCGTGCGCGGCGCCGCCGCCGGCCGCATGCCGCTCCACCAGCGGCTGGGTAACGATTGGCTGGCGCTCAACCTCAGCGTGCTCTTCGGCCTGCGGCTCAGCGACGACGGTCCCTTCCGCGCCGTCCGCACCGACCTGTTGGAGCGGCTGCGGCTGGAGGAGCGGGCGTACGCCTTCCCGACGGAGATGGCGGTGAAGGCTCGCCTCGCCGGCGCGCGCATCGCCGTTCGCGACACCCGCTACCGGCGACGGGCGGGGTCGTCCAAGATCGCCGGCACCTGGCGCGGCTCAGCGCTCGCCGTGCGGGACATCTCCTGGTGCCTGCTGCGCCTGAGACTGTTCGGATTCCGGGCCTTGACCGGGGAGCCGGCGACGCCCGGTCCGCACGCCGTTCGTCAGTAGACCGGCAGGCGCGGGTGTGGGTTCCTCCGCGCCAGCACCGCATCGAGCCCCAGCGTGCGTCCCGACTGCGAGAGGCCGACGGCGACCAGCAGCAGGCACATGATGATGTAGGTGCCCGGCCACTCGCCGGTGCCCGAGGTCGCGATCAGCAGGTTGAGCTGGAAGGCCGCGCCGAGCAGCGCCGACACCGGCGTGAACAGGCCGAGTACGAGAAACAGCCCGAACATGACGAACTCGATGGCGAACTGCCCGTACGCGAACACGGTCGCGTTGGGGATCATCACCGAGTCCAGCAGGTCGGCGTAGAGGCCGACCCTGGTGGTGTCGGCGTACTCCTGCACGAAGTCCGCCCAGCCGCCCGGAGAGTAGTACCCCTTGATGAGGTTGTCCGACCAGACGGCGAGGAAGATGACGCCCATCAGGACGCGCAGCGCCGCCAGCATCAGCTCACTGCGCGTCTCGCGCGTCGCCCACAGTCTCACTGCGTTGCCCTCCTCGGTCGACAGACGGAGGGTACCCAGCCGACCGTCTGGCGACGCACCGGGCCGGCGACGCACCCTCGGTGACGGCGTCCGCAGGCGGGCGCGTTGGTTCAGCCGCCGGCGACCGGCAGCAGGATCTCGACACGGTCGCCGGCGGCCAGCTCGGTCTTCCGGACCGTCTTCGGCGACAGGTGCTTGCCGTTGAGCGTCACCACGACCAGCAGGCGGTCGCCGTAGAAGATGCGCTGCTCGTACTGCGGCGCCTGCTCGACGACCGCGCGCAGGGCCTCGTCCACGGTCGCCGCCTCGCAGGCGACGTCGCGAGCGGGCTGCGGGGCCGTGAGCGCGGCCGGCAGGCTGACTGTGATCGCGGGCACGTGTCCTCCTGGGGGTGGGTGCGGACGCGATTATGCCACGTCTACCCGGTACGCCTGCCGCCCCGGCGATGATTCTATACTAAACGTATCGGGAATATGGAGAATCGACGACAGGCCCGCTGGAGGGCCCTCCGTCACAAGGAGCCAGGTGAACGTCTCATCCAAGAGCAGATACGCCCTCATGGCGCTCGTCGAGCTCGACCTGCGCACCCGAGGTGAGCGAAGGCCTGTACGCCTCGCGGACCTCGCCGCGGAGCGCCGGATCCCGGAGCAGTACCTCGAACAGCTCTTCGCCACCCTGCGACGCGCCGGCGTCCTGGCCGGCCACCGCGGCGTGGGCGGAGGGTTCACTTTCGCGCGCCGCCCCGACCGGGTCAGCGTCCTCGCGGTCGTGGAGGCCCTGGACGGGGCGCCCGACTTCGAGCCGTCCGCCCGAGAGGACTCCGACCCGTGGGAGCGAGCCACCGCCGGCGCCGTCTGGCGTGCCGCGGGGGATGCCTATCAGGACGTCCTGGCGCACACCACCGTGAGCGACCTCGCCGACAGGGAACTGCAGTTGGGAGCCGGCGGACCTGCCTACGAGATCTGATCGAGGCCACGAGAGGAGCACACCAGTGAAGATCGCAGAAGACATCACGGCGCTGATCGGCGGCACGCCGCTCGTGAGGCTGCGCGCTATCTCGAAGCGGTCCGGCGCGACGATCGTCGGGAAGCTTGAGTCGTTCAACCCGGGCGGCAGCGTCAAGGACCGGATCGGCCTGTCGATGATCGACGCTGCCGAGCAGGCCGGCCTCATCTCGCCCGACAGGACGACGATCGTCGAGCCGACGAGCGGCAACACGGGGATCGCGCTCGCCATGGTCGCCGCGGGCCGCGGCTATCGGACGCTGCTGACGATGCCCGAGACCATGAGCGTGGAGCGCCGTAACCTGCTGCGTGCGTACGGCGCCGAGCTCGTCCTCACGCCGGGCGCGCAGGGCATGAAGGGCGCGATCGCGCGCGCGGAGGAGCTGGGCAGGGAGATCGAGGGCGCGTTCGTCCCGCAGCAGTTCGAGAACCCGGCCAATCCCGAGGTCCACCGGCGCACCACCGCCGAGGAGGTCTGGGACGACACCGACGGTGAGGTGGACGTCTTCGTGGCCGCCGTCGGCACCGGCGGCACCGTGACCGGCGTCGGTGAGGTCCTCAGAGAGCGCAAGCCCGGCGTGAGGATCGTCGCCGTGGAGCCCATGGACTCGCCGGTGCTCAGCGGCGGCCAGCCCGGCCCGCACAAGATCCAGGGCATGGGGGCCGGGTTCGTCCCCAAGGTGCTGAACACGCAGGTCTACGACGAGGTCGTGCAGGTGACCAACGAGCAGGCCTTCGAGGCGGCCCGCGAGCTGGCCGCGGAGGGCATCCTCGTCGGCATCTCCGCCGGCGCCAACGCATACGCCGCGTACCTGGTCGGCAGCCGGCTCGAGAACAAGGGCAAGCTGATCGTCACCGTGCTGTGCGACACCGGCGAGCGCTACCTTTCGACGGTGCTGTTCGCGGAGCCCGAGCCGGCGGAAGTGTCGACCGGCATCTGACCTGAAGCGGGCGCGTCCCTCTAGGCCAGCATCCGCTCCACGGCCTGAAGGGCCTTGACGCGGATGGGCTCGGGCACGACGACCTCGTGCTCGAGCACGTCGTCCCACTCGTCGCTCAGCGTCGCGATGCACTTCTCGAGCGTCGTCCGCTTCATGTTCGGGCAGACCGCCTGACCGGAGGCAGGGATGAACCTCCTGTCCGGGTACAGCACGCCGAGCCGGTAGAGCAGGCCGGTCTCGGTGGCGACGACGAAGGTCCTGGCGTCGCTCTTCTCCGGATAACGAAGCATCCCCGACGTGCTCGTGACCACGTCGGCGATCTCGAGCACCTCGCGCCGGCTCTCCGGGTGGGCCATGAGCACGCTGCCCGGGTTGGCGGCGCGGATCTCGTCGATCTCCGCGGCGCGGAAGTCGTCGTGCACGTGGCACCAGCCCTGCCACAGGATCATCGTCTCTTCGCGCCCGGTCTGGCGGGCGACGTAGTCACCGAGGTTCCTGTCCGGCACGAAGATGATCTTCTGGTCCTTGGGGAAGCGCTCCACGATCTGCACGGCGTTGGCGCTGGTGCAGCACACGTCGGTCTCGGCCTTGATGTCCGCCGACGTGTTGACGTAGGCGACCACGACCGCGTCAGGGTGCTCGGCCTTGAGCTTGCGCAGCCCGGCGACGGTGACCATGTCGGCCATGGGGCAGCCGGCGCGCTTGTCCGGCATCAGCACGGTCTTCTGCGGCGCGAGGATGTAGGCCGTCTCGGCCATGAAGTGCACGCCGCAGAACAGGATCACCCGGTGCGGGTCCTTCGCGGCGATACGTGAGAGCTCGAGGGAGTCGCCGGTGTGGTCCGCGGCGTCCTGCACCTCCGGGCGCTGGTAGTTGTGGGCCAGGATCACGACGTCGCGCTCGGCGGCGAGGCGGCGCAGTTCCTGCTGGAGGGCGGCGAAGTCTGGCATCGGGTCACCGGATGTCGGTCAGCGGCGGGCGGAAGGCGCCGGCCGGTTGGCGTGAACCCCGATTATACGCTCGCGGGTTCCTCGGGGCCGGCGGACCCTGGGCCGGCGCCTTGAGCCGGGCTCCCGGCCCGGCGCAACTCGACGTCGCGATTCACTTCGACGCCGAGCAGGAGCGCGAGGTTCACGAGCCACGCCCACACGAGGAACGCCACGAGCGCGCCGAGCGTTCCGTACACGCGGTTGTACGAGGCGAAGTTGTCCAGGTAGAAGCTGAAGCCGGCGGACGCCACCAGCCAGAGCGCGACTCCCGCGACGGCGCCGGGAAGCAGCCACCAGAGCGGCGGTTGTCGCCGGCTTGGAGTGAACTTGTACAGCAGCGCGAAGAGCAGCAGACTGACCGCGATCAGGAGCGGCCACTTGATCCACGTCCAGAGCTGTAGGGGCCCAGTGCCGATCCCGGTCTCGTCTGCGACCCACCGTCCGAAGGGGCCGACCAGGGTGATCACCGCCGCGGTGGCCGAGATCAGGACGAGGAGCGCGAGGGCGAGCCCGATGCGCAACGGGAGGCTCTGCCAGAACGGCCGTCGCTGCGCGATCCCGTAGATCCTGTCGGAGGCCGCCATGAAGGAGCCGACGTAGGCCGACGCGGCCCAGAGCGCCGTGACGAGGCTGACGATGAACACGATGCCGGAGTTCTGCGATGTGAGCACGGAGTCGAGCACCCCGGAGATGAAGTCGGCCGCCCACGGCGCTCCCAGTTCGCCCACGGTCTCGAGCAGCGCGTGCACGGTGTCGGGCGCCAGCCCGACCATCCCGAGCAACGCGACGACGACGATGAGCGCGGGCAGCAGCGAGAGCACCGTGTAGTAGGTGAGGGCGGCGGCGAGCTGGGTCAGCTCGTGCGAGAACACCGTGGTCACCACCACGACCACCTCGTGCAGGATCCCGGCCGCGCCGCCGCCGGCAGCGTCACTCTCCGCCGCCGCCCTCTTCTGCATCGGTCCCTGCCCTGCCGCCATCGGCGTCTCCGCACGGTCCTGCTTCAAGCCGGCCGCAGGGGGTCGCGGCGTGGCAGGGCCGCTACTCGAGGTACTCGCCCGCCTTGGCCTTCAAGGCCGTGATCACACGGTTGGTGTTGCGGCGCGTGATGTGCACTCCGTCGTAGAACCAGTCGGCCTCGCCGTTGAAGCTGCGGATCGTCGTGAAGTCGATGACTTTGATGCTCGCCGTCTGCTCGAGGGCGGCGAGGTAGTCGCGGAGCTGTTGCCGCTCGCCGCCCATGTCGTGCTCCTTCATGACGCGGAGCACGCGCGGATGGATGGGCATGAGCACGATGACCGGCGTCGTCTCGTGCTCGTTGAGCAGCGCGACGGTCTTCTCGAAGTACGCCCTGCGCCCGCGTGTCCGGCACGGACGACGTGCGCGTGTGGAGCATGCGCGCGATGTACTCGTCCAGAGCCTCGCGCAGCGTGTAGCCGGCGGCGTACCGCTCGTCGTACCGGTTCCACAACAGGAGGCCCCGCGAGGAGTAGCGGTTGCGCAGGAACCCGTAGCTTCGAGGCATCTCGGCGACCGAGTCGGGGAGCAGCCGGCGCTGCTGCGCCAGCAGGTCGTCGGGGAAGTACCCGTAGAAACGCGCGTCCTGCAGTAGCGCCGGGTCCAGGTCGAGGTCGCGCAGCATACCGCTCTGCATCCCCCAGACCCAGCGGATCTTCGCCTCGGGCCAGCGCTTGTAGAACCAGTTGAGGTACCCCCAGGCGGCCTCGGGACGGGCGCAGCTGAGGGCGATGTTGACGGCGCTCAGGCCCGTGCGCTGACGGGCGAAGGCCGGGTCGAAGCGCTGGCTGCGCGAGCCACCGAAGAAGACCAGCTGCGGGGCCCGGCTGAGGCTGTCGCGAACGAGGTTCGCCTTGAAGCGGAGCTCCGACTTGACGACGAGCTTCGAGGGGTACGGCGGGTAGGTGGCCGCGCCGGCCGGCGCGGCGACGAAGCCGGCCGCGGCGAGGGCCACCGCCGCGGCCGCGGCGACGATCACCCGGCGCCTCAGGGTCCACTCCATCACGCTTCCCCTCCCTCGGCTGCTGACCGGCCGCCCCCTGCACGCTCACACGGCCTGCTCCCAGTATACCGTTCCCTCGTCGTACGCCCCGGGTGGTAGAGTGCGGCGGTACAGCGACACCACCCGCACAAGGGAGTCCCGATGCAGAGCAGAGGCGCCTTCATGGCGTTGTCCATCATCACCGGTCTGCTGATGATCGTCCTCGGCGGCCTGTTCCTCGCGCAGCCCGGGCTGAGTCTCGCCACCGTCATCTGGCTGGTCGGGATCTTCGCCATCGTCTACGGCCTGTTCCTGGCCATCGCCGGCATCGCCGGTCGTCACGAGGGCGGTGGCTGGGCGATCGCCGTCGGCGTGCTCGCGGTGATCATGGGCATCGTGACGCTCGCGTGGCCGGGAGCCACGAGCCTCGCCGTCCTGTACATCATCGCCGCCTGGGCGATCGTCAGCGGCGTCGCCGACATCGTCGGGGCCTTCGCCGGCGGCATCAGCGGCGGTCGCCGCGTGTGGCTGGTCATCATCGGCCTGCTCGGCATCGCCGTGGGCATCTACTTCTTCGTCCACCCCGTCACCGGCGTGCTCGCGCTGCTGTGGGTGGTCGGCGTGTACCTTGTGGCGCTCGGCATCCTGCGTATCATCGCCGGGTTCATGCAGCCGCCGCGGCCGCAGGCCGCCTGAGGCGCAGCGGACCGGCGCCCAACCAGCGACGATCCGGCGGCCCTCGCGCGCGGCCCGACCCGATCGCGCGCGGTGCTCACTCCGAGAGGCTCGCCCGACGTCGTGAGCCGACCTGGTCAGCCCTGGTCGGCGTCCCCTCTCGCGCTGCCTCGCCGCGCACCGCCGCGAGGCGCTCCTTGAAGCCCGTCTCCTCGAAGATGGTCTGCACTTCCTTCACCACGTCCTCGGGCGGGAAGAGGTCGCCCAGGCCGAGCTCGGCGCGTACCTCGAGCAGGTGGTCCATGTAGTCGGTCCACTTCTCGCCCCACGCCTCGCCGATGGCCGGGAACATGAGGTGCGGGTCGCCGCCCATGCCCTTCTCGTAGAAGGCGCCACACCACTCGGCGAACATCTCGACGTGACGGCGCCCGCGGCCGTTCTCGACCTGGATACCGCGCACCACCTGATTGATCACGGCGACGCTGTTGTGGCGCGGGCAGCGGCTCTGGCAGGTGTAGCAGTAGTAGCAGTACCAGAGCGTGTCGTCTTCGAGCAGCGTGACGTCCCCGTCGAGCGCGCGTCGCGCCGTCTCGCGCGGCGAGTACTCGGTGAAGCGCGCCGCGGGGCAGCCGGACGTGCAGACGCCGCACTGGATGCAGCTCTGAAAGCCGTCCTTGTGGTCGTGCATGCGCGGGTCGTCGAGGATGCGCTTGACCAACTCGGGGTCGCGTCTCGGGGCGGCCGCGAACGTGTCGTCCGCGAGGTGCGCGTACGGGTTGTCCTTGGCGTCAGTCATCGTTGCGCTCCTCGGGGGCGATGGGCACGGCCTTGAAGTACTCAGGCCAGAAATGGACGGGGACCTCGGTCTTGAGCTCGCGCGCGGCTGAGCGGAGGTTGTCGCGGCAGAGCACGCAGGTGGTGACCACCGGCGCGTCCTGCTCGGCGGCGAACTCCAGCAGCCAGGCGCTGGACTTGCTGGCGCCCCGGTACATGCCGCCGAGGGCGCCGCAACAGCCGCTGTGCAGCGTCGGGTAGTCGACCACCATGGTGGCGCCGGCCTGGTCGGCGGCGTCGCCGAGGGCGGCCAGGGCCGAGTCCCGGTCGGCGAGGCAGCCGACGTAGGGGACGAAGCGCTCGGAGGCAGCAGTCAGCGAGATCGAGGAGGTGCGGCCGGCGCGCTCGGTGAGCGCGTCCCAGAGCGGGACCGCCTCCAGGCCGGCCTCTTCGAGGCTGGCGTCACAGGCCGGGCACGCCGTGAAGACGCGCCGATCGGTCTCGTACAGGCTCTCCACCGTGCCGCGGCTCGGGTGGCCGCAGCAGCCGGCGTCCGTCGCCTCATCGAGGCGGACGCCGAAGCCGGCGGCCACCTCGTGCACCACGGCGTGCAGCTTGTGGTCCTGCGGGATCGCGCAGCCGGCGTAGAAGGGGAGCGTGACCGCGTCGGCCGGCAGGGCTTCGCCGGCCGGCAGCTTCTTCCGGCCCGGCAGCATCTGCCTGGCCAGCTTCATGCCCATCTCGGCGGCGCCGAGCTTGTCCTTCGGGAGGTAGCCCCTGGAGACCATGGCCGCGCCGAAGCGCATGTTGTCGATGCGCGGCCGCTTCCGCAGGTGTGTCGTGGCGACATCGGCGGCGGTGCGCTCGGCGCAGTGGATGACGCCGTGCTCGCGTTCCAGCTGGCGAAGGCTGTGCAGGATGCCGGCGACGTCGATGTCCATCCGGCACACCGAGGTGCAGGTGCCGCACTCCGTGCAGCGCCACAGGTCGTCACTCTTCAGCACGGCGTCGATCTCCCCGGCCAGGATGAGCCGGACGAGGCGCCGCGGCCCGCGATAGAGCTCTCGGCCGCTCGGGCAGCTCGAGGTGCACGTGCCGCACTGGTAGCAGGCCGAGCACTCGGCCGCCAGCTCCCTGAAGGCCGCGGCGACCGCGTCCGGATACACGATGGTCTCAGGCGACGTGGCCACAGCGCTCACCTCCTGCGCAGGGAGCGCCGGCAGGGGCGCCCGCGAGGGCGCCGGGTCCGGCGCCGATCAGTTCCATCTCTCGCTCGAGGGTCTCCGGTGACAGCTCGTCGCCGGCGGCTCGCGACGCGAACAGGCGGATGCGCCGCCCGACGCTCAGGCGATCGACGGCGCAGAGGTGCCAGAGCTCGAGGGGCAGGGGCGTATCGTTTCCCGCCAGCACTTCTTCCGCGATCCCCAGCTGCTCCAGCGCGCTGGTGTCTCCCGTGCGGTACTGGCAGCGGCCCTCCGCGCAGCCGGCGAGGAACACGCCGGCGGCGCCCAGGCGGGCCGCCTCCACGATGTGTAGCGCGCTGACGCGGCCCAGGCACGGCAGCTCGATGAGCCGCACGTTCTCGGGGTAGCGGTCGCGGTGCTGGCCACTCAGGCTGATGGCGGCGCCGGCGCACTCCTTGCAGTAGAAGCCGATGACCGGCGCCTTCGTGCCCTCGGTCATGAGCGCGATGCGGCCGAACAGTGCGTCGTCGCCGAGGTTGTGCGCCACGGCGACCTCGGGGCAATTGGCCGCGCAGATGCCGCAGGCCCGGCAGATGTCGGGGTCGATCACCGCCAGCTTGCCGTCGTCCTTGATCTCGGCCGGCCGCGCCGCGCCGGCCGGCCGGTCCTCCAGGGTGATCGCGCCGAAGGGGCACAGGGTCATGCAGGTGTCGCAGCCAACGCAGTGGGCGGCGTCCACCCGGGACGGCGCGGTGCCGAGGCGCCCGGGTGAGGTGAGGAACGTGTGGATCTGGCCGGCGACCGCAGCCGCCTCCGTGTTGACCTCGATGAGGGCTTTGGGGCCGGCGGCTGAGCCGCACACGAAGATGCCCTCGGTGCTGGTCTCCGTGGCCCGGTTCTTGCGGTCGAGGATGTCGATGAAGCCGTCGTCGTCGCGCTCGACGCCGAGCGACCCGGCGAGGCGCTCGGTCTCCGCGGCCGGCACCATACCCGTGCTGAGGACGACCAGGTCCGGGCGCAGCACGCGCTTGCGGGCAGCCGTGACGTCCTCGACCTCGATGACGGGCCGGCCGGCGCCGTCGAACTGCACCTCGGGCGGCGTGCCGCGCAGGAACTCAACGCCGGCCTCGCGGGCGCCGAGGAACCAGTGTTCGTAGCCCACGCCGGCGGTCCTCATCTCGAGGTAGCACACCGTGATCTTCATCTCGGGGAACAGCGTCTTGAGCCGGATCGCGTGCTTGAGCGCGATCATGCAGCAGAGGCGCGAGCAGTGCGGCAGGTGGCGCTTGTCGCGCGACCCCGCGCACTGGATCATGACGAGCTCCTTGACCGGCATCTGGCCGAGCGAGGCTTGGCCCTCCCAGTCGTCGAGCATGGCGGCGAGCTCCACCTGCGTCACGACGCTCTCGTGGTCGGGGTGGAACTCGGAGTAGTACTTGCGCGGCGCCGGCTCGCAGCCGACGGCGGTGAGGATCGCGCCGGCGTGGATCTTGTAGCTCTGGGGCGACTGCGAGAAGTCGATCGCCTCGACGGGGCACTCCTCGGCGCACTTGCCGCAGAACGTGCAGGTGTCGAGGTCGACGGTGCGCACGACCCGGCCGTCGTAGAACTCGGTGAAGATGGCCTTCTTGCCGGGCTCGGACGCCTCGGCCTCGCAGACCGTCTCGCAGGTCCCGCAGTTGATGCAGGCATCGGTGACCATGTTGGGCAGGCGGCGGACGCTCACCTCGAAGTCCCCCGGGTGCCCGCTGACTGCCTCGACGGTGGAGCGCCGGCGGACCGTGAGGTTGGGGTGGTCGATGGAGACGTTGCGGTGGAAGCACTTGCGCGTGCCCGCCTGGGCGTCGCCGGCGGGCAGGCACTGGCCGCAGTCGTTGGTGGGGAACACGGTGCCGATGCGGGCGGCGCGGCCGCCGAGGAAGGGCCGCCGCTCGATGAGCTCGACAGGATGCCCCATCTTGGCGAGCTCGGCGGCGGCCTGCGTGCCGGCCACGCCGCCGCCGATGACCACGACGGTGTCGTGGCGCTCGGCGTAAGCCATGGTGTCGGCCGGCGCGTCCGGGTAGAGCACGGACGAGTCGACGATCCGCATTGCCTTGTCGGTCACCGCGTCGATGTCGTCACCGTGGACCCAGCTGCAGCCCTCGCGGATGTCGGCGATCTCCAGCTGGAGGCCGCGTGCGAAGAGCTTCTGCAGCCGGCGCGCGGCGAAGTCCGGCGAGCAGCCGGCGAAGACGAGTGGCCGGTCGCCGGCCTCCATCAGTTCGCGAAGCTGCGCCTGGCCTCCGCGGCTGCACCAGTGGGCCCCGCGGAGCACGTCGGCGTGCAGGCTCGTGTGCTGCTCGAGTCGGTCGAAGTCGATGTTCCTGAGCGTGCCGGCGCACTCGCAGAGGATCACGAGCGGGCGCGCGGAACCGTTGCCGTTGCCGTTCATGCGCCCACCTCCCCGGGTCCGGCCGCCCGGAGCGGCGCGGCGTCGGCCTGCGGCGGCAGCGCCTCGATGGCGTCGGCGGGGCAGCCGCGGGCGCAGGTGCCGCAACCGAGGCACTTCTCGTCGTCGTGAACGATGGTGCGGTAGACGGTGACGCGCTCCGGCACCTCGACGGGGCCGTCGGGCTCGTGCTGCATGAGCACGCGGAGAGCGGCGCCCAGCTCGCCGCGACGGCTGCTCTCGGGCGCGTCCAGGAGCTGGTTCGCGTCGAAGAAGTCGCCGCGCTCGGAGGCGCCGCTCGGGCAGTTCTTGGCGCAGGTGCCGCAGCCGACGCAGAGCTCCTCGTGGCGGACGATCTCGCAGCCGACGCCGACGGTGCTCTGCAGGGCGCCGCCGGGGACACGGCTGAGGATCTCGCGGCCGCGGTGGGTGAGCGGCATCAGGCGGCTCCCCTCGTCGCGACGGGCAGGTCCTCGGACGGTGAGGCGCCGCCGGTCGAGCGCGGAAGCGGCGGCAACCCCGTGATGACCCGGTCCATCTCCCGCACGGCGGCCGCGAACTTGGGCGGCTCGCCGGCGCTCATGGTGAACATGCGGCAGCGCTCGGGCTCCACGCCCACGCTGTTAAGCAGCCGCTGTACGAACGCCACGCGGTCGACGGCGTTGAAGTTGCCCTCGCGGTAGTGGCACTGGCCCAGAAGGCAGCCGGCGACCATGACGCCGTCGGCGCCCTCCGCGAGCGCCTTGAGCAGGTGCAGCGGGCTCACGCGGCCGGTGCAGGGCAGCAGTACGAGGCGCACCGTGGGCGGCAGCGGCGTGCGCGCGTTGGCGCTTGCATCGGCCGCCGCGTAGGCGCACTCGCGGCAGCAGAAGGCGACGATGGTGCGATCCTCATTCATCAGACCGTCGCCTCCGCCAGCACCTCGGCGTCGCTGAAGCCGCCGAGCTGCATCGCTCCCGTGGGGCACTCGGCGGCGCAGATGCCGCAGCCGCGGCAGATGTTGGGGTCGACGGACGAGTGGGCGTCGGCTCCGACCGTGATGGTGATCGCCGTCTGCGGGCAGGCGGTCTCGCAGACGCCGCAGGCGACGCAGACGTCCACGTCGCTCGAGGCGACCTGGGCGGGCGTCATCGCGAAGCCTGTGCTGAGCATGCTGATGGCACGGGCCGCCGCGGCCTTCGCCTGGGCGATGGACTCGGGGATCGTCTTGGGACCCTGGGCGGTGCCGCACAGGAACATGCCGGTCCGCTGCGTGTCCACTGGAGCCAGCTTGGGGTGGAACTCGCGGATGAACCCGGCGGCCGCGGTCTGGACGCCGGCGACGCGGGCGATGTCCTGCGTGCCCCTTGGAGCCCTCGAGGCCGGCGGAGAGCACGACGAGGTCGTACTGCTCCTCGCTCTTGGCGCCGGTCATCGTGTTCTCCATGCGCACCGTGAGGCTGCCGTCGAGCTCCTCGAGGATCTCGCCGACGCGGCCGCGCACGTAGCGCACGCCGCGCTCCTGCACGAGGCGGTAGTACTCCTCGTGCGCCTTGCCCGGCGTGCGCATGTCGGTGTAGCCGATGGTGATCTCGGCGTCGGGATGGTGCTGCTTGATCAGCGAGCTGTGGAGTGTGGCGAACAGGCAGCAGATGGCCGAGCAGTGCTCGTTGCCGCTGCTGGTGCAGTCGCGCGAGCCGACGCACTGGAGCATGAAGATGCGCTTGGGCGTCTCGCCGTCCGACGGGCGCTGGAGCTCGCCCGCGGTCGGCCCGGAGGCTGAGAGCAGCCGGGCGAGCTGGCTCTGTGTGAGCACGTTCTTGAAGCGGCCGTAGCCGAGCGGCAGCTTGCGCGTGGCGTCGAACTCCTGATGGCCGGTGGCCAGGATGATCGCGCCGACGGTGAGGTCCTCGTCCCACGGCTGCTGGTCGAAGTCGATGGCGTCGGCGGGGCATGCCGTGATGCACGACTTGCAGTCGGAGCACACGGCGCAGTCGAGGCAGCGCTCGGCCTCGGCGCGGACGTCCTCCTCGTTGAAGCCGAGGCGGACCTCGTCCCAGCCCTTGCGCCGGGTGACGCCGTCCAGGGTCTTCATGATGCGGCGCGCCTGCGGCTCGAGGGGCTCGAGCTCCGTGTGCGGGATCTTGACCTTGTCGGCCTCGGAGTCCCACACCGGGACGAGCTGCTCGCCGCGCAGGAAGTTGTGCACGGCGCGGGCGCCGCGACGGCCGGCGGCGATCGCCTCGATCGCCGTCCAGGGACCCATCGCGGCGGCGTCGCCGCCGGCGAACACACCGGTGCGGCCGGTCATCATCGTGTCGGAGTCCACCTGGATCTGGCCGCGCTCCACGGCGACGTCGTCGGCGCCGGCGAGGAAGTCGTCGACGATCGCCTGGCCTACGGCGAAGATCACCGTGTCGGCCTCGAGCTCGACGAAGTCGCCGTCGACGGGGACGGGCGGGCGCCAGCCGCGCTCGTTTGGCTCGCCGAGCGTGCAGCGCTGGAACTTGACGCCGGTCGCCGTGCCGTCCTTCCCGAGGATCTCGACGGGCACGAGCGAGTACTCGACGGCGACCTGCTCCTCCTTGCCCTCCTCGATCTCCTCGGACGAGGCCGGCGCCGTGCGCTCGTCCTCGATGCAGGCGAGGGTGACCTCGTCGGCGCCGCAGCGGAACGCGGTGCGGCCGGCGTCGTAGGCCACGTCTCCGCCGCCGACGACCACGACGCGCCTGCCGGTCTTCGGGTCCTCGCCGAGCGCCTGCGCGCGCAGGAACTCGACGGCGCGCACGACGCCCTGCTGGTCGAGGCCGTCGATCGGGAGGTCCTTGCTCTGGTGCAGGCCGGTCGCGAGGAACACGGCCTTGTAGCCGTCGGCGAACAGCGAGTCGACGGTGAAGTCCGTGCCGCAGCGCTGCCCGGTCTTGAGTTCGACGCCGAGGGCGGTGATGCGGTCGATCTCGCCCTGCAGCGCCGGGCGCGGCAGGCGGTACTCGGGGATGCCGACGCGCAGCATGCCTCCGGCGACCGGGAGAGCCTCGAACACGGTCGCCTTGTAGCCGAACTGCGCGAGCTCGCGGGCGGCGGTGAGCCCTGCGGGGCCGCCGCCCACGATCGCGACGGGCTCGTCGTAGAACACGGGCAGCGGCGCGGGCGGCTCCGCCGGCGCTCCGTTGTCCGCCACGAACCGCTTGATGCCGGCGATGGCGATGGGCTCGTCCACGTTGCCGCGCGTGCACTCCGTCTCGCAGACGTGCGTGCAGATGCGGCCACATACGCTCGGGAACGGGTTCGGCTCGCTGGCGACCCGGTAGGCCTCCTCGTAGCGACCCTTCGCCACCAGGGCGACGTAACCGTGGGCCGAGGTGTGCACCGGGCACGTGGTCTTGCACGGGCTCCAGCCCTTGCGGTCGACGGCGAACGTCGCCGGGACGGCGTTGGCGAACGGCCTGGAGATGGCCGTGCGCTCGCTGACGCCGAAGTCGAACTCGTTGGGGTACGTCACCGGGCAGACGGCGGCGCACTCGCCGCAGCCCACACACTTCTCGTTCACGTAGCGGGCGCGGTGCCGGACGGTCACGTTGAACTCGCCGGGAGGTCCGGTGACCGAGGTGACGTCCGACAGCGAGTGGATGTGGATGCGGCTGTTGGTGGCCGCGCCGGTCAGCCGGGGCGCGAGACTGCACATGGCGCAGTCCTCGGTAGGGAACGTCTTGCTGAGTCGGGACATGTAGCCGCCGATGCTCTGCTGGCGCTCGACGAGATGGACCTCGATGCCCGCGGCGGCGAGCTCCTCGGCGGCGGAGATGCCGGCGATGCCGCCGCCGACGACCATCACCGAGCGGTTGAGGAAGGTCCGCTGACGCGGCAGGTCGCTCATGTGCCGCAGACGGGCGACGGCGCCCTCGACGATCTTCCTCGCCTTGACCTGCGCCCGCTCGGGCTCGTGCGCGTGCACGTAGGAGCAGCCCTCGCGGATGTTGCCGAAGGCGACGGAGTTCTCACCCAGCTTGAGCTCGCGGGCGATGCGTTCGAAGGTCGGGCCCTGGAAGCGCGGCGAGCACGAGGCGATGACGAAGTGGTCGAGGCCGCGCTCTTCTACGGCCTTCTCGATCATCGCGCGGCCTTCGGTGCCGCACATGAACTGGTTGACGTTCACCTCGACGACGCCGTCGAGCGAGCGTACGTGCTCGGCCAGCGGCTCGAGGTCGATCACGCCGCTGATGTTGCCGCCGCACTGGCAGAGAAAGACCCCGGCCCTCATCGCGCACCTCCGGTCGCCGCGGTCTGGCGGGCGCCGATGCGCTCGAGGAAGGGCTCCACGTCCTGGGAGTGCGACTGGACGCCGACGACCTTCTCGGGATCGGCGCCCAGCGCCAGCGCCAGGAGTTGCTGCACGTGCAGGTGCACGAAGGGGAACTCCTCGCCGGTGCTCGCCGAGATGATGTCGCTGTAACGGTCGAACTGGACGTGGCAGTTGGGGCACATGTGCACGAGGACGTCGACCTTCTCCTCGGCCAGCCGGTGCAGCTTCTTCTGCGTCACCCCGACGGAGATCCCCGGGTTGACGAAGCGATTGCGGAAGCCGGCCCCGCAGTGCGTCTGCTTCTCGTTGTAGGCGCCGGTGCAGGTGACGCCGGCGGGGATGAGCATCTCCTCCGGCACCATGAAGTTCTCGTTGTTGCCCAGGGTCTCGTCGGGGAAGACCTTGCAGTAGTGGCAGGCGGGATGGGTGGCCACCTTGATGCCGTCGAGGCGGTGGCGGATGAGGTCGGGGACGCTGTCGTGAGCGCCCCACAGGATCTCGAGGGTGTGCTTGTGCTGGACGGTGCCGGCGATGCGGTCGTCGTACTCGCGACCGATCTTGCCGAGGACGTCGTTGGTCTCCGCGCGGTAGCCGGGGACGTCGAGGATGTTGCGCGCCTTCTTGTTGATCGCGTAGCAGGTGGAGCAGAGATAGCTCATGACGGGGTGCTCGTCGTCGACGACGACGCAGGCGTTGCGCGCGGCGATGCCGACGGTGGTCTGGATCGGCATGAGGTCGGAGTAGTAGCCGAGGCCGGTGCAGCACGTCTGGTCCTCGTTGACCGTGTACTCGATGCCGAAGCGCTCGAACAGCCACTTGGTCGACGACTCGACGCCCGGGTACTCGGCAGAGACCAGGCAGCTGCGGAACAGCGTGACGCCCTTCTCGATGCGCGGCACGTCGGGAGTGGAAGTGTAGCGTTTGCCCATGGTCCCCTCGCGGTAGCTGACGACTCCGCTATTGTCCATAAGCAAAGCTGGTCCTGCAAATTAGCTGAGCTTATGAATAGCGCGAGGGTGATAAGGGGGCTGCCCGCGAGTGCGCGAGAAAGGCGAGGGCCGGGGCTGCTTCCACAGCCCCGGCCCTCGCCGCGCTCGCGCCTCCGGCGCGCGATGTTCGTTCTACTACCGCGCGGTCACCTTGGCGACCGAGGTCCAGGCGCCCCGGTACCACGAGTCACCCGGGTACCAGGCGGAGTACCAGGTCGTCCGCGCCACGCGGACCGAGCCCTTGCGGTATTTGCCGAGACCGTCGGTACGGACCTTGCCGACCTTGGTCCAGCCTCGGACCGTGGTTCCCCTGTCTTCGCCGGCTGGACCTGGGCCGTGGTTGCTGACGTCGTCTTGTAGATGGTGACGTACTTCCGCGTTCCCTTCGTGCTCCCGTAGTGTCCCTTGATCGGGACGATGCCGCTGAGAGCGATCGCTCGCGCCCCTGTATACCGCTGCCTTGCTCGGCTTCAGCGTGCAGGTCTGGAACCACGTCTGGAGCGACAGCGGGCCGTCGTCGTGGCTGACCCAGACCCAGTACGCGTAGCCGGGAGCAGCCGTGCTGGGGATGGTGATGCGCTTCCAGTCGTCGTTCGTCCGCCCCGTGGTGGTGAAGGTCCCGAAGTCCTTCACACGAGCGGTGCGCGGGTAGTCGGCGACGCCGGCGATGTGGTTGAACCAGCCGTTGGGGTAGTTGTTCAGGGCGAGCCAGGTGCGCGTGCCGGGCTTGCCCGACCCCCAGTAGTCCATCCACACCCGCTGGGCCTGGGACTGGTACACGGTCGGCCCCGGGCCTGCCTCCTGCCCCGACGAGACCGCGGTGCCGTCGACCGGCAGTTCGATGCCCTGGTCGTCCCAGAAGTAGAGCGCCCCGTCCGAGAGCGTCTCCGGGCCGGTCGTGATGGTGCGCGCGTAGCTGTTCGTCGTCGTGCCCGCCCTCGCGATGTCCGACCGCGCGAGGTGCGTCTCGCCGCCGGCGTTCTCGGCCCAGAGCCAGACCCGCGCCGCCGCCCAGGTGTTCCAGCCGGTCTGACCGCTGCGGACGATCGTCACCGGCAGGCGGCCCGGCTGCAGGCCGCCGGACCACCCCGCGTCGCTCCACCCGACGTTCATGAGGTCGTAGGCGCCGTTGTCAGGGTTCACGGCCGGGTCGAGGAACACCGCTATCTCGCCGTTGGCATTGGTCGCGGCGGGAACGCCCGTCATGTCGACGTGGCCGTTCGCATCCGTGGTTCCGGAACCTGTGCCGTAGTCGGTGTCGGTGAACACCCACCAAGCGGCCTCGGCTCCCGCTTCGGGCTGGCCGAGGAAGCTGTAGACATTGAGGCTGATGGTGCCGCTTCCGCTGGGGATGCGCCGCGCCAGCGGTACGAACGCGGTCGGTGCGCGGTGGGTCTGGCTGCGGGCAGCCGCGTTGTGCTTGGGGGGAGCGGGTGCAGCTGCCCGATGCAGCGGCGCCGTGAGGGCCGACGCCGCCGGCGCGGCGATCAGCAGGACGGCGGCGCACACGATGGCCGCGGCGAACAGTCGTCTCATGGTGCTCTCCCTCCTTCGAGCGGGCCGAGCGGCCCGCATGCCCTGTCGGCATGCTACCCCGTTAGGAGCCCGCGGGCCATGGTCTGGGCGAGAAAGCGTCGCTGGGCGTGGCGACACCAGGTGCGTGCGGATGCGTTACAGGGGGCCCGATTCCGGGGAGGACTCCAGTAGATCCACCGGCGTCGCGGCCCCCGCCCCGGAGGCTGCAGTCGCCTCGAGGGGAGGGCTCCATGCGTCAGGTCCACCCGATCCCGACCCAGACCCATTCCGGTGACGCGCCGGTGCCCGCATCCCCTCCGATCGTCCACCCCGTCGACAGCGCCCAGTGCGGCCTGTGCGGCGCCAAGCTGAGCACCAGGACGCTTCGCTATCACGTGATCTCGCCGCAGTGCTGCGACGCGCCCATCACCGTGTGCCACACCTGCCGCAATGCGGCGCTGGGCGAAGGGTACAGGCCGGCCGAGTGAAACGAGGCCGGCCCGGGTCTTCGCCTCCGACGGGAGCCCGAGGGCTCCCGTTTGCTACAATCACCATCCCGACGCTTCTGTCCCACCACACCAGGTGATGCCCATGCGCCTTCTCGATGCCTGTGCCCGCAAGCCTGTCGACGCGACGCCGATCTGGCTCATGCGCCAGGCCGGCCGCTACCTGCCCGAGTACCGCGCCATCCGCGAGAAGATGAGCTTCGTGGAGATGTGCCGGCGGCCGGACGTCGCGGCGGAGGTCACGCTGCAGCCGCTGCGCCGCTTCGACCTCGACGCCGCCATCGTCTTCGCCGACATCCTCCTTCCGCTCGAGCCCATGGGGATCGGGTTCCACTTCACGCCCGAGGACGGCCCCGTCATCGAGCGGCCCATCCGCGGCGCCCGCGACCTCGAGGGCGTGCACACCATCGACGCGGCGTCGGACCTCGAGTACGTCATGGACACCATCCGTCTCGTGCGTCACGAGATGGACGACGACATCCCGCTGATCGGCTTCTCCGGCGCGCCGTTCACCCTGGCCAGCTACATCGTCGAGGGCGGCCACTCGCGCAACTACGCCCACGTCAAGAAGCTCATGTACGAGGACCCGGTGACGTTCAACCGGCTGATGGGGCTCATCTCCGAGGTCGTCGTCGACTACCTCAAGGCGCAGATCGCCGCCGGCGCCCAGGTCGTGCAGCTGTTCGATTCCTGGGTCGGCTGGCTGAGCCCCTACGACTACGAGCTCCTCGTGCTGCCGCACGTGCGGTACGTGGTCGACCACGTCAAGGGCCTGGGGGCGCCGGTCATCTACTTCGGCAACGGCGCCTCGGCGATGCTCCACCTCGTCGGCAAGGCGGGGAGCGACGTGTACGGCGTGGACTGGCGCATCGAGCTCGACCGCGCCTGGGACCAGCTCGGCGACGTCGCCGTGCAGGGCAACCTCGACCCGATCACGCTCCTCGGGCCCGTCAAGGCCATCGAGGAGCGCGCCGCCGACGTCATCCGTCGCGCCGGCGGCCGGCCGGGGCACATCTTCAACCTCGGGCACGGCCTGATCCCGCAGGTACCGCCGGACAACGTCAAGTACCTCGTCGACGCCGTGCACCGGCTCTCGGCCACTCCCGACTGAGACTGCCGGGGAGATCCACGCCATGACCGACAGCCTCCTCGACGTCGCTCTCCTCGCCTACGGCGGCCCGGAGAGCCCCGAGCAGATCGTGCCGTTCCTCGAGCGGCTGATGGGGCGCACGCCCGACCCGGGGACCGTCGCCGCCGTCCAGGAGCGCTACGCGCTCATCGGCGGCGCCTCGCCGCTGCCCGGCATCACCGCGCGCCAGGCTGCTGCGCTCGAGGCCAAGCTGGTCCAGGAGCTCGCGCTTCCCGGTGCGCGTGCGCCACGGCTTCCTGTACACCGAGCCGGGCGTCGCCGACTGCGTTCGCTCGCTCGATGGGCACCGGGTGATCGCCCTGCCGATGAGCCCCTTCTCGTCGCGGCTCACGAGCGGCCGGTACCGCACGCAGCTCGCGGCCGCGGAGGAGCCCGGCCACCGGCGGCCGCGGCCGCGACATCCCGCTGCTCGAGGGCTGGTACGCGAGTCGCGGCTTCGTGCAGACCGTCAGCCGCCGCGTCGCGGCGGCGCTCGACGGCTGCGACGTCAACGAGTGGGCCGTGCTCTTCACCGCGCACAGCGTGCCGTCCGAGACGATCGCCGAGGGCGACCCCTACGTGGACCAGCTGCAGATGACGATCTCCCAGCTGGTCCCGCAGATCATGCCTGGCGACTGGCGCTTCGGCTTCCAGAGCAAGGGTCGCGGCGGGGGCGAGTGGATGGGCCCGGAGGCCGACGACGTGGTGCGCCTCCTGGCGGAGGAGGGCTGGAAGAAGATCCTCGTCGTGCCGGTCGGCTTCGTGAGCGACAACGTGGAGACCCTCTACGACCTCGACATCGTGCTGCGCGCCCAGATCGAGGACCTCGGCATCGAGTACCGCCGCTCGCACGCGCCCAACGACTCGCCGTTCTTCATCGACGCGCTCGCCGACGTGGTCACCGACTACCTGGCGCCCTGCGGCCCGTCGCGCACGCGCCCTGCAGCGGCCCGACGGACCGCGCGAGCGCGGCTGATGGCCGAGCCCGTTCCGCATCGTCGTCGTCGGCGGCGGCATGTCCGGGCTCGGGGCGGCGCGCGTGCTCGAGGCGGCGCGCGCGCAGGATCCCTCCGTCGACTGGCACCTCTACGAGGAGGATCCCGTCTCGGCGGCAAGGTGCACACCGTGCGCCGCGACGGGTTCGTCGTCGAGGGCGGCCCGGACTCGGCGATCATCGAGAAGCACTGGCCGATCACGACCGCCCGCGAGCTCGGCATCGCCGACCGCTTCCTCGACTGCAACGAGGACATCCGCAAGAGCTTCGTCTTCACGCGCGGGCGCCTGCACGAGCTGCCCGAGGGCATCATCCTCATGGTCCCGACGCGCATGGTGCCGTTCGCGATGAGCCGCCTGATGACCTGGCCCGGCAAGATGCGCATGGGCACTGGACCTGATCCTGCCGCGCGGCGGCGCGGCGACTGCGGGGCCGACGGGTCCTGTCGGCTCGGCCATGGACGAGAGCCTCGGCGACTTCGTCCGCCGGCGCCTCGGCAGGGAGGCGCTGCAGCGCATCGCCGAGCCCATCGTCGCCGGCATCCACGCCGGCGACCCCGAGCAGATGAGCGTGCGTGCGACGTTCCCGATGTTCCTGGACATGGAGCGCGAGCACCGCAGCCTCATCGTCGCCATGCTGAAGCGCCGCAAGGCGCGCCAGAAGGCCGCCGCGGCGCGCGACGCCGGCGCTCCGGGCGCGCCCCGAGCGTCCTCCCCCGCCGGGTCCTCCGGCGCCCCCGGCCCCAGGTCCTACTTCTACTCGTTCAAGGGCGGGCTGCAGGACCTGAGCGACGCCATCGTCGCCTCGTTGCCGGCCGACCGCCTGCACGCGGGGACCGGCGTCGCGACCATGGCCGAGTGCGGCGCCGGCTGCGGCGCTAACGCCGGCTCCGGCCAGTACGCCCTGCAGCTGAGCGACGGATCTCGCGTCGTCGCCGACGCCGTCGTGCTCGCGACCCCCGCCTGGGCAAGCGGCGACCTGCTGCGCCCGGTCGCGCCGCTCGCCGCCGCCGATCTCTCGTCCATCGAGTACGTGACCACCGCGACCGCCTCCGTCGCCTTCCGCGCTGAGCAGGTCGGGCACGACCTCAAGGGCTTCGGGTTCGTCGTGCCTCGCGCCGAGGACCGGCCCGTCATGGCGACCACTTGGAGCTCGAGCAAGTTCGACGGGCGCGCGCCCGACGGCCACGTGCTGCTGCGCAGCTTCCTCGGCCGCGCCGGCCGCGAGGCCGCGGCCCAGCTCGACGACGATGAGATGGCCGCGGTCGTCCGCTCCGAGCTCCGCGACATCATGGGCATCAGCGCGGAGCCCGAGTTCGTCGAGATCTTCCGCTGGCCGCGCGGCATGCCGCAGTACCGCGTCGGCCACGTCGAGCTGGTCGCGCACATCGAGGCCGCCGTCGCGCGTGTGCCCGGCATCGAGCTTGCCGGCGGCGCCTACCACGGCATCGGCATCGGCGACTGCCTGCGCGAGGGCTCGGCCGCGGCCGAACGCGCTCTCGAGCACGTCCGCGGCCTCCCCGAAGACGAGATCCCGCCGCAGCCGCCCGACCTCCCCGCCGCCGACGGCCTCGAGGACTAGCGCCGCCAAGATCCGCGTCGGGCAGTCGCACGCCCTCGCGCTGTCCGGGTCGCCTGCAGCGCGACAACGCCCCGCCCACGATCCGTCGGCATGTGTTCGCTCGGGGCTCGCACTGGTAGTCGTACGCCCAGATGTGCGCGTTCGCGCGGACGTGCGTGTCCGCATCGCACAACGTTCCGGAGACCGGCCTGCGGCCAGACTCCAGCAACAAAAAGGGTTCGAGGCGGTGGCGCGGTACACCCAATCGGAGACACGCCGCCGTCGGCGGCACGACGTCAAGGAGGCGATGTCATGACCACAACGCAGGTCGTCGCGGTGACGATCGGGGTCGTGGTCTGGTTGGTCTGCCTGTGGCTGGTGTGGCGCATGGTCGACCGCAAGGACCTCAACCGCGCCCTCTGGATCATCCTCTGCATCTTCTTCCCGGTGATCACCCTGATCGTCGTGGCGCTACTGCCGGCCAAACGGCGTCCGGAGCCACCGGAGTTCATCTCCTGACGGCGGCGTGATCCGTACGCGAATGGGGGCGGGAGGCGCATGGCGCCTCCCGCCCCCATCGTTGCTCACCCACCGTCGGCGCTGTGCGCCCCCAGGCGATCGAGCGTCCGGGCTGTGGCCCGGACTCGTGCTCAGTACTTGCCGACGAGCTTCCAGATCCAGCGGTGCGGGGCGTGCATGCTCATGCCCGGCTTGTTGTACATCACCGCGCAGTGGCCGGTCATGACCTTGAGCCCATGCTTCTCGGCCTCGGCGAGCGCCTCCGGTGTGTCGGTCATCTGGTGGATCCAGATCCGCTGGACGCCGGCGTCCGCCGCTTTGGCGACCCAGGACGCCGTCTCTTCCTTCGGCAGCTCCAGCACCGCGGCCTCGACCGGGCCGGGCAGCGCATCGAAGTCGGCGTACGCGGTGTCGCCCTCGACGGTCCCTCCATCGGGGTCCATCGGATAGACGGTCACGCCGCGCTCCTTGAGTGCGCCGTAGGTGATCTTGGGGTACGGCTTCTTGCTGGCCTGATGGCCGATCACAGCGTAGCTGCCGGCGTCCCAGAAGCGTTCACACTCAGACGGCATGGTCTTCTCCCTCCTCAGGGCGGGCGGCCGCGGCGTCCGCGACCGCCTCGTTTTCGGCGTAGCACTGGCCCGGCGCGACCACCTCGGGGAAGCGGCCTGACCGGCGCAGCGCTGCACGGGTCTCGTAGCACAGGTGGCACTCGTCGGCGTAGAGCGGCCGCTGCGGCGCGTGGCCGACGGCCCGGGCGAGGGCCCAGGGGCCGCCGGCAAGGATCTCCCGGATGACGGGACGAGCGTGCGGTTCGTAGGCGTCGAGGACGGCCTGCAGGCCGTCGGGGCGCGGCTTTGCGAGGTCCTCGGGCGCCGGCGGTCCGTCGCCTCCGGCGAAGACGTTGCCGGCGCTGATGCCCTGGCACACCTGCAGCTCGCCGTCCGGGCCGACGTGAGCACGGCCCGGATCGGTGAAATCCTCGAAGGGGCAGGTGGTGAGCGTCTCCGGCGGCCGGGACGCTCGCTCGGGCGCGAGCGCGACGGCCGCGCGCCCCTTGTGCATCACCTCGCCGACGTCGCCGGAGCAGGCGCCGGGAACACCGATGTCCGCCGGCGCCCCGACCTCGAGCACGCTGACCGGGATGCCCAGCACGCGCGCGGCGAGCACGGCGTTGCGCAGCTGCTCCTCGTTCGCGTCCTCGACGAAGTACGCGTAGGACGAGAGCGAGAGGTCGGCGACGCCGAGGTCCGCGAACGGCGCCAGCCACACCTTGGCGTCGTCCACCGAGGTGGCCCAGAAGCAATTGCTGACGATGCCGACGTCGAGGTCGTGCTCGCGGGCACGCTTCGCCGCCGCGAGCACGACCGGATACGCCAGCGTGGGCTCACCGCCCTCGAAGTACACGTCGGTGAGCCCCAGTTCCGCCCCTTGGTCGATGACGCGCGTGAGCTGCGCCAGCGTCATCGTCCCATCCGCGTCCGGCGACCCCCACACGAAGCAGTGGTCGCACGCGTAGGTGCAGCGGTAGGTGACCAGGAAGTGGATGCCTTCGAGCCGGACGGCCATGCATCCAGTCTACGCCACTGTCCGGCCAGGTACGAGGCGATGCATGGACCACCACGAAGACGCGGACTCGGCGGCCTACAGCCGCGAGCGGAAGACCTTGACCTCGGCGGAGAACCAGTCGCCGGCGCCGTTCTTGATACCTGTGTGGTCGCGGAAGTAGCGCGAGTCGTTCGCCGTCGCGTGACCGATGACGTTGGCGGTGGTGATGCCGAAACGCGCCTGCAGGTAGCGCACCAACCGCAGTCCCGCGGCCATCTGCCGGTCGCGCTTCAAGATCTGCCGGTCCATCCAGTGGCCGTCCTTGCCGGCCTGCGTCTCCTGGACGAACTCGATGCCGATCGACGTCCAGTTCATGCCGATGCAGTGGCGGGCGCGATAGCTGAGCGGCATCAACTGATAGATCGTCCCGTCCTTGTGGACGATGAACTGCGCCGAGACGCCGGGCTTCTCGCCGTTGTAAGCGGTATTGGCGTCGAACGTGTACCAGGCGCTCTGCCAGGTGGATCCTGCAGTGTGGTGGAGCACGACGACCTTGGGGTCGGTGAGTCGGTACGTGTGCTGGCGGTAGTGCCGCCGGCCGTAGTCAGCCGTCTGCGCCTTGCGCCCGGCGCCGTAGCGGATGTACTTCTTGACGACCGGCGGTCTGGTGACCGCCGTGGACGCGGCCCGCGCGGCTGGTGCCATGGTGGCCGCTGGCGGGGTGGGCGGCGGCGCGGAGAATGCAGGAGCGGCAATGATGGCGGCGGCGGCGATGACGCCGGCGACGCCCAGTGCCACCAGGCTGATGGTGCGGATACGCATGGCGTTCGAGTATACGCTGCTGCGAACGGGGTCCCCTCCGCAGGCTCGACCCGGCCGGCGACCGCAGGGGGACCGTGCTCGACCCGGGTCAGTCCAGGTTCTCGATCGCGACCGGCTCGATCTCGTCGGCCGGCGTGAACCCCCACACGCGTCCGTAGAAGTACAGTTCCGCCTCCTCGGCGCGGATGATGTTCTCCGCCTTGCGGAACCCGTGCTGCTCGCCCTCGAACGCCAGGTAGGCGTAGGGCAGTCCCTTGCGTCGTAGCGCCTCCACGATGATCTCCGCCTGGTGCGGCGGGACGATGGCGTCCTCCAGGCCCTGGAGCAGGATGACCGGGCAGCTGAGATCGTCGACGTGGTGGATGGGTGAGCGCTCGCGGTAGACGTCGCGCCGCTCGGGATAGGGCCCGACCAGGCTCTCGAGGTACTGCGACTCGAACTTGTGCGTGCCGCCGGTGGCGAACGCCTCGAGGTCGGCGAGGCCGAAGAGGCTGGCGCCGGCGCTGAAGAAGTCGAAGCGCGTGAGCGCGTTGAGCGTGGTGTAGCCGCCGGCGCTGCCGCCGCGGACGCCGACGCGCGTGGCGTCGGCGTCACCGCGCGCGATCAGGTGCCTGGCGGCGCTGATCGCGTCCACGGTGTCGACGACGCCCCACTCGCCCTTGAGCCGCTCGCGGTACGCGCGGCCGTAGCCGGTCGAGCCGCCGTAGTTGACGGCGACCACGGCGATGCCGCGCGACGTCCAGTACTGGACGTCGAGGTCGAGCTTGGCGTCGTGCGACGAGGTGGGGCCCCCGTGCACGATGACCAGCAGCGGCGGCAGCTCGCCCGCCGGTGCGACGAAGTCCGGGTTCGCCGGCGGGTAGTAGTCGGCGTGCGCCGTGAGGCCGCCCTCCGTGGGGAACACGATCGGCTCCGGGAGGCTGATGTACGCCGGGTCGACGGGCAAGGACCGGCCCCGGCGCACCACCTCGGCCTCGCCGCCGTCCGGGTCGAGGATGGCGACCTGCCAGCCCTCGGTATGGCTCGCCGCGACCATGCCGGCCCGGGACCCGAGCGGCGTCAGCGAGGCGACCACGGTGAAGGGCGAGTCGAGCTCGCGCAGCGCGGCGGGCTCGTGCGACGGGTCGGAGATCGGCCCCGCGGCTGGTCCGGCGGCCGGGACGCCGGCCTCCGGCGCGTCGAGCACGGCGAGGTGGTCGCGGCCGTCCTCAGAGAAGCTCACGAGAAGCCGACCGTCGCGCAGGAAGGCGCAGCTCTGCAGGCCGAAGACCCAGGGCACACTCGCGAACTCGGCGGCGCGCGTGATGAGCGGGCAGGGCTCGGGGCGCCCGCCGGCGGACGGTTTGCTCGCGCCGCCGCCGGCCGCGTCCTCCTCCACGGCGTAGAGGTTCCACCAGCCGGTGCGGTCGCTGGCGAACCAGAGCGCTCCAGTCGGGCTCCAGAGCGGTTGCAGGATGGATTCGTCTGGCCCGCCGGCGACGAGCCGCTCGCCGTTGAGGCCGCCGTTACCGGCGAGCTCCGCCGTCCACAGCTCGGTGCCGTCCCACGGCATCCGCGGGTGGTCCCAGGAGAGCCATGCGACGCGGCGCCCGTCCGGGCTGAGCCGCGGCGCCGCGTAGAAGTCGTGGCCGGAGGCGATCACGAGGGGCTCGGCCGATCCGTCGGTGGGGAGGCTCACGAGCTCGTTGACCACCTCTCCGCCGGCCTCGTGCCGCTCGCGCACACTCACCAGCAGGCGGCCGTCCGGCGTGACGCGCCCGTCGGCGTAGCGGTGGGCGCGCTCCGACGGCGGGGCTGGGGTGACGGGCCGGGGGGCGGTCCAGACAGCCGGGGCGGCTTCGCCGGCCGGCTGCAGGTCCTGCCGGTACAGGCGCTGGTCGGCCTGGTCGCTGAAGAGGACGCTCTCGCCGCCGCTGTCGTTGCGGAAGGCGGCGTACATGCCGCCGCCGTACTCGTGCACCAGCGTCCGCGCGCTCACGCCCTCGGGCGTCACGTCGGTGATCTCGCCGTCCGGCGCCCGGCGTACAGACCACGTAGCGTCCGTCCTCCAGCGGTCGTAACTCGCTCCAGTACAGGCTCTCGCCCACGCTCTGCGGCCACATGATGCCCACTCCGCCCTCGGCGATGAGCCTGGCCGTCACCGGAGAACGCCATGCGCCGTAGGGCGCGATCGCGCGGTCCGGCGTCCGCGGGCCTCTCTGGTCAGTCCGTTCGTCCATCGATCATCCTCACAGCAGAAAGAGAGGCGCGGCGGTCTGGGCGTGCCGCCGCGCCTCCGGGTGCCGTCCGGCCTTGGGGGGTACAGGGACCGGACGCACGTTCTTGGGCCTGGCCACGGGGCGCTGCGCGCGTCCCGCCAGCTCTTCAGCCGGCTCCTACCCCGTGCGCGGCCGCGGCAATCGTGTCGCCGCCGAAACCCGTTCTACGGCACGCGGATGGTGAACGCCCGGGACGTTCCCGCGGTGCACAACGGGCTGCCGGAGAATCGCGCGCGCAAGACGTGCGTGCCCTTCGGCAGGCTGGTGTAGCCCTCCCCGTCGACGATCTTGACCGTCCTGAAGTCCACCCAAGCTCCGCCGCGCCTGCGCTGCAGCAGCGCCTTGCCGTCCGCGTCTCCGGGCCGTACGTGGACTGCCAGCCGCGCCGTCCCGGACAGCCAGATCCTCGGGCTGACCCGGACGCTGGTCGAGGCGGCGCCCGGCAGCGACCCGTCGGCGGGCGTGGCCCGCGCGATGAGGGTGGCGTTCTTCCTGACCTGCGGGACCGTCGCCTGGAACCGCGCGATGCCGTCCTCGGCGACCGCGGTGGTCGTGGCCACCTTGACCTCGGCGTCCGCACCGGCGTACCGGCGGTAGATCTCGACCGTCACGTCGCTCGCGCTGTCCACCACGCCGGCCACGCTCACGGCCCCGCCGTAGGCGACCTTGCGCGGGTCGGCCTCGATCACGACGCGGGTGGTCTGCGCCGAGAAGTAGCCCGTGAAGACGCTGTCGGTGGACAGGGTGGTGTCGATTGAAACGGCCGCCGGTTCGCCCTCGTCGGATTCGCCCGGCTGGTACGAGAGGATGAGGTCGTTGTTCCGGGGCATGGCGTTGAGTTCATCGACCAGATCGGCGAGGGCCTGCGGCGGATCGGTGTCGGCCTCTCCCTCGTCGCCCTCTCCCTCGAAGCCGTCGCCGGAGCTCGCCGGGCGCACGGACAGGCGTCCGAACAACGACGTCCCGGGCGGGATGGTCAGGACCCCCTCGATCGTCTGCACCGCCGCGGAGCCGTACCGGTAGTAGTCGACCCGGACCGTGTTCTCGCCGTGGCCCCATCCGTCGGCAAGGGTGACGCCGGCGATGCGCGCGCTGCGCTGGACCGGCGCGACGGTCGCGGTCACGTGGACCGAGTCGACCCGCGGCGCAAGGACGCCGTCCGGATCGTCGGCGAGCATCCACAGGATGTCGTTGGCGTCCCAGCTCAGCATCCAGATGATGTCGTAGGGGTCGCTCCAGAGGTTGTCGCGAGAGACGGTGTACGTGCCGGTGTCGTCGGAGACGACCACGGTCGTCGTGGTCAGGGCGCTGCCGGGATAGCTGTACTGGTCGACGGCTCCGTAGACCGCCTGGCTGACGATGTCGGACGGCAGCGTGGGGTAGGCGCCGCCCGTGAACAGCCACTGGCACACGCTGGACTCGTCGCGCACCGTGACGCCGCGGTCGGAGACGGTGGCGGTCGTCGTCACCGGGAAGGTCTCGGCGGCCTGCCCGAGGTGCGCCGCCACGCCCCAGTTGCGGTCCTGGACGCAGGCGCCCTTGACGTCGCGCGGGGCGATCAGCTTGTAGGCGATGTAACTGCTCGCCCACACGCCCTGCACATCGCCGCCGGTGAGGTGGGCCTCGATGTCGCCGAGCTGCTCGAACGGGTGACCGAACAGCATGGCCGTGTCGCCGTCGACGTAGGTGACGGTGCCGGCCGCTCCGACCCAGAGGGCGCCCTCCGAGAAGAGGATGGCGCAGGGCGACCCGGGCCCGAGGTCCGGAGTGGGGGCACCGGCCCAGGCGCCGTCGCCGGCGGCTGCCTTGACCAGCAGGCCGGACTTGGCGAACTTGGCGGCGACGCGCTCGAAGGCGGCGCTGCCCGGCTTGGCGCCGCCTATCTCGAGCAGGCCGAGCGGCGCCATCACGGACTGTCCGGACGCCGCGTCGAGTCCGGCGGCGGCCTCCGCGCTGCGCGCGATCCGTACGCTGCGGACCACACCGCCGGAGGTCGCGACCGGCGTGTCGAGGGCGTAGGCGCCGGCGGCCGGCGGCCGGACCTTCTCCAGCGCCGCGAGCGCGCCGACGGGGAAGTCCTCCTCGATCGCCGCCATGTACTCGATCGGCGTGGCGAGGCCGAGCCCCTCGAGGGTGAAGGCGTCACCGTAGGAGAGGGCGCCGACCAGTTTGTCGACGCCCTCGTGCTGCACGTAGATGGGGCTGCCGCTCATGCCCGCGGCGATGCCGCCGATCCGGTCGATCCAGGGCCCGGAGGCCTCGAAGAGGATCAGCGAGCCCCACGAGTAGTCGACGAGGCTCTGCACTTGCACGGTGATGGGCTCCGGTGTGGTGCCGTCCATCGTTGTGAGGAGGTGGCCGTCGAGCGGCCCGGACTCGAGCGCCACGGCGAGCTGCTCCAGATTCATGGTCGGCTCGGGCGGCGCGGCAGCCGCGACCTGGGCGACCGCGAGCAGAACCAGCAGCGCGAGCAGCAGCGGGACGAAGCGCGCCGTGTGTGTGAAGGCGCCGCGGGCAACGATTCTCATGGATCCTCCAGATTCCGCTGCGACGGCCGGGACGGCGTCGCTCCCCGGCACAGCGTACACCCGCGGGGCAAGGCGGTGGAGGGACGGCGGGGCCGGCCGGCCGGCCCCGCGCGGTGAGGTCAGCGGGCGCCGGGCTCGATCTGGAACACGTGGTGCCGGTTGGCGCCGCGCTCGCAGTCGAAGGCGAGGGTCGCGCGCGAGAGGTCCTTGACGCCGAGGCCGCGGAGTTCGGCGTGGTCGAGACGAAAGTTCCGCAGGTTGGTGGCGAAGAGCAGGATGCCGTCGGGGGCGAGCAGGCGGCGGGCGGTCATGCGGATGAGGTCGGCGTGGTCGCGCTGTACGTCGAAGGTGGCGCGACCCATCCGCTTGGAGTTGCTGAACGTCGGCGGGTCCAGCCAGACGAGGTCGTAGGCGCCGCCTGCCTCGGCCACCCAGCGCAGGCAGTCGGCCTGGACGAGGGTGTGCCGGCCGGATTCCGACGCGGCCGTGCCGGCCGTCGTCGCGGATGATGCGTCCGGCTTGCCGCTCGGCGCCGGCCAGACCTCGGTCGCGGTCGCGAAGCCGTTGGCGGCGAGGTTTCGCTCCGCCCAGGTCAGATAGGTCGCGGAGAGGTCGACTGTGGTGGAGGCCGGTGACCCGCCGGCGAGCGCGTTCACCGTCATGGTGCCGGTGTACGAGAAGAGGTTGAGGAACCGGCGGCCGCCGGCCAGCCGGCGGACCAGGCGGCGCGTGAGCCGCTGGTCGATGAAGAAGCCGGTGTCCAGGTACGTGTTGAGGTCCACGAGGTAGGTGAGCTCGTCCTCGCTCACCTCGAGGTGCTTGCCGGCGTCGCCGCGCCGCTCGTACTGCGCCGTTCCTCGCTGCCGGCGGCGCTCCTTGAGCACCACGCGCTGTGGCGGCGTCTCGAGGACGGCGCCGATGACCTCGACCGCCTCGCCCAGGCGCCGCTTGGCCTTGCCGGGGTCGATCTCGGGCGCCGCCGCGTACTCCTGGACGTGCACCCACTCGCCGTACACGTCGACGACGAGGTTGTACTCGGGCAGGTCGGCGTCGTAGAGGCGGTAGCAGGTGATGCCCTCGCGCTGCAGCCGCTTGGCCAGCCGGCGCTGGTTCTTGCGCAGCCGGTTGGCCAGGTACTCGGCGCCGCCGCCGAGCGGCCTGCGCGGACCGACGGGAGCCTGCGGCTCCGGCTGCGCCGGACCGGCCGGGGGCGTCTCGACCACGGCGTCCGTCGCGTCCGGCGGCGCGGTCTTTCGCGACGACGAGCGCGCCTCGGCGCGCGCGGTGCGCGGCGCGGCCGCGCCGGTCGGGGCCGCGCCGGCGTCGTAGTACGCGAGCACGCACTCGAGCGGGCCGTTGCGCAGATCCGTCTCGCGTCTGGGTGCGAGGCCGACGGCCTTGAGCTGACGGCGGTCGCCGGCGAGCACGACGGCGCTCCACCGCGGGAAGGCCTCCCGGAGCCGCTCGCCGAGCTGCTGGTAGACGACCTCGGTGTCGGCGACGTCGAGCCGCTCGCCGTACGGGGCGTTGGTGGCGAGGAGACCGCGCTCTGTGGGCGCGGCGACCGACTCCAGCTGGGCATGCTCGATAGCCACCAGGCCGTGCAGCCCGGCTCGCTTGACGAAGTCGCGGGCGACCTTCACGGCGCGCTGGTCTCTGTCCGAACCGCGGATGACGACGCCCGGCCGCGCTGCCGCGAGCCGCTTCATGCCGGCGCCGCGGCGCTCGCGCGCCTCTGCGATGAGCGCGGCCCAGAGCGCGGCGTCGTGGCCGCGCCAGCGCAGGAAGCCGAAGGCCGGCGCCGCGCCCGGCTTGCTCTCCGCCTCCGCGCGCAGCAGGCCGGGCGCAACGTCGGCCGCAATCAGCGCCGCCTCGATCGGCAGCGTCCCCGACCCGCACAGCGGGTCGAGCAGGCTGGCGCCGGCGGCTGCCTCGCTAGGCCAGGCCGCGTAGAGCAGCAGGCCTGCGGCCAGGTTCTCCTTGAGCGGCGCCTCCACCTGGACCTTGTCCGCCCGGTAGCCGCGCCGGTGCAGGCTCTGGCCGCTCAGGTCGATGGAGATGGCCACGCGCGTGCTCGCGAGGTGCGCGTTGACACGCACGTCCGGCGCGCGCGCGTCCACCGACGGCCGCAGGCCGCCGGAGGAGTCGCGGAACTGGTCGACGATCGCGTCCTTGATGCGCACCGCGCCGAAGCGCGTGTCCCGGATCCTGTCGTTGACGCCGGTGAAGTCGACCGCCAGCGTGTCGTCCACCGCGAGGTGGCGCGACCAGTCGACGGACTGTGCGGTCTTGTAGAGGTCGTCACCGTCGGCGGCCGTCCCGTTCGCGACCGGCAACAGGACGCGGCCGGCGACCCGCGACCAGAGGCAGGTGCGGTACGCCGTCTCGAGTGAGCCTGAGAACGCGACGCCGGCACGGACCTGCTTCACGTGCGCCGCGCCGAGCACGCGCAGCTCGCCGGCGAGCAGGGACTCGAGGCCGCGCGGGACGGTCGCAAAGAGGGAGAGGTCGCTCATCCGGCAAGGCTACCACGCGCGTGCGGTGGCGCCGGCGTGGACCGGTCGCGCCGGCACACCGCGCGTCAGAAGAGCGCGCCGGGGGCCGAGCCGCCGGAGGCGCGCTCGGCGATCACGGCTAGGAACGCGTCTCCGTACCGCTCGAGCTTGGCCTGGCCGACGCCGGTGACCTCCAGCAGCTCGGCGTAGGTGGCCGGGCAACGCGCGGCCATCTCCACCAGCGTCGCGTCGCTGAAGACGACGTAGGCCGGCACGTTCTGCTCGTCGGCGAGGCGCTTGCGCAGGGAGCGCAGCTCGTCGAAGAGGGCCTCGTCGACGGGCATGCCGGCCAGCTCCGCCGCTTTGCCCGCCCGCTCGGCCCGCAGGCGCTGTTTCTTGCTCGGGACGCGGACGCGCGGCTTGGCCATGACCAGCGTCTCGTCGCCACGCAGGAGCGGCCGCGCCGACTCGGTGAGCCGCAGCGCCGAGTAGCGCGCGATGTCCTGGGCGAGGTAGCCACGGTGGATGAGCTGGCGGATGAGGCTCTGCCAGTGATCGCGGCTGAGCTCGGCGCCGATGCCGTAGGTGCTGAGTGCGTCGTGACCGCGACTCAGGATCTTCTCGTTCTCCGAGCCGCGCAGGACGTCGATGACGTAGCCGACGCCGTATCCGAACCCGTCGCGCTCCCACAGTCGGAAGACGCAGCTGAGCGCCATGCGCGCCTGCTCGGTGGCGTCGAAGGTCTCCGGTGGCTCGAGGCAGATGTCGCAGTTGCCGCACGGCGCGGGGTATGGCTCACCGAAGTAGCCGAGGAGGGCCTCCCGCCGGCAGCTCAGGCCGTCGGCGTAGCCGACCATGGAGTTGAGCTTGTGGATCTCGATGCGCACACGCTCCGGGTCGCGCTCGACCTCCTCGTCGCCGTTCTGCCTGCGGCCGCCGCCCTCGATGAGGCTGCGCACCACGGCGGCGTCGCCGAGGCCGAACAGCAGCAGGGCGTCGGCGGGCAGGCCGTCGCGGCCCGAGCGGCCGGTCTCCTGGTAGTAGCTCTCGACCGTCTTGGGGAGGTCATGGTGCACGACGAAGCGCACGTCGCTCTTGTCGATGCCCATGCCGAAGGCGACCGTGGCCACGACCACGCTCACCTCGTCGCGCGCGAATGCGTCCTGGACGCGCCGCCGCTCGTCCGCCGGCAGGCCGGCGTGGTAGGCGGCGGCCTCCACGCCGTGCGCGCGCAGCTTCTCCGCGACCTCCTCGGTGCGCTTGCGCGAGAGGCAGTAGACGATGCCCGACTCGCCCTCGTGTGCGGCGAGGAACTGCAGCAGCTGGTGCAGCGGCTCGCGCTTCTCGACCACCGTGTAGCGGATGTTGGGCCTGTCGAAGCCGGTGACGTAGACCGCGGCGTCGGCGAGCCCGAGACGGAGGCGTACGTCGTCGCGCGTCTCGGGGTCGGCGGTGGCCGTGCAGGCCATGATGGGGACGCCGGGGAACAGGCCGCGCAGCCGGCCCAGCTGGACGTACTCGGGGCGGAAGTCGTGGCCCCACTGGCTGACGCAGTGCGCCTCGTCGATGGCGAACAGGGCGACGCCGGTCGCGGCGCTCCCGGGGTCGCCCAGCCCGCGCAGTCGCTCGAGGAACCCCTCTGTCATGAGCGTCTCGGGCGCCACGTACAGCAGGTCGAGCTCGCCCGCGTGCAGGGCGCGCAGCACGCTGCGCGCCGCGCCCGCCTCGAGCGACGAGTTGTAGGCGGCGGCGCTGACGCCGGCAGCCAGCAACGCGTCCACTTGGTCCTTCATCAGCGAGATGAGCGGCGAGACCACGATGCCGGTGCCGGAGCGGACCATGGCGGGCAGCTGGTAGCAGAGCGACTTGCCGCCGCCGGTAGGCATGAGCACGAACGCGTCACCGCCGGCGACCAGGTGGTCGACGATCTCCTCCTGGTGTGGGCGGTACTCGGCGAAGCCGAAGACCTCGCGAAGCAGTACGCGAGCGGGACGCGGCGCGGCCGCGGGACCGGCGGGGGAGGTCGGAGTCACACTTCGAGTCTAGCAAGGTTGACGGACGGGAGCGGCGGAGCGGGGCGGCGTCGGCCACGCGGCGGCTCAGGAGCGCGGCAGCGGGTAGGATGCCCTCCGCAAGGAGGTCCCTGATGAAGTACAGCTCAGCCGCGCTCGGCCGCGTGCTCGTCATCCGCCTGGAGGACGGTGACGTGGTTCACGAGTGCATCGAGGAGGCGGCGCGAGCCGAAGGCATCGCGCGCGCCGCCGTCATCCTGCTCGGCGGCGCCCGCGGCGGCAGCCGCGTCGTCGTCGGTCCCGAGGCTGCAGACGCACAGCCCATCGTGCCCATCGAACGCGTGCTGCACGACGTGCACGAGATGGCCGGCGCCGGGACGATCTTTCCGGACGAGGGCGGCCGGCCGGTGCTGCACCTGCACGCGGCCTTCGGCCGGGACGACCAGGTGACCGCCGGTTGCATCCGCACCGGCGTCAGGACCTGGGTCGTCGGCGAGGCGGTGGTCATCGAGCTCGCCGCTAGCCAGGCGGCGCGCCGCGTCGACCCGTCCACCGGTTTCGAGGTGCTGCACCCCTGACCGAGGCCGCCCGGCGCCGGCGGCCGCATCACCAAAGAAGCCGGGGCGGGACCCAGAGGGCCCGCCCCGGCTTTCTCGCCCGGAGTCGGTGTCCGGCGCCGGCCCGATCCCGCCGGGGATCGCGCCAGGTCCGTCGCCGCGTCCGAGAAACCTCGATCAGCGGCAGAGCCGCCGATTCGGCGCATTGTACACGTTTTGTCTAGTGAGGCAATCCCTTTAGTCGATTGTGACGCGTCGCACATGTTCGGGGCCTTACGGGCGCTGTCGTGAGGGCCTTCGAGGTGTGTATCCTTCGCGGTATGGCTCGATCGCCCAGACGATGCTCACCGCGGGGCTGCGGGGTACTCCTCGCCTTGCTGGGCGTGCTCCTGCTCGCGGCGACGGCGCCGCCGGCCGCCGCCGCCCCCTGGACCGGACGCACGTTCCCGTCGAGCTATGACCTGCGCGACCGCGGACGGGTGTCCCCCATCGGCAAGCAGGACAACCACGGCACCTGCTGGGTCTTCGCCGCCATGGGGTCGCTCGAGTCGAACCTCCTGCCCGACTACCATCTCGACCTCTCGGAGAACCACCTGGCGAACTTCCAGGCGTCGCGCCTGCGCTTCGAGGGACGCGCCCCCAGCAACATCTCGACCGCCTACTTCGCCCGGTGGGAGGGGCCAGTCCTCGAGCGCGACGACCCGTACCGCGCGTCCGGGAGACTCTCCCGAGGGCCTGCGCGCCGTGCGCCACGTCCAGGAAGTCCTCCTCCTGCCGCGCCGCCGCGGCCCCCAGGAGAACGCGGCGATCAAGTGGGCGGTCATGCAGTACGGCGGCGTGGACGCGACGATGGCCTACCAGCACCCCGACTACAACCGCGGAACGAGCGCCTACTACTCGCGCGACTCCGTGCTCGACCACCACGTCGGCATCGTGGGATGGGACGACGCCTATCCGGCGGGGCGCTTCCTGCGACGCCCTCCGGGTCCCGGCGCCTTCCTGATCAAGAACAGCTGGGGCACGAGCTTCGGCCAGCGAGGCTACTTCTGGATCTCGTACCACGACCGCAGCCTCGGCGCCCAGCTCGCCGTGTTCAACGGCGTCGAGAGCGCGCGCAACCACGACGCCATCTACCAGCACGACGCCCTCGGCTGGTCGAAGAGCGTCGGCTTCAACGACCGCACTGCCTGGTTCGCCGCGCGGTACACGAGCGGCGGCGACGGCAGCGTCACCGCCGCGAGCTTCTACACCGCCAAGCCGGGCGCGACCTACGAGGTCCGGGTCGCGCCGTCGCTGGCTGAGATCGCCGCGGCGCCGGTCGCCGGCGCCGGAGTCGTGGACGTCGGCGGCTACCACACGGTGCCGCTGTCGACACCGGTCCCGGTGACCACCGGCGCCGACTTCGTCGTCGCAGTGCGTCTGCGGACCCCCGGCTCCCTGACGCCGATCCCGGTCGAGCACCCGACCAGGCTTCTCTCACCTCGCCCCGCCGTCGCGAGGTCCTTCATCGGTCGCGACGGAGTGACGTGGAAGGACCTCCGCACGCGCTCCGGATTCGGCTCGTCCGACGTCTGCCTCAAGGCGTTCGTGGATTCGGCGGGCGCGCGCGACGAGGCTCCGCCGCGCGTGCGCCTCGAGCCCGCGTCCGCGCGTCCGGGGGCCGACACGCGCGTGCGGTTCACGCTCACGGACCCCGCGTTCTCCGGCGGCAGTGCCGTGGTCAAGCTGTGGCTGCACGATTCAAGCGGGACCGTGCTGCGCAAGCTGCGCATCCCCGCCGTCAGCGTCAACGAGCGCGAGACCTGGCGCTTCGCGGCCCCCAAGCGGCGCGGGGACTACCGGATCGTCGCCCGCGCCTGGGACGTAGCCGGCCACCGGTCCGCGCTCACGCGCGCCGTGCTGCAGGTACGCTAGCCTCCCTCCCGCTTTCCCCGACGAACCCATGCGCCCCACATCGCCTTCGCGCATGCTCGGGAAGTAAGGGAGCGTCTTGACATCGACGCCCATCCGGGTGTCAAGGCGCGACGCTCGGGCGGCGCTCCTGTCGCGAGCTACGACCGTGACTTCGACAGGCTCGGCATCGAGCGCCTGGCGCTCGACGGCTGACGAGACATGAAGAGGGCGGGGAGTCGCGGCGACTCCCCGCCCTCGTCCGCACCGGGCTGCGGCCAGCTGGCCTGCTTGCCTCGCCCAGTGTGCGGGGCGGGCGGACGCCCGACCCCGTCTTCGCACAGGCGCTGTTGTCAGATCCCCAGAGCCTCACGCTTCGCGTCAATCCACGCCAGCATCGCGGCGACGGCCTCCTTGGCGTCGGTCTCGACGGCGAGCTTGCCGCCGGTCACGCTCGGCAGATCCTGGGTCACGAGCTTGACCAGGTTCGGGGCGCCGGTCACGAACGGCACCGGGTTGACGTGGGTGTAGAGGCCGAAGGCCAGCGCGGCCATGGCGTCGATGGTGGCCTTCTGCTCCATGTACTCGGGGGCGGTGGCCACGACCGGCAGGTCGCAGGTGTCCACGCCGAGGGCGTCGGCGATGGCGCCGACCAGCAACAGGATGCGGCCGGTGTCGGTGCAGGTGCCGAAGCTGAGCACCGGCGGGATGCCGAGCAACTCGCAGACGGCGGTGAGGCCGGGGCCGGCGTACTTCTTGGCCTCGGCCGTCTCCAGTCCGGCGACCTGGAGGCCGGCGTTGCCGCAGCCCATGGCCAGCACGAGCACGTCGTTCTTGATGAGCTCCTTGGCGATGGCGACGGTGTGGCTGTCCTGGTCGGAGTCGCGCAGCGTGGTGCAGCTCACCAGACCGCAGACGCCCTTGAGCGTACCGTTCTTGAGGACGTCGAGCAGCGGATCGAGGCTGCCGCCGAGCGCGCCGAGGATGCTCTCGGTGCTGAAGCCGGCGACGGCCTCGCCGGTGCGCAGCTCGGGCGTCTCCTGGCCCAGCGCCTTGCGCTTGGGGAAGTTGGCGATGGCGAGCGCGATGAGCTCCTGCGCCTGGTCGCCGGCGTTGGCCGGGTCGAAGACGATGGGCGTCTCGGCGCCGTCGACGCCGACGAGGTCGCTGACGGGCACAAGGAGCGTGCCGTGCGCGGCGCAGGTGGCGCCGAGGGTCGGCACCGTGCAGTTCATGTCGGCGGCGAAGACGTCGAGGCCGCCGGTCGCGACCGCGAGCTCCTCCGTCAGCCAGTTGCCGGTGAGCCCGACGAAGACGTCGTCGACCTCGAAGCGCTGGACGAGCTCCTGACCGGTCTCGATGGAGCCGACGATGCGCAGGCCCTTGGCGCCGGCGGCCTTGGCCTTGTCCTGGGCGGCGGCCTCGTGGGCGGCGGCGATCAGTGCGGCGCCGACCATCGGCTCGTGGCCGTTGACGACGATGTTGACGTACTCGGCGTCGATGATGCCGAGGTCGACCTTGATCGCGTGCGGCGTCGGCGTGCCCCACAGCGCGTCCTGGGCCAGCTCGAGCGGGATCTGCGCGCCGTAGGCGGTGGCGATGCCGAGGCGCAGGCCCTTGAGGGCGAGGCTCACGTAGTTGCCGTCGACGTTCGTCAGGCAGCTGGAGGTGGCGAACATGTTCTCGTGGAGCACGCCGCCCGGCAGGATGCCGAGCTCCTTCCACCTGGCGACGCGCTTGGCCGGAGCCATCTTCTCGACGAACGGCGAGGGGCTCTGGTGGTCGCGGTTGAACTCGGCGATGATCGCGTCGGCGACGCGCTTGGGCAGCGTGTCGCGCGGCTCGACGGCCTCGCCGACGACGCCGGCGAGCGTCTCGAGCTTGCTCCAGTCCTTGATCTCGTAGGTGCCGCCCGGGGTCGCCTGCGCGAGGGTCTTCATGACCTCGTTGGCGTGGTAGGTGTAGGTGGCGGTGCCCATCGTGTTCTGCAGCAGGAAGTTGCGCATCGCCATGCCGTCGGCGTCGATGCCGCAGACGCCGCGCGGGGCCTTCTCGGTGATGCGGCACGGGCCCTGGGAGCACAGCGAGCAGCGGATGCCCTGCTCGCAGAACTTGCAGCGCGTGCCCATGGCGTCCATGCGGTCGAACGAGGTGCTCTCGCCGGACTCCCTGGACTCCTTGAGCATGGTGTGGACGGACTCGTGATAGCTGTCTGCCATGGATCCCTCCCGGGGACGGTTGGAACGATCGGCGCCGGACGGCGCCGTGTCAGGTGTCGGAAGAGGCGCGCTCGCCTTGCGGCCGCGCGCCCCGGTGTCTCAGCTCGGGCTCACCCGTGGATCAGTGCGGGGAGGCACTTGACGCAGACCCACGTGCTCTCGCCCTTGCTGCGGGCCGGGAACAGGACGGCGTCGTCCTCGCTGCGCCCGCAGTTCATGCACGTCTGCTCGATCCGGACGCTGGCGGCCAGCTTCTCGGCCATCTTCTCGGCAGCGGCGTCTTCGTCGAACTCGGGGGCGTCGCGCTTCTCCACGGTGAGGGCTCCTTCGGGGCAGACGGCGAGGCAGAAGCCGGCGCCGTCGCACAGCTCCTCCTTCATGACCTTGGCCTTGCCGTCGATGATCTCGATCGCGCCTTCGGCGCACGGGGTGACGCAAAGGCCACACCCGGTACAGAGGTCTTCGTCGATCTTCACGATGCTGCGGACTGCCATGCACTGCTCGCTTTCGCGTGGTTTTCACGATGGTGACAGTGACAAGGTACCGCGAGAGGCCGGTGACGGCACCTTGACGTGCGTCAAGGGCCGGCTGCCGAGTGCGTCGGCGCCGGTCGGGTGGACTGCCGTGCAGAGCGCGCGGGAGCGCGCGCCGCCCGGGCCTTCAGCCCGGAGTCACCACCTTGAAGAAGAGGCGCCGGCCCATGCCCTGCCCGAAGGCCAGGGCGCCGCCGCCGCCGCGCTGGCGCTGCTGGCCGCCTTCGGAGGTGGGCTCGGAGCGCTCGCCTTCACCGGCGCCTTGTTCGGGGTGCTGGCGGCGCTTGTGGTCGCCGAGACGCTGGTGCTCGGGCCTTCACCGGAGGCCGAGGCATCCCCCCAAGTCGGCGGCTGAACGACTCGCCGCGAAGGCTGCTGGGCCGGGGAGCCCGTCCTCAATCCGGCGTCTGCTTGAGACGCCGTGCCGTCTCTTCCACGCGGCGCATGCGGGTCTCGGCCAGCCTGGCCGAGATGATCCAGTCGATGTACTCGCGCTGATGCGATGGCGGCAGGGCCGCGAAGGCAGCCGCCGCCTCGGGGTCGTCGTGCAACTCGATCTGGAGGTCGTGGGGGACCGGGATCTCGTCGCGCGGCGGCTTGTTCTCCGGCATGTGGCTCCACCGTCCCTTTCGCCGTGTCGGGGTGGCCACCGGGAGGATTCCCGGTCACTCCGGGTAAGAACCGGTCGACCGTCCCCCTCGCGCCAGGAGGCTCTGCGTGGATTCGTTCTCCGTCCTGATCGGCGGCAAGGCCGGCGACGGCATCACCCAGGCCGGCTCCATGATCGCGCATCTGCTCAACGAGCTCGGCTACCGGCTGCGCACCTACGTGGACTCGCCGTCGCTGATCCGAGGCGGTCACAACTTCGTCATCGTGCGAGCGCATCGCGGCCGTATCGCGGCCCACCGCGACCACATCAACGTGGTGATCGCGCTCACCCCGGACACGCTGGACCGACACCACTGGCGCCTCAAGCAGCGGCCGGTCACGGTGTTCGACAGTCAGACCATCGAGCCGACGAGCCTGCCGAGCATGGCGCACCCCTTCCGCACGGGCATCCCGGTGAAGACGATCCTCGAGCAGGAGGAGGCGCCGAGCGTGATGCGCAACAGCGCCATCCTCGGCGCCTTCTGCAAGGCCATCTCGATCCCCTGGGAGACGCTGGAGGACGTCATCCGGCGCTACCAGCCCAAACAGACGGAGCTCAACCTGCGCGTCGCGCGCCGGGGCTTCGAGCTCGCCACCGAGAAGCTGCTGATCGACCTGCCCGGCGGCGGGCCGCGACCGGTGATGACCGGGCTGGAGGCGACGGGGCTGGGGCTCATCCGCGGCGGCCTCAAGGCGTACGCCGGCTACCCGATGACGCCGGCGAGCGGCCTGCTGCACTTCCTGGCGCGGCAGGCGCCGCGGTTCGAGCTCAAGGTCGTGCAGCCGGAGGGCGAGATCGCCGCCGTCATGATGGCGCTGGGGCACGCGTACGCGGGCGAGCGGGCCGCCGTCGGCACCTCCGGCGGCGGCTTCGCTCTCATGGTCGAGGGCCTCAGCCTGGCCGGTCAGGCTGAGCTGCCCATCGTCTTCGTGCTCGGGCAGCGTCCCGGCCCGGCCACCGGCCTGCCGACGTACACGGCCCAGAGCGACCTGCATTTCGCCATGAGCGCGGGGCACGGTGAGTTCCCCCGCCTCATCGTCGCTCCCGCCGACGTGGAGCAGGCTTACGCTTGGAGCACGTTCGCGATGGACGCGGCCTGGAAGTACCAGCTTCCGGCCATCGTGCTGGGGGACCGGACGCTCAACGACGACGCGCAGAGCTTCGACCGGGACGCCGTCCCCGACTTGCCGCGGCTGGAGCCGCGGTTCTGGGACGGCGTTCCGCAACGCAGCGCCGACGGCGTGCCCATCGCCGCCGGGGCCGGCACGGGTGCGGCGCGCGAGAAGGGCGGCGTGGCCGCCGGAGCCATGCCGCCAAGGGGCGAAGGCCTCGCCTACAAGCGCTACCTGTTCGCCGAGGACGGCATCTCCCCGCTCGCGTTCCCCGGCCGAGACGGTGCCGTGGTCAAAGCCAACAGCTACACGCACGACGAGTTCGGCATCACGACGGAGGACCCGGAGCTCACGGTGCGCATGCAGGACAAGTGGAACGCCAAGGGCTTCGCGTTGGCGGAGGAGCTGGACGGCATCCAGCAGGTGTATGTGTACGGCGATCCGGACGCGAAGCAGACGCTGGTGACGTGGGGCTCGCCGACGGGCGCGGCCCGCGAGGTCGGCGAGCTCGAGGGCATCCGCGTCATCCAGCCGGTCGTGCTGTGGCCGTTCCCGGACCGCCAGATGGCTGAGGCGCTGGAGGGCTCGGAGACGCTGGCCGTGGCCGAGGGCAACTCCCGCGGCCAGCTCGCACGGCTGCTGGAGCAGCGCGGGTTCCATATCGACGGCCGCCTCCTGCGCTACGACGGGCGGCCGTGGGGCGTCGGCGAGCTTCGGCGGCAGGCCGAGGAGGTGCTGGCATGAGCGCCGCTGAGAAGAAGAGCGCCAAGAGGGCCGCGGAGGCGGCCGCGCCGCCCCCGGTCCCTCGTCTCACCACCTACGCGAAGAACACCTGGTGTCCCGGCTGCGGCAACTTCGCCGTGCTCAACGCGATCAAGCCCGTGTTCCAGCAGCTTGTCGCGTCGGGCACGCGGCCGGAGGACATCGTGCTGGTCAGCGACATCGGCTGCAACAGCAAGATCATGGACTACATCGGCGTGAACAGCTTCGACTCCCTGCACGGCCGCTCGATCCCGACCGCGGTCGGCGTCAAGCTCGCCAACCCGGACCTGACCGTCGTCGTGCACGCCGGCGACGGCGCGACGTTCGCCGAAGGGCTCGAGCACACGCTGTTCGCCGCCAAGCGCAACGTCGACCTCACGCTGATCGTCCACGACAACGGAGTGTACGGGCTCACCATCGGCCAGGCCGGCCCCGAGACCCCGGCCGGGTACCGGGGCCGGTCGACTCCCTACGGCAGCGTCGAGGACCCGTTCAACCCGCTCGAGCTGCTGCACGCGGCCGGGGCGACCTACCTGGCGCGCGGCTACTCGCACGGAAAGGAGTTGCTCAAGCGCCTGTACGCGGAGGCCATCGCTCATCGCGGCTTCAGCGTGGTGGACACGCTGCAGGTCTGCGTCACGTTCCGCGACATGTACGCCTCCTACAACGAGCGGGTGTACGAGCTCGAGGGCCACGACCCGTACGACGAGGAGCAGGCGCGGGCGAAGATCCTGGAATGGGACTACCGCTCGGACGGGCCGGTCGCGCTGGGCACGTTCAGCGTGCGCGACCGGGCGGTCTTCGGAGAGCAGTTCCTCGAGTACGGCGCGCGGCCGCTGGACCCGGATGCGGCGCTGGCGGAGGCGTTCGCGGACCTCACGTAGCCCGCCGGACGACCCGCCGCTCCTGGGTGGGCCGTCCGTCCTCGGCGGTCACTCCTGGGCGAGGCGGTGCAACTGGTCGAAGCTGAGGATCTCGATGAGCCTGTGGTCGCCGCTCATGCGGATGACCTGCGCGCGCTTGAAGCGGTCGAACGTGCGGCTGAGCGTCTCCGGCACGGTGCCCAGACGCGCCGCCAGTTCGCGCTTGCTGACCGGCAGCCGGATCACGCGCGGCCCGTTGCGCGCGGTCTGGCCGCCGGTCGGCGCCGGGTCGAGCTGCTCGTCGGCGCGCGCCAGCAGGTATCTGGCGAGGCGCGCGGGCACGGGAAGCAGTAGTTCCTCCACGCGCCGGTTGAGCAGGCCGAGGAGGTACGCCATCGCCGCCAGCAGGTTCACGGCGAGCTGCGGCTCGGCGAGCAGGAGCGCCAGCGTCTGTTCCTTGTCGAACCGGTACACCAGACACTCCGTCAGCGTCTCCGTGCTCGACGGATAGACCTCGTGGAAGAGCGCCGCCTCGGCGAAGGTCTGGCCCCGCTCGACGTGGCGCACCGTCGCCGTGCGCCCGTCCCGGAGCAGCTTGAACACCTTGAGTCTGCCCTCCGCGAGCAGGTAGAAGGCGGTGGCCGCGTCGCCCTGGAGGAACAGCGTCTCATCCGCCGCGAGCCGGCGCGGCTGCGCGACGCCGGCCAGCCGTTCCAGCTGGCCCTCGTCCAGGCGGGTGAAGAGCGTGGCGGCGCGCAGGTCGCCCAGGGTGCGGTCGTCGGTGCTCATGGCGGAAGTATAGCCGCGCGCTCCCCTCGCGAGGACGCTCGGGTCAGCCCAGTGGCGCCGATGTGCCCGTCGCGAGGTTCGGGCTGGCGGGCACGATGACGATCGCGGAGCGACCCTCCAGGGGGCACTTGTACTCGCAGATCCCGCAGCCGATGCAGCGCTCGGCGACCACGCGCGGCCGCGAGAGGTAGTCCTGGCTGCCGTTGGCGCGGGTGATGAGCCGGCGCCCGCCGAGCTCGATCGCCTTCTCCGGGACGGGGCACATCTCTTCGCAGACCACGCAGGGCGTGTTGGAGGCCCAGGGCAGGCAGCGGTCCTTGTCGATCACCGCGACGCCGATGACCTGCCGGCGCTTCTCGGGGAGCGTGAGGAGCGGGATGGCGCCGGAGGGGCAGACCTGGCCGCAGGCGTGGCAGGCGTAGTCGCAGTACCCGAGGCGCGATCTGAGGACGGGCGTCCACAAGCCCTCGAGGCCGGCCTCTCCGAGTGTCGGCTGGAGGCCGGCCGTCGGGCACACCTTCACGCACTCGCCGCAGCGCAGGCAGTGGGAGAGGAACCGGCCTTCGTCCTGCGCGCCCGGCGGCCGTATCAGGCCCGGGTGCTTGACGGCGCGGGCAACGCCGGTGCCGAAGAGCACGGCCGCCGTCACGCCGGCGCCCACGGCGATCAGGGCCGACCGGCGGCCGGGGTCGTACTCCGCCCGGGGGCCCGGCCGCGCTGCGCCGAGCGTCATCCCTCCGGCGGTCGGACACGCGACGAGGCAGTCCAGGCACATGGTGCACTCGGAACTCACGACCGTGACGGGCCTCGCGGCCGGCTCGCCGGCGCCGGCGGTCGTGATGGCGTCGACGCGGCAGGCCGATGCGCAGGCACCGCAGGCACCGCAGCCCTCCGTCGCCACCGGGCGCACCAGCTGCACTTTGGCCAGCAGTCCGAGGAGCGCGCCCAGGGGGCAGAGGTACCGGCACCAGAAACGGTCCGCCAGCAGGTTGAGGAGGACGACGGCGAGGAGGAGCAGGAAGAGGGCGACGGCCTGCTCGTAGCGTGGCTGGATGGTGGGGAGGACCGAGCCCCGGAAGGTGTCCTCGACCCAGGTGACGACTCCCACGGTCGGTCCCCAGCTCATGCCGGCGCGCTCCAGCGCGTCGACGCTGAAGACGAATCCCGGGATGACGGAGGTCGTCAGCGTCCGTGTGAGCAGCGACAGGGGATCGAGCACCAGCAGGGTCAGATTGGCCAGCGCGGCGAGGACGACGATGGCCCCGAGGAGGACGTACTTGACGCGGCGGAGGGCCGGGGGCACGCGCCCGACGAGCCGCCGCGCCGGGCGGAAGCGCAGCCAGCCGAGCAGCGTGCCCAGCGGGCAGATCCAGCCGCACCACACGCGGCCGAGCACGAGTGTCACCCCGACGGTGATGAAGGCGAGGGCGAAGGGGGCGAGCCAGTCGCGGGCGGCGAGCATCGTCGTCAGCGCCGCCAGCGGGTCGAAACGGAAGAAGATGTTCGCGAGCGGCTGCGGCTCGAGCCGCTGCAGGGCCGCGAAGAGCAGGTAGACGAAGGTGGCGAACGTCAGGATCTGGACGGCGCGCCGGACCCAGCGGGCGGCCTTCCAGCCGCCCGTGCTGCGGCGCGCCGCCTTCGCCGCGGCGGATCCCGGAGGGCCGGCGCCGGCGTCGCCGGCGGCTTCCGGCGCCCCGATCTCGTCCGCCACGGCCCCGTCAGACCTCGTACTTGCGGATGACGAGGCCCGAGAGGTTGGACTTGCCGAGGCCCATGTTGGCGGCGGCGGCGATGTACGGCACGAAGCGCGGCGTCTTGCCGAACAGCCGGGTCGCGTAGGCGTCGACCGCGACCCAGTCCTTGCTGGCGATCACGATGTCCTTGCGCCTGACATCGTTCAGGCTGCCACCGGTGGGGCCGTTGCGCACCAGGATCCTGACGGCGTCCAGCACGGTGAGCTCCGGCTTGAGCTTGGCGTTCAGCTCGGCGATCGAGCGGCTGAGCCCGAGGTTGTGCATCTTGCCGCGGTCGTTGGTGCACCCCATCAGGTTCTTGCCGCTCAGCGTGAGGCCGGTCGAACCGTGCTGCTTGGCGATCGGGACGTTGATGAGCACGTCGCACGCGAGCATGTCGCGGTAGACGGGGAGGCGCCCGAGGGTGCTTCCGGGGATGTCGTAGGTCACGTACCGGGAGGCGCTCATCACCTGCATGGAACCGCCGGCGGTCTTGACTGCCGAGGCGATCCCGCTGGCCGAGTAGCAGCTGCTCGGGCTGGACGAGATGGGGTTGTCCATCACGCGGACCCTGCGGGCGCCGGCGCCGCGGGCGAGGCGCACGAGGGTGGCGACCACGACGGGGTTGGTGGTCGCCGCGTACTTCGCCGCCCGCGGGGCGCAGATATTGGGCTTGATGACCACGTCGTCACCGGCGGAGACGAAGCGCCGCATCCCTCCCAGCTTGGCGATCGCCGTCCTGACGTTGACGTCGACGGGGGTGCCGTGCACGACCGTCATGTAGGGGGTCGCCGCCGTGCGGCCGACATCACCGTTGAGCGCCGCCTCGTCGAGGTCATCGTCGGCGCCGGCGAGCGCGGCCAAGGCGTCCTCGGAGCCTCCGAGGAAGACGACGCCTCCGGCGCCGGCGGCGAGGATCTTGAGGAATTCGGCGCGGGTCAGCGGTTCGCGTGCCATGGTCCACCCCCTGGAGCTCCGTGGTCTCGTCCATGGTACTCCTCGGCGGTGCTACTGCCAGAATGAGACGCCGGTGTCGCCAAGGGAGGAGACGATACGCACGGACAGGTCGTCAGCCCCTGACAGGCTCCGGCCTCGTCGCTTGACCCCGGCGCCGACTCTCGCATAGCATCCGCGGCGCTTGGAGGCGCCCGCGAGGGCCACTCGAGGGAAGCCGGTGTGAGACCGGCGCGGACCCGCCGCTGTGACCGGGGACGAAGGCTGCGAGGAGCCACTGCCGGGGAACTGGCGGGAAGGTGCGGCCGGAGGACGATCCGGGAGCCAGAAGACCTGCCGCCAGGTGCGCTGTCGACGCGGCACGCGTGGTGAACGGGCCGGCGGCGACGCGCGCTGCGGCCTCGAAAACGGGGGGCCCGGGCCAGACGAGTGCGACGGCCCGGGCTTCTGTGCGTTTGGAGACCGAAAGGCGGCGTGATGCAGGCAGTGGTGATCCGCGATGTCGGCGCGTTCGACGTGACCGATCTGCCGGTGCCCGAGCCCGCACCCGGCGAGGCCCTGGTCCGGGTGACCGTGACCGGCCTCTGCCGCACCGACCTCAAGATCGTCCGGCATGGTCACCGCGACCTCACGCTCCCGCGCGTGCCGGGAGAGGAAGTGGTCGGCGAGATCGTGCGCTTCGGGCCGGCCGGCGCATCCGCTCCCAAAGGCTGGCAGGCGTTCGCGCCCGGGGACCGCGTCTACGTCCACCCGGGCATCTGGTGTGGCGAGTGCCCCAGCTGCTCCGCCCCTCCGCCAATGGGTCCCCGCGCTCTGATTGACGCCCGCAGCGCAACGGCGATAGCCTTGCCGAGCATCTCCCAGCTGCAGGGAAGCCGGTAGAAGGCCGGCGCTGCCCCGCAACTGTAGGCGCAGACGAACGTCGCATGCAGGCCACTGCCCGTCGGGCGGGAAGGCGCGACAAGTAGGACGAAGCGCGAGCCAGGAAACCTCGGCGGGAGATCACTGCGACAACGCCTCGAGGGAGGGCATGCGGTGGACACAGCACAAGACCGGTCCGTTCGTGGCCGACTCATCCTCGTCACCGGCGGCGCGCGGAGCGGCAAGAGCACGTACGCCGAGCGGCTCGCGGCGCAGCTGGCCGAGTCGCACGGCGGCCGGGTGACCTACATCGCCACGTCACAGGCCTACGACGAGGAGATGGAACAGCGCGTGGGAGCGCATCGGGCCTCTCGGCCGGGGACGTGGACCACGGTGGAGTGCCCGGTCGAGGTGCCGGCGGCCGTGCGCGCGGCCGCCGCCGGCGCCGTCGCCGCGGGCGCCGGAGCCGCCGGCACCGTCGGCGCCGCTCCGGTCATCCTCCTCGACTGCGTCACCCTCTGGGTGACGAACCTCCTCTTCAGCGGCGGCGCCTTCGGCGGCAGTGCGCCGCCGGAGGATGGCTACAACTACGACAAGGACCTGCTGCCGCCGGCTGAGGAGCGCGCCGCCGCGGCGCGCGTCGCGGTCGCCGTCACGGATCTGATCACGGCCGTGGTCGAGACCGGCGTGACCCTGGTCGCCGTCACCAATGAGGTGGGGCTCGGCGTCGTCCCCGAGTATCCGCTCGCCCGCCTGTACCGCGACCAGCTGGGTTGGGCCAACCAGCGCCTCGCCCGCGACGCCGACGGCCTCTACCTGCTCGTCTCCGGCCACCCTCTCGACGTCAAGGCGCTGGCAGCCGGATCGCCTGCGGCGGCCGGCCCCTCGTCCATCCCATCCCCGGACGATCTCTCGTCACCTCCGAAGGAGCCCCAGTGACCGACCTGCTCGCCAGCACCATCGCCGCCATCGGCCCGCTCGACGCCGGCGCCATGCGCGCCGCGGAGGCCCGCCAGTTGCAGCTCACCAAGCCGCCCAAGGCGCTCGGCCGTCTCGAGACGCTCTCGATCCAGCTCGCCGGCATCCAGGGCAAGGAGCAGCCGGTCATCGAGCGGAAGGCGATCGCCGTCATGGCGGCGGACCACGGCGTCGTCGCCGAGGGCGTCAGCGCCTTTCCCGCCGAGGTCACGCCGGCGATGGTCTTCAACATGGTCGCCGGCGGCGCCGGCATCAACGTCATCGGCCGGCACGTCGGCGCCCGCGTCGTCGTCACCGACGTCGGCGTCAACGCTGACCTCAGCGCGGCCGACATCCGCCACGACAAGGTCCGCATGGGCACCGCCAACATGGCGCAGGGCCCGGCGATGACTCGCGACGAGGCCGTGCGCGCGATCGAGAGCGGCATCCGCCTGGTCGAGGAGGAGCTGGAGAAGGGCCTCGACATCGTCGCCACCGGCGAGGTCGGCATCGGCAACACCACCGCCGCCTCGGCGGTCATCGCCGCCCTCAGCGGCGAGCCTGCGGCGCGGGTGACCGGTCGCGGTACCGGCATCTCGCAGGAGGCGCTGGCGGGCAAGGTCGCCGTGATCGAGAAGGCGCTGGCCGCCAATGCCCCCGACGCGTCCGATCCCATCGATGTGCTCGCCAAGGTCGGCGGCCTCGACGTCGCCGGCATGACCGGCGTGTTCCTCGGCGCGGCCGCGCACCGGATCCCCGTGGTCATGGACGGGTTCATCAGTGCCGCCGCGGCGCTCGCGGCGGTCCGCCTCTGCCACGAGTGCGTCGACTACATCCTCCCCAGCCACGTGAGCATCGAGATCGGCCACCAGGTGGTGCTGGACGAGCTCGGCCTGGTGCCGCTGTTCGACCTGCAGATGCGGCTGGGCGAGGGGACGGGGGCGGCGCTGTCGATGAGCATCATCGAGGCCTCCGCCCGCATCCTCAGCGAGATGGCCACCTTCGAGAGCGCCGGTGTGGCCGGCGACCCGTCCGAGGCTGACGCCGAGCTGACACGGTAAGGTCGGAGCGTGACGGATCCCAGCGACACGCGCGTCGACGAGACGACCGGGCCGGAGGCGCCGCGGCTGCCTGCCGGCGGCGGAAGGACCGGCTCCGCCGGCCGCCGCGCGACGCTGGCCGTCACCTTCCTCACCGGCATCCCGCTCAAGGTCGAGGGCGAGGTCAGCCCGGGCGACCTCTGGGGCAGCATGGGGTGGTACCCGCTGGTCGGTCTCGCCATGGGCGGCGCGGCCTGGGCGGTCTACGCAGGGTTGCTTTGGTTCCTGCCCGCCCTGGTGGCGGCGACGCTGGTGATCATCGTGCTGGAACTGCTCACGCGCGGGCTGCACCTCGACGGCCTGATGGACACCGCCGACGGCCTCCTGAGCGGCGCGCCGCGCGACCGGGCGCTGGAGATCATGAAGGACCACAACGTCGGCGCGATGGGCGTCGCGGCGGCGGTGCTGCTGCTGGTGCTCAAGGTCGCGGCCCTGGGCGCGCTCACGCGCGCCGACGCTGCCGCGCCGCTGCTCGCCGGCTGGTGCGCGGCGCGCGCGCTCCCGGCGCTCAATGTGTACTGGTGGCCCTACGCCCGAGCGGCCGGCACCGGAGAGGCGTTCACGCGGGACCATACGCCGGGACCGCTGCAGCTGGCCGGCGGCTCCCTTCTGGCCGGCGTGGTCATCGCAGGGCTGGCCGGCCTTTGGGCCGGCGCGGCCGGCTCCTGGTACGCGGGGCTCGTCGTCGCGGTCGTGGCGATGGGCGTCGCACTCGGCGTACAGGCCGCCGCGGCGAAGCGGCTCGGCGGCCTCACCGGCGACGTCTACGGCATGGGTATAGAACTCGCGGAGGCGGCCGCCCTGGTCACGGGGTGCGCTCTAGCCGGTCTCGCGACATGATCAGGGCACGAGCGACCGAGGATCACGCATGAAACTGTATCTGGTGCGGCACGGACAGTCCACGGGCAACATCGGCGGCACGCTGATGGGCCAGAGCGACCACCCGCTGACGCCGCTCGGGGAGGACCAGGCGCGAGCGGCCGCGGAGCGGCTCGCGGCGTTCGGTCCCATGCCGGTCCACTCGAGCGATCTGCCTCGTGCCCGGGCGACGGCGGAGCACATCGCCGCCGTCTGGGCGGCCGAGGACGTCACCGACGCTCCGCCGGACGTCGTCCTCGACCCGCGCCTGCGCGAGATCTCGCTCGGCGACTACGAGGGTCGCCCATGGCAGGAGTTCGAGGCGGACACGGAGCTCACCGCGGCGTTCGCGGAGGATCCGTACCGCACACCGCTGCCCAACGGCGAGTCGCTCGAGCACCTCGAGGCGCGCGTCCACGCCGCGGTGATCGACATCCTCGCGCCGTTCGGGGTCGACGACACCGGTGCGTCCTGCGGCAACGCGGTGAGCCAAGGCGACGCGAGCGCTACGGACCGCAACACCGAGGCGATGAGGGCGGGCGCCGCCGCGGCCGCCCTCGACGGCGCCGCCGCCGCGGTCGCCGCGGACGACGAGATGGCGTGCGACGCCGGGCTGCCGGATACGATGGACGCGAGCGTGGTCGCTACGGGCCTCGTGTCCGTCGAAGGCGGCGGCAGCGCCTGTCTCGTCGCGCACGACGGCCCCATCCGCGCGATCCTCAACCACTATCTCGGTGTGCCGCCGGAGAAGTGGTGGACGCTGTCCACCACCCACGGCGGCGTCTCCCTGGTCGAGTTCGCCGGCGGCTGCGTCACCATCCGCTTCGTCAACGCGACCGGTCACCTCGCGGGACTCGAGCCGGACAAGTACGTCCCGTCCGACGACTGACGCGCTTCTCCCTCGGCTCCGCCCGCAGTGCTCTTCGTCCCTCATGACTGGCGTCTCGCGCTGGCGACGGTGCTGCTCGCGGGGCTCATCGATGTGACCCTCGGAGAGCCGCCCAACGCGCTGCACCCGGTGGTGTGGATGGGCCGGCTGATCGGCGCGCTGGAGCGACGCCGGCCGCGTAGCCGGCCCGGCGCCGAGTTCGCGTACGGGATCCTCATCGTCCTGGTGACGGCCGGAGCGGCCTTCGCTGCCGGCCTCGCGCTCACGCTCGTCCTGGACCGCCTGGCGTGGTGGCTGGCGCTGCCCCTCGGCGCCGTCGTCCTCAAGACGACGTTCTCGCTGCGCGGGCTGGTGCGCGCCGGCCGCGACGTGCAGCGCGCCCTCGCGTCCGACACCGACGCGGCGCGCGCCTCACTCGCTGCGCTCGTGAGCCGGTCCCCGGACCTCGACCCGCCGCTGATCGTCTCTGCTACCATCGAGTCGCTCGCCGAGAACCTCACTGACAGCGTCGTCTCGCCACTGCTGTACTACGCGCTCTTCGGGCTGCCCGGAGCGCTCGCCTACCGGGCCGTCAACACGATGGACGCGATGCTGGGGTACCGCGACGAGCGCGAGTACGTCGGCAAGGCCGCGGCGCGCAGCGACGACGCGGCCAACTGGCTGCCGACCCGGATCACCGGCCTGCTGCTGATCGCCGTCTCGGCGCTCAAGGGCACGGCCGGGCGGGCGTGGTGGGCGTTCCGCACCCAGCACCAGCCGCAGTACGGCCCCAACAAGACACTGGCGATCGCGACCATGGCCGGGAGCTTGGGAGTGCAGCTCGAGAAGCCCGGAGCCTATGCGCTCGGGATGCCGGACCGGCCGCTGACCGCCGACGTGATCGACGACGCGGTCTGGCGCGTGTGGGCGGCCGGCGGCGCGACCGTCGCGCTCGCCGCCGGCCTCGCCGCGCTGCTCACCTGGGCGGTGCGGGGGTGACGGCCGCCCTCGGTCGCGCCGTCATGTTGCAGGGCACGGCCTCGCACGCCGGCAAGACCGTGCTGGCAGCGGCGTTGTGCCGCATGTACGCGCGCCGCGGCTACCGCGTCGCTCCGTTCAAGGCGCAGAACATGGCGCTCAACTCGTTCGTGACCGACGACGGCGGGGAGATGGGCCGCGCGCAGGTGTACCAGGCGCGCGCGGCCGGCCTTGAGCCGCACGTGGACATGAACCCCGTGCTGCTCAAACCGAGCGCCGACACGACCAGCCAGGTCGTCGTCATGGGCAGTCCCGTCGGGCACATGACGGTGGGCGAGTACCAGTTGTTCCAGGCCGAGGTCTGGCCGGTCGTCACCTCCGCCTTCGAGCGCCTGCGCGCGTCCTACGACCTCGTCGTCCTCGAGGGCGCAGGGAGCTCGGCCGAGGTCAACCTGCGTGGCAGGGACATCGTCAACATGCGCATGGCGCTGCACGCCCGGTCGCCGGTGCTTCTCGTCGGGGACATCGAGCGCGGCGGCGTGTTCGCGAGCCTGCTCGGTCACATGGAGCTCTTCACTCCGGAGGAGCGCGAGCTCGTCGCCGGGTTCGTCATCAACAAGTTCCGCGGCGAAGCGAGCCAGCTGGACTCCGGCATCCAGATCCTGAGGGAGCGCACCGGTGTCCCGACGCTCGGCGTGGTGCCCATGCTCGAGGGATGGAGCGGGGACGAGGAGGACTCGGTCGCGCTCGACGGCCGGCGCCCGGCGAAGCCGGATGCGCCGCTGCGGATCGCAGTGGTGCGGCTGCCGTACCTCAGCAACTCGACGGACGTGGACGCCCTGGCCTCGGAGCCCGACGTCGATGTGCGCTTCGTGAGCTCCGCCGGCGAGCTGGCGGGGGCCGCGGCGATCGTACTGCCGGGAACCAAGAGCACGATCGCCAATCTTGCCTGGCTGCGCGCGCGCGGTCTTGCGGCGGCGGTGGGCGCGGCGGCCGCGGCAGGCACGCCGGTGATCGGCGTGTGCGGCGGCTACCAGATGCTCGGCCGCCGCATCCTCGACCCGGAGCGCGTCGAGTCCGCGGCCGGCGCCGTCGAGGGCCTGGGCCTGCTCGACGCCGAGACGACCTTCGCCGCCGAAAAGCGGACCGTCCGGGCCAGGGGCGAGCTGCTCGGCGGCGGTCCTCTCGGAAGCGGCGGGACGCGCGTGCACGGCTACGAGATCCACATGGGCCGCACACAGCTCGGGCCCGGCGCCGCGCCGCTGCTGCGTCTGCGCGCCGCCGGCGAAGGCTGGCACGTCGACGGCGCAGTCGCCGGGGCCGTCTGTGGTACCTACCTGCACGGCCTCTTCGACCATCCGGCGTTGCGCGCCGCGTTTCTCAACGGCTTGCGCGCGGCGCGCGGCCTGGCTCTCCGTCCGGCCGCTCCACCGCAGGACGACACCCTGGAGCGTCTCGCCGACCACGTCGAGGCGCACCTCGACGCGGACGGGCTCGATGCCGCCATCTGGGCCTGAGGGATTCGCCCGTCGCCCGTCCGGGCACCGTCCTCAGCGTCGGCGCGGCGCACCGATGCGCCGCGACTGCCCGCCAGACGAGGTGATCCACGTGTGCCGGAACATCAGGACCCTGTACAACTTCGAGCCGCCCGCCACCGACGACGAGATCCGGGCGGCCGCGTTCCAATACGTCAGGAAGATCAGCGGCTTCGCGACCCCCTCGGCCGTGAACCGCGAAGCTTTCGACCGGGCCGTCGACGAGGTGGCCCGCACGTCTGCCGCCCTCCTCCGGGATCTGATCACGACCGCTGCGCCGAAGGACCGCGCGGTCGAAGCCGAGCGGGCGCACGCGCGCGCGGTCCGCAGGTTCGGCGCCTGAGCCCGGGATGAGGATCCACCTCGTCGACGGGACCTACGAGCTCTTCCGCAGCCACTTCGGCGCGCCGCCGCGGCGCGACGCCGAGGGCCGTGAGGTCGGCGCGACCGTCGGCCTGCTGCGCAGCCTGTGGCTGCTGCTCTCGACCCCGGGGGTGACGCACGTCGCCTGCGCCTTCGACCACGTCATCGAGTCGTTCCGCAACGACCTGTACGCCGGCTACAAGACTGAGCGCCGGCGTCGACCCGGACCTGCTGGCCCAGTTCGAGCTCGCCGAGCGGGCGGTGAGGGCGCTGGGCGTGGTCGTGTGGCCGATGGTGGAGTTCGAGGCGGACGACGCGATGGCCGCGGCGGCGGCTCGCTTCCGCGATCTGCCCGGTGTTGACCAGGTAGTGCTGTGCTCGCCGGACAAGGACCTGGCGCAGGCCGTGGTCGGAGAGCGCGTCGTCTGTTGGGACCGCCGCCGCGACCTCGTCCTGGACGCGGCCGGCGTGACCGGCAAGTTCGGCGTCCCGCCGGCCTCGATCCCCGACTGGCTGGCGCTGGTGGGCGATTCGGCCGATGGCTTCCCCGGCATCCCGGGATGGGGAGCGAAGTCGGCTGCCACCGTGCTGGCCAGGTTCGGTCACCTCGGGGCCATCCCGGACGACCCGGCGGCGCTCGGCCTTCCCGTGGCGCGGGCGGCCCGCCTCCTAGAGAGCCTGCGGGCGGGCCGCGACGACGCCGAGCTCTTCCTGCGTCTCGCGACGCTGCGGCTGGATGTGCCGATCGAGGAGGACGTCGCCGGTCTCGAGTGGCGCGGCGCCCGGCCCGGCTTCGCAGGGCTCTGCGCCGGGCTCGGCGACGAGGGCCTCGCGCGTCGCGTCGCTGAGGCCGGTGGGCTGCGGTGACGATTCGCCGCGGAGAGCGGCATGGACGGTTCGTCTATCCGGTCGTGCTGGGCAGCGGCCGGCGCCTCTTCAACGAGGGGGCGCCGCCCAGGTCGCTCAGGCTCGTCGCCACCTACGAACGTGGTGGCCCCGTCGTCACGGGAGCTTCACGATCGAGGATCCCTGAGGCGGACGCGCGTGGTGTCGCCGCGGGGCAGAGCCGGACGAGTCCGCTTGCCGCCGCGGCCGCCGCCAGGTGATGATTCCGGCGTGAGCGGCTCCCCGGACAAGAAGGCCCTGGTGCTCTCCGCGCTGGATGTCGACGCCCGGCACGGCGCGTCCGCGCGGGCCGTCCTCGAGGAGGCCTTGACGGGCCGGGGGTACGCCGTCGAGACGGTGGACTGCCGCACCGTCGACGTCATCCCCTGCACGGGCTGCGCCAGCTGCGGCCTGCGCACGCCCGGCGCCTGCTCGGTCAAGGACGAGATGCAGGACATCTTCCGGAAGGTCGTGGCGAGCGACGTGCTGGTCCTCGCCACGCCGGTCCGGTTCGGCTCGTACTGCGCGGAGCTCAAGAAGCTGGTGGACCGGTTCCAGCCGCTGATGGTGCCGATCTACGTGCTGCGCGCCGGCGAGATGCATTTCCAGGGCCGGTACGACCTGCCGCCGCTGCTGGGGGTCGGGCTGGTCCGACAGATCGGCGACGGGGAGAGCGGGCGGGAGATGGCGGCGACCGAGGCGGGCGCATTCCGCTTCCTCATCGGCCGCCTCGCCTTGAACATCGACACGCGTCACGCCGCCGCGGCGTTCGCCGGCGGTGACGAAGTGGTGGCACGGGCCGAGCTCGAGGAAGCCATCGAAGCCGTCGCGCGGAGCACGTCGTGACCGTGCTCGTCATCGCCGGCAGCCGGCGGCCGAAGTCCAATACCGGCGCGATCGTCCGCGACCTGGAGTCCCGGCTCGCGGCCTCGGGCCAGAGGGCGGCAGTCTGGCGCATCCCCAAGTGGAGCGCAGGCGTGGAGGCGACGGGCGAAGCGATGGAGAAGCTGCGCGGCGCCGATGTCGTCGTCCTCGTTGCGCCGAGCTACCTCGACGAGCTACCCGCGGTCACCCAGCGTCTGCTCGAGGATGTCTGGGAGCGGCGCGCGGAGCTGGGCGGGCACGCGCCGCTCTTGTACGGCATCGCACACTCCGGCTTTCCGGAGCCGATCCAGCGGCGCGCGGAGCTGCGCAGTATGCGCTTCTTCGCGGAGCAGATGGGCTGGACCTGGATGGGCGGCGTCGGCTTCGGCGGCACCTCACCGATCGACGGACGGCCGCTCGACGAGGCTGGGATGTTCTCCAGGCAGCTGCGCAAGGTCCTGCCGCTTGCTGCCGCGGACATCGCCGCCGGCCGTCCTTTCTCTCCCGAGACCGTCCGTCGCTCCGAGAAGTCCCCGTTCCCGATGCCGATCAGGATGATCATCACGCTGGTGAACTCGCGCACGCGTAAGACGGCGCGCGACAAGCAGCTCGAGCTGGACACCAAGGTGTACGCCGAGCGGGGGCAGGAGTAGCGTCGCTCAGTACGCGAAGCGCGCGCCGTCCTTCTTGCAGAGCGCGCGTACCGCGTTGCGGCCGGACTGCGCCGCCGTGGTGATGCCGCCCCAGCTCTCCACCCACTGCCCGGCCGAGTAGAAGCCGGTCAGACTCGGCTCGTCGTAGCGCGGGGTGCCCTGCAGGAGCGCCTTGATCATGCTCGCGTCCGGCCGGAACGCCTGCATCGCGCCCATCCAGTTGCCCGTGTAGCGCTCGCGCGTGAGCGGCGTCGAGACGTCGACCACCTCGACCGTCTCCGCGAACCCAGCCCGGTGCCTGCTGATGGCTTCGATCACGAGCCCCGCGCAGCGCTGCTTCTGGGCCTCGTAGGCCGGCCGGTCGGCCTCCAGCGCCTTCCAGAACCCGTAGTCGGACTCGAGGAAGACGGTGAGGGCGCTCTTGCCCGGCGGTGCGGCCTGCGGGTCGTAGTGCTTGTTCTGGACGGTGACGCGGGACTGAGGGTGGCCGGCGGCAGCAGGCGCGTCCGGCAGCAGGTACGTGAGCGCGCCGGTCGCGGACCAGTCCTCCGACACCCCGAGGTTCACCTGGACGGGCTGGTCCGACACCCGGCGAGCGTCGAAGCGCGCACCGTCCTCTCCCAGCAGGACGGTGCGCGTGAACCGCCCGTCGGCGGCCGAGAGTACCCGGTCCGCGGCGACGACCTCGCCGCCCGCGAGCCCGGCGCCGCGGACGGCGCCCCCCAGGGTCTCGAGCCGCTCGACCTTGGCGCCGTAGCGGATCTCGCCGCCCAGCTCGAGGAAGCGCCGCTCGACGGCCCGGCCGAAGGCCAGCCAGCCGTCGCGCGGGATTCCGGTCATCCGGCGGTGGGCGTAGGCGATCGGGAGGAGGACGGTGAGCATGGGCACGTCCCGACCGCCGAAGTGGACGAGGTTGTCGAAGACCTCTCGGCAGAACGGGTCCCGCAGCCGGGCATTGAACTGGCGCAGCGTGAGGCGGCCGTACTTGAGCAGCGCCGGCAGGCTGCGCAGCGAGACCACGCTTGTGCGGGCGCCGGCGACGATCCCCGCGAGGCCGTCCTCGGTCCGGAACGGGATGTCCAAGTGCAGGCAGGCGCGCAGCGCCCGCGCGAACTCACCGATGGCGGCCGCGTCGCGCGGGAAGTGCTCGAGCAGGTGAGCCTCGAGCCGGTCGATGTCCGTGTAGACCGTGACGGCTCTTCCGTCTAGTACGACAACGGTGCCGAAGTCGACGGGGTCGTGGAGCGGGCAGTAGTCGACGACGCCGATGTCACGCCAGAGGCGGTGGATCGGCGCCTCCGGTGACGTCCCCGCCAGACCGGCGACGCTGCCGTCGAACAGGTAACCCTTCCTGCTCCACGAGGTGCAGAGCCCACCGGGCACCTGCCCCATCTCGAGGATGGTCGTCCGGTAGCCGGAGCGTGCCGCGTAGCAGCCCGCGGTGAGACCGGCGACGCCGGCGCCGATGATGAGCAGTCGCGCTCCGTGCATGCGCGAGTTGTATCGCGACATGCGCAGTTCCCACAAACCACTGCTAAGCTCTCGTTCGTGATGGCCAGGAAGCAGGCATGAAGTACCTCGCTGACCTCTTCGCGCGGAACCGGGCGTGGGCCGCGGAGCGCACCGGGGCCGACCCGGGGTTCTTCTCTCGGCTGGCGCACCTTCAGCGCCCCGAGCTGCTCTGGATCGGCTGCTCCGACAGCCGGGTCCCTGCCAACGAGATCGTCGGCCTGGCGCCCGGCGAGCTCTTCGTCCACCGCAACGTCGCCAACGTGGTCCCCGTGACGGACCTGAACGCCCTGGCCGTGATCGAGTATGCCGTCTCCTCGCTCGGCGTGCGCCACATCATCGTCTGCGGCCACTACAACTGCGGCGGCGTGCGCGCCGCCCTCGACGGTCACCAGGCCGGCGCCGTCGCGCTCTGGCTGCAGCCGCTGCGCAACCTGGCGGACGCGCATCGCCGGGAGCTCGAAGCCCTGCCCTCCGACGACGCGCGCTGGGACCGGCTCTGCGAGCTGAACGTCGCGACGCAGGTGCGGGCGGTCGCCCAGTCGGAGGTCGTCGAGACCGCCTGGGAGCGCGGCGCGGAGCTCGCCATCCACGGCTGGATCTACGACCTCGAGGACGGCCTGCTCCGCGACCTCGGCGTCACCGTGGGCACGGTGGGGTTCGGCGCCCAGGGCGGCTGAGCGCGCCGGCCGGTTTCGGCATCCCCGTCGCCGAGCACCTCAACGACAGAGGAGGTGCCGGAGTGCGCGCAGCCCCCAGGTGTCGACGAACGACCAGGTCGCCGGTCGCGGCGCTGCTTCTCGTGCTGCTGTGCGTCGCCGCGGGTGCGATCGCCGGATGCTCGAGGCGGGCGGATTCCGCCCGCGCGTCCGCGTCGAGCTCGCCGGTCGCGGCGGTCCCGTGCGCGCCTACGTCGCCGAACGGAGACGCGCCTCCCGGAGAGAAGCCGTCGCGCTGGTTTCACGGCAACGGCCAGATCTGGACCGTCCTCTGGCCGCGCGGCACGGTCGTGTTCGCGCCGGGAGGGCCCGGTGAGATCCGCGCCGACGGAAGCCTGGTGATGAAGTTCCCGTTCTGGCGTGGCGCCGGAGTGACCGGTGAGCTCGCCTTCACAGGGCGGAGCCTCGAGGGTGCCGACGAACCGATGACGGGCGAGGCGACCGCGGGCTACGGCGACCAGGGGTTCCAGGCGAGCTCCCTCACATTTCCCAGGCCCGGTTGCTGGGAGGTGACGGCGCGCGTGGGTCAGGTCAGGCTCACCTTCGTGACTCGGGTGGTGCGCCGGCAGTGATGCTGAGTCGGCAGGCAGCCGTCGCAATGCTGAGTGCGCAGGCGGTATGCTGGGCTCGACCACAGCGCCGGCTCGGAGGCCGTTGAGCGATGTGCGGGAACGTCGGACCACTGCGCTCCGCTGGAGCCCTGCGTGACTGGAGTTGCGCTTCGTGAGCGGCGTCGCGCTCCGGCCGTGGGCTGCGGGGGACCATTGGCTGCTGGAGCGCCTTCTCTGCGACCCGCAGATGACGCGTCACCTCGGCGGCCCGGAGTCGCGGGAGGCCGTCCTGGCCCGTCACGAGCGCTACCTGGTCGCCGACCCGAAGAAGCACGGGTTGTTCGCCGTCACCGCCGGTCCTGCCGCGGAGGCAGTCGGATGGGTCGGCTACTGGGAGTCGGAGTGGCGCGGCGAGCTGGTGTGGGAGTGCGGCTGGAACGTGCTGCCGGAGGCGCAGGGCCGCGGCGTCGCCACTGCGGCCGCGACGCTCATGATCGACGATGCCCGCCGCCGCGGCCGTCACCGTCACCTGCACGCCATCCAGGCGGTCGACAACGCCGCCTCCAACGCCCTCTGTCGCACGCTCGGCTTCGAGCTGCTCGGTGAGGTCGAGGTGGACTACCCGACGGGGATCGTGATGCGCAGCAACGACTGGCGCCTGGATCTCCGGCCGACCGGGCCTTCTCCGCGTCGCATCAAGAGGGACGGCGTCGTGCTCGCGGCGGAGAGCTTTGGCGCTCCCTCCGACCCCGCCATCCTCCTTGTCATGGGGGCGATGGCGTCCGCCGTCTGGTGGCCCTACGAGTTCTGCCGGCGGCTGGCGGAGCACGGGCGCTTCGTCATCCGCTACGACCACCGCGACACCGGCGGCTCGAGCACAGGCGTGCCGGGCGCCGCCAGCTACACGACGGAGGACCTCGCCGACGACGTCATGCGCGTGCTCGACGGCTTCGGCATCGCGCGCGCGCATCTGGTCGGCATGTCGCTCGGGGGGTTCCTCGCACAGCTGGTGGCGCTCAAGTACGCCGACCGTGTGCTCACACTGACGCTCGTCGCGTCGGAGCGCCTGGCCGCCACCGACCCGGCTCTCCCCGGCACGTCCCCGGACATCCTCGCCTACCACGCCGGGGCCGCCGAGCTCGACTGGTCGGACCGCGAGGCGGTCGTCGCGTACCAGGTCGGCGCCTGGCGGCTGCTGAACGGGCCGGCCCATCCCTTCGACGAGGCCGGCATCCGCGACCTCGCGGCGACCGACTACGACCGCACGCCCGATCCGCTCACGCCGATGAACCACGCCCTACTCGGCGACGCCGGGGCGTGGTACGGCCGGCTGGACCAGATCACGCAGCCGGCCCTCATCATCCACGGGACCGCCGACCCGGTGCTTCCGTACGCCCACGCGCAGGCGCTCGTGCGCGACCTGCCCGCCGCCGAGCTGCTGACGCTCCCGGGCACCGGCCACGAGCCGCACCCGGACGACTGGCCGGCCATCCTCGAGGCGCTCGTCCGGCACACGCGTGGCGACGCGCGGCCGGCCGGGTAGGATGGCGCCATGAAGAAGCCGGACCGCAACGCCCTCGTCGCCCTGCCGGTGGTCCTGGTCGTCGCCGCCCTGGTGGCGCTGGCCGGCAGCCAGGGCGGCTCCACCGTCGGCGGCTTCCCGGTGTTCGCGCTCTGCGTGATCCTGGCGTTCGTGATCCAGTGGGTGGTGTTCGTTCCGTCGTACCTGCTTCGGACCGAGGGCTTCTTCGATCTGACCGGCGGCTTGACGTACATCACCGTTGCGGTGGTTGCCGTCCTGCTTTCCGACGCGCCTGACGCCCGTTCGTATCTGCTGCTGGCGATGGTCATGATCTGGGCGGTCCGCCTGGCCTCCTATCTCTTCCTGCGTATCCGCAAGGCCGGCGAGGACAAGCGCTTCGCCGGTATCAAGACGTCGTTCCCGCGCTTCCTCATGACGTGGACGCTGCAGGGTCTCTGGGTCTCGCTGACGCTGGCCGCCGCGCTCGCGGCCATCACCACCACCGAGCGCGTCGGCATCGGGACGGTCACCGCGATCGGGCTCCTCGTCTGGGTGGCGGGCTTCGGGCTGGAGGCCATGGCCGATGCCCAGAAGAACCGCTTCCGCGCTGACCCCGCCAACAAGGGCCGGTTCATCCACACGGGGCTCTGGTCCTGGTCTCGGCACCCCAACTACTTCGGCGAGATCATGCTCTGGGTGGGCGTCGCGATCGTCGCCCTGCCGGTGCTCCGCGGCTGGCAGTGGGTCACGCTCATCTCGCCGGTGTTCGTCGCCCTCCTGCTGCTGCGCGTGAGCGGCGTGCCCATGCTCGAGAATGCCGCCGACGAGAAGTGGGGCGGCCAGCTCGACTACGAAGCCTACAAGCACCGGACCTCGCTGCTCGTTCCCCGTCCCCCGCGCAAGAGCTGACGGAGACGGGGCTCAGCGGGCTATGATGAGGCACGGAACCCGTCCTGGGGAGTCCCGCTGAGCGATTTCGCGTCCATCGCGCGCATCTACCGCCAGACGGCGGTGGCGCAGAAGTCCGCCGCCGAGCGCCTCTTCTGGATGCTCGGCATCGAGCGGACCGACGATGTGCTCGACCTCGGCTGCGGGACGGGTCACCTCGCGCAGGAGATCCGTGTGCTCACGGACGGCCGCGTGGTCGGCATCGACCTCTCGCCGGAGATGATCGCTCTCGCGCGCGAGGCGGCGCCGGCGACGATCGAGTTCCTCACCGGTGACGTCCACACCCTGGACATGCCGGAGGCGTTCGACGCCATCCTCTGCAACTCGGCCTTCCAGTGGTTCGGGGACGGTGAGCGTGCGCTCAGGAACTGCCTCGCGGCGCTCAGGCCGGGCGGCCGCATGGCCATGCAGGCGCCCGCCCGTCAGGAGTACTGTCCGCAGTTCGTCGGCGCCGTCGCAAAGCTCGCCGACGATACCTGCACCGCCGGAACGTGGGCGCACTTTCACACGCCGTGGACCTTCTACGAGACCGGCGAGGAGTATGGGCGGCTGTTCGAGGCCGCCGGGTTCTCCGTGGTGGCGGCGGAGATGGAGGAGCTGCGCGAGCACGCCGCCCCCGAGCGGGCGCTGGAGATGTTCGAGTCGGGGGCCGCCGCCGCGTACCTCAACCCCGAGTGCTACGACGTGCCGCTGCCGGCCGGGTACGCGGACGCGGCGCGGGACCTCATCCTGGACGACTTCCGCTCCAGGGCGGGCGGCGGCGGTCTTGTGGAGCTCCTCTTCTCACGCGTCTACGTGCTGGCGCGGAAGCCCTGACGGCGAGGACCGCGGTGTTCCTCAACGCGAGCGACGACGGCTATCTGGACGCTCTGCCGGGCATCCAGCGCAAGACGCTCAGCCACGGCACGAGGACGTTGATGGCCGAGTTCCGTCTGCTGGCGGGTTTCCCGCTGCCCGTCCACGAGCATTCGCAGGAACAGACGGGCTACCTCGTCAGCGGCCGTCTTCGGCTCACCATCGGCGCCGAGACCCACGATGTGGGGCCCGGGGACAGCTGGTCGATCCCCGGCGGCGTGCCCCACGGCGCCGAGGTGCTGGAGGACGCCGTGGCGGTCGAGGTCTTCGCGCCGGTCCGGGAGGACTACCTGCCCTGACGAAGGAGGATCCATGGCACGTGTCGTCCACTTCGAGATCCACGCGACCGAGCCGGAGCAGCTCATCGCGTTCTACTCCGGCCTGCTCGGCTGGACGTTCATCCCGACGCAGGGCACCGAGTACTGGCTGATCGGGACCGGACCCGCCGACGAGCCCGGGATCGACGGCGGGTTGGTGCGCCGGCCGGTCCCGGGGCCGTCCGATTCGCCGGTCCTCAACGCGTTTCCCTGCACGGTCGCGGTCGACTCGCTGGACGCGACCCTGGCGAAGGGCGACGAGCTCGGTGCGGTCGTCGCCCTGCCCAAGATGGCGGTGACCGGGGTGGGCTGGCTCGCCTACATCAAGGATCCAGACGGCAACCTCCTCGGTCTGCTGGAGTCGGATCCCTCGGCGGCATGAGGTGACGATGAGACAGGTGCTGTGCTACGGCGATTCGAACACCTGGGGCGCCGACCCCGCCGACGACGCGTGTCGCTTCGAGTGGCCGGTCCGTTGGCCGGGCGTGCTGCAGCGAGAGCTCGGCGAGAGCTGTCACGTGGTCGAGGAGGGGCTCGGCGGACGGACAACGGTCTACGACGACCCGTTGCTGCCGGGCCGGAGCGGCAGGCAGCTCCTCGCTCCGGCGCTCGAGTGCCACGCGCCGCTCGACCTCGTCGTCCTCATGCTGGCGACCAACGACATCAGTTACGCGCACATCTCCGCGGCGGACGCGGCCGACGGCGCCGGCGAGCTGGCTCATCTGGTGCAGCGCTGCGAACTGGGCCCCGGAGGCGCAGCGCCGAAGGTCCTTCTGGTCTGCCCGCCGCCGGTGGGTCCGTTCGAGAACAACTGGCGCCCGGGGCTCTGGACGGGGGCCGACGAGAAGTCGCGCGCGCTGCCGAGGGAGTTCGCGCGCGTGGCGACCGCCCTGCAGGTGCCCTGGCTCGACGCCGGGGAGTTAATCACGACCAGCCCGCTCGACGGCTGGCACCTCGAGGCCTCGCAGCACGAGCGGCTCGGCTTGGCCGTGGCTGCCGAGGTCCGCGATATCCTCGGGTAGCCGGGCCGGCTCGCCGAAGCTCAGCCTTCCTCGTCGAGGCCGAGCCCGGCTCTGGAATGGGCCTCGATCGAGTGGCGCAAGTCGTCGGGCACGTTTGTCCAGAGCGTGTCGGCGCCGACGACGAGATCGCGGCCGTACTCCGCCCGGACCGCAGCAACGATCTGACGGTACCAGTCGAAGTAGGACCACTCGCGCGGCTTGGGCGAGTACAGGCAGCCGACCGTCGCGTCCCAATGGACCTCCATCGCCGCGCGGTAGATCTGGTCGAACATCTCGCCATCGGGGCGTACGAGTAGGCGGCCCGCGTTGTCGATCGTGATCTCGGCCACCCTGGTCATCCGAGACGCTCTTCGGCGCACATCTACAGACCCAGTCCCTTCATCGAGGCTTCAGAGTAGCGCGTGCCGGCGGCGATGTCGGGAGGCATGATCTCTTCGAGGGATGCGATCTCGGTTGCTGACAACTCCGCCTCAAGAGCGGCAATGTTCTCTTCCAGATGCGTGCGCCGCGTCGTTCCGGGGATCGGGACGATGTCGTCTCCCTTCGCCAGCACCCATGCGAGCGCGATCTGGCTTGGGGCGATCCCTTTGCTCCTGGCGATGGTAGTCACGCGCTCCACCAGCTCCAGGTTCTTCTGGAAGTTCTCTGCCTGGAACCGCGGTACCTGACGTCGGAAGTCATCCGCAGCCAGATCGTCGTATCGCTTGATCTGGCCGGTCAAGAAACCCCGCCCCAGCGGGCTGTAGGCCACGAAGCCGATGCCCAACTCGCGGAGAGTCGGCAGGATCTCAGACTCGCTGTCGCGGCTCCACAATGAGTATTCGGTCTGAAGCGCGCTGATGGGGTGGACTCGGTGAGCACGGCGGATGGTGTGTGCGCCCGCTTCGCAGAGTCCGAGATAGCGGACCTTGCCCGCCTGGACCAGCTCCGCCATCGCGCCGACCGTGTCTTCGATCGGCACATGGGGGTCTACGCGGTGCTGGTAGTAGAGGTCGATGTGCTCCACCCCTAAGCGTTGCAGTGAAGCCTCACACGCAGCGCGCACGTAGTCGGGTCGTCCATTGATGCCAAGGTACTTGCCTTGTTCGTTGCGATGGACACCGAACTTGGTGGCGATGATGACCTCATCGCGCCTGTCGTGCAGGACGTCACCGATCAGCCGCTCGTTGGTGAACGGACCGTACATGTCGGCGGTGTCGAAGAAGTCGATACCCAGGTCGAGGGCATGCTGCAGGCTTGCGATCGATTCGTTCTGATCCGCGGTTCCGTAGAACTCGGACATGCCCATGCAGCCCAGGCCCAGCATGGAAGCGTGTAGCCCCTGTTGTCCCAATGTGCGCTGTCGCATAGGTGTGTCTAACGTCTGCAGGATGACGTGCGGGCGAACCCGGTCAGCTCGATCCCCTTGTTGGACATGGCGCGCATCACATCCCCCGTGTGAACCTGAACTCGCCTGCCAACGCAGCGGCTCCGGATACCTGCACAGATGCGCTCACCCTTCCGGGCTGAATAGGCTGACGGCTCTTGTCGGCGAAGTGGATCATCTTGCCTATAGTGCGGCGAGCCGACGGGGCCAGAGTGCCCCTCCAAACCCGGTAGGTCGACGTGCGCACTGCCGATCCGCGCCCAGGGAATTCGAGCCTCATCATCACGACAGCTTGAGCGGGGCCGTCCGACTTGTTCGCCAGGTCGATCTCAAAGCGGACCTTCTCGTTGAGGTGCACGACATCAGGCAAGGCCGAATGCCAGCTTGCGCTGAAGGCCTCCGGACCAGCATAGCCGAGAAGACCGAGGGCTTCGGGGTTGCCCTCGTCGAGAAGCGTACACAGGCCGCGTTCGAGCAGTGTGCGGGTGTGCGCGCTCGGGGAACCCGACAGCCACTCACCAGCCCACTGTAGGACCACGCCGGGGTGGTCCTTGGATACGTCGTTGATGCCGTTGGCCACCGAGCTGCGGACGTATGGGGACGGGTCATCAAGGAGTGGCTCGTAGAGCGCGTGCAGCGGCGTCGGATCCGTCTTCAGGTCCGCGAGATGCGGAGCCATCATCAGGCGGGGTCGCAGCGATTCGGTCGCAAGGCGGCGGACCGCCTCGTCCTCGTCGGTGATCCAGTCCAGAGCGTGGGGGATCACTTCGCTGGCACCGAGATCGAAGGCGATCTGGTGGACGACGCCGGCCGACGCCTCGTGCGGCCACGTCCCCTCGAACGCGCCGGTGCCGCGGAGCGCCTTCAGCTGGTCGTCTGGTGTCGCATACAGCAAGGGGACGGCGAAAGCGGCCGCCGCGCGGACCTTCTCCTCATCTGCCGCGCCGAGCGCCCCGACCACGGCGTGCGCTGCGAGGGCATTGGCGGCGGCGTCCGTCGCGACTGCGCGCGCGAGCATCCGCAGCTGCTCCTGCATCCCAGCCGCGAAGTAGGCGGCCCTTGAGATCGCCGCCAGAGAACCCCACGTGGCGTCGGGGAAGGCGTGAGACAGCGTGTGCGCGATGGGCTCGAGGGAGTTCCGCTCCGGAGTCTCCTTCGGCACGCCCTCGCTGCGCTTCGGCTCGACGATGTTCGGAAGCTGCTTCATGCCTCGTTCTGGTCGCTTCGCGTCGCCTCAGCCCACGACGCCAAGTCGGTGAACAACTCCGTGGCCGGCCACGCCGGGTCAGCCTCTGCGGACCAGGTCAGGTGGACGACTGCCACGCGGCCTGAGCCGTCCTCGAGCGCGTACAGGACGTCATCACGATCCCGGCGTCGTGCAACGGCCGAGACGGGCGTACCGAACAGGACATGGCCGGACACCAGTTCCCGTCGCAGCTCGTCAATCAGCGCAGGATTGCCGTCGGCGAACCAAGGTTCGGCAAACTCGATCTCAATGCTCATGAATCCGCTCCCCTGCGCGCCCCACGCACCGCGGATGACCCGCGCGGGCCAGGGTCTGACATTACTCCGGAAGCCGTTGGGCGCAACAGGGTGATCCGCTCGTCAGCCGGCCCCGAGGTGATACTCGGCCGCAGCGCACACCGGGCGATACCCGATCGCCTGGTAGATCTTGTTCGACGTCGGATTCGAGAGGTCGGTGTAGAGACAGCACCGGGCGTGACCCTCGTCGAGAAGCTGCTTGGTGAGGGACGCGACGCACGCCGAGGCGTAGCCCCGTCCGCGGAGCTCCGGGGGCGTGTAGACGTAGTTGACGCGTACGATGCGACCCGTGCGCCCCGCCCAGGCCGCCATGGACACCGGTCGCGCGTCGTCCCAGACGAAGAGGCTGCCCTCGCGGATGCGCTCACGCGCGACGTCATCCGGGTCGGACGGGTCGCCAAGGCCTGCCTCCTCGATGAACGCGGCCGTCCAGCGGGCCGCGGTGGGCAGGTCTGCTTCGGTGGCAGCCCGGAACGCCCCGGACGGCATGCGCGGCTGGATCACGCGGCGCGCCTCGAACACGCGCATGCGCACCGCCAGTTCTGCGACCCATCCCGTGCGCGCGGACCACAGCCTCGCGAAGTCGCCAGCGGCAGGCTCTGGACCGGCCACGCCGGAGAGGTCCTGGTACTTGTCGGCGAGATCGGCCGCGAGGAGGCCAAGCGCCTCGCGGTCCGCTCGCGTCAGCAGCGCACTGTGCGGCGGCGTGCGTAGAGCACACGCCACCACGGCATGGTCCTCTTCGACGGTTGCGAGATAGCACGAGTCGTCGAAGTCCGCCGACCCGCAGATGCCGAGCAGGAGCGCGTTCTCCACTTCCTCGGCGCGCAGGAACGGCTCCGCCCGAGCGAGGAAGGCCTTGGGTTCTGTGAAACGGTGGACGCTTCGCATCGGTGGTCCGGCCAACGCACCGCTGATGAGCAGACGCGGTGCTTGCGGAGTCCATCATACCTGCTGGCGTTCTGCTTGATGCGCTCATTGGGGACTCCGCTTCAGTCCCCTCAGGTCGCCACAGCATCGGCTAGTATGTGAGCCGTCGAAAGTGGCTGCGCGCCTGGACGCCGGCTTCCACCGGCCAGTATCCCGGAAGAGAGAGAAGAACTATGTTCAGAAGGATGAGGCGCAAGAGGCAAGACCTCACGGAGACGGAAACGATCGCCATGCTGCAGTCCTGCAGCTCGGGTGTCCTCGCGGTGCAGGGTGATGACGGCTACCCCTATGCGGTCCCCCTGAGCTTCGCCTACGAAGACGGCAGGCTCTACTTTCACTCTGCGATGGCCGGCCACAAGATCGATGCTATCGAGCGCAACGCGAAGGCCTCGTTCTGCGTGATAGCTGCAGACGACGTCGTGCAAAGCAAGTTCACCACGCACTTCCGAAGCGCCGTCGTCTTCGGAAAGGCGAGGGTGGTCACGGAAGACAGTGAGAAGAGACACGCCCTCGAATGCCTCGCGAAGCGGTACTCGCCCGACTACCTCGATGCGGCGGGCGCCGAGATCGATGGCGCGTGGAAGAGAGTGTGCGTGATAGAGCTCGTCATCGAGCACATGACCGGCAAGGCAGCGATCGAGATCATCAAAGAGCGGCCGCAGATGTCGTAGACACGTAGGCGATGTGGCCCGTGGCCGCGTCGTGATGTGCCCAACGCCTGGATGAAGCCGCGCCGCGAAGAGGCGTCCGCTTGGATGGATCGTCGGGCCTGCCGCAGACAGACCTTTGTGTTGACTGCACGGATGGCTAGACCGAGGGGGGTGGATTCAGGCGCGATCACAGCTTGACGAGCCACCGGCTGTTGCGCGGTACAATCATTGACGATCCGCCGGATGCGCCAACGCATCACCGCGGCATCAGCGCGAACACACCCCAGCCCAGGTATTCACGCGTGTAGGCGGAGTAGCGCTCGGGTTCCGAGGTCAGTTCCGCTCGAACATCTCCCGCCAACTCGTCGTCGGGATTTGCTTCAAGCCATCGGCGCATGGTGAGCCATTTGGCCGCCTCGTATCTGTCCCATCCGTCTTGGTCAGCCAGAACCATCTCAACGACGTCGTAGCCAAGGCGGCCGAAAGACGCGAGAAGTCCTGGAAGCACGAGAAAGTCGGAGATCGAGGTGGCGAGACACCCCTTGGCAACATCTTCAGTCGGCGGCAACCGCCGCCAATAGGGCTCGCCGATGAGGATGATCCCTCCGGTGCGCAGGCTCCGCGCCAGAAGCGCGATTGTGCCGGCGACGCCCCCGGCGATCCATGTGGCACCTACACAGGCCGCCACATCGACCTTCTCGTCAGAGACATAGCCGGCAGCATCGCCATGGATGAAGTTGACCCGATCGGCGACCCCGAGTTCTTCAGCACGGAGTCTCGCTTGCTCGGTGAACAACTGGCTCATGTCGATGCCGGTACCGCTGACGCCGTGATCGCGCGCCCAGGTACACAGCATCTCCCCCGAACCGCTGCCGAGGTCGAGCACTCGGGTTCCCGATTCCAGGCGCAGCGCCGCGCCGAGAGTGGCAAGCTTCTCGGGTGTGATCGGGTTGTGGATGCGGTGAGCGCTCTCAGTGATGGTGAAGATTCGTGGAATGTCCACTGCGGAGAGTCCCCCTACGGGTGTGTGAACAGGATCGGTTGGGGCTGACGTGTTGCTCATCAACAGACGCCGAGCGCCTCACTTCCACAGTCTACCGCTGCGGCGTTCTGCTGCATGCTCCTGCTCGATGGCCGTTCGCCGAACATGCCGGACGCGTCGACCTTCGTGGCAGCGAGTACGTTGATGGCCTGCCGAACGGTCTTCAAGAGGCCTCGTCCCAGTCGGGAACTTCGAGTACCCCGGGATCGGGCTGTAGCCAGAATCGTCGAACCTGCCGACCTGCGGATACCTAGCATGAGCGCGTTCTCGACCTCCACGGCAAGGAGAACGACTCCGCTCGATAGAGGAAGGCCTTCGGTTCTGTGAAGCGGTGGATGCTTCGTATCGCTAGTCCGGCTAGCGTACCGCGGATGAGCTTCGAGCGCGCCGGCCTCCCGTGAGGCCGCCGGCGCCACGGCGAGCCTGCTTGATCCGCTTGTTGGGCAATCGCGTCAACGCCCGAGGACGATGTCGATACCGAGCAGCACGAGCTCGAGCTTCTTCGCGGGCAGGGCGCCGACGCGCTCAGTGAGCGCCTCGCGGTCGAGGGTGACGAGCTGCGAGACGTTGGCCACGGAGTCCTTGGGCAGGCCCGTGGCGTGCGCAGTCAGGAGGACATTGCCGGGGGCGTCGGCCCAGCGCAGGTTGCTGGTCAGCGCGACGCAGACGACGGTGGCGATGCGGCTGCGGTTGAAGGCGTCGCCCTGCACGACCACGACGGGGCGGCGGAAGCCGGGCTCCGAGCCGAAGGGCTCGGCCAGGTCGGCCCACCAGACCTCGCCCTGGGCGGTCACCAGTCGCTGCGCTCGAAGGTGCGGCGTGCGGCGGCGCCGGCGAAGTCGCTGCGGCACTCGACCTCCTCGCAGAGGCGGTCGAGGGCCTCGGTGACGCTCTCGGCGGAGTGGCGTGCGACGTACTCGCGCACTGCGTCACCGTAGAGGCGGCTGCGCGACTTCTTCAGCTCCCGCGCCAGCTCCTCGGCGTCGGCGAACAGGTCGTCGGGTATGGAAATGGCTGTCTTCATACCGTGAGTATAACCAGAGCCTGCGGAAATGCAACGGCCCGCGGGGAACGTCCACCCCGCGCTCCGGACTCCGCGGGGAGTCGCCGAGCGTATGCCCAACGCACCGCGCATGAGCAGACGCGGTCGGCATGCCGGTTCGCCGCAGACCTTCTGGCGTTCTGCTCGATGCGCTTGTTGGACAGCCCTCTGGTCACCGACTGACCCCCCGGTTCCGACGCTATCGGAGTGTCGCTGTCGAAGTGGCAGCGATGTCGATGACGTAGACGCCTGGCCCCATCTTCACCTTCGTCCAGCTGGCGCCGCAGTCCGCGGTCGCCAGAAGGGCCTTGCGCCCGGCGAGGATCCAGCCGTGCCGGGAATCGCTGAAGGATATCGCCCGGAGTGGCTGGCTCGTGCCCGAGGGCTGCTCGCGCCACGACTTGGGCGCCCAGGACGTTCCTGTCCCAGGTGGCTCCGCCGTCGGCACTTGTGACGAGGAAACCGTGCAACTCAAGGGCGGCGACGAACTCGCCGGGGCTCGCCGCCAATGGGGGACCCGGCTCGATCCGGTAGCTGGGGCTTCGGTTGGCGGCGATCGCCAGCGGGACGATGACGAGCAGCGAAGCGGCGCCGAGTGCGGCGGCGACCACGGGCATGCGCCTCCGATGGCCGCGCCGCAGCAGCTGCACGATGCCGAGGACGAGGGCCACCGCGCTCAGCGTCAGCCACGCAAACATGCCGAGGCCGATGAGATCGTCGGAGAAGCGGCTGAAGTTCCAGTCCCAGAGACGGATGACCGAGATGAGGGCAGCCGCGAACGGGACAGTCAGCACAGCGGCGCCGACAGCGGCGGCGAGGGCTACGAGGCTCAACCGCGACGGAGCTGCCGCGAGGGCATCACCACCCTGCTTCATCAAACCCTCCACCCTCGCCCCCGGTCTGCCCAACGCACCGCGCATAAGCTGCGAGCGCCCGCTCTACGGACTTTCCCGTAGAGCTTACTGCGAGCCAGCTGGATGCGCTTGTTCGGCAGACCCGCCGTGTCGACACTATGTCCAGTAGTGGATCAGCGCCGTGAGAAGGCACGGCACAGCCGCCAGTACCAGGTAGAGGGAGTACCAGCCGACCCAGCCATATTCAGCCTCCGAGAGGCTGACGTCGTCGGGGGGCGTGTAGCTCTCGCCGAAGTACGGGTCGCCAGTCGCGCGTTGCCTGAGCACGTTGGGAGAGACCAGGGCCGCAACCGCGAGGCCGATGGCGATCAGGCCGATCACGAGACACGCGGCGTAGAAGTCGTGGAGACGGGTGACCCGGACGAGCACGGCCGCCAGGCCGACGAGCCCCCCGCCGACCCCGAGGGCGATCAAGAGTCTCAGACCGCGGCGCTTCATCTAGCTCTGTTCTGCCGAACGCCCCGCGGATACGCTGCGAGCGTGCCGGCCTCTCGTGAGGCCGCCGGCGCCGCGGCGAGCCAGCTTGATCCGCCTGTTAGTCACGCCCAACGTCCTCCGGCTCGTCGGGAAGCTGGGCCGAGTGCCAGGCCGCGACCACCCACAACGCGTCATCCTTGACCCGGTAGAAGAAGCGGTAGGGCGGCACGACGACCTCGCGGAACGGCAGGTCGGGGAACTCGGGCAGCACACGACCCGATTCCGGGTAGTCCGCGAGGCGCGAGAGCGAGGCCGCGGCACGATCGCGCAGATACCGCGCCGCCGCCGGGTCGTCGGCGCCGATGTACGCGAGCGCCGCAAGGAACTGCGCACGGCCAGCGGGCGTGAAGAGGACCCTGCGGCTCACGGCCTGCCGAGCAGCTCGTCGGCCTCGGCGAGCACGTCGGCGAGCGCGTGGCCGGAGTCGGCCCCGATCTCGGCCTCGCCGCGTGCGAGCAGGCGCAGGATCTCGAGCTCGTGCTGCGTGCGCTCGTAGGCTCGTGCGCTGACGACGACGGCGGCGGCGCGCCCGCGCTGAGTGATGAACACCGGCTGCTGCGTGTCGGACGCGCGCTTGATCACGCCCGAGGCGTCCTGGCGCAGGTCGGTGATGGGGACGATGTCAGGTACTGATGCCATTGACGCTACCTCCTGTACTACCGTTCACGGTACCACTAACGTACCCCCGCGACCAGTGGAGAAGGCTGTGACTAACGCACCGCGCATGAGCAGACGCGGCCGGCCTGCCGATTCACGGCAGACCTCCCGGCGATCTGCTCGATGGGCTTGCTAAGCCCCTCATGACTCTAGTGACCAGAACTCGTCGACAAGCCCATGCTTCGCGAAGGTGTCCTGCGCCTGCTCGGGCGTGAACGGCTGAAAGTCCAGGTCGAGTCTGGTTCCGTACCAGTCGCGCCCGAGGTCATAGACGGTCTGCGGACTCATCACCGCACCGACCGCATACCCCCTCGACGTCAGCCACGCGCTGAGTTCGCCTTCCGACCGGAAGGCCGAGATGTTGGCTCAGGTGAACCCGATGTCATCCCAGAACAGCTTCGCAGGCACGAGGAAGTGGACGATCGCATCACCTCCTGCGCGGCCGTCTTCGACGTCGAAGCGGATGGCTTCCCCTGTCTGTGGCGAGTGCGTCTCAAGTCGTCCGTCGCCGACGAGACCGAGAATCGAAAGCCCGTCCCAAACACAGTTCGCGTACCATGTGCGGGCACCCGCGTTCACTACGAAGTCCGTCTCGATCCCTGAGAACGGATGCGCCATCCAGATCGCGTCCGAGGCGGGCCGCAGGACGAGACGATGCTGAGCTGCGAGTGAGTGAAGACCGGCGATCACGTCTGCTCGCGAGATCTCAAGCGAGTCCGAGACCTGACCCACGCTTGGCGCCTCGCCCGTCTCGAGCAGGCCGTTCATGATGTGGGCCCGAACCCTGCGTTCGATGGGATTCACGGACGCATCCTCCCAGGCAGTGCAGTTGATGGGGCCAATGGACCGCGGACAAGCTGCGAGCGCGACGAGTCCTGATGACAACGTCGGCGCCGCGGCGAGCCAGCCTGATCCACTTGTTGGGCGCCGTTCGGGTCATCGGCGGGGCCGACGTCTCAGTTTCCGGAGGTCAGCGTCCAGGGACCGACGAACTGCACGAGCGCCGCCGCGGCGAGCAGCCCGGCCGCGGCCCTGGGCGAAGCCAGACGGCGTGACTGAAGGGAGGCCGAGCGGACCATGGCGACCGCCGCGAGCGGGTAGACGACCGCAGCTGCTACCAGAGCGGGGACCGCGGACTCCGGCATGAGGTCGGCGACGCCGGTGTTCAGCCCCTGGAGCACGAGAACGATTGCCCCCAGCGGCGAGGAGCACGAGGCCGGCGACGCGCAGCGGGGCTGAGACGCCGCCCGCGGCGACGACGGCACACACGAGCAGTGCGAGCGGCAGGACGAAGACGATGGCGGCGAACACCGCGTACTCCCAGATGGTCGTATCACTCATGCTGTGCTGCCCAACCGCGTCCCCACTCCCGCAGGGCCGCTCACGCTCACAGTGCGCCCAACGCACCGCGGCCCCATCTTGCCGCGACGCTTTGGCGAGCCAGCTTGATCCACTTGTTGGGCGCCTCGACCACGCCTCAGGTCGCCCGGACGACGCTCCGCGCCTGCTGCCCGTGCCGCCGGTGCGACACGAGGGCCGCGACCAGCGTGAGTGCGAGGAGAGACGCGCCGCAAGCGGCGTAGAGCCACGAGAGCGTGGCCATGCGTTCGACCCAGGGTGCGAACAGGCCGAGCAGCACGTCGCGACCCTCGCCGTGCGCGTAGACGCCGAAGCGGGCCTGCAGGTCGGCGCTCGCCGGATCGAGCGAAAGCGCCGTGAAGATGCCGGCGATGGCCATGAGCACGGCGCAGGCGAGGCGCACACCGACCCGCAGGGAAGCCCGCCAAGAGGCGTAGAGGCTGACGATGACGAGGACGCTGAGGGCGGCCGCGACGAGAGTGGCGAAGACGGCGTCCCCGGCGGACGCCTGCACGGCGACCTGCGAGGAGAGCGTCGGGTCGTCGAGCGGCGAGGTGAGGTAGACGGCGGCCAGAGCCGCGGCCACGCCGGCAGCGAGGAGCGCGAGGATGAGTGAAGCGAGGGTGAAGCCGCGTCGCGGTGAGTCAGCCATGGGTAGCTCCCTTCGCGTCGACCTGGGTCAGCCTGGCACGAGTTCCATCGCGGACCTTGGGTAGTGCGCCCAACGTCTGGCGAATGAGCTGCAGGCCTATTGCCCTCTGAACTCAATCATACCTTGGCGGCCTGTCTGCTCGATTCGCCTGTTGTACGGCTCACGCGCCTGATCATCGCTATGCGCGGCATAGTGGCAAACCCGCGCGACTGCTCTTCACGCAGCCGTGTGCTCAGTTCGCCGTCGGGATCGTCGACGAAATCGAATCCGTGACGGAGGTAGAACGGTCCATTCCACGGCACGTCGCGATACGTCGTGAGAGCGATCTCCGTGCACGTGTGGGCCCGTGCCCATCGCTCGACCTTAGTCATCAGCGCGACGCCTAGGCCCCGGCCGCCGTGCTCGGGAGTGACATCGAGCTCTTCCAGGTACACCCGTTCGCATGACCGCGACGCCAAGGCGAAGCCGACCGCCTCGCCGCCAGGAGCCAGGGCGACCCACAGCAGCCCGTCGACCTGGGCAGCACTGAGGACCGCAGTCGGTGTCGCTTCGCTGAAGACAATCGAGGGGACGTTCAACTTGGCGAAGCGGTCCGCGGCGGCGAGCTCGACGCTCGGCAGCGCGTCCACATGTTCAGGAGCGGCGAGCGTCACGCGGTAGTCGTTCATCTCGGCGAATGCTCCGAGTCCGTACAACGCACCGCGGACAAGCTGCGAGCGCGCCGATCTCCCGTGAGGCCGCCGGCGCCGCGGCGAGACAGCTTGATCCGCTTGTTAGGGCTCTCCACGTCAGCCCACCGGTGTGCCAGTGGCGCCGTCCTTGAGGTAGCCCAGGACGTAGGTCGCCACGTCGCTCGGGGCCTCGTACTCCGGGTCGTCCTGCGCGGGCAGTACGCGCCCGGCGGCGCGACGGAAGCCGGTGTCGACCCAGGAGGCGGTCCGTCCGGGGTCGCGGCCCACCCACTCGTAGAGCAGCAGCCAGCCGATGTCCACGTGCCGGCGCATCTCGCGCGAGTCGCTGGTGGTGAAGATCTCGTCGAAGTCGGCGGGGGTGTAGCGGACGCGGTTGCCCGCGGCGTCGACGACCTCGAAGGCGCCATCGGACCCACCTGCGGCGGCGTTCTCCGGCTCGTCGTGGTGCTTGCGGCTGAAAAGACCCACGGATACCTCCCGGTTCGTCGGGACTTTCGCTGAACTGTTCGCCTCGTAGACCTAACGCACCGCGGACAAGCTGCGAGCGCTTCCGCTTGAGGATACTACGGAAGCCGTTTGTCGAGTCAGCTTGATCCGCTCGTTCGGCAAGCCCTACTCCCAGCCCCGGGTCGCATCACTGCAGCTCCCCGGCGACTCGTGATGGTCTTCGATGTGCTGCAGGTAGCGAAGGACGGCAGCGCCCGAGTAGACGCGGTTCACGTCTGGCCAGCAGTCCCACAGGCCCTGGTAGTTGACGAAGACCCCGCGTTCGCGCTCGCCGACGCGGCCCACCACCCAGAACCCGTTGCCGGTCGCAACGTAACGGATCGCATCGGGCGAGCGCCCGAGATCGGCGCGAAGCTTCTGCTCGGCTGCGTCAACGTCGTAGCTGAACATGCCGCCGACGGAGTCGAACCCCAGCGGCAGGTCAGGGTGCCAGTTCACGGCACCGACGAGAGCGCCGCTGCGGTCGTAGACGACGAGGTAGTCGCCGCCTTCATCGCGCGTCGCGGCGAAGACGCTCGCGCGCGAACCCGGCCGCGGCAAGGGCTGGTAGAGCGGGACCACGCCGACCACCTGCGCGCCCTCCCAGGGAGAGTCCGTGAGCAGCGGGGCGCGAGACCAGGCCGCTGCCAGGCGCGCCTCTACTGCGTCGGCGGGCGCGTCGTGGCCGCTCGCCAGCAGCTCGCCGCCGGCGGGGCGCAGGAGAAACAGGAGGCCGGCGCCGACAACCGCCACCAGGCACACACCTGCAATGAAGATCTTCCTACGCACCGGCCCCCGCATGCTCCGCTCCTTGGTCTGCCGAACGCACCGCGCGTAACTTGCGAGTGCGCCGATTGCTGATGAAGACATCGGCGCTGCGACGAGTCAAGTTGACGCGCTTGTTAGACCGACGCACCACTACGCCTCGACTATTGCGGTCGAACCGAGGGGTCGGGCGACGGACTGCGGCCAAATGTCTTGTCCACTTTGAGGGAGACGATCCGCCAGCCGTCCGCCGCCTTGACGACGACCACGTTGGACGGCCAATAGGACGCACTGGCAGGTGGCGTGAGATGGGCGCTCGCCCTCCAGCGTCCGTTGGCGTCCTGCTCAGTCTCGAAGACGGTGATGGTCTCGATGTAGCCGATGTTCTCCTTTGCGATGAGCTTCTTGATGGCGGCGACGGTCTCCGCTTGCGAGGGGGCGCTGCTGGGGCTCAGGGAAGCAGTCGGCTCGGGAGACGCCGACGTGCCAGGTTCTGCGCACCCACCGACCGACAGCAATGACAGCACCGCAAGCAGCAGGCATGGCCCCGCCATCCACGTTCTCGCCCTCATGCCGTCCTCCCAGATCACGTTCGGTCTAACGCACCGCGGATAAGCTGCGGGCGCCCCGGCTTCTGCTGAGGCCGCCGACGTTGCGGCGAGCCAGCTTGATCCGCTTGTTGGACCGGGGACCGCCGACACCTCTGCCGTTACTCGCACTCAGGGAACCACGATCTCCGTGGCCTTCGACACTGAGGCGACGTTGAAGTTCGTGCCGGTGAACTTGCCGCGGATGGTGTGCGTGCCGGCCGGCACGTTGAAGTACTCGTAGACGCACCAGAACTTGCCGTCGGTGGAGAGAACGCCGAGCTCCCCGGGGAAGTCGGTCCACACGCCGTCCACGCGGCACTGGACGGTGGCGAGGAACGGCGGCCGCGTCATGCCCTGCCGGTGGAGCGGCTGCGCCGGTGCGATGTCGATGCGCACCTTCGTCTCGTGCTGGGTGAGCAGCGGCGCGGTCACGCTCAGCCGTGGCGACACGCCGGCGAACATCCAGGTGCGCGCGGCGAAGTAGCGGGCATTGCCCGCCCACTTGGCGGTGACGACGCAGCTGCGCCTGAGGCGAGGGATCTTGCCCTGGAACACGTTGCCGGTGGTCATACTGTAGGTCACGGTCGCCTTGCCCACGAAGGTGTCCACGTTGCGGCCCACCTCACGCTTGTAGAGCTTGACCACAGCGCCGGAGAGGTCAGTGTTCACATCGATGCCGCCGTAGACGGTGAGGGTGCGGCCGCTCAGCGTGGTGTCAGCGGTGGAGAGCCAGATCGGGGCCGACTGGCGCGTCGTCGCCGGCGCGGAGCCCGTGAGTACGTAGGCCGCCAGCAGTGATGCCGCGATGACGACGAGCACAACGCCGATCATGACGGCTCGCCTGCGCTTTGCTGGTCTCATGTCCCCTCCCTCGTGCGTGCGCTCGGCGCACCTTGCCGCCCGAGCGGCGGCACTGTCCGGGCGACGTGGTGACCGCGCCCCGAGTTCACTTCGCGTTCACCTACCGGGTGCCGCCTCGTCCCTAGGTCCAACGCACCCCGGATAAGCTGCGAGCGCGCCGGCCTCCCGTGAGGCCGCCGGCGCTTCTGCGAGTCAGCTTGATCCGCTTGTTCGAAGCACCGCGGCTACCCCTGCAACCTTCGCAATGTACCTCGTGCGTCTGGTTCAACCGACCTGGTTCCGCTCGCGCTCCAGCCGCTCAAGTCGGTCGTCGATCGCATTGAGGCCGCGAATCACTTCGTTCATACCACGGCGCACCGAGTAGAAGACGCCGCCAATCCACACGAGAGCGATGCAGATCAGGACAACGATGATGATTTCCACGACTCACGCTCCCCTCAGGTCGGTTGCTTCGAACGTCCAGCGCATAAGCTGCGAGCGCCCGCTCTACGGCTTTCCACGTAGAGCTTACTGCGAGCCAGCTGGATGCGCTTGTTCGGCAGACCCGCCGTGTCGACACTATGTCCAGTAGTGGATCAGCGCCGTGAGAAGGCACGGCACAGCCGCCAGTACCAGGTAGAGGGAGTACCAGCCGACCCAGCCATATTCAGCCTCCGAGAGGCTGACGTCGTCGGGGGGCGTGTAGCTCTCGCCGAAGTACGGGTCGCCAGTCGCGCGTTGCCTGAGCACGTTGGGAGAGACCAGGGCCGCAACCGCGAGGCCGATGGCGATCAGGCCGATCACGAGACACGCGGCGTAGAAGTCGTGGAGACGGGTGACTCGGACGAGCACGGCCGCCAGGCCGACGAGCCCCCCGCCGACCCCGAGGGCGATCAGGAGTCTCAGACCGCGGCGCTTCATCTAGCTCCGTTCTGCCGAACGCCCCGCGGATACGCTGCGAGCGCCGCGGCTCCATCTTGCCGCGACGCTTTGACGAGACGGCTTGATCCGCTTGTTCGGCAGAGCCCCATGCACGCAGGTGCTCAGCTCAGGCTGAATCCCGCACTGGCCCGTCGAGTATGAAGGCCTTCGTGAATCCGTGGGCAAGCGCGGGGGCGGTGGGCACAGGCCAGGTCAGCGAAGGATCAGGACGAGGACCGCGATGACGCCGACGATGCCGGCCAGCCAGCCGAGCGCCCAGGCCCAGGGCCGCCTCCGGCGCTGCGAACCCTCGTTCGCTGCGCCGAACACGGACGCCGACAGGATCGGCTGCGAGCGCCCTCCACCGACAAACGCCGACTGGGCCTCGCGCGACTCCATCCCCGCCTCATTCGGCTTGATGTGCTTGGGTTCCGAACCCGTCATCGCGCCCTCCCATCGTGCTACGTCTTTTCTAGTGTGCCCGCGCGAAGAGCGAACGAACCGATCCGGGCCATCTCTATCAGGTCTCGCAACGACCCGCCAAATTCGAAGCTCTCCTGCCGAACGCACGGCGCATAACCTGCGCGGGCTGCGGCTCCAAGTTACTACAGAAACCGTTGGGCGCGTCAGGTTGACGCGCTTGTTGGACCGCGATAACAGTGCGCCTCAGCCCGCCGGCGGTTCAGGCCACGAGGAGGCCAGCACTTCCTGGCGGCGCAGCGTGGTCATTCGCCCAGGCCGCCGATGCGCCCGGGTGGCCAGTAGCGCGCAAAGGCCCGCCCTACGAGCTGGCCACGGGCCACAGGACCGAAGTCACGCCCGTCCTTGCTGTCCGTGCGGTTGTCTCCCATCACGAAGTAGCTGTCGGCGGGCACCGTATATGGCTGCTGGAGCGCCCAGGGCAGACCCGTGTCGAACGGCTCCGTGGGCTCGGGGCGCCCGTCCGCGCGGCGCACGTAGGGCTCCGCGAGCCGTTTGCCGTTCACGTACACCGCCCCGTCGCGCAGCGACAGCGTGTCGCCGGGCATGCCCACGATGCGCTTGATGAGCACCGGACCGGGCCCCGGCGGATGGAAGACGACGATGTCACCCCGCATCGGATCGGAGAAGCGCCACGAGATGCGATCGGTGAGCACGCGGTCGCCGACCACTAGGGTGTCTTCCATCGACGGTGACGGGATGCGGTACGGCTTGACGAGGAACGCCTGGATGAGGAGAGCGACGGCGACCGCGACGACCGCGAGGACCACGTACTCGAGGATGGTGCGGCCAGGAGACGAGCGCTTCTCGCTCGCGCCCTCCACGCCGCTACTGGCTGGCTTCCTGCCCATCCTCCCCCTTCCGCGCAGCCGGCTACCTCTGGCGGCGAGCGGGCCCAGGAGGCCGGCCCTCAGCAACCGTTGGGCTCTCGTCGGTCCAACGCATCGCGGATAAGCTGCGAGCGCGCCGGCCTCCCGTGAGGCCGCCGGCGCTGCTGCGAGCCAGCTTGATCCGCTTGTTGGACAGACCTCCCACGACCTCAGGCAGCGGTGCCCGACCACGGCCTGATGCGAGCCAATTGGTCGGCCAAGGCCTCCTCAGCGACCTCCGTGTCATAGGCCGCCTGGGCGCGCAGCCAGTAGCCGTTGGAGAGACCGAAGAAGCGGCACAGACGCAGGTCGGTGTCGGCGGTGATCGCGCGCCGCCCGGCGACGATCTCGCCGATGCGCTGCGCGGGCACGCCGATCTCTTTGGCGAGCCGGTACTTGGTGATGCCCATCGGCAGGAGGAACTCCTCGAGCAGCAGTTCGCCGGGGCTCACGGGCTTGAGCTTCTCGTCCATCCTTCGCGCTCCTAGTGGTAGTCCACGATTTCGACGTCCTCGGCGCCGCCGGAGGTCCAACGGAAGCAGACGCGATACTGGTCGTTGATACGGATGCTGTACTGCCCGGCGCGGTCGCCCCTCAGCGCCTCGAGCCGGTTGCCCGGCGGGACGCGCAGGTCATCGAGCCCTCCGGCGATCTCGAGCTGGCGCAGCTTGCGCCGCGCGACCGCCTCGATGTTCACGAACCGCTTGACGCGCCGGCCGCCGGCCAGCCTCTGGGTGTCGCCGTCCTTGAACGAGACGATCATGCATGAATAGTAACGTTATACGTTATTAACGTCAAGCATGCATAGCGGGTGACCGACGCCACGCCCTGGTTCTGTCCAACGCACCGCGGATAAGCTGCGAGCGCGACGACTTCTGGTGACAGCGTCGGCGCCGCGGCGAGCCAGCTTGATCCGCTTGTTAGTCTGCGTCTCCCACCTCTGCCAGAAGCTCTTCGCACTCGGCGCGCAGCAGCGGCACGTCGTTGCGGGCGATCAGCCAGACGATGCGGTCGTCGACGTGCAGGTAGGCGTGCGTGAGCTGGTTGCGGAAGTCGACGATGCGGCGACCGTTCGTGATGCGCGCGAACAGCTGCGGCTCGGTGCGCGAGAGCACGGCGACCGCCTCGCCGATGATCGTGAACTCGCGCTCGACGGACGAGCGCAGCATGCGCGTCGCCTGGTACTCGCCGAACTCAACGCCGGAGAGCACCGAGTCGATGGCGTCGCAAGCCTCGACGACGTCCCGCAGGTACGCGGGCGCCTCACGCTGCATAGACGAGCTGCTTGGTGCGCTCGATCTCGCGCGCCACATAACGGTTGCGGACGGCGTCGGCCATGAGCAGGTCGACCTCGGTGCCGAGCAGGGCGCGAAGGTCGTCGAGGAGGCCGAAGTAGGCGTCCACCAAGGCGTACCCCTCATGAGGGGCGAACTCGACGAGCAGATCGACGTCGCTCTCGCCGGGGCGGAAGTCGTCGCGCAGGGCCGAGCCGAAGGCGTCGAGGCGCGCAACGCCGTGCCGGGCGCAGAGCTCGGCGATGGCTTCACGCTTGTCCTGCAGCACGTCGACCACGACGATCACCTCCGACCGTCATGCTACCCGGGTGCGCCGCGGCTGACCACAGTGGAGGACCGCTGGCCCCGCCTGACGTCAGACTAACGCACCGCGGATAAGCTGCGAGCGCCGGGGCCACGCCTCGCCGCAACGCTTTGGCGAGCCAGCTTGATCCGCTTGTTGGGCAACACTCCCCGCTCCCCTTACGGACCTGTGCCGATCTCGATGATGCGCCACGGGCCCTCCGCCGTCTCTCGCGCGACCATCACCCACTCGGTCGCCTGTCCGCTCTCGCGAGCCGCTGCGTCGTGCGCCTGGTAGAACTCGACCTCGACCTGCCGCAGGTCGTGCAGGCGCTCGTAGTACTCGGGGCGGCCGGCGCTGCTCGCGGCTTCCGCGGGGCCAACGTCCTGCAGCTTGAGGTCGCGGCGCCAGCGCGTCTCGCCCGCGTACTGGTCCAGCGTCAGCGGGTCGTGCAGACCGGAGAGCAGCGCGTAGGCGTCGCCCTCGCGGCCCTCGGCGTGCGCCTCGTAGAAGGCGACCACGGTCTCGCGCGCAGTGCTCAGGCTGGGCTGCGGACTCGGCGCGGCCTGGCCGCCGGAGCCGCAGGCGGCGAGCAGTAGCACGGCGGTCGAGGCAAGCGCGACGGCGGACGCCGCGAGGACACGATGTCCGGTCATGGCCGACCTCCACCTATGTTTGCCCAACGCACCGCGCATGAGCAGACGCCGCTGACCTGCCGGTTCCCGGCCGACCCTCTGGCGTTCTGCTCGATGCGCTTGTTGGGCATCAGCGTAGGCTCGGCCCCGACGCTCACGGCGATGCCAGCGGCAGAGGCGTCCAGGACCGGCTGCCGGTGTCCGGGCGCTTGTCTGTGAAGTACAAGGTGGAGTCATCGGGCGAGCCGTAAGCAATGGTCCACGTGTAGACCTGCCCCTCGTCGGTAGTCTTCTTGCCTTTGATGAGGGCCACGTAGGTCGGAATGTCCGGGCTTGGGTGCGGGCTGACGATGTCCATGCCTTGGAGCTTGTCCACCTCGGAGCGCGGCATGAGCACCCACCGCGCCTGCGTCGGACCCTCCGTCGAGCGATGGTCGTAGGCGAGGGCGCTGAGCTGCGCCAACGGGTCCGGAGACGCTGGGGAAGCGGCCGTCGACGGCAAGGAGTTGCCGCCACAGGCGGCGAGGAGAAGAACGCAAGAGAGCACGGCAACGAGTGCGGTACCGCGAACGAATCCGATCATCGTGCCCCCTGGCCCCTGAATGCCCAACGCACCGCGCATAAGCTGCGAGCGCTCATGCTACGGACTTCACCGTAGAGCTTACTGCGAGCCAGCTGGATGCGCTTGTTCGGCAGACCCGCCGTGTCGACACTATGTCCAGTAGTGGATCAGCGCCGTGAGAAGGCACGGCACAGCCGCCAGTACCAGGTAGAGGGAGTACCAGCCGACCCAGCCATATTCAGCCTCCGAGAGGCTGACGTCGTCGGGGGGCGTGTAGCTCTCGCCGAAGTACGGGTCGCCAGTCGCGCGTTGCCTGAGCACGTTGGGAGAGACCAGGGCCGCAACCGCGAGGCCGATGGCGATCAGGCCGATCACGAGACACGCGGCGTAGAAGTCGTGGAGACGGGTGACCCGGACGAGCACGGCCGCCAGGCCGACGAGCCCCCCGCCGACCCCGAGGGCGATCAAGAGTCTCAGACCGCGTCGCTTCATCTAGCTCTGTTCTGCCGAACGCTTCGGCGTTGAGCTGCGAGCGCTCAGGCCCCGTCCTTGCGCAGAGCTTCTGCGAGTCAGCTCGAACGCCTTGTTAGACCGTGCCCGCATAGCCCCTGATTACGGCGACGGCTGCGCGGTCGCACTGAGGGCGCCGCCAATCGCCGCCTGCAGCGAGTGAAGGGCGTCGCGCTCGACCGACCAGATCAGCCAGTTCGGACCCTCGAGTTGCCAGATTGACGGGTACCCCAAGGCCTGAGCCATGTGTGCGCCGTAGGCACGCCCGTCCACTACGCCGCCGGCATCGGGGAACACGGCGCTGACCACGTTGGTGGCCGGCGTGCCGTCGCCGAGAGTCAGCGTGCCACCGTCGACGGCCACCAGGAAGTTGCCCCGGGCTGCATTGGCCGAAGCGGGCATACCCGCGCCGGCAAAGGAGTCGGTCTTGAGGTCCTCGATGCGCGGTGCGCCTGCCTGCTCGACCGCTCCATACAGTGCGGCGGGATCGACATAGGTAATCGCCTTGGGAGTCGAGACCTGGGTCGGCGAGCTGGCCTGGCCACAGCCGATGGCCGCGAACGCCACGCAGGCGAGAATGGTGGACACTCGTCTCAAGCCGTCCCCCCGAATCGGTCTAACGCACCGCGCGTAACCTGTGAGCGGTCTGGCCGGGGTATCCACCGCCAGACCTGCTGCGAATCAGGTTGACGCGCTTGTTAGCTGTGCCAAACGTCATCCCTGCCGGTCAAGGTCGGCGAGCACCGCGCGGGCGTCGTCAGCGTCGGCGGCGGAGACGTAGAGCTCTGCGGGACCGAAGACGTCGAGACCTGTGAGCTGCTGCAGGTGCTCGCCCGAGGCGACGAAGGGGATCTCGGCGGAGCGCAGCAGCGACTCGGCGAGCGGCAGGCGACCGCGCTGCGTCGAGCGGTAGACGCAGACCGGATCCGTGAGCGCTGCCGGACCGCGCCCTGCCGGCTCGGCGGTGACCGCGGGCTGCGCGCCGGGCTCGACCAGGTCGATGAGGCAGTCGGAGCAGCGCGTGAACCCGGGCTGGTACTCCGCGCCGCAGTTCGGGCAGATCACCTGACGCCTCCCTTCCGCCCTGCCACAGCTAACGCACCGCGCGTAAGCTGCGAGCACTCACGCTACGGCTTTCAACGCAGAGCTTACTGCGAGCCAGCTTGACGCGCTTGTTGGGCAGCCGCGCTCAACCACCATTCCTCATTCGCTCGCAGCCAAGCCGCGTTTGCGGCTGCCAGAATTCGCTATAACCCAGGCGAGTAGGGCTAGACCCACACCCCCCTCGATTGCCCAAACGACATATGCGTGCAGCGCGCCGGTGCGCACGATAGCCGCTGCCTCCAGCAGGAAAGGAGCAGCCAAGAAGAAGCCCGCGATCAACAGTCTCGACCTTCCCCACCAGCAGCCCAACAGGCCAAAGGCGAGTCCCGCCGGTACGGCGATGGTCAACCATTGCGAGTGCGAGCCCAGCCACCAGATAACAGCCGCCGCCACGAGGCTGGCCTGAGAAGCGGACGACGCCAGGCCCAGGTAGGCCCGGTCAAGAGGCGGCAAGGTGTTCAGGTAGAACGCTGCGACGCACACCACGACTGCGAGCGCGCCCGTCACCGCAGCCCAAAGCCAAGATCTCTGCACCCATCCAGCGAGGAAGGGCAACGCCAGCCAAGGAGCAGCCAGGTTCCCCACCCAGACCATCGACGGGTCGCGAGGGGCCGGAACGTGCGACGTCGTCAGTCCGAAAAGAAGCGCGACCATGAGACAGAGCGCCAACCGGGCTGGCCGACTCAGCCCGTCGACTCTCTTGGCAATAGAGCGGAAACGCTGCCTCATCATGCCTGCCCCCTCGCGACCGATGAACCTGTGTCTGCCCAACGCACCGCGCGTAACCTGCGAGTGCGACGGCTTGAAGTATGAACGCCGCCGCTGCGACGAGTCAGGTTGACGCGCTTGTTGGACTGCCGACGACACCGCAACGGCGTCACCTCTCCAGCCACGACGCGAATCCCCTCACCCGAGTTTCGTCCGTGCTCGTCTGGCCTGCGTCAGAGACCAGACTGGTCCATCGATCACCGCTCCAGAAGCGAGCCTCATGGCGCCCTTGGGGATCCCCATACCAGCCGGCTGGTGCGGCGGCGGGATCGCGAAAGGCGAACCAGTCGCGCCAGTATCCGGCCCACAGGCGCCGAAGGGAGCCGACGTCCCAGCGCATGCGCTGCCCGTCCGCGACCTGCAGCGTCCAGAGAGCGCCATCCCAGAAGCGTTGCTCGTGACGTCCAAGAGGGTCCGCATGCCAACCCTCAGGGGCCGCCGGGACGGGGTTCGCGGTGCGAAACCAGTCGCGGGCCGAGGGGATGAAGAAGAGAGCGGCGGCCACGATCCGGAGAGGGAGCGTCGACAACTCCCAGTGCAGATTCAGCGGGGGGCCGAGCGACGACAGGTCCAGGATGACGACGCACAGAGAACCTAGGACCAGGGCCGCGAGAATCGTCCTGGCCCACCGTCGACCCCGCGCGATGTTGAGGAGCAGTGCGATGACCAGGCCTGCATCGAGGACCGACACCAGCAGCCCCCCGAGCGCCGCCCGATCGGCAGCCACTCGCCAGAGCACATTCCAGACGAGCGCGGCGACCACGACGACTCCATAGACCCCAACACCGGCCTTGACCGCCGGAGGCGGTGCGGACCCTCTATCGATTTCGGCCACCCCCACGACTTGGGTCAGTCCAACGCACCGCGGATAAGCTGCGAGCGCGCCGGCCTCCCGTGAGGCCGCCGGCGCTGCTGCGAGCCAGCTTGATCCGCTTGTTAGCTGTGCCGCTGCCCACTACTTCTCGTCCACGCCCGACTCCTGCATGCCCTCGTCCAGCACGGCGCGGGCATCGTCTGCGTCGCGCGAGGCGACCATGAGTTGCGCGGAGCCGTAGGCGAGTGGCAGACCTATCGAGGTGGCGACCGCCTCGCCGAGCACGACGTACGGTACCTCCGCCGATTCAAGCAGGGACTTGGCGAGGCCCAGCTCGAACGGGTCCGAGGAGTGCAGGACGCAGACGAGATCTCGGGACGCCTCAGCGCTCACACTTCAGCCCTCCACGGTCGCTGACAGAACCACCCACCGTTTCCCTCTTCGCACTGCTACAGCTAACGCACCGCGGATAAGCTGCGAGCGCCACGATATCTGATGACAACGTCGGCGCCGCGGCGAGCCAGCTTGATCCGCCTGTTAGGTGCTGCCCTCACTGCGCCTCCGGACCCGGGCTCGCCCAGCCGCGGACCGGCATGGTGAAACGCACAACGGTGACCCCGCGGCGGGCGGCCATGGCGAGCACACGGGTCCGGAGCGCCTGAGTCCGTGCCACCTCGCGGCGGGTCATCAAGGGCGCCGAGAGGCGCGCGACCCAGCCGACCTCGATGCGCACGCGGTCGCCGCGCCGGGCGGCCGCGTCGAGGCGGGAGTCGAGTTCGGAGAGGGTGAGCGGACGACCGTCGAGGGTGACGCCCCCCGGCGTGATCACGAGGTCGCGGTTGGCGGGCGCGGCCGCCTCGTGAGCCGCACCGCACGCTGAGAGGCCCGCCGCCAGCAGGACTGCGGCCAGGAGAAGTGCCCCGATGAACGGCTTCGCTCCCATGCATGCACCTAACGCACCGCGGATAAGCTGCGAGCGCGCCGACTTGTGATGACAACGTCGGCGCTGCGGCGAGCCAGCTTGATCCGCTTGTTGGGCCGCACGCCCATCTACCCCTCGTCATCCCGGACAGTACCGAGAGGGAGCAGATCGGCGATGTGGACGCTCCTGACGCCATCTGGCGTCGGCATGATGACGCGGATGTCCGGGTGGTAGTCGAAGAGGACCTGGCGGTCGCGCCCGCAGGGATCCTGGGGACCACGGCCACAGTTGCCGACCGCCACGATGGTCGTGAGCTTACGGGCCCCGGAGGCGCGAGCGTTGCCGAGCGCGACGAGTTCGGCGCAGGGACCACCGGTGTAGTGGTAGACGTTGATGCCGCCGTACATCTTGCCGTCGGCAGCGCGGACGGCAGCGCCCATAGTGTGCACGCCGAACTCCCCGTCGGTGTTGGCGTCGACGATTCGCCGCGCGAACTCGATGAGGTCGAGATCATCGTGCGTGAGCTCGCGGCTAGGCACGTCCATCTACGCCTCCCTCCCGTCTGCCTGCCCAACGCACCGCGGATAAGCTGCGAGCGCGCCGGCCTCCCGTGAGGCCGCCGGCGCCGCGGCGAGCCAGCTTGATCCGCTTGTTGGGCACGAGAGCGCTCACCCCGGACCTGAGTCGGAGGACGCAGGCCCGGGACTGGCCACAGCCCAGATGATGAGCGCCGCGCCGACGGCGAAGAGGATGACGCCGAAGGTCAGTGGCCGGTGACCGACGAGAGCGAAGGCGGCGTGGAGCCGCCCGGTCCGCGTGTCCCATTCGGTCGCCTGCGCGACGTTGACGGCCGCTCCCAGCCAGTTGACGGCGTAGAGGAGGACACCGGCGAGACAACAACAGAGACCGATTGCGAGTCGCTTCACCCTCCACCCCTCTGTGCCCAACTAGCATTCTGCAGCATGGAGAAGACCTCCGATGCTGCTTCCTTCCGCACAAGACTCTACCATCGGGTTCGGATGGGGATGTGCGGTCTGCGTATGAGATCGGCGTGGACCTCCGGACTGATGACCGTTGATCATGCCGTCTCCGAGCGCGTGCTCAGGGTCGGCTCGCCGGACGTGAGGGAGTCCAGCGGGCTGCAGACGCCATGCGCGCCGCGCTGGAGGACGTGGGTGTAGATCATGGTGGTGCCCACGTCTTTGTGGCCGAGGAGCTCCTGGATGGTGCGGATGTCGTAGCCGCTCTCGAGTAGGTGGGTAGCGAACGAGTGGCGCAGCGTGTGAGAGGTGGCGTGCTTGTCGACGCCGGCGCGCCGCACCGCGTCGTGGACGGCGCGCTGGACGATGGTCGGGTGGACGTGGTGGCGGCCCTGGCGCCCGGTGCGTCGGTCGGTCCAGCGGCGCTGCTGGGGGAAGACCCACTGCCAGCGCCACTCGCAGGGGGCGCGCGGGTACTTGCGCTCGAGCGAGTCGGGCAGCTCGACCGCGCCCCAGCCGTCGGCGAGGTCGCGCTCGTGGAGGAGCTGCGCGCGGCGCAGCTGCTCGCGCAGGTCGGGGACGAGCGCCCGCGGGAGCGTGGTCGCCCGGTCCTTGCCGCCCTTGCCCGAGCGGACGGTGAGCTCGCCTCGGGCCAGGTCGAGGTCGAGCACGCGGAGGCGCAGGCACTCGCTGAGCCGCAGACCCGCGCCGTAGAGGAGCGACGCGATCAGCCAGCTCTGGCGGTCGTCGCCGTCGAGCTCGTGGAGGACGGCGCGGACCTCTTCCCTGCTCAGCACGACCGGCAGGCGGGGCTGCCTGCGCGCGCGGACCAGCTCGTGCAGCTCGCCCACCTGGCGGTGCAGCACCTGGCGGTAGAGGAAGAGGAGCGCGCTGAGCGCCTGGGTCTGCGTGGAGGCGCTGACGTGCTCCACGACCGCGAGGTGGGTGACGAAGGCGTTGATCTCGGGCTCCGCCATATCGGCGGGGTGGCGGAGCCCGTGGAAGCGGATGTACCGCCGCACCCAGCGGCAGTAGGCCTGCTCCGTGCGGCGGCTGTAGTGGCGCGCCTGCAGGGCGCGCTGCAGTTGGCCGATGAGCGCGGACATTGCCCCAGTCTGGCGGTCCGCCGCTGGCGTTCATCGGGTGACCAGGAACGTAACCCGCGCTGCGGGGATGGCCGGGCGAGGGCGCTCTCGGAGCCTCGCTCGCGTGCACCCGCGGAGGCTCGGCAACGGAGGTTGACGCGCGGTCGGGCAGTTGATAGCTTTTCTCAACAATGTTGAGAACGGTTCTCAACTGGACCCCCTGGAGCACAGCGTTGACCGACCCGAAGCCGGCGCACGAGATCGAGGCAGTCTTCCGCCAGAAGGGCATCCCCTTCACGCGGCAGCGCCGGCAGATCTGGCACTTCTTCGCCGGTGCCGACCGCGCGGCGACCATCACCGAGGCGGCCGACGCCCTGCGCAGCGAAGGCGTCGGTCAGGCCACCGTGTACCGCACCGTCCAGCTCCTGAGCGACCTCGGGCTGCTCGCGCGCGTGCAGGACGGGCGCGGCGAGATCTGCTACATCGCCCCGCCGATCGGCCACAGCCACCCGCTCATCTGCGGCGTCTGCCGCGCGGTGGTCCGCTTCGACGGCGACGGCGACGTCGCCGAGCTCGAGGCCAGGCTGGCGGCGGCCACCGGGTTCAGCATCTACGGGCACCATCTCGAGGTGTACGGCATCTGCCCCTCCTGTCGCGTCGTGAGGGAGGGCGACCATGGCGAGTGACGCGCCGCGGACCGACGTCCCGTCCGCCAACGGCAGGTCCGCCGGCGCGTCGCTCGCCGTTTCGCGCTTCTTCTGCTCGTGGAGCGGCGGCAAGGACGCGTACCTCGCCCTGCAGCGCGCCGTGGAGCGTGGCGGCGTGGCGGCAGCCCTCGTCTGCATGCTGCATGAGGACGGCGGCGTGAGCCGCGGCCACGGCCTGCCGCTCCCGCTGCTTGAAGAGCAGGCCGCCGCACTCGGCGTGCCGCTCGTGACCCGCGCCACCACGTGGGACCGCTACGAGTCCACTTTCGTCGCGCTCCTCCACGAGCTGCGCGCGCAGGGCATCGAGGCCGGCGTGTTCGGCGACATCGACCTGCAGGCACACCGTGACTGGGTCGAGGGCGTCTGCGAGGTCTCCGGCCTCGGCTGCCACCTGCCCCTCTGGCAGGAGCCGCGCCGCCGACTGCTCGGCGAGTTCCTCGCCGGCGGATCCCGCGCCACCATCGTCGCCGTCGACTCCTCCAAGCTCAGCCCCGAGTTCCTCGGCCTCATACTGGACGATGCCGTCATCGCCCGCCTCGAGGCCGCCGGCGCCGACGCCTGCGGCGAGGAGGGCGAGTACCACACCATGGTCACGTCCGCGCCGCTCTTCTCGCACCCCGTCCCCCTCGTCTGGGAAGGCATCGAGGAGCGCGACGGCCACCACGTCCTCCGCGACATGCGGCTGGGGGCGGCCGCGACGCTTGCCTCCGGCGCCCCGCCCGCCGAACCGTCAGCCGAACTCGTCGATATCGTCCGTTCTCGTCTCGTCAAGGATCGAAGGGAGTCACCACCGTCATGACCACCATCCGTTTCGGCCGCCTCGCCGCGGCGCTCCTCCTGATCTCCGTGCTCGCCCTCGGGACCATCGCCCTGAGCGCCTGCGGCTCGGGCGACGACACCGCCGCCTCGAGCTCGCCGTCCGCGGCCGCGGGCCCCATCACCGTGACCGACGACTCTGGCGTCGATGTCACCCTCGACGTGCCGGCCGAGGCGATCGTCAGCCTCGCGCCCGCCAACACCGAGATCGCCTACGCCGTCGGCGCCGGCGACAAGATGGTCGCCGGCACCAGCTACGACGACTACCCCGAGGAGGCCGCGGCCCTGCCCAAGATCGGCGACTTCGCGAACCCTAACGTCGAGAAGATCGCCTCGTTCTCGCCGGACCTGGTGCTCGCGGCCGGCGGCATCCAGGCCGACCTGCGCAGTCAGCTCGAGGACCTCGGCATGACCGTCTACGTCGTCGACCCCAAGACCTACGACGACGTCATCGCGACCATCGAGAACATCGGCAAGCTCGCGGGTACTGACGCCGGAGCGGCGGCGGTCGCCGACGAGATGACCGCCGCGCTGACGGAGGTCCAGGCGAAGGTCTCCGGGCTCGCGCCGGCGTCGACCTTCCTCGAGATCTACAGCAAGCCGCTCATGACCGCGGGCGCCGACACGTTCATCGACGACATGATCACCATCGCCGGCGGCGAGAACATCGGCGCCACGGCCGGGAGCGGGTTCCCGAACTTCAGCACCGAGGTGCTGGTGCAGACCGACCCGGCGGTCTACATCGCCGACTCCGGGTCCATGAGCGAGCCGGGCCAGATAGAGAAGCGCGCCGGCTTCGGCGAGCTCACCGCCGTCAAGGACGGCAAGGTCTACGTCATCGAGGACAGCCTCATCGCCCGGCCGGGCCCGCGCCTCGCCGAGGGCCTCAGGCAGCTGGCCGGCATGATCCACCCGGAGGCTGAATCGGCCCAGTGACCAGACTCGCTCGCACAGGCACGTGGCCGGGGATAGTCCTGGCCTCCAGCATGCTCGTGGCGTGCCTCGTGCTGGCGCTCGCCCTGGGACCGGCCTCGCTGTCCGTGGGACGGATCTGGCAGCTGCTCTTCGCGGGGCCGGTCCCCGGCGACCTCGACAACGCCATCTTCTGGCAGATCCGCATGCCGCGGGTCCTCACCGCTGCGCTCGTCGGTGCGGCGCTGGCCGTGGCCGGCGTGATCCTCCAGGACCTGTTCCTGAACCCACTGACCGACCCGTACGTCACCGGCGTCTCATCGGGCGCCGCCCTGGGCGCGACCATCGGCATCGTCCTCCACTTCAGTGATCTGTCGTGGATCACGGTACTGGCCATCGTCGGCGGGCTGGGCACGCTTGCGATCGTGTGGATGGCGGCGCGCCGGCGCGGACGCATCGACGTGTTCGTCCTGCTGCTCGCCGGGGTCACCATCGCCTACCTCGCCAGCGCCGTCGTCACGGTGCTTATGATCAAGGCCAACGAGGACATGACGGCGATCATCTACTGGCTCATGGGCAGCTTCTCCGGGCGCGGCTGGCCGGACGTGCGCATCGCGCTGGTGACGATCCCGTTCATGGTCCTGCCGCTGTTCTTCTCGCGCGAGATGGACATCATGCTGCAGGGGGAGAAGCGCGCCCTCGAGCTCGGTGTGGAAGTCGAGCGCACCAAGCGGATGCTGCTGGTGACGGCCGGGGTCCTGACGGCGCTCGCCGTCTCCGTGAGCGGCATCATCGGGTTCGTCGGCCTCGTCGTGCCGCACATCGTGCGGCTCCTGGTCGGACCGGGACACCGCGGGCTGCTCCCGGTCTCGCTGCTGGCCGGCGCCTCCTTGATGGTGGTGGCCGACCTGCTCTCGCGAACGGTGATCGCTCCCAACGAGATCCCCGTGGGCGTGGTCACCACGTTCGTCGGCGCGCCGCTGTTCGTGTACCTCCTGCGGCGCGGGAGAAGGGCCTGATGGCCGCCGTCCCCGAGCCTGGCCCGGCGCGCGAGACGCGGCCCAGCCCGCTCGTCTCGCTCAAGGACGTGGACTTCGCCTACGACGAACGGCCCGTCCTGCGGCGGATCAGCTTCACGCTCGAGGCCGGCGACTTCGTCGGCATCGTCGGCCCCAACGGCAGCGGCAAGTCGACACTGGTGGACCTCATCGACGGCCTCCACCAGCCGGTCGCCGGCGAGGTGCTTGTCAAGGGTATGGCCACGCGCCGATACCGGCGCAAGGACATGGCTCGCGAGGTCGCGCTCGTGCCGCAGCACTTCGACCTCGACTTCGACCTCGCCGTGCGCGAGGTCGTGGAGATGGGCGCCTACTGCCGTGGCAAGGACCCGGCGGCGTGCGACGACCCCGAGCTGATGCTCGCCCGCCTCGGGGTCGCCGAGCTCGCGAGCCGCCGGTTTTCGGAGCTCTCCGGCGGCGAGAAGCAGCTGGCGGTGCTCGCGCAGGCGCTCATGCAGCAGGCGCCGCTCCTGTTGCTCGACGAGCCGGCCTCGGCCCTGGACGTCTCTCACCAGCTCCGCCTGTTCGACCTGCTCAAGGAACTCAATGCCGGCGGCCTCACGGTCCTCTGCATCCTGCACGACCTCAATCTGGCGCTGCACTACTTCGACAAGCTGCTCGTGCTGAGCGACGGGGAGGTGGCGGCCTTCGGGCCGCCGGACGAGGTGTTGGCGCCCGAGGTGGTGGAGGCGGTGTACGGCGTGCGCGCCTACCTGCACCGACACGCCGGCCGTACGTATCTGACGTTCTCACCGCGGCTGCGCGGCGAGCGCCGCGGCCGTGTCCACCTCGTGTGCGGCGGCGGCACGGGCGCCGGCATGATGCGCGAGCTCGTGGACGCCGGCTACGAGGTCACCGCCGGCGTCCTCAACGCGCTCGACACCGACGAGGAGACCGGCAGCGAGCTCGGCCTGCACATGGCCGTCGAGGCGCCGTTCTCGCCCGTGGGCGAAGAGGCGCACGCCGAGAACCTGCAGCTCATGCGCGCAGCCGACCTCGTCGTCGTGGCCGCCGTGCCCGTGAGCCATGGCAACGCGCGCAACCTCGAGGCGGCGCGCGACGCGCTCGCCGCAGGCATCCCCGTCTGGGCCGACGAGGGACTGCGCGTCAACGACTTCGTCGGCGCCGTCGACGGCCTCGCCGAGGACGGCGCCCAGTTCTTCGCCGGCGAGGAGGCGCTGCTGGCCGCCGTGCGCGGCCGGAGCCTGCCGGGCGGCCGAACTCCGGTGGTCAGTCAAGCCGCCGCCATTGTGGCTGCGGCGGCCGGTGTAGCCCCCGAGACGGCGCCTCCCGGTGAGCCCACGCCGGCTTCCGCCGAAGATCCCGCGCCGGCCTCCGCCGACGACCCGCCCCGCGGGGGGACGGCGACGTAGGGGAGACGGGGCGGGCCCGCCATGGTGCGCCGCCCGCCCCGCCTCCCCGCACCACCCGGGGCGTCCCCCAGTACGCGCCCCGGCAGCCGGACGACGGCCTCCCCGGCCTCGCCGTCCGGCCCAGGCGAGCGTGACCGCAAGCGCGTTCGCCGACAGCTCCGCGAGGGCGACCGCAAGCGCCCTCGCCGAAGGGCCGGGGCGGACGCCGCCTCCCGGCACCCGCCCCGGCCCACCTTCCCTCTCAGGCGATCGCGCCGCGCCTCGTCTACGCGTCGTCCTCGGATGCTAACCGAGCAGCTCCCGGAGTTCGGCGGCGAATGCCCGGTTCTGCTGCGCGGATTTGCCGAACAGGCGCGCCTGCAGCTCCAGCGTGTCGGCGCACTGCATGGCGAACTCCTCGTGGTAGCGTGCGGCGTCCTCCTCGGCCTGGGAGAGCTGCACGACGACGGCCGGCCAGCTGATGGCCGGCTCCGCGTCGAGCGTGCCCAGGTACGGCTCGCGCTTCAGTGTGCCTGCCGCCGCCGACGCCTTTTCGCCCAGCTGCCCGGCCTTGGCCATCAGCTTCTGCACGCGGTCGTCGTGGGTGCAGACCACCTCTTCCAGCTTGTCCTGCCACTCCTGCGTCGGCGCCAGGACGCCGGCCGCGGCGGCGAAGTCGGCGCACGCCTGCTCCGCCTCGAGCGCGAAGCTCAGGGCGGCGCCGTAGGCCGTGATCTCCGGGAATGCGTGTGCCACGTCGTTCTCCTTTGGTCGTCTCGCCGACGTTCCTACCCCGAGACGGCGATTCCGATGACGCTTGGGCGCCCTCCGCCCCACACGACCGAGAGGGCGGGGTGACGATGGTCACCCCGCCCTCTCGACGGTCGCTGTCAGCTGAGCCGGGGTCGCCGCGAGGCGACCGCCGGAGACGCCGTCACCACTGCTTGTTGACGGTACCCTCCCAGGTGCCGACCTTCTTCTCCTTCTTCTCCGCCTCGGTGAACCAGCGCGAGGTGACGCACTTGCTCTCGGTGAAGAAGCGGATGCCGTCGAGGCCGAACACGTGGCTCTCGCCGAAGAACGAGTCCTTGTGGCCGGCGAACGGGAAGAAGCTCACCGGCACCGGGATGCCGACGTTGATGCCGACCATGCCGGCGTGCGTGCGCTTGGCGAACTCACGCGCGTAGTACCCGCTCTCGGTGAAGATGCAGGAGCCGTTGGCGAACCGGCTGTTGTTCATGAGGGTGATGCCCTCTTCGAAATCCTCGACGCGCTTGATGCCGAGCACCGGGCCGAAGATCTCCTCGCGGCCGACTTCCATGTCCTCGGTCACGTTGTCGAAGATCGTGGGGCCGACGAAGAAGCCGTTCTCGAAGCCCGGGAGGACGAGGTCGCGACCGTCGAGGATGAGGTCCGCGCCTTCCTCGACACCCTTGTCGATCCAGCCCTTGACGAAGGCCTGGTGGTCGGCGCTGACGACCGGGCCGAGCTCGGTCTTGGGGTCGTAGGAGCAGCCGACGACGCGCTGCTCGGCGTACTTCATCATGTAGCCGATGAACTCGTCGGCGACCTTGTTCTCGACGACGATGACGGGCAGCGCCATGCAGCGCATGCCGGCGCAGCCGAAGGTCGAGTTGATGATGCCGGCGGCGGCGCGTTCGAGCGAGGCGTCGGCCAGCACGAGGCCGTGGTTCTTGGCCTCGGTCTGGGCCTGGACGCGCTTGCCGTGGGCGGCGGCCAGCGAGTAGACGTGCTTGCCGACTTTGGTCGAGCCGACGAAGCTGACGCCGCGCACCAGCGGGTGCGTCATCATGATCTCGGCCTCGACGCGCGAGCAGGTCACGACGTTGACGACGCCCTTGGGCAGGCCGGCCTCGTAGAGCAGCTCGAGCAGGCGCATGCCGGTCGTCGGCACCATGCTGGCCAGCTTGAGGACCAGGGTGTTGCCGGTGACGATGCAGAGCGGCAGCATCCAGCCGAAGGGGATCATGCCGGGGAAGTTGAACGGCGCGATGCCGGCGAACACGCCGATCGGCTCGCGGTAGCTCACGGTGTCGTGCCCGGTGGACACGTTCATGAGCGACTCGCCCTTCATGGTCATCGGCGCGGAGACGCCGACCTCGCAACCCTCGATGATCTTGATGACCTCGCCGCGTGCCTCGTCGAGGTTCTTGCCGAGCTCGCGCGAGCACAGATAGGTGATCTCCTCGGCGTGCTCCTCGAGCAGGGCCTTCCAGCGGTAGAGCACCTGGGTGCGCTTCTGGATCGGCGTCGTCGACCAGGTCTGGAACGCCCTGTGGGCGCTCTCGATGGCGCCCTCGACCTCGGCGGCCGTGCAGCACGGCGCCTTGGCGAACACCTCGCCGGTGCTCGAGTCGGTGACGTCCATGTACGTGTCAGTCGCCGACTCGCGCCACTCACCGTCGACGCAGTACTTCAGCATCCGCACGTCTGTCTTCTCGACTGTCGCCATTCCGGTTCCTCTCATCGCGATCACGGGGTTGCTTCGGGTAGCGAGAGGGAGTCTAATCAATCAAGTGATTAATCTCAAGTCTCCGGCAGTGGGATGCGCTGCCGTGGGCTGCGCAGCCGGGAGGAGGTGGCCGACGTGTCCTTGAGTCCTGCCGAGGGCGACTTGAGCGCGAGCCCGTCCGTCACCGTGCCTGGCGCAGCTTCGGCCGGCGGCGTCGTCATCGCCCCGCTCAGCCGCGACCCCAGACAGGACATGCCTGCTCCCGCCCTCAAGATCCTTGTCGCGGCGCAGCGGGTCCTCGTCGAGAAGGGCTTCTCCGGCCTGACGCTGCGTGCCATCGCCCATGAGTCAGGCGAGAACTCGGCGATGGTCCAGTACTACTTCGGGAACAAGGAAGGCCTGGTCGAGGCCATGATCGACTCCGTGTTCCGCGACGATCAGCAGGACGCCGCGGCCGCGATGAGCGCGGTCACCCGCGAGGACCGGCTGCCGCGGTTCGTGGACGGGCTGCGGACCATCAGCCTCTCGCGCTCATTCCGGGTCTTCTTCGACATCCTCCCCTACGCACTGCGCAACGAGAGCTTCAGGAGCCGCATGGCTCGCGCGTACGCGTCGTACCGCGAGATCAAGCGTGGCTGGTTGCGCGACGGGGAGCAGCCGGCGACGTCCGGCCCTGAGCAGCCGGACGATGAGGCGCTTCTCGGCGTCGCCGAGCTCATGACGGCGGTCGTCGACGGCCTGGCCATCCAGGAGGCCATCGACGACGACTTCGACATGCGTCGCGCCTACGCCGTGCTGGAGTTCATGCTGCAGCGCTCGCTGCTCGAGCTGCTCGAGTCGGGCCTTCCGAAGGCCGCCGTCGCGGACTGAGGGGCGCGGCCGGTCTGGATGGACGGCGGCCGGGGCCCGACCTGACGGCGGTCGGCCGCCGCGCCGCCTCCGGCCGTCAGATCACGTGACCGTGTGCGTGCCGGTGACCGTCGTGCGAAAGCAGCAGCAGCGTGACGTCGTCCTCGAGCACGTGCTGCCGGCCCGCCTGTACTCCTTCCACCAGCGCCTCCAGGTCGGCGGCGGTGACCGCCTGCCGCAGCCAGAGGTCGGCGACCGCCGCGCGCAGCCCATCGAGCCCGAGCCGTGAGCGCGTGCCGGGGCCCAGGCGGGCCTCGACGATGCCGTCGCTGTAGAGGAGCAGGCCCCACTCCTCGGGGAGCGTCACCTCGTGCGGCGCCCAGTCACCGTACTGTTCCACGCCGAGCATCATCCCCGGGGTGTGCTCGAGGGATACGACATCGGCGCCCATCAGCAGCGGCATCGGGTGCCCGGCGTTCACGAAGCGGGCACGCCGACCGGCCGCGTCGATCTCGACGGCGCAGACGGTGGCGAGGAGGCCGAGACCCAGCTCGCCCTCCTCTGCGCGGTCGCTCTCGTCCAGCGTCAGGCTGTTCAGCGTCCTCATGTTCGCCTGCAGGGACGCGCCGCGGAGGGCGAGCGCGCGCCAGGCGGCGCGGAGGCTCGCGCCGAGCGCCGCGGCGTCGGGTCCATGCCCGGTGACGTCGCCGATCACCGCGGCCACCGATCCGTTGGGCCGCGTCACCGCGTCGATGAAGTCGCCGCCGAGCAGCATGCGCCCCTCGCCCGGTCGGTAGAAGGTCGCGACCTTGATGTGGGGCGTCTCGACCGTGACCGCCGGCGAGAGACTCGCCTGGAAGCGGCGGTACAGCGCGGCCACGTCATGCTGCGCCTGGGCCCGCTGCGCTTGGGACAGCGCGACGGCCGCGTGCTCGGCGAAACGCTGCACCACGCCGAGCTCGCCGCGTTCGGGCTCCGGCATGCGGCGCGCCCAGCTCATCGCCAGCAGCGCCACCGGCTGGTCGTCGAGGAGCACCGGCGCGCGGATGGCCGAGACCTGCCCGGGTTCGGCGGTGATCGCGCGGGGCATGCGCGGCCCGCCGGGCAAACGGAGGTCCTCGATGAACTGCGGCAGCAGGCTCTCGGCGAGCTCCTGCTGCAGCTCGAACGAGGGTTCCATGAGCAGCCGCTCGCCGGAGTCGGCGAGGAACGGCGAGCGCGCGAGGAGCCGCAGCCGCTCGCCCTCGATCGCGAACAGCGCGACGAGGTCGCAGCCGAACGTCTCGCGGCTGACGTCGCAGATCGCCCGCGCCACCGCCGCCGGCCCGCCGCGGGCGTGGAACAGCGGGGTCGCCCCGACCACCCTGTCGAGCGCATCGCGCGAGCGGTGCGCCTGGTCGAGCGCGCGCGCGACCTGGCCGCGGTAGCGGTCGCCGAGCAGGCCGACGCCCACGCCCGCCACGAGCCAGAGCACGACCACGGCGGCTGAGGTCGCTCCCCCGACGAGCCACCGGTCCGAGATCGCCAGCAGGTCATACGCGACGCCGCCCACCAGCGCCAGGGCGATTCCCACGCGCGGACCGCCCGAGACCGCCCCCGCGACGATCGTGAGAGAGACGAGCGCTGCCGGGAGTCCGATGAAGTGCTCCTGCCAGTCAACGTAGTGGAACGGCACGAGGAACGCCACGATGAGGATCGCTCCCGCGGCGAAGAGCTGCAGCGGGCGCGCGCGCAGGTACTCGGCCACGGCGAGGAGCCGGGACCGGACGGGGCCGAACGTGTCTGTCGGTCGAGAGCCGGCCATGGGTGAAGACCCCGGCGCCGGGCGCCGGGTCAGATCAGCTGTACTTCACGCGCGGGTCGAGCCACGTGTAGGCAAGGTCTACTACGAAGTTGCTGATGGTGACAAGGAGCGCGGCGAAGAGCACCGTGCCCATGATCATCGGAAGGTCCTGCGCCTGGATCGCCGCATAGGCCTGCCCGCCGATGCCCGGGATGCCGAACACGATCTCGATGACGAGCACACCGCCGAGGAACCAGCCCACGTCCATGCCGAGCAGCGTCACGATCGGACTCCAGGCATTGCGCATGATGTGGCGCCAGACCACGATGCGCTCGGGGAGGCCCTTGGCTCGGGCAGCCTTCACGTAGTCGGCGCCGAGGATGTCGAGCATGCTGCTGCGCAACATCCTCGAGTACCAGGCGGCGCCACCCAATCCGATCGTGAGCCCGGGCAGGACGCCGTAGATCGGCGCCGCCCATCCCTCGTAGCCGCCCAGAGGGAAGATCGGCCACTGGAAGGCGAAGACGTACAGGAGGATCATGCCGAGGAAGAACGCCGGCACGCTCAGGAACAGCAGGCTGAACACCGTGAACGCGCGGTCGCGGAAGCCGTACTGCTTCAGGGCGCTGGTCATGCCGATCGGGATGCCGATGAGCAGCTCGAAGAAGATACCGAACATGGCGACCATCACGGTGGCGGGGAAGCGCTGCAGGATGGCCGTCGCCACGGGCAGCTGGGTCTCGTAGCTGTAGTCCATGTTGCCGTGCAGCAGCCGCCACAGATAGAGGCCGTACTGCTTCCACAGGGGCTCGTCCAGCCCCAGGCTCTCCCGGATCCGCTGGAGGACCTCCGGGGTCGCTTTGGTGCCGGCGATGCTCTTGGCGGGGTCGCCGGGCACGGCGAAGGCGAGCAGGAACGTGATGAGGCTCACGAAGAAGAGCACCACCACCATCCAGAGCAGCCGGCGGACGACGTACTTACCCATCGCCGCTCCTGCCCGCCTCGCGCCGCGCCGCGGTCATCCTGCTACTTCTTCCAGTACTGCGTCGGGTCGATCTGGTACACGGGGTGCAGGTAGAACCCCCCGGTGGTCTCCGAGCACATGGTCGTCTGGATGGGCTGGTAGCAGGGCACGTACGGCGCCTGCTCCGAGATGTACGCCTGCATCTCCGTGAACTTGGCGATGCGCGCCGCGGGGTCGGTCATCTTCTGCGCCTCGGCGAACATCTTCTCGAGCTCGGGGCTCCACCAGAAGCTGGAGTTCATGCCGCCCTCGACGGCGCTCGCCTTGCTGAACAGCGGGGCGATCCAGTCGCTCGGGTCGGGGAAGTCCATCCACCAGCCGAAGCTGCCGGCCGTGAGCGTGTTGGGGGTGCCCTGCTGCGTGTAGTAGGTGTTGTTGCTCATGGTCTTGAGGCCGGCCTTGACGCCGACGGCCGCAAGGTCCGCCTGCACCGACTGCCACAGCTTCGGGTTAGGGTCGACGTTGTCGGTGTAGAGCATCGTCTCGAAGCCGTCGGGGTAGCCGGCCTCGGCGAGCAGCTGCCTGGCCTTCGCTGGGTCGTACCCGTAGTAGACCTTGCCCTCCTCGTAGCCCGGCATGCCCTTGGGATAGAACTGCCAGAGGCTCATCGCCTGCCCGGCCTGCAGCTTCACCAGCTTGTCGCGGTTGATCGCCCAGCTGAGCGCCTGGCGCACCTTGACGTCGTCGAACGGCTTCATCTCGACGTTCATGAACATGTAGCTGATGGCCACCAGCGGCTGGGAGAAGATCTGCTCCTTCCACTTGGGGTCGGCGCTGACCCGCGGCAGGTCGGCGACCGGGATGCCGTCGCCGAGCACGTCCACCTCGCCGCGCTCGAGCTTGAGCAGCGCGGTCGGAGGGTTGAACGAGAGCTGGTAGTTGACGCCGTCGAGGTACGGCTTGCCCTCTTCCCAGTAGTCCGGGTTGCGGGTGAGCACGATCTCGCGGCCGGGGGTCCACTTCTGGAACACGAACGGGCCGGTTCCGAGCGGGTTGCGGTTGAACTGCTTGCCCCACTTCTCGACCCACTCTCTGGGCACCACGTCGCAGAAATCCATGGTCACGGCGTTGAGGAACGAGAGGTCGGGGCTCTCGAGCGTGATCTCGACGGTGGTGGCGTCGACCGCCTTGAAGCCGGTGATCTCGTCGGCCTTGCCCTTCATGAAGGCGTCGGCGCCGACCACGCCCATGTAGAACGACGTGGCGGGCGCGCGCGGCTCGCGCATCATGCGCTCGAAGCTGTACTTGAAGTCGGCCGCCGTGACTTCGCGGCTCACCGGCGGCTGGAACTTCACGCCCTCGCGCAGGTGGAAGGTGTAGACCGTGCCGTCGGCGGAGATGCCGCCGTTCTCCGCGCTCGGCACCTCGGTGGCCAGGCAGGGGATGAGCTCGGTGCCGGCCGCCCCCTCCTCGTGCGCGTACTGCAGGAACCCCTGGTAGATGTCGTGCTCGATCTGCCAGTCGATGACGTTCCAGGCCACGGCCGGGTCCAGGCTCGAGGGCTCGGAGAGGTACGAGAGCGTGAGCGTGCCGCCCTGCCTGGGCTGGTCTGCCGACGCGGTGGGGCTGCTGCCTCCTTCGGCGCTGGTGTCGGCGCCGCAGGCGACGAGCCCCAGCGCGAGCACCAGGACGAGCGCCAGCACCGCCGTCGCGACGGCGCCTCCTGTGATCGATCGACGAGTCATGCCTTCCTCCTTGGACGTACCAATCCGGTATGTGGCGTGGTCATCTTCTCCGCTGCTGCGGGTCGAACGCGTCGCGCAACCCATCCCCCACGAGGTTGAACGCGAGCACTGTGATCATGATGGCAAGACCGGGATAGATGACGAGGTGCGGCGCCGAGAGGTAGTAGTTCTGCCCCTCGCTGATCATCTGGCCCCAGGATGGCGTCGGCGGCTGCACGCCGAGGCCGATGTAGCTGAGCGTCGCCTCGAAGAGGATCGTGGTGGCGAGGCCCAGGCTGGTGTAGACGAGGATGACGGCGACGAGGTGCGGCAGGATGTGGCGGCCCAGGATGCGCGCGCTGCTGCAGCCGGTGAGGCGCGCCGCGTCGACGAACTCCTTCTCGCGGATGCTGAGCACCTCGCCGTGGATCACCCGCGTCATCGGGGTCCAGTACACGATGCCGATGACGAGGATCAGGATCCAGATGCTGGGCTTGAGGACGCTCACGAGCGCCACGGCCAGGAGGATGATGGGGAACGCCATCATCACATCGGTCACGCGCATGAGCAGGGTCTCGGTCCAGCCGCGGAAATAGCCTGCGGTGAGGCCGAAGACCACCCCGAGGATGAGCGCGAAGCCGTTGGCGCAGACGCCGACGACGAGGCTGACGCGGGCACCGTACATGAGCCGGCTGAGCAAGTCGCGGCCGAGGGTGTCGGTGCCGAGCGGGAACTGCGCCGACGACCCGACGGGCATGCCGTCCATGGTGATGCCCTCGTCGTACTGCTTGGTGGGGTCGTGCGGGGCGATCCAGGGAGCAAGGATCGCGATGAGGACGAGGAGGATGATGACGACCACGCCGATCATCGCGAACTTGTCGCGGCGGAAGCGCCGCCAGATCTCGCCCCACAGCGAGCGGTGCTCGACGAGCAAGGCGTCGGGGCTCCACATGCCGGCGGCGCCGACGGCCGTGCCTATCTCGGACGCGCCCGAGGGGTGGCTCAGCCCGAGGTCGATCTCGATCTCGGGCTCGAGGCCGCCGATGGTGTGCGGTCTGTAGTCACCGTCGCGGTGGTCGTTCACGTGGCGTCACCATGTTCCGGGGTCTCGGCCACCACGGCGAGATCGTCCTCGCCGGCGCGGATGTGCGGGTAGTCGGTCGCTGTGATGAGGTGGCACGCGGCCCAGTGGCCGGGGCGCGCCTCCAGGAGCGGCGGGTCCTCAACGTCGCAGAGGCCCTCCCGGGCCGCCGGACAGCGTGTGTGGAAGTGGCAGCCGCTGGGCGGCTCGACCGGGCTGGGCACATCGCCGGTGAGCACCACGGCGCGGCGCTGCTCCTCGGCCGCTGGGTCGGGGATCGGCACCGCGCTCAGGAGCGCCTGGGTGTACGGATGCATGGGCTCGCCGTAGAGCACCGCGTTCTCGGCGAGCTCGACGATGCGCCCGAGGTACATCACGGCCACCCGGTCGCAGATGTGCCGCACCACTGAGAGGTCGTGCGCGATGAACAGGAAGGTGAGCCCGAACTCCCTCTGCAGGTGCTGCAGCAGGTTGATGATCTGCGCCCTGATCGAGACGTCGAGGGCGCTGATAGGCTCATCGCAGACGATGAAGTTGGGCTCCACGGCCAGGGCCCGGGCGATGCCGATGCGCTGGCGCTGGCCGCCGCTGAACTCGTGCGGGTAGCGGTTCAGCGTGTTCGGGTTGATGCCCACCGTCTCGAGCAGCTCGCGCACCTTGGCCTTGCGCTCCGTCTTGCTGCCCATCCTGTGGACCAGCAGGGGCTCACCGATGATGTCGCCGATGGTCATGCGGCTGTTCAGGCTCGCGTAGGGGTCCTGAAAGATCATCTGCATGCGCTTGCGCTGCTTGCGCAGCTCGCCGCCCTTGAGATCCGCGAGATCGCCGCCCTCGTAGAGCACGCGGCCGCTGGTGGGGCGGATGAGCTGCAGGATGGCGCGGCCGGTGGTGCTCTTGCCGCAGCCGCTCTCGCCGACGAGGCCGAGCGTCTCTCCGCTCCGGATGTCGAAGGTGAGGCCGTCCACGGCACGCACGGCGCCGACCTTGCGCTGGACCACGACCCCGCTGGTGATGGCGAAGTGGACGCGCAGATCCTCGCAACGTACGAGTGTGCCGGCGGCCGCCGCGGCGTCCGCGGCGCCTGCAGTGGCCGCCACGCGGCTCACGCCGTCGCCTCCGCCGCCGCGATCTCGCGCAGTTGGTCACTGTGGAAGCACGCCGAAAGGCGGCCGTCGCCGGTGGGCTCCAGCTCGGGCACGGCCGCCCAGCACGCGTCGTTCGCGAGATCGCAGCGCGGCGCGAACGCGCAGCCGGGCGGCAGATGGGCGAGATCGGGCGGCAGTCCCGCGATGGTCTGCAGCGTCTCGCGCCGCGGCTCGCCCAGCCGCGGCACGCTCCTGAGCAGGCCGACCGTGTACGGGTGATGCGGGCGCGCGAACAGCGGCTTCGCCGGGCCGCTCTCGACGATGCGCCCGGCGTACATGACGAGGATGCGCCGGCACATGCCCGCTACCACGCCGAGGTCGTGGGTGATGACGATGACGGCCGCTTCGTGCTCGCGGCTGAGCTTCTTGAGCAGGCGCAGGATCTGCGCCTGGATGGTGACGTCCAGCGCGGTCGTGGGCTCGTCGGCGAGCAGGAGCTTGGGGTTGCAGCTGAGCGCGATGGCGATCATCACCCGCTGGCGCATTCCGCCGCTGAACTGATGCGGGTAGTCCCTGAAGCGGCCCGCGGCCTTGGGGATGCCCACCTCGCCCAGCAGCTCGATGGAGCGCCCCACCGCCTCGGCGTGACTCATGCCCAGGTGCACCTCAAGGCCCTCGGTCATCAGCCGCTCGATGCTGAGCACCGGGTTCAGGCTGGTGACGGGGTCCTGGAAGATCATACTGATGTCGCGGCCGCGGATGGCGCGCACCTCGGCCTCCGGGAGCGTGAGCAGGTCCTTGCCCATGAACTCGATGCCGCCGCTCACAGTGGCGTTGGGAAGCATGCCGGTGAGGCCGATGATGGCGCTTGCGGTGACGCTCTTGCCGCAACCGCTCTCGCCCACGAGCCCGACGAGCTCGCCGGGAACCACCTCGAAGCTCACCCGGTCCACCGCGTGGACCGTGCCCTCCTGTGACGCGAAGTCCACGGTCAGTCCGGTGAGGCGGAGAAGCGTGTTGCCCACAGCACCCATGCCCGGCCAGTCTATCGCACGCTCGCCGACGGGCGGGCTGCGGACGGCGAACCCTTTGACCCCCGCAGGGCGGGCTGGTATGCATGGTGGACGTCCCTCCGCGTCTCCGGGAAGGGGATGACCCAATGGCGTACGTGTCCACACGGCCGTTCGACCTGCACACGGCGTCGCCGTTCGGGGTCTCCCGCTGGACCCAGAGCGAGTTCGAGCGCTTCGCGATCGAGATGCGGCAGGGGGATCTGGTCGGCTTGGGAGAGTGTGCGCCGAACGCACGTTACGGGGAGGAGCGGCGGCGAGACGTGGACCTCCTCGCTGATCTCGCTCCGGAGATCGCCGACCTCGAGGGACCGGCCGCCGTCGAGACGTACTGCGAATCGCTGGCGGCGCAGGGCTTGCCGGCCCTCCGGGCCGGCCTGAGCGCCGCCGCGTGGGACCTCGCCGGCAAGCAGGCGGGCGAGCCGGTGTGGCGTATGCTGGGGCTCGCCCGCCCCTCCGTGCGGACGTCGTACACCATCGGCGTCGGTGCGCCTGACGAGATGCTGGCGCAGGCGCGTGCCGCCTCCGCCTTCGGCACGCTCAAGGTGGAGCTCGGCTTCGACAGCGACCTCGAGGCGGCGCGCCGGCTCAAGCTCGCGCTGCCGGAGACGACGTTTCGCTACGACGTCAACGAGGGGTGGGACCGCGAGCGTGCTGCTGCTTCTCTCGCGGTCCTCGAGGACCTCGACGCGGAGCTCGTCGAGCAGCCGCTGCCCGCCGCGGACGTCGAGGGCGCGGCCTGGCTCAAGGAGCGTACGCGCCTGCCGCTGCTCGCCGACGAGGCGGTGCTCACCTTGGACGACCTCGGCGCCGTGGGAGACGCCTACGACGGCGTGGTCGTCAAGCTGGCGAAGGCGGGGGGCCTCGCCGCGGCCTTCGCCCTGATCTCCGCCTGCACCGAGCTCGGGCTTCGAGTGATGCTGGACTCCATGGTCGAGTCCAGCCTCGGTATCGCCGCCGGCCTGCAGCTCGCCGGCCTCGCCGACCACGTGGACCTCGACGGCGCGCTGCTGCTCGCGGACGACCCTTACACCGGGATCGAGGTGGAGGGCGACCTGTTGACCGCGTCCGAGGAGCCTGGCCTGGGGATCCGGCCGGCCACCAGGCCTGACTGAGCGTCGCGTCCAGGGCGCCCAGCCCGACCGGCTCGAAGCCGCCCGAGTCGCGCGCTCCAGGCAAGCCGAGCCGGCAGGGCGTGGGTCAGATCGTCGCGTGCGCCCCTGCGTCCACGTGCACGACCTCGCCGGTGATGGCGCGGCTGAGGTCGCTGAGCAGGAACACCGTGGCGTCGGCCACCTCGTCGCTCGTGACGTTGCGACGCAGCGGCGTGTGGCTCTCCAGGAGTTCGAGCATGCCGCTGAAGTCCTTGATCGTGCGCGCCGCCACGGTGGCGATGGGGCCGGCGGACACCGCGTTCACGCGGATCCCCTCCGGCCCGAGGTCCGCCGCGAGATAGCGCACGGCGCTCTCCAGCGACGCCTTGGCGGGTCCCATGACGTTGTAGTTGGGCACGACCCGCCACGAGCCGGCGTACGTCATTGTGACGATCGCGCCGCCCCTCGTCATCAGGCGGCGCGCCTCGCGCGCGGTGGCGATCAGCGAGTACGAGCTGATGTCGTTGGCCTGGGCGAAGCCGTCGCGGCTGGTCTGGACGAAGCTGCCCTGCAGGTCCTCCGCCGGCGCCCAGGCGATGCTGTGCACCATGCCGTCGAGCACCGGCATCTGCTCCTGGAGCTCGTCCACGGCGTGCCTGACGGCTGCGTCGCTGCCGACGTCGAGCTCGATCAGCGGCGCGCCGCCGAGCTCGTCCGCCAGCTGCCCGACGCGCCGCCTGAGCCGCTCCGCCTGGTAGGTGAGCGCGACGGCACCGCCGTGGTGCTTGACCGCCTTGGCCACCGCCCAGGCGATCGAGCGCGGGTTGGCGGCGCCCGTCACGAGGAAGCTCTTGCCCTCCAGCAGTTGCGTCATCCTCCCTCCCCGGGTCGGACGGGCTTCACGGCGAGCAGCAGGAACTGCCTCGCCCAGTAGTCGCGGAAGACGTACAGCGACAGGACCAGTGACGCCGCCCTGATCGCGCGGTAGCGAGTGAAGTAGGGTTCCACGCGGAGCACCTCGAGCCCGGCGCCCTGCAGCAGCCGGACCATGTCGCGCTTGGCGAACCAGCGCACGTGGGTGCGGTCGAAGATGCCGGATCTGCGCCGCGGCCACGTCTTGAGCAGGAGCTGCGAGAAGACGTAGACGTTGGAGACATTGGGCAGCGAGAGCACGACTGCGCCGCCCGGGCGCAGCAGCGCGACCGCCCGGACGAGCACGTCCTCCGCATCCGCGAGGTGCTCGAGCACGTCGCTGGCGAGGATGGCGTCGAACGGCCGATCGCCCAGATCCGCCGGGTCCAGCGCGCTGAGGTCGCACTCGACTACCCGGTCGAGGCGCTTGCGCGCCTCCTGGGCCGCGCCCGAGTCGCGCTCGACCCCCACGACTTCACGCGCGCCGGCCCTCTTGAGCATCGCGCCGTTGTGGCCGCCGCCGCAGCCGAGGTCGAGCACGCGGAGGCCGCGCGGGTCGATCAGCTGCAGGAAGACCGGCTTGGCGTCGCGGAAGTAGCGGGAGGGCACGTCCATCGCCGCATCATACCGCGAGCATCCCGCGCCGGATCGATCAAGGGATCGGCAGGCTGACCAGGGCCGGGTCGGTGCCGGCGGCGAACTCGCGCACCATCGTGGGCTCGCCGTGATAGGTGTACGTCACGGCGAGCGCCTGGCCGAAGGCGACGTCGCCCTCGATCCTCGTGAGCGAAGGGATGGGTTCCGGAGACTGCAGCGCCTCGTCGCCCGTCGACGTTGGGTCGAGCATGAGCAGGTGCAGCCGGCCCTCGTCGGCGGGCTGCTCGTCGACTTCGAGTTCGACGACCTGCGGCGCGTCGCCCTTGAAGATCCTTAGCACGGCGAATCGCTGCAGCGCCCCGGTGGCCTGTCGGGCCCTGGCGAGCACCACGACGGCGAAGCGGTCGAGCTGCTCGGCGAGGCGCTGCGCCGCCGTCCGCGGGGCAGTGTCCATGGGCGGGGTCGCCGCCGCTCCCGGGGTCGTGGTCGCTCCAGGGATCGTCGCCGGGGCGGCGGCCTCGCCGCCGGAGTCGGTGCTCTCGCTCTGCCCCGTGAAGGAATCGTTGGTGTCGGTGGCGGTCCGCGCCACCTCGGCGGAGGAATCGGAGGAGGCGGATCGGCCGCCCTGGTCCACGGCGACGACGCCGACGGCGAGGGCGAGGACGGCGAGCGCCGCGACCGGCGCGACCACACGCCACCAGCGGCGTCCACGACGCGGGGCGGCGGCGCTCGCCGGGACCTCAAGGTATTCCTTGAGGCCGCTCCAGCGCTCGCCAGAGAGGTGGACGTACAACTCGTCCGGCTCCGGCACCGCGGCACGGACCTGCGCGCCGATCACGTCGACGTCGGCGCGCATCGCCGCGAGGCGCGCGCCCAGGTCGGCGTCGGCCGCGGCGGCCTGCAGCAACTCCGGGTCGTCGTCGAGCCCGAGCGCGTACACCAGCAGGCGGTCGTCGTCGAACCCGCCCGCGGGGCGGTCGCCGTACGCTGTGCGCTCATCAGTCATCGTGCGTCATCTTCCATCGTCGTGCGTCATCATCCGTCATGCTCGTAGCCGGCCTCGTCGAGGGCGGCACGCAGCTTCTTGGCCGCGCCGTGCAGGCGCGACTTCACCGTGCCCACAGGGATGTCCTGGGCCGTGGCGATCTCGTCCAGCGGGAGGTCGGCGAAGAACCGGAGCGCTATGCACTCGCGGAGCTCATCCGGCAGCGTGGCCAGCGCGGCCCGCAGCGCCGGGTCGGCCGGCTCGGACGGCGGGTCCACGGCCGCCTCGGGCGCGATCTGTTGGAGCTTGTCCATCAGCCCGTAGCGCGTCTTGCGCCGGCGGCCGTGGTCCCGCCCGGTGTTGAGGATCACGCGGTAGAACCACGCGAGGAACGCCTCTTCTCGCGGGATCTCCTTGGCCCGATAGACCTTGATGAACACTTCCTGCACGGCGTCGTCGACCTCCTCGCAGAACCCCTGGAGGTAGAGGATGCGCCGCACCTGGGGCGCGTAGAGGCGGAAGAGCTCGGCACGCGCCTCGGGCTGCCCCCTGCGCAAGCGGTCGATCAGACCGTGCGGCAGTTCCTCTATTGCCTTCCTCCTGGGTGAGAGACGCCCGGGCTGCCGGGCGGGTTCGGCACGTCAGGACGCGAGAAGTATAGCGCGGCGGCCGTCAGGCGAAGCCGAGCCGCCGGACCTCCTCGATCAGCTCGTGACCGCTGGCCTCCTTGACGCGGCTCACGACCTCGGCGGCGAGCGCCGTGATGTCGTCCGCCGTCGCTCCCGGCTCGGCGACGAGGAAGTTGGCGTGCTTCTCGCTCACGTGGGCGCGGCCCACGCGCAGGCCCTTGAGGCCGGCGTCCTCGATCAGGCGGGCCGCCGGCATCTCCCGCGAGGGGTTCTTGAAGTAGCTGCCGCAGCTCGCGTACTCGAGCGGGTGCTTGCTCTTGCGCAGCGCCGCGTCGTCGGCGATGCGCTGCAGCAGCTCGTGGCGGTGACCGTGGTGGAGCTGGAACGAGGCCGAGAGCACGACGATGTCACGGCGCGACTTCAGCAGCGAGGTCCGGTAGCCGAAGTCGAGGCGGTCCGGCTCGACCACGTGCTCCTTGCCCTCCTCGAGCAGGTGCACGTCGAGCAGCGCGTCGCTCACGGACTCTCCGTAGGCGCCGGCGTTGCCGACGATGGCGCCGCCGACGGAGCCGGGGATGTTGGCGGCGAAGGTGAGCCCGGCGAGGCCCTGCCCGGCCAGGTCGGCCACCAGGCCGGGCAGTTCCACGCCGGCCTCCGCGCGCAGCACGTTGCCGTGCAGCGCAGTGCCCTCGTTGCGGGCGAGCACGGTGAGGCCGGGCACGCCCGCGTCGCCGACGAGCACGTTGGTGCAGCGGCCGAGCACGGTCACGGGCAGTCCCAGCTCGCGCGCCGTGAGCACGGCGTGCACCAGCACACCGGTGGTCCCGGCGCGCACCAGGAACTGGGCCGGGCCGCCGACTCCGTACGCGGTGAGCGACGCGAGTGGGACGGCCTCTTCGAGGCCGGGCAGCTCGCGTCGCAGCGCCTCACGTTTGCCGGGGTCGGCGGCGGCCGGCGTCTGGTCGCTCGGCGTGGTCATGGGCCACATCGTAGCAGGCGCGCCGGCTTGCCGTCGGCCCTCTTGGGAGGACCCCCATGGGCGTTTGACAAGCACCTCCGCCGTCAATAAAGTCCTGAATCCTAGTGATAAGTAGGAATTGAACCGGGCGCACCGGGAGCGACGTGATCCATCTGTCCACCAAGAGCGACTACGCGATCAAGGCCCTCGTCCGGCTGGCGCTCGCCGACGGTACGGCGCCGGTCACCGCGCGCGACATCGTCGCGTTCACCGGCATCCCCCCCAAGTTCCTCGAGCAGGTGATGCACGACCTGCGTCAGGCCGGCCTAGTCGAGAGCCAGCGCGGCAAGGGCGGCGGCTACGTCATCGCCCGCGACCCCGCGACCGTGAGCTTCGCGGACGTGATCGACCTCATCGACGGCCGGCGCGCGGATCCCGCCGCGCGCGCCGGCTCCCAAAGCTCCAACGGCGGCAAGGCGCGAATGCGCGGCGGCGGCCGGGCGGACGCCCTGGTCGCCCCCGTCTGGCGCGAGGTGCGGGATTGCACTCGCGCGATCCTCGGCTCGGCCACCATCGCCGACGCCGCCGCCAGGGCCTCCGAGGGCCCTATGTACTACATCTGACAGGAGACGACCAGACATGAGCGACAGCGACACGAAGGCGCGGGGCTTCGAGACCCTCGCCCTGCACGAGGGCCAGGAGCCGGACCCGGTCACCAACGCGCGGGCCGTCCCCATCTACCAGACGACGGCCTACACGTTCGAGAGCTCGGACCACGCCGCCGACCTCTTCGGCCTCCGCGAGTTCGGCAACATCTATACGCGGATCATGAACCCCACCAACGACGTGTTCGAGAAGCGCGTCGCCGCGCTCGAGGGCGGCGTGGGCGCCCTCGCGTTCAGCTCGGGCTCCGCCGCCGTGACGTTCAGCATCCTGAACATCGCCGGCGCCGGCGACCACATCGTGAGCGCCAACAGCCTGTACGGTGGCACGTACAACCTGTTCGTGCACACGCTGCCGCGCTTCGGCCTGGACATCGACCTCGTCGACCCGGTCGACCCGGAGAACTTCCGCCGCGCCATCAAGCCCACCACCAAGCTGCTCTACGCCGAGACCGTGGGCAACCCCAAGCTCGATACGCTCGACATCGAAGCTGTGGCGGCGATCGCTCACGAGGCGGGCGTGCCGCTGATCGTGGACAACACGATGGCCACCCCCTATCTCATCCGGCCGTTCGACCACGGCGCCGACATCGTCGTCCACTCGGCGACCAAGTTCATCGGCGGTCACGGCACCTCCATCGGCGGCGTCGTCGTCGACGCCGGTACGTTCGACTGGTCGCAGAACGACAAGTTCCCCGGCCTCGTCGAGCCGGACGCGAGCTACCACGGACTCAGGTTCCACGACGCGCTGGGGCCCGTCACGTACATCGTCAAGCTGCGCGTGAGCCTGCTGCGTGACGTGGGCGCCGCGCTGTCCCCCTTCAACGCCTTCCTGTTCCTCCAGGGCCTGGAGACGCTCCCGCTGCGCATGGAGCGCCACAGCGTCAACGCCATCGGTGTGGCCGAGTACCTGCAGGAGCACGCCAAGGTCACCTGGGTCAGCTACCCCGGGCTCGAGTGCCACGCCACGCACGGGATCGCCTGCAGGTACCACTACCGCGGGCTGTTCGGGGCCATGGTCGGGTTCGGCGTCGCCGGGGGCCGTGAGGCGGGCCGGCGCTTCGTGGAGAGCACGCGGCTCCTCTCGCATGTGGCCAACATCGGGGATGCGAAGTCGCTCGTGATCCACCCCGCGACGACCACCCACTCCCAGCTCACGGCGGCGGAGCAGCTCGAGTGCGGGGTGAGCGACGATTTCGTGCGTCTCAGCGTCGGCATAGAGACGCTCGACGACATCGTCGCCGACATCGACCAGGCGCTGGCCAAGGCCTGACCGGCCCCTCGTCGCAGCCTTCGATAGAATCGCCGGGACCATGACCGAGAAGAAGCCCGCAGCACGCAAGGAGATCGGCGACGTCGCCATGGGGTACGACGACGACGCCGGCAACGCCGGCATCGTCCGCATCCGGCGCGTGACGTTCGACCAGCCGGGGCAGGAGCTCGCCCTCGAGGGCGGCGGCACGCTGGCGCCGTTCACCCTCGCCTACGAGACGTACGGCACGCTGAGCGAGGGCAAGGACAACGCGGTGCTGGTCACCCACGCCCTCTCCGGCGACGCGCATGTCGCGGGGCGGCACAGCGCCAACGACAAGCGCCCGGGCTGGTGGGACATGATGATCGGCCCGGGCAAGGGCCTGGACACTGACAAGTACTTCGTCGTCTGCGCCAACGTCATCGGCGGCTGCACCGGCAGCACCGGGCCTGCTTCTACGAATCCTGCGACCGGCAAGCCCTACGGCACCGACTTCCCGATCATCACCATCGCCGACATGGTCAACGCCCAGGTCATGCTGCTGGATCACCTCGGTATCGACAGGCTGCTCGCCGCCGTGGGCGGGTCCATGGGAGGCATGCAGGTGCTCGAGCTGGTGGTCTCGCACCCAGACCGCGCGCACCTCTGCGTGCCGCTCGCGACCGCCGCGCGCCAGCCGACGCAGGCGATCGCCTTCAACGAGGTCGGCCGCCAGGCGATCATGGCCGACCCCAACTGGCGCGGCGGCCACTATTACGGCGGCAAGACGCCGGCCAAGGGCCTCAGCGTGGCGCGCATGGTCGGCCACATCACCTACCTCAGCGACGAGGCGATGGAGGAGAAGTTCGGCCGGCGCCTGCAGGACATCCACGACTACACGTTCACGTTCTCCGCCGACTTCGAGGTGGAGAGCTACCTGCGCCACCAGGGGCTGAGCTTCACCAGCCGCTTCGACGCCAACACATACCTCTACATCACGCGCGCGCTCGACTACTTCGACCTCTCCCGGCAGCACGGGACGCTGGTCAAGGCGTTCGAGGGGGTCAAGGCGCGGTTCCTGGTCATGGGCTTCAGCAGCGATTGGCTGCACCCGCCCTACCAGCTCAAGGAGATCGTCAGCGCGCTGCGCGCGACTCACAAGCATGTGAGCTACTACGAGGTGGATAGCCACTACGGACACGATGCGTTCCTGCTCGAGAGGGAGAAGATGGAGGGCATCATCGCCGCCTTCCTCTCCAGCGGGACCAGGACGTACCACAGGTAGGGACGCGAGGGTGCAGCGACGCATCGACTACAAGCTCATCGAGGACCTCGTGCCGGAGGGCGCGACGGTGCTCGACCTCGCCTGCGGCGACGGCGAGCTCCTCAGCGAGCTCATCGCCGAGAAGCGCGTGCGCGGCAGCGGGGTGGAGATCGACCAGGCCGCGGTGGAGAAGTGCGTCGGCCGCGGCCTCTCCGTGTTCCACGGCGACCTCGACGCCGGGCTCGCCGACTTCGGCGACCAGTCGCACGACGTCGTGATCCTGAGCCTGAGCCTCCAGCAGCTGCGCCGGCCGCGTATGATCGTCCGTGAGATGGTCCGGGTCGGCCGGCTCGCCATCGTCAGCTTCCCCAACTTCGCCCACTGGATCCCGCGCTCGCAGCTGCTCCTGCGCGGGCGCATGCCCGTCTCGAAAGACCTGCCGTACCAGTGGTGGGACACCCCGAACATCCACCTCTGCACCATCCAGGACTTCCGCGCGCTGTGTCGCGAGGAGGGCCTCTGCATCGAGCACGAGCAGTACCTGCGCGCGGTGGACAAGGACCCGCCGGCGCGCATCGTGGCGCCGAACCTGCTCGCGCGGATCGCCATCTTCGCCGTTACGCGCTGCTGACCGGCCGCGCTTCCCGGGCCTCCGCGGCGCGTCGCCGGAGGGCCACGGCGCCCGGCTTTCGAGCCTTGTGAAACGCGGGTACACTACCCCTACGTTCTGCGTCTCAGAGACCGGCGCGAGCGGCACAAGGAGCGCATCTCGTCCCACCACCGAGCACCGGCGTGACGCGCTTCAAGATCAAAAGGAGAACAAAGTGCCTCAGGGTAAAGTCAAGTGGTTCTCGACCGAGAAGGCCTTCGGCTTCATCGAGCAGGAGAACGACAACGACATCTTCGTGCACGTCACCGGCCTGGCCGACGGCGTGACCGCGATCGACAAGGACCAGCTGGTCGAGTACGAGGTCGAGCAGGGCCGCAAGGGCCCGCAGGCCACCAACGTACGGCCCGCCAGTGCGCCGGCCGCGGCCGCCGCTGAGGTCACCGAGACCGTCGAGGTCGTCGAGGTCGAGGACGAGGCCGGCGACGTCGTGGAAGAGGTCGTCGTCGAGGAAGAGGTCGTCGTCGAGGTCGAGGAAGAGGAATAGGCCTAGTAGAGGCTCTGAGTTGCTGACGGGCCGGCCGCCGGAGGATCGCTCGGGATCCGGCGGCCGGCCCGTCGTCGTTTCGCCGCCGAGCGGGTACGACGAGTGGAGGCGGCCATCATGAGAGGGGGACCGATGCTCGAGCACCTTCACTGGCTGGGCCACGATTCGTTCCGTATCGACGGGAGCGTGACTGTGTACATCGACCCCTGGAAGCTGCCGGCGGGCCAGCCGCCGGCCGGCGTGATCCTGGTCACCCACGACCACTTCGACCACCTCAGCCTGCCCGACATCGGGACGATCGCAGGTCCGGACACGGTGGTGGTCGGTCCGGCCTCGGTCACTGCGCAGGTCGCCGGTCAGGAGACGGTGACGGTGGCGCCGGGCGAGGGCGTGGAGGTGGCCGGCGTCGCGATCCTGGCCGTCCCGGCCTACAACACGGACAAGTTCCGCGCCCCCGGCCAGCCCTACCACCCGCGCGAGTCGGGAGGCGTGGGCTTCGTCGTCGCTCTCGACGGTGTGCGCTACTACCACGCCGGCGACACCGATTTGGTGCCCGAGATGTCCGACGTCCACTGCGAAGTCGCGCTCCTGCCCGTGGGCGGCAAGTTCACGATGACGTGGGAGGAGGCGGCAGAGGCGTGCGAGCTCATCGACACCGAGGCCGCCGTCCCCATGCACTACGGTGAGGTCATCGGTGACATCCGTGACGCCAAGCGGTTCCGCGATCACTGCCGCGTCCCGGTGACCATCCTGCCCCTGGAGCGCTGAGGCAGGCCGCTAGGTCTACTCCCCGGTCCACTCCAGGATCACGGCCTCCTCGGGGCAGGCCTCCTCGGCGCGCTCCACGGCGGCCCAGAGCGTCTCATGGGGCTCCTGCTCGAGCACGTCAGGGAGCCCTGCGTCGTTCATGAAGAACACCTCGGGGCAGACCTGCTCACAGGCCCCGACTCCCGTGCACCGGTCGTAGTCGACACTCACCTTCAGCCTGCGTGCCATGCGCGGAGTCTACCTCGAAGGCGCGGGCGGGCGCGGCCTGCGTCGTTTGTCGGTACGCGCCCAACGGGTAAGCAGCCCGTCGAAGGCGCGCGCGGCTCCGCTTCCGGACCGCGGCGTCCACCACACGGGAGGGGCCATATGCTCAAGGAAGGCGACAGGGCGCCGGCCGTGACCGGCGTCTCCTACGACGGAGCCGGCTTCGATCTCGGCGCGCCCGGCAGGCGCACCGTCCTGTTCTTCTATCCCAAGGCGAACTCCGGGGGCTGAACGACCGAAGCCGTTGAGTTCAACGGCCTGCTGGACGAGTTCGCCGCTCTCGACGTGCAGGTGGTCGGCGCGAGCGTTGACAAGCCCGCCGCCAACGAGCGCTGGGCGCGGAAGCACGACCTCAAGATGCCGCTGATCAGCGACGACGGCGAGCACACGGTCTCGGCCGCCTTCGGCGTGGCGCGGCCGATGGTGGGCGTGGCCAAGCGCACCACCTGGCTCATCGATCCCGACGGTACGCTGCGCAAGGTCTATCCGGCCGTGAAGCCCAAGGGGCATGCGGCGGCCGTGCTCGAGGACTGCAGGCAGATCTGGAGCTGAGCGACACGACGGGGCGGGCAGGGCGCCGCGCCCTGCCCGCCCCGTCGTGTCGCTACTCGTCGTCCGCGGCCTCGTCGCGCGCGCCGACGTAGGCCGGCGCGTCGATCATGAAGATCCGGCCGGTCCAGCGGTCTCCAGCCGGGGCGGCCGCCTCGGCGTCGTCGATGGCGCCGATGCGGGCGGTCATGTCGTCGCAGTAGTGGACGATGACCGCCTCCCGTGTCTGCGGCACCACGGGGCTGCCCTTCTCGCGCATGCCGTGGTGCGACACGATTATGTGGCGCAGACGGAGGGCGAGGTCCGGCGGGAAGTCGGGATCCTCGTCGATGAGGTCGCGCACCATGTCGTGGCCCATGACGATCTCGCCGTGCAGGCGCCCCGCGTCGGTCATCTGCGGCGCCATGCCGTCGCTGGTGTAGGCCAAGGTCTTGCCGACGTCGTGCAGGATGCCCCCGACGACGACGAGGTCGTAGTCGACGGAGGCGAACCGCGACGCCACGCCGGCCGCCGCCTCGGCCACGATGAGCGAGTGCTCGAGCAGACCGTGCCGGTACGCGTGATGGTTGCGCACGGCCGCCGGCGCCAGTGCGAACGTCGCGCCGGGCTCCCGAGTGCCGTCCAGCGCGCGCTCGAGGAGGGCGCGCACGTGAGGCTCCTCGACGGAATCCACGAGCACGTGCAGGCGCTCGGCGAGCTCGGCCGGGCCGATGGGCGACACGGGCACCAGGTCGCAGGCCGCGTATTCGTCGGGGTCGGCGGCCCGCAGGCGCCGGACCTGTATCTGGGCGCCGTACTGAGGGTGCACGCTGAAGGTGCCGCCGACGATGACGACGTCGCCGACGGTGATGCCGAGCGCTTCGTCCGAGGGGTCGAAGTGGATGGCGGCGACCTCGCCGCTGGCGTCGCGCAGCTTGAGCCGCAGGTAGGCCTTGCCGTTGCGGTCGGTCGCGGAGATCTTGTCGGAGCAGCAGTACGGGCCCTCGACGGCCTGGCCGCTCTTGAGCTCGCAGATGGGGATGCGCGCGTCAGTGGTGCCGGGGATGCAGGTCTGGTCGGTCATTGGGTCTCCTTGGTCCCCGTCAGGGTACCAGACGGCCCGGACGCGGGCCGTCGGCGGAGGGGTTCACGTTGTGCCGGGCGTCAGGTGCCGGCGGGGCGGTTCTTGCCGGCCGGCCGCGGCCCCGACCGCGGTCGCGACGACTTCTTGGGCGTGGCGCCGGCCTTGGAGGCGGACTTCTTGACCGTCGCCTTGCTCGCGGCGGGCGCCTTCTTGGGCGGCGCCTCCTTCGCGACCGGGTCGGCCGCCTTGGTGGCGGCTTTGCGCCGCGCGGGCTTCGTCGGCGTCTCCGCCGCGGCCGCCGGCGGAGCCGCCGCGGCCTCTGGGGCGGGCTCCGGGGTCGAGGTCTCGGCCACCGGCTCTGGCATCGGCACCGACGGCGCGGACGTGACGGTCACGGGGCCGGCGGCCGTCTCCACGGTCGTCGTCGCCTCAGGGGGCGCCTCCCCGGTCGCGCCGGCCGGCGTGGTGGCCTCGTTGCGAAGCGCGGCGATCTCCGCCTCCTTGGCGCTGATCTCGGCGGCGGTGGCGCGCAGCCCCTCGATCGCAGGCACCAGGTCGGGGTGGTCGAGCTGGCCGCGTTCGGCCAGAGCGAACGCCGCGTGACCGAGCTCGCGCTCCGCCTTGCGCAGGTCGTTCTGCAGCACCGCCAGCCGGGCCTGAGCGGCGGTCACTCTGCCGGCGCGCCCGGCGTCGGCAGCGAGGGCGCCGGCCTTGTCTTTGACGGTGTCGAAGAACCCCATCTCGCCCTCCCTTGCCGTGCCGGCAGGAGCGCCGGCTTGTCACCGGTGTCAGTCTCTCGCCTGCGAGGTCTCGCGTCCAGACCCGGTCCTCTTCGTGGGAGTGGAGCGGCGGCGCCGCCGGGCGCGGTCCGGCTTGAGAATCGTGACGGCTTACGCCAGTGTTGGGGAAAGCTCTGGCGAGAGGAGACGATGACGATGCAGCTCGGCGGTATGGCCTTGAGAGACGGAGTCCTTCTGCAGAGCGACGGCCACTGGGCCGCCGCCGTGCGGGAGGAGGGTGGCGCGATCAGGGTCGTCTCAGGCGGCAAGGTCCGGCTGCCCGGGCGGGAGGCCCTTCGCCGCGTCCCGGTCGCGCGCGGCGTCGTGCGGCTCGGTGAGGCGCTGGCCGTCCTTCCCGCGGTACGCAGGGCCACCGGCACGCCGGTGCTGCCCCAGGAGGACCCGAAGCTGCTGGCGGCGACGGCGGCCAGCGCTGCCGTGGCGGTCGCGCTGCGCGCGACGAGGCTTGGCTCACCTGTGCTCCGCGAGCTGGCCGTGGCCGGCGTGAGCCTCGCCCCCGTGCTCGTCGCGCTCAGGGACTCCCACCTCTCCCGCTATCACGGCGCCGAGCACAAGCGCATTGCCGCCTACGAGAGCGGCGGCGACCCGGCCGACGCGGACAAGGAGCACGCCCGCTGCGGCTCCAACCTCGTGGCGCCGATGGTGGTCACGAGCCTCGCCACGAACCTGGTGCTGCGCGCCGCCGGCAGGGAGAGGCAACCCCTGGCCACGTTCGTCGCCGGGCTCGTGAGCATCGGCACCGCGATGGAACTGTTCGCCTGGATGTCGCGCAACCAGGACCATCCGCTGGCGCGCACGCTCAGCAGGCCCGGCATCGAGATGCAGCGCCTCTACACCACCAGCGAGCCCACGACCGAGCAGCTGGACGTGGCCGATATGGCGCTGCGCGAGCTGCTGCGCTTGGAGGGTGAGGCGCCGGCCGCCTGAGCGGCGTGCGGCTGCCGGGCTGCCGGCCCTGCCCCCGCGGCGGATCAGTCGTCGGCCGGCTCGCGCTCGGCGAGCCGCTTGCGCCGCCGCTCCGCGGCCTTCTCGTGCCAAGCTCTCTGCTCGGCGGTCACGGGCGTGAACTGCGGTACCGGGATGGGTCTGCCCGTCCTGCTGAGCGCCACCAAGACCAGGTACGCGGAGTTGGTGTGGGTGACGATGCCCGTCCTGAGATCCTCGGCCTCCACGCGCACGCCCACCTCCACCGACGTCCTGCCCGCGTAGTTGAGGTTGGCGAGGAGCCGCACGAGGTTGCCGATCTGGACGGGGTGGTGGAAGTCGATGCGGTCGATCGCCGCCGTGACGACGGTGGTCCGGCAGAAACGGAAGGCGCAGGCGGCGGCGGCCTCGTCGATGAGCTTCATCACGACGCCGCCGTGGATGTTGCCGAGGTAGTTGGCATCTGCGGGCTGCATGAGGTGGGTGAGGACGAGGCTCGTCTCGCTGCCGCGCGGCAGTGGTTCGTTCATGGGGTCACCCGGGGTCGTCAGATGTCGTAGGAGCCCGGAGCGCGCCGCTGCCGCCGGTCACGCGTCTGGCGCTCGCCGCCGCCGGAGCGGTCGGTGCGGCGCTCGCCGTGACGGCGGTCCATGATGACCTTGACGTTCGGGTTGTCCCGGTAGTGCTCGACGAGTCGCTTGTATGCGTCTTCACCGAGCTCCGGGGGTACCACGCAGTAGATCACGGCGGCCTCCCCAAGGATTGCGGCAACGGTAGCACATGGCCGCCGTCCGGGGCCAGAGAGCGCGACCCCATCCGGGGCGCCATGCTGGCGTGCCGGGCCGGGTACTCCCTTCGCAGAGACAAGGGGTCCTGAAGCGGAAGGGCCGGACCGGCGACTGGCGCCGGTCCGGCCCTTCTGAAGGGGGTACCGCTCATAGTATCGGCAGGCGCGCCGATACCTTGAGCGACCACCGCCTCCGGTCCGCGGACCGTCTGGTAAGCTACGGCGACGCGAGGCGGCGGCGTCGACTGGGGGGTCAGCCTGTTCCCGTGTTTCGCCGAGATCGTGGCCGGCGTGCCGGCCTCGGAACGGTACCCGGGCTTGAGCGAGCTCGAGCGTTCCACCGACCGCCTTGCCGCCGCGCACTCCGAGATCGAGGTGTGGTCTCCGGGGAGGTCACGCGCCGGGCATCCTGCGGTCCCATGAGCAGCGCCGCCGAGACCGAGCGCCTCCGGCTGGCTGTGGAGGCCGGCGCCGAGATCACCGCGGCGCTCGCCGGTGACGACGCGTCCACGGTCATCGTCAGGCGCGTCGCGCAGGCGCTCGACGCGTGGGAGTGCGACCTGTACGAGTACGACCCCGAGACGAGGACGCTCACCGCCGCCGCGCTCTGGGCGCGCGAGCTCACGGATGAGGACCTTGCCTGGGTCGGGACGACGATCTCACTGGAAGAGCGACCCGGGTACGTGCCGATCATCGAGGGCGGCGCCTGCGTCCTGTCGAGCGTCGACGACCCGGACCTCGACCCGGCGGACCGCGCGGCCATGTTGGCGTGGGGCGAGATGGCCACACTCGCCGTCCCCCTTCACTTTCGCGACCGGGGCGTCGTCGGCTGCCTCACGCTGATCGACAAGCGGGCGGGCCGCCGCTTCACCCAGGAGGACTGTGAACTGGTCGTCCTCCTCGCAGGGCCGGCGGCGGTCGCGGTGCGCAACTCGCGGCTCTTTCGACTGCAGCAGGAGCAGAACCGCTTCCTCAGCTCGCTCCTGGACACAGGGCGCGCGATCACGTCGGCCGTCACGCTCGAGGATTCCCTGACCAGCATCTGCCGGACCGCGGCGGCGGCGCTCGAGACCGGGGAGTGCATCGCCTACGAGCACGACGCCGTGCGCGATGCGATCGTCTGCCGTGCCTTCTGGGGCGTCCACGGCACGCCGCCGGCGCTGGACGAACGCGGCGTCTACCCGCTGGACGACTATCCGACGGACCGGGAGATCCTCCGCCGCGGCGAGGTGGTGCAGGAGACGCTCTCGGACGCGTCCCTCCCCGCGGACGTGCGCGCGTCCATGGAGCAGTGGGGCGAGAAGGCCTGCCTCAACGTCCCGCTCGTCGTCGAGGGCGAGCGTTTGGGGATCCTGGTGCTCATCGAGACCGAGAGGGTGCGGACCTTCGGCGCGTCGGAGGTGGAGCTCGCGCGCGCCCTGGGCGAGCAGGCGGCGACCTCGATCCGCCACGCCCGGTTGTACCGGCGCGGCGAGCGGCAGAACGAACGGCTTCTGGCGCTGCTGGAGACGAGCCGCGTGCTGGTCTCTTCCTTGGACGCCGGCGCCGTGCTCGGACAGGTGCGGCGCGACGTCGCCGATCTCTTCGGCGTCGCCGGAGACGCGGTGACGATGCTGCTCCGGCGGGGCGAGGCATTCGTGCCGTTCGAGCCCGGCCCGGCGGCCGCGGCCGCAGGCGAAGAGGCGGCGGTCGAGCTGGACGAGCTCCACCGCCGCGCCGTCGACGAGCGCGCCGTGGCGCTCTCAGCCGGGGACGGGAGCTCGCGCGTCGTCGTCCCGTTCGTCACAGGGGACACCGTCGAGGGACTGCTCGACATCCACGCCGCCTCGGCGTCCGTCTTCAGTGACGACGAGCTCGAGCTCGTGCAGATCCTCGCCAGCCAGGCGGCCTTCGCGCTCGCCAACGCCGGCCTGTACCGCACGCTCGAGCGCCAGGCCATCACCGACGGCCTCACCGGCCTCTACAACCACCGCTACGTCTACGAGCGGCTCAACCAGGAGATCGCTCGCGCCCAGCGCTACGGCCTGCCGCTGTCCTTGCTCATGATCGACATCGACGACTTCAAGTCCTTCAACGATCGCTTCGGCCACCCGATCGGCGACCTCGTGCTCGTGGAAGTCGGGAGGATCCTGAGCACGCACATCCGCGTGGGCATCGACATCGCCGCACGCTACGGCGGCGAGGAGTTCGTCATCGTCCTGCCCAACACCGCCCGGGAGGGCGCGCAGGTGGTGGGCACGCGACTCGCGCGTCAACTCTCCTCGCTGCCCGGGGCGCCCCCGCCGCACGAGGAGGGTGCCCTGAGCGTGAGCGAGCGTATCCGCATCTCCGTGGCCGAGTCGGAGCTGCCCGGCGTGGACGGGGACGCCCGGATCACGGTGAGCATCGGCGTGGCGTGCTACCCCGGTATCGCCGGCGGCCCCGGAGAGCTCGTGCGCGCCGCCGACAAGGCGCTCTATCTCGCCAAGCGGCTCGGCAAGAACCGGGTGGAGGTGTTCGGTGACTGAGAACCACGACGCCCGCCCGCCCGCCGCCCACGATCCGTACCGCACCGTCCTCGAGGTGGGGACCACGCTCGCATCCTCCTTGGATCTTGACGAGGTGGTCCAGGCGATCGCCCGCCAGGTCGGGGAGGCGCTCGACGTCCAGTGGTGCGACATCAACGAGTACGATCCCGAGGCGCGGACCATGAAGTACGTCGCGGTGTGGTCGCAAGAGCTCCGTAGCGTGGATCTGGACTACGTCGGGACCGTGGTCAGCCTGGACGACCGCCCGGAGCGCGATGCCGTCATTCGCAAGGGCGACCTCCTCGAGGAGTACGTCGACGACGAGGACCTCGACCCGCGCGAGCGCGAAGTGATGGTCCGGTACGACGAGAAGGCCGTCATGGAGATGCCGCTCGTCTTCGGCGGCGAGGCCCTGGGCGTCCTCGGCGTGGTCGAGTCGCGTCGCGACCGGCACTTCACCGACGAGGAGAAGCAGCTGCTGCGCCTGCTGGCCGGGCCGGCGGCGACGGCGATCGGCAACGCACGCCTGTTCAGGCAGCAGCAAGAACAGGCACGCCGGCTCGGTACCCTCCTGGGCGCGAGCAGGACGCTCACCGCGTCCGTTCGCCTCGACGAGGTGCTCGCCGGCGTCGCGCGGCTCGCCGCGGAGGCTGCCGGCGCCACGTATGCCACGGTCTACGAGTACAGGCCCCACCACGACGCGATCGTGTACCGGGCCGACCACTCCCCGGGGCTCAAGTCGGAGGGCTTGCACGACGACGCCCTTGGGGCGGTGTACGCGCTGTCCGACTTCCCCGGCGAGCGGGCGATACTGATGGGGTCCGCTGCGGTGCAGGAGCAGATCTCGGACCCCGCCCTGTCCGACGACCGGCGCCGGTCCATGGAGGCCTGGAGGCAGAAGACATGCCTCAGTCTGCCGCTTCGCGCCGGCGGAGCCCCGCAGGGTATCCTGCGGCTGACGATGACCGACGCCGAGCGGCGGTTCAGGGCGCACGAGCTCGAGCTGCTCGCTGCGCTCGCGGAGACCGCCGGAGCCGCGATCCACAACGCGCGCCTGTTCCGGGCGCAGGAAGAGGAGAGCGAGCGGCTGCTCGAGCTCCTCGAGGTAAGCCGCCGCCTCACTGCGACGTTCGAGCGGCGCGAGGTGGTGAGTGCGCTGCAGGAGGGCGCCGCGAAGCTGCTCGCCGGCGGCGCGACGGCCGGCCTGTGGCTGCCCGAGGCCGGCGGCCCGTCGGACGCGACTAAGCCGACCCTCGGCGCCTCAGCCGCCGAGCTCGCTCAGAAGGCGCTCGCCGGCGGTTGTGCGATGGACCGCGTCGGCCCCCAGTGGTCGGGTCTGGCCGTCCCCCTTGTCGTCAGAGACAGAGTGGAGGGGGTGCTGGTGGTCGAGGCCGACGGGTACCGGCGGTTCGCCAGGGGCGAGCGTGAGGCATTGCTGGTGCTCGCCAACCAGGCGGCGGCGGCGCTCGAGAACGAGCGCCTGTACCGGCGCGCCGAGCAGGAGGCGATCCGGGACGGCCTCACGGGGCTCTACAACCACCGTCACTTCCAGGAGCGTCTGCGCCAGGAGTGCCGCCGCGCCCAGCGCTACGGCACCCCGCTGTCGCTGCTGATGCTCGACCTCGACGACTTCAAGGAGTTCAACGACCAGTACGGGCACCAGATCGGCGACGAGGCGCTGCGCGAGGTGGGGCAGATCCTCTTCGCCGTCACGCGGCGCGGTGTGGATCTCGCCGCGCGGTATGGCGGCGAGGAGTTCGCCATCATCCTCCCGCACACGCGGGCCGCCGATCTGCCCGTTCAGGGCGCGGCAGCCGACGGGGACGACCTGGAAGCGCCGCCGCCGGCCGGCGCCGGCGCCCTCATCGTCGCCGAGCGCGTGCGCGCCGCCATCGCCGGGCACGCCTTCCCCGGGCACGGCGGCCGCCGCTACGCGCGCACGACGGCGACGGTAGGGGTGGCCGACCTGCGCGATGACGACGACGCCGCGTCGCTCATCGCGGCCGCCGACGCGGCACTCTACGAGGGCAAGCGTTCCGGCAGCGATCAGGTGATCTCACGTGGCGCGTGACCGCCGGGCGGAGACGCATGGATGATCGGACGCCGCTGGGGGCCGTGGCCGGACGCGACGTCGAGGACATGCTCGCGGCCGTCGTCGCGAACGTCGGCGAGGCGCTGGATCTGTGGTCCGTGGACCTCTGGGCCTTCAGTGACGACGCGGACACGCTGGAGTGCCGCGCATACTGGTGTCGCGATCCGGAGACTGCGAAGACCCGCGGCTGCGTCGGCGCGGTCGTCGGTCTGGACCAGAGCCACGACCTGCGCAGGCTGGTGCTCGCGGGGCAGGTCGTGGAGCGCCACGTCGACGACGAGCTTCCCGCTGCCGACGCCGCTGCCCTCGCCCAGGCCGGCTTCACCCATCGCATCGACGTCCCGCTCCTCGCGGGGGCCGAGGTGCTCGGGGTCCTGAGCCTCGCGGAGACGCGCACCGGACGCCGCCTCTCGGAGGATGACCGGAGTCGTCTCGGGGTGCTCTGCCGTCTGGCGGCGGCGGTGCTGCGAGCGTCGGGGCTCTACCAGACCGAAGTCGCGCGAACGGAGCGGCTCACGGGCCTGCTCGCGACCGGCCGCAGCATCTCAGCGACGCAGTCGCCGGCGGCGATCGTCGCTGCGGTGCGCGAGGAGGCCGCGCTGCTCGTGAGCGGTGTGGCCTGCGACGCTCAGGTCGTGCTCCGCCAGGACGACGGCACGTTCGCTCCCGTCGGCGAGGCGGGACTGGAGCGCGCGGCCGCAGGCTGGCGCGCCGACGCCCTGGCGCGGCAGGCCGCGGATCTGGGGCGGCCGGAACAGGCGCGGACGGCCGACGGCCGCGCCCGTCTCCTCCTGCCGCTGACGGCCGGCCAGCGCTCGAGCGGCTACCTGGAGCTCACGGCGGCGCTGCGGCGCCCGTTCCGACAGGCGGAGGTCGAGCTCGCGTCGCAGCTGGCCGGCCAAGCCGCCGCTGGGCTTGAGCGGGCGAAGGCGTTCCGCGCTGTGCAGAGCAGGTCCGCCACCGACACCCTCACCGGGCTGTACAGCCGCTGGTACTTCTACGAGCGGCTGTACGCGGAGGTCGCTCGCGCGCGGAGGTACCGCCAGCCGCTCTCACTGGTGGTCGCCGAGCTCGACGGCGAGGAGGATCTGGCGAGCAGGCGCGGGACCTCCTTCAGGGACGCGGCGCTCGCCGCTCTGGCGCGGTTGCTCGTTACCAGCCTGCGCGACAAGGTCGACGTGGCGTGCCGCCTCGGTGGCGGCCGGTTCGCCCTTCTCCTGCCCAACACGCCGCCGGGTCCGGATGCGGCGGGGCTGGTGGCAGAGCGGGTGCGCCAGCGTGTCGCCGCCACGCGGCTCTCCGACGACGAGCTGGGCGCGCTGGGCAGGTTCACCATGAGCCTCGGTGTCGCGGGGTTCCCCGACGCCGCGGAGGATGCGGACGAGCTGGCCGGGGTGGCCGAGGACCGGCTCTCGACGGCGCGGGTGGCCGGCGGCGACCGCGTCGAGCCTCCGCCGCCTGAGCCGGGGGAGGAAGACGCGGAGGGCGAGGTGCCGGACGACGAGCCGGCCTGACCGTCGGCTCGCAGGTCGGCGCGCACCGCCCGGCCCTGCGCGGAGAACGTCCGGCCGGGCAGGCCGGGGTGATGGCTCAGCCTGCCGCCAGGGTCGTGAGTGCATCCAGCGTGGAAGCATCGCCGGCGAGCACCTGAGCGGCGGCGCCCTCGACGCGCGCCGCGGCGGCGGCGACGAAGTACTCCGCCGCGAGCAGGCGGCGCGCGTCGGTCTGCGCCGGTCGAAGCATCAGATAGGCGCAGTTCACGTCGATCGCCATCTCGGCGAGGCGGCGGGCATGGAAGTCGCGGAAGCGCACGTCGCCTTGCTCGCGGACGCGGGCGATCGCCTCCGTCAGGCGCGCTCGGGCGTTTCGCACGCGCGCCAGCAGCTCGGGCGTGGCCGAGAAGTCCTCGGCGTCGTACTCGTCCAGGCGGCCGGTCAGCGTGCCGCCGAGGATGCCACCGATGGCGGCTACCACCTGCAACTGCGTCGTGCCCTCATAGATGTTGGTGATGCGCGCGTCGCGAGCGTAGCGCTCGACGGCGAAGTCACGCATGTAGCCCGAGCCGCCGTGCACCTGCAGCGAGTCGTAGGCGACCTGGTTGGCCATCTCCGTGCAGCAGGCCTTGGCCAGCGGCGTGTACAGGGCGGCGAGCCGCGTGTACGTCTTGAGTACGGCGCGCAGCGCCTTCACGTCGGTGTCGGGGCCGGGCGGCGGAGCTTCGCCGGCCTTCTCGGCCGCCTGCAGCTGCGCGATGCGGTGCTCGAGCACCTCCTTGGTGTCGACGACAAGCGCGGTCTCGTAGAGCAGCGCGCGCGACGCCTCGACGCTCACGCGCATGTCGGCCAGCAGGCCCTTGACGGCGGTGAGCTCGCCGATGGGCGCGCCGAACTGGATGCGCTCGGCGGCGTACTTGGCCGCCGCGCGGAAGGCCGCCTCGGCGATGCCCTGCGCCTGCGCCGCGATGGCGAGGCGGGCGCCATTCATGAGGCTCATGACGTACGTGGTGAGGCCGCGCCGGCGCTCGCCGACGAGCAGCGCCGGCGCGTCGTTGAACTGCAGCTCGCAGGTGGGCGAGCCGTGGATGCCGAGCTTGTCCTCGAGGCGGCGGATGCGCATGTGCTCGTCGCGCTCGTAGAGGAACATGCTCAGCCCCCGGGCGTCGGTGGTGCCCTCCTCCGAGCGTGCGAGGACGAGGCTGATCCGTCCGTTGCCGTTGGTGATGAAGCGCTTGACGCCGTTCAGGCGCCAGGTGCCGTCAGGCTGCTCGATCGCCTTGAGCTGCACGTTCTGCAGGTCGGAGCCGGCCTCGGGCTCGGTGAGCGCCATGCTGCCGGTGACCTCGCCGCTGGCGAAGCGCGGCAGGTAGGCGGCCTTCATCTCGTCGTCGGCGAACTTGTTGACGGTCTCGCTGATGTCCTGGAGCCCGAAGATGTTCATCAGCGCCGGGTCGGCGCGGCTCACCATCTCGACGATCATCACGCTGACCGAGACGGGGAAGTTCAGCCCACCGTACTTGCGCGGAAGGGTGATGCCCATGAGGTCGGCCTGGGTGAGGCGTTCCAGGCTCTCGACGATGCCGGGGGCGTACACGACCTCGCCGTCGACAAGCTCCGCGCCGGCGCGGTCGACGTCCTCCGCGCGCGGCTCGACGAACTCGCCGGCGATGTCGCCGACGATCTCGAGCGTGCGCGCGTAGGAGTCGAGGGCGTCCTCGAAGTCCTGGGGCGCGTAGGCGAAGTCGCGGGCTTGGGCATAGCCGTCCTCGCGCAGGCGCACGACGCGCGCCAGGTCGAGGCTGTGAAGGGTCCGCTGGAGGTCGGCGTTGTCGCTGAAGAAGTTGCTCACGATGCGCCTCCGTCGGCTGCGGCCGTCGCGGGAGCGCCTTCGCCGCCCGCGCCCTTCGTCTTGTACGCCTGGATCAGCAGCGGGATGACCTTGTGCAGGTCGCCGACCACGCCGTAGTGGGCGACGCTGAAGATCGGCGCCAGAGGATCGTCGTTGATGGCGAGGATGCGCGCGCTCTGGTCCATGCCGGCGCGGTGCTGCACGCTGCCGCTGATGCCGCAGGCGATGTAGAGCTTGGGACGCACGGTGGTGCCGGTCTGCCCGACCTGGTGGTCGTGTGCGATCCAGCCCGCATCCACGGCGGCGCGGCTGGCGCCGACGACTCCGCCTACCGTGCGGGCCAGCTCCTCGACCAGCGCGAAGCCTTCACGCGAGCCTACGCCGACGCCGCCGGAGACGACGATGCGCGCGCCCTTGAGGTCTACGCGCTTCTCCTCCTGCACGCGCTTCACCAGCTCGACCACGAAGTCGGCGTCGCTGAGCACGACGCCGGCGCGGACGGCGATGCGGTCCTTGGTCCGGGTGACGGGTACGGCGATGATGCGTCCGTCCCGCCGCCTGTCCTCCTCGGGCATGACCATGACGCCCTCGCGGACGGTGGCCATCTGCGGCCGGTGCAGCGGACTGATGATGGTGGCGATGATGTTGCCGCCAAATGCCGGCCGGATCTGGTAGAGCAGGTCCCTGTACTCTTCGCCCTTGAGCGAGTGGTCGCCGATGCGCAGGTCGGTGCAGTCGGCGGTGAGGCCGGTGCGCAGGGCGCTGGCCACGCGCGGCGCCAGGTCCCGGCCGGTGGTGCTGGCGCCGTACAGGACGATCTGGGGCTCGTGTTCGCGGATGAGCGTGGTCACGACCTCGGTGTACGGCTGCGCCAGGTAGTGCGCGAGGTCGGTGTGGGCGACGAAGTAGACGGTGTCGGCGCCGCGAGCGACCAGTGCCGTCGCCACCTCCTTCAGGGCGTCGCCGGCGCCGACGAGCACGGCGCCGACCTGCACGCCGAGCTGGTCGGCGAGCTCGCGGGCGCGGCCGAGCAGCTCCAGACTGACCTCGGCCGCCACGCCGTCGTGCTGCTCGACGACGACCCAGACGTCGTTGCGCTTCACGGGAGCGCCTCCGTCAGGACTACTGTCGGGTGCGGCTGCGCTGCCCCCGACGATAGGTTCACTACGTTGCCTATCCAAGGATGTGCTCCTCGATCAGCTCGTGCACGAGCTCGGTGATGCCGGCCTCGTCGGGATCGACCATGCGCGCCTCGCTCTGGGCGAGCACGACGCTCTCGATCTCCTTGACGCGCGTCGGCGAGCCGCGCAGGCCGAGCGCCTCGCGGTCGGCGGCCAGCGCCTCGTGGTCCCACTGGACGACGCGGGCGCGACAGACGGGCTTACCGTCGCGCCCGATCATGCACACCTCGGCGTCGTCGCTCTCCGGGTCCAGGTAGCTGTCGTCGTACTCGGGCATGGCCTCTGCGACGATGCCCTTGTAGGTCATGACGAGCTTCACGCTCGCCGGGCGAGGGTCGTTGGCCTCACCGGTGACGGTGAGCAGACACGGCAGCGTGCTCGTGAGTGTCTCGAACCCGCCCTCGATGCTGCGCGTCGCGGTGACCGATCCAGCCCCGTCGGCGTCCGGAGAGACCAGCTCGTCGATGCGGCTGACGCACGTGATCTGCGGGTAGCCCAGCTTCTCTGCCGTCTGCGGGCCGACCTGCGCCGTGTCGCCGTCGATCGCCTGGCGGCCGCAGAACACGACGTCCGCGCCGCCGAGCTTCTCGACCGCCAGCGAGAGCGCGTAGCTCGTGGCGAGCGTGTCGGCGCCGGCGAACGCCTTGTCGGTGAGCAGGATGACCTCGTCGGCGCCGCGGTACAGCGACTCGCGCAGCACCTGAACGGCGGCCGGCGGCCCCATCGTCAACACGGTGACACGGGCGTCGTGGCGGTCCCTGAGCTTGAGCGCCTCTTCCAGCGCGTTCAGGTCCTCGGGGTTGAACACGGCCGGCAGGGCCGCGCGGTTGATGGTGCCGTCCTCTTTCATGGCCTCGCCGGTCACGTTGGCCGTGTCCGGGACCTGCTTGACGAGGACGACGATGCGCAGCTGCGGCATGTCAGGCGTCCAGGGTCCGGGGAATGGGAGTGTGGGGAAGCACGTTCACGAAGCCGGAAGGTTACCAGATGGTCTACGCGCGCGCACGTTGCGCGCGCCTGAGGTAGTCGCGGTCACCGTCTGAGACGGCCTGAGTCGACCCGCGGAGGGCCCCGTGCGACAATCGCTCTCATGACACGGGGCCGTCAATCACGCCGCGTCGCATCAGGGCTGGTCGCGCTCACGGGGTGCGCGCTGCTTGCGAGCGCCCTGCTGGGCGCGAGCTTGTGGGCGCCGGCGGCCGCCAGCGCGGTCCGCAGCTCCGACCCGACCGCGCCCGGGCCGGTGACGCCGGCCCCGCCGGTGCTCGACGACCTCATGGGCCGCGGGGACGGTGTGACCGCGCCCACCCTCCCCATCGGCCTCGGAGCCCTGCCCGGAGCCCGCGAGACGGCCGCCTACGCGGCCGGCCGGGTGGCCGTCGGCGTCATCTTTCTCGAGAGCGACGGCAGCATCATGACGAGCAGCGAGGACTGGACGACGCCGGACCCGGACTATCCGGCACAGGACCGCCGGCAACTCGTCCTGGCCAAGATCCAGGGGGCGCTCGACTGGTGGAACGCCCGGTCGCCGGACGGCTCCCTCGAGTTGTTCCTGCCGGCGGCGGGCGCCTACGGCGCGCCGCAGACCGTCCCCACGGGCTACGAGCCCATCGGGAGGGACGTCGCGGCCGGCTGGAGGGGCCGGCCTGTGCTGTCCGACGCGGCCTGGCGCTGGCAGGCCATGGGCACCCTGGGGTTCGCCCACGACGCCACCGACGACACGCCCTATCCCGAGACGCTGTTCGCCGACCGGCTGCGCAAGCGCAACGGCGCCGACTGGGCCTTCGTCGTCTACGCGGTCGACAGCCTGCAGGACCCGGACGGCATGTTCCGCAACCGCGTGGTGGCCTACACCGCCGACCTCTTCGGCCCGTACTGCATGCTCACCTACGACAACGACGGCTACCAGTTCGCCAACTTCGACGCGGTGCTGGCGCACGAGATGGGCCACGTGTTCGGCGCGCTCGACGAGTACCCCCCACCCACCCCCGGATACCCGAGCACCGGCGACCTCACGTCCGGCTACCTCGGCGTGCGCAACGGCAACGCGGTGCGGGGAGGGACGACCGACCTGCCCTGCATCATGCGCGGATCCAACGGGACGTTGAGCGCATTCGCGGCCGGAGACATCTGCCGCTGGACGTCCGGCCAGACGGGCCTGCGGGACGGCGACACCGACACACGGCCAGACGTGGTGGACACGCGGCCGGCCATCTCCACACGGCTCGAGTCGACCGGCGCCGGCGGCGCCGTGACGTTGCGCGGCAGCGTGACGGAGCGGCCCCGTCCACGGGGCCGCATCAGCAGTGGCGTCTACTTCCGCAGGGACCTGAGCATCAAGGTGCCGCACGAGGCGCGGTACCGCGTGGACGGCGGCGCCTGGCAGCCGCTCGCCGCCCTGGATGGTGCCTTTGACGAGCCGTCGGAGGGATGGTCGCTGACGACGGAGCCGCTTGCGCCGGGTCACCACGACCTCGAGCTGGAGGCGACGACCGGCGAGACGGCCGGCCGGACCAGGGACCTGTGGGCCGGCCCCACGCCGGTCACACTCGAACTGGCGACGAACGCGGCCTTCACCCGGACCGCCGTGACGGTCCCGGCCGGAGCAACGGCGCGCGTCTACGTGCGCACGACGAGTGCCGGCCTGCCGGTGGCGCGCCTGACGCCGCTGCGGCTGGTACGCCTGGCCGACGGCAGGGTGATGGCGAGGCTGACGACCGGTGAGAACGGCGTATGGACCGGGACGCTGAGGCCGGCGCGCTCGCGCGTTTACGAGGTGCGCTTCGCCGGCGCCGGCCAGTTCCTCGGCCCGGTCAGGTCCGGGCGCGCGACCATCCGCGTCAGGTAGGTTCGACCGGCTCCACCGAGGTGCCCGGCACCCAGCCGGACATGCCCGACTCGGTGCGGCACAGGTACCAGCCGCCGACCTCGTCGAGCACCTCGAGGGTCTGCTTGCGCCCCACCGAGAGCTCGGTCGAATCGTAGTCCCGCAGAGCAGTCGCCGTGTGGCCGTCGGCGCCGATCTCGAGGTACGTGTCCGGAACCCAGCCGGACCTGCCCGCCTGGTCAGTGCCCCACACGTAAAGCTTCCAGACCTGGTCGTGATGCCCGACGCCGAGCGTGTCGCCGGCGCGGAAGCGGATCGGGTTCGGGTCGTTGGTCACGTGCGGCTCGATGACGCGGACGCGCCGCGGAAGCTGCGTCTCGGTCATGCTCCCTCCACGGCCTCCTCGACGCATGCCTCTGGTACCCAGCCCTCGACGCCCGTCGCGTTGCGGCAAAGGAGGTAGTCCCCCGCCTGGTCGATCGCCTCGAGCCGCTCGCCGCTGCTCACGGTGAGATGCGTCGAGTCATAGTCTCGCCGAGCTACGGCGTCGTGGCCGCCGACGATCTCGATGTAGTCCTCGGGGACCCAGCCGTGATGCCCGTCCTCAGTCGCGCTCCAGACGAAGGCCGGGTGCTGCTGGTTGCGGTGGCCGACGGCCAGGGAGTCGCCCCTGCGGATGCGGATCTCCTGCACCTGTTCACGCGTGCAAGAGGTGACGACCCGGACGTGCCGGCTCTTCTGATCAGTGGTCATGGTCACTCCAGTCAGGAATCGCGGGGGGTGATGTCCTCGAGGATGCGATGAGGGACCCAGCCCTGGATGCCGCGGTCGTTGCGGCAGAGCCACCACTCGCCGACGACGTCGAGGACGTCGAGCTCCTCGCCCTCGAACACCGTGAGCTGCGAGGCGTCGTAGTCCTTGTGGACGACCGCCTCGGTGGGACTGGTGTACTCGAAGTAGGACTCGGCCATCCAGCCGGAGTGGCCGCGCTCGGGCGTGCACCAGCGCAGCTCGGGGAACTGCTGGTTGCGATGCCCGACGCCGACCACGTCGCCGACGCGGACGCTGAGGTTGCTCACGTGGTCGCGAGGCCGCGACTCGATCACACGGACTCTGTTCACTTCTGTGTCCATTTGGCCATTGTAGTCGTGTTCCTCGAGATGAAAAGCCGTTGCCCGGCCGCCGCTCAGGACGATGCGGTATCATGGACGGTCCATGCCCGAGCACCCACGCATCCGTGTCCGATTCGCGCCGTCGCCCACGGGCTACCTGCATCTCGGCAGCGCCCGTACCGGACTCTACAACTACATCTTTGCCCGTCAACATGGGGGGACGTTCATCCTTCGGATTGAGGATACCGACCTCAGCCGGAGTACGGACGAGGCGATCGTGCAGATCATCGCCTCCATGAAGGAGATGGGCCTGCACTGGGACGAGGGGCCGGGGGTGCCCGGGCCGCACGGCCCGTACCGTCAGACCGAGCGCGACGCCATCTACCACGAGTATGTCGAGACGCTGCTCGAGAGCGGTCACCTGTACCCGTGCTTCTGCACGCCGCAAGAGCTCGAGGCAGAGCGCACGGCCGCGCAGGCGGAAGGCCGCGGCTGGGTGTACGCGGGCAGGTGCAAGGCGCTGGCGCCGGAAGAAGTCCAGCGCCGGCAGGCGGCCGGAGAGCCGCACACGCTGCGCGTGCGCGTGCCCGCCGGGCGCACGGTCTTCCACGACATCCTGCGCGGTGACGTCGTCTTCGAGAACGAGACCATGGGCGACTTCATCGTGCAGCGCTCGGACGGCACCGTGACCTACAACCTCGCCGTGGTCGTGGACGACGTGACCATGGAGATCACCCACGTGATCCGCGGCGACGACCACATCAGCAACACGCCCAAGCAGGTCGTGATCTACGAGGCCCTGGGCGCCGGCGTGCCGGAGTTCCTGCACATGCCGCTCCTGTTCGGTACAGACAAGAAGAAGCTCAGCAAGCGCCACGGCGCGACGAAGCTCGAGCAGCTCACCGCGGAGGGGTTCCTCGTCGAGGTGGTGCGAAACTACCTCTGCTTCCTGAGCGCCGAGTTCGACGAGACGATGATCACCTGGTCGCTGGACGACCTGGTGCGGGACTTCGACGTGACCGGGCTGGGCACCAGCCCGAGCATCTTCGACCCGGAGAAGCTGCGCTGGATGAACGGGCGCTACCTGCGCGCGATGACCGACGAGTGGCTCGGCGGCCGCCTCGTCGAGTACCTCACGCGCGTCGGCTTCTACGGCGACCCAGACGGAGTCGGTGAGCTGGCGGCCCAGGGGCCGCAGGCCCTCGCCGCCACGGTCGAGGACGTCGAGGCCGAACACCTGCCGCCGACCGTGCCCGATGAGGAGCAGGAGGCGCTCACCCGCGAGGTCGCGCCCCTGGTGCACGAGAAGCTCGAGGTCCTCGCCGACTTCGTTCCCATGGCAGGGTGGTTCTTCCGGCCGCTCGCGTTCGCGCCGGAGGCGCTAGAGCGCCTCCGGGCCACGGCGGGAGCGGCGGAGACCCTCACGGCCGCCGCCGCCGGCCTCCACGACCTTGAGCAGTGGGACGTGCCCGCCATCGAGACGCTGGTCCGCGAGCTGCCACCCACGCTCGAGCTCAAGCCCAAAGCAGTGTTCGCCGCCCTCCGCCTCGGCATGAGCGGTCAGACCGTCACCCCCGGCCTCTTCGAGAGCCTCTGGGTGCTCGGCCGCGACCAAGCCGTCGCGCGCCTCGAGCAGGCGGCCGCGCTGCTCGCCTGACCCGGCGCGGCCTCTCCCTCCTCTCTCGAGCCCCGCAGCCGCGTCAAGAGTCGGCAGCCCACTGAGTCAGTGGGCCTTTCGCCCGAACCCGAGCTTCCTCCCGACCAGATCGGCGCCCATCCGTACGGACGCACGCATGAAGCTGCCGTGCGTCCGCAACGTCGACCGGAACGCATCGACGGCCGCGTCCAGTTGCTCATCGGTCACGATGAGCGGCGGCTCGAAGCGGATCACCGTGGGGTTGTTCAGCGTGAACGCCGTGATGATGTGGTGGGCGCTCAGCAAGCCGGCGGCAACCTCAGGAGCGAAGTACTCGCGGCTCAGCTCCCGGGCGATGCGCGACTCGGCGAATTCCACGCCGATCATGAGCCCCCGGCCGCGCACCTCGACAACGGCCGAGCTGTCGGCGGCCGCGTCGCGAAGACCGGCCAACAGGCGCTCTCCCTTCGTCGCTGCCTGCTCCGCCAGCCGGTCCCGGATGAGCACTTCGATGGTCTTGAGCGCGGCGGCGCAGGCGCGCGCGTTGCCCCCGAACGTCGACGTGTGAACAGTGCACATCTCACTGCCGCCGAAGCCGCGCGTCCACACGTCGTCTGTCGCGATGAAGGCGCCGATCGGCATCACGCCGCCGCCGAGCGTCTTCGCCAGGGCCATGATGTCGGGCTCCACGCCGTCATGCTCGCAGGCGAACATCGCCCCCGTGCGGCCGAACCCAGTCTGCACCTCGTCGACGATCAGCAACGTTCCCGTGTCGCGGCAGGCGGTCTGCGCCGCGCTCAGATAGCCGTCGGGAGCCGGCACGATGCCACCCTCGCCCTGCACCGGCTCGACGACGAAGGCCGCGCATGACCGGTCTGCCAGCGCGTCCCGCAGCGCGTCGCCGTCGCCGAACGGGACCCGCCGGCATCCGGGTACGAGCGGCTCGAACGGCTTGCGGTACCTCTCACGGCCGCTCACCGAGAGTGCCCCCAACGTCTTGCCGTGGAACGAGCTCTCGCAGGAGACGAAGCCGGTGCGGCCCGTCGCGGCTCGGGCCAGCTTGAGTGAACCCTCTATCGCCTCGGCCCCGCTGCTGCAGAAGAAGCTCTTGCGAAGGCCGCCGGGCGTGACTGCTGCCAGCGTCTCACCGAGGGCGCCGACGAGTGGGCCGATGGCCGTTTGCAGGATGTTGGGAAGCCCGGACGCGGCGCCGACGGCGGCGATGACTTCAGGGTGGTTGTGGCCGAGCCCGAGGGCCCCGTAGGCGCCCAGGAAGTCGAGGTACTCCTCACCCCGCGCGTCGACGACCACGCAGCCCGCCGCCGACACGAAGCGCCGGTCGAAGCCCACGAGCTCGAACTGGCCGGCGAGATCGGGATTGACGTAGGTCTTGTAGCGGGCCATGCCCTGGTCTGCGGTGGATGACAGGGCGTCCTCGAGCGTCACGAGGTCGGCAACGGTGATGGCCATGGGTCCTCCCCCCGACGGCGCTTCTGGGGAGTCGGGACCGCGTCGCCGGCCTCCCCGGTCACACGCTGCTGCAACTGTACTGCGGCCTTTACGGCGGGAGGACGGGCGTCTCCGGCGCGGATCGGCACCCGTCCGCCCCGACGCTCTCGGCGCGCATGCTCGTGGGAATGCCCGAGGCGGGCTGGGAGCTCTGTCGCCGCGCCGCCGAAGGGTCGGCGGAACACCCACCAGGGGCGGCCGGCCGGCGTCAGTCGACGAGGACGAGGGCGAAGTAGCGGTACTCGTCGTCCTCGTCGCGCACGACGTCGATGGTGCGCCCGGCGTTGCGCACGGTCGCGAAGACGTCGATCCCGCAGCCCTCCATAGACGGCCGGGCTTTCTCCGGCGAAGGGCACTCCCTGCCCTTGACGCACGCGTCGCAGAGATCGCACGGGCCGGCGCCCATCGTCCACGCCTTGTGGTGGCCGGCGAGGAAGAGCTCGCGCTCGAGAGCCAGCGCGGCGTCGTTGAGGCGCCGGGACTCAGGATCGCTTGCCTCGCTGCCGACGATGGGGCCCACCTCGAGGAGGACCGTGACCCGGTACTCGGACAACAGCCGCTGCGTGACGGTCACCGGCTGCAGGTTGGGCGGGCACGTCTTGTGCACCCCTGGCTCGTCACAGCCGAAGAGGCACTTCATGCGTACCCACTCTGCGGCGACCACAGCGTCTGCGTCCACCAGTGTCGCCGCGTCGGCGCCGAGCTGGATGGCGCGGTGACACCACTGATCGGGGCGTGACAAGTCCATGGTTACCTCCCGGTGGTGGGTGTGGTCGGCGTATCGGGCGCGGCTGAAGCGGCCGGCTGGCTCGGGATCGCCGCGGCGGCAGAAGCCGCAGCGTCCTCCTCCACCGTCGCGGCGCGCAGGGCCGCGGCCGCCGCGGCCGCAGCTTCGGCGGTCTCGGCATCGGTCGCTTCTGCGTCGGCCCTGCCCTGTCTGCGGGACCGCCTCTTCGGCTCGACGCCGGCGAGCTTGTCCACCGCCGCCGGCAGATCGGCGAGCTTGCGGATCACCGCGTCGGGGGGCTGTGCCCCGACGGGGAAGCGGCGCTTGGTGGGGTTGTACCAGACGGTGCGGATGCCGGCCCGCTGGGCGCCGGCGATGTCGTTGGTGGTGCCGTCCCCGACCATGACGGCCCGGCGCGGGTCCAGCGGGAGCCCGCGGACGCCCTCGTGCATGAGTGCGGCTCGGTAGAAGGCGTAGTTGGGCTTGTGGTCCCCGACATCGGCCGAGGTGATGACGTCGTTGATGCAGTCGTCAAGGCCCACCCTCGCGAGCGCCAAACGGACGTCCGGCGCAGGCGAGTCCTCCGCGTTGGTGGCGACCACCAGACGGTAGCGGGTGCGCAGGCGGAGCAGCGCCTCCCGCGCGCCGGCCTCCGCCTCCACAGTGGCCCAGTCCTTCATCGGGCCTTCGCGCATGCCGCTGTCGACCATGAGCGTGTTGCCCCAGTCGAGGAAGACGACGTCGACCCCGGGAGCGCCGGCGGCTGCGGGTCCGGCCGCCTCGACCTCCGCCCGCGCGGCCTCGACCTCTTCCGGCGACGGCCACGGCATCAGCAGCCGGACGGTCATCGCGATGGTGAATCCCAGCGCGAGGCCTCCCGCGACGTCGGACGGCCAGTGGACGCCCAGGTACACGCGCGACACGGCCATGGCGAGCGAGAACAAGGCCGCCGCCGCGATGACCGGCCAGCGCCAGCGCGTGGGCCAGGCGATCACCGCGAGCGCGGTGGCGATGGTCGTCGCCGTGGTCGTGTGGCCGCTCGGGAAGGACGTGCTGGACGCTGTGACGAGCTGGTCGCCCACCGGCCGTGCCCGCACGAACACCTGCTTGAGGATCGGGTTGATGATCACGGCCGCCGAGACGCTCACCGCCAGGTACAGCGCCTGCAGCATCCGGCCGGACCACCACAACCCCCCGACGAGGGCAGCGACGAGGAGGATGAGCAGCCACCACGTGTCGAGCGCGTCCAGCGTCTCGGCGATGCCGGTGAACGGCTGCCTCCGGCGTCCCGCGAACAGCGTGGCCACCCGGGCGTCCAGCCCGTCCAGTGCCCCGGTGCGCATGAGGATCGCCACGAGAACGAACACAGCCAGCCCGGCGAGTGCGGCGATCAGGAACGGCCGGCGCTGCCGACCGGGGCGGGATGGGTGCTCAGCAGCCGGCACAGATCAGACCGCCGAGCGCCTGCGGCAGCTCTTCGAAGTGACTGACGATGGCGTCTCCCGTGGAGCGGGCGACGTCGGCGTTGTTGGCGCCGACGAAGTGCACGGCGGACATCCCGGCGGCCTGGGCACCGGCGATGTCGGTGCGCTGGATGTCGCCGACGTGGGCCGCCTCCGTAGGACGCACGTCCAGCTCCTCGAGCACGTGCAGGAACACTCGAGGGTCCGGCTTGCTCATACCGTGCTCGTTGGAGAAGTACGCGTATGCGAAGTGGCCAAGCAGGTCGTTGCGGTCCAGCACCTGGCGAAGCACGGCGCCGGGGGAGTACCCCGTGTCGCACACGATCGCCAGCCGGTAGCGCTCGGCGAGCTGCGGCATGGTGTAGACGGCGCCGGGCATGGGCTCCGGCGGCACCTCGAGGACGAGGTGCTCGAAGCGGTCGACGAGGGGCGTCAGCAGATCGTCAGGTAACGAGACGCCGAGCGAGGCGAGGATGGCATCCACGAGCTCCGCACACGGCGGCGTGCGGTGCTCGCGCGCCCAGACCGTGTCGAAGTGGTCCCAGCTGGCGCGGAGCGACTCGCCCAGTGCGTAGCCGGAGGCCTGCAGGCCGGCGGCGCGCAGCGTGTCCGCGAGAACGTGCGCGCGCAGCGCCTCACGCTCGCGCCCTCGCGCATCGACGAACAGGGTGCTCCAGAAGTCGAACGTGACGGCCCTCAGCATGAGCCTAGCGTACCAGACCGTACGCGACGGGAGACGCCCCCCGGTCGGCTCCGTGGCCGGGGGATGAACGCCGGGTGGCGCTACGAAGCCTTGGTCTCGCGCGGCTCCCGCCAGAGCGGGGAGGGCGTGCCTGCGCGCGGGACCATCACGACCGGCTGCGGCCGCTGCACGCTCATGAGGTTGAGGTCGATGCTCCCGCACGCGGGGCACATGAGCGTTCGCGTGTCTCGCGGCGCTCCTTCCGGCGCGCGGAAGCGGTGACGGCACTCGCCGCACTCATACTCGCTGCTGCCAGCCATCGCGGTACTCCCTTCAAGAGCCACGACCACATACATACCCCAAAACCGTCGGCTTGTAGTTCGGGTGAAGACCGGGTTCGCCTGCTCGCGTGCAGTAGACTGCAGCGCATGGCAGCCGAATCGAAGAAGGCGGTCGTTGCGGCGATCATCGGCAACCTGGCCATCGCCGTCGTCAAGTTCATCGCCGCGGCCATGACCGGAAGCTCGGCGATGATCAGCGAGGGCATCCACTCGCTGGTCGACACGGGAAACGGCGGCCTGCTCTTCTACGGACTCAAGCGGGGGGCCAGGCCGGCCGACGAACAGCACCCGTTCGGGCACGGCATGGAGGTGTACTTCTGGAGCCTCATCGTCGCCGTCAGCATCTTCGGCATCGGCGGCGGCATGTCCATCTACGAGGGCATCACGCACATCCAGCATCCGGCGCCGCTCGAGAGCCCGACGATCAACTACATCGTGCTGGGCGTCGCCATGCTCTTCGAGAGCTACTCGTTCAGCGTCGCCTGGCGCGTGTTCCGCAAGAGCAAGGGCAAGCGCAAGACGCTCGCCGCCATCCACCACGGCAAGGACCCGAGCCTCTTCACCGTGCTGTTCGAGGACACGGCGGCGTTGCTGGGGCTCGCGGTCGCGTTCGTGGGCATCTTCTTGAGCCACCAGCTCGAGGAGCCGGTGATCGACGGTCTCACCTCGGTGGTGATCGGTGGAATCCTGGTGGTCGCGGCGCTCTGGCTCGCCTACGAGAGCCGCAGCCTCCTGGTGGGGGAGGCGGCGGACCCCGAGATGGTCTCTGCCATCCGCCGCCTCATCCTGGCGGACGACGCAGTGGCGGACGTCGGGCCCGTGCTCACCATGCATCTGGGCCCAGACGACGTGCTGCTCAACATCGAGGTCACCTTCTCGCCGGGACTGAGCGCCGAGGAGATCCACGACGCCGTGCATCGCGTCGAGGAACGCATCAACGGGCCGTACCCCGAGGTCAGCCGGATCTTCATCGAGGTCGAGGCGCTCGGGGGCGCCGGGGCGCCGGCCCCGGGGGTCACGCTTCCGGGCTCCAGCTCACAGCAACGCGACGTCCGTCACAACGACTGAGGATGGAGGAGCCATGAAACGTGCGCTGGCGCCGCTGGCGATCGGGTGCGGCATGGTCGGCGTGGTGGCGATCGTCGTCGCCGTCGTGGGGTGGAGCTGGGGGTGGTTCGCGCTCGCCAACGGCGCGCTCGCCGCGTTGCTCCTGGTGCTGTTCCGCGGCTCCGTGACCGGCGCCGACCCCGACCGGCCGCCGGGCGCCGCCCGCGTCAGCGCCGCGCGCATCGCCGGACCGGTCGACCCCGGCACGCTCTCCGCCGAGGAGGCCGCGCTGTACCCGGACCCCGATGCGACCGAGGACGCCCGCGACGACGACCTGGCGACCGGCTTCGGCTTCCTGTGGACCGCCGCCGCTCCCGCGGTCGCGGCGGTCCTTACCGTGGTCTTCCGCCTGTAGCGGCGCGTGTGAACGCTTTCACCGTCGTCGTGGCGCTCGCCGCCGTCGCCGCTCTCGGCTGGGCGCTCACGGCCGTGGCGCGGCGCATCCTGCGGCGGTTCGGCGTCCCGACCGACGAGCGCTCGGAGGGCGACTCCGGCCCGACCTGAGCGAGCTCCCCGGCGGGCGCGTGGTTGCCCGCGCCCGGGCGCTGCGCCGGCCGGCGCGGGCCCGTCCGTACGTCCGTCAGGGTCGCTTCGCACACGTGCCGGGTAGGCTTCGGCGACCGTCTCGCGACCTCAGGAGGTTCGTGCTCACCGGCATCGTCGTCTACCCCGTCGCGGCGGCCCTCGCCGTGCTCGCCGCATGGCGGGCCGCCGGCGGCGGCCAGCCCGCCTTCGTCGTCGCCATGCGCGTGCTCCTGGTCCTGTATCTCGGCTGGGTCGTCGGCGCGACGCTGTTCCCGCTGCCCGTGCGCGTGGGAGTCGCCGAGCTCGAGGCGGTGGGCAGGGGGGTAACCATCAGCCTCGCGCCGCTCGCCTCGATCCGGGACGTCCTCGTCCGCGGGACCGGCTTCGCCCAGGCCTGGATCCTGGGCGGCAACGTGCTCACGCTGGTCCCGTTCGGCTTCCTTCTGCCGTTCGCCGCGCCGCGGCTCGCCACATGGCCGCGCATGGTGGGCGCGGCCCTCGTGTTCCCCGTCGGAATCGAACTCGCACAGTTGGCCGTCTCTCTGCTGCTCGGCTACTCGTATCGGGCGACCGAGGTGGACGACGTGCTGCTCAACTTCGCCGGCGTACTGATCGGCTACGCGCTGTCCGTCACGCTGCGCGACCGTGTCGCTGCGCCGGTGACCGGGGACTCGGAGAGCCGGCGTGCCCGCGGCGCCCGCCCGACCGGAGAGGGGGTGTGATCCAGGGCGACGGCGGGAACAAGCCTGTCAGACGGGCGACGATCACCAGGACAGGGACGCACCCGCCGCAAGGATGAAGTCACGTGACGGCCGGCGCCGAGGCGCCGGCCGTCACTGCGTTCGGGGTCAGCGGCGCGGCGCCGCGAGGCGCTCGCCCGTGACGCGCTTCTTGCAGACGTCGCAGAGACCCTCGTCCTTCTCGGGCAACCGCCAGGCCGCCGCCATGGCGGCCGCGTGCTCCCTGGTCGTGATCGGCCTGCCGCAGCGCACGCACGCCTGGAAGTCGAAGGTGCGGCCCCAGATCGTGCGCGTCGTGGTGGTGTCCACCATCGGGATGCAGTCGGTCGGGCACTCCTCCACGCAGGAGCCGCAGCCCACGCAGTCCGGCGCCTCGGCCAGCCCGAAGGGCGGGCCCACGCTCTTGGCCTCGCCGCGGCCTCGCACCGCCAGGGCGTCGTAGCCCAGCGTCGAGCAGACGCGCACGCACAGCTCGCACAGGATGCAGTCAGGGAGCGGCGCGTCCCTCACGGGCGCGAACAGCGGCTCGCCGACCGCGTACTGCGCGGCGAGCCGCCGCAGCACAGGAGCCTCCGGGGCGCGCCGCAACAGCAGCTGCAGGTTCATTCCGCGGAGCTCGCGGATGCGCGGCGAGTCCGTCACCACCTCGAGGCCGGCCGAGACCGGGTAGTCGCACGAGGTGGTGAACTGCGTCCAGTCGCGGCCGGGCCGGCGAATCTCGACCAGGCAGAGCCGGCAGCTCGCGTTGGGCGCCACGGCATCGTGGTGGCAGAGGCCGGGCACGTCCCGGCCGGCGGCGCGCAGCGCCGTGAGGAGGCTCGTGCCGTCCGGCGCAGTGACCGGCCGGCCGTCGATGATGAGTTCAACGTCCACGGCGGCCTCCTAGTGCACCAGCACGGCGTCGAACCTGCAGACGTCCCTGCAGTTGCCGCACTTGATGCACAGCTCCGGGTCGATGGTGTGCAGTCGCCTCTTCTCGCCGGTGATGGCGTCCGCCGGACAGTGCACGGCGCACGCCCTGCAGCCGGTGCAGCGCTCGTCGATGATGCTGAACTCGATGAGCGCCTTGCACACCGCCGCCGGACAGCGCTTCTCGTCCACGTGGGCGAGGTACTCGCTGCGGAAGTAGCGCAGTGTGGACAGCACGGGGTTGACCCCACTCGTGCCGAGCGCGCACAGCGAGGTGGCCTCCACCGTGTCGCAGAGCCGCTCGATGAGCGTGATGGTGTCCTGCGTGCCGCGGCCCTCGCTGATGTCCTCGAGCAGGTCGTGCAGGCGGGCGAGCCCGTCCCGGCACGACGTGCAGTTGCCGCACGACTCGGCGGCGAGGAACCGCAGGAAGTACCTGGCGACGTCCACCATGCAGGTGTCCTCGTCCATCACGATCATGCCGCCGGAGCCCATCATGGAGCCCTCGGCCACGAGCGTGTCGAAGTCCACCGGCAGGTCGAGCTTGGCGGCCGGGAGGCAGCCGCCTGAAGGGCCGCCGGTCTGGACGGCCTTGAACCTCTTGCCCGCCGGGATCCCACCGCCGGCGCCGAAGACGATCTCGCGCAAAGTGGTGCCCATGGGGACCTCGACGAGCCCGGTGTTGTTCACCTTGCCGACGAGCGAGAAGATCTTGGTCCCCGAGGAACCATCGGTGCCGATGGCGCGGTACCAGTCGGCGCCGCGCAGGACGATCTGCGGCACGTTGGCCCAGGTCTCGACGTTGTTGAGGTTGGTGGGCCGGCCCCAGAGGCCGCGCTCGGAGAGGTGGATGAGACGCCGGCGCGGCACGCCGCGCCGGCCCTCGAGCGAGGCCATCATGGCGCTGGCCTCGCCGCAGACGAAGGCGCCGCCACCGCGACTGACGCGGACGTCGAACGAGAGGTCGCTGCCGAGGATGCGATCGCCGAGCAGACCCATATCGCGCGCCTGCACGATCGCGATGTCCAGATGCTCGACGGCCAGCGGGTACTCCCGGCGCACATAGACGACGCCCTCCCGGGCGTCCATGGCCAGGGCGCCGATCACCATGCCCTCGAGTACGGAGTGGGGGTTGCCCTCGAGGATCGAGCGATCCATGAACGCGCCCGGGTCCCCTTCGTCGGCGTTGCAGACCACGTACTTGAGGTCGCCGGGCGCTCTGCGGCACGCCTCCCACTTGCGCCCGGTCGGGAACCCGGCGCCGCCACGGCCGCGCAGGCCGGAGCGCTTGACCTGCTCCAGCACGGCCTCCGGGCCGATCTCCAGCGCCCGGACCAGCGCCGAGTAGCCGCCCGTGGCGATGTAGTCGTCGATCGACGTGGGGTCCCGCTCCCCGGTGTCCGCCAGGACGAGACGCTGCTGGTGTGCATAGAACGGGACGTCGACCTCTCGCGCGTGGCGCTCGCCGGTCGCCAGGTCGTCGCAGAGCAGTCGCTCCAAGACCTCGCCGCCGACCAGCGTCTTCTCGACGATCTCGGCGACGTCCGCGACCTGGACGTGCTGGTACAGCGTCCCTTCGGGAAGCAGGACGACCAGGGGGCCACGCTCGCAGAACCCGTGGCAGCCGGTGGCGCGCATGCTGACGGCGGCGTCCACGTCGCGCCCCCGGATTTCGGCGCGCAGCACGTCGAGCACCTCCATCGCGCCCTGCGCCCGGCATCCCGTGCCGCCGCAGACGGCGACGACCCGCCGGTGGGCCGCCCTGGCGGCGACCACGCCTTCGCGGTGACGCGCCAGCGCGACGGGGTCGGACAGCACGCTCATGCCGGCTCCTCCGTGCGCGTGAGCTTGCCGACCAACCGGGAGAGCCTCTCGCCGGTCATGTGCCCGTGGTACTCGCCGTCGACGAGGACGAGGGGGCCGAGCGCGCAGGCGCCGACGCAGCCCACTTCCTCGATGGAGAGCGAGAGATCTGGGGCGGTGCCGCCGGCGCCGATGCCGGTGTCGCGCTCCAGCTGCTCGAGCAGCCGTGGCGCGCCGCGCACGTGGCAGGCGGTGCCCACGCACACGGTGCACGTGTGGGCGCCGCGGGGTTCGGTGTGGAAGCCGTGGTAGAAGGTGGTGACGCCGTAGACCTGGGCGGGCGCGAGCCCCAGGTGGGCGGCCGTCTCCCGCAGCGCCTCCTCAGGCAGGTAGCGGAACTCGGCCTGCAGGTCATGCAGGATGTTCACGAGGTCGCCGGGGTCGTGCTGTGGATAGCGTTCCAGCACGGCGGCGACGCGGCTCGTGTCGATGGTCTGCATCTCGCTCACGGTGGGCCTCTCCGGGCTGCGCCGCGCTCCCGTGCCGCAGCCCCTCGTGGTGTCGCGGTCAGCCGCCGGCGATCATCGGGAAGATGGAGACTTCATCGTCGTCCCGGAGGGGCGTGTCCAGCAGCTGGAGGTGCCGCACGTTGCGCCCGTTGACCAGGATGATGATCTCGCCGTGTAAGGCCTCTCCGTCAAAGATCGCCCGCCGGAACGGCCGGCCGTAGCGCTCCGCGAGCTGCATGAGCAGCTCGCGGAGGTCGCCCGGCCGGCCGTCGATCCGGCGCTCCTTCTCCCGCGTCAGATCGCGGATGGTCGCGAAGTACTTGACCGTCATGCCTTCAGCGAGAGCTCCTTGAGCTTCGCCTTGGTCGGCACGCCGCTCTCGTCCCACCCGCGCAGCTCGTAGTACTCGGGAAGCATCTCGCCGAGCCTGCTGACCTCTCCCTTGGAGGCCCCGCTCTTGAGCGGCTCCTCGAGCAGGCGCTTGGGCAGCGTGTCGTCCGCCTTCGTGTAGCCGGCGGCGAGGTTCCAGAGCCTCTCCTGGGTCCAGATGCGGTCGCCAGCCCGCAGGAACTCGTCCAGGGTGTAGTCGAAGCCGGTCAGCGTGGCCAGCGTCTTGACCAGCTGCTCACCCGTGAGCCCGAACGTCGCGAAGAGGCAGCTCCCCGTGGCGTCGAGGGCCGCCGTGAGGTTCTGGAACACGATGTCCAGACTGGCCTTGCCCTCGGGGGCGTGCGGGTCGGCGCTGCCGCCGCTCTGCAGGACCTCGTGCGAGATAGTGTAGCCGCGCACGTGGCAGCCGCCGCGGTTGCTCGTGGCGTAGTTGAGGCCGATGCCCTGGATGGCGCGCCCGTCGTAGGCGGGCATCTCCTGCTTCTTGGTCGTCATCGAGTACTCGGGGTGGCCGTAGCCGTCGGCGAGACGGTACGAGCCCTGAGCGACCTTGGCGCCGAACCCCTCGCCCTCACCCATCTTGCGCGTCATCTCGACGATGGCTTTGGCGTTGCCCCAGGTGAGGTCCACGCCGTCGGTGTCCTTGGCGGTGATGATGCCGCGCTGGTAGAGCTCCATGGCGCAGGCGATCGAGGAACCGGACGCGATGGTGTCCATGCCGTACTCGTTGCAGAGGTAGTTGGCCTTGGTGATCGCGTCGAGGTTGTCGACCCCGCAGTCGGCGCCGTACACCCAGGCCGTCTCGTACTCCGGGCCTTCGCCCATGCCCTCGAAGCCGGGGGCGTCGACCTTGGTGACACGCCCGCACGACATGATGCAGCTGAAGCAGCCCTTCTTGCGTACCAGCTGCTTGGCCGCCAGCGCCTCGCCGCCGGTCTTGTCGGCGTCGGCGAAGTACCCGTCCTGCCAGTTGCGCGTCGGCAGACCGCCGACCTGGTTGAGGATGTTGACCAGCACCTCGGTGCCGTAGGTGGGGAGTCCGATGCCGCCGACCGGGTCGTCGAAGATCATCTGGCGGCCCTTGAGCACCTCAGCCAGGAAGGCCTCGGGGTCGGCGACGGTGACGGCGCCGGTGCCCACCACGGCGACGGCCTTGAGGTTCTTTGAGCCCATGACCGCGCCGACGCCGGTGCGCCCGGCGGCGCGGTGCATGTCGTTCATCACGTTGGCGACCAGCGCCAGGTGCTCTCCCGCCGGCCCGATGCAGGCCACCTTGGCCTCGTCATCGGTCGCCGCGCGCACCATGTCGGTCGTGTCCGGGACCGTGTGTCCCCAGATGGCTGCGGCGTCGCGGATCTCGACCACGTCGTCCCTGATCCACAGGTACACCGGCTTCTTCGCCTTGCCCTCGATGATGACGGCGTCGTAGCCGGCGTACTTGAGCTCGGGGCCGAAGGAGCCGCCGGAGTTCGACGCGGCGAGCGACTCGTTGAGCGGGCTCTTGGTGACGACGTTGTAGCGCCCGGCCGCCGGGGCGAACGTGCCCGTGAGCGGGCCGGCCGCGAACACCAGCTTGTTGGCCGGCGAGAGCGCGTCGGTCTTGGGGTCGACCTCGGAACGGACGATGTAGCCGCCGAGGCCGCGGGCGCCGATGTACTCGCGGGCGACCGTGGCGTCGAGGGCCTCACGCGTCACCTTGCCGGAGCTGAGGTCGATGCGGAGGATGGTGCCTGTCCAGCCGTACATCTCAGCTCACCTCCTGGAAGGCGTCCTTGAACTTGGCCGCGTAGGCCTTCTTGCGGGTCTTGACCTGGTCGGTGTCGTCCACGTACTCGAGGGCCTTGGTGGGGCAGAAGGCCGCGCACTGGGGCGCCCCGTCGCAGTTGTCGCACTTGAAGATGCTGCTCGTCTCCGCGTCGTAGCGGGCGTTGCCGAAGGGACAGGCGATGACGCACATCCTGCAACGGATGCACGTGTCCGCATCCCAGTCGATCATCGCGGCGGTGGTGACGCTGCGGTGCATCGCACCGGTGGGGCAGACGGTGACGCAGGAGGCGTCGTCGCACTGCTGGCACATCATGGGCACGGAGATGCCCTCACGCTCCCAGGTGAACGCCTGGACGCGTGAGGCGCTTGGGCGGAACCTGCGCTCGTGCTCGAACGAGCAGGCGAGCTCGCAGTTCCGGCACCCGGTGCACTTGTCCGGATGGATCATCAGTACTTTTGCCATGGCCACTCCTTTGGCGACGGGTGCACGGGACGAGACGGCGGCGCGGCTGAGAGCCGGTCGCCGTCGCTGGCCGTCGGTGGGGGAAGCGAGAACAGGTCGCGCTCATCCGCGGCTGCCGGCGAGGCAGCAGAATGACCGCGCATCAGGATGCGTTCCGGCGTGGCCGGGTACCCGCGCCCATTCGAACGGGTGTCCACGGCGTCCTCTCGTCGTCGACACGTTACTCGCCACGTGCCACGAAGCGTCCCTCACACCCTACTCGCCGACGACGGCTCCGCAAAGTCCTCACGGCGACGTGGGCGAGCCCCGGCTCGTGAGACCGCCGCGCGGGCCCGCGCGGGCGACGAAGCCGCCCCGCGCGTGTACACTAGAGACGTCCGCCCGGCCGGCGCAGCCCAGCCGGGCGTTCGGGCGTCAGGCCGCAGCCGCTGGCCCCGCCTCCATCACCAGCCACCCCGACAGAGAGAACCCCTCGTGCACGCCGCCTCCACGATCCGCAACCTCGCCATCATCGCCCACATCGACCACGGCAAGACGACGCTGATCGACAGCATCTTCCGCGCCGCGCACGTGTTCCGCGAGAACGCGCACGTCGACGAGCGCGTGATGGACAGCAACGACCTCGAGCGCGAGCGTGGCATCACCATCCGCTCCAAGCACTGCACGGTGGAGTGGAAGGACTACCTCATCAACATCATCGACACTCCCGGCCACGCGGATTTCAGCGGCGAGGTCGAGCGCGTGCTCAGCATGGTGGACTCGGTCCTGCTCCTGGTGGACGCCAATGAGGGTCCAATGCCGCAGACGCGGTACGTGCTCATGCGCGCGCTGAGCTTCGGACTGCGGCCGATCGTCATCGTGAACAAGGCCGACCGGCCCAACGCCGACCCGTCGGGTGCCCTGGACAAGACCTTCGACCTCTTCGTCGAGCTCGGCGCCAACAACGAGCAGCTCGACTTCCCCGTGCTGTACGGCTCCGGCCTCGAGGGCTGGATCGTCAACGACATCGACGAGTACAAGAAGGAAGAGCACGAGCGCGAGGAGCACCTCGCCGACGGAGGCGGGCTCTCACCGGCGCTCCTCAAGGAGCTCGCCGACGCCGGCATGAACGATCTCTTCGAGACGATCATCGAGAGTGTCCCGGCGCCCGAGGTCGACCAGGACGCGCCGTTCCTGATGCAGGTCAGCACGCTCGCCTGGAGCGACTACATCGGCCGCATCGGCTGCGGCCGCGTGCTCGCCGGCGGGCTCAAGGTGGGCGACGAGCTACAGCGCATCACCACGCGGCACCTCGAGATCGGCGACCCCGAGGCCGGCTGGGAGATGACGGGCACGGAGGCCGCGCGCGTGACGCACCTGTGGGTCACGCGCGGCCTCGAGAACCGTGAAGTCGAGGAGGCCTCGGCCGGCGACATCGTCTGGCTCGCCGGCCCCGCCGACATCACGCTCGGCGACACGCTGGCGTCGCCCGAGCTGGCGGCCATCGCCGTGGCGCTGCCGCCGCTCGAGATCGAGGAGCCGACGGTCAGCATGTTCTTTCTCGTCAACAACGGCCCGTTCGCCGGCCAGGACGGCCGCGCTGCGACCCTGCGCCAGATCAAGGATCGGCTGGAGCGCGAGCTGCGCGTCAACGTCGCGCTCCGCGTCGAGGACCTCGGCCGCCCCGACGGCGTCAAGGTGAGCGGCCGCGGCGAGCTGCACCTCGCGATCCTCATCGAGGAGATGCGGCGCGAGGGCCTCGAGCTCTGCGTCTCGCGCCCCGAGGTCATCACGCACCGCGACAGCCACGGCAAGCTGCTCGAGCCCATGGAGCAGCTGATCATCGACGTGCCCGAAGAGTACCAGGGCGCGATTATCCAGGAGCTCAGCCTGCGCAAGGGCGAGCTGGTGGGCGTCGAGTCCACCGGCACAGGCCTCGTGCGCCTCGAGTTCACCATCTCGACACGCGGCCTGATCGGCTACCGAAACGACTTCCTCACCGAGACGCGCGGCCTGGGCGTGATGAGCTCGCGGTTCACGGGCTACGGCCCGTGGAAGGGTGACCTCCCCGGCCGCGAGCGCGGCTCGCTCGTCAGCCAGACCGGGGGCGAGGCCGCCGGCTACTCGCTCGAGAACCTGCAGCAGCGCGCCACGCTGTTCGTCGGCAACATGACCCCGGTGTACGAGGGCATGATTGTCGGCGAGAACTCGCGCAGCGACGACATGCTCTGCAACCCCACCAAGCGCAAGCAGCTCGGCAACTACCGGTCGTCGACCAAGGACATCGACGCCGGCCTCAAGGTGCCTCGCCCCATCACCCTGGAGAGCGCGCTGGAGTGGATCGCCGACGACGAGCTCGTCGAGGTGACGCCGAAGACCGTGCGCGTGCGCAAGCACATCCTCAGCACCGAGCAGCGCAAGAAGTTCGAGAAGCGCGGCGCGGAGGCCTGAGTCTCAGGCGCGGGCGATGACCACAGCGTGACGAACGGCCACTCAGGAGGACGGTGTGGTCGTGAGGTCCGCATCAGGCCGACAGCAGCACGATGCCGGCGAACACTGCCACGAACCCTGCCCACTGCCGCGGCGCGAGGCGTTCGTGCAGCAGCAGTTGGGCGTACGCGGTCACGACGACGGGTGACAGTGAGCCGAGGATGCTCGTGACGCTCAGGTATCCCAGGCCCGTCGCGACGATGAACAGGAAGTTCGCGGCGGCCAGCAGGATGCCGATGGCCGCCAGCACCAGCAGGTTCTGGCCCTTGAGCGAGAGGCCGCGGCCGGTGACGAGCACGTAGCCGGCGAGCACCACCGCGGACGCCACCCGCGTGTCGAACACGGTCCACACCGGGTTCTCCTTGCCGGTGGTGCCGTAGATGAGCAGCATGAAGCCCCAGGCGACCGCCGTGAGCGCGGCGAGGATCACCGCGCGGCGGGCGACGCGGTCGCGCGTCCCCCGGCGCGCCCAGGACACGAGCAGCACCCCGGCGACCGTGACCACCATCCCGATGTAGGCGTGCAGGCCGGGACGCTCGCCGAGGAGGATCCCGGCCGCCACCGGGATGAGCACCTGCGCGGCGATGATGGGCGACACCACGCTCATCGTCCCGATCGCCAGGGCCTTGTAGAACATCACGAGGCCTGCCGCGGTGACGATCCCGGTGACGATGAGGAGGAAGAGATCCCAGCCGCCGGGCGGCGCCTGCGTCGCCGCCGCGAGACCGAACGCCGCCGCGGCGGCGGCGGCGAGCTGACTCAGCGCCGCGACGTGCCACACGGAGCGCGTCCGCGTCTCGACGCCGGCGAGGTAGTTGGAGGTCCCCCAGGTGAAGCTCGCGGCCAGCGCGAGGAGTGCCGCCAGCATCTATCGCCCCGTCTCGTGCATCGCGGCAAGCGTACAGCAAGAGGCGGTGAGCCTCGTCTTCGCCATCCGGGCCGGTCCCCCATCTCGTCGGCGCCACGCCGGCTGACCCTGTCTTCAGTGGTCGATGGACTCTCGAGCGTGACGGGTGGATAGTAGGCGCACCGGGGGCAGCGAGAAGGAGGTCCCGTGCCGAAGTACCTGATCGTCGCCACATACAGCGCGGAGGGCACGAAGGGAGTGCTCCGTGAGGGCGGCAGTGAGCGCCGCACGATGATCGCCGACATGGCGAAGAACCTGGGCGGCGAGCTCGAGAGCTTCTACTACGCGTTCGGGGCCAATGACGTCTACAGCGTCGTCGATCTCCCCGACAACGTCACCGCGGCCGCCATCTCGATGCACATCTCCGCGGCCGGCATGGCGCGCTGCAACGTCACCGTACTGGTCACACCTGAGGAGATGGACAGTGCGGCGCGGACGAAGATGTACTATCGCCCGCCGGGCGCCTGACCGTGCTCGGCGCGCTCGATCGGCAGGAGGCTGTGTGACTGACGGATCCAGGTTCTACATCGATGGGCGGTGGGTCGAGCCGACCCTTTCCGGCGACGAGATCGTCGTCGTCAACCCGGCGACGGAGGAGGTGGCGGCAAGGGTAGCGGCCGCCTCCCCCGACGACGTGGAGGCGGCGGTGCAGGCGGCCCACCGGGCCTTCGCGAGTTACTCGCAGACGACGCGAGAGGAGCGCATCGAGCTGCTTACGCGGCTGCGCGAGGCGTACAAGCGCCGCATCCCGGCGATCGCCGCCGCGATGACGACCGAGGTCGGCATCCCGCGCGGCCTCGCCCAGGGTGGCCAGGTGCTCGCCGGCGCGCGTCACCTCAAGGAGGCCATGGAGGCGCTCCGCGACTACCCGCTGGAGCAGGACTGGGGCTCGACGCGCATCGTGCGCGAGCCCGTCGGCGTCTGCGCTCTCCTGGCGCCGTGGAACTGGCCCATGAACCAGGTCACGGCCAAGGTCGGGCCGGCGCTGGCGGCCGGCTGCACCATGGTGCTCAAGCCGAGCCAGCTCTCGCCGCTGTCGGCGCTGCTGTTCGCCGAGGCGGCGGACGAGGCAGGGTTGCCGCCGGGCGTGTTCAACATGGTGAACGGCGCCGGCGCGGCGCTGGGCGAGGTGTTCGCGACGCACCCGCTCGTCGACATGGTGTCGATCACGGGCTCCACTGCGGTGGGAGGTGTGGTGGCTGCGGCTGCCGCCCCCACGATCAAACGTGTCTCGCAGGAGCTCGGCGGCAAGTCGGCCAACATCGTGTTCGGCGACGTGGACGTGGAGAAGGTCGTGCGCTCCGGCACGCTCGGCTGCATGCACAACTCCGGGCAGACGTGCAACGCGCCTACACGGATGCTCGTCGCGGAGGAGATCTACGAGGAGGCCGTCGCGGTCGCTGCGCGCGCCGCCGACGGCGTCTCCGTCGGCGATCCTCTCGACCAGGCGACCTTCATGGGCCCCGTCGCGGGGCGCAAGCAGTTCGACACGGTGTGCGGCTACATCGAGGTCGGCATCGCCGAGGGCGCGCGGCTGGTCGCCGGCGGTCCCGGGCGTCCGGACGGCCTCGACAGGGGGTTCTTCGTGCGGCCCACGGTGTTCGCCGACGTCGCGCCGGACATGCGCATCTTCCGCGAAGAGATCTTCGGTCCCGTGCTCTGCATCACGCCGTTCCGCGACGAGGAGCACGCGATCGAGCTGGCCAACGCCACGGATTTCGGCCTCTCCGGCTACGTGCACTCGGCGGATCTGGAGCGGGCGCGGCGCGTCGCCGGCCGCATGCGTACCGGCATGGTGCATCTCAACGGCGCGCCGACCGACGGCCGCGCGCCGTTCGGCGGCTACAAGCAGTCCGGCAACGGCCGCGAGTGGGGCCGCTTCGGGCTCGAGGACTTCCTCGAGGTCAAGGCGGTGATGGGCTGGGGGCCGCTGTCGCGGTGAGCCGCGCCGGCCGCGCCTCGCCGGTCAGGCGCCGCCGGCTGGGGCCAGGTCACCGAGCACAACGTCCACGTCCTCGTGGGTCGTGAGCGGATTGACGAAGCAGAAGCGCAGGACGGTCTCGCCGGCGTGTCTGGTCGGCATGAGCATGGCTACGCCGCGCGCGAGCGCGTCCGCGCACCACGCGGCGTAGTCGTCCGCCGACCAGCCGGACCGGCGCACCAGGAGCACCGTGAACGCCGGCTCGATCACGAGCTCGAGCCCGGGCGTCCTGGCGATCCGTTCCGCGGCGTACTGCGTCGTCTCAGCGCAGTGGTCCACGGCGGCGGAATAGGCGCCGGTGCCGTAGGCGAGGACCGACGCCCAGAGCGGCACGCCGCGCACCCGTCGCGTGAGGTGTATTGCGAGGTCGGACGGGTCTCCTCGCTCGACGTCGCAGATAGGATCGAGGTAGTCCGCCGTCTGCGTGAGCGAGCGGCGCGCCGCCGTGCAGTCGCGGTAGACGACGGCGGCGCAGTCGAACGGCGTGTAGAGCATCTTGTGCGGGTCGACGATGAACGAGTCCGCACCCTCGATGCCGTCGAGCAGCGGGCGCAGGCGTGGGGAGAGCAGCGCGACGCCGCCGTAGGCTCCGTCCACGTGCAGCCACAGGCCGTGGTCGGCGCAGACTGCCGCGACGCCGGCGAGGTCGTCAAAGGCGCCGGAGTTGGTCGCGCCTGCAGTGGCCACGACCGCGACGATCTCAGCCGGGTCGCGCCCGGTGAGCGCCTCCTCGAGTACGCGGCCGTCCAGGCGTCCGTGCGCGTCGGCCGCGGGCGCCGTGACCAGCGCGCAGCCCATGATGTGCGCGGCGGCGGCCATGGACGAGTGCGCCGACGCGCCGGCGACGATGACGCGGCGGCGATGGGCGTCCTCTCCGCCGCCGCGCGCCGCCACGAGGGCGCTCAGGTTGGCGATGGAGCCGCCGCTGACGAAGGTGCCGCCGGCCGACTCAGGAAAGCCGGCGGCGTCCGCCAGCCAGCGGAGCACCGCGTCCTCCGCCTCCACGGCGGCGCCGGCCTCGAGGCGGCTGCCGCCGTAGATCATCGCGGCGGACAGCGCCATGTCGACGAGCGTCGCGGCCACCGTCGGTGTGCCGGGCACGAAGGCGAAGTACCGCGGGTGGTCTGGCGGGATCGCGGTGGGGATGACGGCGTCGCGCACTACTCGCCAGACCGCCGCGGTGCCTATGCCCTCGGGAGCGAGCGGCGGCAGCGGTCCGGTCGCGGGCCTGGCCGGGAGGATGCCACGACGGTCGGCGAGGCGCGCGAGCGTCCACTCCAGGAGCTCGTGCGCCGCGGCCGCGTCTTCGCGGGTCGGCTCGTGCATGTTCATGCCTGTGCCACAGCCATCACCGCTCACCGTCGTAGTAGTCGACCTCGCTCTCGCGGCGGACAAGGAACCCCTTGACGCCTCCCCCCGGCCACACGCCGTACTTCTCGCTGTCGGGGTAGTAGCTGACGTCCACCTCGGGCATCGTCGAGAGCATGAGGATGCGCACCGGCTCTTCCGCGGTGTTGGTGACCTTGTGGGCGCCGGAGGGGCCGGGCGGGAAGCATACGGTGTCGCCCGGCGCGAGTACCTCCTCGCGCTCGCCCTCGCCGGCGGCGCGGCGCAGCGTCGGCCGGCCGCGCACCACCACCAACCACTCCTCGGCGCCGAACTCGAAGTGGTACGGGCACACGCTCTCGCCCGGCGGGAGGTCGTAGACACTGCCGCCGAGCTGCGCGGCGCCGATGCGCGGCGCGAGCTTGACCGCCCCGGCCTGGTAGCCCGGCGGATCTTCCGGGTCGGTCTCGGTGGTGACGGTGAACACGTTGACGGGCTTCATGTCTCCTCCTCGCGGCGGCCGCCGGGGTGGCTCCGGCATCGTTCGACCGGCCGTCGTGCGGATGACCGGAGACTGGCCGGGGCATGAGTAGTGTATGACCCGGGACGAACAGAAGCGCGCCGTGGCCGCCGCGGCGATGGCGTACGTGCGTGAGGGGATGACCGTCGGCGTAGGCACCGGGTCGACGGCGGCGCTCTTCATCGAGGAGCTGGGGGCGCGGCCCGCGCTGGTCGCCGCCGCCGTCCCGAGCTCCGAGGCCTCGGCGGCCGCGCTGCGCGCGGCAGGTGTCCGGCTGGTGGGGCTGGACGAGAACCCGTCGCCGCCGCTGTACGTCGACGGAGCGGACGCCGTGGACCCCCGGTTGCGGCTGATCAAGGGCGCCGGGGGGGCGCTCGCCCGGGAGAAGGTGGTGGCGAGCGCCGCCGAGCTCTTCGTCTGCATCGTCGACGAGACCAAGCTGGTCGAGCGGCTCGGCGATCCTGCGGGCGGTCCGGCCGGCGTGCCCGTCCCTCTCGCCGTACTGCCGATGGCGGCGGCGTTCGTGGCCGAGCGTGTGCGCGCGCTCGGCGGGACTTCCGCCGTCCGCCCGGGCTACCGCAGCGACGACGGCCTGGTGATCCTCGACGCCATGGGCCTGGACCTGAGCGACCCGGAACGGCTCGAGGCCGAGCTCGGAGTCATCCCCGGCGTACTCGAGAGCGGCGTCTTTGCGCGCCGGGCCGCGGACGTGGTCCTGGCCGGCTCGGACGACGGCGTGCGCACCATCGTCGCTCGCTGACCGGCGTGCCGGCACGCGGTCCGCCCGCGGCCGCCGGGCCCACACTCAGACCTGCTTGAAGACCATGATGCTGCCCGAGTAGCAGCAGACCCAGACGCTCCTGGTGGGGGCGTCGTAGGTGATCCCGATGGGCAGCGAGTTAGTTGCGACGGTGTCGACGACCTTCATGTCGCTGGTGCGGATGTGGCTCATCGTGCTTGAGTCGTAGTTGACGACGAACAGTGACTTACCGTCCGGCGCGATCGCCATGCTGCGCGGTTGAGCGCCCGTGGCCACCTTGTCCACGACCTTGCGTGTCTTCGGGTCGATCTTGGCGACGTTGCCCTCGCCGTTGAGTGTCGCGTACAGGTACTTGCCGTTGGGGGCCATGCAGAGGTGCCGCGGGGCGCTGCCGACCCCGCGGATCCATGACACCGAGAAGTCCTCGAGGTCCACCTCGGCGATGTCGAAGCTGCCCATGACAGCCACGTACGCCGTCTTCGAGTCCGGCGAGACGGCGATGCCTCGCGGATACGGTCCAAGCGGCACGCCCTCGACATGCTTGCTCCTGTGGACGTCGATGACGCTCAGGCTGTACGAGCACCAGTTGCTGACCAGCAGGTATTTCTGGTCCGGCGTGACGGCCAGGTATTTGGGCACCGCCCCGACGGGGATGACCTTGTCCACCTCCATCGTGTCGAGCGGGACTCGGTAGACATAGCTCTTGTCGGTGCCGTCGTCGGGCGCGCAGACGTCCTGGCCTTCGGCGTAGCCGGGCCCGAACATGGAGTACTGCGAGACGTACATGAAGCGCCCGTCGGGCATGGCCGCGGCCTCGACGGGCGCCCCCTGGATGGTGTCGCCGTGACCCTTGATGCGGAACCGCGCCGCGTCGATCGAGTCCGGGATCGTCTCCACGAGCTTCAGCGTCGCGGAGTCGTACACCGTCATCGTGTGCTTGTACATCATGTTCTGCGCGAAGACGTAGCCGGTGCCGGTGCTCACCACTGACTTCGGCGAGATGTCCGCGTCGACTATCGTCTTGCGGAGCTTGAGCTTGAGCGACGAGGAGGGCGGACCCGTCCAGGCGGTCGGGCTTGGGGAGGGCGCTAGACTGGCCTGGCTACCCGTCCCGTCCCCGCTCTTGCCTTCTGTGCCCTGGGTGGTCGCGCCGGAGGAGGCGGAGCTGCCGCCGGAGGCCGCGTCCGAGCCGCAGCCGCCGACGGCCGCCCAGACGACGCCGGCGAGCACGGCGAAGAGCGCAACGGCTACGATGAGGGCGAAGAGCCGGCGGCGGCGGTACACGCGCGCCCTGCCGGGGCGCCGCACGCGTTCGGAGGGTCTGGAACCGCGGCTCTGGGGGCTCATGACCACGGAGTGTAGCAAACGGACCGGCGGCCGGGCCTCCGGGCGGCGCGGCCGGACGGGCGCCGCCGCGCCGCTACCGTAGGACGGTGACGAGCCGGCGCAGCGCCTCGTCCAGCGTCGCCCGGCGGCAGCCGAAGTTGAGGCGCAGGTAGGCCGGGTCGCCGAAGGCGGCCCCGGCCGACAGCGCCACCCCGGCGGCCCGGCACGTGGCCGCCGGGTCCTCCAGCCCGAGGGCGCGCACGTCGAGCCAGGCCAGATAGGTCGCCTCCACATGCGTCATGCGCACCCGCGGGAGCTCTGTCGCGACGAACGCCTCGAGCGCGTCGCGGTTGCCGCGCAGGTAGTCCAGCAACCCGGCGTGCCAGGCGCCGCCGTCCCGGTAGGCCGCCTCGGCGGCGGCGACGGCGAAGCAGCCGGGGAACGGCAGGAGTCCTTCGCTCGGCCGCAGCAGCCGCCGGCGCAGCGCCTCGTCGGCGACGACGGCGAAGGCGAAGTTAAGGCCGGGCAGGTTGAAGGTCTTGCTGGGCGACATGAACGTGATGATGCGGTCCTGGTCGTCCGGTCCGGCGAGCGCCGCGGGCACGTGGGCGAGGTCGTCGAGGATCAGGTCGCAATGGATCTCGTCGCTGACGAGGACGAGGTCGTGGCGGCGGCAGAAGGCCAGCGCTGCCTCCACCTCGGCCCCTCGCCACACGCGCCCCAGCGGGTTGTGGGGGTGGCAGAAGAAGAGGACGCGGGTGTCCGGCGTGACCGCCGCCTCCATCGCGTCGAGCGGCAGCTCCCAGCGGCCGCTCCTCAGTTCGGCCGGCACGGTGGTCAGACGCCGGCCGCGCTGGCCGGGCGCCTCCAGGAACGGCGGGTAGACCGGGGTGACGGTGAGGATCGCCTCACCCGGCGCGGCGAACGCATCGCAGGCGAGGTTGAGCCCGGGCACGATGCCGGGCAGCCAGGCGATCCAGCCGGGGTCTATGCGCCAGCCGTAGCGCTGCTCGAGATGTCCCGCGATGGCCTCGGACAGTGAATCCGGCGCCAGCGCGTACCCCAGGACGCCGCGGCAGGCGACAGTCTGGAGGGCCTCCACCACCGGCGGCGGCGAGGCGAAGTCCATGTCCGCGACCCACAGCGGCAGCACGTCGCCGTCGTACAGGTCCCACTTGAAGCTGGCGGTGCCCCGGCGCTCGATGGGCGTGTCGAAGAAGGCAGCGTCCATGCGGCTAGGCTAGCAGACCCTGCCGGTGAGGGCCGGTCTGCCGGCTCAGGCCGCCGCGCGCTCGCGCCGATCGACACCCTGACGCGCCGCGCGCTCGCGCTCCGCGAACGCGTGGGAGCGGCAGCGGGCGCTGCAGTACTTGCGCCGGGGGTTGGTGGTCAGGAAGCTCGCGCCACACTGCGAGCAGCCGCGCTCGACCTCCTGCGATTCGAGCCGCCGCAGGGGTATCAGGTCGCTGCGCCGCTGGTGGACGGCGCATCGCGACGATGGGTTGTACATGGAGAGGAGGGTGGTGCAGCCGGGCTGCGCGCACACGCGCCCCTGGCCGTAGAAGCGGATACGGTCGCTCCGCCGGCCCTGGGTGAGCGGCTCGAGGCTGCCCCTGCTGTCAACGTTCATCAGATCACTCTGCCCTGATCGCTGTTCGTCCGGCCGGGGCGTCGGGCAGGGAGCCGCGAGGGCGGAGGCCGCCAGACGCCTCATCGAGATCGTGAGAGGTATTCCAGCTGTTTTCCCATCCGGCGCCGTCTCTGACAACATAGGCCGTTTTAGTCCTGTATGCTGGCCCGGTTGCTCTTTTTGTGAAAAGCTCCAGACTCATACGACTCTGGAAGGCCCTCCGCGTAAGGAAACGCCCAGTATGAAGATCCGCCTGATCGAGCCCATCTCCCCCAGCCGTCATCTCTGGTCCAAGTCGTACTTCGTGCGCCTCGGGCTGCCGATGATCGGCGCGGCGCTCGTGGAGGCGGGGCACGACGTGCGCATCTTCAACCCGCAACTGGCGCCGGTCGACTGGGCCGACGTGTACTCCTCTGACTTCGTCGGCCTCTCCAGCACGACCTCGACGATCCCCGAGGCGTACCGTATCGCCGACGAGCTGCGCCGCCGCGGCATCCCCGTCATCATCGGCGGCTCTCACGTCACCTTCATGGCCGACGAGGCTCTGGAGCACGTCGACTACGTGGCGCGCGGCGAGGCCGGCGAGACCATCATGGTGGAGCTGGCGGAGGCCCTCGAGGGCAAGCGCGAGCTCACATCCATCACCGGCATCTCGTTCAGCGGCGACGACGGTCGGGCCGTCCATGCGCCACTGCACGACCGTTGTCCCGACCTCGACCTGCTCCCCTTCCCCGACCTGACTCTGATCGACGGGTGGGAGCGCATCACCAACACGCCCATCATGACCAGCTGGGGCTGCCCGTTCGACTGCACGTTCTGCTCCGTGACGGCCATGTTCGGCAAGAAGTACCGCTTCCGCAGCGCCGAGAGCGTCGTGGAGGAGATCAAGCAGAAGAGCCCCGAGCGGATCTTCTTCTACGACGACAACATGGCCGCCAACCGCAAGCGTCTCAAGCGCCTGCTGCAGCTCATGATCGACGAGGGTGTCACCGTGCCGTGGGGCGCCCAGGTGCGCACCGACGTCGTGCGCGACCCGGCGCTGATGGAGCTCATGCGGGCCTCGAAGTGCGACTTCGTCGCTCTCGGCCTCGAGTCCGTCAATCAGGCGACGCTCGACCACTTCGAGAAGTCGCAGACGGTGGGCGACATCGAGCACGCGATCAAGGTGCTCCACGACTACGGCATCCGCGCCCACGGCATGTTCGTGCTCGGCGCCGACCACGACACGCCGGACGCCATGCGCGAGACGGTCAAGTTCGCGCAGAAGAACAGGATCGACACGGTGATGCTCAACATCCTCACACCGCTGCCGGGCACGCAGCAGTTCCAGGAGCTGGAGGACGAGGGTCGCATCATCGAGCGCGACTGGTCATTCTACGACGCGCAGCACGTGGTGTTCCAGCCCAAGCAGATGACGGCCCTGCACCTGCTGCAGGAGACCATCAAGGCCAACAAGCGCTTCTACGCCACCTGGCGGCCGGTCTGGCAGTTCCACAAGTGGCTGTGGACCAGCAAGAGCCAGGCGGAGAAGAAGAAGGCGTTCTGGGACCGCATGCTCGAGTACGGCTGGCTCTGGTACTACTCGCGCACCTGGTGGACCGCGGCGAAGAACCGCGCCCAGCGGCGGCGGCTTCGCGAACTCAGCCGGCAGCCGCAACAGCCATCTCGGCAGCAGCCGCGACCGGCCGCGGCCGCCAGGGTCGTCGAGCCCGAGAAGCAACGGGTCTGACGCCCGCCGGCCCGGGCCGGCTCGATCCGGACAACGTGATGTGCGATCCGGATCCGCACGTCCGAATGTACGCGCAACGGTACCGTCGTACCTCCAGGCGTACGCGCAGCGGTGCCGGTCCTGCGGGAGAGACTCCCGTGCGCCGTCGCGGATGCCCGGGCGTGCCTCCGGCGCGCCCGGGGAACACTGGGGGTGCACGGCGCGCCGCCGGAGCGGCGCGCATCATCACCGACCACAGGACGGACACATGGCCACCGCCACCTTCGCCGCAGGCTGCTTCTGGGGTGTGGAGCAACGTCTTGCCGCGCTGCAGGGCGTCACCAGCACCGAGGTCGGCTACACCGGCGGCAGCACAGAGCATCCCACCTACGAGGACGTCTGCTCGCACAGGACCGGCCACGCCGAGGCGGTACGCGTCGAGTTCGATCCGGACGCGATCAGCTACCAGGAGCTGCTCGCTCACTTCTTCAGCTCGCACGATCCCACCCAGTGGAACCGGCAGGGCCCGGACGTCGGCGACCAGTATCGTTCCGCGATCTTCTTCCACGACCGTGATCAGGAGAAGGCGGCGCTCGCCGCGATCGCGCAGCTCACCGAGAGCCGCGTGTTCACCCGGCCTGTGGTGACGCAGGTCGTCCCTGCCGCGAAGTGGTGGCGCGCCGAGGAGTACCACCAGAAGTACTTCGAGAAGCGCGCCGGCTTCAGCTGCCGGGCCTGACGGCATGACCACGTAGCGCCCGGCTCTCGACCGCCACGGGCGCACGTACGCGTGTACATCCGCTGAGGCTACCCGGTCAGGTGCTCTACGAGGATCTTGACGCCGATCCCGATGAGGATGAGGCCGCCGACGATCTCCATGCGACGACCCAGCAGGGCGCCGAAGCGGGTGCCGAGCTCGAGGCCGACCATGGTGAGCGCGCCGGCGACGACGCCGATCACCAGCGCCGGCCACCAGATGCTCACGCCGAGCACCGCCAGGGAGAGGCCCACCGCCAGCGCGTCGATGCTCGTGGCGACGGAGAGCATGACGAGCCTCCAGCCCTTGGTCGGGTCGCAGCGGTCCGCCTCATCTTCCTGGTGCTTGAGCGCCTCGTAGACCATCTTGCCGCCGATGAACGCGAGCAGGCCGAACGCGATCCAGTGATCGACCGGGGCGATGTAGTCGACCAGGGTCAGGCCGGCCAGCCAGCCGAGGACCGGCATGAACGCCTGGAACAGGCCGAAGTGCCAGGCAAGGCGGAAGGTCTGGCGCTTGGTGACGTTGCAGAGCTGGAGACCGGCGCCGATGGCCACGGCGAAGGCGTCCATGGCGAGACCGAGGGCGATCCCGAGGAGTGTGAGGGTGGACACGGGCCGGCCGGCTCAGAAGGTCGGCGCCGGCGAAGCCGACGGGGAGGTCGACGCCGAAAGGCTCGGCGAAGGGGACGGCGATGGCGTGGGCTCAGGTCTGGGCATGCGGTACCGCTTCAGCAGCCCGATGGTCCTGTCCGAGAGGATGCTCTGGAACTTGACGCGGCCGGGCTCGACCAGGTGGAAGATGTCGAAGAAGTCGCGGTCGGCGAAGCGCGCCTGGGCGTTGAAGTGGAGCCACGGGATGTCCCAGGCGCGGGCGAGCCGTGCGCAGCCGGCGTGATAGCGGGACACGGGCGCGTCGAAGGAGGAGCCGATGACGGGGAGGTCGCGCGGCAGGTCGACCAGCGCGACCCGGAGGTGGCGAAGCTTGCAGGCGCGGATGATCCTCTCGAGCATGCCGATCTCGGCGCCGTAGTTCGCGCGGAACTCGGGGTAGCGACGCGACAACCAGTAGGAGACGTGGTGGCGCTTCTGAGCTCGGCTCTGGATGCGGTCTCTGAAGTACACGTGCTGGTCCCAGGGGGGCAGCGAACGCGGGCTGGGCAGGGTGATGCTCGCCGACTTGACCGGGAGGCAGAAGCGGCCGAGGCTGACCCCGATGTAGACGATGGTGGGCACGCCGCTGGGCAGGAGCTTCACGAGGGCGAGGTCCTGGGCGTATGAGCGGTGCTTGGAGCCCAGGTTGTAGGAGTCGACGACGTAGCCGCTGCGACGGGTGATCTGGCGCTCCCAGTGGTCGTCGAGCACGGTGCTCTCGCGTGCCGACGAGCCGCCCAGGAGCACCACCAGCGGAGTCGTGGGGGGCGTGGCGCGCAGGTTGGCGACGACCTGGACGCAGTGCTGCCAGTCCTTGCCGTAGTCGGTGCCGCGCGCCTCCTCCCCGACGGGAGGGATCAGGGCGGGCGCGAAGCTGGGGGCCCGAGCGGGAGCCGCGCCGAGGAGCGCCGTCGTGGGCGTGCCGGAGGCGCCGTCGCCTGCGCGGGCCGGCGCGGCGGCCAGGGTGAGCGCCGCCAGCCCGGAGGCCAGGAGGAGGACAAGCGTCAGCCCGGCCGCCACTCGCACCGGGCGGCGGCTGGAGGCCTTACGAGCCGCCGCCATCGTAACCGTACCGCTCGAGCAGCTTCGCCGTCTTCGCACTCAGGAGGTCCTGCCATGCGGTGCGGCCCGGTTCGACCAGGTGCCAGAGGTCGTAGAAGTCCCCGTTGGTCAGCCCCGCCGTATTCACGAAGCTCACCCATGGGATCCCGTACTGCGCCGCGAGCGTCCCGCACTTGTCGCGGAACCTGGCCGTGGGCACGCTCAGCGAGCTGCCGATGATGGCGGTGTTCCTCGGCAGCTCGAACAGCACCGGCTTGTAGCCGCGTGCCAGGCACGTCTTGATCAGCGTCTGCAGTACGGCGGCGCTGGTCGCGAAGTTGCGCGTGAAGACCGGGTACCGGTCGGCGCGCCAAGCTCGCACGAGGTCCCTCTTCATCGAGGTGGAGAGGATGCCCGTCGCGATGCTGTAGCGGTGCGGCTGCTGGAGCGACGGGGGCGAGGTGGGGGCCGGCGAGGGCAGTGTGATGGATGCTGTCTTCTGCGCCGAGGTGAACGAGCCCAGGTTGACGCCGATGCAGACGATGGCCTCGGCGCCTCTCGGCAGCGCCTTGACGACCGCGACGCTCTGCGCCAGCGTCCGGTTTCCCGAGCTCATGTTCCAGGCGAGCGTCTCGGGCCCGCCCCTGGCGACGATCTGGTCGCGCCAGCTCTGGTCGCTGATCGTGCACTCCCGGGCGGCCGAGCCGCCGAGCAGGACGACCACGGGTTTGCTGGGTGTGCCGGCCTGCATCCAGGCGAGCGCGGCGAGGACGCGCCTCCAATCGGCGCGGGAGGCTCCCCTGGGGCCGGCCTCGCCGCCTGCGTTGGCGTCCGCGCCGGCGCTCCGCGTCACGGCGGCGCCTGGGGCGGACGAGGCGGACTCTGCGGTCGCCGTGACCGAGCACGCGGCGGCTGCCGCGGCTGCCAGCAGGAGCGCGGCGACGAGCGCGATGGTGACACTGACACGGCGGTGGTTGCGGGCCATCGACTCCTCCGGTGGGCCGGCCATGACTGTAGCACGGACGCCGCGCGGGACGCCTCCGTGCAAAGGCCTGCCCGGCGGGCCGTGTCGTCGTGCGCGTCGCGCGGGAGGGATGTAGGGTTGCCCGGCAGTCTTGCGCGTCGTCAGGAGGTCTGTGCCCGTGAACTACCGCCGCATGCCCATCGAGGAGGAGTCTCCCGAGCAGTTCGGCTACGACCGCATCCGCTACAACCTCACCGAGAGCTCTGTGCGGGACCGCTCCCTCTCGGACCTCGGCGTCACCCTCGAGGACGGGTTGCTTTTCTACGGCGACCACGCCGGCAACGAGCGCCTCCGTGGCCTGATCGCGGCGCAGAGCGGCGGGGCGGGCGGCGTGACCCGTGGCGACGTGCTCGTCACGGCCGGCGCCGCCCAAGCCCTCTTCATCATCGCCACCTCGCTGCTCGAGAAGGGCGACCACCTGGTGGTTGTCCGGCCCAACTACGCGACCAACATCGAGACGCCGCGCGCTATCGAGGCAGACGTGAGCTTCCTCGACCTGACGTTCGAGGACGGCTTTCGCGTCGACTCCGAGAAGCTCATGGCGCTGGTCACGCCGCGCACGAAGTACGTGAGCATCACGCTGCCGCACAACCCGACCGGAGTGATGATGGGCGAGGCCGACCTGCGCGGCTTGGTGGGCGAGGTCGAGCGCGCCGGCTGCCGCCTGCTGGTGGACGAGACCTATCGCGAGATGACGTTCGGCGAGCCGCTCCCCGTGGCGGCGACGCTGAGCGAGCGGGCGATCAGTGTCAGCTCGCTCAGCAAGACGTACGGCATCCCCGGCATCCGCACGGGTTGGCTGGTATGCCGCGACGGCGAGCTGATGAGGACGTTCCTTGCCGCCAAGGAGCAGATCGGCATCTGCGGCAGCGTCGTGGACGAGGAGATCGCCGTGCGGGCGCTCGAGCAGCGCGCGGCGTGGCTCGCCGAGCTCCACCCGTTCATCGCCGGGCAGCTGCGGGTGGTCAGGGACTGGATCGCCGGCGAGGAGCTGATGGAGTGGGTCGAGCCGGGAGGGGGCGTGGTGTGCTTTCCGCGGATCAGGCCGGAGGTGCCCGTGGACGTGGACGAGTTCTACAGGGTGCTCGGCGAGGTGCACGGGACCTACGTGGGGCCGGGGCACTGGTTCGAGCAGGACCGGCGTCACATGCGCATCGGCTACGCGTGGCCGCTGCCGGAGGAGCTGGAGGGCGGCTTGGCCGCCGTCTCCGCGTCCATCCGCGCGGCGCTCACGAGCTGAGGTCATGAGCGCGGAGACGACACCCGGCGGCGGCGCGGCGCATCACTGCCGGCACACGTCCACCCAGTTCCTGGGGGCGGGCGGCGTCCGCCTGCTCCTGCAGGCGTGGCTGCCTGCCGGCCCGGACGTGATGGAGCCGACCGAGCCCTCCGCCGTGATCGCCGTGGTCCACGGGTACGGTGACCACGGCGGCCGCTACGTCTCGCTCGGTGAGGCGATGGCGGCGCGCGGCTGGGCTGCGTACGTATACGACCTGCGCGGCCACGGCCAGTCGTCGGGCACGCGCGGGCAGGTCAAGCGGTTCGACGACTACCTCGACGACACCCAGATGTACCTCGACGAGGTGCGCCGGCTCCAGCCGGGGAGGCCGCTGTTCCTCCTGGGGCACAGCATGGGAGGGCTCATCTGCGCGCGCCTCGCCGAGGAGCGCGCGCCCGACGTGCGCGGGCTCGTCCTCTCTTCGCCGTTCCTCCAGTTGGCCGAGGCCGTCCCTCCGGCGAGGGTGGCCGCCGCCAGGGGGTTGGCGGTGGTCTGGCCCAACAGAGACATCGGCAACACGTTGCAGGCGGCGCAGCTCTCGCACGACAAGACCGTCGTCGACGCCTACGTCACCGACCGGCTGGTGCACCACGTCGCTCCCGCCCGCTGGGCCAGGGAGACCCTGGCCGCGCAGGATGCGGCGATGGCCGGGGCGGAGCGCATCGCCCTGCCGCTCTACGTTCTGTACGGCAAGGACGACCAGGTGGTGGACGTCGCCTTCATCGAGGCCCTCTTCGCGCGCGCCGCGTCGGAGGACAAGACCATCCGCAGCTACGAGGGCCTCTACCACGAGTGCTTCAACGAGGTCGGCCGCGAGCAGGTGTACGACGACCTCGCGGCTTGGCTCGCCCCGCGGGTGCGCTGACCGCGCGGTCGGCTCGTTCCGCGGGCGCCGGCCGGCTGAGGCCGGCGCCCTTCTACTCGCCGGCCGGTCGTCCCGCCGTGCTCATGTAGACGACCGGCTCCACGTCGGGGTCGACGCCGATGATCGCCGCCACCTCCTCATCGAAGAAGGCGGCGATCTGGCAGGTGCCGAGGCCGAGCGCCGTCGCTGCCAGGGCGACGTTCTCGGCGATGTGGCCGGCGTCGAGCAGGACGTAGCGGACGAAGCGCTCGCCGTACTTCCAGCGCGAGCGCTGCAGGACGGCCGTCCAGACGAAGACCGCCTGCGCGTCGGCCGCGATGCGCTGGTCCAGCGCCGCGCGAGCGATAGGCCGGCGCAGGTCGCCCTCGTGCAGGCGCTCGAGCGTGCGGCCGAGCACGTCGTAGTGGTACAGGCCCCGCTCGAGCCCTTCGACGTCGTTGGCGACCACGTAGTGCTCGATGGGGTAGAGGCCGCCGGCCGACGGCGCCGTGCGGAAGGCGAAGCCTTCCTGCCGCGCCGTGACGCCGGCGGCCGCCCAGAGCAGCGCCGACAGCTCGCCGAGCGTGAGCGGCTCCGCCGAGTACGCCCGGACGCTCCTGCGACGCGCGAGCGCGTCGAAGATGCCGCCGTCATCGAGCGCCAGGTCAGGCAGCCTGACCCGCGGCGCATCGGGATACGTCTTGAACCAGTCCGGCTGATGCGCCCAGTCCATGCGTCCGCCGACGAGACGAGAGCGGCGGTGCCGCGTCTCGCGCAGGTAGGACTCGCCGCGATCCTCGTCCATGCCGTGCGGCCGCCTCAGCCGTCGTCACCGCGCGTGCGGTACGGCGTGGGGATGAACTCGACGGACGGCCGCCGCTGGCTGCGGCGCGGGTACAGCGTCATCAGGTCGTAGACGAGCTCGGGCACGGCGTCGGAGACGGGCAGCCCGAGCTTCCCCGCCTCCTCCAGGCGGATCGGGTAGTCGTGCGTCCAGTGGCCCTCGCTCAGCAGCGCCGCCAGGCGCTCCCCTTCGGCTTCCTCGACGCGGCCCTCCAGCAGCTCGCGAACCGTCGCGCGCACCTGGTCGATGGCCTTGCGCGCGACGTCGCCCAGGATCAGCGTCTCGTCGTCGCGGTTGGGGTTGTCCTGCTCCAGCGCCTTGAGGATCGAAGCTGCCGGCCACGACCCGCGCGGCAGGCTGCCGAGCTGCGGGTCGACAGGTCCGAGCACGGCGTCCGGGTCCATGAGGATCTCGTCGGCGGCGAGCGCAACGAGCGTGCCGCCCGACATGGCGTAGTGCGGCACGATGACCGTCACTCTCCCATCGTGCCGTTTGAGCGCGTAGGCGATCTGGTCGCTGGCGAGCACCAGCCCGCCCGGCGTGTGCAGGAGCAGGTCGATCGGCATCTCGGACGGCGTGAGCCGGATGGCGCGCAACAGCTGCTCCGAGTCATCGATGTCGATGTAGCGGCCGAACGGCAGGCCGAGCACGCTCATGGTCTCCTGACGGTGGATCAGGGTGATGACACGCGTGCCACGGGCCTGCTCGAGACGCCGGATGAGCTCGCGTCGACGCCGGTCCCGGCGCCAGCCGAAGAACCGCGGCACGCCCCAGAGCAGGGCGACGGCGACGATGACGGCGAGGAGGATCCAGGAGCCGGCGCTCATCACGTCACCGCCTGACCGACGGGCCCGGGTCGACGTGGAAGGCCGCGTACTGGTTGCGCAGCTCGGCCTGGTGACGCAGCTCCCCCGTGGACGCGAGGTTCTCGCGGCGGTGCCACACGCGGCTGGCCCGGCTCTCCTCGGGCGCGGGCGGCGGCGGCGTGCGTACACCGACGACGCGGCCGGCGCGGTCGGTCACGATGGGGTCCACCTGTGGTGGCCTGGGTCTGCGGCGTCGGAACATGCTGGTACTCTTCCCGCCGCCGCGGGAGATGCACCTCAGAGCAGGTGGCCGAAGTCGCCGGTGCCCCAGGGCGAGGCGCCGACGGCGGCCGCGACCGCGGTCGAGTCGTTACCGCGGCGGAGCGCCGCGATGATGCCGCCGTAGTAGCCGTTCCGGAGAGTCTTGACGGTCGCCTCGAGCCCCTGTCTCCAGCTGGTGTAGGCCTTGACCCCCACCGAGTTGAACACCGTGGCGCCCGGCATGCTCTGCGTGGTGTTGAGGGGGTTGAAGTAGGCGGTGTTGTACCAGTGTCCGCCCTCGGCCATCTCCCACGCCGTGATCGCCGCCACGTTGTCCGCGGTCACCGGCAGGCGCATGGCCACGAGCAGTGCCCGGGCCCACGTGAGCTGGGTGAACTGCCCGTCCTTGGCCATCGCCAGCGCCGGGCCCAGCCCGCCGCTGGCGAGGATCTTCTTGATGCGCCTGGTGACGTCCTGGAGGATCGCCGAGCGCTCCGCGAGCCTCTGGTCGAGCTCGATCCTCTGGTTCTGGACCTCCTGCTCCGCTTCCACGGCGTCCTCATGGTCGCTCTCCACCAGACGCTCAAGGCGGCGCGCCTCGCGGGCGAGCCACTGGGCGTCATCCTCGGTGCGCCTGTCCTGATCGGCGATGGCTCGCTGCAGCGAGTGGAGTGTGTCGATGTCCGCGAAGCTCTGGATCGTGGAGAGGAGGTCGAGCCAGTCCAGGTCGCCCTGCTTGTACATCGCCGCCGCCCGCTCGGCCAGGACCTCTCGCTGGAGCTCGAGCTCGTTCTCGGCCCGCCTCAGGTCGATCCTCGAGCGCACCAGGCGCTGGTTGACGGCGTCGAGCCGCTGCTGCGCCTCGGCGACCCGCCGGGCGACGACTTGAAGGTCCGTCTGGAGGCTCGCCATCTCAGCTTTGGCGCGTTTGGCCTCCCTCTGCAGCTCGTACAGCGACGGGGCGGCCGCCGCGCGTGGGGCCGTCACGGCGGCAGCGGCCGCCAGCGTCAGGAGCAGGACAACGAGCAGCGCCGCGCCCGCCGCCGAACGACGGCGCGGCGGCGTCGTGTGGACCGTACGGGGGATGGATTCTTCGTCGACCATTCGGCTGCCCATGTGCTCTGGTTGTGGGTATCGGCCCGGCGGGGCGTAGCTTGACCGCTGAACAGGCCCGCGCCACGGTGCGGGCCTGCGACGCGACCTTCGCGAAGGCGCCCCGAATACCTCTCGCGAGAGGGTAGCGGCGAGACGCGGGCGGCGCCACCGCCCTGTCCGCCCGCGCCTCGTCGCGGCCGAGGCGTGTCCCGCGGCCAGAGTTTGCACTATGGATACGGTGTTTAACTGGGTCTCGGTGGGTACTCATGCTCCACGCTTGCCAGCGAGGAAGCGCTTCCCGCGCTTTCCCCACAAGATCCGTCCGCGGGGCCAGCGGGCGATGAGCAGGAGGAGCAGCATGAAGACCGCCTTTGGCGACAGCCGGGGAGTGGCGGCGGGAGTCGTGGCGACGCTGTCGCTCGCCGTCCTCGCCCTTTTCCTCGCCGTCACGTCAGCCCCCGCCGGCGCCGAGCCGTTGCCCGGGGGCTCGCTCGATCCCGCGAGCATCCCGAAGTATCAGGAGCCTCTGGTGATCCCGCCGGCGATGCCGCGCACCCGCGTGGTCGACCAGGCGGGCAAGCAGGTCGACTACTACGAGATCGTCGTCAAGCAGTTCCAGCAGTACATCCTCCCCATGGGGTGGTCCAAGACCAACGCCGTCGGGCCGACCACCGTCTGGAGCTACGCGTCGATGCTCGACCCGCGCCCCGTGGCCGAGGGCGGCACGCTCAACTACCCGGCGCTCACCGTCGAGGGCAAGACCGGCCGGCCGGTGCGCGTGAAGTGGATCAACGGGCTGGTGGACGCCAACGGCGCCTACCTGCCGCACCTGTTCGCCGTCGACCAGACGCTGCATTGGGCCAACCCCGCGGGGGGCCCCGGCGGCACCGACACGCACGGTATGGACGCCACGCCGTACACGGGTCCCGTCCCCATCGTCACGCACGTGCACGGCGCGCACACCACCGAGGACAGCGACGGGTATCCGGAGGCCTGGTACCTGCCGGCCGCGAACGACATCCCGGCCGGGTACGCCACGGGCGGCAGCCTCTTCGACCAGTTCAAGCAGGAGGCCGAGGCGCGTCAGGGCCAGACCTGGGAGCCCGGCTCGGCCGTCTTCCAGTACCCCAACGACCAGCGGCCGGCGACGCTGTGGTACCACGACCACACCCTCGGTATGACGCGGCTGAACGTCTATGCCGGCCCGGCAGGCTTCTACCTGCTGCGCAGGGCCGGCGACCGCGTGGCGCCGCGCCTCCCCAAGCCGGCCCCCCAGCGCGGGGACAAGCCGGGCAAGAAGTACTACGAGATCCCCATCGCCATCCAGGACCGGTCGTTCAACGCGGACGGATCCCTCTACTACCCGGACAACCGGGCGTTCTTCGAGGGTCTGAACGTGCCGGGCGCGACGCCGCAGTTCCCCGGCGCCCCCGAGCTGCGCATCCCGCTCGAACCCGACATGGCGCTGGACGGCCAGATGAGCGACATCTCGCCGCAGTGGAACCCGGAGTTCTTCGGCAACACCATGGTCGTCAACGGCAAGACCTGGCCGTATCTGAACGTGGAGCAGCGACGGTATCGCCTCCGCCTGCTGAACGGCTCGCAGTCGCGGTTCCTCATCCTCAAGATGAGCAACGGCATGCCCTTCACCCAGATCGGCAGCGAGGGCGGGTATCTGCCCAGGCCGGTCAAGCTCAGGCAGCTGCTCATCGCGCCGGCGGAGCGCGCCGACGTGATCGTGGACTTCTCGAAGGTCCGGCGCGGGTCGCGCATCATCCTGCGCAACGTCGGTCCCGACGAGCCCTTCGGCGGCGGCGAGGCCGGGGAGGAGTTCGAGCCGGCCGACGCCGGCACCACCGGCCAGGTGATGCAGTTCCGCGTGCGCGCGGCGACCTCGCGCGACATGAGCGCGAGGCCCGACAGGCTGAACCTGCCCGCGATCAAGCGGCTGCCGAGGGCGAGCGTGGTCCGCAACGTGAGCCTCAACGAGCTCGACTCGGCGACGGTCAAGGCGTCCGAGGACGCGGACGGCAACGTCGTCCTCGACCCGAACGGACAGCCGTTCGGGCCGCGAGAGGCCGCGCTCGGCACCTGGACCAGCACCGGCGGCCCCGAGCCACTGTTCTGGATGGACGGCGTGACCGAGAACCCGGCCGTGGGAGCCGTCGAGAGCTGGAACCTGCGCAACTTCACCATGGACGCGCACCCGATCCACATCCACCAGGTGCAGTTCCAGGTGGTCAGGCGCGTCGTCACCGACCCGATGATGTCGCCGCACGGCATGATGGGGCAGGGCGCGGTCCTGAAGCCCGAGGCCTGGGAGACAGGGTGGAAGGACACCGTCATCGTCTACCCGGGTGAGCTGACCCGGGTGAAGGCGAGGTTCACTATCGCCGGGCTCTTCGTGTGGCACTGCCACATCCTCGAGCACGAGGACAACGAGATGATGCGGCCCTTCCGCGTGGGCCCGGCTCCGCCGGCGGTAGCGCTGACGACGCAGGCACAGTGACCAGACCGCGGTGACGCAGCGCGAGGGCCGCGCCCGCTGAGGCGGGCGCGGCCCTCGCGCGTACGCCGCCACCTGCCGTGGCCCTCGCGGGCGGGTCAGACCGTGGCCGCCGCCTCCTGGAGCGCCGCCCACGCGCCGGCGACGTGCTCGCGCTCCGTCGGCTGCGCGCCCACGGAGATGCGGATGATGAGCCGGCCCTTGAGCAGCGAGGTGCCGAAGTAGTAGTCGCCGGCGTCGGTGACTCGCTGCACGATCGCGGCGTTGTGCGCCGCGAGCGCCTCCTCGTCGCCGGCCAGCGCCTGCGGCAGATGCCGCAGGCTCACGGTCTGGAGCGGCGCCGGCGCCATGAGTCCCCACTCCGGCGCCGCGACCACCTGCTCCGCGAGCCAGGCTGCGTTACCGACGTCGCGGCGGATGCGCGCCTGCAGCCCCTCGACACCCTCTGAGCGCAGCAGAAACCAGAGCTTGAGGGCGCGGAACCGGCGGCCCAGCGGGATGCCCCAGTCGCGCAGGTTGCGTACGAGGCCGTCCTGCGCGGTGCGCAGGTAGCTCGGGTCGGTGCTCATCACGCGCACGAGGTGCTCGGGGTCGCGCACGTAGTAGGCGGAGAGATCGAAGCCGGTGCCCATCCACTTGTGCGGGTTGAAGACGACGGAGTCCGCGCGCTCCACGCCCTCCCACATCCAGCGGTACTCGGGGCAGATCATCGCCGTCCCGGCCAGGGCCGCGTCGACGTGGAGCCACATGCCGTGGCGCGCGCAGAGGGCGGCGGCGCCGGCTACCGGGTCGAGCGCCGTGGTCGCGGTCGTGCCGACCGCGGCGACCACGGCGCAGGGCCGGCGACCGGCCGCCAGGTCGTCGTCGATCGCGCGTTCCAGGAGGTCCAGCCGGAGCGCGTGCTCGGCGTCGGTCCCGACAAGGCGCAGGTGTTCGACGCCGAAGCCGGCGAGAAGCGCCGCCTTGGGCACCGAACTGTGCGCCTGGTCGCTGGCGTACACCACGAGCGGCGCGTCCTCGCCCTGCAGGCCGCCGCGGTTCTGCGAGAACGTCGACGTTCGTTCGCGCGCACACAGAAGCGCCGTGAACGTCGACGTGCTGGCCGTGTCCTCGATGACGCCGGTGAACGTGTCCGGCAGGCCGACCATCTCGCGAAGCCACTCCATGACGACGTCCTCGACCTCGGTGGCCGCCGGGCTCGTCTGCCAGCTCATGCCTTGCGCGCCGAGCCCGGAAGAGACGAGGTCGGCCAGCACCGACGCGAGGTCGCTGTTGCTGGGGAAGTAGTGAAGGAAGCCGGGGTGGTTCCAGTGGGTGATACCCGGCATGACGATGCGGTCCAGGTCGGCGACGATGCCCCCGAGGTCGCCACCCTGCAACGGCGGCTCGGCGGGCAGCAGCTCCGCCACCTCGCCAGGCCGCACCGGGCTCATGACCGGGTAGTCCGCAACGTGCTCGCGGTACGCCGCGATCCACTCGATCAGATCGTGGCCGAGGCTTCTGAACTCGTTGGGGTCCATCGATGCTCCCGGGTCGTGGCGGCGAGCGGCGAGCAGGGCTGGCCGCCCGCCGATTCTATCGCGCGCCGCGCAGGATGGGTCGCGCCGCCCGCCGTCAGCGGCGCGCGGCCACCAGGACGTCCGAGGTCAGGATCCAGTCGGTGACCGCGAAGCCGGCGAGGACGATCCACTCTCCAGGGTCGAGCAGGCCGTCGAGGGTGCGCGGACGGCAGCCGCCGAGGAGCGCCGGGTTCAAGCGCCAGACGGCCTGCCAGAGGCGGGTGACCAGGCGCGCCGGCGCCGTTCGGCCCGGGGCCAGGCTCGCCAGCGCGAGCCGTCCCCCGGGCCGCAGCACCCGGTGCGCCTCGGCCAGGAACTCCGTGGTGTCGGCTGGGCCGAGCAGGTCGAGCACGTACGTGCTCACGACGCGGTCGACGGACTCGTCCGGTACGGGCAGCCGGATGGCGCCGTCGGTGAGCTCGACGCTCGCCCGGTCGGGCCACGGTGCGACGGTGGCGCGCGCCAGCTCCGCCATGCGCGGGCTCACGTCGAGTCCCAGATAGGTCGCGTCGCCCGGGAGTCTCTCGCGCAGGAGCCGGGCGCCGAACCGGCCGGTGCCGCAGCCGAACTCGACCACGGCCGCCGCGCGGCCGAAGTCGCCCAGCGTCGCGAGCGCGTCGAGCGCACGGCGCTCGCTCAGCGGTCGCGCATCCTGGCCGCGGCCGATACGGTCGTAGAAGCGCCGCGCCTGCTCGTGGCTGATGAACTGCGTCGTCATGGCCACCCGATCCTACTCTCACACCGCATCATGCGCCCCTCACGCCTGGGCGGCTCACGTGGCCGCCGCCAACCTTCGCCGCCCGCCCTGGGGGCGTTCCCAAACCTACGCCCGACCCCTGGCCGGTTGCCCGGGGGCGGTGCCGGATGCAGGATGTGGCTCGTCGGTCCGTCCGTCTGTCTGGAGACCCTGAGTGCACATCGATCCGTTCTTCGTCGAGCAGTGGATGAACGCCCACGAGACGACCGCCACGTGGAACATAGCGGAGACCTGCGTGCACTCGCTCACCTTCGACGAGCTGCTCGAGATGAGCGGCGACGCCGACGGCGTGGTGCGTCGCCTCAAAGAGACCTGGCTCGGCTACGGGGACATCGTCGGGTCGCCGCGCCTGCGCGCCGCGATCGCGGCGCTGTACGGCGAGCGCATCACGCCCGACCACGTGCTCACCGCCAACGGGGCCATCGGCGCCAACTTCCTCGCCCTGTACGCGCTGGTCGAGTCCGGGGCCACGGTGGTGAGCGTCCAGCCGACGTACCAGCAGCTCTACGCGGTCCCCGCGTCTCTCGGCGCGGAGGTCCGCAGTCTGAGGCTTCGCGAGGAGGATGGCTACCTGCCTGACCCGGACGCGATACGCGCGCTCACCGACGAGCGGACGCGGCTGATCGTCCTGAACAACCCCAACAACCCGACGGGGGCGCTGATCGACGGACCGTTGCTGCGCGAGATCGTGGAGGTGGCCCGGGAGCGCGACGCCTGGCTCTTCTGCGACGAGGTGTACCGGATGCTGGAACACGAGCCCGGCACGACCGCGCCGTCTGTCGCCGACCTCTATGAGAAGGGCGTGAGCAGCGGCAGCATGAGCAAGAGCTACTCGCTCGCCGGCCTGCGCACTGGGTGGGTCGCGGGGCCGCCGGAGGTCATCGAGCGATGCCTCGACGTACGCGACTACACCACGATCAGCGGCGGGGTGCTCGACGACGCACTCGCCGCCGTGGCGCTCGAGAACAGGGACAGGGTCCTGGCGCGCAGCCTCGATATCGTACGCGGCAACCTCGCGGTCGTCGACGCGTGGATCGCGCGGGAGCCGCGACTTCGCTACGTGCGCCCGCGCGCCGGCACCATCGCGCTCGTCCGCTACGACTACGACCTGCCCTCGGTGGACTTCTGCCAGGGCATGCTCGACCTCAACGGCGCCTTCGTCATGCCGGGCGTCGCCTTCGGCGAGGAGCACGCCTTCCGTCTCGGGTACGCATGCGCCCGCGACGTCCTCGAGGGCGGGCTCGCCGCCGCGTCCGCCTACCTGCGCACGCTCGAGACCTGAGCATTCCGTAGCAGGGGCCGGGTGCGCCGTGCGACGCCCCGGCCCCTGCCGCACCGCCAGCGGGTCGGCGGCCCCTGCCGCCCCGCCATTGCGGCGGCGGTCGCTGCCCGCGAGTGATCGCAGTCGCGGGCTCCCTCGTCAGCCGCCGGCGCCGAGCGAGCGCCCGTAGAAGCCGCCCCGGGCCGGCGCGCGCGTCCCTGGCTCGATGACGATGAAGCCGGAGCCGGCTCCGCTGCTCCGGCCGACGGCGAAGCCGGCCCTCGCCGGGCTGCGCTTGCCGGCGATGGGCGACGGCGACGCGATCTCGCCGCCGGTGACGGCCGTGACGGTCGCCGCGGCGGCGTGCTGCGCCTGTGCGACGGTGGCGAGGGCGTGACCGCCGGCGCGGTGCAGCGTCGCCGTCTGCGCGACGGTGAACGGCGCGCTGAGGATGACGCCGATGAGCACCCCGGCCAGCACCGCGCCGGCCAGTACCGCGACCGCCGCCGTCACGGGGTGCCTCAGGGTCCACGCGGTCGAACCACCGCGTCGTGTGGCTGGGGTCCGAGCGCTGAGCGTGTTCATGGGGCTCCTCCTCGTGTCGCCTGTCTCGCGTTCCCCGAGCAGTGGTGCTGCGTGCTCAGGCTACGGAAGGGCGATGAGGGCCCGCCTCACCCGAGTAGGGTGAATCGCCCGGCACCGAGAGGCGGCGTAGAATGCCGGGGATGGGTGAGCCGGCGAGACCAGGGGACGATCTGCGTGATTCCGCGCCGCGACGCACTTGGCTGGCCGCCGAGCGCACCTACCTCGCCTGGCTGCGCACGGGGCTCGGCGCCCTCGGACTGGCCCTGGCCGTCGGGCGGCTGCTGCCGGCGCTGATCGACGCCTCGCACCTGGCCTTCGGCCTGCTCGGCGGAGGCTTCGCTGCGCTCGGCGTCTTCGTGCTCGTGCTGGCGGCGTACCGCGCGCAGCGCACCCGCACCGCCCTCGCGGCCGGGCGTCCGCTGCCGATGGACTTCTGGGCTGTCTGGGTGCTCACCGCAGGGAGCTGCGTGCTCGCGGTCGCCACGATCGTCCTCGTCATCGCGGAGGTGTGACCGGATGAGCCGCTACGGTCCCCCGCGGGAGCTCGTCGTCACGGTCTGCCGCACGCTGCTCGATCGGGGATACCTCAAGGCGACCGAAGGGAACGTCTCGGTCCGCGTGCCCGGTGAGGACGCCTACGCGGTCACGCCGTCCAGCTACGACTACGGCAAGATGGAGCCCGGCGACATCTGCGTGCTCGGGCTCGACGGGAGGCGCATCCTCGGCGCCAGGAAGGCGTCGATCGAGTCGTCGATGCACGCCGCCGTGTACGAGCGCCGCCCGGACGTGAGCGTGATCATCCACACGCACCAACCCTACGCGAGCGCGCTGGCGCTGATGGAGCGGCCGATACCCGCCCTGTTCGACGAACAGGTGCGCTACCTCGGCCGCTCTGTCGAGCTCGTCCCGTACGCACCGTCGGGGACGAGCTTCCTCAAGAAGAACGTGGCGAAGAGGGTCGCCAGCGGCGCCAACGCGTACATCCTCGAGAACCACGGCGTGCTCGTGCTCGGCGGTGACGCCGAGCAGGCCGTGCACAACATGGCCCTGCTCGAGAAGGTGGCGCTCGACTACCTCCTGGCCCTGCTCACCGACGGTCGCGCCGAGAAGGTGCCGCTGCCGATCCGCGAGATCGCCTTCGCCAAGCTGCGCAAGGACGAGAAGAAGCTGGCGCAGCAGGTGGAGGAGGCGCGCGCCGCGCGCGAGGCCGCGGAGGCGCGCGCCGCTGAGCGGACGGCCGCGGACGAGGCGCGGGCGGTCGCAGGCCCGCCCGCGCGGGCCACCGGCCCGGCCGCCGCGGCCGCCGGCGAGGCCGGCCCCTCCGGCGCTCAGCTCGCCGGCTACGCCGTCAGCCGCTACCCGGACGTCCCCGACGTCTATCGGCGGCTGGGCGACCTCGTCGCCCAGCCGATCCGCCCGCTCCGCCGCGACGTCATGGACGGCTACCTGGCATGGTTCGACCAGTACTGCCGCCGCAGCAAGGAGCTCACCGACGAGGCGATGGAGCTCATCCCCGGCGGCGTGCAGCACAACCTCGCCTTCAACTACCCCTTCCCGCTCGCCATCGAGAAAGCGGAGGGCGCTCGTCTGTGGGACGTCGACGGCAACGAGTACATCGACTTCCTCCAGGCCGGCGGACCCACGGTGCTCGGCAGCAACTACGCGCCGCTGCGCGAGAAGGTCGCCGAGGTCGTCGAGCGGTCCGGTCCGGTGACCGGTCTCTTCCACGAGTACGAGCTCAAGCTGGCGAGACTGGTCAGCCGGCTCATGCCCGCCTGCGAGCAGTTCCGCATGCTCGGCTCCGGCACCGAGAGCGTGATGGCCGCGATCCGCGGCGCGCGCGCGTTCAACGGCAAGAAGTGGGTCGTCAAGGTCGGCGGCGCGTACCACGGCTGGAGCGACCAGATGGTGTACGGCCTGCACGTGCCCGGCACCTGGCGGTTCGAGGCCAAGGGCATCCCCTTCGGGGCGACGGCGCGGACGCGCGAGGTGTTCCCCAACGATCTGGACGCGCTGCGCAGGAAGCTCAAGCAGAACCAGCTGATGGGCGGCACGGCGGCGGTGATCGTCGAGCCGGTCGGGCCGGAGAGCGGCACGCGGCCGGTGCCGTTCGGCTTCAACGCCGCCGTGCGTGAGCTCTGCGACGAGTTCGGCGCGCTGCTCATCTTCGACGAGGTCGTCACCGGGTTCCGGCTCGGACTTGGCGGGGCGCAAGGCTACTTCGGCGTGCGCCCCGACCTCACCATCTTCGGCAAGTGCATCACCGGCGGCTACCCGATGGCGGGCGGCGTCGGCGGGCGTCGCGACGTCATGGCGAGCTTCGCGAGCGGCATCGGGGGCAAGAGCGGCGAGCGGGCGTACATCGGCGGCACCCTGAGCGCCAACCCGCTGAGCTGCGCCGCCGGCTACTTCGCCATCACCGAGATGGAGCGGACCGGCGCGCCGGTGCTGGCCGGCATGGCCGGGGACAGGCTGACCGCCGGCCTCAACCGCATCATCGACCGGTACGCCCTGCCCTTCGTCGCCTACAACCAGGGCTCCATCGTCCACCTCGAGACGTCGGGCGTGATGCTCCTCGACCTTAAGCACCCGCTGCGCTTCGCGAAAGAGATGAAGCCGCGCAAGCACATGATGGAGGAGATGGGCGCGGCCTACACCGCCGAGGGCGTCATCACGCTCGCCGGCTCGCGCATGTACACGTCGATGGCCGACACCGACGCGGTGATCGACGACGCGCTCGAGCGCTTCGAGCGCGTGCTCGCGAGCGTCGAAGGCGTCTGACGGCGACGTGAACCTGGACGTCATCGCCGTCCTCCTCCTCATCCTTCTCCTCGCGTGGCTCCTGGTGCTCGCGTGGAGCGTGGCCCAGGGCCAGGCCCGGAGCCGGGGGCGGCGGGTGGCGCGCGCACTGGTCGCCACGGCCGTCGCCCTCGTCGTGGTCGGTGCGGCGACCTACTGGCTGATGAACTCCCGCACGGCGCAGGTGCTCGGCGACCACGTCGCGCACGTCGACACGGACCGCAAAGTCGTGGCGCTCACGTTCGACGACGGGCCGAGCGTCCTGTACGCCAGCGAGCTCGTCGCCACTCTGGGGCGCTACGACGCGCACGCCACGTTCTACGTGGTCGGCGCCGCGGCGGCTGCGGAGCCGGAGGCTCTGCGCAGCCTCATCGCCTCTGGCCAGGAGATAGGCAACCACTCGTACAGTCACCGCCGGCTGGTCTTCGTCTCGACCACCACAGCCGGTGACGAGGTGACCTCCACCGACGCCGTCATCCGCGCCACCGGTTTCACCGGGCCCATCACCTTCCGGCCTCCCTACGCCAAGAAGCTCCTCTCGCTGCCGTGGGAACTGTGGGGCGGCGACCGCACGACCGTCATGTGGGACATCGAGCCCGACTCTCTGGAGGGCATCCGCGCTGACCCTGCGGCGATGACGCGGTACGTCATGGACAACGTCCGACCGGGGTCGATCATCCTCCTGCATCCCTGGCCTACCGCCAACGCCGCGACCCGCGATGCGCTGCCGGCCATTCTGGCCGGGCTGCGCGAGCGCGGCTACGAAGTGGTCACCGCTTCGGAGCTTCTGGCCTTGCGCTAGACGGCTTAGCTCTGCCCGGGTGGGGAACCCAACGCTCAACGGGGAGGGAGGTCGGCCGTGGCGGAGAGCGCTGCCGCCAGGAAGAGCAGTCAGGATCGCGGGCGTAAGCCGGCGAGGCCAGCCAAGGGCTTGCGCGCGTTCCTCTACGACGCAGACTCTCGGGACAGAGAAGTCGCCCTCCGAGACCACCTGGCCCGCGACTTGCGCAAGGACCAGCTTCTCTGGGTGGACGTCGACCTCTCCTCCGAGGCGGCGCTCGAACAACTGACCACGCTTGTCGAGCTCGGGGACGAAGAGTTCAGCGGGGAGGCGCGCCTGCCCATCAGGGAGCGAGGCGACTACTTCTCGTTCACCGTCCCCACGCTGGTCTCGCCAGACGATGACGCCGACCTCACGCCTCTCACCTGCGTCGTCGAGACGCGCTGGGTGGTCACGGCGCACCACGGCAAGGTCGCCTTCCTTGACGCGTTTTATGAGCACGTCCGCTCCGACAGCTCGCTCGGGCAGCTCGACGCTCCCAACTTCATCGCCTCGCTGCTCGAGTGGGGGCTCAACGAGTTCTATCTCGTCATCGACGTCGGACAGCGGGCCACCGACAGCATCGAGGAGAAGATCCTCGGCGACAGGCTGAGCGACCGGTGGCTGGACGAACTGGTCGGCCGCCGCCGCCGGCTGAGCTACATCCGCGGCGGCCTCGGTCCGCATCGCTACGTGTACGCCACGCTCGCGCACAGGAGCTTCGACGTCGTCTCGGGATCGGATGCGGCCTCCGACTTCGCCCTCCTCAGTGACCGGGTCGAGCAGGCTATCCAGTCCGTGGAGAGCGCCAGGGAGATGATCGTCGGCGCGTTCGACCTCTACATGACCCGCACGGCGCAGCGCACGAACGACGTGATGAAGGTGCTGACCGTGATCTCCGCCCTGCTCCTGCCGGCCTCACTGATCGCCGGCATCTTCGGCATGAACATGCTGCCGGACGCCTTAATGCACCAGTGGTTCTTCGCCGTGGTGATCGTGTTGATGGTGGTCGTGAGCGGCGGCCTGCTGACGATCCTCTACCGGCGCGGCTGGCTCTGAAGCGCGGGCTAGGCTTCGTCCTGGGTCGAGCCGGCGAGGACGGTGCAGTTGAGCGAGCTCGGATGTCGAGGACCGTGGTCATGACGAGCACCATACGAGGCTGGACTGGAGGCTCACTGAGCTTCCCCTGAGCACCCGGTGCGAGCGCGCCCTCCGGCTCCGGGACGCCGCGCCACGGGTGCTATGCTGCCGCCATGGCTGCCACCGCGCGCGTGTCCAGGCACATCCTTGCCGTCGATCTCGGCACGTCCGGCGCCAAGGTCGCGCTGATCGGCATCGACGGGCGCGTGGCGGCGTGGGAGTTCGAGCCCGTCGAGCTCCTCGTACTGCCGGGCGGCGGCGCGGAGCAGCGGCCGGACGACTGGTGGCGGGCGCTGGTCGTCGCCACGCGGCGCCTGCTGGCCCGCCACGACGGTCCCGCCACCCGGGTCGCCGCCGTGTGCTGCAGCACACAGAGCGAGGGCACGGTACCCGTGGACGAGACCGGCGCGCCGCTCTCGAACTGCATCCTCTGGATGGACATGCGCGGCGCGCCGCACCTGCGTCGCCAGTTCGGCGGGCCGCTCAGCCTGCAGGGCATCAGCTTGCCACGCATCCGGCGCTGGGTGAAGTTCACCGGGGGCATGCCGTCGCCGACCGGCAAGGATCCGGCGGCCCACATGCTCTACATCCGAGACGAACTGCCGGACGTGTATGAGCGCACGTACAAGTTCCTCAACGTCCCGGACTTCCTGAACCTCAAGCTCACCGGCCGCATGGCCGCGAGCTACGACTCGATCATGACCAGTTGGGTGACCGACAACCGGGACGCGGACGCCGTCAGGTACGACGCCGCCCTGGTCCACGACTGCGGCATCGACGGCGACAAGCTGCCGGAGATCGTCAAGTGCACCGAGGTGCTCGGCCGGCTGACACTGTCCGCGGCTGAGGAGCTCGGGTTGGCGCCGGAGACGCAGGTCGTCGCCGGCGCCATCGACACCACGGCCGCCGCTGTCGGTGCCGGCACGACCGATGACTTCGCCGTGCACCTGTACCTCGGCACGTCGTCGTGGCTCGCCGCGCACGTGCCGTTCAAGAAGACCGACGTGTTCGCGAGCATCGCGTCGTTGCCGTGCGCGGTGCCGGGCCGCTGGCTCCTCACGGCGCTCCAGGCCACGGCCGGCGGCAACCTCACCTGGCTGCGTGACAACGTGCTGTACCACGAGGACGAGCTGCTTGCCGAAGCGGAGCAGCCGGACGTGTTCAAGATCTTCGACCAGATCGCGCGGCGCGTGCCGCCCGGCAGCAACGGCGTGCTCTACACGCCGTGGATCTGGGGAGAGCGCGCCCCGGTGGACGACAGCAGTCTGCGCGCCGGCCTCTACAACCTCTCGCTGGAGTCCACGCGCGAGGACATCGTGCGGGCCTTCTTCGAGGGGGTGGCCCTGAACACGCGCTGGCTGCTGAAGCCGGTGCGCAGGTTCCTCGGCCGGCCGGTGGACGCCGTCAACCTGGTGGGAGGAGGCGGGCAGTCGGACGTCTGGTGCCAGATCGTGGCGGACGTCCTGGGCGTGACGGTCCATCGCGTGCGCGACCCCATCCAGGCCAACGCCCGGGGAGCGGCGTGGATCGCCGCCGCCGGGCTCGGCGAGATCGACTTCGCGGACGTGCCGCGGCTGGTGGAGCTCGACGGTGAGTTCGAGCCGTCGGCCGCGGCGCGCGAGGTGTACGATGCGCGCTACCGGACCTTCCTCGAGGTCCACAAGCAGATGCGTCCGGTGTACCGGCGCATCAACCGCGGGGGACGGCAGGCGAAGTGAGCGCGCAGGGTGGGGAACCATCGGTGGGCGCGGGTGCGGTGACGGCCGGCGCCGCCTACCAGGTGTACGGCTACCGCTGGGTTGTCCTCGGCGTGTTCATGTTCGCCAACCTGGCGATCCAGATCCTCTGGATCTCCTACGCTCCCATCACTACCAGCGCGGCCGCGTACTACGGCGTCTCCGAGCCCACCATCGGCTGGTTCTCGATGGTGTTCATGATCGCTTTCGTCCCGCTCTCGCTGCCGGCGGCCTGGCTCATCGACGCCCGTGGTCTGCGCGTGGCCGTCGGGCTCGGCGTCGTGCTCATGGCGGTCTTCGGCGTCCTGCGCGGCCTCGCCGGCGCCGACTTCACGCTCGCCATGCTGGCGACCATCGGCATCGCCGTCGCGCAGCCCTTCCTCCTCAACGCGTGGACGACCATGGGCTCGCACTGGTTCCCGGCCCGGCAGCGCGCCTTGGCCGTGGGGCTCATCACCCTGGCGAACCTGGTGGGTACCGGCATCGGCGTCGCGCTCACCCCGCTGCTCATCGAGAGCATGCCCATCGACCGCGTCCAGCTGCTCTTCGGGGTCGTGGGGGCGGTCTCGGCGGCGGCGTTCCTCGCGCTCGCGCGCGAACGCCCGGCCACGCCGCCGTGCCCGCCCGGGATGGAGGAGCGGGCGCTGATGCTCGACGGCCTGCGGCACGCGCTGACGGTCGTGCCTTTTCTCGTCTACCTCGCCCTCGTCTTCGTCGGGATGGGGGTGTTCAACGGCGTGACGACCTGGGTCGAGCAGATCGTGCACCCGCGCGGCTTCAGTGAGGGCGACGCCGGCGTCATCGGCGCGGCCATGCTTCTCGGTGGCCTGCTGGGCGCCGTGGTGATCCCGGCGCTGTCCGACCGCCGCGGCAGGCGTGTGCCCTACCTCGTCGTGTGCTTCGCCTTCGCTGTTCCCGGGCTCCTCGGCGTCGCGTTCCTCTCGAGTCTCTGGCCGCTGATCGCGTCGTCGCTCCTCCTTGGGTTCTTCCTCGTGCCGGCGCTGCCGGTCGGCATGCAGTACGCCGCGGAAGTCACCTGGCCGACGCCGGAGGGCACGTCCAACGGACTCATCCAGCTGTTCGGTCAGGTCGCCGTGGTGTTCGTCTACGTGATGTCGGCGTTGCGCTCGGCGGACGGCTCGTTCACGGTGTCGCTGCTGCTCGCCTCGGGGCTGCTGCTGATCGCGGCCGTCGTCGCCTCGCGCCTGCGCGAGCCGCCGCCCGCGAGCGAGCGGACTGCCGCCGCCGGCGGGGGGGATGCGCTCCGCGCGGCGACGAGCGCTGCGGCGGGCTCCGCCGCTCCGGATGCGCCGCGCCCGCCCGCTCCGGTAGGCTAGAGGCGTCATTCTGGCGAGCGTCCCGGAGGGGTCTACGTGAGCACGACCGGCCCAGAGGCGCCGAGCGCGGAGGCGGCCGCGGCCGAGGTGAGCGGCGGCGACGGCGCGGCTCTCAATGGCAGTGCCGCGACGCCCGCGCGCCGGCCCGGCTCTCGGGAGCGCCAGGTGTTCGTGGCCTGCGTGATCGCCGTGCTCGTCTACCTCGTGCTCGTGTACTTCGTCTTCGTGCGCCCTGGGGTGGACCGCGTTGACCACGTCCTCGCGGTGGTGATTCCGGCGGCCATCCTCGCGTTCAGCGCCGAGCTCTACCCTCGTCTGCCCGCGGGCCTTCGCGCGTCATTGATGCTCGTCTTCGGCGTGATCGGCCTGGTGACCGGGGGCGTGCACGCCCGCCGGCTGAGCGTCGAGGGGGTCAGCGCCTCCGCGCTGTGCGGCCTGCTCCCGCTCGCCGCCGGTGCGGTGCTGGTCGTCCTGGGGGTGTGGCTGGCGTGGACGTCGCGCAAGCGCGGCGGACCGCTGTGGCGGATGGTGTTGCGCCGCGCGCTCATCGCCGTCGCGGCGCTCTTCGTGGTGTACTGGATCGTCCTGCCCGTGAGCCTGGCGATCGTCGCCACCGAGCGGCCCAACATGGCTGTGCCGGCGGCCGACCTGGGCAGGCCGTACGAGGACGTCACGCTCGTGACGCGCGACGGCCTCGAGCTCAGCGCCTGGTACGTGCCGTCGCAGAACCACGCCGCGATCGTCACGTTCCCGCGCGCCTGGTCCATCCAGCAGGCGCGCATGCTCGCCAGACACGGTTACGGCGTCCTGCTCCTCGACCCGCGCGGCTACGGCGAGAGCGAGGGCGACCCCAACGCCTACGGCTGGGGCTCGACCCGGGACATCGATGCCGCTGTTGCGTGGTTGCGCCGCCGGCCGGACGTGCAGCGGCGGCGCATCGGAGGTCTCGGCCTCTCGGTGGGCGGCGAGCAGATGGTCGAGGCCGCCGCCAGCAACTCAGGTCTCAAGGCCGTGGTGAGCGAGGGCGCCGGCATCCGCTCGGTCCGCGAGTCCCTGCTCCGTCGCGGCCCGAACGCCCTCGAGCTCGCCCTGCAGTACCCGCAGGACCTCATGCAGACCGTCTCGGTCTGGGTGCTCAGCGGCGAGAAGGTCCCGATATCGCTCAAGAACGCGTCGCTGGTCATCTCGCCGAGGGCGGTCCTCTTCATCTACGGCGAGGACGGCCAGGAGGTCGAGAAGGCGGTGAACCCGGTGTACTTCGACGCCGCCTTCCCCCCCAAGGCCATCTGGGAGGTGCCCGGCTCGGGGCACACGCGCGGCATCCAGACCCAGCCGGACGAGTACGAGCGGCTGGTGACCGGCTTCTTCGAGCGGACGCTGCTCGGACGGTAGTCACAGCGCGCCGCCCCGGCTCGATGGCAGTCCGTAGCGGACACGTGCGCGCACCGACACATGGAACGACGCGAACGTGCCATGGGGCGTGCGTTCAGGAGTGCCGCGAGGGAACCACAACGCGGGTCTGCGCGCGCGTCCGTCAGCCGCGAGCCCCGCGACCGGGCCGTGGCATGGCAGGAGGCGTCAGGTCGGACACCCGCCGGCCGGCTCGTGGCGGTCTCACAAGGGTAGCGTTCCCGAGGCGGCCGGAGCTCTCGGATCGCCGGCCGCCGCGACGGACCTGCTCGCTTCGAGCTCGTCCCGGCCCGGCAGGCGGCGCAGGATCAGCGCGAACACCCAGACGCCGAACGCCGCGACCAGGCCGAACCCGGCGATCGGCCCGAACGCCTCACCCGCGCTGAACTCGACGCCTGCCTGCAGCTGGCTGATGGTCTGGGCGACGAAGTTCGGGCCGAGCAGGACGATGATGCCAAGCAGCGCGACGCCGGTCAGGTAGCCGAGCGCGCCGCGCCGGAGCAGAAGCCGCGCCGCGATGAAGCAGGCGGGCACGATGATCGCCAGGTCGAGCGCGAAGGTGACGGCGGTCGTGTACGTGTCCATGCGGCTCGGCGGCTCGCCCGCGGCCAGCGCCGTGACCAGCGGGAGCAGCCAGATGACTGTCGTCGCGACGCCGGCGACGAGGAAGAACGCCGCGGGGCCACGGCGCGGGAGGCCGGCCAGGACCTCGGGGCTCAGCTCGACGGAGCGCAGGAGGAGCACGAGGGCGTAGAACCCGGCCGCCAGCAGGGCGACGTAGAGCAGGAAGAGCGGGTTGTACGCGGCGCCGAGCGCGAGGTTGGCGTACACGTAGAGGAAGTACGCGACGACGCCGGTCAGGGCGAGAGCCCCCCGGAGGGAACCGTGCCGGTAGAGGGCGAGACAGACGAGCAGGGCCGGGACGGCCAGGACGACGTTGACGACGTCGGTGCCGCGGAACGCGGCGCCGCTGAACGCGGTGTCGTAGCGGTAGAGGCCCTGGCCGAACAGCTGGGCGGCGTCTCCGCGGAGCGTCGTCACGTCCGTGAGTCCGGGCCCGCCGCCCTGCAGCAGGCCGGCGAGGCTGACGACGAGGACCAGTGCGGCGATGGCGATGCCCAGCCACAGGACCGCGCCGCTGACGCGGACGGCGGGCGGGGCGGACTGCGTCGGAGTGGTCGGGGCGGTCATGGTCTTCCTCCTGGAGTCTGGAGTCGTCGGTCTGCGGGTCGGTTCAGGGAGCGGTGCGGGACTGGGTCAGCGGGGTCCGCCGCCCGTCGCACGGTGCACGACGGTCCACACGACGAGAGCGGCGAGGATCACGGCGTTGACGACGAGGCCCACGATGGCCGCGTCGAACCAGAGTACGCAGACGGCGAGCGAGAGCCCGGCGGCGGCGAACGCCACCGGTAGCCACCAGGAGCGCCGCAGGACGATGCCGGCGGCGGCGCCGACGAACAGCAGACAGGCGGCGAGCCAGACGGCGCCGAGCGCCGCGTAGGCCGGGGAGTGCGGGTCGAGGCCGGTCAGATAGGTCGTGGTGTTGCCGGCCTCGGCGCCGACGCCCCAGATGTCCTTGATGCCCACGAGGTGCGCGAGCGCGTGGAGTACGAAGAAGCCCGCGACCAGCAGCGCGGCTGCGCGGGCGACGAGGGATCCGCTTCTCACGTTGTCGGTGTGAACGGTCATGGCTCCTCCTTGCGGCGGCTGGCTTTACGGTGTAAGCTTACGTCGTAAGAAGAATAGACCTTACGTTGTAAAGTTGTCAACATCTTTTCGGAGGAGTGCGTGCTCCGATCCACGGGAGGGGCGGCATGACGGAGATCGGACGGCAGGGCAGACCGCTCCCGGGCAAGCAGAGGCAGCGGCAGCAGCTCAGCCGCGATGCCATCGTCGCGGCGGCCCTCGAGATCGTGGAGGAGCAGGGCCTCAAGAAGCTCACCATGCGCGCGCTCGGTGACCGTCTCGGGGTCGAGGCGATGGCGCTCTACCACTACTTCCCGAGCAAGGACGCGCTGCTCGAGGCGGTGAGCGAGATCGGGGGGGCGGTCGAGGCGCAGTTCGGGGCCTTCTTCGATTCCATGAGCGCCAAGGGGGCGACTCCGGGAGAGATCGTGGTCGCCCTCGGCCTGCGCTACATCGAGTTCGCCGAGCAGCACCCCGGCCAGTTCCAGCTGTTGTTCAACACACTCCCCATCCAGTTCGACACGTGGGAGGAGTTCATGACCGGGGAGTCGACCTTCGCGATCCCGCAGCTCGCCGTGCAGACGGGCATCGACGCCGGCGTCTTCCACGAACGACCGGGCTACGGACGTGACGAGATGGCCTTCAACCTGTGGGCGCTGGTCCACGGTCTCTCGGTGCTGCGCATGACGCGACTGCGGTTCATGGAGGCCGACTACGAGCGGCTGTACCGCTCGCTGCTCGGCGCGCTGGTGGAGCAGTTCGAGGGCCCCGGAGCCTCCTGACCGGACACCCCGGGGGGCTCTCGCCCGCTCCTGGCCGCGCGCGGCGGAGCGGACTCACGACGCCTCGTCCAGCGCCTCCTCGAACTGGCTGGCGTAGAGGTCGTGGTAGAAGCCGCGAGCCCCCATGAGCTCCTCGTGCGTGCCCTGCTCGATGATCGCGCCCCTGTCCATCACGAGGATGATGTCGGCGCCGCGGATGGTGCTGAGGCGGTGGGCGATGACGAAGCTGGTGCGGTCTTGCATCAGCTCCGCCATCGCCTGCTGGATGAGCACCTCGGTGCGCGTGTCCACGGAGCTGGTCGCCTCGTCGAGGATCAGGATGTCCGGGTCGGCGAGGAACGCGCGGGCGATGGTGAGCAGCTGCCGCTCGCCCTGCGAGATGTTGGTGGCGTCGTCGTCGAGCACGGTGTCGTAGCCATCCGGCAGGGCGCGGACGAAGTGGTCTACGCGCGCCGCCCTGGCCGCCGCGCGGATCTCGTCCTCCGTGGCCCCCTCGCGCCCGTAGGCGATGTTCTCGCGGATGGTGCCGCTGAACAGCCAGGTGTCCTGGAGCACCATGCCGAACAGCCGGCGGAGGTCGCTGCGGCTGATGTCGCGGGTCTCGACGCCGTCCACGAGGATGCGGCCCTCGTCGATGTCGTAGAAGCGGAGCAACAGGTTGACGAGGGTGGTCTTGCCGGCGCCGGTCGGCCCGACGATGGCGACCGTCTCGCCGGGTGCGACGTCGAGCGTCAAGCCGGTTATGAGCGGCGTGTCGGCCACGTAGCGGAACGACACGCCCTCCAGCTCGATGTGGCCGCGGGTGTGCTCGAACTCCACGCACACGGCCGGGTCGGGGACCTCCTCCGGCTCGTCCAGCAGCTCGAAGATCCGCTCGGCCGACGCCGCCGTGCTCTGCAGCACGTTCATGATGCCGGCCACCTGCGTGATCGGCATGGTGAACTGCCGCGAGTACTGGATGAACGCCTGCACGTCGCCGAGCGAGATGCGGCCCGTGGCCACCATCAGGCCTCCGACGACGGCGATGGCGACGTAGTTGAGGTTCATCACGGAGTTCATCACCGGCATGATGATCCCGGAGATGAACTGGGCCTTGAAGCTGGCCTGGTAGAGCGCCTCGTTCTGCTCGTCGAACTCGGCGATGGCCTTGTCCTGGCGGCCGAACACCTTGACCACGTTGTGGCCGGTGAACATCTCCTCCACGTGGCCGTTGAGGTCGCCGGTGGTCTCCCACTGCTTGGCGAACTGCTTCTGCGAGCGTTTGGCGATGAGCACAGTGATCACCACGGAGACGGGCACCACCAACACCGAGATCAGCGCCAGGAGCCAGCTGATGGTGAGCATCATGATCAGCACACCGATGATGGTCAGGGCCGAGGTGATGATCTGCGTCAGGCTCTGCTGCAGCGACTGCGAGATGTTGTCGATGTCGTTGGTCATGCGGCTGAGCACGTCGCCGCGGGGATGGTCGTCGAAGTACTTGAGCGGCAGGCGCGCCAGCTTCTCGTCCGCCTGCCGCCGCAGCCGGTAGATGGCGCGCTGGGCGACACCTGCCATCAGGTACGACTGCAGCCACTGGAACAGCGCGCTCACCAGGTACACGCCGGCGAGCAGGGCCAGGGTGCGAGCGAGGGCGTCGAAGTCGATGCCCTCGCCGGGGTCCAGCGTCATGCTGTCGATCATGTCGGCGATGCGGTCCTGCCCCTGGGCGCGCAGCCCTGCGACGGCTTGCTCCTTGGTGGTGCCGGCCGGGATCTGCTCGTTGACGACGCCCTCGAAGAGGATGTTGGTCGCGTTGCCGAGGATCTTGGGCCCGACCACGGCGAAGGCCACGCTCGCTACGGCGAGCAGCACGACGAGAATGAGCAGCGTGCGCTCCTGCCGCAGCTCCCCGGCCAGGCGGCGCATGGTGCCCTTGAAGTCCTTGGCCTTCGCGGTCGGCTGCACGAGCGCGTGGCCGCCCGGACCGCCGGGGCCGGGGCCCTGGGGGCCGCGGGGCCGCTTGGAGGCGTCGGCTTGCGGCGAGCTCAAGCCGCCCCCTCCACGCCCAGCTGCGAGGTCACGATCTCGCGGTAGGTCTCGCTGGCGGCGAGCAGCTCCTCGTGGGTGCCGATCCCGGCGATGGTGCCGTCGTCGTCGAGCACGATGATCTGATCGGCGTGCATGATGGTGCCGACGCGCTGGGCGACGATGATGACGGTGGCGTCCGCGGTGTGCCTGCGCAGCGCCGAGCGCAGCCTGGCGTCCGTGCTGAAGTCGAGCGCGGAGAAGCTGTCGTCGTAGATCTGGATCTTCGCCCGCTTGGCCAGCGCCCGCGCGACGGCGAGGCGCTGGCGCTGCCCGCCGGACACACTGGCGCCGCCCTGGGCGATGTGCGTCTCGAGTTGCCCGGGCATCTCCTCGACGAAGTCGCGTCCCTGGGCGATCTCGAGGTAGTGCCAGAGGCGCTCGTCGGCGGCCTGCTCGTCTCCGACGCGCAGGTTCTCCGCCACCGTGCCGCTGAAGAGGAACGACTTCTGCGGCACCAGGCCGATCCTGCGCCACAGGTCCTGCAGGGAGAGTTCGCGCACGTCCGCGCCGTCCACCAGCACCGCGCCGCTCGTGACCTCGTAGAAGCGTGGGATGAGGCTGATCAGCGTGGTCTTGCCGCTGCCGGTGCTGCCGACGATGGCGGTGGTCTTGCCCGGCCGCGCCGAGAAGGTGATGCCGCTCAGCACCGGCTCCTCGGCGCCGGGGTAGCGGAACTCGACGTCGCGGAACTCGACCACCCCGGCCTCAGGGACGTCCGGCGCCGGCCGCTCCGGGTCGACGATGCCCGGCTCGGTGTCCAGCACCTCCATGATGCGCTGCGCCGAGACTGCGGCGCGCGGCACCATGACGAACATGAACGTGGCCATGAGCACCGAGAACAGGATCATGAACACGTACTGGAGGAAGGCGGTGAGGTCGCCGATGGGCATGCTGCCGTCGGCGATCTGCTTGCCCCCGAACCACATGATGGCGATGGTCGTGAAGTTCATGATCAGCGTGACGGCCGGGAACACGAGCGCGAACAGCCGCCCGACCTTGAGCGAGGTATCGGTCAGGTCCTCGTTGGCGACGTCGAAGCGCTTGTCCTCGTAGGCGGTCCTGTCGAAAGCTCGGATGACGCGCACGCCGCTCAGGAACTCGCGCGTGACCTGGTTGATGCGGTCGATCTTCTTCTGCATGGACATGAACAGCGGCGTCGCGCGCGAGATCACCAGGCCGATGAACACGCCCATGATCGGAATGGCCACCAGGATGACGGTGGAGAGCGTGACGTTCAGGCGGAGTGCCATGATGACGCCGCCGATCGCCATCATCGGCGCCATCAGCACCACGTTGAGCATCATCAGCAGCACCATCTGTACCTGCTGCACGTCGTTGGTGGTGCGGGTGATGAGCGAGGGCGCGCCGAAGCGGTTGACCTCCGCCTGCGAGAAGCCCTGCACGCGGCGGAACAGGGCGCCACGGGTGTCGCGGCCGAGCGCCATCGAGGTCTTCGCTCCGAAGTAGACGGCGGCGATGGCGGCGAGCGCGGAGACCAGCGTCACCGCGATCATGATGCCGCCCACCTCGATGATGTAGGTGGTGTCACCCTTGACGACCCCGTTGTTGATGATGTCGGCGTTGAGGGTCGGCAGGTACAGGTTGGTGAGGACCTGCACGAGGACGAGCACCACCACGAGGAAGATGAGCCAGCGATAGGGGCGCAGGCCGCTGCGCAGGAGGCGGATCACGGCGCCGCCTCGTCGGCCTCGCCGGCGACCTGCTCGATGCGGTCGCCGAGCTTCTCGAGGAGGCGCGCGAGCTGGAGCCGCTCCTGCTCGGTCAGCGCCCCGAACGTTTGCTCCACGTACTCACCGGCGGCGGCGCGCATCGCGCGCTCCTGCGCACGCCCGGCCTCGGTCAACTGGACGCGGACCAGCCGGGCGTCCGCCGAATCGGGACGCCGCCGCACCAGCCCTGCCTTCTCCATCGAACCGACCATCCTGGTGACCGTCGGGGAGGAGACGTGCAGCGCGCGTGCCAGGTCGCGCTGGGTCACGTCCGGCGCGGAGGAGAGGAGGCGCAGGCACATCGCCTGGCCGTGGTGGATGCCGTGGCGGGCGAACGCGCGCATCAGCGCCCGGTGGTGCAGGCGCAGGGCCCGGTGAAAGGCGCGGAACGTCCGCGCCGACAGGTCGTCGAGGCCCTCGAGGTCTGGTGCCGAGATATTGGCTGCGCCGCTCATGCTCTCCCGCGTCGTGCGAGACGAATGGTAGCAGGCTAAAGGTTAGCAGGCAAACAGTCCGTGTGGGTGGTTCACGGCGCTGCCCGGGGGAACCATCCGTGGTGAAGGGTCCGGCTCGTTCCTGAGGAATCCCCCGAGTGTTGACCGAGACGATGGGTGTCGCAGCGACCACAGACCGCGCCGAGGCGCGCAGACGGCGGCGCCGTGCCGCGCGAAGGCTGGCGCTCCGGTACGCCCTGCTCTACGCGCTCGTCGCGGGCGCCTGGATCGTCCTCTCGGACACGCTTCTCGCGTGGCTGGGCCTTCCGGACGACGTCGAGCTCGTGCTGGGGTCGCTCAAGGGCATCGGCTTCGTCGTCGTCACGGCGTCCTTGCTGATGGTCTTCGGGTTGCGCTACTTCCGCGGCATCGAGGCCTCGCAGGAGCGGTACACGCGCCTGTTCGAGAACGCCGTGGAGGGACTCACCGTGTTCAGGGCCCTGCGCGACCGCGACGGAGATCTCACCGACCTCGAGCTCGTGGACATGAACCCGACGCAGCTGGCGCGCTCCGGTATGGCCAGGGAGGAGGTCGTCGGCAAGCGGCTGAGCCGGCCCGACGGTCTCGACGAGCGCACCCGCTCGTACCTCGACGTGGTGGCGAGCGCGGCCCGCTCCGGCTCGTCCGCCCGCTCGGAGCTCTACGTCGAGAGCGCCGACGTATACGAGCTCCTCGAGGCGTACAGCGTCGGGCGCGACCGCTGGGCGCTGTCCGCGCTGGACATCACCGGTGTGCGCCACGCCGAGCGGGCGCTCCGGCGGCAGGAGGAGGACATCCGCCGCGCCTACGTCGACGTCCTCGCTGCGGTCACCGGCGGCAAGCTGATCCTGCTCACCGAAGAAGAGCTGGCAGGGCAGCTCGGCGTGCCGCTCATGGAGCCGGAGCATGTCGCCGCGCCTCGTGAGCTCGCCGAGGCGCGCGGCGCGATCGCACGCATGGCCTCCGAGCGCTTTCCGGACTGGGCGCCGCAAGCGGACGTGCGCACCCCGGTCGGGGAGGCGCTCGTCAACGCCCTGAGGCACGCCGGCGGCGGCAGCTACCAGCTGTTCGCGCGCAACCACCGGCTGCAGGTGCTCGTGCGCGACGACGGCCCGGGGATCGACTTCCGCACCCTCCCCCGGGCTACACTGCAGCGCGGGTTCTCCACGGCCTCTAGCCTGGGCATGGGCTTCACCATCATGCTGCAGTCCTGCGAGCGCGTCCTGCTCAGCACGCGGCCGGGGCGCACGTCCGTGGTCCTCGAGTTCGCCGACCGGCCGTCCCTCGCGGAGAGCCTGGAGAGCCTGGCGGCCGAGGGGTCGTAGGCAGGCTGCCTCGGCTGGGCAGCTGTGGACGGCGCACCCACAGGCGCCGTGCGCCGCCAGGCTCTCAGTCGGAGCCGGTGACATCGGCGACGAAGGCGCGGAACGCCGCGACGTAGGCCACGACGTCATCGCGGGTCGCATCCACCGACATCGCCGGCCCCGCGGTGCTGATCGCCTCCCACACGCCGCGGTTGGCGAGGTGCAGCCGCAGCAGGGCGTTGAGCTCCGGCTGCTCGTCCGCGTCCGCCTCGGCGGCGTCGCGGGCGAGGCGGCCGCTGAAGCTGATACCCGAGCGCGGCCCGAGGCGCTGGACCTTCCACGGCAGGCGTGCCTCGTCGACGACGGCCTCCAGTCCGTCGGCCAGCTCGGCGCCGAGAGCGGCGGCGTGCTCGTAGGCGGCCGGCGTCAGCACCTCCGTCAGCACCGCCCTCGCCGCCGCCATACTGAGCGCGTTGGCGAAGAGCGTGCCGCCGGTGGCGAGCTCTCCCGGCTCACCGGCGAGGCTCTCTCCGCGCTCGAAGGCCGCGGCGAGCGCAGCGGTCATCCCGTACGCGCCGAGCGGCAGACCTCCGCCGGCCGCCTTGCCGACGACGACGATGTCGGGCTGCAGGTCCCACCGCTCGGTGAGGCCGCCGGGGGCGCAGATCAGCGTGTGCGTCTCGTCCAGGACGAGCAGGGTTCCGGCCGCGCGCGTGAGCGTGCGCAGGGCATGGTGGAATCCCGGCTCGGGCAGCACGACGCCCTCGTTGGTCAGCGTCGGCTCGGTGAACACGCAGGCGTAGTCGCCGCCGGCGAGGGCGCGCTCGAGCGCGCCGGCGTCGTTGAAGCGGATCACGTCGATGTCACGGTCGGCGGCGGGAGCGAGCCCGAGGTACGAGAGCCGGCCCTCGCCGGCGAACGCCGTCAGCATCTCGTCGCCGTGCCCGCCGTAGTTGCCGGTGAAGCTGAGTACCCTGCGCCGCCCGGTGGCGTGCCGCGCCAGGCGGAGCGCTTCGGTGTTGGCCTGCGAGGCGGACAGAGTGAACTGCCAGGAGGGGAGGCGCCAGCGGCGCCCCAGCTCCTCCGCGACCACGAGCGCGTCCTCCGTGGGCAGCATGAACTGGGCGCCGGCGGCGACGCGCCGTTGCACGGCGCGCACCACCGGCGCCGGGTCGATGCCGCAGAACGTGCTCTTGTCGCCGACGTTGGTGTCCAGGAAGCGGCGCCCGTCGGCGCAGGTGAAGTGGGCGCCGTGCCCTTCGTCCACCCACACCGGCGGGTGCGCGAAGTAGCTGGCCATCCAGCTCATGGGGACGCCGTGGGGCATCAGGCCGCGCGCGCTCTCGCGCAGCGCGAGGCAGCGCGGGTGCTCACGCGCGAAGCGCGCGCTCTCGCGCTGCCACAGCTCGTCCACGCGCCCGGGATCCACGCCTGCTCGCTCGTCCATGCGCGGACTCTAGCAGCTCGCCGTCAGACGGCGCGCATCCGGTTACCGCGGGCCTCGTGCTCGACCTCGGCGAGTCCGAGCGCCTCGAGCACCGGCGGCACGTAGTTGGCGAACCGGCCGCGCAGCCCCTTCTTGAGCCCGTACCAGCCGCCGACCGGGTTGCCCGGGTCCCGGCCCCAGGCCTCCACCGTGCCGTCCGCCGCCGGCTTCTGCTCGTCGGCGCTCCCGAGGGGGATCCAGTCGCCCGCTTGCACGAGCATCGCGTGCAGGTCCTCGATGCAGCGCAGCTGATAGCGAAGCTCCGTCTTGCCCACCGTCACGACGAGCGCCGGCGGGTCGGCGGTCTCATCGCGGTAGGCACTGTACTCAGACTTGCCCGGGGGCGTGGTGAGGATCCAGGGATCGTCCTGTGTTCCGGCGCCACGCGATCGTCCATCTGTCATGACTGCTCCGATCTGGTCGCGGCCGCTGCGATGTCCCGGCCGTGTCCCCGGTCTTCCCTGCGTCTCGCCCCACCATGCTGTCGCGCCTGCGGCAGGGTCGAGCTGACCTGTGAGGCGTGCGTGCGCGTCCACGGCGCGGCGAATGGGGCGCATGTCGAAGGGGAAGCACTTCGGCATGGGTCACGGGTCGACAGACGGCGGCCGGCCGGCCTCGCAGGCCACGGTGGTCCTCGACGCGAGCGGGCAGTGGTCCGCCGACGAGGGCCGCATCGTCGAGCGCGGCCTTCATGCCCGGCCGGGGGTGCTCGCGGCCGCTGCGAACCCCGTGGCGCAGACCGTGACGGTGAGCTACGACACGGCGATCACCTCCCCGCGTGAGATCCGCGACTGGATCCTTGAGTGCGGCTATCACTGCGCCGGGGAGTCCGTGCCGCGGCACATCTGCGTGCCGCTGCCGGCGGCGCCGGTGCGACCCGCGGCCCATGGGCCGGCCGCAGACACGACCGGCGCGAACGAAGCCGGAGGGCACGCGGGCCACGGAGGTATGTCCATGGCGGCCATGGCCCGCGACCTGCGCGACCGGTTCATCGTCGCGGCCGTACTGGCTGTGCCCATCATGTTCTGGTCGCCCATGGGCACGGCACTCCTCGGCCGCGAGCTCCCCGCTCCCTTCGGCATGTCGTCCGAGGTGTTCCAGTTCCTCCTCAGCCTGCCAGTGGTCTTCTACTCGTCGGCGATCTTCTTCCGCGGCGCCGTTCACGCGCTCCGCTCGCGGACCCTCGACATGATGGTCCTGGTGGCGGTGGCCATCGGCGCCGGGTGGGGCTATTCGGTCGCCGTCACCTTCTGGATCAGCGGCGAGGTGTTCTACGAGGCCGCCGCATTCCTCGCCGCGTTCGTCCTTCTGGGGCACTGGCTCGAGATGCGCGCCCGCGGCGGCGCGAACGAGGCGATCCGCACGTTGCTGGACCTGGCTCCTCCCATGGCCGTCGTCGTGCGCGGCGGCGAGCCGGTGGAGGTGCCCACCGCGGAGGTCGTCGTCGGCGACGAGCTGCTGATCAGGCCCGGCGCCAAGGTGCCGGTGGACGCTGAGGTGCTGGGCGGAGAGAGCTACGTGGACGAGTCGATGGTCACCGGCGAGAGCATGCCGGTGGGCAAGCGCGCCGGCGACCGGCTCGTCGGGGCGACGATCAACGGCAACGGCGCGCTGCGGGCGCGGGCTAGCGCCGTCGGCGCCGACACCGCGCTCGCCCAGATCGTCAAGCTCGTGCAGGAGGCGCAGAGCAGCAAGGCGCCGGCCCAACGCCTCGCCGACCGGGCCGCGTTCTGGCTCGTCCTCGTGGCGCTCGCCGGCGGCGCCCTCACCTTCTTCGTCTGGCTCGTGCCGGCCGGCGCCGGCGTCTCCACGGCGCTCCTCTTCGCCATCACCGTGGTCGTCATCACCTGCCCCGACGCGCTCGGACTGGCCACGCCGACGGCCGTGATGGTCGGCACCGGCCTGGGCGCGCGCCGCGGAATCCTCTTCAAGAACGCGGTCGCGCTGGAGCAGATGGCCGGCCTGGACACGGTGGTCTTCGACAAGACCGGGACGCTCACGCAGGGAAGACCGGCCGTCGTGAGCGTCTCCGCCCTCGATGCCTTCGGCCGCGACGAAGCGCTGGCGCTTGCTGCTGCCGTGGAGAGCCAGAGCGAGCATCCCCTCGCCGCAGCGGTCGTGCGCGCGGCCCGTGACGGCGGCATCGCGATCGCGTCCGCCTCCCGGTTCCGGGCGGTGCCCGGCCACGGGGCGGTCGCCGAGGTCGACGGTCGGTACGTCGTCGTGGGCAACGCGCGGCTGCTCGAGCAGGAGGGAGTCAGGCTGAGGGGCTCCAGGACGCGCGCGCAGCAGCTCGACGGCGCCGGCCGCACCGTCGTGTTCGTCGCCGTCGACGGCGTGCCGGCCGGACTGCTGGCCATCGCGGACGAGATCCGCCCGTCGGCGCGGGCCGCCGTGAACGATCTGCGGGCGCGCGGCCTGCGGCCGGTCATGCTGACGGGGGACACGGCGGCGACGGCGGAGCGGATCGCCGCCGAGCTCGGCATCGACGAAGTGCTCGCCGAGGTGCTGCCCGACGGCAAGGCCGCAGAGGTGGAGAAGCTGCAGCGGGAGGGCCGCCGGGTCGCGATGGTCGGCGACGGCGTCAACGACGCTCCGGCGCTCGCGCGCGCCGACGTGGGCATGGCCATCGGCGCCGGCACCGACGTCGCGGTGGAGACGGCCGACGTCGTGCTGATGCGTTCTGACCCGGCCGACGTCGGGCGCGCCGTCGCCATCAGCCGCGGCACGGTGCGCAAGATGCGCCAGAACCTGGGCTGGGCGATCGGCTACAACGCCATCGCCCTGCCGATCGCCGCCGGCGTGTTCGCGCCCCTTGGCCTCACGCTGCGGCCGGAGATCGCCGCCATCTCGATGTCGGGCTCGAGTATCCTGGTGGCGGTGAACGCCCTGCTGCTCAAGCGACTGGACCTGCCGCCCGACACGGCCGGCGAGGCGGGCACGGCCGTGGCGCGAACGTCCGACACCGCCGGCCCGCGGGAGAGCGGCGCCTCCGGCCCGCGGCGGAGCGACGACGACGCCGTCCGGTCGGCGGCCTGAGCCCGGTGCTCGCCGCCCGTCTCGCCTGGCTTCGCGCCCGCGGAGCAACCGCTCTCTTCGCGCTGGCCCTGGCCGGTCTCGCGCTGTCCGCCTGCGGCGCCGGCGGCTCGTCCGTCGACACACCGCCGGCTTCCGCTCCGCCGACCTCGTCGACTCCGTCGCCGACCGCCGCGTCGCCGCTCGCGTCGCCGGCGGCCCGACCGTCCGGCGACGCGGTCACCGCCACCGAGCTCGCCCGTCAGTTCCCGGCCCCGTCCGGCCCGCTCGGCGTGCGCTTCACCGGCACGGCCCGCTGGGACGGCCTCCCGGTCCGGGACCTCACCTACCGCAGCGAGGGTGCCGTCGTCACCGGCACGCTCTCGACGCCGTCCGGCGCCGGCCCGTTCCCCGCCGTGCTCTACGCGCCCGGCGTCGGCTGCCCGCGCGACATGTTCGCGGCGGACGTCGCGGCGCTGCAGCGGGAGGGGATCGCGGCGCTGGTCATCGACCCGCCGGACGGCCGCGACCCCTACGTCCGCCCGATCACCACCACCCCGGATGTCGCCGCCGAGGCGCACGTCCGTTACGTCACCGACCTGCGCCGCGGGCTTGACGTGCTGCACTCCCTGCCTGCGATCGACGCGGACCGGCTCGGCTACGTGGGCTACAGCTGGGGCGGCTTCGTGGGCGGCTACCTCGCCGGGCTGCGCGAGCCGGTCGACGCGTACGTCCTCACGTACGCCGGCGCCGACTGGGTCGGCGCCGACCCGACGGCGGCCGACGGCTTCCCGGCCGACCCCGCCGCGGCGTCTTCGCGCAGTGGCCGAGCATGTCCCGCAGGAAGTGCACGGTGCAGCGCTGCCAGGGGCAGCCGAGCACCGTGGCGATCGCGCTCCTCAGGCCCTCGTGGGCGTCGGAGACGCAGAGCCGGGTGCCGGCGAGGCCGCGGGCGCGCAGGGAGTGCAGGAGCTCCCTCCAGAAGGCCTCCGTCTCGGCCTCGCCGACGTCGATGCCGACGACCTCGCGGCGGCCCGTCCGCGCACGCCGTAGGCGACCACGAGGGCTTTGCTCCGCACGCCGCCGGGCGCGCGCACCCGGACCATCTTGGCGTCCAGCCAGAGGTAGGGGTAGGCGCCCTCGAGCGGGCGCTCGCGGAAGAGGCGCACCTGCCGTCGAGCCCCGCGCAGAGGCGGCTGACCGTGCTCTTGCTCATGCCCGTGAGGCCGAGCTGGGTGACGAGGCGCTCGACCTTGCGCGTGGAGACCCCGTTCACGTAGGCCTCCTGGAGAGGCGACCAGCGCCGCCGCGGTCGGCGCCGCGCCCCCCGGCGCCTACCTCTTCATCGCCGGCGTGGGCGACCCGCTGTTCTCGCGCTCGAGCGTCACCCGCTACGCGCGCGCCGCGAGCGGGCGCGTGCGTCTCGAGTGGCTCCCAGGCGGCCACGGCGACTATTGGGCCGCGCCCGACCCGGGCGCGTCGCTGCATCGCACCTGGCTCAAAAGCCACCTTTGACCCGAACGTTCCTGTCTGTCCCGGAGACAGGCGATGCTGGTCATCTGGCGAATGCGGTAGTACGTTCCGCTGTAGCAGAGACCGCGCGCAACCTACGGAGGCCCCCATGCCCACGCCAAGACTCCGATCGGTACTCATCCTCGTCCTGCTCCTCGCCGTCGTGGCCGCGGCGGCCGGCCTGGGAGGCGCCGGCACGGCGCCCACTGCGCAGGCCGGCCCGGAGAAGGCCGTCAGCCACTGGTGCAACTTCGTCATGGCCGGCAAGGACGCCACGGCCGACGGCTCCGTCATGATGGGCTACAACAACGACTGGTCGGCCAACAACTACCAGTACCTGCAGGTGATTCCCGGTGACGCCACCCACTACCAGTACGTCAAGCTGCTCACCCTGGGCTCGATCCCCGAGGGCGGCATCAATGTGAAGCAGCTGGGGGTCAACTACGGCACGTTCACCGATCTGGATCCGAGTGTTCTCGCCGCCGACCCGTACGTGAAGAAAGGCTACGGCGGCGAGCTCTGGGACATCCTCCTGCAGGAGTGCGCGACGGTGCAGGAGGCGCTCGACCGGCTCGAGCAGATGGCCGTGACGGGCTTCGGGTCCGGCGCCGCCGGCAGCTTCGGCCTGGCCGACCCGGACGAGGCTTGGCTCTTCGAGCTCCTCGGCGGCCACCACTGGGCGGCGCAGCGAGTGCCCGACGACGCGTTCCTCGCCCACCCGAACATCGTGACCATCCGCCAGATCGACCTCACGGACGCCGAGAACTTCCGCGGTTCGCCCGATCTGGTCTCGTTCGCGCAGAGCATCGGCCGGTACAATCCGTTGGACGGGCCGTTCGAGGTCGCCTGGGCCTACGGCGACCGCGACGAGCTGTCGACGTACTACGACACCAACCGCCTGTGGGGCGCGTTCAACAGCGTCGCCCCGTCGCTCGGCCTCACGCCGACGATGCCGTACGCGACCCGGCCGGTCTTCGTGGAGCCCGACGACCCGGTGACCCGGCAGGACATCCAGGAGATCTGCCGCTACCACTACGAGGGCACCAGCATCGACCAGACGGCGGGCTACACGCTGATGAGCCCGCACAACCAGACCAACCGGCCCATCTGCCACTCGACCACCGACTACAGCGCCGTGTGGCAGCTGCGCTCGTGGAAGCCCGACGACATCGGCGGCGTGCTGTGGGTCGCCCCGAGCCGCCCGTGCTCCAGCACGTACATCCCCTTCTACGACAGCATCACGAGCGTGCCGGCCGCGTTCACCGGCAAGACGGCGTTCAACGCCTTCCGGGCGGTGGCCGAGAGCCTGGACAAGAAGGGCACCGTGGGCGGGACGACGCGCTACGGGTACTACATCCCGCTGGTCAAGAGCACCTACGGCGCGTTCGAGACGCAGTGCACGACCGCGCAGGCGAGCACCGAGACCACGGCTGCCGGCCTGACCGGCTCCGCGCGGATCAACTACCTGACCAACTACTCGGCGCAGCGCGCGACGCAGGCGCTGGGCCTGGCGCAGGGTCTGCCGGCGCAGATGCCGTGAGACCGTGACGGAGGGGGGCGGGGGGCCGCAGGGCCGCCCACCCCCCTCCGTTTCGCCACCGCTCGTCAACCCGGAGCTCCTCCGCCGGGCTCAGCCGCTCCGTCGAGCCGGGCTCAATCGTTTACCAGTTCCAGGTGCCGGAGACGGCGCACCACGCCGGCACCGCGAACGTCGCGGCGGCGAGCACGACGATCGCCGTCGCCGCCACCCAGCGTCTGGAGAGCACACTCCTGATGGTCACGGGGCACCTCTCTGTGAGTCTTCGCGGGGCATGTATCCGCCGGGTATGCACGCGCGGGTCTCACGTGACTCGGTGGCTCTCAGGGGCCGGTGGTGAGCCGGCCTGTGGCGGGGTCGTAGAAGCGCCACCACGTGCCGTCGACGACCTTCCACGTGCCGTCGACCTGCCGGAGGGTGTAGTCGTTGACGATGACGCCGGTCACCCAGTCCTGCTTCGGGATGGCGCGACCGGCTGCGGCATCCCAGGCGATCACCTTGAACCGCGTCTCTACGCCGGCACGGACGTGGATGTCGCCGCCCAGGCCCTTCGGGCGCGCGTCCCAGTAGACGATCCGCCCGGTCACGCCGACAAGCTCGCGGGTGTCCCACTCGTCCTCGCGCAAGGCCGCCGGGTAGTCCCAGTCCTCGCCCCATGCGAGCGCGGGCCCCGTGGCGTACCGCGCGAGCTCGTGGCGGAAGCGGGTCTGCAGCGTCGCCTCGTCGCTCTTCGCGAGCTTCTTGCCGATCATGCCGGCAGGGCGCACGGACGCCTTGGCCAGCTCGTATCCCGCGACCGCTCGCCTGGCCTGCGCCTGCAGGTCGTCGGAGAGCGGCCCCCACACGCCGGTCGCGTAGGTGATGCCGGCGACGGCCGCGACGACGGCTGCGGCGAGCAGACCGACGAGCACGATCCTTGTGACCCACAGTCCAACTCTCGAGGTCCCGGCCGCCACGTGCGTCCTCCGTCGTCGCCGATTCGATGGTACTGCCGACTACGTCGGGGCGCCAGAGGCGGTCACGGCCGGGCGCGCCAGTCATCGAGTAGAGTGGGTAGAGCTCACGTCACGCCAGCTTGCTCGACGATCCCGGGAGTCACGATGAACGAGGTCCTGACCCTGCTCGACGCGCGCTGCTCGACGCGCGCCTACGACCCGACGCCGCTCACCGCTGAGGAGAAGCAGGCGATCCTGCACGCCGCCATGCGCGCCCCGACCGCCGGCAACCTCATGCTGTACTCCATCATCGAGGTGGAGGACCAGGCGCTGAAGGACCGGCTGGCGGTGACCTGCGACCACCAGCCGTTCATCGCCCGCGCGCCGTGGATGCTCCTGTTCGTGGCCGACTTCCAGAAGTGGATGGACCTGTTCGCCGCGTGCGGGTGCGACGAGCTGCCCGGCGTGCCGCGCGGGGTCACGCCGGGCGACGGCGACCTGCTGATGGCCTGCAACGACGCCCTCATCGCGGCGCAGAACGGGGTCGTGGCGGCGGAGTCGCTCGGCATCGGCTCTTGCTACATCGGCGACATCATGGAGCTCGGCGAGACGCACGCCGAGCTCCTGCGGCTGCCGCGCTACACCTTCCCGGCGGCGATGCTGTGCCTCGGCCGCCCCAAGGTCACGCCGCGGCGGACAGAGCGGTACGAGCGGCACGTGGTGCACAAGGACGTGTACCGCAGGCTCACCGCGGCTGAGCTGGCCGAAGCCTCACGCGAGCTGGACGAGCTGCACGGAGTTCGCGAGTCGCGGCCGGGGATCAAGGGGTGCGTCCAGGACGTCTACGCACGCAAGTTCACGGCCGGCTACGCCGCCGAGATGAACCGCTCGGTGGCCTGGTGGCTCGCGCGCTGGAACTCAGGGGAGAGGGCCGCCGAGTAGCGGGCGGCTCACCAGCCCCACATGCCGGAGGCGACGCACCACGCCGGCACGGCGAACGTCACGAGCGCGATCACGGTCACCAGCACCAGCGCGGTGCCGCGCCTGGCCAGCCGACTTCTGATCGTCACGCGTCGCCTCCTCTCGATCTCGTGTCTCGCCTGGAGTCTACCCGGCGCCACTCCTGCCCGCGGACGCGACCGCGCACGGCGCCGCGTCATCGGCGGGTCGACGGCCGCGAGTCGGCGAATGGCGGACGAGGATTCTGCCGCCGGCCGCGGGGTAGAGTCGAGACACCCCCGCAAAGAGGAGTGACGATGGACGATGCAGCGTGGCCGCGCAGCCGCGCCGTAGGCGCTGAGGAGATCGCCGCCGCGGCCGCCGCCGTCGCGTTGAGCGCAGCGGAGGCCCAGAGACCCGGTCGCATGCCGGCGATCTACCTGGGGCACGGCGCGCCGCCGCTCCTGGACGACGCGCTGTGGGTGGCCGAGCTCGCCGCCTGGGCGGCGGCGCTGCCGGGGCCCGCGCCGTGCTCATGGCCTCTGCGCACTGGAAGCAGGCGCCGGTGACGCTGGGCGCGACGGAGGTGGGCGTGCCGCTCATCTACGACTTCTACGGCTTTCCCGCCAGGCACTACGGGGTGCGGTACCCGGCGCCGCCGGCGCCCGATCTGGCGACGCGCGTCGCCGACCTGGTCGGCGGCGAGCGCGCGGTGGCGCACGAGCCCACTCGCGGTCTGGACCACGGTGCCTACGTGCCGCTGGTGGCCATGTATCCGGAGGCCGAAGTCCCCGTGCTGCAGGTGTCGCTGCCGACGCTCGATCCCGGGAGGCTGCTCGAGCTCGGCGCGCAGCTGCGGCCGCTGCGCGACGAGGGCGTCCTCATCATGGGCAGCGGCTTCATGACCCACGGCCTGCCGTATCTGCGCGAGTTCGTCCTGGACGCGCCGCCGCCGGACTGGTCGACGGACTTCGACCAGTGGGTGGCGGCGGCCCTCGACGCCCGCGACGTGGCGGCGCTGCGCGCGTTCCGCGAGGTTCCCTCGGCGCGGTACGCGCACCCGACCGCCGAGCACTTCGTCCCGCTCCTGGTGGCCCTGGGGGCCGCCGATCAGGATGGCGCGGTGTCCACGCCGATCGACGGCTTCTGGCTCGGGCTCTCGAAGCGCTCGGTGCAATTCGCCTGACGCGGGGGTCGGGTCGCTTAGTATGCCTGTGCTATCCTCGGGCCTCGTGAGCACCCCCGCACCGACACCCGCAGAGCGCGCGGACTTCATCCGCGAGATCGTCGCCGCCGACCTGCGCGAGGGCCGCGTCGGCGAGGTCGTCACCAGGTTCCCCCCGGAGCCCAACGGCTATCTGCACATCGGCCACGCCAAGTCCATCTGCCTCAACTTCGGCATCGCCGCCGAGTTCGGCGGCCGCTGCCACCTGCGCTTCGACGACACCAACCCGATGAAGGAAGAGCAGGAGTACATCGACGCCATCGAGGCCGACGTCCGCTGGTTGGGGTTCGACTGGGGCGAGCACTTGTACTTCGCCTCCGACTACTTCGAGCAGTTGTACGCGTGGGCGGTCGACCTCATCGAGGCCGGCAAGGCCTACGTCGACGACCTCTCCGCCGACGAGATCCGTGAACACCGGGGCACGTTCACCGAACCGGGAACGGACAGCCCCTGGCGCGACCGCCCGGTCGCGGAGAACCTCGACCTCTTCGCGCGTATGCGCGCCGGGGAGTTCCCCGACGGCGCCCGCGTCCTGCGCGCGAAGATCGACATGGCGTCGCCCAACATCAACCTTCGCGACCCCGTGCTGTACCGGATCCTGCACGCCGAGCACCCGCGGACCGGCGACGCCTGGTGCGTGTACCCTACCTACGACTTCGCCCACGGGCAGTCGGACGCGATCGAGGGCATCACCCACTCCATCTGCACGCTGGAGTTCGAGGCGCATCGCCCGCTCTACGACTGGCTGATCGAGAACCTGCCGGTGCCTGCCCAGCCGCATCAGTACGAGTTCGCGCGCCTGAACCTCACGCACACCGTGCTCTCCAAGCGCGTCCTGCTGCGCCTCGTCAACGAGGGTTTCGTGCGCGGCTGGGACGACCCGCGCATGCCGACGATGTCGGCGCTGCGTCGCCGCGGTTTCCCCGCCGAGGGTGCGCGCGACTTCGCCACGCTGGTCGGTGTCGCCAAGGCGGACAACACCGTCGAGGTCGAGATGCTCGAGCACTGCGTGCGCGACGTGCTCAACCGCAAGGCATTGCGCCGCTTCGCCGTGCTCGACCCGCTCCGCGTGGTCATCGAGAACTACCCCGAGGGACAGACCGAGGAGATGGAGGTCCCCAACAACCCGGAGGACCCGTCCGCGGGCAGCCGCCGGGTGACCTTCTCCCGAGAGCTCTGGATCGAGCGCGACGACTTCATGGAGGAGCCGGTGCGCAAGTTCTTCCGTCTGGCGCCCGGCCGCGAGGTCCGGCTGCGCTCGGCGTACTTCGTCACCTGCGACGAGGTCGTCAAGGACGCCGCCGGCAGGATCGTGGAGCTGCGCTGTACCTACGACCCGGCGACGCGCGGCGGCGACGCTCCCGACGGCCGCCGCCCCAAGGCCACCCTCCACTGGCTCTCGGCGGCGCACGCCGTGCCCGCCGAGGTCCGCCTGTACGACCATCTCTTCAGCAGCCCGTACCCCGGCGCCGACGGCCACGACATCTTCCAGGACGTGAGCGCGGAGTCCGAGACGGTGCTCAGCGGCTGCTTCGTGGAGCCCGCGCTCGCTGAGGTGCCCGTCGGCGAGACGGTACAGTTCGAGCGCCTCGGCTACTTCTGCCCGGACCCGGACTCGGCGCCGGGCGCGCTCGTCTTCAACCGCACGCTCACGCTCAAGGACACCTGGGCCAAGCTCCAGAGGCAGGGGCGGCAGAACAGGGCATGAAGGCCGCTGCGCCTGCCCTGCAGGTGGCGGCCTGAGGGCTTCGCCGGTCCGCAAAGCGCCCGCTCAAGCCCGATTCCTCCGCAATCCCGGCCGCTCCGACGGTTGAGCGATCCGCCGCCCCGGGGTACACTCTCTGCGCCGCTGGCGAGTGGCCTAATTGGCAAGGCACCTGACTCTGGATCAGGGGATTGAAGGTTCGAGTCCTTCCTCGCCAGCCATTTCTCTGCCTCCCGTCCGGCCTCTGTCGGCGATTGGCCGGCGCTCCGGAAGGAGAGACCATGCCGCGAGTGTCGCTCGACCAGACCGCTCCGGACTTCAGCCTCCCCGACTTCATGGGCAACGTGGTCAGCCTGTCGGACTCCAAAGGCCGCAAGAACGTGCTGCTGGTCTTCAACCGCGGCTTCACCTGACCGTTCTGCCGCAGGCATATGGCGCAGTTGCGCCGTGACCATGCTCAGTTCGTAGCGCGCGACATCGACGTCGTGGTGGTCGGCCCCGAGGACGCGCGCGCCTTCGCCGACTACTGGCAGCGTGAGTACCTGCCGTTCGTGGGTCTCCCCGACCCCAGATCGAGCGTGCTCAAGCTCTACGGCCAGGAGGTGAACCTGTTCAAGCTGGGACGGATGCCGGCGCAGGTGCTCATCGACAAGGCTGGGGTCGCCCGTTTCGTTCACTATGGCCACAGCATGAGCGACATCCCCGAGAACGAGGAGATCCTGGCTCTGGGCGACGAGATCAACGCGTCCGCGCGTCCAGCCGGCCCTGGGCGCGATTGACCATCGGCATGGCGGGGACTCGACCCCGCCGTGTTCGGCGTCGCTCCGGCTGAGCGGGTGGTAGCGCATACGGGATTCGAACCCGTGTTACCGCCGTGAGAGGGCCCTCCGGCGCGCCATTTGAGGTGCCGGCGGCGTCAAGGTCAACAAGAACGGCAATCTGCAGTAGGTTCCTTCGCCCTGACACCTTCGACTGCGTGTACACGGTTCTCGGCCTGAAGACCTGCAGCTTCAAGGTCATCGCGCGCCTCGAGAACTCGGGCGGGTTCGGCGACAATCCTTCACCGGAAGCGTTCTGCGCCTGCCGGCGAACGAGCAGACGGGCCTGGCGGGGCAGAGTTGGAGCTACAATACCAGCGGCACCGCGACCGTGAGCGGCAACAGCGTATTCACTCCTCGACGCCGCTCATCGACTACTCGGGCGCCGTGTCGTGGCTCATACAGGCGTAGGGGTGGGGAGGGACGGCTGGCGTAGCTCAGCCATGGCAGAGCACCGCCTAGTAAGGCGGGAGGCCGTAGGTTCGAGCCCTGTCGCCCCCGCCAACTGCCCAGGAGGGTCGAATGAGACGTTCGCGCGCGCTCGCGGCAGTCCTCGTGGCCGTCATCGCGGTCGCTGTCTACAGCGGCGTCTACAACCTGCCCGACGTCGGCCCTTCGACTGGGTCGTCCGAGCTCTACCGTGCCGACCACGGCAAACACGGGGCGTTCGCCATCAGCGGCCCGGTGACGACGCCGATTGCTGCAGAGACGGGCCCCGGCCCGGCGGTGACGCCAACGCCGTCGACTCCGACGCCCCCGACTCGTACGTTCACGACCAGTGGCCACGTGTACTACGTCTCCTTGAGCGGCAACGACGCAAATGCGGGCACGCGGGCGAGTCCCTATCGAACACTCCCCAAGGGCGTCAGGGCCCTGGCACCCGGAGACACTCTGTACGTGCGCGGCGGAACGTATCTGCTTAGGAGCCGCTTGTCGGTCGAATGTTCTGGCACAGCAAGCGCTCCGATCACCATCGCCTCCTACCCCGGAGAAACGGCTATCGTCAGCGGCGACGTGAACAGGAATGGCGTCTGCGATGTCACGGATACCCCGACGAAGCAACGATACGGTAGCTTGATCAGAATCGCGGGTGGCTATGTCCGACTGAAGAACCTCAAGGTAGCGTACTCAGGCGGTAGGGGAATCTTCACGACCGGAAAGCATGATGTCATTTCTGGCAATAGCGTTCATCACACTTGGGACTCAGCCATCTACTTAGCCGGGCCCCACAACACAGCTCGAGGTAACAGGGTCTGGCGGGCCTCAGCCTCCAACTATGGCAGGAGCGGCGACAATGACTGGAGTGCCGGTATCGCGTGGGGCGACCCATTTGACGCCAAGCCTCCGGGCAGATCTCCGCACATAAGAATCCTCAATAACGTCGTCTATCATGTCAGTGGCGAAGGCATCATGGGCATGCGCACGGACTTCGGAGTGGTGGAAGGAAACATCTGCTATGACAACTGGGCGGTCACGGGGATCTACCTAGACCAGTGTTCGTATATTACTGTCAAGAAGAACTTGGTGTACTGGACAGGGAACAGCGCTTGGTCCCGCTTTGCCAGTGGTGTCACCGGTATCCTGCTCTCCAATGAAAGGATCGGCGACGCTGTTTACCCAATAGGGCACGATTGCAGGGTGATCAACAACATCGTGGTGGGCACTGGCAGCAACATCTGCTTCTGGACCGGAAGCGTGACTGGCTCGGCGCTCGTCAATGACCTTGTCGCTGCCAATACGCTTGTCAACGCAAAGGTGACAGCCATCGAGATTGACGCGGGACGCGGTGCCTCTCATGTCAATACTCGCATCACAGACAACCTGGTACTGCAGTCGGGCGGCAGAGCCGCCTCTGTAGCATCCGTGACCGGTCTCTCCTTCGATCACAACCTGTGGTCCAGGGCCCCCGCCGCCTCGGCTTCCAGCCCCACCGACGTCATCGGCGACCCGCTCCTCCGCGACGCATACCACCTTCGCAGTCCGGGGAAGGTTCTGGCGTCCTGGTACCAGCTCACCGCCGCCTCCCCAGCCCGTGGGAGGGGCGTCTTCCTCCCCGAGGTGCTAGGCGACTTCTTCGGGAACCTGCGCAACGAGCCGCCAGACGTGGGCGCTCACGAGTACCAGCCCTGACCGCTCGGGCCGCCCACTTTCCGCGCCGCTCCCACGCAAAAGGATCCGACTTGCGCGAGAAGACGCTGGACGGCTTCGAGGTGGAGGCACTCGTACGTGAGGCCGCATCACGGGGGTGAGTGCCCGTCCCGAAGCCGAGACCCCTCACTATGAACTTAGGTCCCGGGGGATCCCTCACGACTCACCTTTGTACGCCATCGCATTACATGACGCGGCCGCATCGCGGTTCTGTCGATTGCGTCGATTCTGCGGTTGCCGGGGCTGCGACGATGCGGAACTGCGGGCGGCTCCTAGCCCTGGTCACCTCGGCTCGGATCAGGAGCCATCGGTGATGGCATATAGATGCCACTCGTCCGGCACGCCCCTCAGTCTGCGGCGTCCGCGATCTTCGAAGGTGAGACCTGAACCTGCGACGAGGTCCTTGACGGTCGAGGAGACGAGGACTTCTGATGGACCGGCGAGAGCAGCAACGCGGGCGCCGATGTGGACGGCGATGCCGCCGACGTCGGTACCCAGGAGCTCGATCTCGCCGGTGTGGCAGCCGGCGCGTACCTCAAGGCCGAGGGGCTTGACCGCCTCGCAGATCGCCTGTGCGCACTTCACCGCACGGGCAGGGCCGTCGAACGTAGCGAGGAAGCCGTCGCCGGCAGTGCTCACTTCTCGTCCACGGTAGCGGGCTAGCATGGCGCGCACCGTGCGATGGTGTTTCTCCAGAAGGTCCAGCCAGCACGCGTCGCCGACTTCGCAGGCCATGTCCGTGGACCCCACGACATCGGTGAACAGCACCGTCGCAAGTACGCGGTCGAGCTCCTGTTCCTCCCGTTGGACCGAATCGATGAACGACAGGATCGGCGCAAGGCGAGTGTCCTGGTCACCAAGCCATGCTGGGAAGTCTTCGCCACGCACGTCGGCGAATGCTGCTCCGGGGATGCACGATGCGAGATACCTGCCGTGCTCACCCGCGTCGGCTTCTGGATCGTACGAATCCGCATGGACGATCAGGGTCGGCACGTGGACGCTCGGTAGCACCGCCCGAACGTCGATGCCCAAGAACCAGTCGTGAAATGCCGTGGCTCCGTTGGGCGTACTGGCGTATCGATAGAACTTGGCGACCCATCTCTCAGCTGCTTCGTCGCCCGCAAGCGAGGGAGCGCCCACGAACGTCAGGAGTTCCGCCCCCTGCTGCTCGTCGCCCCATGCCTGCTCGATGAAGGCATTGTCCGAGATGACGTCTTCCTCGCGTTGGCCCCAGGGATAGTCAGCCGCGGCAATCGACCGAGCAGAGGCCCCCCACCACACCAAAGCCAGGACCCGGTCCGGATACGAGGCAGAGAAGACAGCGCAAGAACCCCCGCCGTCAACCCCATCGCCCCACAGCACGGGCCTCGCGGAGCCGGCAGCGTCGAGGACAGCAAGGACATCGTCCATCATCGTCTCGAAGTCCACAGGTCCGACACTCCGCTCCGACAGTCCGGTTCCGCGCTTGTCGAAAGTGATGACCCGGAACGTCCTCGCCAGCCGTCGCATGAAGCTGGCGTAGAGGGGCTGCTCATAGTAGACCTCGACATGCGAGTGCCACCCGGGGAGGTACAGAAGATCCGTCGGACCGTGGCCAAAGACCTGATACGCTAGATAAGCCCCGTCTGGCGCTCGGGCATAGCGCGTCGTCGGCGTTTCCATGGCGCCCACCTCCAGTGGTCCGATTCTACTGCGGGGCGTACGGATGCAGTAGGTCGGGGAAGCGGGAAGAGTTGCGGAGACCCGCCGCCGCCTTCCGGCTCTCAAGTACGGCCAGCCCCAGTGCGTCCTGCCTCGTGCCATCCACACCCGAGCATTTGGGTTGCAGAATGGTTGCAGACGGCGGGTCCGGCGAAAGGGTCAGCGAGAGATTTCGCTGCAAATGGGGTGGTAGCGCATACGGGATTCGAACCCGTGTTACCGCCGTGAGAGGGCGGCGTCCTAGGCCCCTAGACGAATGCGCCACGCAAGAACGGGGCTGCTGCGGCGGCGGGAGCAAGCTCGCAGCGGCAGCGGCGGATAAGGGTAGCACAAGGCGAGCGGACGGAAAACCCTTGGACCGCCGCGCCGTCTCACGGGTAGGCTTGCGCTGTGAGCGAAGCCAGATCGCAAGCCGGGGTGACGTACCGCCTGGCGGAAGAGGCGGACCTGCCGCGCGTGTTCGCGGTGTTCCGCGCGGCGCTCAACGCCTACCTGGTCCCGGCCGGCCAGGAGGGCATCCTCGAGGACGATGAACAGTCGCCGGTCTACCGGCACTTCCTGGAGCACGACGGCCAGCGCTTCTGGGTGGCCGAGGCCGTCGTCGAGGACCTGACCGGCGGCGGGGGCGGCGCGCTCGGGGTCGGCGGCCGCCAGATCGTCGGCTGGGGGAGCGGGCTGCTGAGGGGGGACTGGTGGTTCCTCAGCAGCCTCTTCGTCCTGCCGGAGGCGCAGGGAATCGGGGTCGGCGGCCGCCTCTGCGAGCTGGCGGCCACGGGCGCGCCGCCGGGAGCGGTGCGCGCCACCGTCACCGACTCGCTGCAGCCCGTCTCCAACACGCTGTACGCGCGGCGCGGCTTGCTGCCCCGCGAGGTGCTCGTCGGGTTCGGCGGGCAGCCGCGGGAGGGGCTCGCCGCCCCACGGCTCGGTACGCTCGTGCCGGAACGTCTCACCGCCGCCGCGATCCCCGAGCTGCGCGAGATCGACGCGGCGGCGAGCGGCCTCGACAGGAGCGTCGACCACGAGTTCTACCTGAGCGGCGGCGGCCGGTACGGCTTTCTGTTCCGCCGCCGCGGCCGCCCGGTCGCCTACGCCATGCTGCGGCAGGACGGCTGGGTGGGGCCGATCGCGTCCTTGCGCGCGAGCGACGTCGAGACCGTCACGGCCTACGCCATCACCGCGATGGCCGGGCATAGAGGCACCGACAAGATCCGCGCCGGCGTCGCCGGCCGCTGCGAGGGCGCGCAGCGTGCGTTCTGGCAGGCGGGGCTGGTCTTCGACGGCACGCCGGGCCTGCTCCTCTCCTCGCGCCCGTTCGGACGCCTCGACCGCTACGTCGTCGCCAGCTACGGGATGTTCTAAGCGGGCGCCGCCGCGAGCGTTTCGCAGTCGGCTCCCGTCATCCCGGCGCCCCGTGATACGGTTCGTTGACTTGGGGAGCCACTTCGGGAGGCACGTGAGTCACGCCGACGAGGTCATCACCGACGTCCACAGGCGCCGCGTGATGGCGCGCGCCCACGGGGGCAGCTTCACGATCGCCTGGGACTACCCCGGGCGCACCTTGCTCGAGGTCCGCATCCTGCGCTCGTTCGAGCGCCCGGCGGCGTCGGCGGACGACGCCTCCGATGAGGGTCAAGAGATCGTCTACCAGGGCGTGACCGGGTCGTACCGCGACGCCGGCCCGGCCCCCCACCAGCCGTGCTTCTACACGGTCTTCGCGCGTCATCCCGGCGAGGAGTGGGTGCGGTGGGAGGAGTACGTGCGATGAGCAGGCGGCCGGGCCTCATCCTCTGTCTGCTCCTGGCCATCGCCGGACTGATCGCCCTGCCCGCCGCCGTCGGCGCCTCGGGCGGTGACGACACGTCAGGCGACAAGTCCGGCGACGACAAGGCTTCGGCGCTGGAGGCAGGCGCGGCGGCGGCAGCTGCCGCTGCCCAGGCGGACCCCAGCATCGCCGCCGTCCTCGAGGGCACGGGCGCCGCGGTGGAACAGGCGCTTCCGTGGGGAGGCACGGAGGGGCAGCCCGCTGGCTTTCGCATCGAGTACCGTTGGCCCGCCGCCCAGGCATCCGTCATCGACCAGGAGTGGCCGCTTCTCCGCTCCGACGCGACCACGCCCGAGCCGCCGTACGAGAACACCCTGTACCGCGTACGTGCGAGCGAGGTGACCGCCCTGCAGGTCGACGTCCTCGTCGACGGGTCCAAGGTCATCCAGGTCATGCCGCAGAACGGCGAGACCGAGTACGTGCTCGAGGAGCAGACCTGGGCCCCCTTCAGCTGGGTCCCGTGGTTCACCGCCGATCCCTGGATCATCGCCCCGGTCTTCATCGCACTGGCGATCCTGCTCATGGTGCGCGCCTGGTTGCGCTCACGCGCCTGGAACCGGCGCCTGCCGTCCATGACACGGCACGACCGGCAGTTTATCGCTCGCGTCGCCGTGCTGCTCTTCCTCCTGGCCGGGTTCGCGTGGCAGTTCTATGAGGGCTGGTTCGCGGCGACAGGACCGTCGCTCGGCTCGTCCTCAGCCGGCTCGCTCGCGGCCCTGCCGCTGCTGCTGATCCCGCCGGGGCTCTTCGTCGCCGGCCTCATCCTCGAGCTCAGCCCCGCGCCGCGCCGCGGCTCCTGGGCGCTGCTGGCCGTACTCTGCGGGGCGGCCAGCGTCTACTTCCTCGCTACGGCCATGACCGGCTCTACGACGAACCTCAACCTCACCTACTACGTTCTGCTCGCGGTGCTCGCCCTGATCTCCATCCCACGTGCGTTCTCCTCCGGCAAGATGGGGTGGAGCCGCATGGCCGCGCCGCGCTACGGCTGAGCCAGCCTCTCCGCCAGGACCGCCCGCCGCGGCTGTCAGCCGCCGCTCAGACCACGCTCAGCCCTCACCGAGCCGCGCCTGCCGCCTAGCGCTGGATCAGCTCGATCGCGTTGCCGTCCGGGTCCTCGATGAACGCCAGCCGCGGGCCGTCGCCCTCCAGCAGGTACGGCTGGCGCGTCACCCGCCCGCCGAACAGCTCGACCACCGGCAGTACGGCGTCGATGTCCTCGGTCTCGAACGCGAAGTGGCCGAAGCGCTCGCCGCCCTGGTAGGCGTCGTCCTTGCCCCAGTTGTAGACGAGCTCGATGGCGAAGTTGCCGGCTTCGGGCTCCATGAACACCAGCGTCGCCTTGCCTTTGGTGAGCTCGCTACGGCGCGAGGGGCGCAATCCCAGCTGTTCGTAGAACTTGATGGCGGCCTCCAGGTCCTTCGTCCTGGTGGCGACGTGCACGAACTTCATGTGGTCCTCCTCAGGCGCGCTCCAGTATGCTCAGCGCATGTCCATCAGCGCGTTCGGTGACAAGGTACCCCAGTTCGGCCCCGGCGTGTTCGTGCACGCCGATGCCACGGTGATCGGCGACGTCGTGCTGGAGGAGGGCGCCACGGTGTGGCCCGGCGCCGTGCTGCGTGGAGACGTCGAGCGCATCACCATCGGCGCATACTCCAGCTTCCAGGACGGAGCGGTCGCGCACAGCGACCCCGGGTCGCCGGTCGTCATCGGCTCAGGGTGCATCATCGGCCACGGCGCCATCGTCCACGGCGCGACCATCGCTGCAGGCTGCCTGATCGGCATGCACGCCACGCTGCTCAACGGCTGCGAGATCGGCGAGCAGAGCATCGTCGGCGCGCAGACGCTCGTCCCGGAGCGGCGTACGTATCCGCCGCGCTCCCTGCTCATCGGTGTGCCGGCGAGGGTGGTCCGCGTACTCACTGACACGGACCTCGAGCCGCTGGCTGGTGTGCACGAGCGCTACTCGCGGCGCGGGCGCCTGTACGCCGAGCAGGGTCTCGGCGCCGACCTCTCCGCGTTCCTGCGCTAGCCGCTCCGCCCTACAGGCGACTCTCGCGGCGTCTGCCGCCTCCTACGCTACGAAAGGAGCATGGTCGCGCTTGATGAGTGAGCGTTCACTCACATAGAATGGGTGAGCGTTTGCTCACGCCAACACGGAGGTCTTCGTGCCCGTCATCAGCACCGACAAGCTCACCCGCCGCTTCGGCGATATCGTCGCGGTGCGTGAGCTCGATCTCGAGATCTCCGGCGGGGGGGTGGTCGGCCTGGTCGGACCCAACGGCTCCGGCAAGTCCACGCTCATCCGCCTGCTCCTGGGCCTGATCAGGCCGACCAGCGGCACGGCCCAGGTCTTCGATTCGTCCATCACCCACCCGCGCGTCTACGCCTCGCGTGTCGGCGCGCTGATCGAGAGCCCCGCCTTCGTGCCGTCGCTCGCGGCGCGCACCAACCTGCGCTCGCTTGCCCGCCTGCGCGGCATCCCGAACGCGCGCGTCGACGAGGTACTGGAGGTGGTGGGACTGCGGGACCGCAGCAGGGAGCCGGCAAAGCGCTTTTCGCTCGGGATGAAGCAGCGGCTCGGCATCGCCGCGGCGCTGCTGCCCGATCCGGAGCTCCTCGTGCTCGACGAGCCCACCAATGGTCTGGACCCTGCCGGCGTCTTCGAGATCCGCCAGCTGCTCCGGTCTCTCGGCGATCAGGGACGCACGGTCGTCGTCTCGTCACATCTCCTCAGCGAGATCGAGGCGGCATGCGACACGCTGGCCGTGATCCGTTACGGCGAACTCCTGTTCTCGGGTCCGCTCGACGAGCTCGTCGGCCAGGCCGGCGAGTGCATCGAGACCGTGCCCGAGTTCCCCGGCGACATCGGCCGTCTCGGCGAACTCCTTTCGTCGAAGGGCTGGAAGACGACGGTCCACGACCAGGGCGTGTGCGTGAGCACTCCTGCCTCGCAGGCGGCGGACGTCAACCGCGCGGCAGCCGAGGCCGGCATCACGCTGAGCGCCCTGAGACCGCAGTCGGCCAGCCTCGAGGAGGTCTTCCTGCGCATGACCGGCGAGGACTCGGGTGACAACGGCCGCCCCGCAGAAGCGCGCGATGCGCAGAAGCTGGAGGTCGGGTCTTGATCCGCGCGATACGCAGCGAGCTCACGCGGCTGAGCAGTCACTCTCTCCTCGTCGGCGGCATCGGGCTGATGATCTTCTTCGGCCTCCTCTCGACCATCGTCGTGTTCTACACGGCGAGCAGCGGCTCGGCCGTGCTTCCCAACACGGGAGGCATCACGCTTGCCTCTATCGAGGCCTCCGACGGCATGTTCGCCGGTCTGCGGCACTTCGCGGGCATGCTGGGCATCGTCGCGCTCGTCGTGTGGGCGCTGTCCGCGACCTCGGATTACTCGACCGGGCTCATCCGCCTGCTCGTGCAGGCGGAGCCCAGCCGCTGGCGACTCCTCGTCGGCAAGGTCGTCGCCTTGACCGCCTTCACCTGCATGGCGACGCTCGCGACGACCATGATCGTCATGCCGCTGGCCCCTGCTGTCGCGGAGATGACCGACATCTCCACCGCCGCCTGGAACTCTGGTATGGCCGGCGCCTTGGTCTCGGGCTACCTCCACCTGACCCTGTCGGTGCTCCTGTGGGGCGTCGTGGGCCTGTTCGTCGGCATGGTCACGAAGAGCAGCGGCATCGCCATCGGCATCGGGATCGGCTATCTCATGCTGTTCGAGGGCCTTGCCGGGATGCTGCTCGAGAGCGCGGCCAAGTGGCTGCCCGGTCAGGTGTTCGGGGTGATCGCCTCGGGAGGGACCGCCGACATGAGTTACAGCACGGCCCTGATCGTCGCTGCCGGGTATGTCGTCGCGGCTCTCGCGGCCTCCGTCGTCGTGTCCCGCCGCGACATCACGGCGTGACACCGCCGCGGGCGCGCAGGAGGGCCGATGGCTACTGAACCACCGCGCAGGACCGATACGCGCCAGGCGCTGATCGACGCCGCGCTGGAAGTCTTCCTTCAGCACGGTTTCGCGCGCGCGACCACGAGGGAGATCGCTCAGACTGCCGGCGTGGCCGAAGGGACGATCTACCGGCACTTCGCCGACAAGTACGCGCTCTTCCACGAGGTGCTCCTGTCGCTGACGGTCGAGGTCATGGCCGAGCTCCAGCGCTTCCGCGAGAGAGCCGGCACGGGCACGGTCCGCGACAATCTGGAGGTTCTCTTCTCGTTGGTCGGCGGCATCCAGGAGCAGCTCTCGTCCCTCATGGCGTCGATGTGGGCGGACCCCGAGCTGGCCAGGAACGTCGGCGCCCGCGCTCGGGAGATGGCCCCAGAGGGTTTCACGCCGCCGAGTCCGGTGGCGGTGGTCGCCGAGTACATCCGGGCGGAGCAGGAACTGGGCAGGATCAGGCGAGACGTCGACGCGACGGAAGCCGCGGCGGTCGTGGTCTCCGTGCCGTTCGCGGCAGGGATGGAGCGGGCGCTCAGTACGCACCCCGTCGCGACCGGCGAGTTCCCCGTGCCGGACGGCCTCCCGAATCCGGCGGCCAGCGCCCTCGATATTCTGGCGCGCGGGCTGGAGCCGCGCGGCTGACCCCAGCCTGCCGCCGGCCGACTGACTCGCCGCGACGCGGGGTAGCTTGGCGGCATGGCCGTCATCGCCGAGTCAGACACGTTCTTCGCGGAGGACCGCGCCGCGTGGCGTGAGTGGCTCGCGGCGCATCACGCGGAGCGCACGCAGGTCTGGCTTCTTCTGCACAAGAAGCACGTTGAGGCGCCCAGCGTGAGCTACGACGCGGCTGTCGAGGAGGCCCTGTGCTGGGGCTGGATCGACGGCCTCACCAAGCGCTGGGACGAGCGCAGCTACGCGGTGCGTTTCACGCCGCGCAAGCCCGGCAGCGTGTGGAGCGAGAGCAACGTCGAGCGAGTCACCCGGATGATCGCCGAGGGGCGGATGACGCCCGCCGGACAGGCGCTCGTCGACGAAGCCAAACGGCGCGGCACGTGGGACGAGGCGGCGTCCGGCAGGCTCGACGTGACGCCGCCCGACCTGGAGGCCGCGCTGGCCGGCGTGCCCGCAGCGGCGGACCGCTGGAACGAGTGGCCGGCCACACCGCGGCGCATGTACGTCTACTGGGTGCTGGACGCCAAGCGGCCGGAGACCCGGGCGAGGCGCATCGCCGACGTCGTGCGTCGCGCTGCCGCCGGCCTCAGGCCGGGCGAGCGCGGCTGACCTCGCTCCGAGCCGACGCCCCCGGCAGGCTCAGGCGCCCAGGTGCGCCCGGACGGCGAGGACGAGCTCTGGCAGCACCTCACCGCCAGGTCCCTTCAGGAAGAGGTCGCACATCCGCGACAGCGCGTCGCGCTCCGGGTTCACGTCGATCACCGTCGCGCCGGCCTCCTTGGCGATCATCGGCATGGCCGCCGCGGGGTAGACGACGCCGGAGGTGCCGACGACGAGCATCACGTCGCAGCCGGCGCTGAGCTGCTGAGCGGCGTTGATCGCATCCGGCGGCAGGCCCTCGCCGAACCAGACGACCTCCGGGCGGAGGTAGTCGCCGCACTCGGGGCAGCGCGGCGGCTTCTCGTCCTGGTCCGCGAAGTCGTCCCGGCCGTAGCCGCGGTGCCGGCCCTCGATGCAGCGGAAGCTGTGCATGCTGCCGTGGAGCTCTATGACGTGCGACGAACCGGCGCGCTGGTGCAGCCCGTCGATGTTCTGGGTGATGACGACGACCTTGGGGAGCAGCTCCTCCAGCTCCGCGATGGCTTTGTGGCCGGGGTTCGGCTCCGCCTCCGCGGCCACACCGAAGCGGTGCTCGTACCACGTCCAGACGAACCCCGGGTCCTTGCGGTAGGCCTCGGCGGTGGCCAGCTGCATGGGATCGTACCGCGCCCAGAGACCGGTCTCGGGCTCGCGGAAGGTGGGGATGCCGGATTCCTTACTGACGCCGGCGCCGGTGAACACCGCGAGCCGGGCCGAGCGGGCCAGGGCGCGCGCCGCCGTTTGAAGGGAGTCGTCGGGTCGCGGGTCGTCGAGCCGGTCGCTCACGGGAGCCTCCTCGGACGAGTGCTCGGGGCCTCCGGAGATTGTACGCTAGCGCGACGCCGCCGCCGTGGTGCGACGTGCGACGGCGGCGACTGGATGTAGCGACACGGAGGAAGAACTCTCGCGATGAGCGACGATGAGGCAGTCATGACCGGGGAGGGGCAGGAGCCGGCCGACGACGCACGGCCGGCCGCGTCCGGACCCGCGCCGGAGGAGCCGGCGAGCGATGCCTCCCCGGACGAGCCCGCGAACGCCGACCCAGCCGCCCCGGACGTCTCGGAGGCCGGGAGCGGCGGCGCCGGCCTGCGGGTGTTCGGCGCTGCGGTCACGCTGCCCTGGTTGATGCTGTACGGCGTGACCGGCGTCTCGGCGGTCACCCGCGCCGCGCAGGCGTACTCGGCCGGGAACAAGCGCGTCGACACGGGCTACACGCGCTTCGTCACGCCGGGCGAGCTGGCTTTCTTCGGGGCGCTTCTGCTCGCGGCGTTCGCCGTCATGATGGCCTGCGCCCTGCTCCTGTTGTTCCGGCGTCGTTCCGCCGCGGCGTGGCTGCCGCTGCTGCTGGTCGCCGCCGGGTTCACCGCGGGAGCCGCCTGGGCGGGCGTGAGCGGGGGGCTGCATCCTCTCCTCTGGGTCCTGCTCTTCTTCGGCCTTGCCTACGTCACCGTCATCGCCCTGGTGTCGGTCGTCAAGGTGACGCGGGCTGACCGGCGTGGGAGAATCGCCGCACCATGAGCACCAGCATCTTCGTCGGACACGCCAAGCCGCCGGCCAACACCGTCAGCGGCCAGATGTACACGATCCTCAGCGTCGTGTGCGAGGTCGACATGGACTCGGGCGTCATCGTCGCGGCGGAGTTCACGGTGGCGACCGACCTGGCGAAGCAGTACCTCAACCGCCTCCTCGCGGGCCGCGATCTGGCCGCCGACGAGGACGCCATCGTCGCCGAGCTCGAGCGCTGCTACTTCTCGGGCACGCAGAAGGCGCTCATCCAGTGCTTCCGCGACATGGCCAAGCGGTACCACGCCCAGGTGGGCGCGAGCCGGCCGGACACGCCGGCGGAGCCGGCCCCGCCGGTCGGCTGACTCCCGCCGCACGTCTGCCGCGCGGCGACGCCGCCAGCCGAGGAAGGCGACGATCGACCCGGCATGCGCTCCCGGGTATACTCCACTGGTACATACCAGAACGTCGCGACGGCCCGGAGCCGTCCGGCGTCACCGACGCCTCGGAGGACCGCGATGCCCAGCCTGCTGCCCGCCGTCGATCCCGACGGTCTGCTCGAGTACTCCGTTGTCTACACCGACCGGGCCGTGAACCACATGTCCCGGCGCTTCCAGGGCGCGATGAACGACATCTCCGCCATCCTCAAGGAGGCCTACGGCGCGTCGGCCGCCGCGGTCGTGCCGGGGAGCGGCACGTTCGCGATGGAGGCCGTCGCGCGCCAGTTCGCCACCGGCAAGCGCTGCCTTGTCCTCCGCAACGGGTGGTTCAGCTATCGCTGGACGCAGATCTTCGAGGCCGGGGACATCCCGGCCGAGGCGCTCGTGCTCAAGGCGCGGCGCACGAGCGACGGGCCCCAGGCTCCGTTCGCTCCGGCGCCCGTCGAAGAGGTGGTCGAGACCATCAAGGAGTGGCGGCCTGACGTGGTGTTCGCCCCGCACGTGGAGACGGCGTCGGGGATGCTCCTGCCCGACGACTACGTCCGTGCGGTGGCCGCCGCCGTGCACGAAGCCGGCGGCCTCTTCGTCCTCGATTGCATCGCCTCGGGCGCCCTGTGGGTCGACATGAGGGCTTGCGGCGTGGACGTGCTCATCAGCGCGCCGCAGAAGGGCTGGTCGGGCTCGCCCTGCTGCGGCCTGGTGATGCTCGGCGACGCGGCCGTCGCTCGTCTCGCCGAGACGGCCGGCACCAGCTTCGCGTGCGACCTCAAGAAGTGGCTCGAGATCATGCAGGCCTACGAGAACGGCGGCCACGCCTACCACGCCACCATGCCCACAGATGGCCTCATCCGCATGCGGGACGTCATGGTGGAGACCAGGGCCTACGGCCTCGAGAAGGTGCGCGCCGAGCAGGTCGAGCTGGGCGCGCGGGTGCGCGCGCTCCTGGCGGAGCGCGGCATCACGAGCGTCGCGGCGCCCGGCTTCGAGGCCCCGAGCGTCGTCGTGGTCTACACGGACGACGACGGCATGCGCAGCGGCGCGAAGTTCGCGGCGCAGGGCCTGCAGACCGCGGCCGGTGTGCCGCTCCAGTGCGACGAGCCGGCGGACTTCATGACCTTCCGGCTCGGCCTGTTCGGCCTCGACAAGCTGCACGACGTCGAGCGCACGGTCGGGTACCTCGAGGAGGCGCTCGACGCGATCCTCTGACGCGCGGCGGGACGGCGCTGCCGTTGTCGCTCCGAAGTCCGGGTGCTAGCGTTCACCTATCCGCGATCCACTCGCGGCCGGGGGGATCCGCGTGGATCCGGCGGCCTGACGCCGCCGACGCCTAGGAGGGCACATGACCGACGAGACCAGCAAGGGACCCGAGCCCACTGTCGAGGAGCTCAAGGCCAAGGCGTACCAGCCCATGGAGGACGCCAAGGTCCTCCACCCGTTCTACCGCGGCAAGATCGAGACCACCCTGAAGTGCTGCATCCGCGACTTCCAGGACTTCGGCATCTGGTACACGCCCGGCGTCAGCGCGCCGTGCCTGGAGATCAGGGACGATCCCGAGAAGGTCTACGAGTACACCAACAAGTGGAACACGGTCGCCGTCGTCAGCGACGGCACGCGCGTGCTCGGCATGGGCGACATCGGCCCCAAAGCCGGCATGCCCGTCATGGAGGGCAAGAGCCTCCTCTACAAGTACCTGGGCGGCGTCGACGGCTTCCCGCTCATGGTCGACACCAAGGACCCCGACGAGCTCATCAAGTTCGTCAAGCTCGTGCAGCCGGGGCTGGGCGGCGTGAATCTGGAGGACATCGCCCAGCCCAAGTGCTTCCGCATCCTCGACTCGCTGCGCGAGGAGTGCGAGATCCCCGTGTGGCACGACGACCAGCAGGGCACGGCGTGCGTGACGCTCGCCGGCCTCATCAACGCCCTCAAGGTGGTCGGCCGGCGCATCGACGACGTCGAGATCGCCTTCATCGGCTCCGGCGCCGCCAACGTCGCCATCAGCCGGCTGATCTTCGCCTACGGCGCCGACCCCGAGAAGTGCCGCATCGTCGATTCCAAGGGCATCCTGCACAAGGGCCGCTCCGACGTCGAGGCCGTCAAGGGTGAGTGGGTCGACAAGTGGAAGTACTGCAACAGCACCAACGCCGAGGGGCGCACCGGCGGCATCGAGGACGCGCTGAGGGGCGCGCACGTCTGCATCGCCCTCAGCAAGCAGGGCCCCGACACCATCATGCCCGAGTGGATCCGGGGGATGGCCCACGACCCCGTGGTCTTCCTCTGCGCCAACCCCATCCCCGAGATGTGGCCGTGGGACGCACGTGAGGCCGGCGCCGCCGTGGTCGCCACCGGCCGCAGTGACTTCCCCAACCAGGTGAACAACTCGGTCGGCTTCCCCGGCATCTTCCGCGGCACCCTCGACGTGCGCGCCAAGACGATCACCGACGAGATGTGCATCGCCGCGGCCGAGGAGCTCGCCAAGGTGGCCGAGGACAAGGGCCTGTCGGCCGACTACATCATGCCGACCATGGACGATTGGGAGGTGTTCCCGCGTGAGGCCGCGGCGGTGGCGATGAAGGCCATCGAGCAGGGCATCGCCCTGCGCACCGACCTCACCTTCGAGCAGGAGGTCGGGGAGGCCACGGCGATCATCGCCCGGGCCCGCGGCCTGGTGCAGGACCAGATGGCCCTCGGCTACATCCCGATGCCCGAGGGCAGCAAGGCGCCGGCGCCGACCAAGGCGGCCGCGAAGGCGGTCGCGCGCGGCTACGGTGACTACGCCGGCGAGATGGCCGACAAGGCCGTCGACGCCATCGGGCCGGCCGCCGACAAGATCGCCTCCGCCACCCAGGCGGCGATCGACAAGGCCACCGAGGCGATCAGGAGGGCCACCGCCGGGATGAAGAAGGACGACGGCGTCACCGACGCCGAGGTGGTCTCTGAGGAGCCTCCCGAGTGGAAGCCGCCGGCCGCCGAGCCTGAGCCTCCGACCGGCGAGAAGAAGGACGAGTAACGGCGCGGGCGGGGCGGCTCCTCCGGCCGCCCCGCCCCGTCCGTCCGCAGGGGGAAGGGAAGGGGCCGTCGTGAGCGTCTTCCTCGTCTACCTGGTGATCTTCCTGGTCATCGCCGCCGCCGTGGGTCGGCGACCGTGATCGGAGGATGACGAGGGCCCGAACAAGGAGAGGTCCGTGAACGTGAGAGTTCTCGATGTCGCCGAGGTTACGGCGGCGGTGAAGGACCTGTGTATCACCGCCAACTACGACCTGCCGGTGGACGTGTACGACGCGCTCAAAGCCGCGGCCGCGGCCGAGGAATCGCCGGTCGGCCGCGAGGTGCTGGAGCAGCTTGTGGAGAACGCCGACATCGCCGCCGCCGACCGGGTGCCGATCTGCCAGGACACCGGCTTCGCGGTGGTCTTCGCCGAGGTCGGCCAGGACGTGCACTTCGCCGGGGGCGACTTCGAGGACGCCGTCCACGAGGGCGTGCGCCAGGGCTACGGCGACGGCTACCTGCGCAAGTCCGTCGCCGAAGAGCCGGGCCACGCCCGGCGCAACACCAGAGACAACACACCGGCCATCATCCACACCAGCATCGTGCCGGGCGACAAGGTCTGCCTCACGATGATGGCCAAGGGCGGCGGCGCCGAGAACATGAGCTCGCTCAACATGCTCAAGCCGGCCCAGGGCTGGGCAGGCATGGTCGACGCCGTCGTCGACACGGTCAGCCGCGCCGGCTCCAACCCGTGCCCGCCGGTGATCATCGGCGTGGGCATCGGCGGCACCATCGAGAAGGTCACCCTGCTCGCCAAGAAGGCGCTGCTGCGCGACGTCGGGTCAACGCATCCGGACCCGCGCATCGCGGCGATGGAGGACGAGCTGCTCGCCAAGGTCAACGCGCTCGGCATCGGCCCGCAGGGCCTCGGTGGTCGCACCACCGCCCTCGATGTCTTCATCGAGGAGATGCCGTGCCACATCGCCAGCATGCCGATGGCCGTCAACGTCCAGTGCCACGCGCAGCGGCACAAGACCGTCGCGCTCTGAGGGGGGACCATGGCTGCGAAGAAGATCACGACCCCCCTCACGGACGTGGTCGTCAAGGACCTGCGCGCCGGTGACGCCGTCGAGATCACCGGCGTCGTGTACCAGGCGCGCGACGCGGCGCACAAGCGACTCGTCGCGCTCATCGAGGCCGGCGACGAGCTGCCGTTCGACCTGCAGGGCGCGGTCGTCTACTACATGGGACCGAGCCCGGCCAAGCCCGGCAACGTCATCGGCTCGGCCGGCCCGACCACCAGCGGTCGCATGGACGCCTACGCGCCGCTGCTCATGCGGCACGGCCTCAAGGGCATGATCGGCAAGGGGCTGCGCACGGCCGAGGTCAAGCAGGCCATGCGGGACGAGACCGCCGTGTACTTCGCCGCGACCGGCGGCGCCGGCGCCCTGCTCGCCAAGCGCATCGTCGGCAACGAGGTCATCGCGTATCCGGAGCTCGGCGCGGAGGCCATCGCACGGCTCGAGGTCGTCGACTTCCCCGCCATCGTCGTCATGGACTGCTTTGGCGGCGACCTGTACGCGGAGGGCCGCGCGAAGTACGCGCGCGAGCTCTGAGCCGGCGCTCGAGCGGCGAGATCTCAGCCACGGTCGAGCCAGTCCGTCCGGCCGCGGCACTTCGGGTTCGACGTCGACTTCGTGCCGCTCGAGGAGCGTCGCCCGTAGGCCGCCCCCGTCTGGGCTAAGGCCGGGCCGGGCCTGCTCTGGCCCGGTCTTCTCCCCGGACGGTCCCCCCGGTCGCCTCGGAGGCCTGCACCGCACGGGGTACGGGCGCGGCGGGTACAATCGAGCGATGGAGGATGCGTCGTGACCGCCTGGATCCTGGCGATCGGGCGGATGCTGGGGCTTGGGTCCATCGCCGGCATACGCCCGTCGCTCACCCTCGCCGTCATCGGCGTCGTCGGCTATTTCGACTGGGGCGTCGAGACCAATGCCACCTTCTCCTGGCTGAATCACTGGCTGGCCATCGGGATCTTCGTCGTCCTCGCTATCCTCGAGTCGGCCTTCGACAAGATCTCCAAGCTGGACCGGCTACAGGACCGGCTGATCATGCCGTATCGTCTGTTCATGGGCGGGGTGGCCGGGGCGGCGACCATCCCGTTCGGGTGGAAGGGCGTCGTGGTCGGGGCGGCGGTCGGCGCCGGCGCCGCCTGGTTCGCCCAGTACACCAAACACCTCAGCAGGCCCAAGAGCGTGCCGAGCCCCGCGGTGGTGACGCTCATCAGCACCGGCGAGGAGCTCGGGGCCTTCTTCGGCAGCGTCCTGGTGCTCGCGGTGCCGTACTTCGGCTACGTGTGCGTGGCGGTGACCGGCTCCATCTACTGGCGCGTGCGCACCCTGCGGCGGTCCAAGTACCGGAAGATGCGGCGGACGGCCGCGCGCGCAAAGCCGCCGGCGCCGAGGGCCGGGCCTGGGGGCCCCGTGCCGGACGGCCGGGATCCGCCGGCGGAGCCGGGCGCTGAAGGAGGCGGAGATGAGTGACCCGTCCGACCTCGGCGTGCGTCGGCTGCGGATGGTCGAGGAGCAGTTGGTCCGGCGCGGGCTGCGCGACGAGGACGTGCTCTCGGCCATGCGGTCGGTTCCGCGGCACCTCTTCGTGCCCGAGTCCGCGATTGCGGATGCCTACGCCGACTCACCGCTGCCGATAGGCCTCGGCCAGACGATCTCCCAGCCGTACATGGTCGCGCTCATGACCGCGCTGCTCGAGGTGGACGTCCGCTCCCGGGTGCTCGAGATCGGCGCCGGGAGCGGGTACCAGAGCGCGGTGCTCGCCGAGGTGGCGGGCGAGGTCTTCGCGATCGAACGGCTCGCTCCGCTGGCGGAGCGCGCCCGTGCCACGCTCGCCCGGCTTGGGTACGCCAACATCCGCCTGGCGATCGGCGACGGCGCCAGGGGGTGGCACGAGCAGGCCCCGTTCCAAGGCATCCTGGTGGCCGCCGCCGCCGACGAGGTGCCGCCGGAACTGCTCGGCCAGCTCGCCGACGGCGGCCGCCTCGTCATCCCCGTTGGCCGCGGGCGCGGCGAGCAGGTGCTGACCATCATCGAGCGCGCCGGCGACGCGTTCGTCGAGCGGTACGACACGCGCTGCCGCTTCGTGCCGCTCATCCGCGACGTCGGCCCGGACGACCGCCGTGCGGCCGCCATGCGGGGGAGCGGCGCGGACGCTGGCTTGACTTCGCCGGGCGGCGAGGACGCGCGCGGCGACAGCACGCACCCCGGGGAGGCACGCGAGATGAAGTCCGTCGATGTCAAGGTCAGCGGGGTCGTGCAGGGCGTGTACTATCGGGCCAGCGCGCGCCGCGAGGGATCGCTGCGTGGCCTGCGCGGCTGGGTGAAGAACGGGAGCGACGGCTCGGTGTCGCTGCGCCTGCAGGGCGAGCCTGCGGCCGTCGACGCCATGCTCGACTGGTGCCGCGTCGGGCCGCCGGCGGCGCGCGTCTCGCGGCTCACGGTCGCGGACGCTCCTGCCGATGAGACCCTGCACGACTTCGAGGTGAGGTAGATGCCCGACAACCAGGACACGCGCGACGGCCGGGACACGCACGACCGCCTGCCGGTGACGCTGGACCACGTGCGCGCCGACCACGAGGTCCAGGTGTTCGTGCGCAGGGCGGACGACAACCTCGGCGTGCTCGGCTACACGGAGCACGGGCCGCGTCACTGCGCCCTGGTCGCCGAGATCGCCAGGAACGTGCTCCTGCGCCTCGGCTATCCGGAGCGGACGGCCGAGCTGGCCGCCATCGCCGGCTACCTGCACGACATCGGCAACGGCATCAACCGCCTGGACCACGGGATCGGCGCGGCGCTGCTCAGCCGGCACATCCTGGAGCGCCTCGGCATGGGTCCGGACGAGTACGCCGAGGTCATGTGCGCCATCGGCAACCACGAGGAGGAGTATGGCCAGGCGGTCAGCCCGCTGGCCGCCGCGGTGATCCTCGGCGACAAGAGCGACGTGCACCGCAGCCGGGTCCGGGTCATCGACCCCGAGACGGACGACATCCACGACCGCGTCAATATGGCCACCACGCGCTCGTCGCTGGCGGTGGACCCGGAGGAGCACACGATCACGCTGGAACTGGACATCGATACCGACATCATCCAGGTGATGCAGTACTTCGAGATCTTCCTCGACAGGATGGTGATGGGCCGCCGCGCCGCCGAGTTCCTGGGCTGCCGGTTCGGCTTCGTGATCAACGGGACGCGCCTGCTGTAGGCGGCGCACGGCCGGCCGCGGGCGTGGCGGCGGCGCGGCCATCTGAGATACTTGGACGCAAGCGACCGGAGGTGGACGGTGGGCAAGACGAAGAAGAAGAAGCGCGGAGGATTCCTGGTCGGCGCGATCGCGGGTGTCATGGCCGGTCTGCTCCTGGCGCCGAAGAGCGGACGCGAGACGCGCGAGCAGCTCTTCGGGCAGGGCGGGATCGGCATGCAGGTGGACCGCATCAAGGGCGCGATCGGCGCGGGCAAGGACTCGGCCGCCGGCCAGAACGAGGAGCTGCGCCGCAAGATCGAGGAGACGCGCGAGCGTCTGCGCAGCCAGATGGACGCCGGCGGCAACGGCGTCGGCGGCGAGGACGCCTACGGCGGTCCCGCCGGCACGGCCCCCGGCGACGTCAGCTGAGACCGTCGGTGCGCAACGGGTTGAGGGCGGCGGCCGCGGGTGCCGGGGCCGCCGCCCTCGGCCTCGTCTATCTGCTGCACGAGGCCCAGTGGGTGCGCCGCGCTGACCGGCGCCTGTCGGCGCCGGACACGGACGCGGCGCTCGACGGCCTCACCGTGGTGCAGCTGTCTGACTTCCACGCCGGGTTCACGCCCAGCTTCAACCTGCGCGCCACGCGCAAGGCTATCGACCTGGCCCTCGCCGCGCGAGCCGGACCTCGTGCTCATCACCGGCGACTTCGCCGGCGGCACCCACGGCCTGCCGGAGCTCCGCCGGCAGCTGCTCCGTCTGCGCCCGCCGCTCGGCGTCTTCGGCGTGTTCGGCAACCATGACCACGGCGACAGCAAGGCTCCCTTCGTGCAGCCGACGGACCCGGCCTTCGTCGAGACCTGTGGCGTCCGCCTGCTCTTCAACGAGACGGTGTTGCTGACACGCGACGGAGCCGTGGTGGAGATCGCCGGCGTCGACGATACCGACGGCGGCCACGACGACCTGCCGGCGGCGCTCGCCGCGCTCGAGCGCCGGCAGGGCGGCCTGCGGCTGCTGCTCTCGCACCACGCGGACGTGGTCAAACGGACGGCGCCGGGGGATTTCCACATGACCCTCGCCGGCGACACGCACGGCGGCCAGATCTGCCTGCCGCTGCCCGGCCGCCGCATCCTGCTGAGCGACCTGGACGCCGAGTTCGCCGAGGGCGCCTACGACGTCGGCGGCCGGCCGCTCCACGTCACGCGCGGCGTGGGCACGAGCTTGCTGCCGTTCCGCGCCTTCTGTCGTCCCGAGGTCGTGGTCTTCCGCGTGGCGGCCGGCGGATGAGACGGCCGTCCGCCGCCGCCCTCCTTGTCCTGCTTCTGCTGGCGGTCGTCTCAGCGCCGGCGCTGTCCGCCTGCGGCAACGCCGACCCCTTCACCGGGATCTACTGGGAGCCGTCGACCGCGCGTCGCGTCGAGATCCGCAAGGAGGGCGACGCCTACCTGCTCTATTACGGAGCCGCGTTGCGGCCGTTCACGGCGACGCGCGAGGGCGACGAGCTACGCATCGCGGAGCCGATGGGCGGCCAGACCATCTTGCGCCTCGGCGAGGCCGAGGGCACGCTCGAGCTGGAGACGGCAGGCGAGACCACGCTGCTCAAGCGGTTGCAGCAGCACCAGTAGCGGCGCGCCTCAGCGGTCGCGGGCGAAGAGACGGACGAGGCGAGGCGAGACGTTGTCGATGGCCGCCGTGGGGCAGACCTCGGTGCACGCGAAGCAGCGCACGCAGGCCGTGTCGTCGTAGTCGGGAAGAGGGTCCATGGCGATGGCGCGGGTGCCGCAGATGGCCGCGCACTCGTTGCAGCGGATGCAGGCATCGGGATCCACCAGCCGCGGGCGCGCGGTGATGAGGTTGCGCGCCAGCCGGTGCAGCGACGGAGGGAGCAGCTCCTGCATGTCCCGGCGCACCGGTTTGAAGTCCGGCTCGGGCTCGACGGGGTCGCCGGAGAGGGTGTACGGGTCCTCGAGGTCGAGGAGGCCGCGGCGCGCGGAGGCGGCGACGGTGTGGACGTGGCGGGGCTCGTGGGCGGTGCGGTCGGCGAGCGCCGCGTCCAGCGCCATGCAGTCGCGGGCCGCGAAAAGCGAGCCGAGCGCGCGCGGAGTGCCGCTCCCCGGTCCCTGACCCTCCATGGCGATGATCGCGTCGATGATGGTGAACCGCGGGCGCACGGCGAGGTGGAGGTCGAGGAGCATGTCCGCGAAGTCCTCCCGCCGCTGGGCCTTGACGTGGAGATGCGCCTTGGCCAGCCCCGGGATGACGCCGTACGTGAGCTTGACGCCGCCGGTGAGGCGCATGAGCTGGTGCGTCTTGAGGACGCCGACCTGGATGATGGCGTCGGCGTCCAGGAACGCCTTGCCGATGGGGAACGAGCGGTACAGGCGGCCCTCCGGCGCCTCGAGGACGGCGCGGTCGTCCTCCACGTCGACGATCTGCACGCCCTCGGCGGCACACACGTCGGCGATGCCGCTGAGCTTGTAGGCGCGCGCGACCTTGGCGGGGCCGTTGTGGCCGCCGGGACTGTCGGCGACGAAGGGCTCGGCCCCGGCCGCCTTGAGCGCGCGCAGCACGCAGGCGAGCGTCTCCGGATGCGTGGTGACGGCCTTCTCCGGCGGGGCCGCGCGGAGCAGGTTGATCTTGACGGCGACGCGCTCCCCCGGCTGCACGATCTCGGCCCAACCGCCGAAGGGCTCGACGAGGCGGTCGACGGATGCGTCGAGCCCCGTTCCGTGCTCGGCTCGCACGTGGGAGACGAGCGAGGGACTCAAGGCCTCGGCTTCTCCGCGACGATCACGTTGTGGTACAGGCCCACCGTGCCCGGCGCGTAGACGGCGAGCTCCACGAGGCCCGTACCGGTGAGCAGTGCCCGCACCCGGTCCAGCGAAAGCACGTGATCGTTGGGCGGCCCGACCGGCCGGTCCATGCGCGCGAACTCGGCGGCCACGAGCAGGCCGCCCGGCGCCAGCAGCCGCCAGATCTCGGTGAGGGCGTCCGGGTCGTCGTCGACGTGGTGCAGCACGTTGACGATGAGCATGCGATCGGCGACCCCGTCGTCAAGCGGCGCCCTGCCGTCCTGGCTCAGGACCGGCTCGACGCCGGCGCCGGGATGGGAGGCCAGCTTGGCGCGCAGGCGGGCGAGCAGCTCGGGTTGCTCGTCCACGGCGAGCACGCGCCCGCTAGGGACGGCGGCGGCCATGGGAATGGCGTACATGCCGGTGCCGGCGCCGAAGTCCACGACGGTCTCGTCGCCGGTGAGCCGGAGCAACTCCACCAGTCTGGCCGGCGGCAGCTCGATGAGCCTCTCCGGGTTCTCGAGCTTGTCGGCGTGCTGTGCGTCGAACTTCTCGGCCACGCGGCGCGCCGGTACCGCTACTTCACGCAGCGGGCGTACTTGAGGAAGGCCTCGAGAGCCTTCTCCACGGCCTCCGGCGAGGCGACGGCATCGCCGGCCTCCTCGTTCAGGCACTCGCGCATCTTCAGCGAGATGAGCAGCACGCCCACGCGGTCGAGCGCCGCCTTGGTGGCGGCGAGCTGGGTGAAGATCTCCTCGCAGGGACGGCCTTGCTCTATCATCCGCTGCAGGCCGCGGGACTGGCCCTCGACCCGGCGCAGACGATTGACCAGGCGCCCTGCCTCGTCCTGTTCCATGTACTCCTCCACACACGCGACTATACCCCCGGGGGGGATGAGGGACAACAGATTCCCCGGCGGAGGCCGCACTCCCCGGTACCTACGCCCCGTAGGGGTATCCGAAGACGCCGGGGCGCAGGACGCCCGGCGTTGTGCGCCGGAGGGAGCAGCGTCAGCCGAGGCGCTGCAACTGGTCCACCGCCACGCAGCGGAGGTCCCTGAGGACCCCGTTGGGGACCGGGTCGCCCAGGGAGCCGACGCCCAGGCGAGCCCCAGGTTTGACGGTCCCGTGGGAGTCGGAGCCACCGGTGGGGACAAGGGCGTACTTGTCCGCCAGCCCCAGACAGCGAGTCACCGTCTCCGCATCGTGCAGAGGGTAGTAGCACTCGATGCCGGCGAGGCCGGCACGCGCGGCGTCCCGCACGATGTGGTTCAACCCGGGGCCGTCCGTACGGATGATGCCGGGATGCGCGAGCACGGGGAGAGCGCCCGAGGCGCGCAGCAGCTTGAGGGCGCGCCCCAGCGCGAGCCGCCGTCTGTCGACCCAGGCGGGGGCGCCGCGGCGCAGATAGAGCTCGAACGCCTCGCTGATCGAGCTCACGTACCCGCGGCGCACCATCGCCTCGCCGATGTGCGGGCGGCCGACGGCGCCCTCCTCACCGGCCGCGGCGAGGTCGGCCCGGCTGAGCGGCAGGCCGAGATGGGCCAGGCGCTCGAGCATCCTTTCGTTGCGCTCCGCCCGGTACGTGCGCAGCTCCTTCAGCTCGCGCTGGAGTTCGTCGGTCGGCATGCCGGCGAGGAAGTAGCCGAGCATGTCCATGGTCACCCGGTCGTGCTCGAGGTTGATCTCCACGCCCGGGATGACCTCGACGCCGAGGCGTTCGCCGGCGTCCAGCGCCTCGGGCAGACCGTCTACCGTGTCGTGATCGGTGACGGCGATGGCCGAGAGGCCCTTCGCCGCCGCTTCCTCCACGAGCTCAGTGGGTGTCTGCGAGCCATCGGAGAACGTGGTGTGGGTGTGCAGGTCGATCATGCCTTCTACCCTACCCGACGGTGGAGGAGCCGCGGTGTGCCCGGCCGGGGCCGGGTATGATGCGTGTAGGCTCCGGGAGGTTCCACGGCTCCCGGCGGCAGACTCGTCAAGGCGCCCCTCTGGAGGTCAGCGATGCGCATCGGAATGATCGCGCCGCCCTGGTTCCCCCTGCCGCCGCAGCGGTACGGAGGGATCGAGTTCGTCGTCAGCCTCCTTACGGAGGGCCTGGTGGCGCGCGGTCACGACGTCACGCTGTTCGCCAGCGGCGACTCGGAGACGCGGGCGCGGCTGAGCTACATCTTCGCCCGCGCGCCCTTCGAGCAGATGGAGGGCGGTCACCACCTCGAGGTGATGCACAGCCTCGAGGCGTACACGCGCGCCGACGAGTTCGACGTCATCCACGACCACGACGGCCTCGCCAGCCGCGCCATGGGCGCGCTGGTCCACCGCATCACCGGCAAGCCCGTGGTGGCTACGCTGCACGGGCCGGCCGATCCGATCACCCAGCAGGCCCTCAGCTCGCTGCGCGCCGAGCTGCGCTTCATCGCCATCAGCGACTACCAGCGGGAGGGCTTCCCCGACCTCGACTTCGTCGGGACGATCCCCAACGCCATCGACGTGGAGCACATGCCGTTCAGTGCGGACAAAGACGACTACCTGCTGTTCATCGGCCGCATGACGCCGGACAAGGGCGCGCACACGGCGATCGACGTCGCGCACCGTCTGGGGCGGCGGCTCATCATGGCCGGCAAGGTCAACGAGGGGCCGGAGCACGAGTACTTCGCCGCGGACGTCGAGCCGCACCTCTCCGACAAGATCCACTTCCGCGGGGAGGTGGACCACGAGACCAAGGTGCGGCTCTACGCGCGCGCCCGCTGCACGCTGTTCCCCATCCAGTGGCCGGAGCCGTTCGGTCTCGTCATGATCGAGTCCCTGGCCTGTGGCACGCCCGTGATCGCCATGCGCCAGGGCTCCGTGCCCGAGGTCATCGAGCACGGCCGCACCGGGTTCATCGTCGACACGCCGGACGAGATGGTCGAGGCGTTCGCGCGCATCGGCGAGATCGATCCGTCCGAGTGCCGGCGCGCGGTGGAGGAGCGGTTCGGCAGCGACGCGTTCGTGGCCGCGCACGAGGCGGCCTACGCGCAGCTTGTCACAGTGGCCCCGCGGTAGGGTGAGGCCCATGAAGCTCCCGTACGACGACGTGCACCTGATCGCCGACCCGCTGTACGGCTATCTGCGCATCACGCTCTCACGGGCCGGAGAGATCGCCGAGCCGGACGTCATCGACAACCCCTGGGTGCAGCGGCTCAAGCGCATCCACCAACTGCAGAGCTCGTGGTGGGTGTTCCCCACCGCGGAGCACAGCCGCTTCGCCCACAGCCTCGGGACCATGCACCTGGCCGGCAAGCTGGCGCGCCAGGTGTATCCCACCCTGGCCGAGATCGAGCCGGGGACGCCGTCCCTGCCGCTGGTCGAGGAGACCCTGCGCGCGGCCGGCCTGCTGCACGACCTCGGTCACGGTCCCTTCAGCCACTTCTGCGACGAGGAGTACCTGCTCCCCGTCTTCGGGATCGACCACGAGCGGATCTCGCAGCACCTCATCGTCGGCGAGCTGGGGCCGCTGCTGGCCGAGCTGCGGCGCAGTCCCTCCGGGCCGTTCGCCCCGGGCGAGGCGGTGGACCCCTGGCACGTCGCCTTTCTCGTGCGCGCGGAGGAGGGCGGGGGAGACCCCATCCCCCGCTGGGTCCGCCTGCTGCACCGCGCCCTCTCCGGAGCCGTCACGGTCGACAACCTGGACTACGTACGCCGCGACGCCAGGATGTGCGGCGTCGGCCTCGGGCCGATCGACGTCGACCGTCTCATCTACTACACGTTCTGCACCGCGGACGGCCTCACGTTCCACAAGCGCGCGCTGAGCTCGCTACGCGCCTTTCTCAACGCGCGCTTCTACATGTACGAGAACGTGTACTTCCACCGCATCGGCCACGCCATCGACCTGCACCTGCACGAGATCTTCCGGCCCACGCTCGACCTCATCCTGCCGGCCAGCCCGCTCGAGGAACCGGGTGCGTACCGGCGGCTCACCGAGTGGTCGCTGTTCACCACCGTCGAGGCCTGGCTCGACGAGCCGCTGCACAGCACGCGGCGGGCGCTGGCGGAGGAGTGGCAGAGCATCATCCACCGCCACGTCAAGTACAGCATGGTCTACGAGCACCACGTGGAACGGCAGCAACCGCTGCCCGCGGCGCGGGACCTGACCCGCGAGGAGTTCCACGCCGCCATCGTCCGGCAGCTGGCTCCCGACCTGCGCGACCTCGAGTTCGTCGTCGACATCGCCTCGCAGGACCCTCGGCCGCTCAACCCGTTCGTCGGACCCAAGCGGCTGCCCGTGTACGACCCCGCCACCGACCGGATCGAGGAGCAGCTGCTCGGCGGCATCCTCGAGTTCGTCCCCGCCAAGGCGCACCTCTACCGGGTGTTCTCGGTGGGCCGCGAGCACGAGCGGGAGCTCGCCCTCGCGGCCCAGGCGGCACTGGGTGAGATCGAGCCCCAGAGCCTCACCAACCTCTGAGGTGGGACGTGCGGCTGAGGGTCAGCCGACGACGCGGACGATGACGAGCAGGAAGACCGCGATCATCACCGCAAGCACGACCAGCAGCGCGATGATCAGAGTGTTGAGCATGCCACCGCCCTTCGAGTGGGCAGAAGGCGCCTTCGGGGCCGGCCGGCGGGCCGGCGCCGGCCGCGCGCGCGTCCCGGCCTTGTTCGCGGCGGCGCGCGTCGTGCGCCGCCGGTCCGGCCGCGACTTCGCGCTCACGCGTCCAACGGGTGCGTCATGTCTTCGGGGCGCACCCAGGCATCGAACTCCTCGGCGGTCACGTGGCCGAGGCCGACGGCGGCGTCCTTGAGCGTCAGCCCGTCGCGGTGTGCCGTCTGGGCGATCGCCGCCGCCTTCTCGTAGCCGATGTGAGGCGTGAGCGCCGTCACCAGCATGAGCGAGGCGTCGAGGTGCCGGCGGATCACCTCGAGGTCCGGCTCGAGGCCGCGCGCGCAGAAGGCGTCGAAGGCGCGCGCGGACTCCGCCAGCAGCTGCGCCGACTCCAGCAGCGCGTGCAGCATGACGGGCTTGTAGACGTTGAGCTGGAAGTTGCCCTGGGAGCCGGCGAACGCGACGGCCGCGTCGTTGCCGTAGACGCGCACGGCGACCTGGGTGAGCGCCTCTGCCTGGGTCGGATTGACCTTGCCGGGCATGATCGACGACCCCGGCTCGTTCTCGGGGATGCGCAGCTCGCCGATGCCGTCGCGCGGGCCCGACGCGTACCAGCGCACGTCGTTGGCGATCTTCATGAGCGCGCCGGCCAGGGTGCGCAGCGCTGCGCTCGCGTTCACGACGGCGTCGTGCGCCGAGAGCGCGGCGAAGAAGTTGGCGGCCGGGTGGAAAGGCTTGCCGGTGAGCTGGCCGATGTGCTTCGCCGCGGTCTCGGCGAACCGGGGGTCGGTGTTCAGCCCCGTCCCGACCGCCGTGCCGCCCAGGGCCAGCTCGTGCAGGCCCGGCAGCGTGCCTCGCACCGTCGTGAGCGCCTGGTCGAGCTGGGCCACCCAGCCCGAGATGACCTGGCCCAGCGTCACCGGCGTGGCATCCTGGAGGTGCGTGCGGCCGACCATGATCACGTCCGTGAACTCCGCCGCCTTCGCGGCGAGCGTGTCGCGCAACTCCTCGATGGCCGGCACGAGCCCGTCCTCGAGTTCCTCGGCGGCGGCGATGTGCATCACCGCCGGGAAGGTGTCGTTGCTCGACTGCCCCAGGTTGACGTCGTCGTTGGGGTGGACCGGCGTCCCGGCGCCGCGGCCGGTCCCGGCCAGTTCGTCCGCGCGGTTCGCGATCACCTCGTTGGCGTTCATGTTGCTCTGCGTGCCGCTGCCGGTCTGGAAGACGACGAGTGGGAACTCCGCGTCGAGCGCGCCGTCCATGACCTCGGCCGCGGCGCGCGCGATGAGCTCGGCCTTGTCGTGCGGCAGCCGGCCGAGCTCCTCGTTGGCCCGCGCCGCCGCCAGCTTGAGCACGCCGAGCGCCCAGATGACGCGGCGCCCCCAGCGGAAGTTCTCCGTGCCGATGGGGAAGTGCTCGAGCGAGCGCTGCGTCTGCGCGCCCCAGTAGTGCTCCGCGGGGACGCGCACGTCGCCCATGCTGTCGTGCTCGATGCGCCACGCCTCGTCCATGCCGGTAAGACTACCCTCTCCGTGGCGAAAGGTGTTCCAGGGGGCGGCGCCTGCCGCGTGCTACGATGCCCCCGCGCTCCGGGCGCTGGTCCGCGGGGAGGCATCCTGTCCGGAATCGATAAGATCCGCTGCCGCTCGCGTCCTTCTCTCATGAGGGGCACAGTCGTGCTCGCGACGAGGGGGAGAGCATGCTGCTGGTTGAGGTGGGCGCTCGAGCGGGCGGTCCCTGCGACCGCGTGCCGCACGTGAACGCCGGGCGGTCCTCGCAGGCGGGTCGAAACGAGATCGCGCCCGAGATCGTAGAGGCGGCGCGCCGCGGCGACGCCCATGCGTTCGAGGCCATCCTCATGCACTACGACCGGCGGCTGCGCGTCGTCGCCGACCGGATCCTCGACGACCGCCAGGCGATGGACGACGCACTGCAGGAGGTCGCGATCAAGGCGCTGCGCGGCCTGCAGTCGTACCGCGGCGATGCGCCGCTCGGCGCCTGGCTCTGCCGCATCGCGACGACCACCTGCCTCGACCACCTGCGCCGTCGCCGGCCCGAGGATCCGACGGCGCCGGACGCCCTGGCCGAGCAGGCGACCTCGTGGCCCGATCCGGCGGACCAGGTCGGCGACCGCCAGCTGCTGGCGGCCGCTCTTCTCGCGCTGCCGGTCGAGCAGCGGGTCGCGGTGATCCTCGTCGACCAGTTCGGCTACGACTATCGCGCGGCGGCGGATGCATTGGGAGTGCCCGTGGGCACCGCGGCTTCGCGCGTCGCGTCGGCGAGAGCCCGGCTTCGCGCCGCGCTCACCGCCGGTGAGGAGGTGGACCGATGAGCGATCCGAGAGACGTGGAGCTGGGAGCTCGCCTGGACGAGCTCGAGGTGCGCGAGCACGAAGACGGGTACTGGGGCGCCGTCATGGCGGCCGCGGCGCCCGAGCTCGACAGGCTGCGCGAGGAAGGGCGCGCCTCGGGGCAGGGCTCGTTCGCCGCCTTCGTCGAGCGTCATCCGACCTTCGGCGGCGGCTTCAAGTGGTGGGTGACGGCCGCGGTGGCGGCCGCCGTCGCCATCGGGCTGCTGCTCGTCGGCCTGCCCGGCGGAGAGCAGGCCACGACCGTGGTCGGCCCGGCTCCTGCGACCGCCGCCGAGGCCGCCGGCTACGCCCTCAACGCGCTCGACCGCTCGCCAGGGCTCGAGGGCGCGCTGGTCTGGCGCGTCGTTGGTGCGGAATCGGAGCAGCCCAGTACCAGGAGACGACGTTCGTAGCCGACCAGGACGGCAGCCTGCGACTCGAGAAACGCCGGCAGGACGGGCAGTTCGCGCCGCGGTGGGTCAGGGAAACGATTGTGTACGACGCGCGGGCGCGGACGCTGCGCACGCTGTCGGACTTGTCTGAGATCCAGCCGACGCCCGGCGTGGACGAGGATGGCGGCCGATACTACCCGCGCTGGTGGCTCGAGAGGTCCGGGCTGGCCGCCGCCGAGCCGGACCGCGAACTGCTGGATGGCGGCTTCCCGCTCTGGAGAGTGCGCGCCTACCTGAGGACGATGATCGGCGATCCCGAGGCGCGCTTCGCGACGACCGAGAAGGATGGCCGCGCGGTCTGGGTCTTCAGCGCGGAGGCCGTCGAGGAGGACTGGTCTTCGGGCGTCGGCATCGAGCCGGTCGCCAGCCCGTGACCATCACCATCGACGCCGCGACCAGGCTGCCGCTGGCGCTCGAGAGCGCCGCGTGCCCGGCAGCGTCGTCGGCCAGGTGACCACCTTCGACCTTCGCCCGTTGAGCGAGGCGCCGGATCGCGACCGGTTCACGCTCCAGCGTCCTGACGACCCCGGCACTCTCATCAATGATGCGTCGAGCGGCTACGGTGGCGGGGACCAGGGATTCAGGGACCTGCCGTTCGGCGACGATGCGGCGATACGCGAGGCTGACGTCCAGCATGGCCGCGTTCCCGCGGTGGCTGCCGCAAGGCTTCGGCCTGTCCTCGGGCACGGCCAAGGATGAGGAGAGCGCGGTCGATTACCCCCGCGACTCCGACGCTCCCGCAACCTTGGTGCATCGCACGATCGTGTCGCTCTGCTTCCGTCGTGGTTTCGACCAGGCCTTCGTGTCCATGCGCGTCGACCCGCGCCTGTACAGCTCCACGACCCGGGGCAAGGGGAAGGACCGGGTCAGAACCGATACGTCGGACCCGTTCGTGCGCAACATGCAGCCTGAGGTGGCCGCTCTCTGGGCCTCCCACACGGATGACGTGCCGCTCACCGGTGGCGGATTCGCCGGCGCGACGGCGCACGTCGTGGCCGAACCGGACAACTGGCCGCACCTCTGGGTGAGGAAGGGTCCCTACATCGCCTGTGTCGCCGGCGATCTGACGAAGGAGCAGATGGTGCGCATCGCCGAGTCGCTCGAGCCGTGGAGCGCTCGTGCGGCCGAGTAGCCCGGGAGGGATTCAGCCGCGAATGGGTAAGCTACACCAACGAGGGGGCCGCCGAACGCGGATAGGAGGGGGGCACATGCGCGCGCTGCTGCTGATCGGTGCGACAGATCCCGACAACGCCGCATGGGCGCGGTGGCTGCGGGACGTGATGGAGTCCTGGCCGGTGCAGCTGGCCATCCTTCTCCTGTACGTCGGCCTCGCGGTGCTGCTCGTGCGCCATGCCTCGCGGGAGTGGGAGAACGGCGCCCGCAACAAGTACCTCATCGGTTTCCTCGTCGTCAGCGGCGCGTTCGTCGTGCTGCAGTTCCTGTTCGGGAGCTCGCTGCTGGATGTCGTGGACTGGCCGACCGGACTTTACGTGATCGAGTTCGTCGTGCTGTTCGCGCTGTGGCTGTACGCGTTCGTGCGCTGGATCACGCGGCAGCGCAGCGGGCCCGGCGACGAGGAGTCCCGCAGGCGCGGGGCGGACCTGGAGCGGGTGATCGGGCCGCCGGCGCAGCCGTGAGGCCGTGATGAGCATCTTCACCAGGGCGTTCAACGGGCTGGGCGGGTACGACGAGCTTGCCGCCCGGTTCCCCGGGGGTCCCGAACCGCCCGGGCCGCGCTGGGAGAGGCGCTGCGTGGAGTTCGGCGGCGTCATGCGGTACGACTGGTGCGTCGTGATCGTCGTCGCCGCGGACGGGTTGTGGCTGCAGGCGCGGCCGCCGGCGCAGGGCACGCAGGCGGCGATGCTCGTGCCGTGGGCCGAGATCCGTGAGGCGCGGCCCACCCGCCTCTACTGGCGGGCAGCCGTGCGGCTCGCCTGTGGCGAGCCGGCGGTCGGCAGCATCACGGTGTGGCAGCCGGTCTGGGACGCGGCCGGTCCGCTCTGGCAGGCGGCGAGGCAGGCTTCGCCCGCGCCGCCGCCTGACCCACCTCCGCCCGAGCCGCCTCGGCCCGTCGCGCCCTCGACCTGACGAGAGTCAATGTGCGGCCGCCGCGGCCGGGGGTATGAGTGGAGCATGGTCGACGACGCTCACAGACCACCGCGCCGCCTGGCGCGGGAGGAGAAGACCATCGCCGCGATGATCGCGCTCTACTGCCGCGACCACCACGCCGGCGACTCGGCGGCGGTCGCATCGGGCGGCGACGGGCTCTGCCCCGAGTGCGCCGAGCTTCTGGACTACGCGCGCCTCCGCCTGGAGAAGTGCCGCTACGGCGCGGACAAGCCCACCTGCGCCAACTGCGAGACGCACTGCTACAAGCCGGCGATGCGAGAGCGGGTCCGCGAGGTCATGCGCTACAGCGGGCCGCGGATGCTCAAGCGTCACCCGGTGCTGGCCGTCGCGCACCTGGTCGACGGTCGCAAGACGCCGGCCGATGGCTAGCGGGGGATCTCTCCCCTCGCGTCGCTCTCCACATGCTGCGGCCGGCCATACTTCCTCGCCGCGAGGAAGTAGGCCACGGCGCCCATGGGGATGGGCAGCCAGTAGGCGGCCAGGCGCCAGACCAGTGTCGCGAGGAGGGCCTGGTCGGTGCCGATGCCGGCCAGGCTGAGCGTGCCGACCAGTCCTGCCTCCACGAACCCGAGTCCGCCCGGCGTGATGGGGATCATGCCGAGGAAGGCGGCGACGACGTAGGCGAGGAGCACGACCGAGGCGCGCGGTTCGGCGCCCACCGCGGCGAGGGCGATGAGCAGCGCCGTGAGGTCGAGCAGCCAGTTGCCGGCGCTGTAGATGAGCGCCTGCCACCAGCCGGTGCCCAGCACCCGGCGGATGAGGTCGCGCTCGTCGACCAGGCGGTCGGGCAGATCGTCCATCGGCGGGCGTCTGCGACGGAGGCGGTTGCGCGCCTTCTGGATCACCTCACCGACCCACAGCAGAGGGCGGTCGGCGAACAGCAGCACCGCCCCGCCGGCCATCACCCCGAGGCAGACCACGACGGCGATCGAGCCGACGCGGAACAGGTTGCGCTCCACGGAGGCGCCGGTGATGAGGATGGAGACGATGCTGATCACCGGCAGGCCGAGCAGCGTGGCCGTGGAGATGAGCGAGACCGCCGTCACCCCGGTCGCCGCCCACGCGGTGCCGATGCCGGCCTGGCGCAGCATGTCGAACTGCAAGGCTCCACCGGCGGCGGCGCCGCCGGGCACGATGCGACTGAACGCGTTGCCGGCGAGCTGCGCCGTCGCCACGGGGAACCAGGGCTTGACGTCCAGGGCGAGCCGCAGCAACGCCCACATACAGGCGAAGCTGGCCATCTCCGCGAGCACGATCGGGATGCCCCACAGCGGATTGACGTGTCTGAGCTGCGGGCCTGAGGAGAAGACCGCGGCGAGGCTCGGCCAGACGACGTAGAGGCCGAGCCCGGTGAGCGCCAGCACGACGGCGCGCTTGATCCAGACCGTCTGCCAGCTTGCCATGCGGCGGGTCTTGTTCACGGCGATCTTGGTCCGTTCCTGTGGCTCAGGCTGAGCCAGGTTCCCTCCTCGGGAGTGGTCAGAGTACGTTCGAGAAGAGCCGGGCCGCCTGGTTGCGGAACTTCTTCAGGCGGCCCACGCCGAGCACGTCCTCCAGCGTCACCTCGTGGCAGTCCGTCACGTCGACCTCGAACGCGTCGGCGACCTGCCCGGCGAAGCCCTTGTCGAACACCCATACCATCAGTTCCTTGTGCAGCTTGAGGCTGCGCTGGTCCATGTTCATCGTACCCACGGCGCTGACCGTGCGGTCGACGACGATCGTCTTGGAGTGCAGGAAGCCGGCCTGATAGAGGTAGACGCGGGCGCCGGCCTCGATGAGCTTCCTGTAGTAGGTCTGCGCGGCCCAGAGCGCGATGGGTTTGTCCGGGATGCCGGTCATCATGAAGCGCACGTCGATGCCGCTGAGCGCCGCGTTGATCATCACGTCGTAGATGCTGTAGTCCGGGACGAAGTAGGGCGACTGGATCCACACCGACTCCTCGGCCTGGCCGATGGCGACCATGTGGGTGCGACGGGCCGCGCTCCAGGGGTCCTCGACCCCCTGCGCGGCCACCTCGATGAGCGCTCCCTTCGCGACCGCCTCCGGATCCGGCGCCGGCATGTACGCGGCGGCGAACAGGTTCTCTCCGCCGGTCTTCTTCGTGTGCTCGAACCATCGCGCCGCGAACAGCTTCTCCAGCGCGGCGACGCCCTGGCCGGTCAGGCGCAGATGCGTGTCGCGCCAGGTGGCGAAGCGCTCGCCGCCGTCGATGTACTCCTGACCGACGTTCATGCCGCCGGTGTAGCCGATCTCGCCGTCGATCACGACGATCTTCCGGTGGTTACGGTAGTTGATGCGCAGCAGGTCGGTGACGTCGGCCTCGACCTGGGCGCCGGCTCGCTTCAGCTGCCGGAGCTCCGCCTTGCGGAACGAGATGCAGCCCATCCAGTCGTACATGATGCGGACCTCCACGCCGGCCTCGAGGCGGTCCAGCAGGATCGGCACCAGTTCGGCCGTGAGGCGGTCCTGCGCCCAGATGAAGTACTGCATGTGGATGAAGCGCCTGGCTCCGGCCAGGTCCTCCTTGAGCCGCCGGAACTTGTGGGCGCCGTCGTTGAAGAGCTCGAGCGACGACGCCGGCAGCAGGGCGGCGATGTTCTCGTTGGTGATGGCTCGCTGGATGGGCACGGCGATGGTGTCCGCCCACTCCGTGCGGAAGCGATCGGAGGCGCCGGCGTTGCGTTCGTAGACCGGCGCCATCTCCTCTCGCTCGGTCTCGCGCAGTCGCTGGACCCAGCCGTGCCGCCGCGCGACGACCTTCCAGTCCCGGCCGAAGAAGATGTAGAAGACCACGCCGATGAACGGCAGGAACAGCAGGATGAACAGCCACGCGAGCGTGATGGACGGCTCGCGGTCGTCCATGATCAGCATGATGATCAGGACGAACCAGTAGAGGTAGAAGACCGTGCTCAGCCAGGCGGGCAGGAGCGAGAGAAAGACGGACATGGCGGGACGCTACCCGACGCCGCCGTCGCTGTCACGCGCCGCGGTGTGGTTCTCGTGATAGAACCGCGGTACGCGAGGGGCCGGGGCCCGCGGCGGCAGAGTCGCCGGGAGACCCGGCCGGACGAGGGAGGCAGTGTGGCGAAGGACCCGGTACACCTGTACGTCGGCCTGTACGAGGATCTGGCGACGGCCGAGCACGACTTCGACGGCCTCGTCGCCCTGCACCGGCAGGGGCTGGTGGCCGCCTTCGACGCCGCCGTGGTCGAGCGCGGCGAGGACGGCACCTCGCGGATCGTGCACAAGAAGCGGACGGGGCATCACATCCTCACCGGCTTCGGCGTCGGCGCGATCCTCACCGTGCTCACGCCGTTCATCGCCGTCCCGTTCGCCCTGATCGGCGCCGGCGCCGGGGCACTCGTCCGTCACAGCGAGGACAGCCTGCCGAAGAGCGATGCCAAGGAGCTGGGGGAGGCCCTGTCCGCCCACGAAGCCGCGCTCGTCATCGCGAGCAAGAAGACGGAGTCCGGGCGGCTCGAGCAGATGCTCCCTGGGGCGTCGAAGCGGCTCGCCAAGGTGCTCGACCTGGAGCACGCCGACTTCGCCGAGGCGCTGGAGCAGGCGAAGGACGAGGAATGAACGGGGCCCGGGCGGCGCAGCGCGCCGCCCGGGCCGGGCGATCTGGGTCCTGCCGCCGTCAGGGCGTGACGGCCGCCGGTGGCGCGTGCCGCACGACCATCCAGCGGATGGTGAAGACCGGCGCCGACGGGATGCTGCGGTCGGCGCCGCCCTGGGCGTAGACGCGGTCGCCGACCACGACGTCGGCGAGCGTCGCCCTCACCGGCCAGCCGTCCTTCATGACCCAGATGCGCGCGTCCGGGGCGACGACGAAGTCGCAGGTCGCGTGGTAGTACGGGCTGAGGGCCCGCGTCACGCGGTTCATCCTCGCCGTCAGCGTCCCCGCCGCGGTGTCCACGGCGGTCACGGGGCCGCGGAAGGCGAAGCGCTTGATGTCATTGAGGGGCAGACGCCGCATGACCAGGCGCTTGCCGACGTACACGGGGGCGCCGCCGGAGCAGTCGATCAGGCCTTCCACGCGCAGCTTCTCCCCGACGACGAGGTCGCCGAGGGCGATGCTCTCGAGGCGCGCGCCGACGGCCTTGAAGACGTGTGCGTCGGTGGCCACGGAGATCGTGAGGTCCTCGCCGAGGTAGTCCGCGGCGCCGCGGGAGGCGAGGTGGACGCGCACGGTGACCGTGTTCGCCGCGGTGTCCACGGCCTGGATCTTGCCGACGCAGGTGAAGTGGTCGGACGGCTCCCACCAGGGCAGCGCGACGGGCCAGGCCAGCGCCGGCGCGCAGAACACGAGGACGGCGACGGCGACGAGCGCCACGATGACGAGCTTCTTCATGGGTCCTCCTTGGGTCGATGCAGGGGATCGGCCGTGTCGGGGAAGGAACGCGTCGCGGACGGCGAAGCCTAGCGCGTGCGGACGACGAGTTCCGCGCGGGTGCTAGGGTTCGGCCCAGCGGCGGCGTTAGGTCGCCGAGGCGGGACGCGGCCGAGGAGCCGGAGTCGCCTCCGGGCGACAGGGAGAGCCGTGGGCAGGGTCTGGAGGAGCGCGCATCCGGAGCGAGTCGGGCGACGACGCCCGGTCGAGCGACGCGCGGCTTGTCGACGGCCTTCGCCGCGGCGCCCCGGCCGCCTTCGCGGGACTGCACGAGCGGTACGCGACGGGCATCTACAACCTCGCCCTGCGCGTGGTCCGGCACGGCCCGGACGCGGAGGACATCACCCAGGACGTGCTCATCCGGGCGTTCGAGCGCCTGCCGCACGACCGCGAGGTGCTGCTGCGGCCGTGGCTGTACCGGCTCACGCTCGAACCGCTGCTATGACTACCTGCGCGGCTCCGCGCGGCGGCCCCTGCCAATCGCGACGGGCGCCGAGGTGCCGTCGCCGCAGGACCCCTACGAGCACTCGGAGCTGCAGCGCCTGCTCGAGGCCGCCATCGGCGACCTCACCCGCCGGCAGCGCGCGGCGCTGCTGCTCAAGGACGTCCACGGCCTCTCGCTCGTCGAGGTGGCCGCGTGCCTGGACCTCACGCCGGGGTCCGTCGAGGTGCTGCTCGCCCGCGCCCGCAGGGCCTTCCGGGCGAGGTTCGAGGAGCGTTGCACCGCCGCCGGCCGGCCGCTGCCGCGCTCCTCAGGCGGGCTGACGGCGCTCCCATTGCTGCCGTTGCCGGCCGGCCTGTCGGCGCCGGCATGTCCGCTGACGCTCCCGCTCGCGCCGCCGGCGCACCTGCCGCCGGCGCACCTTCCGCCTGCCGCCACGCTGTGCCCGCCGCTCACCGTCGCGGCGGGGAGCGGCATCGGCGCCGCGCTCGGCCTGCCGGCGTCGGTCAAGACCGCGGTGCTTGTCGCCGCCGCGGCGGCGACCATGGGCACGGCGGAGATCGCCGTCACGCAGGCCGACCATCGCCCGCCGCCCGCCGCCGCCGACACGGCCGCGCTCGTGGTGTCGGCGCCGGAAGTCGCCGCGCCCGCCGCCGCCGCGAGCGGAAGTTCGCGCGCGCGCGCGACGGCTGCTCCGTCTCCCACGCCCACGGCGACGCCTTCACCGTCCGTCGTCGCCTCACCGGTGGTCTCGGCGTCGCCGACGCAGGTCGCCGAGCCCACGCCGCAGGGCAGCCCGCTGGCGATCGCGACGCCGTCGCCGGAGCCCTCGGCGACGCCGACGGCTACGCCGACCGCACATGCCACGGCGCCGCCGGCGACGCCGTCCCCGGCGCCCTCGCCGACGATGTCGCCCACCTCCAGCGCTTCACCGCCGCCCGCCGCCACGCCCTGACGCCCGCGCTCGGCGCCTCGACGCCCGCGCGCGGCGGACCTGCGCCGTCCCACGCTCGTCCGCCGACGACGGGCCGACGGCGTTCATCGCGCTCTCGCGGGTAGGATGGTCGGGATCACGGCTTATACGACCAGGAGGTGCCGACGTGCCGCTCCAGCATCCCAAGAACCCGTACTCGCGTGCTCGGAAGGCCCTGGCCGACGGGGTCTTCTCCGCCGAGACCGCGCGCGTCCCCACGCACGAACTGCCGCGCGACGAGATGCGCGGCGAGGTCGCGTACCAGATCGTCCACGACGAGCTGATGCTCGACGGCAACGCGCGGCTCAACCTCGCCACCTTCGTCACCACCTACATGGACCCGCACGCCGACAAGCTCATGGCGGAGACGTTCGACAAGAACATGATCGACAAGGACGAGTACCCGCAGACGGCCGCCATCGAGATGCGCTGCGTCAACATGCTCAGCCGCCTCTACCACTCACCCGAGCCCGGACAAAGCCACCGGCTGCTCGACGACGGGCTCGAGCGAGGCGGCCATGCTCGGCGGCCTCGCGCTCAAGAGGAAGTGGCAGCAGCGGCGCAAGGCCGAGGGCAAGCCCATCGACAAGCCCAACCTGGTGACCGGCATCAACGTCCAGGTGTGCTGGGACAAGTTCGCCAACTACTGGGACGTGGAGATGCGCCTGGTGCCGATGGAGGGTGACCGGTACCACCTCTCGCCGGAGGAGGCGGTCAAGCTGTGCGACGAGAACACCATCGGTGTGGTGGTGGTCGTGGGCTCCACGTTCGACGGCAGCTACGAGGACGTCAAGCAGACGTCCGAGCTGCTCGACGACCTCCAGAAGCGCACCGGCCTCGACATCCCGATCCACGTGGACGGCGCGTCCGGCGGCTTCGTCGCGCCGTTCCTCGACCCGGACCTCGAGTGGGACTTCCGGGTGCCCCGCGTGCGGTCCATCAACGTGTCGGGGCACAAGTACGGGCTCGTGTACCCGGGCGTCGGCTGGGCCATCTGGCGCGACGCAGAGGCCCTGCCCGAGGACCTCATCTTCTGGGTCAACTACCTCGGCGACGAGATGCCGACGTTCGCGCTCAACTTCTCGCGGCCCGGGTCGCAGGTCGTCGCCCAGTACTACAACTTCCTGCGCCTGGGGTTCGACGGGTATCGCCGGGTGCAGGGGTACTCACGCGACGTCGCCATGTACACGGCACAGGCGATCGAGAGCATGGGGCCGTTCGAGTTGCTCACCCGCGGCGACCAGCTGCCGGTGTTCGCCTTCAAGATGAAGGACGAGGTGAAGAACTTCACCGTGTTCGACGTCTCGGCGGCGCTGCGCGAGCGCGGCTGGCAGGTGCCGGCCTACACGTTCCCCAAGAACCGGGAGGATCTGGCGGCGCTGCGCATCGTCGTCCGCCGGGGGTTCACCTTCGACGTGGCCGACATGCTGCTCGAGGACTTGCAGAAGCAGGTGGCCGGCTGGAGAAGCTGGCCGCGCCGCTGGTCCGGGAGGCCGACGCCGGCAGCTTCCACCACTGAGCGTGACGGCCGGGCGCCAGAGCGGCGACGGGCGATGCGATAGAATCCGCGCGCCCGTCGTCGCCTAGCTGAACAGGAGCACCACTGGTCATGTGGACCATCCTCATCTTCATCGTCATCGGCATGGTCGCCGGGTGGGTGGCCAGCCTGCTCATCCGCCGCGAGAAGTACCCCACGGACTGGGGCGTGCTGTTCATCATCGGCATCAGCGGCTCGCTGATCGCCGGCATCGTGCTCAATCTCCTTCTGGGCGAGGGATTCAAGATCGCCCCCGGCGGGCTCATCGGCTCCATCGCCGTCTCCTGCCTGCTGCTGTGGCTGTACGTCCGCGCCCAGAACCGTGGCCACGAGCAGCGCCGCGCCGCTCCCCGCGCCAACGGCCAGCACCGCGAGCGCAAAGGCGGCAAGAAGCACCACAAGCGGTAGTCTGACGAGGCGGGCGGCCCAGGGGCCGCCCGCCTCGTCTTGTACTCGCGGCGCCGGGCTGGGACCGGCGCCGGCGCTCGCCGCCTCGCGGCGGCAGGCGCTCAGCGCATCACCGAGAAGATCGTCTCGGCGATCGCGGTGTTGTCCAGGTACTTGCCGCGCACCGGGTCGACACCCCTGGCGGCGGCGCGGAGCTGGCTCGCGCCCTCGCCCTTGGCGAAGATGGGGATGAGCGAGTTGGTGTGGTCGCCGCTGTTGAACTGCATGCCGGGCACAGCGTCCTCACCGTTGTCGACGAGAGGCGTCCAGGTGCCCTTGCCGGTCGCATCGGCGCCGCTGCCGGGACCCCAGAGGTAGCCGGTCTCGTGGTCGCCGGTCACGATGACGAGCGTCTCGTCCCAGCTGCTGTTGCGACGCACCCAACGGTTGACGGCCGCCACGGCCTCGTTGAAGTCGATCTGCTCTTCGATGGTGCGGCCGGGCTGGTTGGCATGGCTCGCCCAGTCGACGGCGCCGCCCTCGACCATCAGGAAGAAGCCCTTGCGGTTGGCGTCGAGCACGTTGAGGGCGCCCTTGGTCATGACCGCGAGGTCGGGGACGTTGGCGTTCATCGGCACGGTGTACGGGGAAGCCATGACGTTGCCGGCGCGGGCCTGCTGCAGCGTCGTGGCGGCGCGGGCCGTGCCGCAGACGCGAGCCGGCGTCGTGTCGGCGTAGGCGAGCCGCTTGAACTGGAACCTGGACTGGATGAGCTTCCACGGGTCGGCGTCGCCGTCGCCGTCGGCGTCGCCGCCGGCGGTGCCGTTGACGAGGGCGTTCCAGGTGTCGACGCCGCCGACGTACTTGTACTGGCTCGGGGTCGCGATCGGAGCGCCGCTGTCGTCATAGAGCGGGCTGCCGGCGCCCATGATCACGTCGGTCCCGGAGTCGTTGATCATCTCGCTGGCGATCGCCGCGTAGTTGTTGCGGCTGGCGTTGTGAGCGATGAAGCCCGCCGGGGTCGCGTGGCTCCACTCGACCGAGGTGACCACGCCGGTCGACTTCTTGAGTACCTCCGCCCGCTGGGCGACGTGGTAGAGCGGCTTGCCGTTGACGTCGACGCCGATCACGCCGTCCTGGTTCTTGACGCCGGTCGACATCGCGGTGGCGGCGGAGGCGGAGTCGGTCGGGGCGTTCTTCGCATAGTCGAAGAGCCCCCAAGCCGCCAGCGGATCATACGAGCCGTAGGCGGAGTACGTGCTCATGGCGACGCGCAGTGGGTACTGCTGGTAGACCTGCTCGCCGGTGGCGCCGTACTGGAAGTAGTCGCCGGCCAGCATCTGGTTGTAGCCCATGCCGTCGCTGATCATGACGATGACGTTCTTGGCGCCCGGCTTGCAGGCCTTGCCGGCGTTCGCGTCGTCGGCGTTGTAGGCCACGGCGGTGGCGGCCAGCGCGAGGCCGGCGAGGACGGCTCCGAGGCGCCGGCGACGGCCACTCGACCGGCGTGCGCCGCGCGCATGTTCCGAGGTGGCGCTGCGTGTGTGCATCTGGCTCTCCCCTTCACTCGGTCACGTCCGGTCGAACGACCGGTGCGGCCAGTGTCGCCGCGGCGCGTTTGGTGGACGTGGCCGTGGCGTTAGGAGGCGGCTCGGCGTAGGGCAATGGGGTGTTCGCGGGGTATCATCGCGGCATGAGCGACGCCGGTAGCAGCACGCAGGCCCGGCGCGTCCTGCTGGTCGTCGCGAACCGGGAGCAGTTCCCGGAGCCGGCGTTCCCCGTCGGCGCGCTGTACGTCGCGCGCGCCGTGGAGGCCGCCGGCGGCCTGGCCCGCGTCTTTGACGCGGGCCTCTACCGGCGGCCCCTAGCGGCGCTGCGCTCAGAGCTGCAGGACTGGCGTCCGGACGTCGTCGGGCTCTCGCTGCGCAATGCCGACAACGCCGCCTGGCCGCACACGAACACCTACACGGACTGGTACGCGCGCCTCGCGGACGCGGTGCGCGCAGCCGCGCCGCAGGCGCGGATCGTGCTCGGCGGCCCGGCCTTCTCCATCTTTCCGCGCGAGATCCGCCGCGCGCTCCTCGTCGCGGACGGCGTCGTCGGCGACGGCGAGGCAGCGGCGCGGCGGTTGGTGGAGGGCGGGCTTCCCCAGGGCGTGGTCGAGGAGCCGTCACACGACCTGCGCGACGTCGGCCTCCCCGCCGACTTGGCCGCCGTGTTCCCCGGCGCCGGCCGCTATCGCACCGCCGGCGTGCAGACTGCGCGCGGCTGTCCGCACCGCTGCATCTACTGCACGTATCCGCGGCTGGAGGGCGCCCGACTGCGGCGGCGCCCACCCGAGGCCGTCGCCGGCGAGATGGAACGGCTGCGCCGGGACCTCGGCACAGCCGAGCAGTTCGTGGTCGATTCCTCCTTCAACGCGGACGAGAGCCACATGACGGCGGTCTGCGACGAGCTGCTCCGGCGTCGGAGCGGGCCCGGCGCCCCTCTGGCGGACGTCTCCTTCTCCTGCTACCTGCAGCCGCGTGTGAGCCATCCGGATGTGTTCCGGCTGCTGCGCGCCGCCGGCTGTACGTCTGTGGACTTCGGCATCGACACGGCCGCTGAGGAGCTGCTCGAGGGCTTCGGCAAGTCGCTGACCATCGCCGACCTGCGCGCCTCGACGGCGGCGGCCAAGGCGGCTGGCCTCGACGTGTGCCACTCGCTGCTCTTCGGCGGTCCGGGAGAGACGCCGGCGACCGTCGCCGAGACGGTACGCGTCACCGACGAAGCCGCGCCGACGGCCGTGGTCGCGATGGTGGGGCTGCGGATCTACCCGGGTACGGAGCTCGCCCGGCTGGCCCGCGACGCGGGCCTCGTCGGCGAGCGCCAGCCGCTGCTGGAACCGCGCTTCTACGCCGCCGGCCGGATCGCCGGCGACCCGGGGATGATGTGGCTGTCGCGGCAGGTGCAGGAGGCCGCGGCGCCGCGCCGGAGCTGGTTCCTTCCCGGCGCCCGCGACTGGAGCGCCGCCTGGGGACCGCGGGTGCTGCGGCGCTTCGGCAAGGCCGGGCCGTTGTGGCGCAACTTCCCGCGGCCTCGCTGGTACCGCTACGTCTGAGCGGCTGCCGGCGCCGGCCGGTCAGGCCTGAGCGTCGCCGTCCGGAGCGACCTCGTGCACGTGTGGGTGCACGCTCAGCGGGTCGGCGCCCGCGCCGTGCGCGTGAGCGTGCCGGTGCGCCGTGGACGCGTGCCGGTGCGTGTGCTCGTGGATCAGGTTGACCGAGAGCAGCAGGTCGCGCTGCACCAGCACGTCGCTCGGGGCGCCGTCGGCCACGATGGCATGCTCTTCGGAGAGCACGACGAGACGATCGGCCGCCTCCGCCGCGGCCGAGAGGTCGTGTGTGGCCATGACCACGGTGCGACCCTCCCGCTTCCACTCGTCGAGGACGTCGAGCAGCCAGACCTGGCTGCGTGGGTCGAGTGCGTTGGTCGGCTCGTCCAGGAGCAGCACGCGCGGCTGCATGGCGACGATGGCGGCGATGGCGACGCGCTTCTTCTCGCCGCCGGACAGGGAGTAGGGCGGCCGGTCGAGCAGCTTGTCGATGCGCAGGTGCGCGGCGACGTCGGCCACGAGGCGCTGGACCTCGTCCCTGGGGAGGCCCAGCTGCAGGGGGCCGAAGGCGAGCTCGTCGCGCACATCTGAGCAGAAGAGCTGCACATCGGCGTCCTGGAAGACGAAGCCGACGCGGGCGCGGAAGTCGCGGCGGAACGCCGGGTCCTCGAGCGCCTCTTCGGTGAGCGGAGCGCCGAAGGCCAGGACGTCGCCGGCGCTCGGGAAGACCAGTCCGTCGAGCATCTTGAGCAGCGTCGACTTGCCCGACCCGTTCGCGCCGACGACGGCGACGTGCTGGCCGGGCAGGACCTCGAGGTCGATCCCGGCCAGGGCCGCTCCCCCGGTGCGGTACGCGTGGCTCACGCCGCGCAGGACGAAGTCGGGAGGCGTCACGCGCTCGACATCCGGTCCGCGGCGAGCGCGAGCGTGCACAGGGCGACGCTCGTGGCCAGCCAGAGCCAGTCGCCCGGTCCGACACGCATCCGGCGCAGCGACGGCATCGTCCCGGTGTAGCCGCGCGCCAGCATCGCATCGTACACGTCGTCCGCCGTCTTCAGGGACTTGCGCACGACGAAGGCCATCCGGTCGGTCACCCAGTCACGATTCTCCCGCGCCGTGCCGAGGGTGAGGGTGCGGCTCTCGCGCGCGAGGTGGATCTGCTCCACGGTGCGCAGCAGCGTGAGGATCTGCTTCTGCGTCATCGCCAGCGTGGCGACGACGACGTCGGGCAAGTGGAACGAGCTGAGGGCGCGCAGCAGGTCCGGCCAGCGCATCGTCCAGATGATGAGAAGGGCGAAACCCGCGGCCGCCACGACACGGGTCACCAGGGTGGCGACACCCAGGAGGCCCGGCGCGGTGAACGTGAAGGGTCCGAGCTCGAGTACCGCGCGTCCGGGCGTGAACCAGGCCAGCGCTGAGGGAAGCGCGACGAGGAACGCGAGCAGCCCTGCGGAGAGCCACACCTTGCGCGCGAACGACCCCACCGGGACCCGGGACACCGCCGCGAGGACCAGGGTCACGGCGATGAGGGCGACGAGCGCCCAGACCGAGTGCACGAGGCTCGTCGCCACCGCGAAGAGCACCAGCGTCACCAGGCGCACGCGGGGGTCGATGCGCTGCAGGAGACCGGGACGTGCGGCCAGCTCCTCGTTCTCGAGGACGTCGGTGATGGAGCGGGCCACGGAGTCGGCTGTCTTGCGCGCGAGGGAGCGGCCACGGCCGGCGCGTGGCGGCGGAGCGACGGCCGTGTCGTCGTCATCGACGCCGCGGCGGCGCGCGAGGAGAGCGGCGACCCCCCAGGCCAGGCCGACGACCAGCGCCACGCCGACGACGCCGGCCACCAGGTAGCCGACGAGGGTGTTGCCGACGCCCGGCGTGGCGTAGTCGGCCATCGCCGCGTCCCACGTCCCGCTCAGGCGCTCGAGGTCGCCCGGCACGTAGCCCAATGCAGCCTTGAGCTGATCGCCGCTCCACTCACCCCAGGCCGTGCCCGGGGCCAGCGCGCCCAGCGGGGTGAGAAGCAGAAGCACCGCGAGGCCCGCCCACAGCCAGCGAAGCGGCCTCGCCGCGGGGCGTGGCGCCAGCAGCTCCGGCTGCGTGCGCGCCAGCGCCGCGAGGACACCCACCGTGACCATGGCCTCGATCGGGCCGAAGAACACCAGATGCTCGAGCGCCATGGCCGGCACGGCGATGTCCAGGCGGTACGGCGCGTAGAGCGCCTGGCCGGAGGCGGTGTGGGCGAGGTAGGGCTGGATGCCGAACAGGATGCCGGCGACGACCGCGCCGGCGACGATGCCGACGTAGCCGCCGGCGCCGCCGGCGACGAGGCGCCGCCCCGGCGATGGGCGGTCGCCGGCGAGCAGGCGGTAGACATAGTAGCCGGTGAACGGCATGACGACCGCCATGGTGAAGCAGTTGGCGGCCAGGGCGGTGATGCCGCCGTCCCCGAAGAGGCCGGCTTGCACGAAGAGAGCGATGGAGATCGCGATCACCGCCGCCCACGGGCCGAGGAGGATCGCGATCAGCGCCGCCCCCACGGCGTGGCCGGTCGAACCGCCGACCACGGGCACGTTGAACATCATGATGACGAAGGAGAAGGCTGCTCCGAGGGCGAGCAACGGGATCTGCTTCGTCCTCAGTGTGCGCTTGACCTTGCGCGCGGCGATGATCCAGATGGGCAGCATGACGAGCCACAGGACGACGTAGGTCTGCGGCCCGAGGTAGCCGTCGGGGATGTGCATCGCGACAGTGGTCATGGCGCTCCGGCCGGGGTCAGGCGCGGCCGTCGCCGCGTGCTGTCGGCCTTCGGGCCGCGGCGTGCTCGCTGCCGCGGCAGGCACTGCAGAGGCCGAACGCCGTCAGCTGGATCTGACCGACGGCGAAGTCCTGGCGCCGGCCGAGCTCGTCGTACACCGGCGCCAGCAACTCGTCGCCGAAGTGCCCTACCGCACCGCACCGGGTGCAGACGAAGTGGTGGTGGGTGGGCTCGGGCGACACCTCGTAGTAGCAGGCGTTGCCCTCCAGCCGCGTCTCCACGACGAGATCGAGGCTCACCAGCAGCTCGAGCGTGCGATAGACGGTGGAGACGTTGACGTCGGGCATTGTGCGCTGCACGTCGGCCGCCACTTCCTCGGCGGTCATGTGGCGGCCGGCGTCGCGCAGCACCTCCCAGATGAGGTTCCGCTGCGGCGTGAGACGGTAGCCCTGCTCGCGGAGCGTCGCGCGTGCGTGATGCATGACAGCGACACTACCGCACCTGCGACTTCCTCGCAATAACGACTCGCTTGCCGTCGCGGCGCCGAGGCGGCGGCAGGTCGGACGTCCGACGCGCCCCCGACGCCGGCGTCCCGTTCGCGGCCGTGCGGCCACGCGTCAGGGAGTCGGAACACGAGGCGATGCTCCGCGCGGCTTGGTCAAGGGCTGCGCGACCTCCTCGCGGCCGTGGACCGGGAGCGCCTTGCGGGTGTGCTCACCCGGTCATTGCGTGAAGTACTGGATCAGCGCCTGTTGTTCTTCCGGCGTCACTTGAGCGCCGCGCTGGATCATGTTGTCGATGAGCGCCTGAGCCTCCGCGGTGCTGCCGGCGCGGAACGAGAGCGCCCGATCCGCCGGATGGCAGGCACTGCAGCGCTGGTCGATGATCGCCACGGCGCCGCCGGCGCCGGACGAGGGCGTCGCGGAGGGCGTCGCCTCCGGCTGGCCGCCGCTCGACCCTCCGCCGCTCGCGGCGATCCCCGCCGCGTAGCCCTGCACGAGCGTCTGCTTCTCGGCGTCGGTCAGTTTGGCGCCGGGGTGGATGAGCGTGTACTGGATCGGCGGCATCTCGCCCTCGCTCACGACTCCCTCGACTTCGCCCGCGGACGGCTGGCCGGTCCAGTCGGAGAAGTTGAGCTGCGAGCGTCCCTCGTCTACGTCGCGCTGCACGAGCCATGAGAACGGCGCGATGTTGGTCGCCCACCACCACTCGGTCTCGTTGCTGTGGCAGTCGTAGCAGGACTCCCTGGCGACGGCCTCGGCCTGGGGGTCGGTCCACTGGAAGGGGTTGGTCGCCGGTGGGTTGGAGTGGCTGGAGCGGCCGTAGGGCACCAGCTGGATGAGCACGAACACGACGGCGGCGATGCCGATCGCCCAGAGCAGGATCCGCTTCCAGGAGCGCCCAGGGCGCCCGGCAGTGCTGGCCATGCATAGTCCCTTCTGTCGGCCTCTGATGCGGACGATTCTACTCCCCTAGGAGAGGCGGCGCGCCCGGAGGCGTTGCCGGCGCCGGTCGTGTGGCTGCCCGCCGCCCGTCCGGGTATGGTGACCGCGACCCCGTCCGGGACCGCGGAGAGCGGAGGAGATGCTGTGAGGGAAGCGCCTGAGCGCCGGTTCGCCGACGCGCTCGCCAAGGCGCGTCGGGAGTGGGCCGCCGCGGACGCGGCGACCTGTGCCGCGCGCGCCGGTGGCGAGTGGACGGACGGCGCCGCTCGCGTCGCTCTGTTCGGCCGCCCGCACGTCGTCAGGCATCCGGACGGCGAGGTGCTCGCGGCGCCGGGCGAGCCCGCGCATGCCGCCGTCAGCATCCTCTTGCTGCACTACCTGCTCTCAGCCGACGGCACGCCGCCCGCCGGCGTCTGGACCGCGTACCGGGAGCTGCCGGACGGCCTGTTCTACGCGGCATCGTTCGCGCAGCGGGCGGAGGAGCCCCTGGCGCGTGCGTTCGCCGCGTCTGCGGACGGTCTCGACGCGTTCCGCGCCGCCGCGCGCGCAGCCGGGGGCGACGCGCTCACGCTGGGCGACGCGTCGTTCCGCTTCGCTGCCCTTCCGCGCGTGGACGTCGCCGTGCTCGTGTGGGCCGGTGACGACGAGGAGCCGGGGGAGGCCCGCGTGCTGTTCGACGCCGGCGCGGACCACTACCTGGCGGCCGAGGATCTCGCCGGCCTCGGCGGCCAGCTCGCGCACCGGCTCGTGGCCGCCGGCCGCAGCTAGCGCCGGTCGGTTCCGCCTGCTCCCAGGCCGACCGTTGGCAGACGAGACAACACTCCTATCACCTTCGTCAATGGGAATCGTTGCCATCAGCGTGATTGTGAAGGTATACACAATGGCGCGGGCGGCGGGAACTGCCTCGCAACAGGGGATGCCAAACTTTGGGGAGGTACCTATGGACCGCAAGACTTCGATCTGTCTCGGCCTGCTCGTACTGCTGTTGGTGGCACTGGGTCTGGCGCCCGTCGCCGGCGCGACGTCGGCCAAGGTCACACTCGGCGCCAAGCTGTACTTCGACGCAGACCTGTCCGAGCCGAGCGGCCAGGCGTGCGCCGACTGCCACCAGCCGTTCGCGGGCTACGCCGACCCGGCGCAGGATCTGCCGGTGTCGGAGGGCGTGATCCCGGGTCGCTTCGGCGGGCGCAACGCGCCCAGCGCGGCGTACATGGGCAAGAGCCCGATCCTCTTCCAGGACGCGGAGGGTGTGTGGATCGGCGGCGCGTTCTGGGACGGTCGTGCGAGCGGCTGGACTGACGGCAAGCCGCTCATCGAGCAGGCCAAAGGCCCATTCCTGAACTCTGTGGAGATGAACAACACCTCCAAGTCGCAGGTGGTCCGCGACGTGAAGCGGTCCACGTATGCGTGGCTGTTCAGAGCCGTGTACGGCAGCAACGCCTTCGCCAACGTCGGCAAGGCGTATCACAACATCGCCGACGCAATCGCGGCGTTCGAGTCCTCGCGCCTCGTCAACACCTACTCGTCGCGCTACGACGCGTACATGAACGGCACCGGGACGCTGAACGCCCAGGAGATGGACGGACTCGCTCTCTTCGTCGGCGATCAGGCGAAGTGCAGCCAGTGCCACACGATCCCGCTCGCTGGAAAGGCTCTGTTCACCGACTTCAGCTACGACAACCTCGGCCTGCCCCGCAACACCGAGTGGCCGCTGGCCTTCGACGCGGTGCCCGACGTCGGTCTCGGCGGCTTCCTGCGCGGGGCCGACTATCCTGAGGCTGTGGCGGAGTTGAGCGACGGCGCGTTCAAGGTGCCGACACTGCGCAACATCGGCAAGACGGCTCCCTACGGGCACAACGGCTACTTCGAGACGCTCGAGGAGATCGTGCACTTCTACAACACACGCGATGTACCGGGGGCCGGCCCCGGCGGCAAGGACTGGCCGGTCCCGGAAGTCCCGGCCAACGTCAATACGGCTGAGCTCGGGGATCTGGGACTCACAGCGGGCGAGGAGGCGGCGATCGTCGCCTTCCTGCGGACACTGGACGATCGCGTCGAGTTCAAGCCCTGCTCGACGCACTAGGAGCACGCGGACGGACGAAAGGACCGGCAATCCGGACGACGGGTACCTTCCCTTATGTCCCATCACATGACAGGGAGGCGTTCCATGTTCGTCCGGATCGCTCGGTTCGAGGGCGGCTCGGCCGCCCAGATCGAGGAAGAGGGCGCGCGCATCCGCCGCGACCTCGAGGCGGCACGCCGGGGAGACGAGAGCCCCGAGATACCGTCGGAGTTGGCTCTGCTCGCCAGTCGTTTCGAGATGCTGATCGACCGCGAGCGTGGAGCCGTGGCCGTACTCGTCTACGCCGACACCGAGGAGCAGGCACGGCAGATCGACCGCATCATGGACGGCATGTCGCCGTCCAGTGGGGAGTGGGGCCGGCGGGTCTCCGTCGAGGTGTACGAGGTGTATCTCGACGAGGCGCCGGGGCTCGCGCGCGCGGCCTGAAGCAGAAGACGGACGGCGGCGGGGCGCTTCAGGCGCCCCGCCGCCGTCGCGCACGGGGCTATCCCGCGGCGGTCGACGCCGCGCGTCTGCCCGCGACCAGACCGCGGGCGGTGACGATCGCCAGCGCGCCGATGATGAGCGCCATGCCGGCGGCCTCGCCGGCGGACGGCCGCTCGCCGAGCTGGAGCCACGCCGCCGCGACGCCGATCACCGGCGCCAGCAGCGTGGCGATGCCTGCGCCGCCGGCCGAGAGGCGGCGCAGGCCGAAGAGCCAGAGGAACCAGGCGAGCGCGTTGGCGAGGATGACGTTGTAGACCAGCGCGGCGACGAACTGCGACGTCCAGTCCGGTCCGCCCTGCCACGTCAGCGCGGCGATGAGGACGAGCGGCAGCGAGCCGAAGAGCATCTGCCAGGTGGTGAGCGCCAGGATGTCGACCTCGTGACGTGCCTGCAGGCGCTTGACCACGACGGCGCTGGCGGCCCAACAGAAGCCGCCGGCCACCGCCAGCGCGCTGCTGAACCCACCCTGCAGCTGCCACGGCTCGAGCACGAGGACGAGCCCGCAGAGGGCGAGCGCGACGGCGAGCCACTGCACGCCCCGCAGGCGCTCGCCCAGGAACGCCCAGGCGAGCAGCAGCAGCCAGAACGGCATCGTGTAGGTGAGCACCGCGGTCTTGCCGGCGCCGCCGCTCTCGAGCGCCCACATCAGCAGCCCGACGAACCCCGTGGTCTGCAGCAGCCCGATGGCGATGGTCCAGAGCAGCGGCGGCGGGCGCAGCGGCCGGCGCAGCACGAGCAGCAGCGCGAACAGGCTGAGTGCGCCCGAGAAACGTCCGCAGCGCCGAGAACGTGAACGGCTGGGCGTACTCGAGCCCGACCTTCATGACCACCCAGTTGTAGCCCCAGATCAGGGCGAGCAGCGCCAGCGCCAGGCCGCCGAGGTCGCGGGCGCGCCGGTCCACGCTACTTGCGGGGGAACGACGCCGCCGACCAGCCCAGGGCGAGGACGACGATGACCGCCATGCGCGCCGCAAAGGACCAGTCGGCCTGCCACACCCAGAGGCCGACCATCCAGGGGAGGAACAGGACCCAGACGGCGATCTGGACCGGCCACCAGAGGTCGCCGGTCCACCGCCACAGCTCGTTCAGGGTCTCGGGGGACGTGAAGGCGAGCGCGATGAACGCGCCCCAGAGCCCGACCATGACGATGAAGAAGAGCCGCCTCACGGGGTCAGGATACCAAGCCCGGTGGCCGCGGCGTGTCCGGCGCGTCGGGGGACCCGCCGCTCAGTCCGTGATCGGGCGCACGTCCGGCTCCTCGCCGGCCGCGGCCGCCTCCCGGCGACCGGCGCGGAGCCCGTGTGCCGCGAGCACCGCGAGCGCGCCGATGATGAGCGCCATGCCGATGCCCTCGACGAGCGTCGGCACCTCGCCGAGCTGGACCCACGCGGCGACGACGCCCACGATGGGGATGGACAGCGTCCCCAGGCCGGCCATGCCGGCAGGCAGCGCGTGCAGCGCGTACAGCCAGAGGAACCAGGCGACGGCGTTGGCGAGCACCACCGTGTAGATGAGCCCCCACCAGAAGCTGAACGTCCACTCAGGGCCGCCGCTGTACGTGAGCAGGGCGGCGATGACCAGCGGCACGGAGCCGAAGAGCATCTGCCAGGTCGTGAGCGAGAGGACGTCCACCGTATGCCGGCGTTGCATGAGCTTGACGACGAGCGCGGCGGCGGCCCACGAGAGTCCGCCGAGCAGCGTCAGGATTCCGCTCGCGGCGCCGGCGAGCTCCCATGGGCGCACGACAAGGAGGAGCCCGGCGAAGGCGAGCGCGACGGCGAGCCACTGCACGCCGCGAAGGCGCTCGCCGAGGAAGATCCAGGCGAGCAGCAGAAGCCAGAACGGCATGGTGTACGTGATCACCGAGACCTTGCCGGCGCCGGCGTCGTGCAGCGCCGTGATGACCAGGCCGACGAACAGCGTGGTCTGCAGGAGGCCGATGAGCATGGTCCAGCCGAGCGGCGGGGGGCGCAGCGGCTTGCGCAGCACGATCATCACGAGGAAGAGCAGGGCGGCGCTCAGCGGCACGCGCAGCGCCGCGAACGTCAGGGCGTCGGAGTACTCCAGCGAGATCTTGGTCGCCACCCAGCCGTAGCCCCACACAGGGCCGAGGACGACCAGTGCGAGGACGCCGAGGTCGCGGGTGCGGTGTGAGGAGGTGACGGCCATCACCCACATGCTAGCGGACGTGCAACCCGCCCGGTCGCGGTGGCCGGCCTGCCGCGCGACCCGAGACGCGGGCGGTTCAGTCGATGATCGGGAGGAGGGCCGGCTCCTCGCCGCCGGCCGGCCCGCCGCCGCGTCCCGCTCTGACCCCGGTCGCCGCCAGCATCGCCAGCGCGGCGATGATGAGCGCCATGCCGAACCCCTCGACGACCGCAGGCGCCTCTCCGAGCTGCGCCCAGGCGGTGACCACGCCGACGACCGGGACGGCGAGCGTGCCCATCCCGGCCGCGCCGGCCGGAAGGGCGCGCAGCGCGAAGATCCAGAGCGCCCAGCACGCGGCGTTGGCGAGCAGGACGGAGTACACGAGGCAGGCGACAAAGACGCCCGTCCACTCGGGCGCCTTGCCTTCGACCAGCACGGCGGCGGCGATGAGCGGCACGCAGCCGAGCGCCAGCTGCCAGGCGGTCAGTGAGAGCGTGTCGCAGCGCGTGCGCCGCTGCAACAGCTTGACGAGGAGCGCCGCCCCGGCCCACGCGAGCCCCGCCCCGCACGCGAGGGCGCCGCTGAGCGCCCCGCCGATGTCCCACGGGCGCACGACCAGGATGAGGCCGGCGAAGGCAAGCCCGACGGCCGGCCACTGGAGGCCGCGCAGGCGCTCGCCGAGGAACAGCCAGGCGAGCGTCAGCAGCCAGAACGGCATCGTGTAGACGAGCACCGAGACCTTGCCGGCGCCGCCTACCGTCAGCGCGGCGGTGGCCATGCCGTTGAACAACGCCGTCTGCAGCAGGCCGATGAGCGCCGTCCAGCCGAGGGGCGGCGGCCGCAGCGGCCGCCGCGTGACGATGAGGACGACGATTAGGCACAGCGCCCCCAGGGCGGAGATGAGCGCCGCGAACGTGAACGGCTCGGAGTACTCGAGCGCGACCTTGCTTACGACCCAGCTGTAGCCCCAGATCGGGGCGATGACCGCGAGCGCGAGGAGGCCGAGGTCGCGGGTGCGCTTGGAGGAGACCTCAGGCATGAGGCCATGGTATCGGACGACGCGGGGCGCCGCAGAGACCGGGACCGGCGCAGGAAGACGACCGCGGCGCGCGAGGCAGGAGGCCCGGGCCCGCGCCGCGGGGAGTCAGGCCGTCGCGATCGCCGCCGGGACGTCGCTGGTCTCGGCGAGCAGTCTGAGGTTTTCCATGCTGTCTTCGAAGTCGCGGCGCATGCGCTTCTCGAACAGGAGCCGGTCGGCCGCCCGGCCCCCGAAACGCCGCGGGACCTCGTAGTCGAAGGTGGTGGTCACGTCGGTGCCGTCGGCGCGGGGCTCGTGGTGGCACGAGATCGTGCCCGACATAGCCCCTTCGACCTGCCAGCGCCAGTCGGTGCTGCCGTCCGGGTTGTGCCGCTCCTCGACGGTGCGGTCCACCATGCGGACCTTGACCCCCATCATGTGCTGGTAGAACTCCGCCTTGGTGCCCGGGCTGCCGTCGCCGAACACCCTCGGCGACGCGTCCATGCCCACCCAGAACGTGGGCCACTTGCGCGGGTCCTTGACGATCCCGTCAAAGAGTTCGACGGGCACGCCGACGTGGAAGTCGTTCGTCAGATGAGCCATAGCGCCTCCCCCTCGTGGCTGAGCTCCGCGCCCACGCGGATCCCGGACCTCCTCACCGGACGGTTCCCGCGGCATCCGGGGCTCAACACCGTTGACGCGGGTGGACGGCAGACGACGATGGCGCGGGGTCGCACATCGTTCCGCGCTTCGACCGGGTACAAGGCAGTCGGCGCCCTCGCCTTGGTGGCGCAGGACCGAAGCGACACGAAAGGAAGCGGACATGATCGGTGCGATCATCCTCGGGTTGGTGGCGGGAGCCATCGCCCGCCTGCTCATCAGGAACGATGCCATGGAGCATATGGGCGGTCTGCTCTCGTGGCTGCTCACGCTGGTCGTCGGCCTCGTCGGCGCCTGGGTGGGCTGGTGGATCTTCACCGGGCTGCTCGGCGTCGGAGACGAGGACGCGTTCGACCTCGGCGGCATCATCGGGGCGATCGTCGGCGCCGTCATCGTGCTGGGGATCATCACGTGGATCGCGAACCGGGCGAGGAAGTGACCACGGCGCTCCGGGCCGGGCGGCGGGAGACCGGGTGGACGTCCTCTCCGGCCTGACACTGGCCGCACCGGCCGGCCGGCCGCCGGCGGCCTGCTGGCGGTCTCGGCCTCGTCGCAGGGCACGGTCGAGCCGCTCGTGCTGCTCGTCGCCGGGGTGCTCATCGCCGGCGGCGTGCACGCCGTGAAGGCCACGGCCCGCCCGGCCGTGAACGTGTCGACGGCCGGCGTCGGCGCCCCGGTGGTCTCGACCGGCGAGGACATCCTCGCCGGTATCGGCACCGTGCTCGCCTTGCTGGTGCCGTTGCTCGCGGCGGTGCTGATCGTCGCGGCGGTGGTCGTTGCGGTGGTGCTCCGCCGCCGCCGTCACCGCGCCGCGTAACGCCGGCCCCGGGCGGTCGGCCGCGACCGGGGCTCCCGGCCCGCGGCCTTCAGCGACTGCGCCTCCGCGGCGGGAGAGGTATGCTCCCGTGGTCGGCACCCAGCCCCCGAGGAGCGGTCGGTTGCGGGACCCATGAGCAGCGCCAGGCCCACCATCTCCTTCGGCTGGTACGTGGTGGCCGCTTCCTTCGTCATCATGTTCCTGAACGCCGGCGCGCGGCTGATGATCGGAGTGCTGTTCAAGCCCGTCATCGCCGACTTCGGCTGGAGCCGGTCCGCGGTGTCTGCGGCGGTCCTCGTGAACCTCGCCGTGTTCGCCGTGGCGATCGTCGTCGCCGGGCGGCTGTACGACCGGTACGGCCCCAGGTGGATCGTCCTCGTCTCGAGCGTCCTCTTCTCCGGCGGTCTGATGCTGACGGCCGTGATGACGGACCTCTGGCAGTTCGTCCTGTTCTACGGGGTCATCTCGGCGGCAGGCCTCGGCGGCACCTCCGCGCCGATCTTCGGAGCCATCGTCAGCCACTGGTTCGAGCGCGGCCGGGGTACCGCCGTCAGCCTCGCCATGGCGGGGACGTCGCTCGGCCAGTTCGCGCTGGTGCCGCTGTTCACCGTCTTCCTCCTGGACCAGGGCTGGCGAGCCACGGTGTTCTGGGTCGGTGTGCTGTGCCTCGTGGTGAACGCGATCCTCGTGTTCGCGGTGCTGCGCGGTGACCCCGAGGACTTCGGCAAGACGCCCTACGGACAGCGGGCGGCCGCCGCCGCGAGCGCACCGCGGCCGCGGACCGCCGCCACCGTGCCGCCGCCTGTGGCAGTAGGCGCCGGAGGGCCACGCTCGCTGACTCTGCGAGAGGCGATGCGTACGGCGTCGTTCTGGTACTTCACCGTCGCCATGTTCGTCTGCGGCGCCGGCGACTTCCTGCTCACCACGCACCTCGTCCCCATGGCGACGGACCACGGCGTGCCCACCTCCACCGCCGTGGCCATGCTGGCCTGGTTCGGTCTGCTCAGCCTGGGCGGGATCCTGCTTGCGGGCCCCGCCTCCGACCTCATCGGCGACCGCGTCCCCATCGCCCTCGCGTTCGGCCTCCGCGTCGCCCTCTTCCTGCTGGTGTTCCGCTATCAGAACGCGGCGTCGTTCTGGGCACTGGCGCTGGGCTTCGGGTTCACCTTCCTGGTCACGGCGCCCCTGACGACCACGCTCATGGGGCGCCTCTACGGCTTCGCCCACATCGGCCTCCTCGGCGGCTTCATCACCACCGTCCACCACGTCGGCGGCGGCATCTGGGCGTACCTCGGGGGCGCCGTGTACGACGCGACCGGCGGCTATACGCCGGCGATGGCGATCTCGGCCGGCGCGTCGGCGGTCGCGCTGGTGCTGACGCTGCTGATCAAGGAGGTGCGGCACGTCGCGCCGGAGGAGCCGCACCGCCAGGAGGCCGCGCCGGCCGGCGAACCCCGGTTCGCCGGCGCGGCCACGGGCGCCCGCGTAGTCACGCGCACGCGGGGTATGTGAGGGGCACAAGGTCCAGCGCAACGCTACCGCGGGAGCGGCAGTCCATGAGCGACGTCAACGACCACGTGATCCCCTACGAGGAAGCAGTCCGGCGGCATCGCGCCCGCGAGGAGCAGAGGCAGAGAAGCGCCGCCGGTGAACTGAAGATCAGCGACGCGATGAGTCGCCTTCTCGAGCAGGCGAGCGCGCAGGATGACGGGGGGCACATCCCCTCGCACCTGCGCGACATCGTCGAGCGTGAGTTCGCGGACGAGGAGCAGCCGCCGGATCCACCGTCAGCCGGGCGACACCGAGGCGATGCCTAAGTGCGCAGACGCGGCAGCGCGGCGGTCAGCAGGCCCAAACGCAAGCCCAGACCCAGACGCAGGCCCAGACCCAGGCGCAGACCGGCGCCCAGTCCAAGGTCGGTCAGCATGCGGGCGCGGGTACGGGGAACGGCGCCGGCGCGGGGAACGGCGCCGGTCACTGACGGTCGCCTGTCGGATCACGAGGCGGCGGGCCGCGACCGGCGGCCCGCCGCCTCGTCCTCGTCTTCAGGGCGCCGGGACCGCCCGCCTGAGGCGTCTCTGTCTCAGGAACGCGTGGCGGGCCTGGTGCGACGGGCGACGGGTGAGCTCGTCTCGCGGTGTCGCCGCCGTCTCACGCCGTAGAGCGCGAGCAAGGCCGTGAGCCGGCCGGTCCGCTCGCGGAGCCGCCTCCTCACGCGGCGGCGGAGGGCGGCGACGTCCTCCAGGTCCGCGTCGCTCGCCCGATGGTCGCCGAACTCCACCGCCTGGACGCGGTCCGGCAGGTCGCCGGCGTCCACGCCGAGGTGCACGCTGAGGAAGCGCGCCGTCTCGTCCAGCGTCTGCGACGGCGCCGCCTCCGCGCCGTAGTCGCGGAGGTCCGCGTACAGGAGGGCGACAGACGCGCGGAGCCGGTCCTCCCGGGAGCCGCGGCGCAGGCCGCGCCCGCGCAGCAGCGCGCGGCCAGCCGGCCAGACGACGGCCGCGGCCAGCAAGGCGAGCAACAGCCAGGGCGCCCGGCCACCGGGCTCCTCGGCGCAGCACGGTCTCGCCGAGTTGCCGCGCTCGGATCGGCGACGCGCGCCCGGCCGTCCAACGCCGGCGCCGCCTCCGGGGTCGGCGACGCGCCGGCGCCGTCCAGCCCGGCCGCGGCCGCGGCATCGGGGCCGCTCGCGGGAGCCGTGCTCGGTGCTCGGGATCTCACGGCCGGGCGTCGGGTCGAACTGCGCCCACCCGACGCCGGGGAAGTACGCCTCCACCCAGGCGTGGGCGTCGTTGCGCGTGACCACCCAGATGCCGTTGCGTTCCTCCTCGCCTGTGGTGAAGCCGACCACGACCCTTGCGGGGATGCCGTTGAAGCGCAGGATCGCGGCCATCGCCCCCGCGAAGTGCTGGCAGTACCCGATGCGCGTGGCGAAGAGGAACTCGGCATACGGCGAGCTGTAGCCCGCGTCCGGCGGCCGCAGCGAGTAGTCATGGTTGGAGCGCAGGTACTGCTCCACGGCGAGCGCCACGCGGAACGGGTCGGTCTCGCGCCCCCACGATCCGTCTCGTTCAGCGCGTAGAGCCCCAGCCACTCGCGGCCCTCAGGGAAGGCGGCTGCCTCGGCGCGCCAGGCTCTCTCGGAGGACGGGCCGCCGGCCGACGGCCCTGCGCGGGAACGGCAGCGCCGGGTAGCGGCGTGTCACGTCCCTCGGGTAGTAGCGGCCGCGGCCGATGAGGTCCGTCGGCGCCAGGTCCGGGACGACCGCGGCGACGCTGTAGTCCAGGGAGGGGCCGCGCGGCGGCGTGACGGCGACCGCCGCCGCGTCCGTCATCTGGAGATCGAGCGGAGGCGCGAGCGCACCTCGACCGCCCAGCCCCCGACGAACAGGCGGTCGGTGTAGGCGGCCTCGATCTCGAACCGCTGCGTCACGTAGCCGCCCGCGGGCGCGGGCTGGATCCGGGGGCGCCTCGTAGACCCAGTCGCCGTCGCGCGGCCCGGACTGGAGCTCGCGGCCGTCCGGGGACCCGCCGCGCCAGGTGGTGCCGGTGAAGTCGTCGAGGACGTTCGCCCGCCAGTAGGACGGCAGGGGAGAGCGCACGCGCATGACGACGATCGTCCTCGGCGGGGTCGAGCAGCCGCGGGTAGTTCTGCATCAGGTCGAAGCGGAACGTGGGCGGTCCGCGGCCTGTGATGTCCCACGTGCGCCAGTCGCTGCAGCGGCCGGCCGGCCTCCACCGCCGTCGTGCCGATGATGGACAGCGCGAGCAGCGCCGCGAGCACGGCGGTGACCCCGCCGGCGAGCGCGTCGGTGGTGCGCTGGCGCTGCGCCTGAGCGAGCGCGAGACGGCGAGCATCCGCCGGCGAAGCAGGACGAAGGCGAGCGCGGCCCAGAGGATCGCGCGCCGACTCGTCGGTCGTGAATCCGAAGCCGGCGAGGACGAGGAGCACGACGACGGCCGGGAGGGGCCGGCGCAGGCTCAGCGCGAGGAACGCCGCGACCCACCACGCGCGTAGACGACCAGCGACAGCAGCAGGCGCAGTCCCGGCTTGTCGACGAGACGTCGAGCGGGAAGATGTCGTGGGCGTAGGCGACGCCGCCGGCGCTCAGCTGGTCCGGCGTAGAAGGCAAGGTGAGCTCCGGACGCCGCTCGTGTGCGGGTGGCAGCGGCACCAGCGCCCGCACCAGCAGGTAGGCGCCGAGCGGCAGGAGGAGCAGGGCGAGCGGCCAGGCGCGCCGGCGGACGAGTCCGGGCGCGCCGGAGAGCGTCGCCGAGGCGGCCGCGGCGAGCAGCAGCGGCGCGACGAAGGGCTCGGCGACGCGGCCGGCCACGACCGCCGTGATGGCGGCGAGGCCGGCGAAGCCGGCCACGTAGAGCAGCGCCCGCCGTCCGTTCATCCCGCCCTCACCGGTCGCCGCGACGGCGGCCGGCGCTGAGGACCGAACGCAGGTCGTCGCCGCGGTGCAGCCGCACGTAGCGCACTCCCGCGGCGGCGAGGGTCTGGCCGCATCGTCCGTCCTGCGCGCCGTGCGCGCGCTGCCCCGGCGCGCCTCTTCGGCGCACGTGGACCACGGAGACCGGCGACGCCCTGCCTCGGAGCAGGCGCAGGGCGTCCACGAGGCCGTCGTCCAGGCACAGGACGACGAGGGCGAGGACGCCGCGGCGCACCTGCGTCCGGCCGCCGATGATGGCCTGGAGGGACGGGCCGAGCCGGGAAGGGCCCGGAGGCTCGGCCTCCGCGAGCACGCGCAGCATCCGCCGCCGGCTGGCGGCGTCCGGCGTGAGGTGGATGGGCCTCCAGTCGTGCTCGGGGAGCAGCAGGGAGACCGCGTGTCCGGTGCTAAGGGTGAACGCCGCCATGGAGCCGGCGGCGCGGACCGCCGCCTCGAAGGCGCTGTCCGGCGGCTCGCCGGAGTCGTACGCCGCCGCGCCGCTCAGCAGCACCGTCAGGTCGTCCTCTGAGGCAGCCTCCATCTCGCGCAGCATCAGGCTGCCCGTCTTGGCGGTCGACTTCCAGTCGACGCGATTCAGCGGCTCGCCGGGGACGTGGGGCCGGACGCCGTGGAGGTCCCACGCGTCCCGCGTGGGCAGCCGTCGCCGGCCGCCGCGGTTCCGCACGCCGCCGGCGGCTCCGCAGGGCGCGCACGAGGTCGAGCTCGTCGAGCCGGGGCGCCACGGTGATCGCGCAGGGGCTCGCCGGCCGGGCGCCGCGCGCGGACCAGGCCGAGCTGGTCCTCAACGACGGCGGCGAAGGCCGGGAGCCGGTGGACGCCCCGCCGGGCCGGCCACGGTCCGGCGGTGACCGTCCGCTCGCCGCGCGGTCCCGAGCTCATCGATCACGACCGGTCCGAGGTACTGCTCCGAGCGCACCGGTGGCGCCCTCCAGCGTGACATGGAGTCCGGTCAGCCGGCGGCCGCTCCGCACGCGGAAGGAGAACTCCAGGGGGTCACCGGCGACGGGTCCCTCCGGCGCGACGCTCCTGTCGACCAGGAGTCGGCGCGAACCGCGGTGCACGCGGAACCAGGCGACGACGGCCATGGCGGCGAGCGCGAGCGCGATCAGGTAGAGCTCCCAGGTACCGAGCACGCGCGCCGCGACGTAGGTGGCGGCGGCGACCGCGATCAGGGCGACTCCCCGTGCGGTCGGCCGCGTCATCGCCCGGGTCCCGGCACGGGAACGGCCTCAAGGATGCGGGCGATCACCGCCTCCTCGGCCTGCGCGTGTGCGCCCGCCTCGGCCGACAGGATGATGCGATGGCTGAGCACACGGCTCGCAAGGTCCTTGACGTCCTGCGGCACCACGTAGTCCCTGCCGCGCAGGACCGCGTGCGCCTTGCCGGCGCGCAGGAGGGCGATGCCGGCGCGGGGGCTTGCGCCGAGGTAGACCTCCCTGCTCTCGCGCGTCGCCGCCACGAGGTCGACCACGTAGCGGCGCAATGCCGGCGCGACCTGCACGCGCAGCACGGCCTCCTGCATGGCGAGCACGTCGGTGGCCTCCACGACGGGCTCGAGCAGCGCGAACGGGTCGCCGGACGTCTGCGACTCCAGAATCGCCTCCTCGGCCGCGGCCGAAGGGTAGCCCGAGGCTGAGGCGCATCATGAAACGGTCGAGCTGCGCCTCGGGCAGCGGGTACGTGCCCTCGTACTCGATCGGGTTCTGCGTGGCGACGATCATGAAGGGCGGCACGATCCGATGGGCGACGTTGTCGATGGTGGCCTGTCCCTCCTCCATGCACTCGAGCAGGCTGGACTGCGTCTTGGGTGAAGCCCGGTTGATCTCGTCCGCCAGCACGACGTTGGCGAACACCGGGCCGGGGTGGAACTCGAACCGCGCGGTCTGCTGATCGAACACGTTGACGCCGGTGACGTCGCTGGGAAGCAGGTCGGGCGTGAACTGGATGCGCGAGAAGCGTCCGCCCACCGACCGTGCCAGTGCCTTGGCGAGCAGGGTCTTGCCGACGCCCGGATAGTCCTCGACGATCACGTGCCCGCCGGCGAGCAGCGCGACGACGCACGACTCGATGACGTCCTCCTTGCCGAGGATGACGGAGGCGACGTTGTCGGCGACGAGCTGTGCCCGGCGGGCCGTCTCCTCGAGCTCCTCGTCCCGTCGCGCCGCGTTGGGGGTGCTGGTGTCGGTGATGGGTCGCATGGTCCCTCGCTGGTCGGTCACAGCTACGTCATTCCCCATTTGGGCGTGGGAACGTCGCGGGATCGCGGGAGAACTGTGCCGATGACGCGGTGAAGTCTAGGGACGCCCGGTCGCGGTCGCGCTCAGGAACGGCGCTGCGACACCCTCGCGGGCCTGTGATCGCGCCGGCGGGCGCGCTTGGCGGTGTACATCTCCTGGTCGGCACGGGCCAGCAGTTCGTCGATGCTGCCCAGCTGCACGTGGTTGGCCACCATGGCGCCGGAGCTCATCGAGAAGTCATAGCAGTCGCCGAGCTCCGCGCGCTTGGCGCGCATCGCCTCGTCCAGGCGCGCCTCGATCGCCTGGCGGTCCAGCAGTTCGTCGCGCCGCCGGCCGAGCAGCGCCATCGCCACGAACTCGTCGCCGCCGATGCGCGCCACCACATCGCGCTCGCGGAAGGCGGCGCGGAGCACGTCGGCGGCCGCCACGAGCAGCCGGTCGCCCTCCGCGTGCCCCTGCTCGTCGTTGACCTGCTTGAGGCCGTCGAGGTCGAAGTACATGAGCAGCACCTGACGGTCGCCGCGTCTCGCCCGGCGCACCATCTCGTCGACCCTCACGAAGAAGCCGCGCCGGTTCAGGAGGCCGGTGAGCTCGTCGACGTCCGTGAGGCCGCGCAGGAACTCCTCCAGCTCCTTGTGCGCGGCGATGCTGTGACTCACCGTGAGGCAGAGCCGGCGGCCGCTGATGTCCACGATCCGTGCGGTGACCTCGACCGGCGTACGCTGCCGGTCGCTCGTTATGTGCACGGTCTCGTAGGCGAGCGTGCCGGCGTTCGCCAGGGCCTGCGCGCGGTCCCGGACCTGCCTGCGCGCCTCGGGAGCGAGGACGTCGTCCGCCGTCATCGCCAGGAGTTGGGCGCGCGCGTAGCCCAGCGCCAGGCAGGCCGCCTCGTTGACCTCGACGATCTGCCCCGGACGCCCGTCGTCCTCGAAGCGGTACACGAGGATGACGTCGCTGCAGGCGTCGAAGAGCGCCCGGTAGCGCCGCTCGCTCTCGAGCTGCTCCTTGTGCGCGGCGTTGAGCGACTCGAGGGTGTGGCCGACCGCCGCCCGGCGCGAGACGACCGTGAGGACGACGAGGCAGAAGAGCAGGCCGCCGAGCACGGCCTCGACGGCGACGGGTGCGAACCACTGTGCGAGGGCGACGCCCGCCGCGCAGGCCACGAGCATGAGGTCCGTCCACCGCTTCATCGGCCGGATCTCCGCTGCATCGACTGTCGAGACCGCTGCCCGTTCCACACGCTCACGGGGTGCTCCTTGTCGTGGGGGCCCGTGTCCCGGGCTCTCAGCACAGGGCATCGGCCGCGCAAGGCGAGCCGACACCCCCCTCTAGACACATGTACTTGCGTGGGGTGGGGGTCCGGCTGCGTCGTCAACCTCACGCTGGGGACGCCGGCAGTCGCGTGCTGCCCCCCGTCCCGGCTCGACTGCACGGTGCTGGAATCGCGGGATGCCGGAGCACGAAGCCCTCGACCGTCCCCTCGCGGCTGACCGCCTGACGACCCTCGGAACGACGGCCGGGGCACCCTCGGCGGCGTAGAATGCCGACCGAGGGCGCTTCGACACGGGCGGCGACCGGCGAGAAGGGCGAAGGCATGGCGACACGGATCGTGCGCTGGTACCGGCTGGAGCCTCCGACGCTGCCCATCCGCGACTGGCTGCCGGGGTACCGGCGCCGCTGGCTGCGGCCGGACCTCCTCGCGGCGGCCGCGGTGTGGGCGGTGCTCGTGCCGGAGGGCATGGCGTACGCCTCGCTGGCCGGCATGCCGCCCGAGACCGGGCTCTTCGCCGCGCTGGCGCCGCTGCTGGCCTACGCCGTCCTCGGCACCTGCCGGCAGCTGACGGTCGGGCCGAGCTCGGCGATCGCGGCCTACTCGGCCGCCGCCGTCGCACCCCTCGCCCTCGGCGACGACGGCCGCTTCATCGCGCTCTCGGCGCTGCTCGCGCTGCTCGTCGGCGGGCTGTGCCTGGCCGCCGGGCTGGCGCGCGCCGGGTTCATCGCCGACTTCTTCGCGCGGCCGGTGCTGACCGGCTTCGTCAGCGGCCTGGCCCTGGTCATCGCCGTGAGCCAGGTGCCCAAGCTGCTGGGCGTGGAGGGCGGCGGAACCACCTTCTTCGGCAAGCTCGAGGGGGTGGTGACTCAGCTCGGCGAGGTCAACCTGCCGACGCTGGCCATCGGTGTCGCGGCGCTCGCGGTCATCTTCGCCCTGCGCGCCTTCGCGCCCAAGGTACCGGCCATGCTCGTCGCCGTCGTCCTCGGGATCGCCACGGTCGCCGCGTTCGACCTTCAGGAGCACGGCGTCGCGATCATCGGCGCGATCCCCAGCGGGCTGCCCTCGCTCTCGATCCCCGCCATCCGCCTCGGCGACGTGACCGCCCTGCTGCCCGACGCGTTCGCCCTCGCCATCATCGCCTTCGCAGAATCGGTGGCGGCGGCCCGTCAGCTCGCCGCCAAGCATCACTACGAGGTCGACGCCGACCAGGAGCTGATCGCGCTCGGCGTCGCCAACCTCGGGGCCGGCCTGTTCCAGGGGTTCGCCGTCGACGCCAGCCTCTCGCGGTCCGCGGTGGCCGACTCGTCGGGGATGAAGACGCAGCTCTCGAGCATCATCCTCTTCGGGTTCCTCGTCGTCACGATGCTGTTCCTCATGCCGCTGTTCCACGACCTGCCCGAGGCGGTGCTCGGCGCCATTGTCATCGCCGCCGTCGCCCACCTTGTCGACGTGCGCGCTCTGCGCCGGCTGCGTCACGCGGACTCGACCGACTTCGCGCTCGCGATCCTGTGCTTCGCCGGGGTCCTGATGTTCGGGCTCCTCATCGGGCTGGCGATCGCGGTGACGCTCTCTCTGCTGGCGCTCGTCTACCGCGCCTATCGCCCCAGCTACGCCGTCCTCGGCCGAGCTCCCGGGGCGGTCGACGACGAGCGGCTGCGCTATCGCGGCATCGAGGACCACCCCGACGCGCAGACGTTCCCCGGCCTCGTGATCCTGCGCATCGACGGCGAGCTCTTCTTCGCCAACGCGCGCTGGTTCCGCGACACCGTGCGCGCGCTGGTGCTCGATCAGACCCCGCCGGTGCGCGCGCTCCTCATCCACGTCGGCGCCACGCCGCACGTCGACACGACCGCCGCCGTCATGCTCAAGGAGCTGGTCGGCGAGTTGCACGACGCCGGTGTCACGCTCGCCTTCGCCAGGGCCACGACCGGCCTCATCCACGACCTGGAGCGCAACGGCATCGCCCGGCTCATCGGCGACGACCGGTTCTTCGACACCGTCGCCGCCGGCGTCGACGACTTCCTGCATCACACGCAGCCCCGGCTGGGCTGACGCGGCCTGCACCGCCGCCGGGGGTCCTCAGACGGCGCCCAGCGAGAGGCTCGTCGACGCGTGTCCGGACTCGGGCGTATGGCGGCTGATGAGTCGCTCGAGCATCGCACAGGACGGCTGCGGGTCGAATCCGGAGGGGTCGGTCAGCACCTGCATCGCGAGTCCGTCGGCGGCCGCCATCTCAAGCACCGCGAGGGCATCCGCATGCGCCGCGACGGCTGGGGTCTTGCCGGCTCGCAGGCCGGAGGCGATGAGGCCGGTCAGCCACCGGTCGTGCTCGGCCTGGAGTGCCAGGAACTCGGGTTCGCGTGTCGTCACCGGGAGGAGGTCGTAGAAGACGCGGAAGCTCTTCATGTCGGTGAGCAGCTCGCGCGCCGCGCAGACGGCCCCGTCGTGGCCCCCGCAGGAAGCGCGGACCATGCGCGCCGCAAGTTTCCTCTGCTCGTGGAACTGCGACGTGATCAAGGCGTTGATCAGACCCTGCTTGTTGCCGAAATAGTAGGTGATCGCGGACTGTGGCTCGCCGGCCTCCCGCCCGACGGCCTCCAGCGTGAGCGCCTGGAACCCCCTCTTGCGCAGGACGGTCCGGGCTCCCCGCAGGAGCTTCCTGGCCACCGGGGGGAGGTCATCGAAGGGATCCGGACCCAGCGAGAGGTCACCGTCCGCCGCGGCGTGCCGACGATGCGAGCGCTTGCGGGAGCGCAGGGGCGCAGGCGCGGCGCCGATGCCGCGGCGCGCATCGTCGGCGAGTGAGAGCACCATTGCTTCGAACAGCCGATAGATGGCGGCGTCGTCGAAGTCACGGGGCCGCACCAGCAGGCTCACGGCCATCCCATCCCCGACCGCAAGGACGAGCCCGGCCAGCGCCATGAGTTCGTCGGTGGGGAGACGCGTCGCCGTCAGGCAACGCCGGTGCAGGTCGCGGTAGGATCTGTTGAGTTCGCCCAGATGACGGCGCGCATCACGCTGGCGCGTCAGGCTGGCGAACAGGTCGAGGTACATCTGCTGCTGGGACGTCAGGTGTCCCAGTCTCCTCTGGGCGTCGATCAAAGCGCTGATCCGCCCTTCTGAGAGTTCGGGCAGGTCTTCAACCGACTGGAACAACGCGACGTCAAGATCGTGCCAGAGCGAGTCCACGAGCATCGTCGTCAGCGTGGCCTTGTTCCCGAAGTGATAGATGACCAGCGACTTGTGTTCGCCCGCCTCCATGGCGACGCGCTGCAGCGTCAGGCCCTTGTACCCGTCGCGCTGGAGAACGCGTTGTGCGGCCGCGAGGATCCGTTGCGCGGTGAGCGGCATCTCCGCGGTGACGTAGCTCGACATGCGGGTGCTCGGGTCACCAGGTTCTTCCGCGCGGTATGCACGCCTCTCGGCCAAGAGACTCCTCGTTGTCGCGTACCGGGGCGGATACGCGAAACCTTGACAATGCCGATGCGGCTCGTATCATACCGCGCATCTGTTTTGACCGGTCAACCAAGATTTCGCTTGGACGGCGGCCTTTCGGAGCGGACGTTCGGCGACTCCTAAGGGGGGAACACGGTGCCTGATTCCATCAAGTCCCAGGAAGGCATGACGCGTCGCGAAGTGGTGTTCGCCGGCGCGGCCGGGATCGCCGGCCTCGCGATCGGCGGCGGCGTGGTCGGCGCCCTTACCGGCGGCAGTGACGACAGTTCGAGCACCGCGGGGAACACCGAACCGATCGTCCTCGGAGGCGCTTATCCTCTGACCGGCGTCTCGGCCGGCGACGGCGTCGAGGCCAAGCGCGCCCTCGAGATGGCCGCCAGCGACCTCAACGAAGGCGGCGGCGTCCTCGGCCGCAAGCTGGAGACCGCGAGCCTCGACATCGAGAGCGACCTGGTCCCGGACAAGGTCCGCAACGCACTGCAGCGCCTGGTCAACGAGAAGGGCGTCTCCATGGTCTCGATGGTCTGGTGCGACTACGCCAACACCGGTTGGGACCCGGTCACGTCGAAGGGCCTGCCCCTCTTCCACGCCAACGCCTCCATCACCAACACCGGCTGGGTCGCGGAAGACCCGGTGGGCCGCGGCATGATCTTCGAGAGCGATCCCAACGAGACCTGGTACGGGCCCAACCTCGTCGGCCTTCTGGATCGCATCCAGGCCTCCGGCAAGTGGAAGCCCAGGCAGAAGTCCGTGGCGATCGTGACCAGCACCGACCCCTACTCGACGCTCATCGCCGACACGTTCCGCGAGGAGATCCAGAAGACCGGCTGGAAGGTGGTCATGTTCGAGAAGGTCTCGGCGCCGCTCTCGGAGTGGGGCCCGGTCCTCGCCAAGGTGCGCGAGCTCAATCCCGACGTCGTGGTGAACACGGATTGGCTCGCTCAGGACCTGGCCGCGTTCACCAAGCAGTTCGCCAGCGCGCCCACTCAGTCGCTCGTCTACGAACAGTTCGGCCCGTCGATGCCCGAGTACCTCGACCTGACCGGCGACGCCGCCAACGGCGTGCTGTGGTCCACCAACATCGGCGTGCTGCCCGACAAGATGGGTGAGGAGTTCCGCGCCCGCTTCGAGAAGACGTACGGGGTCAAGATGGGGTTCAGCACGGCCGGAGCCATCTACGACCAGGTCATGATGTGGGCGAACGCGGCAGGTCGCGCCGGCGACGCCGACGACTACCCGGCCGTCGTCAAGCAGATCAGGAACGGCATGTACCGCGGCGTCGTCGGCACCTGCCATTTCGACCCGAAGGACAACCAGGCCATGCCGTACCCGGCCTTCTACAACGACCCCAGCCTGGGTATGCCGCTGTTGTCCTACCAGATCCAGAACGTCAAGCAGGTGGTCATCGATCCCGCCCCGTACCTCATGGGCACCTTCGAGCTCCCGCCCTACTTCACGTGAGAGCACGATGACAGCGATCCTCGAGACCGAGGATCTCACCAAGCGGTTCGGCGCGCTCGCCGCGGTCGACGCGGTCTCGTGTGAGGTGGAGCAAGGCGAGGTGTTCGGCATCGCCGGACCGAATGGGGCGGGCAAGACCACGCTCTTTGACGTGATCAGCGGACATGCGCGCGCCACCGAGGGCGTGGTGCGCTTCAAGGGCCAGGAGATCCAGCACCTGCCCGCGTACTCCATCTGCCACATGGGTATGGCGCGCACCTACCAGGTCGCCTCCGTGCTCACGACGCAGACCGTGCTCGGCAACATCGTGCTGGCCTCCTACTTCGGCCACCGGGCACGCGGCATCATGGCCCTGAGCTACGACCCGGAGACGGTCGAGCGAGCTGAGCAGGCCGCCGAGTTCGTGGGCCTGCAGGATGCGCTCGCCGACCCCGGGGACCTGCTCTCGGCCTTCGACCGCAAGCGCGTCATGTTCGCCGCCGCCCTGGCCACGCGGCCGGACGTCCTCCTGCTGGATGAGCCGGCGGGCGGGCTGAGCGACCAGGAGTGCGCGCATCTCGTCGACCTGATCGGGCGCGTGAAGGCGCAGGGCATCACGGTCATGATCGTGGAGCACGTCATGAGCGTGCTCATGACGGTCTCCGACCACGTCATGATGATGCACCAGGGTGCCAGGTTCTTCGTCGGGACCCCGGAGGAGGTCCAGGCCAACCCCGAGGTCATCAAGGTCTATCTGGGGAACGTCGGCGCCGAGGCCGGCGTCACGCTCGAGGAGCTCGGCGCCCTGCCGGAGGTCCGCGATGCTTGAGGTCAGCCATCTGAGAGCCGGCTACGGCGCCGCGACAGTGCTCGAGGACGTGAGCATCTCCGTCGACGAGGGCAAGTTCGTGGTCCTCACCGGACCGAACGGTCACGGCAAGACCACGCTCCTGCGCGTGCTCAGCGGACTGCTGCCGGCCGGCGAGGGCGAGATCACGTTCCTCGGCGAGCGGCTCAACGGCAAGTCCGCGGCCGCCATCGTGGGCCGCGGTCTGGTCCACATCCCCCAGGGCGACCTCCTGTTCGTGGACCTCACCGTGGAGCAGAATCTGTACATGGGCGCCTACCTCTCGGCGGCGTGGAGGAACCGGCGCGAGCGCATCCGGCGTGTCTACGAGCTCTTCCCACGCCTGGAGGAGCGGCGCGGACAGCAGGCGCGCACGCTCTCGGGGGGTGAGCGACGCATGCTCGGCATCGGCCGGGGCCTCATGAGCAGCGCGAGACTCCTCATGGTCGACGAGCCAGCCTTGGGCCTCGCTCCCGTCCTCGTGCAGGAGGTCTACGCCACGCTTGCGCGGATCGCGCGCAGCGAGGCGACAGTGCTGCTCGTTGAAGAGACGCTGGCGAACGCCCGGGACATCGCCGACTACGTGTACCTCATGGACACGGGACGGATCGTCCACGAGGGGACGATGGCCGAGTTCGGCGCCGACGTCCTCTCTTCCACCTACCTCGGCAATCGCGGGAGCTGATGCATGGAGACTTTGCTACAAGCGATCATCAGCGGGCTCGTCTTCGGCGCGATCTACGCGATCATGACGATGGGGCTCACCCTCGTCTACGGGTGCCTGCGCACGCTCAACATGGCGCAGGGCGCCTTCGGCATGGTGGGGGGCTACGCCGCCTGGATGGTCGCCTCCCGGGCCGGCGCGCCGCCGCTCGTCGGGCTTATCGCCGGCGCCGTCGCGGCCGCCGGCATCGGCGTCCTCACGCACTTCATCTCGGTCAAGCCACTCGTGGGGCGCAAGGACATCGACTTCGAGATGACCGCGTACATCTCCACGCTCGTCGTGGCGATCATGCTCTCCGCCTCGATCATCCTGCTGTTCGGGGCCCGCAACAAGGCGATCGACCCGCTGGTCGAGGGGCGCCTCCAGATCTTCGGCACGGTCTCCGTGTCGTGGCAGCAGATCGCCGTTGCGGTGGTGGCCCTGATCTGCCTCGGGGGCCTGAGCCTCCTGCTGAACCGATCGCGCCAGGGGCTCTCCATCATGGCGGTGGCGCAGCAGTTCGACGCGGCGCGGCTCATGGGCGTGCCGGCGGGACGGGTGTACTGGGTCACGATGGCGCTGGCCGGCGTTCTCGGCGGCATCGCCGGGGTCTTGCTGGCGCCGCTCTACTTCGTCTCGCCGTCGGCCGGCGACCTGCCCATCCTCAAGGGTCTCACGGTCGCCATCGTCGCCGGTCTCGGCAGCATCCGTGGCACGATCTACGCCGCGTTCATCATCGGCCTGATCGAGGCGCTGGTCGCCACCTACGTGGGGAGCCTCTGGGCACTGCCCGTGCTCTTCAGCCTCATCGTCGTGTTCATGATCGTGCGGCCCTACGGCCTGTTCGGCAAGCCGGAGGAGGAGCGCCTGTGAGCGACGTCGAACAGGCCTCAGCCGGGAAGAGCAGGCTCGCCAGGACCCTCGCCTGGAGCCGGACGCCGATCTGGCCCACCGTCGTGGTGGTCGCGGTGCTGGCGTTCATCCCCCTGGTGTGGCGCAACGACTACTACATCAGCCTGTTCGTCCTCATCCTGTTGTTCGCGATCATGACCCAGAGCTGGAACATCACCATCGGCATGTGCGGCATCTGGAACTTCGGCCAGCTCGCCATCATCGCCCTCGGCGGATACGCGACGGGCCTCCTTGTCGTCAAGCTCGACGTCTCGCCATGGCTGGCGTTGCTGGCCGGTGTGGTCGCCGGCGGGGTCTCCGCGGTGATCATGGTGCTGCCCAGCATCCGTCTCCGCGGTATCTACGCGTCGATGCTCACGTTCGCCTTCGCGGAGGTGGTGCGGCTGCTCATCATCGCCGACAGCACCGGCTTCACCGGCGGGCCCTTCGGGCTCCCGGGAGTGACGGGACTGTTCGACTGGCTGTCGCCATCCTGGAGCCTGCGCGCCTACTTCTGGCTGACGCTGGTGCTCACAGCGGCGGTCATGCTCTTCGTGCACCGCATGATGAACTCGCCGTTCGGCATGGGCCTCGTGAGCCTGCGCGAATCCATCCGCTTCTCCATCGGCATGGGCATCAACCGGCGCGTCGCCTTCATCATGGCCACTGCCATCTCCGGCCTGATCGCCGGACTGGCGGGCGGCCTCTACGCCACGTTCTACCACGGCATCACCCCCAGCTTCATGGGCCTCGGTCCCATGGGGCTCCTGGTGATCATGGTGGTCGTCGGGGGCCTCGGCACGGTGCGAGGGCCCATCATCGGGGCCTTCGTCGTGACCATGTTGAGCGAGCTCCTGCGCGACACCGTCATGTGGCGGCTCGTGGTGCAGGGGGCTCTGCTGCTGATCGTGCTCGCCTTCTGGCCGGCCGGCCTCGACGGCCTGTTCGAGAGGGGCCTCAACCGGGTGCGGGCGTGGATGAACGCCGGCCAGGGCAGCGAAGGGCGGCCGGTGACCGTCGCGGAGGGGTCTGCCGACCCTGCCGCCGTGCAGGTCGCGGCCGCGGCAACGGCCGACCAGGCGCAGCGCGCCGGCGGGACCGCCGTCGCAGCCGCGGAGCCCGTCCGGCCGGCGAAGAAGGTCGGCAGGTTCAAGGCGTGGCTCAATGCCGACCAGCCGGCGAAACCGGGCGATACCGCTAGCCAGCCGGCGGACGATCCGGCGCGGCGTGGCGCCGACGCCGGAGATGCCTAGCGACGTGGGTCCAGGCACTACCTCCGACACGCCCAAGACGGCCGCCGAACTGGGGCTCATGCGCGGCAGCCCGCCGCCTCCCGACAAGCAGGTCACGTTCTGGAACTGGGAGACGCCGCCGTTCAACCGCTGGTCGTTCCAGCACGTGGCGGCCTTCGTGCGGACGGCAAGGGTCTGGCGCGGCGAGGGTCCCGTGAGCCGCTTCGAGCGGAGGCCCGTTCGCCTCGACCAGCTCACGCTTGAGACTGCCGCGGGCGAGCGGGTCTCGGTCGCCGACGTACTGCGACGCACCTGCACGGACGGCTTCCTCGTGCTGCACGAGGGGCGCATGGTCGCCGAGGAGTACTCCAACGGCATGACGCCGGCTACTCGCCATCTGCTCATGTCGGTGTCCAAGTCGATCATCGGCATGCTCGCGGGCATCGTGATCGGGCGGGGCGCGCTCTCCGCCGACGACCTTGTCACCGACGTCGTGACGGAACTGCGGGGCACCTCCTTCGAGCAGGCGACGGTGCGTCACCTGCTCGACATGAGGACGGGGACCCGGTTCTCGGAGGACTACGACGACCCGCAGTCGGACGTGTGCCGTTCGGAGCGGGTCGCCGACTGGGGCCCGCTCCTTCCCGGCGAGGAGCCATCCGGGCTCTACGGCTACGTCCCCAGCCTGGGCAACGCCCGGGAACACGGCGGCGCCTTCGAGTACCGCTCGATCCTCACAGACGTGCTCGGGTGGGTGCTCGCCCGGGCCGCGGACGTGAGCCTGCCCGAGCTCCTGAGCAGCGCGCTCTGGGCTCCGTTGGGCGCCGAGGAGGACGCCGACATGACCGTGGACCGCCACGGCTGCCCGTGGGTGGACGGAGGGATCTGCGTCACGCTGCGCGATCTCGCTCGTCTGGGTCAGATGCACCTCCAGGACGGGTGGCTGAACGGCCGGCAGGTCGTCCCGGCCGAGTGGGTGCGCGATACCCGCATCGGAGGCCACGACTCTCGAGCGGCGTTCGCGTCGAGCGCGTGGGGCGCCATGCTTCCCGCCGCGTTCTACCGGAACCAGTTCTGGGTCATCCGTCCCGAGGATGGCGTGTACGCCGGATGGGGCATCCACGGTCAGTTCCTCTACGTCAACGTGCCCGCCCGCGTGGTGATCGCCAAGCTCTCGACGCTGCCGCGGGCGCTCGACCGGGAGATCTGGGCGGACCAGGTGGCGGCCCTGGACGCGATCGCGGCGGCGCTCTGACGGCGGGCGCCGTGCTCAGAGCCCTTCCCACGGCGCGCATGCGTGAGTACCTGCGCCGGTACCGGCCGCCGGCCGTGTGACGACTACGTTCAGACGGGCAGTTCCTCGTCCGGCGGCAGGTCGACCACGCCCCACGCGGTGCCGTGCGCCGTCATCAGCTCGAGAAACGGCGCCGGGTCGATCTGCTCCGGGGCGAAGACGCCCGGCCCCGGAGCCAGCCCCCTGACCAGCATGATCGCGGCGCAAGCCGCGGGCACGCCGGTCTGCCAGCCCGTGCCCTGCACGCCGTGCTTCCGGTAGGCCTCGTCGTGCGACGTGATCTGGTACATGAACCTCCGCACGCGCCTGCCTGCGATGCTGCCCTCTGCAAGCGTGCCGACGCAGACGGCGCCGTGCATCCTGCCGATGAGGTCGACCGACCTGGGCAGACGGCTGACGAGGAGGTCGAGCGGGCGGAAGCGGGCGCCGCCGAACTCGATCTCCCGGTTGTGGTCGAATCCGAGCTTGCGCCAGGCGAGGAGCAGATTGGCCCAGCCCTCGTCGAGGGCGATGAAGAAGTCGGCGTTCCTGAGGCCCTTGTCCCCGAGGAAGAGCGGCATCAGCTGTGACTCCTCGTGGTCGACGTTCCAGACGGTGAGCGGCCCGACCGGGTCGGGGAACGTGAAGTCGAACTTCCGGGAGAGCGAGGTGCGGCGGACGATCCTGCCGTCCTCGTAGGCGTGCGGCGGCAGGATGAGGCACTCTTCGACCATGGTCGTCGGCGAGAAGCTCGGCGCGAACTCGACGCCGTCGGCGCTCGAGGCGTCGCCGTCGAGGACCATGAGCCGCTCGACGATGTCGAGCTGGTCGTAGAGCGTGCGCGCGAAGACGTCGCTGGCGCCCGGGTCGATGCCGAAGAAGACGAGCCCGGTGAGACCCGCCTTCTTGAACGCGTCGCCCAGCGCCAGCTCCTCATCGACGTCGGCGGTGCCGACCACGTCGCGCGGGCCCGCCGCCGCCATGTCGAGGTAGTGCGTGCCCGCCTCGAGACAGGCGGCCATGACGTCGAGGTTGAACTCCGGGATCAACCCGTTGATCACGAGATCGACGCCGGAGAGGGCCGTGACCAGCGCCTCCTTGTCGTGGACGTCGAGCTGGAGCAGCTCCGCCTTGCCGGGCGGGAGCTTGCCGGCGACCGTCCGGGGACGCGACTCGTCGAGGTCGGCGAGCACGACGGCGCTCACCTCGGGGGCGGACGCCACGGTCCGTGCCGTGACCTCGCCGACCGAACCGACGCCCAGCTGCAGGATGCGCATGCTGCTCAGCTCCTCTCTTCTTCCGCCCGCACGCGGCGGCGACGCAGGAACACGGTTCCGGCCAGCGTCACGACGACCGCGACGACCGCGACGATGACGACCCAGGTCACGTCGCCGCCGTCGCCGGACGTCTCCGTGGCGACGGGCTTCAGATCGATGTACGACTGCGCGTACCCGGTGGTCAGGAACGCGGGCCCGGTGCCGTCGAACATGCGGATCCAGCCGGTCCAGTCGGCGTCGTTGTAGGCCTGCAGATACTGCGGGTAGGTGAGCACCACCCACGGCGTCTGCTCGTACATGATCTGCTGCATGCGGTCGATGACGACCTTGCGCTGTTCCGGATCCAGCTCGGACGCCTGCTGCTCGTTCAGCGCGTCGTACTCGGCGTTCGACCAGCAGGGCTCGTTGGTGTTGCCGATCTGGTCGGTGATCTGGGCGGAGAGCGTCTGGCCGGGGTCGCTGTAGCCGGCCCAGTCCCAGATGTACATGTCGAAGTCGGGGACGTAGGTGTCGCCCTCGAAGTTCCAGATGCTGTCCTGCAGCGCCCCCGCGTCGACGATCGACACCTCGATCTTCAGCCCGAGCTTGTTGAACCATCCGGCGATGAGCTTGAGGCTCGTCTGCGCCGGCGCCGACTCCGTCGTCGTCCACAGGCGCAGCTCGATCGGCTTCCCGTCGTGCAGCCGGGTCCCGTCCGGCCCGATCTCGTAGCCCGCGTCGTCGAGCAGCCGCCCCGCCTCGGCCAGGTCGAACGCGTACCGCTGGTCGTCCGGAGGCTCCCAGTGGTAGTCCGGGTCAGACCACATGCCGGGGGGGAGGATCGTGGTGCCCGGCGCCGCCTTGCCGACGTAGGCGATCTCGCTCAGCGCTTGCCGGTCGATCGCGTAGTTGAGCGCGCTGCGGAAGCGCCAGTCTCTGAGCACGGGGTGGCCCAGCGACTTGCCGTCGTAGCAGTTCAGGCTGAGGTAGTCCCAGTTGAAGAAGTTGTAGGCGACCGGCTGGATCCCCTCCACCGATGCGAGCGAGTCGAACTGCGCCTCGGGGATGCCCCAGGCGGCGTCGATGGCGCCCGACTTGAGGTCGGCGGTCATGGTGTCGCCATTGGTGTAGTACTCGAACAGAAGCTCGTCGAGCGCGGGTCGCTTGCCCCAGTAGTAGGGGTTGCGCTCCATCCTCACGTGGCTGCCCTTCTTGAACTCGGTGGTGACGAAGGGGCCTGTGCCGACGATCGGCGGCTCGTTGGCGTAGCTGGTCTGGGCCTCGTTCGGGTCGACCTTCTCCCAGACGTGCCTGGGCAGGATCGGCAGGAAGATGTGCATCATGTCGGCCTTGGGTCGGGTGCAGGTGATGCGCACGACGTCTGGCGCGAGCGCCTCGGCCTCCTCGATGCCCACGGTGGTGATCGCCATGTTCAGCATCCGGTTCTTGACGATGTAGTTGTAGGTGAACGCCACGTCCTCGGCGCTGAACGGCTGCCCGTCCGACCACTTGACGCCTTGGCGCAGCTTGATCGTCCACACCGTGCCGTCGGTCGAGATGCCGCCGTTCTCCTCGGTCGGGAACTCGCGGGCCAGGTCCAGCGTGGGGCTGTTGTCGTTGCCGAAGCCGAAGAGGAAGCCGTAGTTGACCGACCAGATCTCGTAGGTGACGTTCTGCCACCCGATGAAGGGGTTGAGGTTGTCGGGCTGGGACGTCCATCCGATGCGGAGCGTGAGCTGCTCGGCGCTCGCAGCCGGAGCCGGAGTGTCGGCGCGGGCCGTCGCGAGGCCGGCCGCGAGCGCGACGGCGGCCGCCACGACGACGGCCAGGACACACGGCAGGAGGCGCCTGGAGCGTGCGGTGAAGCTCATTCGGGGCTCCTTTCGATGACTGGACGCGTGGCGGGATCGTCGAACCAGGGCCTGGCCGCGGCGAAGGCTGCGGCGGCGCGGAAGGCGCTGACGTCGTCGTAGGTGCGGCCGACCACCTGGATGCCGAGCGGCACGCCCTCCCGGGAGCGGCCGCAGGGCACCACGAGCACGGGGCAGCGGCTGCACAGGTTGAAGACCAGGGTCATGCCGCGGCGGTACATGACCTCGATGTCGTACTCGTCGGTCGTGGCCTTCAGGGCGGGCACGCCGAAGGCGGGCGCGATCAGGAGGTCGTGATCTTCCAGGACGTCCGCGATCCGGGCGTAGACCTCGCTCTCGATCTCCAGCGAGCGGTAGTAGCCGACGTTCGGCTCGCCGGCGTCCTCGGCGAAGGCGATGGCGTACATCGTCATAAGTTCGCGGTGCCGGGCCAGCGAGCGGCGGATCAGGCTGCCGAAGATGGCGGAGAAGTGAGCCCGAGCCGCCTCGCGCAGGTCGTCCATGTCGAGGGCGAGGTCGACCTCTTCGACGTCGGCCCCCAGAGAGCGGAACACGCCGGCCGCGTCACGCAGGTTCTCGTGGACCTCGGCAGTCACCTCGAAGCCGCCGAGGTCGGCGCTCGCCGCGATCCTCAGGCCCTCGACGCCCGGCAACTCCGCCGGGATCGTGAGCTTGGGCCGCAGCGACACGATGTCGTCGCGGTGCGGCCCCGCCATGACGTTCTCGAGCAGGCGGCAGTCCTCGACCGTGCGCGCCATGGGCCCGTCGTGGCAGTAGTGGTCGAGATTGAAGGGCGGCTCCTGCGGGACCCGGCCGTAGGGCGGCTTGAACCCGACCACGCCGCAGAACGACGCCGGGATGCGGATGGAGCCGCCGATGTCGGAGCCGGTGGCGAGGCTCGCCATGCCGGCGGCGAGGGCGGCGCCCGAGCCGCCCGACGAGCCGCCTGGGCTGTAGTCGAGGTTCCACGGGTTGCGGGTGACACCCCAGATGCGCGAGTCGGTGATCGCCGCGCAACAGAACTCGGGGGTGGTCGACCGCGCGTGGATGATGCCTCCGGCATCGATGATCCGCTGGATGCACGCCGCCGTGCGATCGGCGACGTTGTCCTTGAGGATCAGCGAGCCCTCCGTGCACGGTTGGCCTGCCACCTCGACCTCGTCCTTGACGGCGACGGGCAGGCCCTCCAGGGGCCGCGGCTCCGGGCCGCGGCCTGCGTAGCGGGCCTCGGCCGCCCGCGCCCCCTCCATCGCCTGGTCGAAGAAGCGGATGGGCAGCGCGTTGACGATGCTGTCGAGCGCTTCGATGCGGTCGATCGTCGCCTGCATGAGCTCGACGGGCGAGAGCCCGCGCCGGCGGAACAGCGCCAGCGCTTCGCTCGCCGGCAGGTAGCACAGCTCCTCGGTCACGCGACCCCCCTTTGCAGTGTGGGCTGCGGCACGTGTGACGACAGGATGGACCTTCGCCCCGGGCGAAGGTCAAGGGGTCAGTCGGCAGACGCGACGCGAGGCCGCATCGGCCACGTGATCTCGGTCACGTACCGCCGCGGATCCTCCGTGTCGCGTTCGTCCACGAGGTAGGTCTCGCGGGCCGGGCCGCCGATCTCGTTGCCTTCACGCGCGATGCGCGCCAGCATCATGGAGTACGCTTGCCAGATGTCGTCCCACGGGCCTCGGTACAGGGTCCGCACGCAGGTGCCGCCGGGCAGCCGCCAGCCGCCGTGGGCCTCCGCCGCAGCTCGCTCGACCGGCAGACAGACCTCCATCTCGAGACCCCGGTACCAGTGGAACGCGTTGTGGTACAGGACGAACTCGCGGCCGGCGGCGGAGGCGCCCGCGGCCGCGAGTTCGTTCTCCATCTCGCCGAGACAGCGGTCGATCTCCGCGTCGAGATGCGACCGGGACGTCGACCTCCTCCGGCTGAGCACCCAGGTGGGCTCGAGCGTGACCGTCTCGATCTCATAGGGCACCAGGCCGCGGTCTTCGTTCAGGGCGGCGTCGAGGCGCGAAAGGATGCGCTCGAGCTCGGCGTGCCGCTCGACGACGCGCTCGCGATGGCGCGCCAGCACCGCCTTCAGAGCCTGCGGTCCGCCACCGTCGACCAGCGCCCGGATCTGATCGAGCGGCACGTCGAGGTCGCGGAGCAGCCGGATGAGGATGCCGGTGTCGAGTTGCTCTACTGCGTAGAGGCGGTACCTGGTCTGGGGGTCGGTGAAGGCCGGCGACAAGACGCCGAGCTCGTCGTAGCGACGCAGGGTGTTGGCCGAGATCCCTGTGAGCCCCGCGAACCGTCCGATGGAGATGTGCTGACCGTGCTCGACCATCGCCGTCCCGTCACGTGGAAGTCGCGCGCCCTGTCTCCCTGGAAGGACCCAAGTGTACTATGGCCCGCCGCGGGTGAGGCTCCCCGCGACGACGGACCACGGGGCCGCGGCACGGACGTCGGCCGATGTCGGCGTCGGAGTTCGCCCCCTCTCAACCGTTGTCGAGTCTGACAACACCGCCCCAAGGTCAACGCGTGGTGCTAACGAGCGCCGGTGCCCTCGAGGGACGGTCGCCGATGGGCGATGAGGCACAGAGGCCGGCCCGGCGCGAGCACTTCTGAGCGCGGCTCCGGCCTGGTGCGTCAGGCGAGCGGCTTCTGCATCACGTCGAACCGGCGTGCCACGTGCATGCCGGCCGCCTCGTAGACACCCAACGCGTTGGTGACGTTCGCCGCATCCACGTACAGGCGCACGACGGTCTCGCCGCGCTCGCGCAGCACCGCGAACGCGGCGCAGAGCAGGGCGCGACCGATCCCCCGGCCGCGCCACGGCTTGAGCACCGCGAGGCTCGAGATGAGCGCTCCCTCGTCGGACGCGACGGCCATGACGAACCCGACGAGCCTGTCGCCGTCCCAGGCGAGGCGCCACAGCGTGGGGTCGGCGTTGGGTGCGTCGAGGTGCCAGAGTCGCCAGGTCTCGAAGGAGTCGGCCTTGAAGAGAAAGTGCTCGGCGAACGCCTCGACGTCGACCTGGTGCACCCGCCGGTCGTCGGTACCGCTGCGGAACGGGCGACCCTCCACGCCCGCGGGCCACGGCGACGCCGGAGGTGCGTCACGGAGGTCGAGGGCCATCTCGAAGTACTGCCGCCCGGCGGTGAACCCGCGGTGCTCGAGCGAGCGGCGGCGCGTCGCATCCGCGTCCTCGCACCACACGACGAGCTGCCGCGGAGCGCCGTCCGCATCCCGCGACGGCAGATCCGCGACGCGCGACTCGATCGTGTCGAGGAGCACCTCCCCGAGGCCCAACCCCCGATGCTCCGGGTGCACGTAGTGGTCGGCGACGACATCGGAGGCCAGCTCCGGCCACACCCAGGCGACGCCGACGATGCCGCCGCCGGGCGCCGCGACCACCCACCAGTCGCGCTCGATGCGGCATTCGGGCTCCGCCCACTGGGTCGCGACGACGGTCATGTGCCGGCGCGGCTCGCCGGTGTCGGCGCTTTCGGCGGCGTCCAGGACCGCCTGGACGGCCGCCGCCGTCCCGGGGTCGGGATGGTGCAGCCGGTAGCCGGCGGGCAGGGGAGTCGTCATCTCCAGGCGGGCCAGCCGAGGGACTGGCCTGCGGCCGGGGCGTACACGTTCCGCACGTCCGTGCCGGCGCCGTCGGCGCGGCGTAGCGACCACGTCGTGCCGTCGGCGTTGCTGGTGAGGAAGGCGTACTCCTCCCCGTCGGGGGAGTAGACGAGATGCCGTTGGTCCTCGCCGATGGTGGCGATCAGCGTCCCGTCGAGCCGGCGCAGCTGGGTCCTCGTGGGGCCGCCCGGCTCATCCGGGAACCACTTGCTGCAGAGCAGGCGGCGAGCCCGCGGATGCCACGACGCTGAGCTCGCGTTGAACCGGTAGGACTTGAGCAGCTTGCCGCTCGGGACCGCGAGGCGGAACGTCCCATACCCGCCGCCGTACTCCACCGTCGCCACCAGCTGCGAACCGTCCGGGGACCAGGTGAGCGAGACGATGCCGTTCTCGCTGGGGTAGCGGTGGATGATCCGGCTGCGGTGCGTCCTCAGGTCAAGCAGGGTGATGCCCCACAGCTGCCCCCAGGAGCCCCCCTTGGGCCTCAGCACCGTCCCTCCGGCGAGGTGGCGCCCGTCGGGGGAGTACGCGAGGACGTGGGTGCCGGAGGCGAGGGACGGTCCCGTGTAGCCGAGCCGCCTCTTGTTCGACCCATCGGAGCGCATGAGCATGACCCAGCACTGGCGGTCGAAGGGGCTCCACGTTCGGGAGCGGATGAACGCCATGGTGCCGCGACCCGGAGACCAGGCCGGCCCGAACTCGTAGGAGGCGCCCGCGGTGAGTCGCTGCAGCCCGGCGCCGTCAGGCTGGATCGTCCAGATGTGCGGCGGCGACGCCTCCGTCACTGATCTTGCGAAGGCGATCCTCGCGGCGCTCGCCGTCGCCGGCAGCGCCATGAAGACGGCCAGCGCGACGAGGATGGCGAGCACGAGCGACGCCGGTGAGCGAGGACTGGATGTCGCGGAGTCGTGCATGCGTCGTCCCCCTGCGTTGTGGTGGCGTTTGGACGCTACCCGTACGCTGACACTACCAGCAGACTCGAGCCTCGAGCCGTTGCGGCGGAGGAGGGGTGCCGATCGCAGCCGGCGGCCCGCGCGCGCTTTGCCTCGCCCTGCGCCTGCCCATATCCTGACCAGGCGCAGGGTCGCCGGGGCAGAGCGGCTCCCCTGAGAAGGCGATCGCGATCATGGTGAGCACTGAGGAGGCCGAGTGGGTGCCGGACCAGAACTGAACCGACCGCCCGTCATCGCGATGATCGGGATGGCGACGGTGGACTACCTCTACGTCCTCGACGACCACCCACAGGCGGACTCTGTGAACCGCGCCCTGGACTACCAGACCGCGGTCGGGGGATCGGCAGGCCGGGGCGCGATCGCGGCGAGGAGGCTCGGGGGCGCGACGAAGCTTCTGGCGGCGTGTGGGACGGGCGTGCACGCCGAGGTCCTGCGGACGCAGCTGGCCGCCGAGGGCGTCGCCTGTACATGGGTCGCCTACGATCAGCCTTCGCAGCACTCGGCGGTCATCGTCGCACGGGAAGACGCGACCCGGACGATCGTCTGGCTGCCGCAGCCGATGGCGGACGCGCGGATGATCGCGCACCTGCCGGCGTTTCTCGAGGGCGTCGGCGTCGCGCTCCTGGACGCGACCGATGAGGCCCTGGCGACGGCAGCGCTTGAGGAGTGCATGCGCAGAGGGATCACGACCGTCATCGACACCGGGTCCGGGCGCCCGTGGACGAGGAGCCTGCTCGGCCGGGTCGATCACGTGATCGCGCCCGAGACCTACGTGCAGAAGGAGACGGGGCACTCGGCGGAGAGGGCGGTCGTCGAGCTCTGGGGCGACTCCTGCCGCACGGTGTTCGGCGTCACCCAGGGGCCGCGGGGCGGGGTGTTCACGACCGGCAAGGAGCAGGAGCATCTGCAGCGGTGGGAGGCCGTGCCGGTCGCCGGAGTGGATTCCTGCGGAGCCGGCGACACCTTTCACGGCGCGTACGCCTGGGCGGTGGCGCGGGGGCTCCCGCCCGCCGAGTGCTTCGCCGCCGCCTCCTGGTCCGCGGGGCTGAAGGTCTCTCAGCTCGGCAACAAGGGCATCCCCACGCTGGAGCAGCTTGAGAACGCGCGCGCGTCGAGCGGCGTGGGCAAGCCCGTGTGAGCACCGGCGGCGGCCCGGGCAACAGCCGCCGTTTGAGTCGGCCGTTATCGGCAACGGTGCATGTATGAGCGGTCCACAGCCGACAGACGGCCCCCTCACCCCAGAGGAACTGCAGCTCGCCACGCGCAACCGCGGCATGCCGCTCGAGGCGCTTCGCTACGACGTGACGCCGTCCGGGATGCACTACCTGCTCGCGCACTTCGACATCCCGAACGTCGATCCGGTGACGTGGCGGCTGGAGATCGCCGGCAACGTCGGCGCGCCCCGTTCACTGGGTCTGCGGGAGCTGCGGGAGCTGCCGTCGCTGAGCCTGCCCGTGACGATGGAGTGCGCCGGCAACGGCCGCGCGCGGCTCTCGCCACGGCCGGTCAGCCAGCCGTGGCTGGTCGAGGCCGTGGGGACCGCCGTCTGGACCGGTGCGCCGCTGCGCGACGTGCTCGCACCGGTCGGCGTTCGGCCCGGCACCGCGGAGCTGGTGTTCACGGGCGTCGACCACGGCGTCCAGGGTGGGGCCGAGCAGGACTACGAACGCAGTCTCACCGTGCAAGACGCGCTGCGTCCCGAGGTGCTGCTCGCGTACGAGATGAACGGCCGGCCGCTGGAGCCCCAGCACGGGGCCCCCGTGCGCCTGCTGGTGCCGGGCTGGTACGGCATGACCAGCGTGAAGTGGCTCACACGGATCACCGCCGTCACCGAGCCGTTCCGCGGCTACCAGCAGGCGGTCGCCTACCGGTACCAGCGGGACGAGGAGGACCCGGGGGAGGGTGTGAGCAGGATGAGGGTGCGCGCGCTCATGATCCCGCCCGGGCACCCCGACTTCGCCACGCGGCGGCGCTTCGTCCGCCCGGGTGAGGTGGAGTTGCGCGGGCGCGCCTGGAGCGGGTCCGGCGCCGTGGAGCGCGTCGAGGTGGGCGTGGACGGCGCTTGGGCGGACGCTACGCTCGAGCCGCCGGTCGGCGAGTACGCATGGCGCGGCTGGAGCTTTCGCTGGCGGGCCGCGCCCGGCGACCACGTGCTGTCGTGTCGGGCGAGTGACGCCTCCGGTCAGGTCCAGCCGCTCGAGCAGTCCTGGAACTTCCAGGGCATGGGCAACAACCTCGTGCAGACCGTGCCGGTGACGGTGCGGGCCTGACACAAGCTGACCGGCGGCCGCGGGCGACCACCCGGCTGCCCTTGAGCTCCCCCGCCGGCGTCACCCGGCAGCGTCGCCGGCCTCCGGCGGGAGTGCGGTCACGGCGCACTCCGCGACCCCGTGACCCTCGACCGCCAGCACGTCGAAGACGACACCTTCGTACGTCACGCGGTCGCCTACTTCGGGCGGACGGTCCAGCAGCATGAGCACGAGGCCGCTCACGGTGTCGACGTCCTCGTGCTCGAGCTCGACCTCGAAGTGTTCGCCCACTTCCTCGATGCGGACCGTGCCGACGACGTGCAGGCGGCCGGCGTCGTCGGTCCACGAATCGGGCTGCTCCGCCTCCTCTTCGATCTCGCCGACCACCTCTTCGAACAGGTCCTCGATGCTCACCAGCCCGGCGGTGCCGCCGTGCTCGTCGAGGATGACGGCGAGCTGGGTGTTCTCGCGCCGCATGGCGGCCAGCACGACATCGACGCGCGCGGTCTCGGGCACGTAGGGCACGGGACGCACCGGGTACCCCTCGGATCTGCCCTCCTGGGTGAGCACCCGCAAGACGTCCTTGACGTGGAGGATGCCGACGACGTCGTCCAGGTCTTCGCGATACACGGGGTAGCGGGTGTGCGGTGAGGAGACCAGCAGCTCGACGATCTCCTCCCTGCTCGCGTCGATGGGGATCCCCACGACGTGCACCCGCGGCACCATCACCTCGCCGGCTGTGAGGTCGCCGAAGTCGAGCAGCTCCTGCAACACTCGGCCTGACTCGCTGCCCAGCCGTCCGCCCTCCAGGCTCTCGCGCACGATGTAGCCGAGTTCTTCAGCGGTGTGGTACTGCTCGACACTGCCGTGCTGCCGCTGCACGCCGAAGACCCTGAGGATGGCGTTGCCGATGCCGTTGAGGACCATGACGAGGGGGTAGAAGACGATCCAGATGGCGCGCATCACCGGGCTCACGAACACCGCGGTGTGCTCTGCGCGTTGCAGAGCCATCGACTTTGGCACCATCTCCCCGACCACGATGTGGACGTACATCATGAGCAGGACCGCGACGATGCTCGCCAGCCCGTGGGCCGCCGCCGTCCCGAATGCCTCGAGCTGCTCGAAGGGCGCCTCGAGCCAGCCCGCGACGACCTCCTCCCCGTACATCCCGAGCCCCAGGCTGGCGATGGTGATGCCGATCTGCGCGGTCGCCAGGTACCTGTCCTGGCTGCGCGGGTCGCGCAGGATCTCCCGCAGGCGCAGCACCCGCCGGTCCCCCGCCGCGGCGCGCCGCTCGATGGCGGCCCGCGGCGCGCCGACGAAGGCGAACTCGGCCGCCACGAAGAGGCCGTTGAGCAGCACCAGCGCGGCGATGATGAGCAGCGGGGCGACGACGCTCATCGCCGGCCCTGCCGTCGGCCGATGCGCAGCGCCGGGAGGCGGCGGCGCGGAGGCCGAGCGTCGGCGCCGCCCTTGAACTCGTCGCCGACCTCACCGAACACTTCCTCGAGCACGTCCTCGAGGGTGACGAGGCCCGCCATCCCACCGTGGTCGTCCGTGACGATGGCCTGCTGGCCGCGACCCTCGCGCAGGATGGTCAGGACCTGGTCGGCGCTCGTCGAGGCGCCCACCCGGACCACGGGTCGCAGGAGGTCCTCGAGCCCGACACCGGCCGCCGGGCCTTGGGCCGCGGCCACGGCGACATCCTTCGTCTGCAGCATCCCGACCACGTTGTCGCGGCTGCCCCGGTACACGGGCAACCGCGAGTAAGGGCTGGCGGCGATCTCCTCGACGACCTGCGGGAACGGCAGGTCGGCGTCGAGGGCGGCGACCTGTGCGGCCGGCACCATGATGGTGCTCACCGGATACATGCTCAGGCGCAGGGCCTGGTGCAGGCGTCGTTGCTCATCCGGCTCCAGGAGCCCGCCGTCGCGGCTCTCGACGATCAGCAGGTCGATCTCCTCGGGCGAGTGGATGTGGCGGTGCGAGACCTGCGGGGCACGCAGCAGCCGGAGCAGCAGGATGCCGCTGCCGTTGAGCAGCCAGATGAAGGGGCGGAACACCTGCAGCGAGGCGCGCATCGGCGCCACCGTGAGCATCAGGGCGCGCGTCGGGAACTGCAGGGCGAGTGACTTGGGGAGCAGTTCGCCGAGGATCACCTGCAGGCCGGTCAGGGCGAGCAGCACGACGAGGGCCGCAAGGCCCTGGGCGGCCGCTTCGCTCCAGCCGCCGAGATCCTCGAGCAGCGGCGCGAGATCCCGAGCGAGCGTCGCCTGACCGTAGGCGCCGAGCATGAGGCTCGACACTGTGATCCCGATCTGACAGGCGGCCACGTACCGGTCGAGCCTGGCCGGGTCCTCGACGATCGGCAGGATCCAGCCGGCGCGCGCGTCGCCGTCCTGGGCGAGCATGCGGATGCGATTGCGGCGGGTGCCGACGGCGGCGAACTCCGCCGCCACGTAGACCGCGTTCACGAAGACCAGAAGCGCGACGACCAGCCAGGTGACCGGGTTCATCTGTGCTCACCACGGGACTCCCAGAGGAGCCCGGGAATCGCGTCAGAGCGCGTGACTAAGTGAGGGTCTGGCGACATCGCTGTGCCGGAATGATACCCGATGCGCGCGCCGCGAAGCGCCACAGGCCACACCCTCTGCCGCCCTCGGACCCAGCCGGCACGGTCGCGTTCGGGCGGCGGCGGTAGCGTGGCGGCAGCCCGCTGGGGCGACCGAAGCGTGACGATGGGCGACCTCCCTCCGCGGAGGTAGGCCTCCCAGCCAGGAATCCCTCAGCGGAACGACCCCATCCACCTCCGCGGGGAGGTTCCCGCCCGCAGTCTCCCCTGTAGCCTCGCCTCGTGAGCGGAGATGGAGGTGCAGTCGTGAACAGGGTCAGGCGGCCGAGGTCCGCGTGGGTCGGCATCTGCGTGGTGGCGGTGTTCTTCGCGGGCGTGACGCTTGCGTTCGCGTGGCTGGGCGGCGGGCCCGACGTCCCGCACGCCGTCGACGGCGACCGGGCGGCGTGCACCACCTGTCATCCGACTGATGGCCTGCCCGATGGCCATCGTGACCTCGGAGGTGGCAGCTGCCGCTCGTGCCACTCGGAGAGGTTCACGGACGCGAGCGTCCCCGTCGGCGGACCAGATGGCGTCGAGGTCGCCGGGCACGGGTCCGTTGGGGGTACGCTGGTGGGCAGCCTTTGACGGTCGTGAGGGAGGGAGAGCGAGTGTCGCAGGACGACAAGGACTGGAACGCCGAGTGGATGCGCCTGAGCGACCGGCGTGGCGTCGTCCATGACGCCGCGTTCTGGGACCGGCGCGCCCGGGATTCCCGCGGCGGGGAAGAGGACTCACCGTACGTCGCGGGTTTCGTCGCGCACATGCGCCTGCGACCGGGCGAGAGCGTCCTCGACGTGGGGTGCGGCGCGGGGGCGCTCGCGCTTCCGCTGGCCAGGTCCGCCCACGAGGTGGTGGCGCTGGACTTCTCCGCCGGCATGCTGGACGCGCTCCGGCGACGCGCCTCCGCGGCGGGTCTGCGGAACGTGACGACGATCCACGCCGGCTGGGACGAGGACTGGCGCGCGGCCGGTGTCGCCGTCGCCGACGTGGTGATCGCGTCGCGCTCGCTGGACGTGCGCGACCTGCGCGCCGCCCTCCAGAAGCTCGACGTGTTCGCGCGCCGCCGCGTCTGCATCACCCTGCCGGCCGACGGCCTGCTCTACCCGCAACTCCTCGCGCACGAGGCGGTCGGACGCCCCTGTGTGCGGCGCGGCGACGGTGACACCGCGGTGAACGTGCTCCGCCAGATGGGGATCGAGCCCGAGGTCGCGTCGCTCGAGCACGCCAGCGCCGGCCGGTACAAGAGCCCGGAGGCCGCCCTGGAGTCGCTGCGCCGCATGATCGCCCCGGCCGGCGAGCGCGAGGAGCAGGCGCTCGAGCGCTACGTGGCCGGGCACCTCGCCGAGACGACCTGTGCGGACGGCCGGCGCGTGTGGAAGCAGGAGCCTGAGATCGCCGTTCGCTGGGCCTTTCTCGCCTGGGACAAGCCCCTCGTCGTCTGAGGCGCGCAGAGGTGAGTCGGCAGCCTCACGAAGGCGGCGGGCGCGCTCGCGCCCGCCGCCTACTTGCCGGGCGCGCCGGTCCAGCCAGGTACATCCGTCTAGAGAGGGCTTCGCGCGGCCGTTCTCGTGCCGATGCACTTGGATGTCGTCCGGACACATCCACAGTCGAGGCCCTCGGCCTGGGCGACGGGAAGGTGAGTGCGGCATGGAGGCAAGCCTGAAGACGCCCGCCGTGACGGCGATCTCCGCGGGACGGCGCAGACTGGGCGCGCTGCTCGTCGCCGACGGCCTGGTCAGTCAGCACCAGATAGAGGCCGCTCTCGCCCGCCAGCAGGTAGAACGGCGGCGGCTGGGAGACGTGCTCGTCCGGGAGGGACTCGTCTCGGAGGCGGACCTCGTCGAGGCCCTGGCGGCGCAGCTGCGCCTCGAGGTCGCCGATCTCGACCAGGTCTACTTCTCGCCGGAGACGCTCGGCCTCCTGCCGCGCGACTTCATGGTCAACCGCCGCGTCCTGCCGCTCGAGGTGGAGGACGACGGGACCCTCGTGCTGGCGATGACCGACCCCCTCGACATCGTCGCCATCGACGAAGTCAGGCTGCGCACGAAGCGCATCGTGCGTCCGGTCATCTGCACCGAGAGCGCCTTCGAGGAGGCCAGCGCGACCTTCTTCAACACGAGAGGGAAGCTGCGCGAACTGAACGAGGACGAGGAGACGCTCGTCGCCGACGAGGCGGCCCTCGCCCACGACGCCTCGATCATCGAGATCGTGGACGGCCTCATCTCCGACGCCGTCAGCATGAAGGCCTCCGACATCCACGTCGAGCCCCACGCCGAGGCGCTGCACGTGCGCTGCCGCATCGACGGCGTGCTGCACAAGCTGCGCGAGTACCCCACGGAAGTCCAAGCCGGCATCGTCAGTCGCATCAAGATCATGGGCAACCTGGACATCGCCGAGCGGCGCATGCCCCAGGACGGCCGCACCTCCTTCGAGACCAGCAGCGGCAAGGCTGTCGACCTGCGCCTGGCCACGATCCCCACCCTGCATGGCGAGAACGTCTCGATCCGCATCCTCGAGGTCTCACCGCTGCCGCCGGCGCTCGACGCGCTCGGCCTCACCGGGGCCTCCCTGGAGCGCTTCGAAGAGGCCATCCGCCGGCCGGACGGAGGCATCCTGATCTGCGGGCCCACGGGCTGCGGCAAGTCCACCACCCTCTACACCACGCTCGAGCTGGTCAAGTCACCGCAGAGCAAGATCTACACGGTCGAGGATCCCATCGAGCGGAAGCTGGAGGGAGTCATGCAGAGCGAGGTCAAGGCCGCCATCGGCCTCGACTTCGCCGGCCTGTTGCGCACCCTGCTGCGCAGCGACCCCGACCTCATCATGGTGGGGGAGATCAGGGACGCGGAGACCGCACACATGGCGGCCGAGGCCGCCATGACCGGGCACCTGGTGTTCTCCACGCTGCACACGCGCGACGCCGCCTCGGCCGTGCACCGCCTGGTCGAGATGGGCCTGCCGCCCTACCTGGTCGCCGCGGCCTTCACCTGCGTCGTCTCGCAGCGGCTGGTGCGCCGCCTCTGCCCGCACTGCCGCAAGCCGAGGACCGTGCGCGCGGCTGCTTGGGAGAAGCTCGGCTTGGGCGCGGCGCCGCGCCGTCAGATGAAGGTCTACGACGCCGCCGGCTGCACCCGCTGCTTCGGCACCGGCTACCTGGGGCGAGCGGGCATCTTCGAGGTGCTCTCGCTGGACGAGGAACTGGCCGACATGATCGAGGAGGGGCTCCCGGTGCGCGAACTCCGCGAGGCCGCTCGCGTCCGCGGCGTAGAGTCCGTGCGCGAGGACGGCGTGCAGAAGGTCCTCGGCGGCGAGACGAGCCTCTCCGAGCTGGTGCGGGTGGTCGCGTAGCCCGTCCGGCGTGCGCTTCTCAGTAGTAGTCGATCTCGCTGCTTGCGCCGCTCGTCGCGGCCGGGGCTCCGGCGCCGTCGGTGGCGCCGTGCGGGTCGAGCCACGGATGGGCCTGCAGGAACGGGCACTGTGTGCCTGAGGGCGCCGCCTGAGACTGGCCGCCCTCTGCGGGAGCGTCGGGAGAGCCGCCGGACGCGGCGAGCGCCATGGGCACGAGCCAGACCGCGAGGATGAGCAGAAGGACGGCGAGCACGCCGAGCAGATGCCTTGGTCGCATGACGAGCCCCTTTGCGGAGAGGATTGATCCGGTTTCTCGGCTTCTACCCTCGTCCCCCGGGGCTCATGCGCGGCACGCGCGGCGATTCAAGGGGCCGGGCGGGGCTGCCGATACGCGTTGCCAGCGTAGTACGCATGGTTGACGCGCGGTCGCGAGGGAAGGGCGTCCAGTGAGCGCGGTGCTTTCGCGGTGGCGGGCACAGTTCTCGGAGAGCGAGATCACACAAGGCGATTCCGGCGGCCCATGGCTGTCCAAGCTGCTGGTGGGGCGCACGGCCGCCGCACTCTTCGTGCTCTGCGGCGCCTCAAGCCTGGCCAGTCTCGTGCAGCCGACGACCTCCGGCGGCCAGCCGGGCGGCGCCTACGTGGCGGTCGTCCTCGCCGCGGGCGCAGGCCTCCTGACCTGGTGTCTGCCGTGGAGCCGGTGGCCCAGCTGGGCCGGCTTGTTCCTGATCCCGGTGGGATTCGCGCTGGTCGCCGTCAGCAGCGCGCTCGCGGGCTCCGACCCCGTCGTCTACAGCGTCCTCTTCGTGCTGCTCTTCGCCTGGATCGGCGTCGCCTTTCCGCAGGGGACGGCGCTGCTGGCCCTGACCCCGTTCGCGGCCGCGTACGTGCTGCCCCTCGTCTCCGTGGGACAGCTCTCGGGGAAGACCGTGGACTCCGCGCTGTACGTGGGCGTGGCCTGCCTCCTCGTCGGCGAGACCTTGGCCCTGCTGTCGACGACGCTGCGTCTCAACCAGGTCGCTCTCTGGCGAGCTCGCGCGGCGGTCAACGACATCGGCGCCGAACTCGCCTCCACGGCCGACCCGGAGACACTCTGGTCGTCGATCGCGCTGCGCTTGAGCGATCTTGTGGATCTGCCCGACTCGGACGTCTACCGCCTGATGGACGACGGCGGGCTCGTCGTCATCGCGAGTGTCTACGATGGGAAGCCCTGCCCCGAGCAGCTGCACATGTGCACGGCGCGGGACGTGTGGGGCGTCGATCGCGAGGCGCTCTCCACGAGAGAACCGGTCTTCATCGCCTCGCCCGCCGATCCACGCCTCAGCGCGGCCGAGCGCGAGGACATGCTCGGCTGGCGGGAGCAGGCCATGCTCATCGTCCCGCTGGTGGCCAGGGACGAGGTGATCGGGCTCGTCGAGATCAGCGAGACGCGTGAGGGACGCACGATCGCGCCGGAGCAGATCGCCACGGTCGTCGCCGTCTGCCGGCTGATCGCCATGGCCCTCCACGATGCGGACACCATGCACGCGCAGGCGGCGCGCGCCCGCAGGCTGGCGTCGCTGTTCGAATCGAGCCGCGCCGTCGCCAGCGCCGCCACCATGGAGGAGGCGCTCGCGGTGGTGGCGCGCTGCGCCGGTGAGGTGTTCGGGGTCTCAGAGTGTGTGGCCTACGAGCATGATCCGGACCGCGACGTCGTCATCGCCCGGGCGATGTGGGAGAGGACGCCGAGCGGCTGGGACCGCCTGGGCGAGCCCTCGCAGCTGGCGGAGGACCCGATGAGCCGCGGCGTGCTGGAGTCGGGGAAGCCCTACCTCGGCCTGCTCTCCGACCCGCTCCTCGACCCGGTGAGCCGGGCGGACCTGGAGAAGTGGAGGGAGCAGAGCTGCCTGACCGTCCCCATGCAGTCGGTCGATGGGCCGATGGGCCTCCTGAACCTCTGGGACAAGGAGCAGGAGCGCACCTACACGGAGGGCGAGATGGCGCTGGCGACCGCTCTGGCCGAGCTGGCCGGCGAGGCGGTGCGCAACGCCAGGTTGCTGCGCCGCCTGCGCAGCCTCAGCGAGAGCGACTCGCTGACCGGACTCGCCAATCACCGCAAGCTCCACGACGTCCTCGCCCGCGAGCAGGCGCGGGCCGAGCGCTACGGTAGCCACTTCAGCCTGGTGATGCTCGACATCGACGAGTTCAAGCTGCTCAACGACACGCACGGCCATCCCGCCGGCGACAGCGTCCTGCGCCGGGTGGGCAAGCTGCTCAGCGAGCGGACGCGAGCCGCCGACGTCGTGGGCCGCTACGGCGGCGACGAGTTCCTGCTGGTGCTGCCCGAGACGTCGGCCGACGAGGCCGGCCGGCTCGCCGAGAAGCTGCGCGCGGCGCTCGGCGAGGAGCCCTACGTGACGGCAACGGGCGAGCGGATCCCGATCCGTGCCAGCTTCGGCATCGCCGCCTACCCCGAGGATGTGCCCGATGCCAACGGACTGATCGCCCTCGCCGACGCCAACCTCTACGCCTCCAAGCGCCGTGGCGGCGACGCCGTCACCGGAAGCGAGGAGGAGCGGCTGCTGCGCGACGAAGAGGGCGGAGCCTTCGGCCTCTTCGAGTCGCTGGTGACCGCCGTCGACAACAAGGACCGCTACACGCGCCGGCACAGCGAGGAGGTCACGGAGTACGCGCTGGCGATCTCGCGGGAGCTGGGCCTCTCCGAGGAGAGCCAGCGGGTCCTCCGCGTCGCATCCCTGCTCCACGACGTCGGCAAGATCGGCGTCCCCGACCGTATTCTGCGCAAGCCGGGACGCCTCTCCGAGGCGGAGTACGAGATCGTCAAGGGGCATTCCCTCCTCGGCGAGACGATCATCGCCGCCATCCCCGACGTCGGCGAGATACGCGCCGCCGTCGCCTCACACCACGAGCGCTACGACGGCGGCGGCTATCCGCACGGCCTGGCCAGGCAGGCGATCCCGCTGCTCGGGCGCATCATGGCCGTGGCCGACACCTATTCGGCGATGACCACCGACCGTCCCTACCGCAAGGCGCTCTCCTGCGCGGAGGCCCTCATCGAACTGCGCACCTGCTCGGGGACGCAGTTCGACCCGGAGATCGTCGAGACGTTCATCACCTGCATCGAACGGGGCGCAAAGGGCGTGACTGGGGCGCCGAGCGGACCGTCCGTCGTGGCAGGCGTGCTGCCGGTCGAGACCGAGTCCAAGGGTCGCGAGAGCGAGGCTGTCGTCGCTGTGCCATCCCCTCGGTCCGGGCCGCCGACGCCGGAGAGCGCCATCGACTAGGCACTTCGCTTCTCTCGCGAGATGACGGCGCAGAGACAGGCGCCGCCGACGCCGACGTCCCGCCCGGCGGAAACGCTTCTGAAGGCACCTTACGGCCTTCATGTCCGGCGACCGCACCTCTCTCGGCCTGCCTCAGTTGGGAGACCGCCGCCGGCGGCGGCGGTCTCTGCAACGCTCCCCATCGTTCACATGACCCGCATCCCGGGTGTACGTTGCCCGTGTCGCGTCTGTGGTGAGCGCACGGGGGGGTGGGGACATGTCCCGCTACGCCGAGTGGGCCGAGCGAGAGCACAGCGTCACCGAAGAGGTGGCGATCATGCTCCTCGTAGCGCCCGTCTTCCTCGGCCTGCTGCCGTTCCTTGTGGCGGGGGTGGGCCCGCGCCTCGACCGCCGGCTCGGTCTGCCTTCCCTCGGGAGCGGAGGAGCGAGTCGCGTCGCCGGCGGGCTGCTGACGGTCCTGGGGTTCTCTCTCGGCCTCTGGTCGGTCGCTACTCAGCTGGCTCGCGGCCGGGGCACGCCACTGCCGGTGATGCCCACTCGGGAGCTGTTGACGGAGGGCCCGTTCCGCTACTGCCGCAACCCGATGACGCTGGGGACCATCCTCGCCTATTTGGGCATCGCCGTCGCCGTGAGGACGATCGCCGGCACGGCCCTCGTTCTGTGCCTGGCCGCGTTCCTCCTGGTCTACGTGAAGCGCCTCGAGGAGGGGGAGTTGGCCGAGAGGTTCGGCGAGGCCTACCTGGAGTACAGGCGAGAGGTGCCCTTCCTCGTTCCGATGTGTCCCCGGCGGCGGCCATGACGGTTCACATGCTCGTTCGGACCCTTGCCCGACCCGACACGGGTCGTGGGAGGGAGCAGGCCATGAAGAGGTCGCCCGCGTCTCTGCCTGTGGTTGCCACGCGCTTGTGCACGCACTCGTCCTGAGCGCGGTGTCCGCGCCCGCCAGCCGGGCGTCGGCTCAGTAGTGCCCGTCCGCCTGCTTCGCGCTCTTGCGGCGCTCCATGATCGATTGGAGCAGCGGCGTCACCACCAGCTGGATCGCCATCTCCATCTTGCCGCCCGGCACGACGATGCAGTTGGGCCGCGACATGAAGGAGTCGTGGATCATGGCCAGCAGGTAGGGGAAGTCGACACCCGTGGGGTCGCGGAAGCGGACGACGACCAGCGACTCGTCCAGGGTCGGGATGTCGCGGGCGACGAAGGGGTTGGACGTGTCGACCACGGGCACCCGCTGGAAGTTGACGTGAGTGTGCGAGAACTGCGGCGTGATGTAGTGGATGTAGTCGTGCATGCGCCGCAGGATGGTGTCCGTGGCGGCCTCGACCGAGTAGCCTCGGGCACGCGTGTCGCGGTGGATCTTCTGGATCCACTCGAGATTGACGATCGGCACCACGCCGATGAGCAGGTCGACGTACCGGGCGACGTTGACACCCTCCGCGCGCACGCCGCCGTGGAGGCCCTCGTAGAAGAGCACGTCGGTGTCGTTCGGCAGCTCCTCCCACGGGGTGAAGGTGCCCGGCGCGTGACCGAGCCTGACCGCCTCCTCCTCGTTGTGCACGTAGTACCTGTGCTTGCCGGTCCCTGAGTCCCCGTAGGTGCGGAACAGCGCCTCCAGTTCTCCGAAGAGATTGGCCCGGGGCCCGAAGTGGCTCACCGTGCGCTCGCCCCTGCTCTCGGCCTCGGCGATGGCCTGCTTCATCTCCTCACGGTCGTACCTGTGGAAGCTGTCTCCCTCGACGACTGCTGCGCGGACGTTCTCACGATGGAAGATGTGTTCGAACGACGTCTTGACGGTGCTCGTCCCGGCTCCGCTGGAGCCGGTCACCGCGATCACGGGGTGCTTGACGGACATGCGGCTCCTCCTTGCCCGGCGCTCAGCCGACGCCCAGGGCCGGGCGCCAGCCCGGGTAGAGGGCGTCGGCGTCGGCGGGGAACGACTCAAAGGCGCGTGCCAGTTCGCGGTGCTCCCTGGCGTAGGCGACCAGATCCACGCCGGCGGTCCACGCCTCGACCGCCTGGCGCAGGGAGAGCGCCCCGGCCACCGGTCCGTCGAGGTGGCCGAAGGCGCCGCCGCCGGAGGTCTGCACGACGTTGGCGTGGCCGAGGTTCTCGAAGAAGCCGGGCAGGCGCAGGGCGTTCATGCCGCCCGAGATCATCGAGCTCGTGGCCTTCATCCCCAGCCACTCCTGATGGTAGAAGGGGCCGTCGGCCGCGTCGCGCTCGATCATGTAGGCGATGGCACGGTCGTCCGGGTCGCCCTCCATCTTCCCGAAGCCCATCGTGCCGGTGTGGATGCCCGAGGCGCCCTGCAGGCGCGCCATCTTGGCGAGCACGAAGGCGGTGTAGCCGCGCTTCGATTGCGGCGAGGTGACGGCGCCGTGGCCGGCACGGTGATAGTGCAGGAAGGTGTCCGGAAAGCGGCGGCGGCAGGTGGTGACCGCCGCCGGGCCGCCGACGTAGCCGTCCACGAGGAAGGCGACGTGGTCCTCGTTCCCGGCGAACGCCTCGAGTACGGCCTCGCCGCGGGCGACCATCTCCATGGGGTCGTCCGCGGTGATGTTGGCCGAGAAGAGCTTTGCCGCGCCGGTCTCTTCCTGCGCGCGGCGCAGGGCGTCGGCCACGAGGCGCATGGTCTCGCGGTACGGCGCGAAGACCTGGTTCCCCTGGGGCTCGTCGTTCTTGACGAAATCGCCGCCCAGCCAGAACCGGTAGCAGGCGTCGGCAAAGAGTTCCGGCCGCAGGCCGAGCTTGGGCTTGATGATGGTGCCGACCACCATGCCCCCGTTCTCGGCCGGCCGTCCGAGGACGCGCCAGAAGTCCGCGATGTTGCGGCGCGGCCCGTCGAAGAGCCGCAGGTAGTCGGGCGGCACGTAGAAGTCGTGCATCTTGGCGTACTCGACGTCGCCCATGCCCTGGTTGTTGCCGATGGCGAGCGTGAGGAAGGAGACGATCATCGCCTTGCCGTCAATGATGTTGCGGTCGAAGAGCTCGAGCGGGTAGGCGATCTTCATGACCTCGGCTGCCTCATCCGCCTCGTAGACGATGGCGTCCACCGAGCGCGTGAAGTCGTCCGTGGTCGACACCTCCACGTTGGTGCCCGTGGAGGACTCGGCGGCGAAGTGAGCGGCCGTGGCCAGATAGCCATTGCCGGCCTTGGGCCTCATGCGGTAGGCGCAGAGGACGTGCCGCCCACTCCTGATGAGCTCGGCTTCGTCGAGCGCGAGATCGGCGTAACGACTGGATTGATCCACCGTCTGCCTCCTGGTCGGGCCGGGGCCGTGTGGACCGGGGGCCATGCGGACCGGGCCTCCGGGCGACCTCCCCGCTCTTGCGATTCTCCAGATGTGCCCGCGCCGCTGCAGGCCGCAAACGTTGCGCGGCGCTCGCGAGTCCCGTCGCGCAGAGACCCCGGCCCGTCTGATAGCCTGCGGGCATGCTGGCCATCGTTCTCGCCCTCGCCGCCGGGGCGTCGTGGGGAGGCAGCTGCTTCCTGTCCGGCACCCAGACGCGGCGGACCTCCCTGTGGACGGTGATCGTCTTCAGCCAGCTCGCCGGTCTGAGCCTGATGGCGGTGATCGTGCTGGCTCGTGGGCGCGCGCTTCCGGAGGATGTGTTGCTGCCGGCCCTTGCAGCGGGCGTGCTCTCCGTGGTCTCGATCGCCGCGTCCTACCAGGCGCTGGCCATCGGCGTGATGTGCATCATCGGGCCGATCATCAGCCTCAGCGTCGCCGTGCCGGTGGTCGTCGGCCTGGCGGCCGGCGAGCGCCCCTCAGCCCTGCAAATGGCCGGCATCGCGATCGCGCTCGGGGGCGTCGTCCTGGCGTCGCGAGAGAAGAGCGCCGGGTCGTGTCACCAGTCCACGAGCAGGGCGAGCGTCGGCTACGCCGTGCTGACCGCCGTGGTCTGGGGGGTCGTGATGGTCCTCTACGCCAAGGGCGGGAAGACGGACGCCTCCTGGACCGTCCTTCTCTCCCGAGCGACGAGCACGGCCATCCTGGCGCTGGGGTTCCTCGTCGCGCGGCCGAAGCTGAAGCTCACGAGGGCCGCCGCGGCCCCCATCCTGGCCGTCGGCGTGTTCGAGGTCGCCGGCAATCAGCTGTTCACGGTGGCGGCGACCCTCGGCTACCTGAGCATCGCCTCGGTGCTCAGCTCTGTCTACCCCATCTTCGTGATCGCCCTGGCCTACGCCTTTCTGCACGAGCGCCTCTCCCGCGCGCAGCAGCTGGGGATCGCGGCGGCGCTCACGGGGGTGGCGCTGATCGCCGCCGGCTGACGGGCATGGGCGGATCGCGCGATCGCATGGACTCCTGTCGGCACCCCGGCTGCCGGCCACGGTCGGCGTCGGACCGTGGTCCACGGGGCACGTTTGCCTTCGTCCGTTGCGGGTACTCAAACCCATCCAGGAAGGGAGATCCAATGTGTTTTGGCTGCATCGCGTCCTCCGTGTACTGGGACGCAGCCGGTGAGGACCAGCAGATCGATTCGCCGCAGGAGGTTCACCGCAAGAAGCTGGAACTGCTGCGCGAGCGTCTGGAGGGAAAGCCGGTCCGGCTCGACGAAGGAGCTCGGACCCCTGGGAAGTCGCCGGTCGTCTCTTCGCAGGAGTGAAGGAGCGTGGCGCAAGGCGGCGTGCTGACGTCGCCGGCGATGAGTCATATCGTCGCGGGCGTCTCGGGCGGTCGGCGACAGGCTGGCTGATCACTGTGTCGGCCGGGCGGGCACGGGGCCTCAAGGCATCCCGCAGGCCGATCGACGACAAGGAGGGACGACATGGACCATGAGATCAGTGAGAAGGACGTGCCACCGCAGCTCTCGCTCACGCGCCGGGTGACGGTGACGATGAAGACGATCGGCGAAGGCCTGAACTCGGGCTTCCGGACGCTGAACCAGCACGCCGCCGCGACCGGCGCCGAGACGGTCGGGCCGCCCATGGTGTTCTCGCCCGACTTCGGCAAGGAGGAGTTCGACCTCGTCGTCTGTATGCCCGTGGCGGCGGGCGCCGTGGCCGGCGAGGGCATCGCCCTCGAGGAGATCCCCGGCGCACACGTGGTATCGACCACCCACAAGGGCCCGTATCCCGGGGTACCGGAGGCCTACACAGCGCTGTTCTCCTGGCTCGAGGAGAATGGCCGCAAGCCCGCCGGCCCCGCCCGCGAGGTGTACCTCAACGATCCGCAGGACGTGCCTGAGAGTGAATTGCTCGTGGAGGTCTCGATCCCGCTCGCCTGAAGCGGTCTTGCTGCACGTCCCAGACTGAGCGCGCTGGGACGCCATCGTCGCGCGCTCGCGGTCTCGGCTGCCGGCCGCTCGCGTCAAAGCCATGTGCGGCCAGGTGGGCGCGAGCATCTCCCCGGATATGGGGCACTCTCCGATCCAAGACAGGAGCCAGACGATGTCCGTTGATGACGCACCCCAGGAAGTCACCTCGGCGACCAGCGAGGTGTGGGGCAATCACGTCCCCGTCCCAGGAACGCCGGAGGGATTCACGGCGCGCACCACTTATCCGACGAACCCCGACGGGGTCGAGGTGATGCTCGAGCGCTGGCAGGCAGGGACCGAAGAGCCGCCTCACTCACACCCCGGCGACGACATGACGGTCGTCGTAGAAGGAAGGATGTCGGTCCAGTTCTATCGCCAGGAAGCGCGCCGGTTGTACCCCGATGGTGAGAGGGTCTCCCTCGGCAAGGGCGATGTCGGCTACATCCGCGCCGGCCGGGTCCATGACGCCAGCTACATCGAGGCCTGCCGGCTCGTGTACGTGCACAACGGCGCCTTTGCCTTCCATCTCGCCGATGCCGAGGTCGACTGAGCAGGCCGGGCCTCTCGTACCAGCTTGCCTGCCGCACCCGCCGGGCCTTGGCAAGATACTTCCCGCGTGCTCCGGCCTCAGGGCTGCGGGCTGGAGGTCCGGTCCGCGGGGGTGCTCCACGAGCGGAGCGTCTTCAGGTAGTTGGCCCGCTCGAACGCGGACGGGTCGTCGCTGGCCGCATAGCTGACGCTCCCGCGCAGCTCCTCGACGGAGACGTACTCCTGCTCGTCCATCCACTGCACGAGCTCCCGTTCCACCGTGGCGAAGTGCTCTCGACCGTTGCGGAGCACGGCCGAGGTCATCATCGCGACGTCCGCACCGACGAGCAGGGCCTTGGCCGCATCGCGGCCGTGGTGGATGCCGCCCGAGGCGGCAAGCGATGCGGCTCCCTCGGTGTGCGCCCGGAGGATCGCGATCCAGCGCAGCGGCAGCCGCAGCTCCCAGGGCTGGCTCAGCTCGAGACTCGGCACGACCTTGCGCGAATCCGCGTCGAGATCGGGCTGGTAGAAGCGGTTGAAGAGGACCAGCCCGTTCGCTCCGGCCTCGACCACGCCGAGGGCGAAGTTGGCGAGCGCCGAGTAATAGGGGGAGAGCTTGACGGCGAACGGGATGCCGCTCGACGCTCTCACCTGCCGGACCACCTCGAGGTCGCTTGCCTCCATGGCCGCTCCGGCGCGAGCCGGGTCGGCCGCGATGCGGTAGAGATTGAGCTCCAGCGCGTCGGCTCCCGCCTCTTCGATCAGTCGCGCGAAGCGGACCCATCCTCCGCTTGAGGTCGCGTTGAGGCTGGCGATGATCGGCACCTCCATCTCCGCCTTCATCGCTGCGATGGTCGAGAGATAGCGGTCGGCGGTGCTCTCGAAGGTCTCGACCTCGGGGAAGTAGGTGAGGGACTCCGCGAAGCCCTCCGTGCCCTGCTCCAGCACCCGGGTGATCTCCAGCTCCTCGCGGACCACCTCCTCTTCGAACAGCGAGGGAAGGACGATGGCCGACGCTCCGCTCTCCTGCAGGCGCAGCGCGCTTTCGACGTCCCCGTTCAGGGGACTCGCCGACGCCACCAGCGGGGTGCGCAGCTCGAGCCCGAGGTAGCTTGTGGTCAGACGGCTCACCGTGTTCCCTCCTCGTCCGATCGGTCGTCGCCGGGTCCCTCGTCCGCCTGCTCGAGGCCATCCGAAGCGACCGTCCGCGAGATCGCGGCGAGTTGTTCGTAGTAGCGCCAGCGTTCATCCACATCGTTCTGCATGAGCTCAGTGAGGCGTTCGAACCGCTCCGGATGCGTCCTGCTCAGGATGGCGAACCGCGCCTCCGAGGCCGTGAACTCGCGCACCGGCATCGAGGGCATGTGTGAGTCCAGCTTGAAGGGCTGGCCGCTCTCGGCCGGGGTGGGCTGGAACCTGTACAGCGGCCAGAAGCCGCTGCGCACGGCGTTCTTCATGTGCTCCATCGACCTGGACATGTCGATGCCGTGGGCCGTGCAGGTGCAGTAGGCGATGACGAGCGACGGCCCGGGCCAGGCGTCGGCCTCGAGGAGCGCCTTGACCGTCTGGGTGTCGTTGGCGCCGATGGCGACCTGCGCGACGTAGGCGGTGCCGTAGGCCATCGCCAGCGCGCCGAGGTCCTTCTTGGGGGTGCCCTTGCCGGAGGTCGCGAACTTGGCCACCGCCCCGCGAGGCGTCGCCTTGGACGCCTGCCCGCCGGTGTTGGAGTACACCCCGGTGTCGAGCACCAGGATGTTGACGTTGCTGCCCGAGGCGAGGATGTGATCGAGGCCGCCGAAGCCGATGTCGTACGCCCAGCCGTCGCCGCCCATGATCCAGACCTTCTTGCCCACGAGATCGTCGGCCAGGGCGAGCAGGTGGCGCACGTCGGGATCCTCGGCGCCCAGGCCTTCCAGGGCCTTGACGAGGTCGGCGACTCGTTCACGTTGCGCGCGGATCTGTACCTCCCTCACCTGGGGCGCCGTCAGGATCTCCCGCACGAGATCCGCGTCGAGCCTTGGCTCGACACGCTCGAGGAGGAGTCTTGCCCTGCGGAGCCGTGCTTTTGAGCCCAGGCGCATGCCCATCCCGAACTCGGCGGCGTCCTCGAACAGGGAGTTGCTCCACGCCGGACCGCGCCCGTTGCGATCCACGGTCCAGGGGGTCGTCGGCAGATTGCCGCCGTAGATGGACGAGCAGCCGGTGGCGTTGGCCACGACGATCCGGTCGCCGAACAGCTGCGAGACGAGCTTGACGTAGGGCGTCTCGCCGCACCCGGCGCAGGCTCCCGAGAACTCGAACAGTGGCTCCAGTACCTGTGAGCCCCGGACCGAGGCGCGCCGCATCAGGTCCCTGGCGAGTGTGGGGATCGCGTCGAAGAACGCCCAGTTCTCGCGCTCCGCGGCTCGGTGCCCGGTCGCGGGCTCCATGCCGATGGCCTTGCGCCGCACCTCGGCGTTGCTCCTCGCCGGGCAGACGTTGACGCAGACCCCGCACCCGGTGCAGTCGTCGGGCGATACCTGGATCGTCAGCTTGTGGCCCGGCAGCTCCTTGGCCCGGAAGTCCTTGGAGCGGAAGCCCTCGGGCGCGCCCTCGAGGTGCGACGGCTCGTACACCTTCATGCGGATGACGGCGTGGGGGCAGACGAGCGCGCACTTTCCGCAGTCGATGCAGAGACCCGGGTCCCAGATGGGGATCTCCCGAGCGATGCCCCGCTTCTCATACTTGGTGGTACCGGTGATGAAGGACCCGTCCACCGGGAAGGCGCTGACGGGCAGACGGTCTCCCTCGTTGGCCAGCAGCGGGACGGTCACGCGCTTGACGAAGTCGGGGGCGTCGTCCGGCACGGCGATGCCCGCGAGCTGGCCGCATTCCGCCACGTCCGGCACCTCGACCTGGGCGAGCTCCTGCAGCGAACGGTCGATGGCCGCGACGTTCCTCGCCACGATGACGGGGCCGCGCTTGCCGTAGGTCTTCTCCACGGATTCCTTGATGCGGGCAACCGCCTCATCGGCCGGCAGGACGCCGGACAGGGCGAAGAAGCAGGGCTGCATCACCGTGTTGATGCGGCCGCCCATGCCCTCCTCGGCGGCGATCCTGTCGGCGTCGATCACCCAGAACTGCATGTGCCTGCGCACGAGGAGTTCCTGGACCGTCGTGGGGAGCTCGCACCAGACCTCGTCGGCCGGGTAGGGGCTGTTGAGCAGGAAGGTGCCGCCTTCGCGCACGTGCCCGAGCACGTCCATCTTCCCGAGCAGGCCGAACTGGTGACAGGCGACGAAGTCGGCGCGCTCGATGAGGTAGCTGGAGCGGATCGGGTTGGGGCCCACGCGCAGGTGCGAGACGGTGACGGAGCCCGCCTTCCTGGAGTCGTAGACGAAGTACCCCTGCGCGTACAGGTCGGTGTTCTCGCTGATGATCTTGACGGAGCTCTTGCTGGCGCCGACGGTCCCGTCCGACCCAGTCCCGAAGAACACCGCCTGCTTCTCTCCGGCCGGGCGCCGGTAACGGAACTCCGTGTTCGGCGCCAGGCTCAGGTGCGTGACGTCGTCATTGATGCCGACCGTGAAGTGGCGCTTCGGGTCCGCCGCCGCGAGCTCGTCGAAGACCGCTTTGGCCATCCCCGGGGTGAACTCCTTGGACGACAGGCCGTAGCGGCCGCCGATCACCCGCGGCGTGCGCTCGAAGCGCGGCTCCGCCGAGTCCGCGTTCTCGGCGAGGGCCGCCAGGACGTCGAGATAGAGCGGCTCTCCGAGTGCACCCGGCTCCTTGGTCCGGTCGAGGACGGCGACGGCGCGCACCGTCGGCGGCAGGGCGGCGACCAGGTGCTCCGCGGGGAACGGGCGATAGAGCCTCATCTTGAGCAGGCCTACGGGTTCGCCGCCGGCGGTCAGCGTCTCCATGGTCTGTTCCGCCGCGCCGATCCCGGAGCCCATGAGGACGACGACGCGCTCGGCATCGGGCGCGCCCACGTAGTCCACCAGCCCGTAGCCGCGGCCGGTCTGCCGCGCGAACGCCGCCATGGACTCGGCAACGATGCCGGGCGTGTCGCGGTAGAAGGAGTTGCCGGCTTCGCGCCCTTGGAAGAACGCGTCGGGATTCTGCGCGGTCCCGCGCACAAGGGGCGCATCCGGGCTGAGGGCGCGGCCGCGAAACGCGAGGATGGCGTCCTCGGACACGAGCGCCCTGATGTCGTCGTCGCTCACGAGGACGATGCTCGCGATCTCGTGAGAGGTGCGGAAGCCGTCGAAGAAGTGGAGGAACGGGACGCGCGAACGCAGCGTGGCCGCGTGGGCGATGAGGGCGAAGTCCTGGGCCTCCTGTACCGAGGCGGAAGCGAGCATCGCCCAACCTGTCGTGCGCGCGTGCATGACATCGCTGTGATCGCCGAAGATCGAGAGCGCATGCGTCGCCACGGTGCGGGCCGAGACGTGGATCACTGCCGGCGTCAGCTCGCCGGCGATCTTGAACATGTTGGGGATCATCAGCAGAAGCCCTTGCGAGGCCGTGAAGCTGCTCGACAGCGCGCCTCTCTGTAGTGCGCCGTGCAACGCGCCGGCGGCGCCGGCCTCCGACTGCATCTCGACCACGTCCGGTACCGTCCCCCAGAGGTTCGGCTTCCCGGCCGCGGCCCAGGAGTCCGCGGCCTCGCCCATGGGCGAGGATGGCGTGATCGGGTAGATGGCCAGCACTTCACTGAGGGCGTAGGCGACGCGCGCGGCGGCCTCGTTCCCGTCGACAGAGGTCCACTGCTCGCTCACGATGTGCCTCCAGGATGAGACTGCCGGACAGGACTCTGGGTACCAAAGCGATGCTCGTTCCATGGTAGCAGCCGTATCACGGCGAGCGGCATGACCGCCGATGCGCCGGCGGAGGTCAGGCACAGGTCCTTCCAGGTGTCGATCTTGGGAGCGTTGTCCAGGTAGGACGAGGTGAACGGGATCGTGTCTTTGATCTGACCGATCTTCTCGCCGTCGCGCGAGCAGGCGTCGTGCCCGGTTCCTGCACACCGGGTGCCATCAGGGAAAGATGGTTAGACCGGGGCGCCGACGGCAACGTCAGCAGTATGGACGCCGAAAGGCACTTCATGAGCCTCATCACCTTCGAGATCGGCGACGAAGAGCCGGAGGGCGTCAGGCGGCTGCGGCAGGTGATCGCCGGCCGTGATGCCATGTGGGCCGTCCACCAGGTGACCGGCCACGCACCGCAGTGGGAGCAGGTCTGCGCCATCGAGCGGGACCTGCTCGCCGAGCACGCGGAGTCTGGGTGGACACTCGTGGCCGGCACCGCTGAGGGCTATGACGAGGTCCGCGGCTGGCTCCTCTACGGCGACCACGTGCTCGTGCCGCTGGGCCCGAAGGCGCAGCGGGAGCACGGCGTCGACATCGCCGCGTTCACGCTCGAGGAGTGGACGCAGGTCGCGGAGGTCTGCGCGGCCGCGTCCGCCGGCGACGAGTCGGCCATCGTGCTCAACCGGCAGATCCGGGAGTTCTGCCCGAGCTGAGTGGGCGGACACGTCCTCGAGCGGCCCAGCGCCTCGTCGAGGCCGAGCTGACCTTCGGTGACGACTCCGAGGCGCGGATCGCCGCGAACCTCTGTCTGCGCACGAGCGTCCTACGAGTAGGGGAAATGGAGGGCGCAGCCGCTTCCGGCGCGCCCACACTGCGAAGGGGGAACGTCATGGCACTCACGAACAGGTACGCCACTGCTGCGCTGCTCGCGGCTCTCGCGCTGGCGCTCGTCGCGCTCGCCGGCTGCGGGCAGGCCGCCACCACCGCGGCAGGGACAGGCGCCACAACCAACACCGTGACCGCCTCCGGCGCCGGCACCGCCCAGGCCGTGCCGGACACGGCCGAGATGTCCTTCGGCGTCACCACGACGTCGTCCAACGCCAAGACGGCACTGGACGACGCCTCCAAGGTCGCCGAGCAGATCGCCTCGGCCGTCAAGAAGCAGGGCATCGCCGACGAGGACATCCAGACGCAGGACGTCAGCGTCTACCCGCAGACCGTCGACCAGGACGGCAAGCAGGTCATCACCGGCTACCAGGCATCGCTGAACGTGCGCGTCAAGGTGCGTGACATCGCCAAGCTCGGCGAGGTCATCTCGGCCGCGAACGCCGCGGGCGCCAACAACATCAGCGGGCCCGCGTTCTCCATCGGCGACCCGGCGCCCGCCCGCGCCGAGGCGATCGACGAGGCCGTGGCCGACGCGCGCAAGAGCGCCGAGGCGATGGCCGAGGCCGCCGGCAAGAGCGTCGGAGAGGTGCTGAGCATGAGCTCGAGCGATGTGGGCATGGTCGCCGCAGCGATGTACAGCCAGGCCGACATGTCCGGGGCGGCCAGGGACGTGCCCATCGAGCCGGGTCAGCTCGACATCACGGCGAACGTGGTCGTGGTCTTCGAGCTCGAGTAGCTCTGCGGGGCGGAGGCGGGGTCGGCGCGCCTTCCTCAAGACGCGTCGACCGGAGGGCGGCGGCTCGGTGGTCGGACCGGCGGTCTCGCCACTGTCGATGCTCGCCTCGATCTCTCCCGATCGCTGACGTACTGGTCCCGAAACGCTTGAATGCCTGAGCCTTCGGGCGTAGACGATTCTGCATGGAGACTCCAGAGACGCGTAGCCCTGCGCACCGGAGGAGGTGGCTGCTGCAGGAGCACATGCGCACTCCGATCTGGCGGGACGTCGCCAGCGAGTACGGCGCGCATGTGGGGTTCTCGCCGCGGCGAGGTGATGAAAAGCTCGAGACGCGCCGGCGGGGGAGGGCATGAGAGGACCGAGGGTCCTGTACGTCAGTGGGTCGATCGGCCTTGGGCACGTGAGCAAGGACCTGGCGATCGCGCGCGAGCTACGACGGGCCCGGACTGACATCGAGATCATCTGGCTGGCCGGGCATCCGGCCTCCAGGGTGCTCCACGACGCCGGCGAGCGCGTGGCACCCGAGTCCGGGCGGTGGGTCGGGGCCAGCGCCATCGCGGAGCGCTGCATGCACGGGGGACAGCTGAACCTCGTGCGTTATGTGTACCGATCACTGCCGTCGTGGGCCCGGAACACGCGACTGTTCCGGGGGGCGGTCCGCACCTACGGTGTCGACATCGCCGTGGGCAGCGAGGCCTGGGAGGTCGACATCCCCCTGGTTGCGGGTGTGTTGCCTTTGCCGGTTCCCTTCGTCATGATCTTCGACTTCGTCGGATGCGACGCGATGGCCCCGGATCTACTGGACCGCGTGGGTGCCTATGCGCTCAACGCCCTCTGGGCTCTCGATGGCCGCGTCTACCGCGACAGCGACCGCGTCGGCGACCGTTGCCGGCACTCGGCGCTGTTCATCGGAGAGCCGGAGGACGTCCCGGACAGGGCGCTCGGCTGGGGGCTGCCAAACAGGCGCGAGCACGCGCGATCCCACTACCAGTTCGTCGGCCACGCCATCGGCTTCAGGCCAGAGGACCTTGCCGACAGTGCCGCTTGGCGCCATGCGTTCGGGTACGGCGAAGAGGCGCTCGTCGTCTGTGCCGCCGGCGGCACGGCGATCGGGCGGTGCCTTCTGGAGCTCTGCGGCGCGGCCTGGCTCCCTCTGCGCGAGAGTCTGCCCGAGGTGCGCATGGTCCTGGTGTGCGGCCCGCGGCTCCCGGTCGAGTCGGTCCGCGCTCCGAAGGGGGTGGAGGTGCGCGGCTACGTGCCGCGCCTCTACGAGCACTTCGCCTGCAGTGATGTGGCGGTGGTCCAGTGCGGAGCGTCCTCGACCACTGAGCTCGCGGCGCTGCGAAAGCGGTTCGTCTACTTCCCGGTCGAGGGGCACTTCGAGCAGGAGATGGTCGCGGCGCGCCTCGCCCGATACGGCGTCGGGCGTCGGATGTCACTCTCGAGTACGACGCCGGCTGCGCTCGCCGACGCCATCCTGGGCGAGTACGCGCGCTCGGGCACCTCTACACCCTCGTCTCTACCAACGGACGGCGCCCGCAATGCGGCCAGACACATCCTGGAGGTCCTGGAGGACCGTCGCGTCGAGGCGGCGCGACCGCAGCACTGAGATCGGCCCTGAGCCCGGGGCTTGCCAAGGTAACGACGAATGTGGGCATAAGAGGATGTCATGACCTTTCGTCGTGGGGGTGCACATGCTTGGGCTCATTGTGGCGGCCACGTTCTGGACGTGGTTCTGGTGGATCGTCGCCGTCTTCCTCTGGGTGCTCTTCATCTACTTCACGTTCATGCTTGCCGCGAGCAAGGGACGAAGTCCGCTCCTGTGGGTCATCCTGGCGATCTTCTTCCCGCTGATCACGATCATCATCCTGTTGATCATTCCGGCCAAGTCCAGGCCGCCCGTCTGAGAGACCGCGGGGTTTGCGGGGAGGCCCGCCGTCCGTGAAGGCGGCGGGCCTCCTCTGCGCCTGGGAGCGCATCCCGGCCTCGGTGACCTGCGACCGGACACCGGGCACAAGCCGTGGAGATCCCGGAGGCGATGCGCGCGGCCGCGCTCCAAAGGGCGATGGCTTTCGACGCCGCCGGGGTAGTGACGGGCTGACCGCTCTCCATCGACGGACGGGGGATCGGCTCCGTCCGCATCGTCATCCCGTCCGGAGGGTTTGGCCCCACAGTCCGTCCTTCGCCCTCATGAGGTCGGACTGGCCCGCGGTCGGCAGCCGCGATCGGGTGCGTCACCGGCGATCCGCACCTCTACGCTGATGCAGCATGGGTAGGCAAGCCCACCGGCGGTTCGTTCGCGGCCACCGTTCTCCGGCGGGGAGCCACTGGTGAGGCCGGCCCACGGGCCCTTGTGCGATCACTCCTCCGCGGTCTCGTGTGTGTCGGGCCTTGAGCGCGTGGTCTCGGCGGCGCGACGGAGCGCCTCGCGCAGACGGGTATCGCCGACCTTGAAGCGACAGCGGCCCTTCTGCCGCGCGCGTTTGCCATCCACCGAACAGCGCAGCCGAAAGGCAGGCGCGGCGCCGAAGAGCATGTCGTGCCCTGGGAGGCCGAACCTCCCGTCGTGCGCGTGCGAGTCCACGAGCGAGGACACCCGGAGGTCCGGCACTGCGTCCTCGGTGACCAGGAAGGGGCAACCCATGCATACGTCCCTGTACCGCATCGTCTTCCCCCTCACCATGGGCCCGCAGCCGAGTCTTGCGCCGACCACGCAGGCCCCCGTCGCGTCACGTCGCCTTCGTCCGCGCGAGTTCTGCGCGAAGGGCGTCACGCTCTCGCTCGGCGGCCTCGGCGCGGACCTCCGCCTGTTCGCGTGCGTCGAGGATCCGGTCGAGTTCTTCGCGAAGGGCGTCACGCACTTGCTCGACCATCTCGGTGCGGACCTCCGCCTGTTCGCGGTCGTCGAAGGCGTCATCGAGCAGGCGCTGCAGATGGCGTGCCTCGTTGTCGCGTTCGAGCAGGAGGGTGTGGTAGCGCGAGGTGAGCGGCATCTTCGGACGCGGATTGTGCGCATCCCAGTGCTCTGACGCGGCGGCGAGGTCGAAGATCAAGCCCCGCTGGGATGCCAGGGCGTGGAGCCGCTCGAGGAGCCACTCGGCCTTCCTGGCCCGAGCCTCGACGTCGAGATAGAGCTCCTCGTACATCGCCCCGGAGAGTTCCACAGCCTGCCGGGCTTTGTCGTCGAGGTGCTCGAGAGCGTCGAAGGCGGCGTCGAAGTCGGGCATCGGGACTCCTTGAGACGGCTTGCACGAGCATACAGGCAAAGCACGCCGCAACAAGGACGCCCGCTTCCTGTTCATCTGGGGGGACAGAGAGCTGACGCCGGTCGTGAAGCGGTGGTATCTCGACTCCAGGCCAAGGCACTCTGCCATGCAGTCGTTCAACGGCGGTCACGGGTATGAGAGCGCGGGCAGGTATCTGGGATCCGTGGATCGAGGAGAACCTGCAGGCGCCCGGTGTGAGCCCCCTGTGTCGGCAGAATCACCGGATTCCGGTGAGGACGGCGGGACGTCGTGTGGGCACAATCATAAGTGGGAGGCGTTGACCCGCCGGTGGCTTGCTACGGCCACCATTCACCGGCGGGGAGCCACTGGTGAGACCGGCCCATCGGGCCGGTCTCCGCGCGTCCGGGAGACGCGGCGAGGCCGGGCCGGGAGAAGTGGAGGACCACGGCAACGGAGGGTCGGCCATGAGATCGATGACAAGGATCAGTCGTTGGACAGCACTCGCCCTGGGCTGTGCGGTGCTTGCGCTCGCACTGCTTCTCGGTGCGTGCGGCGGGTCGGACGAGGAGGCGACGACGCCGTCCGCTACGCCCGTCGCGTCCCCGTCCGTCAGCCCGGCAGAAGAGCCGGTCTCACAGTGGGATGCGCCGGGCACGGCATCGGCCGCGCAGACCCGTGCGGTCGCGAGCGAGTACGCCGCGCGGGTGGTTGACGAGACACTCTCGAAGGACGGTCTCTACGCCAAGGACGCCACCTGGGACTACTGGGAGAGCGACATGCACGACCAGGGCGCGAAGACGATCGAGGGGACCTATCGGGGCGCCGCAGGCTCGTTCGACTGGCGCGGCGTCCACGTCCTGAGCGCCCCCGGCGTGGCCGCGGACGAGGGCTTTCTGAAGGCCCAGGGGACGACCTCGACCGTGTTCCTCGCCCTTCTCGCGGCGGACGGGGACAAGCTCGTGCACGAGGAGGTCTTCCTCGACAACCCGGGTGACTTCCACAAGCAGCGGGTCGTCTTCGTGTCCTCGGCGCCCGGGCCCAAGGACACGGCTGAGGCCGCCGCGGAGGCCGCGAGCATGATGAGCGACGCGATCGCGACCGGCGACCAGGACTTCATCGAGTTCGCCATCGCGCGCGACGTCCTGTTCTACGACACCGAGCTGCTGCACGGCGTGCGTGGGTCGGGCGCGGTCCTCGACTGGGTGAGCAAGATGCCCGACGTCGCGATCACCAACCAGGAGCCCATGGCCGGACCGGGCTGGGCCGTCGTGCGCTGGACGGCCCGCCAGGTGTCTCCGGCCGGTGTCGAGATCGCGACGCCTGGGGCGACGGTGTTCGAAGTCCGGGACGGCAGGGTCGCGCGTATGACCCTCTACTACGACTCGCAGTACATTGCTCTGCAGGAGTGAGGTGTCGCCGCGGCGGCCTGCTACCGCACCTTGACCATGGTGGCATACCCGTCCGACTGCCACACGTGATGCTCGATGTCGCCGTTGCTCTTCGTCCGCGCCTCCGTCCGCAGGGGCTCGGCGTTGCCCATCGCGAAGCTGTTGGCGGTCACGTTGCGCTTCCCCCAGATGCTCCGGCACATGGCCGCGTAGTGCCGGCGCGTCACGAGCAAGAGGACGGCGGCCGCGGTCAGCGGGACCAGCGTGAGCAGAAAGGCGATCTGATCGGTGAGGGCCGGGCGGCTCGATCCTCTACGTCGCCAACGCCGACGGCTCCGGACTCACGGCGGTGCCCGGCATCGACGAGGGACTGGACCCCGCGTGGCGACCGGAGTAGCGCCTGCTGGCGGTCTGGTCAGGCGCGAGCTCACAAGGCCGGTCGCGACGGCGCCCCCAGCGCGCGTGGCTCGAGGGCATCGCCGGCGATGGTGGACCGACACAGACGGCCGGCGGTGGTGTTGCCAGAAACGGCGACGTTTCAAGCCCCTGCCCTCCATCAGGGGTATAAGCCGGTCTGGGAGTACATGGGCGGGACGGTCGTGCACGCGGGGGGGGCATGCTGCTCTTTGGGGATTTCGATCGACGCCACGCCTGTCGGCGGGCAGCGGGCGCGCTTCTGCCGGCGCGTCGCGCGCCTCCATCGCGCTCTGCACCGTGGCTGCACTCGCAGTCCAGCCGGACTGCGGGGATCTCTGGAGGGGGCGAAATGAGACGAAAGCTCATCGTGCTGAGCGCAGTCGTCGTGCTTGCGCTCGGCTTCACGTCCACAGCGACCGCGGGGTCGCTGGGGCTGTGGAGATCTGACTTCAAGAGGATCGCCGCTGACGGGCAGGGCGACTGGAAGAACATCTACGCCTGGTCGATGGCGAGCTTCAAGGGCGACCTCTACGTGGGTACCGCTCGCCAGGCGGCGATCGCACCCGTCATGGAGTTCATGACCAGCGCCGTGCCCGGCATGCAGATGCCGCCGGGCGCTTTCCCCAGCGACTCCACGCCGTTCCTGCGCGAGTTCGTCGCCATGGGGATGCCGCCCACGATCACGAACGACGCTCGCTTCGAGGACTGGAACAGGTGGTCGCGCGCGGAGATCTGGCGCCTGCACGACGGGGACTGGAGTCGGGTCTATCAGGCCCCCCGCGTGCCGGCAGGGGTGGTCGGGCCAGGCATGCCGTACACGACGCCCATCGCGATCGGGTTCCGGCACATGGTGCCCTATGCCGACCGCGACGGCGTGCAGGCTCTGTATGCGAGCGCGGGCTCGTTCTCCTTCGCTCATCCCGACTACGCTCGTCTGCTGTTCATGTCCACCGACGGCCAAGAGTGGGCGCCGGTCGTGACCCCACAGGCCATGGGGCGGGAGACGCGCGCCCTGGGCGTGCACGACGGCAAGCTGTACGTCGGCGCCGGGACGGCCACCAGCCAGGCGCTGGGCGGCATCACCACGCCGGCCGGCGTCTGGTGCTCGGACAAGCCGAGCGATCCCGCCAGCTGGCACGAGGTCCTGCACTTCCCGGCTGTGGCGCCGCAGAACACCGGCGTCATCGCCATGGCCAGCGCGAACCGCAGGCTCTACATCGGCACCGAGAACGTCAACGGGTTCGAGGTCTGGCGCAGCACGCGCGCGGACCCGGCCGGCAACGCGCACTGGAAGCGGCTGGTCAAGGACGGGGCCGGCGACCGGTTCAACGCCTGGGCCGGTACGATGGAGGCCTTCCGCGGCGATGTCTACGTGGGCTCGATGGCAGTGCCCGGCGTCACCGGGGCCATGGGGATGAAGGGCTTTGACCTCATCCGCGTGAGGCCCGACGACAGCTGGCAGCTTCTTGTGGGCGACCGCGAGCCGGAGATCCCCGTCGCGGGCGCGTCTCCTCGGAGGCCGCTCACGGGTTTGCCGTCCGGCTTCGGCATGCCGACCAACCTCTACTGCTGGAACATGGAAGTCTACGCGGGGTACCTGTACGTCGGCTCCATGGACATGAGCTCGATGCTGCGCGCCGCGACCGACGCCGGCGCGACGCTGCCCGACATGGGCATGCCGCCGGCGATCATGAAGCTCGTACTGAAGGCCGCAGGGTACGACCTGTGGAAGTCGGCCAACGGCCGGTTCTGGCTGCCGGTCACCCTGACCGGCATGGGCGACTACCGCAACTACGGGTCCCGGACGCTACGGGCGCACAGCGGCAGCCTCTACATCGGCACCGCCAACCCGTTCCAAGGCTTCCAGGTCTGGGAGGGTCACTAGCGCCACGGAGCGATGCACTCGGGTGACGCCGGACGCGCCACTCTCGCGGGCTTGACGATCCGCAGCAGCGGCGGGCGGGCGATGACTCGCCCGCCCGCCGCTGAGAAAGTCCGCCGCTCGCTTCGCGCGTTCGGACCGCGCACTTCCGGGAATGGAGAGGCCGTGAGCACACGTCCCCGCCGCTTGGGCATGCTCGCGCGGGCCTTGGTACGCCCGGTCGCGCTGATCACGCTCGTCGCGCTGGTCGTCCTGGCCGGCGCCCGTCCCGCCGAGGCACACGTCCCCGGCCTCGAGCCCGGGTCCGGCGACGGTCCCGTCTCCATCGGCGGCCCTGAGGTCTCCCGTGCCACGTACGGCTACCTGGCACCCGGCGACGTCTACGACGAGTATCGGTTCACCGTCCCCGAGCAGGTGACTCGAGCCGTGGGGATCATCGTGCCCGCCTACCCTGAGCACGCCGACTTCCGCCCCAGGCTCGTGATCACCGCCGAAGAGCGAGACCGGCGCGAGATCCCGGACGGGGCCACGGCGCCACGCCTACGGGAGTTCGAGCCCTTCTCGCTGACCAGCTTCTGGCACGGCGGCGAACGGGAGGTGACGTTCGAGCCCGGCGTCCTCTACACGCTGCGCGTGCAGCCGGGCCCGGGTGCGACGTCCGGTCGCTACGTCGTCGTCTTCGCCGGGCCGGAGCAGTTCAAGGCGAGGGATATCGCCGACACGCTCTGGCAGCTTCCTCTGATCTGGTTCGGCGCCTACGGCGGTGCGCCGTTTCGGTGGAACTGGCTTGCGCTCATCCCCCTTGGGTTGACCGTGGGGGTGGTCGCCGTGGGCGCCGTGGGCGTCCTGAGCAGGCTGTCCCGCAAGCGGAACGGATAGGTCGCTCTCCGGCCCCGATCGCTCGGGGACACCGTTCGCGTGCGCTTCTTCACGACCTGATGGTCTCTCCAACCGCTCTGCACCCTGTCCACCTGTGATCCCGGTCTCCCGGTCTCACGCGCCATACTCGTCCCCCTCGTGGGCCGCTGGCTCAGTCGGGAGAGCGCCGCCTTTGCACGGCTTGCCCGGCCAGCGAGACTCCCCTCGAGACGCAAGATCGAGGTGCTGCGCCAGATCGACGCCCGAGCGCGCTCGTGCCGGCCGCCGGCATGACGCACGCAGGCCGGGGGTGGGGCAGCGCGTCAGAGCGCGCGATCGGTGTACGGGATCTTGCGGATCAGCGCGCTGAGCCCGAAGCAGAGGGGCAGGGCGATCAGCGATACGAGCGCCCACTTGAGCAGCGGGTACCACGTGAGATCGCGCAGCCCCCATGCCAAGGTCGCGATCACCGGGGCGTGGATGAGATAGGCGGTGTAGGCGTTCGGCACGAGGAACGCGGAGACCCTGCCTCTCCGGTCGAGGTGACGGCGGAACAGGTAGATGACCGCGATGCACAGGCTGACGCAGGCGAAGGCCTCCCAGAGCGCGTAGACCGGGGACTGCCAGTGCAGGCCGCCTTTCAGGGGGACGTCGTCGTCGGTCGCCCCCAAAGCGATCACCGTCGGCGGCCACAGCAGGATCATCAGCACGGCGACGCGCAGCCAGCGCCGGCCCGTCTTGTCGGAGAGGCCGCGCAGCCAGTCCTGCCGGTAGGCGAGCAGCCCGACGACGAACAGGGCGACGTAGCTCGCGAAGAAGCCCAGCTGCAGGTTGAGCGGGGCCAACCAGTACGCATCGATCGCGAACGGGATGCGGAGCAGCGCGGCCGCCACGCCGAGGCCGAGGGCGAAGAGCACCACCGTGCGGTCGCGCGGGAAGGGTGAGGGGGTCACCGACGGCAGCGGCTGGCGCGGCACGAGCAGCCGCCAGACCACGTAGACCAGCGAGAAGATGAGCAGCACCTCGACGAACCAGAGCGGCCCCTGTCCGATGATCGCTCCGCCGCCGAAGTACTCGCCTGGGAAGAAGCTCCAGAACGACATCCGCTGATCCACGTCGAAGAACCAGTAGACGAACAGCGGGTTGATGACCCAACTGAACACGAGCAACGGGATGCCCAGGCGGATGAGGCGGTCCTTCACGAACCTCCCTGCTCCCTTGCGGTCGTAGGAGCCGGGGATGAAGCACGCGGAGATCAGCAGGAAGAGGCCCATGAAGTAGGCCTGATTGATCGAGCAGAACCACCCGCCGATTCCCTCCACGACGGCATCCTCGCCCCCCTCCTGGTAGTACCAGCTGCCGGTCCCCGCATACGTGATCATGAGGTGGTGCAGGATCACGAGCACGGTCAGGAAGACCCGGATGTTGTCGACGAAGAGCAGCCGCGCGGGGGCGACCGGATCGGCCTCGAGTGCTACCCCGGGTCCCACACCGACGGCGGTCATCCGCGCGGCCCTCCCTTCCGGCGGTCGGAGCTCGCCCCCACGCTCTCGCCGAAGAGCGGCGTTGTCAAGGATACCGAGCGCGTCGGCGACGGCTGGAAGGCGGTCGCGCACCGGGTGCAGCCGTCGGGAGAGGCGGTCTGCTATGAGGCTACGATCCGAGGGTGTCGCGGGTTGGAGCACGGGCAACCGCTGCGCAGCCCCCGTGCTCGTCCACAGGAGTCGTTGCCGGTGCCGGGGTATACTGAACCCCCTCGTGGGCCGCCAGCTCAGTTGGGAGAGCGCCGCCTTTGCACGGACGAGCCGGGCCATGAGGCTCCCCTCAAGACGCAAGAGACGAACCGACGCACGGATCGGCGGTCTGCAACCCCGGCTGCAACCCCGCGACCCAGTTCGGCGGGTCCCAGTACTTCGGTCGCATCGGTCTCTTGGGTCGCTGCTCGCAGGTGGATTCCGCCCCGCCGTCATGGAGATGTGGCGCGTACAAGGATCAGTCTCTGCATCTCCCCGGCCGGTCGGGCGTGTGCTCGGGGATCTGGGCCAAGTTCACGGGTCCGTCTGCGCGGGCGTGCGGCAACAGAACGGGCAACGGTCAGACGCGCTCCTCGTCTGCGTCAAATGCCGTCTGCCTATCCACACCGGCCGGCCTCGGTGCTAGGGTCCTAGGCGGAAGGGAGCAGCTGCGTCGAGAGTCCTGCGCAGTCTGCCCAATGGCTAGGCGACAGGAACAGACTCCAGACCCGCTGCATTCGCATTGCCACCGCCGGCATCGCCGGGGACCGAGGAGGCAAGGGAGATGGACAATGCCCCGACGTACGACCCTGACGTCCCTAGGTCGTGGTATGACCGGTTCGGCGACAAGGAGTGGACGAGGCCGTTGACCGGGTGCTGGTCTGGCGGCCAGTCCGTGCCGGACACGGTGACGCCCAACAAGGAGATGGAGTCGACGCCGCTTCGCGTGGCGGCTCATCTCTGGCGCTAGAACGCCCACGACGAGACGGAGGCAAGGCGATGGCCGACTCGGAACCTGTCACGGTTGAAACGCTGAAGATGATCGCCGACGCATTCAATCGCCACGATCTCGACGCAATCATGGAGTTCTTCGCTGAGGACTGCTCGATGGACCTGCCTCGCGGGCCGGACGCCTGGGGGCGACGCTTCGTCGGGAAGGCGGCGGTGCGTGAGGGAATAGCGTCGCGGTTTGCGGGGCTCCCTGATGTCCACTACGGCGACGACCGCCACTGGGTGAGTGGTGACCTGGGTGTTTCGGAGTGGCTCCTGACCGGGACGAGACCCGACGGGTCCAAAGTCCAGGTTCGCGGATGCGATCACTGGGAGTTCCGCGGGGGCAAGGTCGTCAGGAAGGACTCGTATTGGAAGATCGTTGAGAAGTGAAGCCGGCCGCGATCTTCTCGGCGGCATGGACGCGATCACTCTGACCGACGACTTCGTCTCGCACAGCGCCGACGGCTGGCGCGGTCCGGGCTGCGGCACAGTGCTCATCCCCGGCGAGATAGGTCCGGCCGGTGGTGCCTGACAAGGCGTTCGAGCTCACTCGCAGAAGCTCTCTGCAAACCCGTGACGTGAGCCCTCGCAGCTCAAACGCCCCGGCGTTCGAAGCAACCGACCTGAAGGGGGCGTGAGTCGTGGAGATCATCATCATCGTCTTGATCTGCATCGCTCTCGTGTGGATTGGCGGCGTCTTCTACTCGGTACGCAGAGGCATGAACGAAGTGATCCGCGGCCTCAACGTGATCGACGACCGACTCGAGCGATTGGAGCGCGAGCGCACCCAGGGCGATTGAGCCAGCTGTACGAGGTGCGGTGCGGGGCGTGCGGGGGCAACCGCGGTGCTTCACACAAGCGCATCGACCTGACTCGCCGCAGAGCCGGCGGTCGCACTGGTGAAGCGCCAAGAGATGAGTTCGACCATCCCTCAGTGGATGGTGAGTCGAACTCCACGCGGATCCTGAGTGCACGATGCGCCGGAACGGGTGACCTCCGCCTTTGCTAGGCGGAGGTCAGGGGTTCGGGCCCCCTGCGGTCCACCACCCGACGCCTTCCGTCGTTCAATGGGGCTCTGGCACCGTACAGGGCTCGTGTGTTCCTGACCCTGTGGGCCGCTTGAGGCTCGACAGGACTGCCGAGCCGCAGCAGGATGAGCCCATGCCGCGCGCCATCCTGCTGATCGACATGGACGCCTTCTTCGCCTCGGTGGAACAGGCTCGCCGACCCGAGCTTCGGGGTCAGCCGGTCATCGTCGGCGGGAGCGCCGAGAGCCGCGGCGTCGTCAGCACCGCCTCGTATGAGGCGCGCGCCTGCGGCGTGCGCACGGCGATGCCCGTCGCGCAGGCCCTGCGGCGCTGCCCCGAGGGCGTCTTCCTACCCGTCGACATGGCCGCCTACAAGGCGGTCCAGGAGCAGTTGCTCGCCATCTACGGGCGCTTCACCGACCTGGTCGAGCCGGTCTCGATCGACGAGGCCTTCCTCGACGTGACCGGCAGCCGTCGGCTCTTCGGCTCGCCGCAGGAGATCGCCGGCCAGGTCCAGCGGGTCACGGAGGAGGAGCTGGGCCTCTCCTGCTCGATCGGCATCGGACCGACACGGCTGCTCGCCAAGCTGGCCGCCGAGCTCGACAAGCCTGGCGGCGTCACGACCCTCACCCACGACGACGTGCACGGCCGGCTGCGCACCATGCCGGTGGGCGCCATCTCAGGCATCGGTCCGGTGACCGTCCGGCGGCTGAGCGCGCTGGGCATCACGAACGTCGGGGAGCTGCAGGACACGCCGCTGCCCGCGCTCGAGGCCGCGTTCGCCAGAGGCGCCGCCGGGCTCAAGGAGGCCGCCCTCGGCGGCGACGACACGCCGGTGCGCAGCGAGCGTCCGGCGCCCAAGTCCCTGGGCCATGAGGTGACCTTCGCCCGGGACTCCGCGGATCCCGAGTTCCTCCGGGCGACCCTGCTCGACCTTGCCGACCGCGTGGCCAGTGGCCTGCGCCGGGAGGGGTACGCGGCCCGCACGCTCGTCCTCAAGCTCCGCGACTCCCGCTTTCGCACGGTGAGCAGGCAGCGGACCCTGCCCGCCGCGACGAACGTGACGCAGGTCGTCTACGAGGCCGCCATTGGTCTTCTCGCCGACCTGCACGAACCGGACCGTCTCCTGCGCCTCATCGGTCTGACGGCGAGCGGGCTGATCCAGGCAGGCCAGACTGCACTCGATGACTCGGGGCGTGAGCAGGCCTGCGACGAGGCGGTTGACCGCGTGCGGTCACGCTTCGGCTCTCAGGCGCTCCAAAGGGCCGGGGGTGGACTCGCGAGCCAGGGCCATCCAGCGCCCGACCGAGCCCGGGAGCAGCCGGAGGCGACGCCCGAGGACGAGTAGGCTCGCGCCCCCGCGCCCTTCCTCGGCAGAGTGCGACACTGCGGGCCCCTTCGGGGTAGATACGTGGACGACGGTGATGCCTTCACCCTGATCTGCTCCTCGAGGAGGCGCGGTGGACACGGGCGCCCTGGTGCTCATCGGCTGGGCCTTCATGGCGGTCATGATGAGCGTCCTCTGGCTCGTCCAGAGGGCGAAGGTCGCCGCCGGCTGGGTCGACGTCGGCTGGACCGCCGGGCTCGGCATCCTCGCCGTCTTCTACGCCGTGTTCGCCGGCGGCGACCCGGCGCAGCGTCTGCTGGTGGCCGTCCTCGCCGGCATCTGGTCGACGCGCCTGGCGCTGCACGTCTACCTCGACCGCATCCGCGGCAAGGAGGAGGAAGGCCGCTACCAGGCGCTGCGCGCGAAGTGGGGAGCGCAAGCGCAGGTGCGGCTGTTCATCTTCTTCCAGGTGCAGGGGTTCGGCGCCGCCGTCATGTCGCTTCCCTTCCTCGTCGTGGCGAGGAACGACGCCGGGCTGGGAGTGTGGTCGTGGGTCGCGGTCGCCGTCTGGGCCGTCGCGGTGGTCGGTGAGGCGACCGCCGACCGGCAGCTCGCCGCCTTTCGCGCGGACCCGTCGACCAAGGGGGCCGTTTGTGAGACGGGGCTGTGGCGCTACTCGCGGCATCCGAACTACTTCTTCGAGTGGCTGCACTGGTGGACGTACGTGATCGCGGCGATCGGCGCGCCCGGGTGGTGGATGACGCTGATCAGCCCGGCGATCATCAGCTTCTTCCTCTTGCGCGTCACCGGCATCCCGGCGACTGAGCGGCAGGCGCTCAAGAGTCGGGGCGACGCGTACCGCGAGTACCAGCGCACGACGAGTGCGTTCGTGCCCTGGTTTCGGCGCTCCCCTCGACCCACTGCCGGCGCCGGCCGGCCCCCAGGATCGAAGGGCTGATTCGGAGCCGTGGGCGTGTCTGAGGTCTTTGGCGCAAGTCGATGCGCTTGAATGGCGGAGGTCAGGGGTTCGAGCCCCCTGCGGTCCACCAGCGCGCGGACGCGTCCCGGACGATCGCCTCATCGCAGGCGCCGGCCTCGACCGACACCATGCCGCCTCTGATCACCCCGTAGCGGTAGTGGCGCGGGTGGTCGCGCGAGGTGAGGCCGTAGCTGCCCGGGTCGATGAGGTGCAGGCCGGCGACGCGGAAGTCGGCCTCGGTCCAGTGGCGGAAGACGCTCGGTGTGGTGTGGCCTGCGATCTGCTCGACTCCGTCGAGCAGGCGCTCCGGCCCCACGTCGGCGTCATCCACGCGCAGCCACATCGGCGAGTGTCCGTCGAGAGTGCGTGGCTCTGGCTGCGTCACACCCAGCGAGAGCTGGCGGCCCAGGTCGCGGCGGAACTCCTCGTTGATCAGCTGCGCCAGACCGGCGCGGTCGCGGTCGACCGCCGCGAAGTCGGCCGCGAAGGCGCCGGACAGACCGGCGTGGCTGATCACCACGCCGTCCACGTGCGTCACAAGGTTCAGGGAGCCGCTGTGGAACCGCTGCAAGAGCGTCTGGCGGTAGTCCTTGCTGGCCGGCGACTGCTCGCCGAGGTAGTACCCGAGCATCGTGGCGTGGTCGTGGTCGCCGATCAGCATCTCGGCGCCGAGTACGTCGAGCCGCTCCAGGCACGCCCCCGGCTGCCCGCCGCGGTCGAGCAGGTCGCCGGCGAACACCAGATGATCGACCCCCGCGCGAAACCCTGAACGTCGCAGGGCGTTCTCGAGGAACTCGGGAAACGCGTGCACGTCCGAGACGACCAGCGTGAACGGTGTCGTCGGCTGCCGAGCGTCATCCCGCGCTGTCTCATGCCTGGCCATGGTCATCATGTGCCCCGAGTAGGCTGGGCTGCTCGCGGCCGACGCTACGCGCCCCATGCAGGGCGCCTCCTAGACCACGTGGTCGTCCTCGTCGACCGGCTGCCGCAGCCACGCCTCCAGCTGGACGAACAGCGGCCAGCGGCCGAAGGCCAGCCAGGCGATCAGGACGGCCTGGCCGACGAAGGGCACGAACACCAGCAGGGCGGCCCACGGCGGGTAGCCGACCCGGGACAGGATGCGGTAGAAGCAGTAGGCCAAGAACGCGTAGAACAGGAGCCCACTGAGAACCACCGGGCTCATGGATCCCCCTTTCTCAGGATCGTGCTGGTCTGAAGACACTGTACCCGCGTACATCACGCACAAGGAGGCGACGGAGAGTCTCTGCAGTCCCTGGCCGTCAGCGGTACGCATCGGCAGGCTGGTAGGTAGCTTGCACGGCGGAGCCGGACCACGAGTCTCCCCTCAAGACGCAAGAGACGGATCGACGCACGGATGTGCGGTCCGCAACCAAGGCTGCAACCCTCGCGACACGCCGGTGGTGCGAGCTTCGGTCGCATCGGTCGCCAATGTCGCCAGTCGCCGTGGCTTGGATTCCCAATCGCTGACTCGCCCTCCCCAAACGCTCGTACTCCCCGCCGTCCGCGGGTAAACGGTATCCATACGAGACTCCTGAGACGTGCAGCGCTGCACACGGGAGGCAGAGATCCGCCGGAGGCACCTGACGGCCACCTTCATCCGGCGGGGAGCCACTGGTGAGACCGGCCCGCGGGTCGGTCTTCGTGTCTTGTGGGACAGGTCGTCTGGAGGCGGAGAGGACAAGACGGAAGGCTGGTCATGAGAAAGGCAGTGAACATCCTGATCTGCGTGCTCTGCGGCATCGCCGGCGGGTGGATCGGCTACTGGATCGGCCACGCAGCGGGGTGGAGCACGAACGCCGAGTGGCCGGGGCAGGTGGGCGGCGGCACCAGAGCGATCCTGATGTCCATCGGCACGTCGGTCCTCTTCGTTGCTCTGGCCGCGATCGCGGTCTTCTACGTCCCGCAGCGAGGTCTGTCACAATTGCAGGAGAGCGGCGTCACGGCTCAGGCCACGGTGATCGACATCTCCGAGACGGGGGCGAGCCGTCGGACACGAGAGGGCACGCGTCACCAGATCCGGTGTGTGCTTGAGGTCTGCCCGCCGGACGGGGTGTCGTACCGCGCCCGGGCGGTGCAGTTCGTCAGCGCGGCCACCGAGGAGGCGCTGCGACCCGGGACGGTGGTCGCCGTCCGCGTCGACCCGAGCGCTCCGGAGCACGTTGCCATCGACGAGCTACTATCGCGGGTAGCCTGAGGCAATGGCGAGGATACTGCCCTCCAAGACGCAAGAGACGCACCGACGAACCGATTGAGGCCGGCAATCACTCGCCAGCCCCACAACGCTTGAACTCCCCGCCACCCAGGCGTAGACGGTCCCCATACGAGAGTCCTGAGACCTGGCGTTCGGACCGCGCACTTCCGGGAATGGAGAGGCCGTGAGCACACGTCCCCGCCGCTTGGGCATGCTCGCGCGGGCCTTGGTACGCCCGGTCGCGCTGATCACGCTCGTCGCGCTGGTCGTCCTGGCCGGCGCCCGTCCCGCCGAGGCACACGTCCCCGGCCTCGAGCCCGGGTCCGGCGACGGTCCCGTCTCCATCGGCGGCCCTGAGGTCTCCCGTGCCACGTACGGCTACCTGGCACCCGGCGACGTCTACGACGAGTATCGGTTCACCGTCCCCGAGCAGGTGACTCGAGCCGTGGGGATCATCGTGCCCGCCTACCCTGAGCACGCCGACTTCCGCCCCAGGCTCGTGATCACCGCCGAAGAGCGAGACCGGCGCGAGATCCCGGACGGGGCCACGGCGCCACGCCTACGGGAGTTCGAGCCCTTCTCGCTGACCAGCTTCTGGCACGGCGGCGAACGGGAGGTGACGTTCGAGCCCGGCGTCCTCTACACGCTGCGCGTGCAGCCGGGCCCGGGTGCGACGTCCGGTCGCTACGTCGTCGTCTTCGCCGGGCCGGAGCAGTTCAAGGCGAGGGATATCGCCGACACGCTCTGGCAGCTTCCTCTGATCTGGTTCGGCGCCTACGGCGGTGCGCCGTTTCGGTGGAACTGGCTTGCGCTCATCCCCCTTGGGTTGACCGTGGGGGTGGTCGCCGTGGGCGCCGTGGGCGTCCTGAGCAGGCTGTCCCGCAAGCGGAACGGATAGGTCGCTCTCCGGCCCCCATGGCTCGGAGGGTCGTCGCCGTATCATGCAGTCCCCGATGGGCGATTGCGTCTCGACAGGGGCGCTCAGGAGCCACGAAGGCCGTCGCGACCAGGACACGCTCTTCACCTATGACGTGACGGGTCCGGACGGCTATAGCAAGCACTGCACCCCGCAGATGTGAAAGCCCACTGGACGGGGCCCTACGTCCGGGGAGAAGTGGTGGAGCGACTTCTTCCAGTTCTTCTGCGACACGCACTGGACGCCGACGCACTTCAACCCCGCGATCGGCGCAGGGGTCTGCGGCAGCAACGTGATGCTGCCCGTGGGCCGTTCTCGGAGGCGGGCAAGTACACCGTGACGGAGAGCTGGTGGACGGGACGGCACGCCCGATCACCGAGATGCTGTACTTCGGCGACCCCGCCCTGCCGACGCACACCGCGGCCGGCGGGCAAAGCGTGACCGACCACAGCTTCGACATATACGTGGAGTGACGCGCTCCTCGGCTCGCAGCCGGGACTGGACCGCTCACCCGCCGGAGAGGCCCGCCGTCCGTGAGGATAGCGGGCCTCTGGTCTACACGAGACAGCCTTCAGGCGCGCTGGTCGGCTGGTGTGCGAGTCATACCGCCTGGCCGGGCTCGCGCCTCACGCTCTTCGACTCCGCCGCCTCCAGCTCCTTCGCTCCCAGACTCGTGGCGACCCAGCGCGCCTCAGGCAGGCAGCCGGGGTCCGTCAGTAGCGTCGCCTTGCCGGTGCGCTTCTCGATCTTCACGCCGAAGTTCCGGTGCCAGAAGTACAGCGTCCCGTCCTTGGCGGTGTAGGTCGCCTCAAAGCCCTTCGAGACCACGTCACTCAGGCTGAAAGTAAGGTCGCGCTTCACGCCCGCTCTCCTTCTCGCATCCGCACCTGCTGCCACAGGGGCTTTCATCATCACTATCGGCTCGCAGACGCTGGAGAACGTGGGACGAGTGTCTAGGTTCGGCAGCGTCCCGAGCCTCCCCTCAAAGACGCTAGAGACGGACCGACGCACGGATCGGCAGTCTGCAACCCCCTGCACCCAGGCATGCGCGCTTCGGTCGCATCGGTCTCCACATCGCCGGTCGTCGGCAGGTTCAAGACTTCGCCGTTCAACGATGAGCAGTCGCCTGACCCCGCCGTCCGGGATCTGCTCAGCGGCCATTCTCTGCAGGCGGACCCGGGGGCAAACGCTTGCATCGCCCGCCGCACGGCGGTACACGTCGCTATTGGGGGGTTCTCGGGTAAGTCCGGAGGGTGGCTTGCTTCATACGCGGCGGACTACATGTGTCTTGACGCTCTGCTGCGTCGCTCTGACCGCGTTCTTCGGTCTTGCCTGCGCCTTGGAGGACGATGGCGACTTCGGCGTCATCCCCTGCCTGGCAGAGGATGCCTCCCTCTCGCCTGATGAACGTTCCCGCGCCCTGCCAGGCGAAGACTCCCGCCGACTCGATGGGGCACCTTCCGGCCCGCGCCATCGAGCTCCGAGCCTGCCCGCCGCCGTCCGCGGCGGCTTCTGCCTGCTGATCTGATTCCCACCGAGAGAGCGGCGCCGCCTGGAAATCCACCCGACGCCAGGCTTCAACTTCCAGAAGCAGGTGGCCGCAGGCGGCGGACGCAGGGGGGACCGAGGGCAAGTCGGCCCTGGGCCGAGGAGGCGGTGCTTATGGGATGAGTTCTCCGACCTACTGAACGACGTGAAACGACAGGACGGCTCTGGCCGCTGCACGCCACGTCGGATTCCACCGAGGAGCGCAAGATGCGTACGAGACTACTTTCTGTACTTGCGGTGGCGGTGCTCGCCGCCGCGCTGCTCATCGGCTTGGCTGGCGGCGCTAGCGGCGACCGGCCGGGCCAGCACTCGACGAGCTTCAAGGTGGCGATCGCGAAGGGCATGGTCTCCCATCCGGTGACGGGCCGCGCCTACGTCATCATCACGAGGAACGGCGACGACGAACCCCGCTTCCAGCTCGACGTCACGGGCGTTCCGTTCTTCGGCAAGGATGTCTGCCGTGTGAAGGCCGGGCATGCGTTCACCATCGACACCGGGCCTCGCGTCTACGGGTACCCGCTCGAGTCGATCCGTGATCTGCCCGAGGGTGACTACTACGTGCAGGCGTTCTTCAACGTCTACACGAGGTTCGAGCGCTCCGACGGGTCCGTGGTGTGGCTCCACATGCCCGGCGGCGACGGTCAGTACCCGCTCGACTCTCCGGGCAACCTCTACAGCACGCCGGTGAAGGTACACCTGGAACCCTGGCGGGCGCAGTCGATCAAGCTGGTGCTCGACCAGGTCATCCAGCCTGCGGATCCGGTGCCCCCGGGCGGCACGGCGCAGCAGGGCAACCCCGCCGACTCGGCGCACGTCAAGCATGTGAAGATCAAGAGCGAACTGCTCTCCGACTACTGGGGCACCGACATGTACATCGGGGCCGATGTGCTGCTGCCCGAGGGCTACGACGCCTCGACCGACAAGTACCCCGTGGTCTACTTGCACGGGCACTACCCGAGCGGCAACCCCTACTCGTTCACGGAGGACCTCGGCAACGACTTCTCCAAGTGGTGGGTCGCGGCCGACACGCCACGCATGATCGTGGTGCAGTTCCGCCACGAGAACCCCTACTACGACGACTCCTACGCCGTGAACACCGCCAACCTTGGGCCCTACGGCGACGCCATCACCCAGGAGCTGATGCCGGCCGTCGATGCGAAGTTCAGGACCATCAACGAGCGCTGGGCGCGTGCCCTCACCGGCGGCTCCACGGGCGGCTGGGAGGTGCTGGCGCAGCTGTTCTTCTACCCCGAGCTCTATGTCGGCGCCTGGGCCCGCAGCCCCGACCCGGTCGACTTCCGCTTCCACCAGATCGTCAACGTTTACGACGACGCCAACGCCTACTTCAACCAGAGCGAGTGGGTGAGTGTGCCACGGCCCTCGTCCCGATCCGTCCCAGGCGATACGCGCTGGACGATGGAGGAGGAGAACCACTTCGAGCTCGCTATGGGCACCCACGGGCGCTCCGGCCTGGGCCAGTGGGACATCTGGCAGGCGGTCTTCGGCCCGCAGGGCCCGGACGGCTACCCCGCGCCGATCTGGGACAAGGCCACCGGCGAGATCGACCACACGGTGTCCGAGGCCTGGAAGCCCATGGACCTGCGGCTCTACCTGCAGGAGAACTGGGCCACCGTCGGACCCCAGGTCGCCGGACGCATCCACATCTATGCCGGTGACGACGACAACTACTTCCTCAACAATGCCGTCGAGCTGCTGGACGAGTACCTGAAGACGACCACGGACCCGGCGGCAGACGCCGAGATCGTGTACGGCCACAATCAGGGACACAGCTGGTGGCCGTACACCATGCCGGAACTGCTGACGATCATCTTCGAGGCGATGCACCCGTAACCCAATCTGTGCCGGCACGACGTGGCCGAGGGGCGCGTTTGAAGGCCGCACGAGCGAACAAGGAGGCGCAGGCCGCAGGCCTGCGCCTCCTTGTTCTGGATTCGAAGCTTCGATGTTCCTCGGGGGCAGCGGTTCATGGCGCGACGGGTCCTTGGCTTCACTCGTCCGAAGAACCCGATTCTCGGGGAGGCGGCCCAGGCCCTCGCAGTCTCGTGACCGACGCTAGCCGCGTCGGCCTCCCGGGGCGTACTGAACCCCTCGTGGGCCGCTAGCTCAGTTGGGAGAGCGCCGCTCCGGTGCCTCCGGTCGAGTCGGGATGTGGCCACAGCCAAGCTTCCGTGCGACCCCGGCGGCGTCCCTCTCTGAAGGCCGACGGCTGCCGCTGTCCCAGAATCACCGGATTCCGGTGAAGACAAGACCGCTGTGCCACGCCCACACTCGAACCGACGGCACGGGTCGATACGCCGGTGGCGCGACAGCAGCTCGTTCTGGCTGCTCGTCGCCCTCTGGGGCTCGTTCCTCGGCGTCGTCTACAAGCAGGCCAGACACTCACACGCACCTGAGGAGGCCGTCATGGCGGAGAGCGACAAGGCGCCGGACACTGACGCAAAGAAGAAGGCGAACGCGCTCGGCGTGTGGATCGCCATGGGCGCGGGGGTAGGGGTCGCGTTCGGCCTCATCATTGACCAGCTCGCGCTCGGCATCGCGTTCGGCGCCGGCGCCGGCGTAGTCATCGGCTCGATCCTGGCGAGTCGCGGCGATGGGCGGCGAGCGGATCGCCAAGACCCTGACGCGTAGCACGGGCGGCGGGTCGCGACTCCCGGACGCCGTCCGGCGGGCTTCCCGCTGGCTGCGTTGTGCGTCGGCTGCGACTCGGCTGCTATCCCGCGAGTGCCGCTCCGAGTCCCGCGTCGATCTTCCTCGCGGCCTCCTCTTGTAGCGCCGGTATCACGTGCGAGTGCGTGCTTCTGCAACCGTCATGCGACCCGGTTGCCGTGATTCAGGCCATCATTCCCTCACGCGCTATGCTTGTCCCCCTCGTGGGCCGCTAGCTCAGTCGGGAGAGCGCCGCCGGCTGTAAGCCTGACATGCTTGGCGACCTTGCGCCCGCGCGTTGGGTAGGCAGAGACTAGTGAGAAGGGCCCGGCAGGAAGCAGCGGCAGCTCGCGCGTGCCACTCCTTCCCGGCTCACCCGACTCGTCCGCACCGGATGGGCTGATGAAGGGAGATCCATGTCGCGCATGCTCCTCTGGTCCGTCTTGGCGGTCACCGCCTTGGCCGCAGTCGTAATCGCCCTCGCCCTCGCACCCAAAGTGGCGGTGCTGGTCATCGTGACCGTGGGTGTTCTCGCTTTGGCCATTCGTCTGGTGATGTGGATCCGTCTGCGCGGGTCAGACGAAGGCAGGGGGGACGCGAGAGGAGCGGACGTCGCTCGTGGCGAGCAGATGCAGACCCTGCAGCGCGACAAGGCTCGCCACACGGGCCCCGGCCCCTGGGGATCCTAGCCCGGCTCTCGTGGCGTCGCGTTCTGCAACCGTTCTGCAACCCAAACGCCCGTCACTCGATGGGCGGCGTCGGGTTCCGCGAGCCTAAGCGCTATACTTGTCCCCCTCGTGGGCCGCTAGCTCAGTTGGGAGAGCGCCGCCTTTGCACGGCGGAGGTCAGGGGTTCGACTCCCCTGCGGTCCACCAGCCGCCCTTGCCCCCGCCGGTTCTCCGTGCAATCATCGCCGGTCTCGGAGGGCGCCTCCGGGCGCCGAACGTCAGCCGGGGTGGACTGTGGTGAGAGAGCGTGGCACCCGCAGCCGGTCCGGCCTCGAAGGGCGGGGGAGCAGTCATGGGTCCAGATGTGATCTCGGCCGTGCAACGCGTGTGTGAGGCCGCCGGCGTCGACGAATGGGGCGTCGCCGCCAACCGCGACTGGCCGCTGGCGCCCGACCTTCCATTCGCCATCACCCTTGCCGGGCGCCACGCGCCGGAGGCGCTGGCAGGCATCGAGCAGACGCACATGTCGCAGGCGTTCTTCGACGACTACGCACGCCTGTGGCGCGAGCTCGACGACGCGGCCGCGGGGATCGTGGCGGAGATCGAGGCGCGCGGCTACCGAGCCCTTCAGTCCAGCAACCTCATGGCCGGCCCCCACGACGATCCGCCGGTCGACGACTGGGGCGATCCCGGCGTGTTCTCGCACAAGATCGCCGCGACTCAGGCGGGCCTCGGCTGGATCGGCAAGACCGCCGTGTACGTGTCCGCCCGGTTCGGCGCGGCCGTGCGGCTGACCACCGTCTTCACCGACCTGCCGCTGCCGGCCGGCGTCCCCATCACGGAGAGCCGCTGCGCCGATTGTCGCCGCTGCGTCGACGCCTGCCCGATGAACGCCGGCCGGGACGTGCTGTGGACGGCCGGCATGCCGCGCGAGCGGCTCTACGACGAGAAGGCCTGCGAGGCCAAGACCTACGAGCATCCGGAGTGGGACGGCACCTGCGGCGTGTGCCAGGCGGTCTGCCCGTTCACGCAGCGCGCGGTGAGGCAAGAGCCTTGGCGCGCGTGCGACTAGACGACGAGCACCAGCCCGCTCCAGGAGAACTTCTCCCGGGAGCCCAGGTTCAGTTCGCGGCCGACGTTCCAGTAGGTGCTGAAGACGTCCATGCCGGCGGCCTCCATCGAGGGCCTCGCCTCGTAGGGGTGCTTGCAGGGGCGCGTGGTGTCGCAGTACCCCACCGGGTCGTCGGCCGTGTAGCAGAGGTAGCAGGTTGAGGCGACGTAGCCGGTCGCGAAGAAGTAGCCGAGATTGTGTGCCCGCCGTTCGAGTTCCATGACCACGTCGTGCAGCTTGAACCAGAGCGGCTGCTGAACGGTGCGGTCGTAGCCGAGCGCGCGCTCGTCGTACTGCAGCCGGCAGAGCGGCTCGTCGCCCTGGATCAGGTCCCAGTACTCCTGCGGCAGCTCCATCGCCACCTCGGTGAGGATCGCGTAGCGGTACTTGGCGACGACCTTGGCGGTCTCCTCGGCGGTCGGCGAGAAGGGCGGGTCCATGAGGCACTGGCCGTAGCACTCGCACGGCGGGATCCGGCACTTGAGGGTCACACGCTCGTCGACCGCGACCTTGTCGGCGTCGATGAGCTCGGCGAAGTCGGCGCCCTTGGCGAGCGCCGCCGCGCACAGCTCCTCCATGTCCCGCTGGAAGGCGGGGACGTCCTGGCCGGCGATCGCCCACGTGTGCTTCGGGGGGCCGGGCGTGTAGCTGGTCATGCTCGCTCCATTCTCGGCTCGAGAGCCCGCTCGAGGAGCTCCCGGACCTGGTCGAGGGTGACGTCGCGGGGATTGCCTGCGTCGTTGGCCCACTCGAAGGCGGCCGCGGCGAGCGCGGGCAGGTCGGCGCGCGGGACGCCCAGCTCGGCGAGCGATCGCGGCAAGCCGATGTCGGCGGCGAGCCGGCGCACCGCCGCGCCGGCGTCTCCGCCGGCACCGCCCGCCAACACGCCTCTCAGCCGCGCGACCCGCTCGGGGCAGGCGGGCGCGTTGAAGTCCAGGACCGGCGCCAGCAGCACGCCGTTGGTGACCCCGTGCGGCAGGCGGTAGAAGCCGCCCAGGGCCTCGGAGAGCGTGTGCACCAGGCCGCAGGAGGAGTTGGAGAAGGCGGCGCCGGCCAGGAAGCTCGCGAGCAGCATGCCCGCGCGAGCTTCGAGGTCGGCGCCCTCGGCCACGGCGCGTCTCAGATGACGCGCGACCAGGCCGGCGGCCTGCAGCGCCAAGGCGTCGGTCGCCGGGTTCGCCAGCTGCGAAAGGTACGCCTCGGCCGCGTGCGTCAGCGCGTCCATCCCCGTCCCCGCCGTGACCTCAGGCGGCACGCTGACGGTGAGGTCGGGATCGAGGATCGCGACGGCGGGGATCAACCGGGGATCGTAGACCGCGGTCTTGAGCCGGCGGCCGGGGTCGACGAAGACCGCCCAGGCGGTGGCTTCGCTGCCGGTGCCGGCTGTGGTCGGGACGGCGATGTGCGGCAGCACGCGCCGGATGGCTCTGGCGGGGTCGGCCCCGTCCTCGTAGTCGCTGAGAGCGCCGCCGTTGAGGGCGAGGAGGCCGGCGTTCTTGGCCGTGTCGATGACGCTGCCGCCGCCGAGCGAGACGATCACGTCGGCGCCCTCGGCGGCGCCGAGCGCGGCCGCCGCCAGTCCGACGGCCGCAGTCGTCGGCTCGGGCTCGACGCGGTCGTACACGGTGGTGCGCACCGACCCGGGCAGCACGGCCAGCAGTCGCTCGAGGTGGCCGGCCGCGGCGACCGCCGCGTCGCTCACCACGAAGACGCCGGTGGCGCCCAGGGCGCACACGGCATCGGCGACGCGCGTCACGGCGCCGGAGCCCCATTCCACCCGCTGGGGGAAGGTGAGGGTGCGGACTGCTTCGCTCATCGGGTCACCACGCGTCCGACTATACCGAGCGCGGTACGTGACTGTCAGTCCTCCGGCGGTGTTGGTCGCAGGGTGGCCGCAGCCGTCAAGCTGCCGCGGGCGCCAGCATCTCGATGAGCTCCGCGCACCCGCCGCCGCGCACGTACTCGGCATGGTCGGCGACGTCCCGGAAGCGGCGGCCGGCGATCTGCGAGCAGAGGAACCGAGACCCGGACCAGTCCGTGAACCGGTCGATCAGCGCGGCAGCCTGCGGATTCGCGAATCCGGCCTTCCCGGTGCCTTGCCGGCGGACGTCCATGTCGAGGATCCAGACGGCGGCCGCCAGCGCCCCGCAGGCGTCACCGCTCAGGCCGACGCCGCCCGCGAGCCCGGAGGCCATGACCACGTGCAGGTCGCCGGCTCCCAGCCGCCGCGCGACCTCCGCAGCACAGCTCACCGGCGGCTCGGGCGGCTCGCCGAGATCTTCGGCGAGGGTGACGTCTATCTGGCTGAAGGCGACCGGAGCGAACTGCGCGGCCATGCGGAAGCACCGCACGCCGTTGTTCCTGAAGTACCGGAGGACCTCGGTTGCCGACCCTCCGCTCATGTCGACACCTGTGATCTCGCCACAGTCGATGCTGTGATAGAGCGAGCGGAACGCGTCCACGATCCGCCGTGCGGCGACGACCGCGGCAGCTTCCGCCCGCGGGCCGGGTCCCAGTGCCCGGTGCGCCTCCGCTCCTGCCGCGAGCGCAGCGCCCCAGACCTGGCCGCACTGGTAGCCACGGGCCATGATGCCGCCCGCCAGCGGCCCGGAGGCGTGCTCCTCGACGGGGAGCGGATGGCCGAACGCCCGGTCGACGACGTTGCAGAGGGTCTCGGAGCAGGTTCCGTAGCGGGCAAACGTGGCGATAGTGCGGGTGGATGAGAGCTTGGTGTGGGCGCTCACAACGTCTCCTTCCTGTGGATGTATGTGAGGCCGGGAAGAACCTGCTCCTCGTTGCGAGCCCTCCTCGAGGACGGATCCGCCGACCACCCCAGTCTCTGCCTGGGCCGGAGCGGGCGCATCTCTCCGGCGGGGGAACCGGCGTACCTCCCCCGGGGTCGATCCGCGGCCTGCATCCTCTCGATGCCGTCGAGGGTGAGCTCGAGGCCGGCTTCGAGCTTCTTCTGGTGTCCCGTCTGGCCCCAGCGGCCAGCCTCCGGCCAACGAAGGGAGCGTCATCAATGACTCCCGGCGGAGGTCAGGGGTTCGACTCCCCTGCGGTCCACCACCGACATGTCCGGAGGGCTCGACTCAAGGAGCCGTGCCGCCCTTTTGCGTCGCCAGGATCCCGACGACCTCTCGGGCCAGGCGGTCCTGCCACACCTCGCGTCCGGGCCCGACCAGGTGGAACAGGTCGTAGAAGTGAGCGCTGGGGATCGCGACTTCCTCCAGGAAGCTCACGAACAGCACATCGTCGCTCGCGGCGAGCTCCCGGCAGGCGGCGAGGAAGCGATCGCGCACCGGCCCGAGATCCCCTTCGGCGGCGGGCAGGTCGAGCGGCAGCTCGAGCAGGACCGGCGTGAAGCCTCGCTTCCGGCAGAAGGCGACGAGGCTCCTCAGCGTCACCATGTTGGCCGCGAAGTTGCGCTCGAACAAGGGATACCGCTCCCGGACCCACCGCTGGGCGAGGCGCCGTTTCTCGCCGTCGGAGTAGATCGTGGCGATCGTGTAGCGGTGCTCCACCTCGGCCCTGGACGCGACGGCGGACCGGGCGGCGGCGGACGGCGCCGTGACCGCCGCCTTCGGCTCAGCTGTGAAGCGCCCGACGTTGATGCCGATGAGCACCAGCGTCGGGCCCTCGGGCATCGCCGCCACGAGCTGGGCGTCCCGGGCGAAGGTCTGGTAGCTCGCGCCCAGGTTGCGGGTGCGCACGATTGGGCCGCCGAGTCTCGCTATCGCATCGGCCCAGCCAGCGTTGCTCACGATGCACTCGCGCGCCGATGAGCCTCCGAGCAGGTAGACGTCAGCCCGGGGAGCCTCGGCGACGGCGGTCTGAGGCGTTCTGGCATCGGTCGCGCCCGCCACCGGGTCGCCGGTGGACGCCGGGCCGGTCGCCGTCGACTGCGCGCAGGCGGAGCCGACGATCGCCACTGCGACGGTAGCGGCCAGCAGAGCGGCCGAGCCAGCGACGCTCCTCATGTTCAGGTCACGCGCGTCGTCGCCCTGTCGCCGGCGGTCCGACAGCGCGGCCGCTTGCGCCTCGCCAAAGCCCAGAGAAGTCCTCCTCGAGGGTGCGCCGCTGTACCACGGCGGAGGTCAGGGGTTCGACTCCCCTGCGGTTCACAGGCGACCGTCACCATAGCGCTTCGC